>NZ_MJDM01000004.1:173534-213801 GCF_008452795.1 Klebsiella sp. AqSCr
CGGTGAATAACGCTGCGCTGGAGCGACTGAGTTCGATTACCGAGCGCGTCCAGGCTCGTCCGGCCGCGGCCGCGCTGGAGCAGGCCCCGGCGAAGAAAGAGGCCTATCGCTGGAAGGCGACGACGGTGGTGGAAGAGACCAAAGTCGAAGTCGCCACGCCCAAAGCGCTGAAAAAGGCGCTGGAGCATGAGAAGACGCCGGAGCTGGCGGCCAAGCTCGCCGAAGAAGCGGTCGAGCGCGACAGCTGGGCGGCGGAAGTGAGCCAGCTGGCGGTACCGAAGCTGGTCGAGCAGGTGGCGCTCAACGCGTGGAAAGAGCAGGAGGGCAGCCGCGTCTGTCTGCATCTGCGTCCCAGCCAGCGCCACCTCAATTCCGCCAGCGCGCAGCAAAAGCTGGCTGAAGCGCTGGGGGTGTTGTACGGTACGCCGGTTGAATTGACCATCGTGGAAGACGATAATCCCGCGATGCGTACGCCGCTGGAGTGGCGGCAGGCTATTTATGAAGAGAAGCTCGCGCAGGCGCGCGAAGCCATTATCGCGGATAATAACATTCAGACCCTGCGTCGTTTCTTCGACGCCGATCTGGATGAAGAGAGTATTCGCCCCATTTGAATGCCAGTCTGTCTGGCATTCAGTACCTTTAACGATGACTGAGAGAGAAGCCTATGTTTGGTGGAAAAGGCGGCCTGGGTAACCTGATGAAGCAGGCCCAGCAGATGCAAGAGAAAATGCAGAAGATGCAGGAAGAGATCGCTCAGCTGGAAGTAACCGGCGAATCCGGCGCGGGTCTGGTGAAAGTGACCATTAACGGCGCGCACAACTGCCGCCGTGTGGAGATCGACCCAAGCCTGCTGGAAGACGACAAAGAGATGCTCGAAGACCTGGTGGCTGCCGCGTTCAACGACGCCGCGCGCCGTATCGAAGAGACCCAGAAAGAGAAGATGGCTTCCGTTTCTGCCGGTATGCAACTGCCGCCAGGCTTCAAGATGCCGTTCTGATGCAAACTAGCCCGCTGTTAACTCAGCTTATGGAAGCGCTGCGCTGTCTGCCGGGCGTCGGCCCGAAGTCAGCGCAGCGCATGGCGTTTACCCTGCTGCAGCGCGATCGCAGCGGCGGGATGCGCCTGGCGCAGGCGCTGACGCGTGCGATGTCGGAGATCGGCCACTGCGCCGATTGCCGCACCTTCACCGAGCAGGAGGTGTGCAATATCTGCAGCAACCCGCGTCGCCAGGAAAACGGCCAGATCTGCGTGGTAGAGAGTCCGGCGGACATCTATGCCATTGAGCAGACCGGGCAGTATTCCGGCCGCTACTTCGTGCTGATGGGGCACCTGTCGCCGCTCGACGGCATCGGGCCTGATGACATCGGGCTCGATCGCCTGGAGCAACGGCTGGAGGCGGAGTCGATCACCGAGGTGATCCTCGCCACCAACCCGACCGTTGAGGGCGAGGCGACGGCCAACTACATCGCGGAGCTGTGCGCGCAGTATGGCGTCGACGCCAGCCGAATCGCCCACGGCGTGCCGGTGGGCGGCGAGCTGGAGATGGTCGACGGCACCACGCTGTCCCACTCCCTGGCCGGTCGCCACAAGATTACTTTCTGAACAAATGGAGGCGGCCTTTGCCGCCTCCGCTTGAAAAATTTCCCCGCTGTCCCCATCTCCCACTCAACGGTTTTTTACCCATTTAAAATGGCATTGTTGAGGTTGAATCAGATGAAAGGACAAGAAACTCGTGGTTTTCAGTCAGAAGTAAAGCAGCTTCTGCACCTGATGATCCATTCCCTCTATTCCAACAAAGAAATCTTTCTGCGTGAGCTGATTTCCAACGCCTCTGATGCGGCCGATAAGCTGCGTTTCCGCGCGCTGTCGCAGCCGGATTTGTATGAGGGAGACGGCGAGCTGCGCGTGCGGGTTTCGTTTGATAAAGACAACCGCACCCTGACCATCGCCGATAACGGTATCGGTATGAACCGGGAAGAGGTTATCGACCATCTCGGCACCATCGCCAAATCCGGCACCAAAGCGTTCCTCGAATCGATGGGTTCCGACCAGGCGAAGGATAGCCAGCTGATCGGTCAGTTCGGCGTCGGCTTCTATTCGGCCTTCATCGTGGCGGACAAAGTGACCGTGCGTACCCGTGCGGCGGGCGACAAGCCGGAAAACGGCGTGTTCTGGGAGTCCGCCGGCGAAGGCGAATATACCGTAGCTGATATCACCAAAGCCGATCGCGGCACCGAAATCACCCTGCATCTGCGCGAAGGCGAAGATGATTTCCTCAACGACTGGCGCGTGCGCTCTATCATCAGCAAGTATTCCGACCATATCGCGCTGCCGGTTGAGATTGAAAAACGGGAAGAGAAAGACGGCGAAACCGTGATTTCGTGGGAAAAAATCAACAAGGCGCAGGCCCTGTGGACCCGCAGCAAATCCGAAGTTAACGACGACGAATACAAAGAGTTTTATAAGCATATCGCTCACGACTACAGCGACCCGCTGACCTGGAGCCATAACCGCGTGGAAGGTAAGCAGGAGTACACCAGCCTGCTGTATATCCCGTCGCAGGCGCCGTGGGATATGTGGAACCGCGATCATAAACACGGCCTGAAGCTGTACGTCCAGCGTGTGTTCATCATGGACGACGCCGAGCAGTTTATGCCGAACTACCTGCGCTTCGTGCGCGGCCTGATCGATTCCAACGATCTGCCGCTGAACGTCTCCCGTGAAATCCTGCAGGACAGCAGCGTGACCCGCAACCTGCGCACTGCGCTGACCAAACGCGCGCTGCAGATGCTGGATAAGCTGGCGAAAGACGACGCTGAAAAATACCAAACCTTCTGGAAACAGTTCGGCCTGGTGCTGAAAGAGGGCCCGGCGGAAGATCCGAGCAACCAGGAAGCGATCGCCAAACTGCTGCGTTTCGCAACCACCCATACCGACTCCTCCGCGCAGACCGTATCGCTGGAAGAGTATGTCTCACGCATGAAAGAAGGTCAGGAGAAGATCTACTACATCACAGCCGACAGCTATGCGGCGGCGAAGAGCAGCCCGCACCTCGAGCTGCTGCGTAAGAAAGGGATCGAAGTGCTGCTGCTCTCCGATCGCATCGACGAGTGGATGATGAGCTACCTGACTGAGTTCGACGGCAAAGCGTTCCAGTCTGTCGCTAAAGCCGACGAGTCGCTGGACAAGCTGGCGGATGAAGTAGACGAGTCCACCAAAGAAGCCGAAAAAGCGCTGGAGCCGTTCGTTGAGCGGGTGAAAAACCTGCTTGGCGACCGGGTGAAAGAGGTGCGTCTGACCCATCGTCTGACCGACACCCCGGCGATTGTCACCACCGACGCCGACGAGATGAGCACTCAGATGGCGAAGCTGTTCGCGGCAGCGGGCCAAGCGGCGCCGGAAGTGAAATACATCTTCGAACTGAACCCGGCGCATCAGCTGGTGAAACGCGCGGCCGATACCCAGGACGACGCGCAGTTCGGCGAATGGGTGGAACTGCTGCTGGATCAGGCGCTGCTGGCCGAGCGCGGCACGCTGGAAGATCCGAACCAGTTTATCCGCCGTATGAACCAGCTGCTGGCTTCCTGACGCGAACCTGAACGAGTAGCCCGGCAGAGCGACGCGACGCCGGGAACGGGATAAATGCCCCGTCTGAGCGATGTGCTCAGGCGGGGCATTTCACATTGGATTGCATAAAATATCTCACCATTAACCGTTTCAGCCGCACCGCCTTCCTTGAGCCATCGCCGTTCTGGTGGTATGGTTTAGCGTTTTTGAAAAATTGAATCGACTTTTGAGGGGATTTTCGTAATGCGTATTATTCTGCTTGGCGCTCCGGGCGCGGGTAAAGGAACTCAGGCTCAGTTCATCATGGAGAAATACGGTATTCCGCAAATCTCCACCGGCGATATGCTGCGCGCGGCGGTAAAATCCGGCTCTGAGCTCGGTAAGCAAGCGAAAGACATTATGGACGCAGGCAAGCTGGTGACCGATGAGCTGGTCATCGCGCTGGTGAAAGAGCGTATCGCCCAGGAAGATTGCCGTAACGGCTTCCTGCTGGACGGCTTCCCGCGGACCATTCCGCAGGCTGACGCCATGAAAGAGGCGGGCATTACCGTTGATTACGTGCTGGAATTCGACGTGCCGGACGAACTGATCGTCGACCGCATCGTTGGCCGTCGCGTCCATGCGGCATCCGGTCGCGTATACCACATCAAATTCAATCCGCCGAAGGTGGAAGGCAAAGACGACGTGACCGGCGAAGAGCTGACCACCCGTAAAGACGATCAGGAAGAGACCGTGCGTAAGCGTCTGGTAGAATACCATCAGATGACAGCGCCGCTGATCGGCTACTACACCAAAGAAGCGCAGGCGGGCAACACCAAATACGCCAAAGTCGACGGCACCAAAGCGGTAGCTGACGTGCGCGCCGAACTGGAAAAAATCCTCGGCTGATAAAGCCTTTTCTCATCCTGCTGCGGCAGGATGAGAACTCCTCTCATTTCTACCTTTTGCTATGATTGGTTCCGTTTAGCGCCATTTCAGCTACAATTGGCTGCGATTCAAATGGTTAAGAGGCGGTAATGCATCAGACGAAAACAGGTATCTTGCTGGCCAATTTAGGCACTCCCGATGCGCCCACCCCCGGGGCGGTGAAGCGCTATCTGCGACAATTCCTCAGCGACAAACGGGTGGTGGATACGTCTCGTCTGCTATGGTGGCCGCTGCTGCGCGGCGTCATACTGCCGATTCGCTCCGCGCGCGTGGCGAAGCTCTATCAGTCCGTGTGGATGGAAGAGGGATCGCCGCTGATGGTGTATAGTCGTCGCCAGCAGCAGGCGCTGGCTGCCAGGCTGCCGGATACCCCGGTGGCGCTGGGCATGAGCTATGGTTCACCGTCACTGGCCAGCGCGGTGGATGACTTACTGGCGCAGGGGGTGGAGCACATCGTGGTGCTGCCGCTGTATCCGCAATATTCCTGCTCGACGGTGGCCGCCGTCTGGGACGAACTGGCGCGGATTCTGGCGAAAAAGCGCGCCATTCCGGGTATCTCGTTTATTCGCGACTATGCCGAACATCCGGACTATATCCATGCGCTGGCGGCCAGCGTGCGCGCTTCCTTCGCGGTGCATGGGGAACCGGATCTGCTGCTGCTCTCCTATCATGGGATCCCGCAGCGCTATGCCAACCAGGGCGATGATTATCCTCAGCGCTGTCGCGATACGACGCGGGAACTGGTTTCCGCGCTGGGGCTGCCGCCGGAGCGGGTGATGATGACTTTCCAGTCGCGCTTTGGCCGGGAACCCTGGCTGACCCCGTACACCGATGAAACGCTAAAGATGCTCGGCGAGAAAGGGACGAAGCATATTCAGGTGCTGTGCCCGGGGTTTGCCGCCGACTGTCTCGAAACGCTGGAAGAAATCGCCGTCCAGAACCGGGAAATATTCCTCGAAGCAGGCGGCAAGCAATATGAATATATTCCGGCGCTTAATGCGGACGCAGCGCATATTGAGATGATGGTCAATCTGACGGCGCCTTATCGCTGATCGCGCGCAGGGCGGGGAATATGCTACTATTTCCCGCTTGTTCCCTGTTATTTAAGCGCCACTATGAAATTTCCCGGTAAACGCAAATCTAAACACTATTTTCCCGTTAACGCCCGCGATCCGCTGCTGCAGCAAATTCAGCCGGAGAATGAATCCAGCGTCTCCTGGGTGGTCGGTATCGACCAGACGCTGGTGGATATCGAAGCGAAAGTGGATGAGGCGTTTATCGTGCGCTACGGCCTGAGCGCGGGCCATTCGCTGGTGATTGAAGATGACGTCGCCGAGGCGCTGTACCAGGAGCTGGTGCGCAACAATCTCATTACCCATCAGTTTGCCGGCGGCACCATCGGCAATACCATGCACAACTACTCGGTGCTGGCGGACGATCGCTCGGTGCTGCTTGGCGTGATGTGCAGCAATATCGAAATCGGCGGCTACGCCTATCGTTACCTGTGCAATACCTCCAGCCGCACCGATCTGAACTATCTGCAGGGCGTCGACGGCGCCATTGGCCGCTGCTTTACCCTGATCGGTGACAGCGGCGAGCGCACCTTCGCCATCAGCCCGGGCCACATGAACAAGCTGCGTCCGGAAAGCATTCCGGAAGCGGTGATCGCCGGCGCCTCGGCGCTGGTGCTGACCTCTTACCTGGTCCGCTGCAAGTCGGGCGAGCCGATGCCGGACGCCACGATGAAGGCTATTGAGTATGCCAAAAAGCACGATGTGCCGGTGGTGTTAACCCTCGGAACCAAATACGTGATTGCCGATAACCCGGCGTGGTGGCAGGAGTTCCTGCAGGAGCATGTCTCTATTCTGGCAATGAACGAAGAGGAAGGGGAAGCGCTGACCGGCTTTGCCGATCCGCTGTCAGCGGCGAATAAGGCGCTGGACTGGGTCGACCTGGTGCTGTGCACCGCCGGCCCGGCGGGCCTGTATATGGCGGGCTTCACCGAAGAAGAGGCGAAGCGGAAAACCCAGCATCCGCTGCTGCCGGGGGCGATCCCGGAGTTTAACCAGTTTGAATTCAGCCGCGCGATGCGTCACCAGGATTGCGTTAATCCGCTGCGCATATATTCCCATATCGCTCCCTATATGGGCGGCCCCGAGAAGATCATGAACACCAACGGCGCAGGCGACGGCGCGCTGGCGGCGCTGCTGCATGACATCACCGCCAATAACTACCACCGCAATAACGTCCCCAACTCCAGCAAGCACAAATGCAAATGGCTGACCTATTCCTCGCTGGCGCAGGTGTGTAAATATGCCAACCGCGTGAGCTATCAGGTGCTGAACCAGCACTCGCCGCGTTTAACCCGCGGCCTGCCGGAGCGTGAGGACAGCCTGGAAGAGGCGTACTGGGATCGGTAAGCGCGTCCCTCTCCCGGCGGGGAGAGGGCAGTACATCAGCCGGTGACCACTTCGCCGGCCGGTGGCGTTTCCAGAAGCCGTAGCATGGCGCGGGCAATTTCCCGTTCGCCCATCACCACCTGATTGGCTCCGCGATCGATAATGTAGTCCACTTCGTCATCATAATGGGCGCGGGCGATAATCTCGATATTCGGACATTTTTCCCGTGCGGAAGCGACAATCTCTCCGGCCTCGTAGCCGTTAGGGATTGTCAGCAGCAGCCAACGGGCGCAATCGAGATGCGCCAGCTCCATGATCTCTTCATTGGCGGCATTGCCGAGCACCGCGCTGATCCCGCGCTCGCGTAGCTCATCCACGCGGGTGCGCGAGGTTTCAACCACCACCAGCGGGATCCCCTGGGCCATCAGCTTCTCGCCCAGCAGGCTGCCGACGCGGCCGAAGCCGACCAACAGCGCGTGGTTGCAGATATCGACCGGCACCTGCTTCTCGTCTTCCAGGACCTCTTCCAGCGTCTGCTCGTCGAGGGTTTCGGTTTTATCGAGATATTTTTCCAGCAGGGTAAACAGCACCGGGTTGAGCATAATTGAGATGATCGCCCCGGCCAGCACCAGATTTTGTCCGGCCTGCGGCAGCAGGTTAAGCGCCATTCCCAGGCCGGCGAGAATAAAGGCAAACTCGCCAATCTGCGCCAGGCTGGCGGCGATGGTCAGCGCGGTGCGCGGCGAGTGGCCAAACATCCGCACAAGGAAAAAGGCGGCTGCGGATTTACCAAAGATAATAATCGCCAGCGTCGCCAGCACCGCCAGCGGCTGTTGGACCAGCACCATCGGGTCAAACAGCATGCCGACGGAGACGAAGAACAGCACCGCGAAGGCGTCGCGCAGCGGCAGGGTGTCATGGGCGGCGCGGTGGCTGAGCTCGGATTCGTTAAGCACCATGCCGGCAAAGAAGGCGCCGAGGGCAAAAGAGACATCAAACAGCTCCACGGCGCCGAAGGCGATGCCCAGCGCCAGGGCCAGCACCGACAGAGTGAACAGCTCGCGTGAGCCGGTGGCGGCGCTGCGCGACATGATCCACGGCACCAGCCGGCGGCCGACCAGCATCATAATGGCGATAAAGGCCACCACTTTGCCAATGGTGATCCCGAGGTCGAGGGCCAGGGACGCGAAGCCGACGTTGCCTTTCTCCGCCATACCGGCAATCGCCGGCAGCAGGACCAGCGTCAGGACCATCACCAGGTCTTCCACAATCAGCCAGCCGATGGCGATTTGCCCGCGCTGGCTGTCAATCAGTTGTCGTTCCTCCAGCGCGCGCAGCAGCACTACGGTACTGGCGGTGGAGAGGCACAGGCCAAAGACGATGCCGGTCATCAGCGACCAGCCGAGGGCGGCGGAGAGCGCCATACCCAGCAGCGTCGCCACGGCTATCTGGGCGATAGCCCCGGGGATGGCGATCGATTTTACCGCCATCAGGTCTTTAAGTGAGAAATGCAGCCCGACGCCGAACATCAGCAGAATGACGCCAAGTTCCGCCAGTTCCGGAGCCAGTTTGGTGTCAGCAACAAAGCCAGGGGTGAAAGGTCCGGCCAGCACGCCCGCTAAGAGATATCCCACCAGAGGAGAAATACGTAGCTTATTGGCAATCATGCCGAGAATAAAGGCGAGCACGAGGCCGCCGACAATGGTGGTGATAAGCGGTGTTGCGTGGTGCATTCCGTCTCCTTTCCAGTGGTGTATCGGTCCATTTTGCTACCCTGTCCGGGTAATAGTTTATGACAAAAACGTTCACTTTGTTTATGAATAATTCTTGAGTTGTGCAAAAAAATGCAATTAGCCGATGAAAAGGCACAGAAGGGAAAATGGCGGGGGGAAATCGTGGAACAGGCTGATGACACAAGGGTTAACGGCGGCCAGGGTTGCACTTTGGCCGCCGAATAATCAGGCTTTTTGCCGGTTATCAGGAAGGAATATCGTCAGGAATCCCAGCAGCGGCAGGAAGGCGCAGATTTTATAAACCAGATCGATGCTGGTATGGTCCGCCAGCAGGCCTAACACCGCGGCGCCAAGGCCGCCCATGCCAAAGGCGAAGCCGAAAAACAGGCCAGAAACCATGCCGATGCGTCCCGGCAGCAGTTCCTGCGCATAGACCAGAATAGCGGAAAAGGCCGAGGCGAGGATAAAACCAATGATCACCGTTAAAATCCCCGTCCATTCAAGGCTGGCGTAGGGTAAAACAAGGGTGAAAGGCGCTACGCCGAGGATAGAACCCCAAATCACATACTTACGCCCAATTTTATCGCCAACAGGCCCGCCAATCACCGTCCCGGCAGCCACTGCGAACAGGAAGGCAAACAGATGAAGCTGGGCGTTTTGCACCGTTAAGCCGAATTTATGCATCAGATAAAAGGTGTAATAGCTGCTAATGCTCGCCATATAGAAATATTTCGAGAAAATCAGCATCAGCAGAATGCCTACCGCCAGAATGACCTTCTTGCGCGGCAGCGGATTAACGATGGCCGGTTTCGGTTTGCCCTTATTCATTCGATGCTGCGCGGCATACCAGCGGCTGATTTGCGACAGCACGACAATAGCCAACAGAGCGGCCAGCACAAACCAGGCGACGTTGCCTTTGCCGTACGGGGCGATGATCACCGCCGCCAGCAATGGGCCAAGCGAGCTGCCGAAGTTGCCGCCCACCTGGAACAGCGACTGGGCCAGGCCGTGACGGCCGCCGGAGGCCATCCGCGCTACGCGGGACGATTCCGGATGGAAAACCGAGGAGCCGGTACCTACCAGCGCGGCGGCCAGCAGCACCATGCCGAAGCTACCGGCCAGCGCGAGGAGAATCAAACCGCAGAGGGTGAAGCACATGCCCACCGGCAGCGACCACGGCATCGAGCGTTTATCGGTGATGTAGCCAATCACCGGCTGGAATAGCGATGAGGTGAGCTGGAAGGTCAGGGTGATCATGCCGATCTGCACGAAGGTAAGGGAGAACTCCGCCTGCAGCAGCGGGTAGATAGCGAGAATAAGCGACTGGATCATATCGTTAAGCAAATGGGACAGGCTGATCGCGCCTAAGATGCCAAACGAGGTGCGTGCTTTTTGCGGCGGCGCAGCGGGGCCGGACAAGGGTTGAGCGGTCTGATTGATTGCCATAGGTTCACGTCACTTTTTTATATAGCTTTCGTCTTTTGTCCGCCATGGCGACTGCCCTGATTTTCCCGGCTACTGCATGGGAAATATGACGAACGGGCTGACGCAATGCCATACAACGCGAAGGCGTATAGAGGATGCAGGTAGAATTATTATCCAACTAACATACCTGCTGATAAGGTTTGAAGGAAGTCGCAATTCTGAAAACATATTTGTCAACGCGACTAACTCGCTATACTTTCGGCACTTGGGATTAAGTCAGGGAGTGAAGCATGCATTATTTCAAACACAGCGTAGCGCTGGCGCTATTCGCCGCTTTATCGCTGGGCAGCCTGTCGGCACAGGCCTATGAGCAGGATAAAACCTATAAAATTACCATCCTGCACACCAACGATCACCACGGCCATTTCTGGCGCAATGACTACGGCGAATATGGCCTGGCGGCGCAGAAAACGCTGGTCGATGGCATCCGGAAAGAGGTGGCGGCGGAAGGGGGAAGCGTCCTGCTGTTATCCGGCGGCGATATTAATACCGGCGTACCGGAGTCTGATTTACAGGATGCAGAGCCCGATTTTCGCGGCATGAACCTGATCGGCTACGACGCGATGGCGGTGGGTAACCATGAATTCGATAATCCGCTGAGCGTACTGCGCCAGCAGGAAAAGTGGGCTAAGTTCCCGTTCCTGTCGGCCAATATTTATCAGAAAAGCACCGGCGAACGGCTGTTCAAACCCTGGGCGTTGTTTAAGCGCGGTGGGCTGAAAATCGCGGTGATTGGCTTAACCACCGACGATACGGCCAAGATTGGCAATCCGGAATATTTCACCGATATTGAATTCCGCAAACCGGCGGAAGAGGCGAAGCTGGTTATCCAGGAGCTGCAGCAGAATGAAAAGCCGGACGTGATCCTGGCCACCACCCATATGGGCCATTACGACAATGGCAACCACGGCTCTAATGCGCCGGGCGATGTTGAAATGGCGCGGAGTTTACCTGCGGGATCGCTGGCGATGATCGTCGGCGGTCACTCGCAGGATCCGGTATGCATGGCGGCGGAAAATAAAAAGCAGGTCGATTATGTGCCAGGCACCCCGTGCGCTCCGGATCGTCAGAACGGCATCTGGATCGTCCAGGCGCATGAGTGGGGCAAATACGTCGGCCGCGCCGATTTTGAGTTCCGTAACGGCGAGCTGAAGCTGGTGCACTATCAGCTGATCCCGGTCAACCTGAAGAAAAAAGTGACTTACGATAACGGCCAAAGCGAGCGGGTGCTGTATACGCCGCAGATCGCCGAGAACCCGCAGATGATGTCGCTGCTGACGCCGTTCCAGAACAAAGGCAAGGCGCAGCTGCAGGTCAAAATCGGCAGCGTGAATGGTCATCTGGAGGGCGACCGCAGTAAAGTGCGCTTTGTGCAGACCAATATGGGCCACCTGCTGCTGGCGGCGCAAATGGCGCGCAGCAACGCGGATTTCGCGGTGATGAGCGGCGGCGGGATCCGCGACTCCATTGAGGCGGGGGATATCACCTACAAAGATGTGATGAAGGTCCAGCCGTTCGGCAATGTGCTGACCTATGTCGATATGAACGGCAAGGAGGTAGTGGATTACCTGACCGCCGTCGCGCAGATGAAGCCGGATTCCGGCGCTTATCCGCAGTTTGCCAACGTCAGTTTCGTGGCCAAAGACGGTAAGCTGAACGATCTGAAAATCAAAGGCGAACCGGTGGATCCGGCGAAGACCTATCGGATGGCGACGCTGAGCTTTAACGCCACCGGCGGCGATGGCTATCCGAACATCGCCGATAAACCTGGGTATGTGAATACCGGCTTTATCGATGCCGAAGTGCTGAAAGAGTATATCGAGAAGAACTCGCCGCTGGATGCCGCCGCCTATGAGCCGAAAGGCGAGGTGAGCTGGCAGTAAGCCTGGGCTTCAGGTTGGCTATTTCCCCGGTGGCGCTACGCTTACCGGGGCTACAAGTTGGGTATCCCGGATAAGACGCGTGCGCCGCTATCCGGGATCGTTTTATCAATCGCGGCGGGCGATATCGGCGAACTTCGCATCGAGAAGCTGCGCCAGATCGCTGGCCGCCAGCTCAATATCCAGCCCGCGTTTGCCGCCGGAAATATAGATGGTGGCAAATTCCTGCGCCGGGGCGTCAATCACCGTCGGCAGGCGCTTCTTCTGCCCCAGCGGACTGATGCCGCCCACCAGATAGCCGGTGATACGCTGCGCCACCATCGGGTCGGCCATGTCGACTTTCTTAGCGCCCAGCGCTTTCGCCACTTTCTTCAAATCCAGCTGCCCGGCGACCGGAGTGACGGCCACCGCCAGATGCTTCATATCGCCGTTCACGGCGACCAGCAAGGTCTTGTAAACCTGGTCGGCATTGAGGCCGAGCTTGCGCACCACTTCATCTCCGAAGTTGGTCTCATTGGGATCGTGATCGTAACTGTGGATCTGAAAGGAAATTTTGTTTTTTTCGAGTAATTTAACGGCGGGAGTCATAGCTATCCTTCTTACCAACCGGTTTTGCGTGACGTCAGAATACGCCCGCAGGTTGTCTAAAAAATAGTACCATCTTGCGCAATAGTGTTGGCAGTGATGGTCACTTTGAGCGACAATCAGACGATCCGGGATGCAAATCCCGGGATAATAATAATGATGAAATTCCTCTTTGACGGGCCAATAGCAATATTGGCCATTTTTTTTATGTCAGCATATCCGGCAGATTCCCTTCGCCATACAGGTGCAGCGCGCCAACGGCAACCACGTAGCGCCCCGGCGGCAAGGCCAGCAGCGTCTCGCGCCAGGCGAGGTTGCGCTGGTGCATCAGCACATCATATAAAGACTGGCTAAAGGTCGTCGGCAGCGATACCGCGCCGCGCGACGGCGGTTGCTCCAGCCACCAGCCGATCATGACCTGCAGTAAACGGGCGTTGGTGCGCCAGTGGGTCAGCGTATCCTCCAGCAGCGCCATCCCCCCGTCGGGCAGATCGCGCAACAGCGCGATTTGGCTGTCGGCGCCTTCCAGCTCCATCACCGCTATGTTGCTCTCGCGGGCGGCCATCAGCAACTGATAATCGATGCCGTAATCCGGTCGCAGCCCCAGCTTCTGCGCCTGGGTGGCCTGCAGGACCATCGCCACCTGCCACAGCGGCTGGCTGTCGAACAGCCCGACCGACAGGCCCAGCTCGCCGGTTAGCGCCTCTAGCTCGCTCAGCTGCGCATCGCTCAGGCGTTCCGCCAGCGGTGGGTAAGTGGGGAGATTGCTAAACGGGGTTTCATTGCCGCTGATATCGGCCTCGACGATTAACGCATCGGCCTGGCGTATTTTTTTCAGAAGCTTCGCCGGCGGCGGCGCCATGTCGCGGGTGCCCATATGGATACTGCCGACGAGGTGCAAATAGCGTTCGCCGGGCAGGACGATATCCATCGCAGGCCAGGAATAAGACGAGCCGACGGCGGCTCGCCACAGCATTTTTATCCGGTTTAACAGGCCCATACGCGCTCCGAAGTGTGAGGACTTCATGCTAGCGCATATGGTGATACACGTCACCCTTCCGGCGGGCTTTTCTTGTCCCGGCAAAAAAACGGGCGCCGAACAACGTCGGCGCCCGTTTCATCTGACAGCGTTTACTCTTTTGGTTTAAAGCGCAGCAGGCGGTTGGCGTTACTCACCACGGTGATCGACGACAGCGCCATCGCCGCGCCGGCGACCACCGGGTTGAGCAGGGTGCCGGTCAGCGGCCAGAGGATCCCGGCGGCAATCGGGATACCCAGCGAGTTGTAGACAAACGCGCCCAGCAGGTTCTGCTTCATATTGCGTAACGTTGCTTTCGAAATCGCCAGCGCATCGGCCACGCCGTGAAGACTATGGCGCATCAGGGTGATCGCCGCGGTTTCAATAGCGACATCGCTGCCGCCGCCCATGGCGATCCCGACATCCGCCTGGGCCAGCGCCGGGGCGTCGTTAATCCCATCGCCAACCATCGCCACTTTGTGCCCCTGGCTCTGCAGACGCTTAATGGCATCGGCTTTACCGTCCGGCAGCACGCCGGCGATCACTTCATCAATGCCGGCTTCTTTGGCGATAGCCTTCGCGGTGGTGGGGTTATCCCCGGTAAGCATCACCAGCCGGTAGCCCTGCCGATGCAAACGCGCCAGGGCGTCGACGCTGTCTTCGCGCAGCGGGTCGCGGATGGCGAACAGCGCGGCGGCCTGACCATCCACCGCCAGCAGCACCGGCGTGGCGCCGCGTGAGGCCTGGGCTGTCATCTCGCTTTCCACCTCGGCGGTATTGATATGCTGCTCGTTGAGCAGCGCCTGGTTACCGAGCAGCAGACGATGACCTTCCGCCTCGCCGCTGACGCCAAGGCCGCGCAGGGTGCGGAAGCCGCTGACTTCCGGCAATGGGCCGTCGGCAGCTTTATCAAGGATCGCTCGCGCCAGCGGATGGCTTGAGCCCTGCTCCAGCGCGGCGGCAAGACGCAGCGCGGTATGCTCATCAACGCCAGCGAAAGTTTTCACCGCCACCACCTGCGGCTTGCCTTCGGTCAGGGTGCCGGTTTTATCGAACACCAGGGTGTCGAGTTCACTGGCGCGCTGCAGCGCATCGGCATCGCGGACCAGCACGCCATACTCCGCCGCCCGGCCAACGCCGGAGATAATCGACATCGGCGTCGCCAGGCCTAAGGCGCACGGACAGGCGATAATCAGTACCGTGGTGGCAATGACCAGGGTATAGACGATCTGCGGCGCCGGGCCGAAGAAGTACCAGATCGCAGCGCTGATCAGCGCAATGACGACCACCGCCGGAACAAATACGGCGGAGATTTTATCCGCCAGCTGGCCGATCTCCGGTTTGCTGCTCTGCGCCTGGCGCACCATGCGGATAATTCTTGCCAGCGTGGTCTGGCTGCCGACGGCGCTGGCGGTAAACAGCACGCTGCCATCCTGCACCACGGTCCCGGCGTGAATGGCGTCGCCATCGCCTTTTTGCTGCGGCACCGGTTCGCCGGTGAGCATCGCTTCATCAAACCAGGCTTCGCCCTGGCTTATCATGCCGTCGACCGGGACGCGGTCGCCGGTAGTCAGGCGCAGGGTCATGCCGGCCTGAACTTCCGCGAGCGGCAGATCTTTCTCGCCCTCGGGCGTGACGACCCGCGCCGAAGGCGGCGTCAGGTCGAGCAGTTTTTCCAGCGCTTTCGAGGAGCGCTGACGCGCTCGGGCCTCCAGCATATGGCCGAGGTTAATCAGGCCGATAATCATCGCGCTGGCTTCGTAATAGAGATGGCGGGCTTCCATCGGGAACCACTGCGGCCACAGGTTGACGCTCATCGAGTACAGCCAGGCGACGCCGGTGCCGAGCGCCACCAGCGTATCCATGGTGGCGGTGCCGTTTTTCAGGCTTTTCCACGCGCTGCGGTAGAAGTGGCCGCCGGCGAAGACCATGACGGCGAGGGTGACAAGGCCGATAACCAGCCACAGCGAACGGTTGTCGTCACTGACCATCATGTTATCGCCGATCATGCCCCAGACCATCACCGGCACGCCGACCAGCAGGGCGACAATCGCCTGCCAGCGAAAACGTTTCATCGTCGCGAGGGCGGTTTCCTGCTGGCGTTCGCGGCGTTGCAGATCGTCTTCGATCGCCTCCGCGCCATAGCCGGCTTTCTCCACCGCCTGCACTAATTCTGCGGCGGACGCACTGCCCATCACCAGCGCCGTGCGTTCCGCCAGGTTAACCCGCGCCTGTGAGACGCCCGGCACCGCGGCAAGCGCGTTTTGTACCCGGGAGACGCAGCTGGCGCAGCTCATGCCGTTGATCAGCAGCTGTTGACTGTCATCTTCGTCATGGGCTGCCGGAAGCTCAGGAGTGGCCGCTGTCAGTGCTTCCGACGGGATTGATGATTCTGCCAGCGGTTTAGCCTTTGGGTGGCTGAGCTCCGCGCCGTATCCGGCTTGTTTAACGGTATCAATCAGCGCTTGCGCGCTGGCGCTGCCCGTCACATGGGCTTCAGTGAGGGTGACTTCCGCTTGCTCAACGTCAGGACGCTGCTCCAGACTCTCTTTCACGCGTTTGACGCAGTGGCCGCAGGAGAGGCCATCCAGCGTCAGGTCGATAGTGTTAGACATAAATAACTCCTGAATAATTTTCCGGTCAACGATTGACCAGACCCACTCTTTCATCGAGTATTAAGAAGGTTAAACCTTCCAGCAAGGGGAAGGTCAAGGAGAAAAAATGAATATCAGCGATGTGGCGAAAAAAACCGGCTTAACCAGCAAAGCGATTCGTTTTTATGAAGAGAAGGGGCTGGTGACGCCGCCGTTGCGGAGCGAAAACGGCTATCGCACCTATAGTCAGCAGCATCTCGATGAACTGACGCTGCTGCGCCAGGCGCGGCAGGTGGGGTTTAACCTGGAAGAGTGCCGCGAGCTGGTGGCCCTGTTCAACGACCCGTCGCGGCACAGCGCCGATGTGAAAAAACGCACGCTGGAGAAAGTGGCGGATATCGAGAACCATATCCGCGAGCTGCAAAATATGCGCGCGCACCTGCTGGCGCTGGCCGAATCCTGCCCCGGCGACGACAGCGCGGAGTGCCCGATTATCGATAATCTTTCCGGCTGCTGCCATCGCAAGGCGCAGGCTTAACGGACGGCGGGTCTGATTCGTAGCGTAATCCCTTCTACGGCAATCACTTCAACCTTGCTGCCCGCCGCGAAGTCTTCATCGGCAATCACCGGCCAGGAGCTGTCGCCCACGCGGACGTGGCCGCGGCCGTTCACCAGCGGGGCATCCAGCGTCAGGCGGCGGCCCACCAGTTGCTGCCCTCGCTGGTTGAGCTGGGCATCGGCCGGGCGCTGCGTTTTGACGCGCTTGCGCAGCCATTTCGACCACAGCCACGCCGCCAGCAGGGTGAGAACGGCAAACAGCGTGCCTTGCCATTCCCAGCTCAGCGGCAGGAGCCAGGTCAGGGCGCCGGTCACCACGCCGGCGACGCCGCTCCACAGCAGGTATCCGCTGCCGCCCAGCATCTCGGCCGCCAGCAGCAGCCCGCCGAGGCTTAGCCAGAACAGATGGGGGTGTGCGAGGATCATGCCGATCATGATTTTTTCCGATCGCCAGCGCCTTCTTTGATCAGCTCGCTGATCCCGGCGATCGATCCCATCAGGCTGCTGGCATCCAGCGGCATCAATACCACTTTGCTGTTGTTAGCGGCGCCAATCTGCTGCAGCGCATCGGTGTATTTCTGCGCCACGAAGTAGTTGATCGCCTGAATATCGCCCGAGGCGATCGCCGAGGAGACCATTTGGGTGGCGCGGGCTTCCGCTTCGGCGGACCGTTCGCGTGCCTCCGCCTGCAGGAACGCGGACTGCCGTTCGCCCTCGGCCTTGAGGATCTGCGACTGCTTTTCCCCTTCCGCTTTCAGAATTTCCGCCTGTCGCACCCCTTCGGCCTCAAGGATGTACGCGCGTTTGGTACGTTCGGCTTTCATCTGGGCGTTCATCGAGGCGATAAGCTCCGCCGGCGGGCGAACGTCGCGAATTTCGACTCGGGTGATTTTCACCCCCCACGGGTTGGTGGCGTCGTCAACGATATGCAGCAGGCGGGTGTTAATGCTGTCGCGCTGGGAGAGCATTTCGTCCAGCTCCATTGAGCCGAGCACGGTACGGATGTTGGTCATCGTCAGGTTGACGATCGCCTGCTCAAGATTGCTGACCTCGTAGGCGGCCTTTGGCGCGTCGATCACCTGAATAAAACAGACCGCGTCGATGGTGACGTTGGCGTTATCCCGGGAGATAACCTCCTGCGAGGGGATATCGAGCACCTGCTCCATCATGTTCACTTTGCGGCCGATACGGTCCATAAACGGCACGACTAAGCTTAATCCCGGCTGCAGCGTCTGGGTAAAACGCCCGAAGCGCTCCACCGTCCACTGGTAACCCTGCGGGACAATTTTCACCGCCGCGGCCACAATAACCAGCGCGACGAAAATAAGGATAGGAATAAAAATCAGCATCAAAAACCTCCTTTCTTGTTGCCTGGCGGGGCGCTACAAGGAAATAGCGCATGTTTAAACTGAGTATATCTTTCTCCTCATCCTGGAGAAAGGAAAGTGCGGTAAACTAGCGGTGTTTCAGAAAATAATCAGGAAGACTCATGAAGGAAAATAACGCGCTTTTGCGTCTCGACGGTGTGGGGTTTAAGACCGACGACGCCGTTATTTTACACAATATCAATTTTCAGCTTCGCGCCGGAGAATTCAAGTTGATTACCGGCCCTTCCGGCTGCGGGAAAAGTACCTTGCTGAAGATTATCGCCTCGCTGCTCAGCCCAACCTCCGGGCACCTGTTCTTCGACGATGCGGATGTCGCGACGCTGTCGCCGGAAAGGTATCGCCAACAGGTCTCTTACTGCGCGCAGACGCCGGCCCTGTTCGGTGATTCGGTTTACGATAATCTGATTTTTCCGTGGCAGATCCGCAATAAACAACCGGATCCGCAGGCGCTGCTGGCCGACCTGCAGCGCTTTGGCCTTGACGAAAATATGCTGGAAAAATCCATTAACGAACTCTCCGGCGGGGAAAAGCAGCGCGTATCGCTGATCCGCAATCTACAATTTCTGCCGCGCGTGCTGCTGCTGGACGAAATTACCAGCGCGCTGGATGAAAGTAATAAACAGAATGTGAATGAAATTATTCATGGCTACGCAACGGAAAAACAGGTCGCTGTTCTGTGGGTCACCCACGATCGCAATGAAATTTCGCATGCCGATGAAGTGATTACGCTGCAACCTGCCGGCAGAAATATGCAGGAGGTACAGCATGAACGGGCATAACATTACGAACGAATCGCTGGCGCTGTCGATGGTGCTGGTGCTGATCGCTATTCTGGTCAGCTATCGGGAAAAGCTGGCGCTGGAAAAAGATATTATCTGGAGTATTTGCCGGGCGATCGTGCAGCTGATAATCGTCGGCTATGTGCTGAAATATATCTTTAACGTCAATCATGCGGTTCTGACGCTGTTGATGGTGCTGTTTATCTGCTTTAACGCGGCGTGGAATGCGAAGAAGCGCAGTAAATATATCGACAAAGCTTTTATCTCGTCGTTTATCGCCATCACTACTGGCGCTGGACTAACGCTGGCGGTACTGGTGTTTTCTGGCTCGATCGCCTTCGTGCCGATGCAGGTGATCCCGATTGCCGGGATGGTGGCCGGGAACGCCATGGTGGCGGTGGGGCTGTGCTACAACAATATGGGCCAGCGCTTCAGCAGCGAGCAGCAGCAGATTCAGGAGAAACTGAGCCTCGGCGCGACGCCGAAGATGGCCTCAGCGCGGCTGATTCGCGAGAGCATTCGCGCGTCATTGATTCCCACCGTCGATTCGGCGAAAACGGTCGGTCTGGTGAGCTTGCCTGGGATGATGTCGGGGCTGATTTTTGCCGGTATTGACCCGGTGAAGGCGATTAAGTACCAGATCATGGTGACCTTTATGCTGCTGTCGACCGCCAGCCTGTCGACGATTATCGCCGGCTATCTGACCTACCGGAAGTTCTTCAACGCCCGCCATCAGCTGGTTGTGACGCAGCTGAAAAAGCGCCCATGAACGATCCCGGGTTGCGGCGTTCACGCCTTACCCGGGCTACTTAGGCTACGTTCCGCATAGTTCGCGTAGCCCGGATAAGCGCAGCGCTATCCGGGGAAGGCAACGGATTAGTACAGCAGCGAATAGAGCTGACGACGATATTTGGCGGCCAGCGCATCGCCGGTACCGAGGGCGGCGAGGATCTCCTGCAGCATCTTGCGCGCCTGGCCATCGCCGGCGCCTAAATCTTTCTGCAGATGGCTGAACAGCAGGGCCAGCGCTTCTTCATTACGCCCGACCTGATGCAGCTGCAGCGCCAGCTGGGAGGCCAACTGCGCATCCTCCGGATTCTGTTCCACCTGCTGCTGCAGCTGCTGGATTTCCGGGGTGTCGGCGGCCTGTTTGAGCAACTCAATCTGCGCCACCAGACCCTGATAGTGGGTATCCTGATCCTGCAGAGGAATGGTTTTCAGCACGCTTTCCGCTTCATCGGAACGGTGTAGAGCAATCAGCGTTTCCGCCAGCAGCAGGCCAATCTGGCTTTCCTGATTCGACAGCTGCCAGGCTTCCTTCAGCAGCGGCAGGGCATCGGCGTATTTTTCTTCCTGCATCAGGGCCAGCGCCTGCTGAGCTTTCAGCTCCTCTTCACGGGGCAGGACTTTATCCAGCAGGGCGCGGATCGCTTCTTCCGGCTGCGGGCCTTCAAAACCATCCACCGGCTGGCCGTTCTGGAACAGATAAACCGTAGGGATGGCGCGCAGACCAAACTGTGAGGCGAGCATCTGCTCGGCGTCGCAATCGACCTTCGCCAGCGTGAACTGGCCGTTGTATTGGGCTGCCAGGCGCTCGAGCACCGGGGTCAGCTGTTCGCAGTGCTGACTGCGGGCAGACCAGAAATAAAACAGCACCGGAACGTTCATGGACTGCTGTAGCGTCTGCTGCAGGTTCGCTTCGCTAATGTTGACAATATTCTGTTCGGACATGGGCATTTCTCGTTAGTCGATTTCTGTTTTACATGGGGGCGGCATTCCGCGCTTCAACTCAGCCGTGGATAATTTTGTCCATCGCGCGGGCAGGCAGCAGGCGCTTAAGCAGCGCCACCGCGTGGGTGACCAGGGTGACCGGATAGCGCAGCTTTGGTTTATCGCTGGTAAAAGCATGGCGCACTTTTTCCACCACCGCCTCCGGCCCGAGGGTAAAGCGGGCGGCGATACCCGGGTTTTCTACGGGCTTATCGCTTTGCGTCTGGTTGACGTTATCGGTAAAGCGGGTGCGGATCGGGCCCGGTTCAATCAGGCTGACCTGAATACCGCTGTGGCGCAGCTCCATGCGCAGCGCGTCGGACCACGCCTCGAGGGCATATTTACTGGCGGCATAGGCTCCGCGGCCGGGACTGGCGATAAGCCCCATCACCGAGGAGGTCATCACGATGCGCCCTTCGCCGTGCGGCGTCATCGCCGGCAGCAGCAGCATGGTGAGCTGATGCGCGCCGAAAAAGTTAGCGGAAAATTGCTGTTCCATCTGCTGGCGGCTGATGGTGTTCAGCGGGCCATAGACGCCATACCCGGCGTTATTGAACAGGCCGTAGAGACGATTATCGGTCAGCGCAATCACCTCCGCTGCCGCGCGCTCCACGCTCTGCGGGTCATCCAGATCGAGCAAAATACCGGTTAGCCCCAGCTCCTGCATCCGCGCGACATCCTCTGCTTTGCGGCAGGCCGCCAGCACGCGAAAGCCCTGGCGGGTTAAATCCAGCGCGCTTTCCAGACCAATTCCGCTGGAACAGCCTGTCACTAAAACCGTTTTTTGCATAACTTTACCTGTCAGCGACCCCTGGCGTTCAGGAGTCATGATTAACTAAGGGAGCCAGCCGCTTCGCCATCCAGTCGGCGATAAACGGCTGCGCGTCGCGATTTGGATGAATGCCGTCGTCCTGCATCCATTGCGGCTTGAGATAGACCTCCTCCATAAAAAAGGGCAGGAGAGGAATAGCGAACTCTTTGGCCAGGGCCGGGTAAATCGCGCCGAAGGCTTCATTATAGCGGCGGCCATAGTTCGCCGGCAGGTGAATTTGCATCAGCAGCGGCTCGGCGTTGGCCGCTTTGATATCTTTAATAATGGTGCGCAGCGTCTGCTCGGTCTGCTGCGGCGGAAAACCGCGCAGTCCGTCATTGCCGCCGAGCTCAACCAGCACCCAGCGCGGCTGGTGCTGCTTAAGCAGCGCTGGCAGGCGAGCCAACCCCTGCTGCGAGGTATCGCCGCTGATGCTGGCGTTCACCACCGGCGTTTTCGCCTGCCACTGCTCATTGAGCAGCGCCGGCCAGGCGGCGTTGGCCGCCATCCGATAGCCAGCGCTCAGGCTGTCGCCGAGGATCAGCAGCGTGTCCGCCGCCATCGCGCGGCAGGTAAACAGGAACAACAACAGGAAAGGCACATGCCAGCGGAAAACATACTTGAAGTTCATCATCTTAAGAAGTCCGTCGGTCAGGGGGAGCATCAGCTCTCCATCCTTACCGGAGTTGAGCTGGTTGTCAAACCGCGGCAGACCATCGCCCTGATCGGCGAGTCGGGTTCCGGTAAATCGACCCTGCTGGCGATCCTCGCCGGCCTCGACGATGGCAGCAGCGGGGAAGTATCGATGCTGGGCAAACCGCTGCACCGGATGGATGAGGAGGCGCGGGCGGCGCTGCGGGCGCAGCACGTTGGTTTTGTTTTTCAGTCGTTTATGCTGATCCCGACGCTCAACGCCCTGGAGAACGTCGAGCTGCCGGCGCTGCTGCGCGGCGCCAGCGATAGCCAGAGCCGGGGCGATGCCCGCGCGCTGCTTGAGCAGCTGGGACTTGGCAAACGCCTGCACCACCTGCCGGCGCAGCTCTCCGGCGGCGAACAGCAGCGGGTGGCGCTGGCCCGGGCCTTTAACGGGCGCCCGGCCATTCTGTTCGCCGATGAGCCCACCGGCAACCTCGATCGCCAGACCGGGGACAAAATTGCCGATCTGCTGTTCTCGCTTAATCGCGAACACGGCACCACCCTGATCCTCGTCACTCACGATCCGCTGCTGGCGGCGCGCTGCGATCGCCGTCTGCGCCTGGTGGATGGCCAGCTGCGGGAGGAAGCATGATCGCCCGCTGGTTCTGGCGCGAATGGCGCTCGCCGTCGCTGCTGATCGTCTGGCTGGCGTTAAGCCTCGCCGTGGCCTGCGTGCTGGCCCTGGGGTCGATAAGCGATCGGATGGAGAAAGGCCTTAGCCAGCAAAGCCGTGAGTTTATGGCCGGCGACCGTACGCTGCGCAGTTCGCGCGAGGTACCCGCCGAGTGGATCGCACAGGCGCGGAAGTCAGGGCTGACCGTCGGCGAGCAGCTGAGCTTTGCCACCATGACGTTCGCCGGTGATACGCCGCAGCTGGCGGACGTTAAGGCGGTGGACGACCGCTATCCGCTGTATGGCACCCTCGAGACGCAGCCGCCGGGGCTGAAGCCGCAGGCGGGGAGCGTGCTGCTGGCGCCAAGGCTGATGGCGCTCCTGAACCTGAAAACCGGCGATACGATTGACGTTGGCGATGCCACGCTGCGCATTGCCGGGGAGGTGATTCAGGAGCCGGATGCAGGGTTTAACCCCTTCCAGATGGCGCCGCGACTGATGATGAATATGGCCTACGTGGCAAAAACCGGGGCCGTGCAGCCCGGCAGTCGCGTCGCATGGCGCTATAAGTTCGCCGGCGACGCTGAACAGCTGGCCAATTATGAGCAGTGGCTGCTGCCGAAGCTCGGCCCGGAGCATCGCTGGATTGGCCTTGACCAGGACGACAGCGCGCTGGGCAAATCCCTCGAACGCTCGCAGCAATTCCTGTTGTTATCCGCGCTGTTGACGCTGCTGCTGGCCGTCGCCGCAGTGGCGGTAGCGATGAGCCACTACTGCCGCAGCCGCTATGATCTGGTCGCCATACTCAAGACGCTGGGCGCCGGACGGTCGCAGCTGCGCAAGCTTATCGTCGGCCAATGGCTGCTGCTGTTGACGCTGTCGGTGATAACCGGCGGGGTGGCGGGCCTGGCGCTGGAGCGTCTGCTGCTGCTGGTTCTCAAACCGGTGCTGCCCGCCGCGTTACCCGCTGCCAGCGGTTGGCCGTGGCTGTGGGCTATCGGGGCGACAGGCGTCATTTCCCTGCTGGTGGGCCTGCGACCCTATCGACTGCTGCTGGCGACCCTGCCGCTGCGAGTGCTGCGTCAGGATGTGGTGGCTAACGTCTGGCCGTTGAAAATCTGGATCCCGGCGGTTAGCGTCGTGGTGGTGGGCCTGTTGGCCTGGCTGCTGGGCGGCAGCCCGCTGCTGTGGTCGGTGCTGGCCGGGGCGGTGGTGCTGGCGCTGCTGTGCGGCCTGGTGGGCTGGGGATTGCTGTGGCTGCTCAAACGCCTGACGCTCAAAGCCTTGCCGCTGCGTCTGGCGGTGAACCGCCTGCTGCGCCAGCCGTGGTCGACCCTCAGCCAGCTGGCGGCGTTTTCCCTGTCGTTTATGCTGCTGGCGCTCCTGTTGGTGCTGCGCGGCGATCTGCTTGACCGCTGGCAGCAGCAGTTGCCCCCGCAGAGCCCGAACTACTTTCTGATCAATATCGCCCCTGAGCAGATAGTGCCGGTGAAGACCTTCCTTGCCGAACACCAGACGCGGGCGGCGGAATTCTATCCGATCGTCCGGGCCCGTCTGACGCAGATCAACGGTCAATCCACGGACGGAAACAAAGACGAAGCGCTGAATCGCGAGCTTAATCTCACCTGGAGCGAACAGCGTCCGGATCATAATCCGCTGGTGGCCGGCAGCTGGCCGCCGAAGCCGGGCGAGGTATCGATTGAGGAGGGGCTGGCGCAGCGGCTGGGGATAAAGATCGGCGATACAGTGACCTTTACCGGCGATACCCAGGAGTTCAGCGCGAAGGTCAGCAGCGTGCGCAAAGTAGACTGGGAGAGCCTGCGGCCAAACTTCTTCTTTATTTTCCCCGCCGGGGCGCTGGACGGGCAGCCGCAGAGCTGGCTCACCAGCTTCCGCTGGGATAACGGTCCCGCGATGTTGACCCAGCTGAACCGCGAGTTTCCCACCGTCAGTCTGCTGGATATCGGCGCCATCCTGCGTCAGGTCGGCCAGGTGCTCTCCCAGGTCAGCCGGGCGCTGGAGGTGATGGTGGGCCTGGTGACGGCCTGCGGCGTGCTGCTGTTGCTGGCGCAGGTGCAGGTCGGTATGCGTCAACGCCATCAGGAGCTGGTGGTCTGGCGCACGCTGGGGGCAGGAAAATCGCTGCTGCGCGCTACGCTGTGGGCGGAGTTTGCCCTGCTGGGGCTGGTTTCCGGCCTGGTGGCGGCGATAGGCGCGGAAGTGGCGCTGGCGATGCTGCAGACGAAAGTCTTTGATTTTCCCTGGACGCCGGACTGGCGCCTGTGGGTGTTGCTGCCGCTGACGGGAGCGGTGTTGTTATCCCTGTGCGGCGGCGGGCTGGGGCTGCGTCTGTTAAAAGGAAAAGCGCTATTCCGCCAGTTTAGCCAGTAAGAATATTGCATTTTGATGATGCGCCGCCGTTTTTGGCGGCGCTTTTATTTTAAACGCACAAATTGATAAATCATTGATTTTTAAGAGCACAAAACATTAAAAACCCAACAACACGCTATGCTGATTCGCGGTTAATATTCAACTGGAAAATATAAGGTGGCTTATTAATCAAGGAAAAACTATGGCACACACAATAAAAGCGCTGGCGATCTCGATCGGCGCAGCATTAGCGTTAACGTCATTGCCTTCCCACGCGGAGATTACGCTGCTGAAACAAGATCCGCAGGCGGGCGATCCGTTAAGCCGGCTTAACTTTACCGTCGGCGGCAGTATCCGGCCGCAGTTCAACATGATGACCGGCGATGGCGACAAAGGCTCCTATAAGCGTAACGGTTTTGACGGCGGCACCCGCTTCCGCTTCGCGGCGGATTACTACCTGTTCGATGATATTAGCTGGATCAGCTACTATGAGCTGGGCGTGAACATTCCGGCGCTGTTTGACTGGGATAACCACTACGCGGAAGGCGCGAACAATACCACCCGCCGCATGCTGTATACCGGCCTGAAAAGCGATACCTGGGGTACGTTAACCTACGGGCAGCAGAACAGCATTTACTATGATGTGGTGGGGGTGAAAACCGATATCTGGGACTACGATATGATCGGTCAGGCCCCGGGGAACGGTATTAATGGCGATTACGATGGCTCCTATCGTTCACGTAATATGCTGAAATATAAGAAAACTGTAGGTGATGTCGATCTTTACGGCTCTTATCTGTTCGAAGACAGCGAATACCTGCCGGGTAACGGCCTGCGCTACAAGCGTAAAGGCGGTGGTTCTGTTGGCGCGGACTACCACATCATGAAGGATCTGACCTGGGGTACCGCGTGGAACTACACCCGCGCGGAAATGCGCGACCCGTCAAGCGCCGACAGCAAAACCTATGACCAGAATATCGTCGGTACCGCGCTGAGCTGGACCCCGGATAACTGGACCTTCTCCTTCGGCGGCGGCTGGTATCAGAACTTCCTCACCACCAAGAAAACCGATGTGCATAATTACTTTGCCGGTGACGCCTGGGGGATTGAATATTTTGCGGGCTATAAATTCCCGATCAATCAATACGCTGTTAAATCTATTCAGCCGTACTTTATGGGCGACCGTCTGGAATATGTGAACGGCCGCAACTATCAGCGTATCGATAACGGTCTGGGGATTAGCTTCCAGCTGGATTACGGTTTCCGCGTTGACTACGAACACGTGTTTACCTCCAGCACCGACAACCTTGGCGATATGAACCTGGTCCGTCTGCGCTACGACTTCTAAGCGGTCACAACTCCCCGGTCGCGCGCGCTTACCGTGGCTACAAATCGCGCCGACCGGTAGCCCGGCTAAGGCGTTTACGCCGCAAGCCGGGACAATAGAGCATGCGATTACTTCGCCAGCCAGGCTGCGACCTCCTGCCAGCTGCCGCGAAAGAGAATTTTCCCGGCTTTTTTCCCCAACTGATAGCGATACATCGGGTCGTAGTATTCTTCCAGCAGCGGTACCAGCCAGGCAAAGTGCGCCTCGGTGCTGGCGGTGCGCTGCTGCTGCACCAGCGCCTCATCGAGCCGTTCGGTGAGCTGAGCAAAACGCTGCAGCCCCAGGCGACGGCGGATGGCAAACAGGCCGTGATGCAGATACTCGCCGTATGCATGCCAGCCTTTCTCTTCGCCATACGCGGCGATAAAGTCGCGATACATGCGATCGAAATACTCTTCGCGCAGCCGTTCGAGGCGAACGTCAAACGGATCTTCCACCACCGCCAGCGGCGACTGCGCCATGCGGAGGCGCAGGCTCTCCGGTAGATGATTGGCGCCGATCATATGGCCTTCATCTTCCAGCACCCAGCGGGTCTGCTGTTCGGCTTTTTTAAGCAGGCTGACCGCCAGGTGGTTTTCAAAGGTGGCCTGCGGATGCTGATCCTGCAGGGTTCGACCGAATGAAGAACCGCGGTGATGAGCAAGCCCTTCCAGGTCGATACCGTCCGGGCGCGAGCAGACCAGCTGAGTTTTACCGTTGCCGGTGCAGCCGCCAATCAGCACGATCGGCCGCTGCACCAGTTCGTCGGTGGCCTGGATCGCCGCCTGGCGTAGCGCTTTATAGCCGCCGACGATCAGGGGGTAATCCACGCCAGCTTCTTTCAGCCACTGCTGGACGATATGCGAGCGCTGGCCGCCGCGGGCGCAGCACAGGTAACCGTGTGGGTAACGGGCGCACGCTTCCAGCCACGCCTGAGTACGGCTGGCGCGCAGGTCACCCTGGACCAGTTTATGGCCGAGCGCCAGCGCCGCTTCCGGCCCCTGACGCTTGTAGCAGGTGCCGACCGCGGCGCGTTCTTCATCATTCATCAGCGGCAGGTTGATCGCCGCCGGCATCGCGCTTTGGCTAAACTCCACCGGGGCGCGTACGTCAATCAGTGGCGTATCGCTGGCGAGAATAGCGCGATAATCCGTCCCATTGGTCATGGGGTATCCTCTGAAGTCAAAACAGAAATGAGCTTTACAGCAAGGGGGGGATTGTACGCGCCTCAAGGTGTGCCGGGGAAGGGGATAGATCAAATCCCCGGCACGAAGGGCTTAGCTGAGCTGCGATTGCGCCCAGAACAGGCCGCTGGTGTACTCCGGCGGCAGCAGCGGCTTGATCGCTTCCAGCGTCGCGCTCAGGCGATCGGTATCGCTGTCGGTGAGGTTCAGGTGGCCGACTTTACGACCCGGGCGCACCTCTTTGTCATACCAGTGCAAGTGCACCAGCGGCAGCTTCAGCCAGTCGTAGTTAAGATCGGTGCCGATCAGGTTGATCATCACCGACGGGCTGTTGACCACCGGCGGCGGCAGCGGCAGGCCGGTAATCGCCCGCAGATGCAGCTCGAACTGGCTGATAGACGCCCCGTTCTGCGTCCAGTGGCCGCTGTTGTGCACCCGCGGCGCCAGCTCGTTAATCAGCAGCCCCTCGGCGGTAACGAAGCACTCCATCGCCATCACGCCGACATAGTTCAGCTCGTTCATGATCGCCGTCAGCATGCTTTCCGCCTGTTCCTGCTGGCGAGCGTTGGCCTGCGGGAAGGCGACGCTGGCGCGCAGAATACCGTCCTGATGCAGGTTACGGGTCAGCGGGTAAAAGACGGTGCTACCGTCATGAGCGCGGGCGCCCACCAGCGATACCTCGCCGGAGAAGTTAATCCCCTGCTCGACGATGCACTCGCCGTAGTTATCGGCCGGTAGCTGGTCGATTTCGTTTTCCCGCAGACGCCACTGGCCGCGGCCGTCGTAACCGCCAACGCGACGCTTAACGATCGCCAGTTCGCCAAGGCGGGCAAACACCGCCGGCCACTCGCTTTTATCCGCCAGTAGCTGCCACGGGGCGGTGGCGAGGCCAAGCTTGTCAAACAGCTGCTTTTGCGTCAGGCGGTCGGCGATAATCGGGAAGACATCGCGGTTGACGAACGCCGGGTGGCGGGCCAGCTCGCGGGTGAGGGCGGTTTCCGGCCAGCGTTCAATTTCTGCCGTGATGACGCTCTGCTGGAACGGCACCGCTTCCGGGTCGGCTTCCAGCCCCACCGGCCAGACGGCGATGCCCAGCGGCTCGCCGGCCTGGCGCAGCATACGGCCTAACTGGCCGTTACCGAGCACGCATACCTGTTTCATGCCGCACCCCGCGGATCCGGATTATCCAGCACTTCATCGGTTTGCGCCTGACGCCAGGCGCTCAGGCGCTGGTGCAGTACTGTATCATGCTGGGCAAGGATCTGCGCGGCGAGCAGGCCGGCGTTCGCAGCGCCAGCTTTGCCGATGGCCAGGGTACCGACCGGAATGCCGCGCGGCATCTGCACAATGGAGTAGAGGCTGTCGACACCGCTTAAGGCTGCGCTCTGAACCGGTACGCCGAGCACCGGCACCAGGGTTTTCGCCGCAATCATGCCCGGCAGATGCGCCGCGCCGCCTGCTCCTGCAATAATCACCTGATAACCGTGGCTTTCGGCGCTTTCAGCAAAGCTGAACAGCTTATCGGGCGTGCGGTGGGCGGAGACCACTTCGACATGGTACGGAACGTTCAGGGCATCAAGGATTTCTGCGGTAAATTGCATGGTAGCCCAGTCGCTTTTGGACCCCATCACGATGGCGATACGCGCCGAATTATTGCGGGAAGACATGCGTCTTAAAACTCCTGTGGGTGTGTTTCACACTGCTTTAGAGGCCACAGAGAATAGCATGAACTGCCAGCAAGGAAAACGGTTGCGTGCGCATGGTTAGCCGTCTTTTGTCTCGCCTGGAGGTGATGGCGTGGGTGCCTGATTGACCTTTATCTCCCTCATGATACAGGTGATAAGCAGCACTAACCCCCACGGGAGCATCAGGGTGCCCATAAGCAGTAAATAGATTTGTACCAGCCGGCTATCGTGAGGGCGGGTGCAGAGCAAATAAATGGCATAAAAATAGATAGCCCACGCCAGCATCGCACACCAGACAAACGTCAGCGTGTTGCCGATAACGACGCCGATTAAGGCGATATAACTTACCCCTAACGGATTGAGGATCGCGATGATCATTCCCCACATCAGCGGCTGACTCCACTTTTTCCTGCTCATGCTCGTTCCTTGAGAGTGACGTTGTGGAAGACTAGCATGCAGGGCGGGGGGAAGCGCGCACCTTCGCCCGGGCAAAAGGCGCTTTCGGAATTGTGCTCGCGCAGGAATTAGAACGGAAAGTGGATTAGTTTGACGTCGTCCGGCGTCACCTTGACCATCGAACCTTCGCTGTGCCAGGCGCCAAGTACCACACGCCATGCGGGTTGGCCGTTGGCCTGCAGTTCATGGACCGCCGGGCGATGAGTATGGCCGTGGATCAGCCACTGCACGTGATGCCGCTCCATTGCGTCAACTACCGCCTGTGGATTCACATCCATAATTTCCATTGATTTACTGCTGTTGGCGGCTTTGCTGTCGGCGCGCATGCGGGCGGCGATGCGACGGCGGATAAACAGCGGCAGGGCCAGGAACAGACGCTGGATCCACGGGGTGTGGACTTTGGCGCGAAACGCCAGATAGCCTTGGTCATCGGTACACAGCGTGTCGCCATGCATGATCAAGACTTCACGGCCATAGAGGTCCAGTCGCTCTTCTTCGGCGAGCAGGATCATCCCGCTCTGGCGGGCAAAGCGCTGGCCGACGAGAAAATCGCGGTTGCCATGGATGAAGTAGCACGGCACGCCGGCGTCGACGACGGCTTTGATTGCCGAGGCAATTTGTTGGTGCAGCGGGTTAGGATCGTCATCGCCGATCCATGCCTCAAACAGATCGCCAAGGATATACAGAGCGTCCGCCTGGCGGGCTTCGCCCTGTAAAAAACGCAGAAAACCGGCGGTGATCGCCGGTTCTTCTGTTTGCAGGTGCAAATCTGCAATAAAAAGTGTCGCCACGAATTACTCGCTGACGGTGACGCTTTTGATGATCACATCATCTTTCGGCACATCCTGGTGCATGCCGCTGCGGCCGGTGGCAACCGCTTTGATTTTGTCTACCACGTCCATGCCTTCAACCACTTCCGCGAAGACGCAGTAGCCCCAACCCTGCAGGCTTTCGCCGGAGAAGTTCAGGAAGTCGTTGTCAACCACGTTGATGAAGAACTGCGCGGTGGCAGAGTGCGGCGCCTGAGTACGGGCCATCGCCAGCGTGCCGCGGGTGTTTTTCAGACCGTTGTTCGCTTCGTTCTGAATCGGAGATTTGGTCGCTTTTTGTTTCATGCCAGGTTCAAAACCGCCGCCCTGAATCATGAAGCCGTTGATAACACGGTGGAAAATGGTGTTGTCGTAGAAACCTTCGCGGCAGTAGTCCAGGAAGTTTTTAACTGTTTCCGGCGCTTTGTCGTCAAACGTTTTGATTACGATATCGCCATGATTGGTGTGGAAAGTAACCATTTTTGCATCCTGTTCCGATGAGTGTGGTGCTAGCACCCGGTGTCGGGTGAGATATAGGGGGGTGTTATAGCATAACCGCGGGGGTCGATGCACCTTGCAATGTGTGCTGCGTCCGGTCTGAATTATGGGTATTATAGAGACTTCATTACCCACACACGTCTACACGGAATCTTCGATGTTAAAAATTTTTAATACACTGACGCGCCAGAAAGAGGAATTTAAACCTATCCATGCCGGGGAAGTCGGCATGTACGTGTGTGGTATTACCGTTTACGATCTCTGTCATATCGGCCATGGACGTACCTTCGTCTCCTTTGACGTCGTGGCGCGCTATCTGCGTTTTCTTGGCTATAAGCTGAAGTACGTGCGCAATATCACCGATATCGACGACAAAATCATTAAGCGCGCTAATGACAACGGCGAAAGCTTTGTCGCGCTGGTCGATCGCATGATTGCCGAAATGCACAAAGATTTTGACGCGCTGAATATTCTGCGTCCCGACAGCGAGCCGCGCGCAACGCACCATATTGCGGAGATCATTGAGATCACCGAGCAGCTGATCGCCAAAGGCCATGCTTACGTGGCAGATAACGGCGACGTGATGTTCGACGTGCCGACGGACCCGAACTACGGTCTGCTGTCGCGCCAGGATCTAGACCAGCTGCAGGCGGGGGCTCGCGTCGACGTGGTTGACGTCAAGCGTAACCCGATGGACTTCGTCCTGTGGAAAATGTCGAAAGAGGGCGAGCCGAGCTGGCCGTCGCCGTGGGGCGCGGGCCGTCCGGGCTGGCATATCGAGTGCTCGGCGATGAACTGCAAGCAGCTTGGCAACCACTTCGATATTCACGGCGGCGGTTCGGATCTGATGTTCCCTCACCATGAAAACGAAATCGCCCAGTCCACCTGCGCCCACGACGGTGAATACGTCAACTACTGGATGCACTCCGGCATGGTGATGGTTGACCGCGAGAAGATGTCGAAATCGCTGGGTAATTTCTTTACCGTCCGCGACGTGCTGAAGTATTACGATGCGGAGACGATTCGCTACTTCCTGATGTCCGGCCACTATCGCAGCCAGCTGAACTACAGCGAAGAGAACCTCAAGCAGGCGCGTTCGGCGCTGGAGCGTCTGTACACCGCGCTGCGCGGGACGGATAAATCCGTCGACGCGGCGGGGGGCGAAGCCTTCGAAGCACGCTTTATCGAGGCGATGGACGACGACTTCAACACCCCGGAAGCCTATTCGGTGCTGTTCGATATGGCGCGTGAAGTAAACCGCCTGAAAACCGAGGACGCGGCCGCGGCGAACGCCATGGCGGCCCACCTGCGTAAGCTTGCTGCGGTACTGGGTCTGCTGGAGCAGGAGCCGGAGGCGTTCCTGCAGAGCGGCGCGCAGGTTGACGACGCGGAAGTGGCGGAGATCGAATCGCTCATCCAGCAGCGTCTGGACGCGCGCAAAGCGAAAGACTGGGCGGCGGCGGATGCGGCGCGCGACCGTCTCAACGAGATGGGCATTGTGCTGGAAGATGGCCCGCAGGGCACCACCTGGCGCCGGAAGTAAGCCATAAAAAAACGCCCGCAAAAGCGGGCGTTTTTCTTTTCGTTGTCAGGCCGTGACGGTCACGCTCTGGCCTTCAAAGCTCACCGTCTGACCAGCGACGATTTTGCAGCGTTTGCGGGTTTCCACCGCGCCGTCGACTTTTACCAGCCCGTCGGCGATGGCGATCTTCGCCTGGGCGCCGCTTTCGCTCCAGCCTTCCAGCTTCAGCAGATCGCACAGCTCAACGTGCGGATGTTTACCTAAGGAAAATGTCGCCATCTCAGGCCTCCTCAACGTCGTGATACTCTTCGCACGCCTGCAGCGTGTTCTGGATCAGGGTGGCGACGGTCATCGGGCCAACGCCGCCGGGAACCGGGGTGATGTAGGACGCGCGTTCGGCGGCATCTTCATACACCACGTCGCCGACCACTTTGCCGCTTTCCAGACGGTTGATGCCGACATCGACCACAATCGCCCCTTCTTTAATCCACTCGCCAGGAATAAAGCCCGGTTTGCCCACCGCGACGATCAGCAGGTCGGCGTTTTCGACATGATGGCGCAGGTTTTTGGTAAAGCGGTGGGTGACGGTGGTGGTGCAGCCGGCCAGCAGCAGCTCCATGCTCATCGGGCGACCGACGATATTGGAGGCGCCAATGACCACCGCATTGAGGCCGTAGGTGTCGATATTGTAGCGTTCCAGCAAGGTCACGATACCGCGCGGAGTGCACGGACGCAGGCGCGGCGCGCGCTGGCACAGGCGGCCAACGTTGTAAGGATGGAAGCCGTCGACGTCTTTATCCGGCGCGATGCGCTCGAGAACTTTGACGTTATCGATCCCTGCCGGCAGGGGCAGCTGAACCAGAATACCGTCGATGGTCTTATCGGCATTCAGAGTGTCGATAAGCTCCAGCAGCTCGGCTTCGCTGGTGGTTTCCGGGAGATCGTAAGAGCGGGAGACGAAGCCCACTTCTTCACATGCTTTGCGCTTGCTGCCGACATAAATCTGCGAGGCCGGGTTGCTGCCGACCAGCACGACGGCCAGCCCAGGGGCGCGTTTTCCGGCCGCAACGCGAGCCTTCACTTTTTCCGCAACCTCAGAGCGTACCTGCTGCGCAATCGTTTTACCGTCAATAATTTTTGCTGCCATCAGAGAGAGGATTCCATCTGTATCTTTACGAAAGGGGGATGAGGATATTTTGTCAGAAGCGGGCCTCGCTGTCAGTCCTCGTTTGCTGTTTTATCCTGTCTGAGGCTAATTTAGCCTGTTATGACCATGGTTATTACATGGTTATTGGTGCGTTGCGCCTGGCCACTGAGTCGATTTACGCGCGCATTAGGCCCGGCGGTATGCTTCTTGTACAGTTGGTGGAGGATATTTCGCCAGCGTCGTATAAGCCCCGCAGTTTCCTGGCAAAATGGATTGACTCAACCGACGTGGACCGTATAATTCCACGCGTTTCACTCCGCGAAGCACTCGCTTCTCAGGGCGCCCTTAGCTCAGCTGGATAGAGCAACGGCCTTCTAAGCCGTAGGTCACAGGTTCGAATCCTGTAGGGCGTGCCATTTAATAATCAATCACTTATCAACTTCCTCCAGTCGCTGATTTTTCCTTGTGGGACATATTTGGGACATCTTCTGCAAAAATTTGCAAAAATTGAGTCAATTTGACGTGCGTGCTCAGTTAAATGGTTAGGTGCCAGGTGAGCATATCGACGGACCATTTCGATGATTCTAATGTCTTGTAGTATCTGTCGGACGATGGCCAGTCAGAGTACAGCATTACTGCTCTGTAATATCGAACAGAATGGTTAATGGTGGTTATAGCTGAGTGCAGAATAAGCGCTCTGCAGGAATGTGAAAATATGTTGCCGGTAACAGGCTAATAGTCATTATAGCTTTAGGTTCTGTCTGACTGGGTTAAATATCGCATTTTAAGCTGGCGTGAAGTACAGTTGTTATAGATCAATATTGAACACTATTTGAAAGCATACCCTCGATGTTCATCCACTGCCTGGAAAGATCCGAATGAACATCAAATTCGTCGCCATCTCCGTATTCGCTGTTGTGTGCGTCTTTGCATCAGATATTTCCATCGCCAAATCGAATTCCTTAAGCGATGATCAGGTCAGTCAAAGGATTATTGATGACTCTGTCGCATCCTACCCCGGTACTTGTGCCTGCCCCTTCAATACCGCCCGGAACGGCAGCTCGTGCGGTGGCCGTAGTGCCTGGAGCAAAGCTGGTGGGTACTCACCTATTTGCTACAAGAAAGAGGTAACAAAGGAGATGGTTAAGGCGTGGCGACAAGAGAATCAATGATAACGATCAATATCTGAACCAGGTGATTACTTACACTGGAATAGTAGTTTAAATAATATTAAATGATTATTTCGAATACTGCAGCCCATTTGCAGTAAGCACTGTTCTGGTAGAGGCGGCAGAGGCCACGGCGTATATCTTTTTACCTTGTGATATTTGAACCCAGCAAATCTATTTCCCCTGCCTGATAGACTTAGTGTCACCGTATCCTGTTACTAAGAGCACGGGGCTACCTACTCATAAGACACTTCCTCTTCTTACGAGGAAACCGGTTCAGCGTGTTGTGTGTGGAGACAGTACCCATCAACTCAAACTGATAACAAAAAGTTTAATTTTTTTCCCCGCCGCGCTGACTATAGTTAGGGCACTTTCACTTGCCCAATAAGGTCACGATTATGAAATTAGTTATCGCCTCCGTAATTTCTCTGCTCAGCTTCAGCGCGCTGGCGGCGCCAGAGGGGACGCTCAGCGTACACATTCTTAATCAGCAAACCGGGCTCCCTTCACCGGGGGTGCAGGTTGAGCTGGATAAACAGCAGGGGGAGAGCTGGCAGCATATCGCCACCGGTAAAACGGATGCCGATGGGCGGATTAAGTCGCTCTATCCGCAGGCGGAGAATATGGAGCCGGGGGTGTATAAAGTGACGTTTAAAACTGGTGACTATTTTAAAAGCCAAAATATGAATACGTTCTTCCCGGTGATTCCGGTTATTTTCAATGTCACAAAGCAAAATCAAAAACTGCATATCCCGCTGCTGCTCAGTCAGTACGGATACTCTACCTACCGCGGCAGCTGATGACCCAAGCCGCTATCCAGCCAACGCCTGCGCGGCTTCCGCAGGCGTCACGCTTTTCTCGCACCACGATGTCCACGCCTAACGCTCGGTCTCTTTCTCTTTAAAGTGTTTAACGGCTTCGTCGTACATCGCCAGCAGGCCGGAAATTTCGCCTTCATATTGCGGCACGCGCTGGGCGCGAACGAGCTCAATCAGTAGCGCATAGGCTGCTTCTTCCGGGGCCGCATGTGGATTGATCAGTCCAGACATATCACCTCCTTAACAGTGGGCCTTTAGCCTACCCCTCGGCGGGAAAACGCAACAGCCTGATATGCAACCAGTACTTCTTATATGGCTCTTATGAAACCTCAGAGGCGAAGACCACGGCGGAAATCAATTGAAGGAGGGGTTATCCAGACCACTGGCGTGGCGGTTAGCGGTGCATCTACACCGGCAGGAGGCTCATCATCAGCCAGGCGATGGCGATGCAGATAAGGGTCATCGACAGCACAAAATTCATGGTAGCTCCTCTTCATCCTTTCTTTACTCAACGTAAATTTTGACAGCGATGATCGCCTTTATCCTTGGCGATTTGTGCCGCTATCCGGCGGTGGGCTGGGGAAAGACGGCCTGTTTCCCAGTGAAGGCCAGCAAAATATCCTCTTTGCCAGGGTTATAGTGATGACATCAATGAATAAGCTGCATCACATTGGTTATGTTGGTCTTTCCGCCTGAAGAATGACTTCGGGTCGCTGATAAGCTTGCTGGGGGACTAACAGGATGAGCACTACACCGTTAACGCTTTCTTTTGCTGGACAACAACCGCCCATCGCCCTGCCGCAGGTGCCGGGAACGCGGGGGCCGGTGGGAGTTGACATGCGCGGGCTAAATCAGTCCGGATTCTGCAGCTATGACCCCGGCTTCGCCAACACCGCCGGATGCCAGTCGGCGATCTCGTGGATCGATACGGAAAACAGCGTGCTATTGCACCGCGGCTATCCGGTGGATCAGCTGGCTCGCCAGTGCGATTTTCTCGAAGTGGCCTACATCATGCTGAACGGTGACGCGCCGGATGAGGCCTGCTATCAAACCTTTCGCGAGACCATCACCCGCCATACTCTGGTCCATGAGCAGATAGCCCGCATGTGCAGCGGCTTTCGTCGCGACTCGCACCCGATGGCGCTGATGTGCGCCCTGGTGGGGGCGCTGGCGGCGTTTTATCATGACGTCCTGGACGTGGAAAATCTGCAGCACCGGGCGCTGGCCGCCACCCGGTTGCTGTCGAAAATGCCCACTATCGCCGCCATGAGCTACAAGTACACCATTGAGCAACCCGCGGCGTATCCGCGCAACGATCTCTCCTATGCCGGTAATTTCCTGCAGATGCTGTTTGCTATCCCGGCGGAAAAATACGTTCTCAATCCGGTTATCGAGCAGGCGATGAACCAGATCCTGGTGCTGCATGCCGATCACGGGCAGTGCGCCTCGACCACTACGGTGCGCGCGGCGGGCTCCTCCGGGGCGAACTTATTCGCCTGCGTCGCCGCCGGGCTGGCGTCGCTGTGGGGGCCGATGCATGGCGGAGCAAATGAATCGAGCATGCGAATGCTGGAGGAGATTGAAAGCGTCGATCAGGTTCCGGCGTTTCTGCGCCAGGCGAAGCGCGATCCGCAGGCATTTCGCCGGCTGGGTTTTGGCAACTCGCGCTACCGTCACCGTGACCCGCGCGCCGATATCCTGCGTGAAACCAGCCATCGGGTGCTGGCGGAGGTAGGCATGTCCGACCGCCTGCTGCAGGTGGCGATGGCCCTTGAGGACGTGGCGCTGACCGACCCCTATTTTGTGGACAATGGCCTGTCGCCAAGCGTGGATTTCTATACCGCGGTGATCCTTAAAGCGATGAATCTGCCTTCGTCGATGTTTGCGGTGGTCACCGCGGTCGGTCGGACGGTCGGTTGGGTGGCGCACTGGAACGAGATGCACCAGGCGCCGCTGACCATCTACCGGCCACGGCAGATTTACGTTGGCGAGGGCTATCGGGATTACGTCTCCCGACGCGGCGAGCGGTCTGCTGAGCTAAGGTAATGCCTTACAGGCAGGAGGCGCGCGGCGTCTTCCTGCCCAGGCGGGTTACTACTCAGAGATGCCGGGAGAGCAGATAGTGCTCGACGGCGGTATATTCGGTTAACCGGGTATACAGCGCCAACAGGGCGCTGAGAAAAGCGCCTACCTCACAGGCCTGCGGCCTGGGCGTGGCGAGTAATGGCTGTAGCGTAGCCCTCAGTTGATCAAGGTCGGGCTTCAGCACATACGGTATATGCAGGGTGCTGAGGATGGTTTCAGTCTGCTGGAAATCATGACGAGATGGCAACGCCTCGTCTGCGCTTAGCCAGCTCAGGATAATCAACATGAGGCGATTTTTAGCGTAGAGATACGATTTCATGGCCTGTCTCCTGTCGGTAGTGGCGCAACACCATCCCCTGAACTTTGTTCATCAGTTCCACGTTATTTTTCACCGCCAGCTTGCTAAGGACGCGTGAACGGTAGTAGTAGACCCGTTTGATCGTGAGCTGCATGGTGCTGGCCACGTGACACAACGGCATTCCCCCATCAGCAGGCTGATTAAAAAAGTTTCCTTACGGGTCAGGTTATAGCTGTCAGGTATGGCGATATAGAGCTTGTCGGCGGGGGGCGATGTCAAGCGCGGACCGCGGGCAAGGGCAGCGCTGAGCCCGGCAAAACTGGTGATGAACTCTGCGCCGAGCACAATGGCGAGGCTGCGTTCGAGCTCGCTCAACGGGTAGCCTGATTTGGCAAAAATAAAGATCCGGATCAGGGGATTAAACGATTTTAAACTGAGCGCGACCTGCAGTACTTCGATGCTGACGCTGCTGTAATCAATAAGGATGGTGCTTAGCCGGGCTCCGGCATCGGTCGCAAAAAAAGTATAGAACATCTCACTCTGTCCACTAAACGGGTAACAGAGTATTTCTTTAATATCCAGAGGCTTGCTGTTTGGTTCATTAATATACGCTTTCAGGGCAATATTAAAATATTCTGAATCCGCAATGCAGATCAACATAATGACCTCCTGGCATAAATACGCTGTGCATGCTGTCCTGCCTGATTCGACAATTTACTGTAGAGAATACCCGCCATAAATAACATACTCCCTGCGCTTTCAATCCAGGGGGGAGAACGTGGGAGGAGGTGGTTAATAATGAGGGTGAGATAGTTAGATCGCATTTCTCGAATGTTTTTTAGAAAATAAAAAATAAAAATTACCTTTTATTTACAATTAGTTATGTTTTTATTGTGCGTTTGTTGTATTTCTTTTTCAGAGTGGTGTTAAGACTTTTCTATAAAAAGTAGAAATGGTCCTGGTGGCGAATTTGAATAATAAATAATGAAGTGAGTAGGATGTCAGTGCAGGGAAGGGGTTAAAAGATAACAGGCTAATCCAATGGACTGAGTATTAATAAATTGTACGTATAAAGTACGCCAGGGGTATTTCCTGAACGATTCTCCATAAGCGTGGTGATGAGGAGTGAATATGAAAAAATACAGCAAAGGAATGGCATCTTTCGTGGTGATGATGATGCTTTCTCCGGTAGCGGCGCAGGCTGCTGATGGCAAAGTCACCTTTAATGGTGAAGTCATCGACAATACCTGTACGGTAAAGAATAAAGACAAGACGGTAACCCTGCCGACGGTCCAGCGCTCGGCGCTCAGCAGCGCGGGCGAGACGGCGGGCGTGGTTCCCTTCACTATCGATCTGACGAGCTGTTCCCCGGGGACCAATGTCTCGGTGTACTTCGAGAAGGATCAAAACGTTTCCACGGAGGGCCGACTAAAAAACACTCTGACTGACGGCACGGAAGCAGAAAACGTCGATGTGGAGCTGCTGAACACCCGGTTTACGCCGATTAACCTCGCGGAGACCCCGGCGGTCGCTGCAGACGGCAAAGTTGCTCGCCTGGAAGCGATCCCGGTGGCGGTGGCTGAGCAGGATGGTTCCGCCTCGCTGCCTTTCTATGCCCGCTACTATGCGACTGATGCCGCCAAGGCTGGAAAAGTCGCAGCCTACGTCAACTTTACGGTGGTCTATCCGTAACCCCTGTCCACGGCCCCGCTCAGGGGCCGTTTATCCCCCCGACAAGGAGGAGGTGAATATGCGGCGTATGGTTCTGGCACTGCTGCTGTCCAGCTATTTACCCTCGGCGGACGCCAGCATGGTTATTGACGGCACACGGATTATTTTTCCCGGCGACAAAAAAGAGATCGCCGTCCGGGCCACCAATATGGGGGAGACCCCCTCTCTGACGCAGGTCTGGGTCGACGATGGCCGCGTGCAAAATCAACCGGAAAAGGATGCGGCGCCGTTTATTGTGCTGCCGCCGATTGTGCGCATCGAACCGGGAAAAGGCCAGAGCTGGCGCCTGGTGTTTAACGGCAGCCGCCGGCCGGCAGTGCGGGGAAC
>NZ_MJDM01000004.1:213840-221131 GCF_008452795.1 Klebsiella sp. AqSCr
GGTTTTTGCCGGGGCCCGCCTGCCGCAGGATCGGGAATCGCTGTTCTGGTTCAATCTTCTGGATATCCCACCTGAGCCGAAAAATGGCAAGACTGACAATTACCTGCAGCTCGCGATACGGTCGCGTATCAAGCTGTTTTACCGTCCGGCAGGCGTGGCGGCGGAAAAAATAGCCGCGGAAAAAGCCCTGAACTGGGCGCTGGCTCCTACGGGCAACGGGTTGCGGGTGAGCAATGCCTCAGCGCGCTATATCACCATCGACAGCATCACCCTTAACGGACAAAAACACGCTGCTGGCATGGTCGCCCCGTTTTCCTCGCTGGAGATCGCGCCTAAAGGGGTCGCGCTGCGCACGCTGCCAGCCAAATTCAGCTTCACCACCATCAATGATTACGGCGCGGTAGTGAATCATAATTATCCTCAGTAAGGACATTATTATGAAACTCAGGGAGATCAAGGTTGGGTTGATGCTGCTCCTTCCCTGGCAGGAGGCATGGGCGGCAGAGGCGTTTAGTTTTAACCGCGCCCATTTGCACGGCGCCGCGCAGGTTGATCTCCAGAAATATCAATACGGTAATCCACTACACGCCGGACAGTACCGCAGCACGCTCTCGGTGAATGGCCGGGACCTGGGGGAAGAAACGTTTGTTATCCAGGAACACGATGGCCAGCTTGAGCCCTGCATCTCACCCTCGCTGTTCGACGCTCTGCAGCTGAAGGATGCCCAGTGGCCAACCGCGGCCACCTGCCTGCGTTTTTCGCAGATCGATAAGGCGATCGGCTGGGAGTATGACAGCGGGGAAAACGTCCTGCGGGTAAATATGCCCCAGGCGCTGCTGCAACCCCATTATCGGGGGGCGGTGAACCTGAAAAAGGTGGATAGCGGCGTGCCCGCCGCGGTGCTGCGCTACCAGGCCAATAGCTATCAGAGCATCGTCGACGGGGACACCAGCAGCCATCATTATCTCGGGCTGGATGCCAGCCTGCGCGCCTTTGGCTGGCGGTTACATCACCAGTCCAGCTACCAGGCGCAGGAAGGGAATACGCACTGGGATAGCATTGCCACCTGGGCTGAGAGAAGTGTAGTGAACTGGGCGTCCACGTTACGGCTGGGTCAGGGATGGACCGACGGAACCTTCTTTGACAGCGTCAGTTTTATCGGCGGCAGGCTGGCTACCGATGTGCGCATGCTGCCGGGCTCTCGCCGCGGTTTTGCGCCGTCGGTCAGCGGCGTGGCGCGCACCAACGCCCGCGTAACGGTCACCCAGAACGGCGCCCTGTTGTACGAGGCAACGGTTCCGCCGGGCAAATTCACCTTCGACGATCTCTATCCCACCAACGCCGGCGGCGATTTACAGGTGACGATCCACGAGGCGGATGGCAGTCAGGACACCTTTACCGTGCCGTACGCCACGCTGCCTGGCCTGGTGCGGGCAGGCGCGGTCTATTATGATCTGTCGCTGGGCTATCTGGATGAGGACGGGATCGCCGGGCGGCCGGGATTTGGCGAAGCCACGCTGCAGTACGGCTTCAATGACTATATCAGCGGCTATACCGGCGCTAACGCGACGACAGATTATTACTCGACGCTGGTCGGCAGCGCCTTCAATACCTACTGGGGCGCGCTGGCGGTCGATCTTTCCCGTTCTGCGGCGAAGGGCAGGGAGCACGGCTGGCAGGAGGGCTACCGCTGGCGGGTGTCCGCATCAAAATCGTTTACATCCGATACGCGAATGCTGCTCTCGATGAGCCACAGCAACGAGGGCAATTATCGCTCCATTCGCGATGCCGCCTGGGAGCACGACCGGCACCCCAACGACTGGCGGGAGATGACCCGCTACAGCGCGATGTTGTCTCAGCAGGCCGGCAGCGGCAGTCTGTCATTTAACGGAATCTGGAGTGAGAATGTCCGCCACCACCGCTGGCGCTCATATCAGCTGGGCTATGCCAACCGCTATGGTCGGCTCAATTATTATCTGTATGCCCAGCAGAGCCAGGATATCCATCACCGCAATAATCAGGTGGTGGGCGTCTCCTTTTCGCTGCCGTTCGGGCAGGCGGGCAGCCTGACCACCCGCTTTAACCACGATAAAAACTACGGCAGCCAGCTGCAGTCCAGCTATACCGGCAGCGCAGGCGAGAAAAACGCCTTCAGCTACGGTTTGACCGCCAGCTACGACATGCCGCGGGAGAACCCAAATGAAGCCAGCGTTGCGGCCAACGGTAGCCTGCGGACGGATTATGCGTACCTGAACGCCAGCGCCAGCGCCGGTCGCCATCAGCAGCAGTACTCGCTGGGGGCGTCGGGCGCCCTGGTAGCGCATCAGGGCGGCATGACCGCCACCCCCGAACTGGGGGAAACCTTCGCCATTGTGGAAGCGCCCGGCGCGGTGGGGGCCCGGGTGGCTAACCGCCCTGGACAGCCGATTAACCGCCAGGGTTTTACGATCATCCCTTACCTCGATCCCTTTACCGCTAACTGGCTGGATCTCGATCCGCAGGGTCTGAACGACCATGTGGAGATTGTCTCCAGCAGCACGACGGTGGTGCCCGATTCGGGCGCGGCGGTGAAGGTCAAATTTGTCACGCGTACCGGCTATCCCTGGTTTGCCCATGTCACGCTGCCGGATGGCGCGGCGCCCCCGCTGGGCGCGGAGGTGTTCGACGACAACGGTCGGGCGGTTGGCGCCGTCGGTCAGGGCGGGCTGCTGTATGCCCGGGTGCCGCAGGACCACGGCAGCGTCTCGGTAGTATGGGGCGAACGCAGCGGGCAACGCTGCCGGTTGGCCTATGCCATCCGCGACGACGCGGTGCAGCAGGTTAGCAGCGGCACGCCGCATCAGGTCTGCCGGCCGGGAATAAAGGAGAAGTAATATGAAAAAAATCATCGCATCAGGGGTACCTCTTCTGCTGGCCGGCGGGTACTACGCTTCGCTGTCGGCAGCGTGTCAGATGGTCAGTGGCAAAACTATCGAGTATTCAGTGAACGTCAGCCAGGCCAGTATCAACCTTGACGTCAGCGATCTCCCCATCGGCTCCCTGCTATACAGCTACGGAGGGATGATTATCACTAATAACGAACGCTGGGAGATCGCCTGCAGCGGCAGCGAGCCCGGCGGGTTTCAGAGCATTGGCGGTTCCCGGGTCGGCCCGGCGGGAGACGGCAAGCCGGGGGATATCTACAGCATCGACCGCCTGCCGGGCATCGGCTACAGCTTTCAGATGGGGGAACAGGATGGCATTAATTTCGATCCCCTGTTCACGGCCTGGCCTTCCGCGCCGGTATTTTCCGGCCAGCGCGCATTTCAGGCGGAAAATAAAAAACCGACCATCTATTTCTGGCGGATTGCCGATAACGGCGGTCTACCGCCGCCGGGCGAATATTGCCTTAATGATTACCTTGGCGATATTTATCTTGGCGGAGTACAGGCGATGCGCTTCAGCGTCAGCGGGCTCTGTATTCAGGTCAAATCACCCACCTGCAAGATTACTGACGACAGTAAAAACATTAACGTCTTCCTCGGACGGCATAACAAAACCGCATTTACCGGGCTCAACAGCACCACCGCCCCGGTTCCTTTTAACATCAACCTGACGAACTGTGAAAATGTCGGCAGCGTGTTTATGCAGTTTAACGCGACGGTGGACAGCGCTGTCGCCGCCAACGAAGTGATTAAAATCGATGACCAACCTGAAGGGGCATCCGGACTTGGCGTGCAGATCCTCAGTGCCGGCGGCTCGCTGGTGCCGCTAAACCAGGTGAGCCAGGTCTGGTCCGGGAAAAAAGGCAGTCAGACGAACTATCGTTTATCCTATCAGGCCCGCTATATCCAGACGCAGCCCGCAGTGACTGCGGGCGAAGCGAACGCCAGTGCGACCTTCGTGGTGACTTATAACTGATCTGCCTGGCGGCACAGCGCCGTCAGGCATGCGCCAGTAAAGGAAACATCAACTTCCTGTCTTTAAACAGGTTTTCCTTCTGGTCATAGACGAAGAGGATATCTTCTCCCTCTATCTGCTCATACTCGCCGAGCCGGTCTTCACTGGGGGTAAAACCGAGGATGGCCTGGTAAACGTGGTCATCGGCCAGTTCGTTGACCAGCGTCGACAGGCTCTTGCCCACGTCGCAGAACAGATCAAAGCAGATCAGCACCGGACCGTTTTGCATGGCGATGACCACCGCCTCATTTTTTGCCGAGTAATAGACAAAATGCTTCATAAAGGCTGAGCAGTAAAACATCAGCAGGCCAAAGTTATGCTCCACCCGCAGCGGTGAGAACGGGTTGGATTTTTCATAGTAATGGCGGAGCAGGGCGACATCGTCAGCGCTGTCCATATCCAGTTTACGAAAATCACCGGCTCGCGGGGAGACCGGCATAATATATTGATACTCTTCGCTGCGGGTGAAGCCAAATTTGGGGTAAAAATCCACCGTGGTGGGATTGGCGAATAAAAAGAAGGCGTCCGCCTCCTGCTGCCAGTCCTGCAGGATGTGATGGATAAGCTGGCCGGCTAATCCCTTATTACGGTGGTCCGGCTCGGTCATCACGGTGCCAATCTGAATATAACGCCGGGGCTCGCCCTGCCAGCGCAGGTCGATGATGTTGGCCGAAGCGTTAGCGATAACTTTATTGCGTTCGACAAAAGCATAGGGGATATAGGCGTCGGTCCAGTAACCTTGCTGATACCACTCTTCAAAAGACAGGTCAAAAGTCTTAACGGCAAGGTCAATGAAGCTTTTTCTTAATGGGTTATTTTCTCTGACTTGCTTCACTAATTGATAATTCATTGTCATAGTTCCTTCTCACTATGGCTTCTGAAAGCGGCGACGTCGGCAAAGGCACTTGCGTCGAATGAGCGCTGTAAACGTAGCATATCTGGGAAAAGGATCCGCAATGTCGATGCTTAACCTTTGCCCCAGTCACAAATAACCGCATGCTGGCCGTGTCAAACCGGGCGAAACGGACTGTTTGCGTTCGCTACCGCCATAATAAAGCGTGAGTAAAAGAGGTATTGGTCGAGAGGCTGAGGCAAATGTACTGGCTATTTTATCGACAATCGGCCGGGCCGTAGAGGTTAGGTTTATTTATTTATGCATTAAACAGGAAATTTTACGCGTTGCGTCTAATAATAGAGTAGTCCCCAGCGTAAGGGCTGAATTTATCCTGGAATCGGCTTATAATAACGCGCTTTGTGATTGAGTATTACCGCACGAATTGGAAAAATACTACGTGCAGGATCCGCTACTTTATTTCGCGGTTTTTGCTCAGCTATTATTGAGTGAATTAACAGGATTACTATGTCAAATTTACCCAAATTTTCCCGCGCGCTGTTGCACCCGCGTTACTGGCTGTTGTGGCTGGGAATTGGCTTTTTGTGGCTGCTGGTGCAATTACCGTATCCGGTGATCTACCGTCTGGGAACGGCGCTTGGGCGGCTGGCAATGCGGGTGATGAAAAGCCGCGCGCGGATTGCCAGACGTAATCTCGAACTCTGCTTTCCCGAGATGAGCGCCGCCGACCGCGAGGCGCTGCTGGTGAAAAACTTTGAATCGCTGGGCATGGGGCTGATGGAGACCGGCATGGCCTGGTTCTGGCCGACGCACCGGGTAGCGCGCTGGACCGAGACCAGCGGCGTTAACGAGGTGGTGGAGCTTCTGGAAGAAAAGCAGGGCATTTTACTGATCGGTATCCATTTTCTGACCCTCGAAATGGGTGCGCGAATGTACGGCATGTTTACCCCAGGCATTGGCGTCTACCGGCCCAACGATAACCCGCTGATTGACTGGCTGCAAACCTGGGGACGCTTGCGCTCTAACAAGACCATGCTGGATCGAAAAAATCTGAAAGGGATGGTCAGGGCGCTAAAAGAGGGGGAAATTCTCTGGTACGCGCCGGATCATGACTACGGTCCGGCCAGCAGCGTCTTCGCCCCGCTGTTTGCCGTCGAACAGGCGGCGACCACCACCGGTACCTGGATGCTGGCGAAAATGTCCGGGGCGACGATTGTGCCGTTTGTTCCGCGGCGCAAGCCCAACGGCATGGGGTATGAATTGATCTCCCTGACGCCGGAGCGCACGCCGCCGCTGGCGAGCGCCGAGGTTACGGCGGCCTGGATGAATCAGATTATCGAACAGTGCATCCTGATGGCGCCCGAGCAATACATGTGGCTGCACCGGCGCTTTAAGACCCGCCCGGAAGGAGTACCGCCGCGTTACTGAACGCCTCGGCCAAAAAATAAGCGCATCGGTAGCACGCTTAGTAAATCGCCGTCTATACTGAAAGGGCCTGACTGAAGGCTAATTCCAAGGAGATTGCAGGATGAAAAAAGTGATAGTCGCGTTAGCCCTTTCCGCCGTTGCATTTGGCGCCTCCGCCGCGCAGTTGATTACCAAAGAAGAAGTGAAACACTTCAAACTGACCAAAGTCGGGCCGATCTCGGTGGGGCCGTCCGGTGGCGAATTCTCTTCGCCTTCCGATCTGCACGATCAGCTCTCCAAGCTGGCCGATGAGAAAGGCGGAAAGTACTACGTGATCACCGCTGCGCGTGAGCATGGCCCTAACTTTGAAGCCACAGCGGAAGTGTATAAATAACCTTTTTTTAAAGCGTGCCGTATCGGCGCGCAACGCATTGAGCCTGGAGCGCGTTAAGCCTCCGGGCTTATTTTTTTCTGCTATCGGAATTGCCTTAGGCAATAGCGGCAGCGGAAATGCGTTTTTATCGCTATATATAGATTTCATGATCACGATGTTAATGAATTATTGCTTTTTATTGTTAATAAAGAGCCAATTCCGGCCTAATGCCTGAGGGAGTGACCCCTGGCAAAAATAGGTAGGACAAATGTGTTATCATCGCGCCTTTCCCTTTTTGTCTGGGGCTTTCTTGTATGCTACAACCTGTTGTTCGCGTCGGTGAATGGCTGGTAACCCCCTCTGTAAACCAAATCAGCAGGAAGGGGCGCCAGCTTACCCTTGAACCGCGTTTAATCGATCTTCTGGTCTTTTTTGCCCGCCATCCGGGGGAAGTGCTTAGCCGGGACGAGCTTATCGAAAACGTCTGGACCCGGAACGTTGTGACCAGCCACGTCGTCACGCAGAGTATTTCTGAACTGCGCAAGTCGCTCAAAGACGGCGACGACGTTAGCCTTGAGTACATCGCGACGGTACCCAAACGGGGGTATAAGCTCACGGTGCCGGTGATCTGGTGCACCGAAGAGGGGGAGGAGCTAGCCCCGTCGATGGAGGCGCTGACGCCTTCGCCGTCGACCGCCGTTCCTGCGCCGCCGGCCGCC
>NZ_MJDM01000004.1:221170-258456 GCF_008452795.1 Klebsiella sp. AqSCr
CCGCCTTTCCGGCGCCGCCGGCCGCCGGTGCGCCATCCGACGTCTCTGTCCCTCTCCCTGATGCCGCCGCGCCGCCACCGGCTCCTACCGTGGCCAGCGCGCCGTCAGGCCGCAAGCGCCTCACTACCGCCCTGGTGTGGGGGCTGTTCCTGTTGGCGCTGGGCACCTGCGTGGCGCTGGTGGCGCTGTCGAGCATGGAATCGCGGCCGCCGGTCAACAAGGCGCGTCTGCTGCTCAATCCGCGCGATATCGATATCCACCTGGTGAATGGCAACTCCTGCGCTAACTGGTCGTCGCAGCACTCCTACGCCGTTGGACTGGCCAGCCTGATCACCACCTCGCTGAACACCTTCTCGACCTTTATGGTGCATGACAAAACGGGCTACAACATCAATGAACCAAGCAGTTCCGGCAAAACGCTGACCATTGAGTTCGTTAATCAGCGCCATTATCGGGCGCAGCAGTGCTTTATGTCGGTCCAGCTGGTGGACAACGCCGACAGCTCGACGATGCTGGATAAGCGCTACTTTGTGACCAACGATAACCAGCTGACCATCCAGAACGATCTGATGAACAGCCTGTCGGATGCCCTGGCGCAGCCGTGGCCGGCGCGAATGCAGGCGATGCTCAGGCAATATCAGCCCTCGCAAAGCGTGGCGTTAACCTATTTCTACCAGTCGCATCAGCTGTTAATGAAGGGCGACGTCGATTCATTAAGTAAGGCCAGTAGCCTGCTGGATGATGTGATTAAGCGGGCGCCGGATTTTATTTACGCCTATGCCGAAAAAACGCTGGTGGATGTATTGCGCCATTCGCAACAGCCGCTGGACGATAAACAGCTGGCCGCCCTCTACAGTGAAGTCGAGCGGGTAGGGGCGATGCCGGGTATAAAAGACATGGCGATTTATTATCAAATAAAAGCGGTGGATTCATTGGGGAAGGGCAAAGTCGACGAAGCAAATACCGCAATTAATAGTGCGATTGATTTAGAGATGTCATGGCTAAATTATGTGCTGTTAGGCAAAGTCTATGAGATGAAAGGTGAGAACCGTCTGGCTGCCGATTCTTACATCACGGCGTTTAATTTACGTCCTGGCGAAGATACCCTGTACTGGATTGAAAATGGGGTTTTCCAGACGTCGGTTAACCGAGTCGTTCCATATCTCGACAACTTTCTCTCTTCAGAATAAGTAAACCCTCATCATGTGCAAGGTTTTGGGCATGGTGAGGTTAAATTTATGTTTCTCATGAAGCCTCTTGTTGTTATTTTTATTTAGCATTCGGGAGGCTTTAAATAACAGCCAGATAACACGTTCTCCTTCTTCTAACTCACTGTAATACAACGATGTTTATCTTTTTCTGACACCCTGTTGTCATGTTTATATGTTAAGCGAAAAAGGTCAAAATATCATTTGTCTGATGTTTGTTTTTATATCACTTTATCTTTAGGACTTATCTCGTACAAATCAGTAATCTTGTTGGCAGTTGGTCGGGTCAATTAATGGTTCTGTATCATGATCTGTACCTCCCAAATAAACTTAGGAGAAAAACAACCATGAGTTCTGCCAAGAAGATCGGGCTATTTGCCTGTACCGGTGTCGTCGCCGGTAATATGATGGGGAGCGGGATTGCATTATTACCTGCGAACCTGGCCAGCATCGGTGGTATTGCCATTTGGGGCTGGGTGATTTCAATTATTGGTGCGATGTCTCTGGCTTATGTTTATGCCCGACTGGCCACTAAAAACCCGCAGCAGGGCGGTCCTATTGCCTACGCTGGCGAAATATCTCCGGCATTCGGTTTCCAGACCGGTGTCCTTTATTATCATGCAAACTGGATTGGTAACCTGGCCATCGGGATTACCGCAGTTTCTTATCTCTCTACGTTCTTCCCAATTTTAAATAACCCGGTGCCAGCAGGTATTGCCTGTATTGCCATCGTGTGGATCTTTACTTTCGTTAATATGCTCGGCGGGACCTGGGTCAGCCGTCTGACCACTATTGGTCTGGTACTGGTGCTTATTCCGGTAGTCATGACCGCGGTCGTCGGCTGGCACTGGTTTGATGTCGCTACCTATCAGGCGAACTGGAATACCTCCAGCACCACCGATAGCCACGCGGTTATTAAAAGTATCCTGCTCTGCCTGTGGGCCTTCGTTGGCGTAGAATCCGCCGCCGTGAGTACCGGGATGGTGAAAAACCCGAAACGTACCGTGCCGCTGGCTACCATGCTGGGCACTGCGATGGCCGGTATCGTCTACATCGCCGCGACTCAGGTTATCGCCGGTATGTATCCTGCTTCTCAGATGGCCGCGTCCGGTGCGCCGTTCGCAATTAGCGCCTCTACCATCCTCGGCGGCTGGGCTGCACCGATGGTATCCGCTTTCACCGCCTTTGCCTGCCTGACTTCTCTGGGCTCGTGGATGATGCTGGTTGGCCAGGCCGGTGTACGTGCCGCCAACGACGGTAACTTCCCGAAAGTGTATGGCGAAGTTGATAACAACGGTATTCCGAAAAAAGGCCTGCTGCTGGCCGCAGTGAAAATGACCGCGCTGATGGTGCTGATTACCCTGATGAACTCCGCCGGTGGTAAAGCCTCTGACCTGTTCGGCGAACTGACCGGTATCGCGGTACTGCTGACCATGCTGCCTTACTTCTACTCCTGTGTTGACCTGATTCGTTTCGAAGGCATCAACATCCGTAACTTCGTTAGCCTGATTTGTTCGGTACTGGGTTGCGTGTTCTGCTTCATCGCGCTGATGGGCGCAAGCTCCTTCGAACTGGCCGGCACTTTCATCGTTAGCCTGATTATCCTGATGTTCTACGGTCGCAAAATGCACCAGCGCCAGAACAACGCATCGGATAACAACACCACCGCTAACGCGCACTAATCAGCAACCCGTTTTCCTGAGGCTCCTTCCATCACCTGTCATCACGCGACGGGAGGGGCTTTCTACATCTGGAGATTTGACTATGAACGTTATTGCAATCATGAATCACATGGGGGTTTACTTCAAAGAAGAACCCATCCGTGAACTGCATCGTGCTCTCGAACGCCTGGACTTCCGTATTGTCTACCCGAACGACCGTGACGACTTATTAAAACTTATTGAAAACAACTCTCGTCTGTGCGGCGTGATCTTCGACTGGGATAAATACAATCTCGAACTGTGCGAAGAAATCAGCAAAATGAACGAGTACATGCCGCTGTATGCGTTCGCTAACACCTACTCCACTCTGGACGTTAGCCTGAACGATCTGCGCATGCAGGTTCGCTTCTTCGAATATGCGCTGGGCGCTGCGGAAGATATCGCGAACAAAATCAAACAGAACACTGACGAATACATCGACACCATTCTGCCGCCGCTGACCAAAGCGCTGTTCAAATATGTCCGTGAAGGTAAATATACCTTCTGTACCCCAGGCCACATGGGCGGTACCGCGTTCCAGAAAAGCCCGGTAGGCAGCATCTTCTACGATTTCTTTGGCTCCAACACCATGAAATCCGATATCTCCATTTCGGTTTCTGAACTGGGTTCCCTGCTGGACCACAGCGGCCCGCACAAAGAAGCGGAAGAGTATATCGCTCGCGTGTTTAACGCAGAACGCAGCTACATGGTGACCAACGGTACTTCTACCGCTAACAAAATCGTCGGCATGTACTCCGCGCCGGCCGGCAGCACCGTGCTGATTGACCGTAACTGCCACAAATCGCTGACTCACCTGATGATGATGAGCGACATTACGCCGATCTACTTCCGTCCGACCCGTAACGCCTACGGTATCCTCGGCGGTATTCCGCAGAGCGAATTCCAGCACGCGACTATCGCCAAGCGTGTGAAAGAGACGCCGAACGCGACCTGGCCGGTACACGCGGTTATCACCAACTCGACTTACGATGGTCTGCTGTATAACACCGACTTCATCAAGAAAACCCTGGATGTGAAATCCATCCACTTTGACTCCGCGTGGGTGCCTTACACCAACTTCTCGCCGATCTATGAAGGCAAATGCGGGATGAGCGGCGGCCGCGTCGAAGGGAAAGTGATTTATGAAACCCAGTCCACGCACAAACTGCTGGCGGCGTTCTCCCAGGCGTCGATGATCCACGTGAAAGGCGACGTAAACGAAGAGACCTTCAACGAAGCCTACATGATGCACACCACCACCTCTCCACACTACGGGATCGTGGCCTCCACCGAAACCGCGGCGGCGATGATGAAGGGGAACGCTGGTAAGCGTCTGATCGACGGCTCTATTGAACGTTCCATCAAGTTCCGTAAAGAGATCAAACGTCTGAAAGGTGAGTCTGACGGCTGGTTCTTCGACGTCTGGCAGCCGGAGCATATCGATGGTCCTGAATGCTGGCCGCTGCGTTCCGACAGCGCATGGCATGGTTTCAAAAACATCGATAATGAACACATGTACCTCGACCCGATCAAAGTCACGCTGCTGACTCCGGGGATGAAGAAAGACGGCACCATGGATGACTTCGGTATTCCGGCAAGCATCGTGGCGAAATACCTCGACGAACACGGCATCGTGGTAGAGAAAACCGGTCCGTACAACCTGCTGTTCCTGTTCAGTATCGGTATCGATAAGACTAAAGCGCTGAGCCTGCTGCGTGCGCTGACCGACTTCAAACGCGCGTTCGACCTGAACCTGCGGGTGAAAAACATGCTGCCGTCGCTGTACCGTGAAGATCCTGAATTCTATGAAAACATGCGTATTCAGGACCTCGCGCAGAACATTCACAAACTGATTGAGCATCACAACCTGCCGGATCTGATGTTCCGCGCGTTTGAAGTGCTGCCATCGATGGTGATGACCCCGTATGCCGCGTTCCAGAAAGAGCTGCACGGTCAGACGGAAGAAGTGTATCTCGAAGAGATGGTCGGCCGCGTCAACGCCAACATGATCCTGCCGTATCCTCCGGGAGTGCCGCTGGTGATGCCGGGTGAGATGATCACCGAAGAGAGCCGTCCGGTGCTGGAGTTCCTGCAGATGCTGTGCGAAATCGGCGCCCACTATCCAGGCTTCGAAACCGATATCCACGGCGCCTATCGTCAGGCGGATGGTCGTTACACCGTTAAAGTGCTGAAAGAAGAGAATAACAAGTAATAGACGCACACCAGGGAAGTGGCTTGCCACTTCCCTTTTTCACGCTGCAAGGAGAACACATGAAAACACCCTCACAGCCGCGCGCGATTTACTACATCGTTGCGATCCAGATCTGGGAGTACTTCAGCTTTTACGGCATGCGCGCCTTACTCATCCTTTACCTTACCCACCAGCTTGGCTTCGACGACAGCCACGCCATCAGCCTGTTCAGCGCTTACGCATCTCTGGTTTACGTTACCCCTATTCTCGGCGGCTGGCTTGCCGACCGCCTGCTCGGCAACCGCACGGCGGTAATTGCCGGGGCGCTGTTGATGACCCTCGGCCATGTGGTGCTGGGCGTTGAGTCGACCTCCGCATGGAGTTTGTACGTCGCGCTGGCGATCATCATCTGCGGCTACGGCCTGTTTAAATCCAATATCAGCTGCCTGCTCGGCGAACTGTACGCTCACGACGACCCGCGTCGCGACGGCGGTTTCTCGCTGCTGTACGCCGCCGGCAACGTCGGCTCGATTGCCGCGCCCATCGCCTGCGGACTGGCGGCGCAGTGGTACGGCTGGCATATCGGCTTCGCCCTTGCGGGGATCGGTATGTTTATCGGCCTGATGATTTTCTTAAGCGGCAGCCGCCACTTCCGGCATACCCGCGGCGTCGATAAACCGGCGCTGCGGGCGGTTAAGTTTGTGCTGCCGACCTGGGGCTGGCTGCTGGTGATGCTCTGCCTGGCGCCGGTATTTTTCACTCTACTGCTGCAAAACAACTGGTCCGGCTATCTGCTGGCGATCGTCTGCCTGTTCGCCGCCCAGATGGTGGCGCGGATCATGATCAAAGCCCCGGAGCATCGACGCGCGCTGTGGCAGATCGTCCTGCTGATGCTCGCCGGAACGCTGTTCTGGGTGCTGGCGCAGCAGGGCGGGAGCTCGATTAGCCTGTTTATCGACCACTTCGTCAATCGTCGTCTGCTGAACTGGGACGTGCCGACCGCGCTGTTCCAGTCAGTTAACGCGATAGCGGTGATGGCGGCCGGCGTGGTGCTGGCGTGGCTGATGCGCCCGGAAGGCAGCGTGCGTTCTGTGCTGCGCGTCTGGCTGAAATTTTCTTTCGGCCTGCTGCTGATGGGCGGCGGCTTTATGCTGCTGGCGCTCAATGCCCGCCATGGCGCGGCTGACGGTCAGGCCTCAATGGGCATGATGGTCGCCGGGCTGGCGATGATGGGCTTTGCCGAACTGTTTATCGACCCGGTGGCGATGGCGCAAATCACCCGTCTGAACATGCCCGGCGTCACCGGCGTATTGACCGGCATTTATATGCTGGCCACCGGCGCGGTGGCCAACTGGCTGGCGGGCGTGGTCGCCCAGCAAACCACCGAATCGCAAATCAGCGATACGGCGATTGCCGCCTATCAGCATTTCTTCGCGCAGATGGGCGAATGGACCCTCGGCTGCGTGGCGGTGATGGTCATTATCGCCTTTGCCGCGGCCTGTAGCGTTGGCAAACGTCGTGCGGCTGCCGGTGAAATTACCGGCGGCGGCGCCTGACGCTCGTCCCGGCTCGTGGCGTAAACACCTTGTCCGGGCCGCGATTCGTAGCCCCGGTAAGCGCAGCGCGACCGGGGGCATTACCTCAACAGCGGAGCGCGAAGTCGCTCCTTGCACAGCTTAGTGAACAGGAGGAGGATATTCTGGCATGCGCGGAGGCCAACGATAAAAAATACCGTTACTGAAGCCATAGCTGAGTGAGATCAGCTTGGAGTGAATCCAGGATCGTTAAGATTGTGCTCTGGTGTCTTCCCAGAGACAGGCCGCGCGGAAGGGTGACCTGGTTCAATTTATCGAAGCTAGTTTGAAAGCAAGGTTATGAGGAATCCATATGTCTGAACAACAAGCACAAGGTGCCGATGAGGCCATTGACCTTAATAATGAACTGAAAGCTCGTCGCGAAAAACTGGCTGCGCTGCGTGAGCAGGGCGTAGCTTTCCCCAACGATTTCCGTCGCGATCATACCTCTGACCAATTGCATGCTGAATTCGATGCGAAGGACAACGATGAACTCGCTTCCCTGAACGTTGAAGTTGCGGTGGCTGGTCGGATGATGACCCGTCGCGTGATGGGCAAAGCCTCCTTCGTCACCCTCCAGGACGTCGGCGGCCGCATTCAGCTGTACGCGGCGCGCGATGACCTGCCGGAAGGCGTCTACAACGAACAGTTTAAGAAATGGGACCTCGGCGATATCATCGCCGCCCGCGGCAAGCTGTTCAAAACGCAAACCGGCGAACTCTCGATCCACTGCACCGAGCTGCGCCTGCTGACCAAAGCCCTGCGCCCGCTGCCGGATAAATTTCACGGCCTGCAGGATCAGGAAGTTCGCTATCGCCAGCGCTATCTGGATCTGATCGCCAACGAAGAGTCGCGTCATACGTTCCGTATCCGTTCGCAGATCCTCGCCACCATGCGCCAGTTCATGGTGGCCCGCGGCTTTATGGAAGTCGAAACGCCGATGATGCAGGTGATCCCTGGCGGTGCGTCAGCCCGTCCGTTCATTACCCATCACAACGCCCTGGATCTCGATATGTACCTGCGCATCGCGCCGGAACTGTATCTGAAACGTCTGGTGGTTGGCGGTTTTGAACGCGTGTTTGAAATCAACCGTAACTTCCGCAACGAAGGGATCTCGGTACGCCATAACCCAGAGTTCACCATGATGGAACTGTATATGGCGTATGCGGACTACAAAGACCTGATCGAACTGACCGAGTCGCTGTTCCGCACCCTGGCGCAGACGGTGCTGGGCAAAACCGAAGTGCCGTATGGCGACCAGGTGTTTGATTTCGGCAAGCCGTTTGAAAAACTGACCATGCGGGAAGCGATCAAGAAACACCGTCCGGAAACCAACATGGCGGATCTGGATAACTTCGACGCGGCGAAAGCGCTGGCGGAATCTATCGGTATTCAGGTAGAGAAAAGCTGGGGGCTGGGACGCATAGTTACCGAAATCTTTGACGAAGTGGCGGAAGCGCATCTGATTCAGCCGACCTTCATCACCGAATACCCGGCGGAAGTTTCTCCGCTGGCGCGCCGTAACGACGTCAACCCGGAAATCACTGACCGCTTTGAATTCTTCATCGGCGGCCGCGAAATCGGTAACGGTTTCAGCGAGCTGAACGATGCCGAAGACCAGGCGCAGCGCTTCCAGGATCAGGTGAACGCCAAAGCGGCGGGCGATGACGAAGCGATGTTCTACGACGAAGACTACGTGACCGCCCTCGAGTACGGCCTGCCGCCGACTGCGGGTCTGGGTATTGGTATCGACCGCATGGTGATGCTGTTTACCAACAGCCATACCATCCGCGACGTGATCCTCTTCCCGGCCATGCGTCCGCAGAAGTAATCCGTTGCACTCCCTCCCGGCCTGCGCCGGGAGGTTCTGTCTGCATTATCCCCGGCCTGTCGGCAGAGCGATGTTATTACAGGACTTTTTGCAACGTGCCGCGCTGGCTGCCGTTTGCCCATACGCCGTTAAAGGCGTCGTTCAGCGTAAAGGCTGAGCTTTTCACCCGGAAGGTCAGTTTACCCTGGCTGGCTTTCGCCGCCTCAACCAGATGGCCGCGGGTTTTCACCGTTTTAGCGGTGACGGTAATCTCATCAATTTTATCGCCATACTCCGTATAAACATACCAGGTGCCTACCCAGGGGGCGAAGCCGCTGCTGGCGTGCTGCGCGGCGGCGGCATTCTCGGCTTTGGTTTTATGAATATCGCAGGTGGTCCCATCGGTCATCTGCGTGCAGCCGGAACGTTCAAGCTGTTCCCGGTATTTCGCGCTAATGGCGTGGGCCGGCGCGGCGGCGACCAGCGCCAGGGTCAGGGTGGTGAAAAGCCAGGTCTTATTCATCTTATTGTTTCTCATCGCGATAGCAGCGTGCCGGGCCATAGAGAGGGATACACGTTGTTGTATTCTCCCGTTGGCGTCAGAATAAAATAACCCAACCAGTCCTGATAAGTAATTAGCAAGAGGCTCTGGGGTTATTTATTAGTAAAACATCAAAGTTTCATGCTTATTTCGCAAGCCAACCTTCCCACTGCTTGTCATATTATTGCAGAGAGAATGTTAATTATTTGATGTTTTAAAAGCGGCTATGTGTCATTCAGGCAAATAACAGCAGGCCTGTCCTTGGCGCACGGCAAAAGCCCGCGCTGGTGCGGTGTTGAGTTTTTTTCATATTGCTATCATCATATTTCGAATGAAAGGGATAACCTCTGAAGCGGGTTATTAAGCCAGTAATTTTTATCCGCAAAATAAGCCGGCGGCAAGCATTATTTCCATTTATTTTTCAGGGTTACCTGAAATAGCGAATATACCGCCAGCGCAATGATGGATTTCCATCATTTCTCCGTTTTCATCGTCGGTCGTCACCTGCTTATAGTGACGCCAGACAAGACCACAGGGTGGAAAGGAGAACAAGATGGCGACAGAGCAACTGCGGTGGGGCGTGAGCCCCCTGTGCTGGACCAACGATGTACTCGAGGATTTAGGCGGTGATATTCCCCTGGATACCTGCCTGCGCGAGGCGCGGGAGGCGGGCTATCAGGGCATTGAGTTAGGACGGAAATTTCCCCGCCAGGCAGCAACCCTGGGCTCGATGCTGGCGGCGGCTGACCTGCGCCTGGCGTCCGGCTGGTACAGCGGCATGCTGGCCGACCGCAGCGTGGAAGCGGAGCTGGAGGCGGTGCGGGAGCACGCCCAGCTCCTCCGGCAGCTCGGCGCGAAGGTGATGGTTTACGGCGAGTGCGGGCAACTGCCAGGTGAAACCCCGCTTGATGAGCCTATTTCGCTCTCGCCGCCGTTAAGCCGCGTCAGCCTGGCGGCGTATTGCCACAAGCTGAATACCTTTGCCGACCTGCTGCTGCGCGACTATGACCTCCAGCTGGCCTATCACCATCATCTGATGATGCTGGTGGAGCACGATGACGAGCTGGAGCGGTTTCTGTCTCACACCCATGACAACGTCGGGCTGGCGTTTGATACCGGGCACGCCTTTGTCGCCGGGGTCGAGATCCCGCGCGTACTGCACAAATATGGCCACCGTATCCGCCATCTGCATCTGAAAGACGTGCGTCCGCAGGTGCTGGGGCGTCTGTATCGTGAAAACCTGAGCTTTAACGAGGCGGTGCGCGCCGGGCTGTTTACCATCCCAGGCGACGGCTGCATCGACTATGCGCCGATCCTCGACTTTGTACGGGACAGCGACTACCGCGGCTGGCTGATTATCGAAGCCGAGCAGGACCCGGCGATGGCGCCGCCGCTGGCCACCGCCAGCCGCGCCTATGCCTGGCTGGCGCACCATTTATCTTCCCCTTCATCGTCAGAGGAGTACGCATCATGAGCGCGCGGTTAAATATCGGCCTTATCGGCTCAGGTTTTATGGGGCAGGCACACGCTGACGCTTACCGTCGCGCGGCGATGTTCTATCCCGATCTGCCCAAGCGCCCGCATCTCTACGCGCTGGCGGATCAGGATCAGGCGATGGCCGAACGCCATGCGGCGAAACTGGGGGCGGAAAAGGCCTACGGCGACTGGCGCGAGCTGGTAAACGATCCGCAGGTTGATGTGGTGGATATCACCTCGCCGAACCATCTGCACTACACAATGGCGATGGCGGCGATCGCGGCGGGTAAACATGTCTATTGCGAGAAGCCGCTGGCGGTCAATGAGCAGCAGGCGCAGGAGATGGCGCAGGCGGCACGGCGCGCGGGGGTGAAGACCATGGTGGCCTTTAACAACATCAAAACGCCGGCGGCGCTGCTGGCAAAGCAGATTATCGCCCGGGGCGATATTGGCGAACCGGTGCGCTTTCGCGGCACCTTTGATCAGGGGTTTTATAACGACCCGAACCTGCCCTGGTCCTGGCGCTGCTCGAAAACCCTCGGCGGCAGCGGGGCGCTTGGCGACCTCGGCGCCCATACCCTGTCCGTCGCCCAGTTTTTGCTGGGCGGGATCCGTGAAGTGACCGCCAGCGCGCAAACCTGCCTGCGCCAGCGTCCGGTGCCGCAGACCGATGCCGGGTATGCCAGCCGGGTCGCGGCCGATGCCGAGTGGCGGGAAGTGGAAAATGACGATCAGGTTCAGTGCCTGGTCAATTTCGACAGCGGCGCCGCGGGGGTGATTGAGGCCTCGCGCATCGCCGCCGGGCGGATCTTCGGCGTGTTCTGGGAGGTCTCCGGCACCGAAGGCACGCTGTATATGGACGGGGAGCGCTTTAACGAGCTGCAGGTCTATCGCTTCAACGATGATAAACATGACCGCGGCTTTAAGACGCTGTATGCCGGGAGCCAGATCCCGGCCTATGCCGGCTTCTTCGGCTTCGATTTTGGCGGCGGCGGGCTGGGCTATTTTGACGTCAAGGTGATCGAAGTGCATGACCTGGTGCAGGGGATTTGCGGGGAGGGCGACTGCTATCCCAACTTTGAATTTGGTTTGCAGAATCAGCGCGTGCTGTCGGCGATTGAAGCCTCGATGGCCAGCCGTCGCTGGGTGAACGTGGTTAAAGACTAAGGAGCCGCTATGTTTCCGTCACACTTACCAACCCCGCGCCGCCCGGCGGCGCAGAGCATTCCCATCCTGCGCTGGGGCATTATCGGTCCTGGCTGGATCGCCGAGCGCTTTGTGCACTCATTGAAAACCTACAGCCGGCAGCAGGTGGTGGCCGTGGCTTCCCGCAGCCAGGCGAAGGCCGACCGGGTGGCCGCGGAATGGGGGATCCCCCAGGCTTACGGCCAGGTGGAGGAGATGCTGGCGCGTCCGGATATTGATGCGGTGTATATTGCGACGCCGCACAACCATCACTTTCCCGACGGCATGCAGGCGCTGAAGGCGGGTAAACACGTGCTGATTGAGAAGCCCTTCGCCCTCAACCTCGGCGAAGGGCGTGAGCTGCAGGCCGAAGCCGCCCGCCAGGAGAAGCTGGCGCTGGAGGCAATGTGGTGCGATTACGCGCCGAAATATGATGTGATCCGCCAGCTGCTGGAGGATGGGGCGCTCGGCGACCTGCATACCCTGCTGGCCGATCACGGCGAGTATTTCACCCGCGACCACCGCATCTTCAATGCCGATCTTGCCGGCGGGCCGATGATGGATCTCGGCAGCTATGTGACCTCGTTTGCGCTGATGGTGGGCGGCATGCCGCAGGAGATTGTCGCCCGCGGCAGCGACACGGCGGAGGGGCTGAACGGTCAGACGTCGATGCTGTTCGGCTGGCAGAACGGGATGCAGGGGTTGTTAAACACCACTTTGTTCAGCAACACGCCGGGCGGGGCGGTGGTGGCCGGACGCCAGGCGACCCTGACGATCGACGGCCAGTTTTACGCCCCCGGCGGCTTCACGCTCGCCGCCAGCCAGGGCGGGCAGGTGCTGCGCTGGGAAGAGCCGCGCAATCGCTACGACCAGCTGTTCTGGCAGGCGGAGCATTTTGCCTGGTGCATCGGACAGGGGTTGCAGGACTCGCCGCTGCGGCCGCTCAGTCGGGTGCTGCAGAATCTGCAGGTGATGGATGAGGTGCGGCGCCAGGTGGGCGCGGTGTTTAACGAAGAACGTTAAGGAGCCGGCCGGGCATTGGTTTGCAGATAGCGCGAGCGTATCTGCCATTGCCCGGCAAAAGGACGCGTACGATGCCTGATGTCTGTTGCCCGGCGGCGCTGCGCTTGCGCGGGCCTGGGATATCAATGCAACCGTTTGATATTAAATCAGATTAGTGCCTGTGTTATGTAGGCCGGGCAAGGCGTTGCCGCCGCCCGGCATAAAAGCGGCTCCGCGCCCGCTGTCCTTGCCCGGCGGCGCTGCGCTTGCACGGGCCTACGATTTTACTGCAACCGTTTGATAGCACAATGTATTAATGCCTGTGTTATGTAGGCCGGGCAAGGCATCGCCGCCGCCCGGCATAAAGGCTGGTACAGCGCCTGATAGCGGTTGCCTCGCACCCGCTCAGCGACAGTCGTCGACGGCGACAAACTGTCCATGCTGCAGGGACTGAACCGCCGCTTCGGCAATGGCCTGCGCCTGCAGGCCGTCCAGCAGGCCGGGCAGGTCGGCGACGGTTTCACCATTCAGGGAGCGAATAAAGGCGTCAAGATGCTGGTAATAAGATCCCTGTACCCGGCTGAACCAGTCTGGCCACAGGCCCGGCTCAATGCGCTGATTGCCGCGCCACAGGGTAGGGCCCGCCGGCGACTGGCTACCGGACTCCAGCGCGTCTTCGGCGCCCAGCAGGGTGATCCGTTCATCGTACCCGTGGCCGGTGCGGCGGGTATTGTCCAGCTGCGCCAGCGCACCGCCGCGCATCTGCATCATCAGGATGGAGGTGTCGACATCGCCAAATTCGGCAATGTCCGGCAGGGCCAGCGCCGCGCCCATCGCTGCTACGGTGCGCACTTCATCGCCAGTGAGAAAGCGCAGGAGATCGAAGAAGTGGATCGCCTGATCGCGCATCTGGCCGCCGGAGCTGCGCAGATAGTCGAGCGGCGGCATGCTGGAGGCGCGGCAGACCATCTGCACCAGCTCGACCCGGCCGATCAGCCCTTGCTCCAGCTGGCGGCGGAGCTGCTGATGGCTGCTGTCGAAGCGCCGGTTAAAGCCGACAGTGACCGGCACGTTCAGGGGGAGCACCCGCTCCACCACCTCACGGGCGCGCGCCAGGGAGAGGTCGATCGGTTTTTCACAATAGACCGCCTTGCCCGCCCGGGCGGCGGCTTCCAGCAGTTCGGCATGCGACGGGGTTGAACTGGCGATCAGCACCGCGTCGATGGCGTCGCTATGGATCGCCTCGCTCACGGTCACCGCCCGGGCGCCATAGCGGGCGGCCAGCGCCTGGGCGCGCTCCGGGGCGGCATCGGCCACCATCGTCAGCGCACTTCCTTCATGACGGGCAAGACTGGCGGCATGAACCTGACCGATAAAACCACTGCCTACCAGGGCAAAACGTTTGCAGATCATTTTTTTCTCCAGAATGGCGAGGGGACGCTGCCACCATAATCGGTTTGCTAAACTCACTGACACTGCCGTTTTGATGGATTTCCATCATGAAGAGAGGGGCGATGAAAAACATTTCACTGGCGATGCTGGCCAGACAGATTGGCGTCGGCGTGGCCACCGTTGACCGGGTGCTGAACGAGCGCGGCGGCGTATCGCCGCAGACCACGCGCAAAGTGCTGCAGGCGGCGCGCGAGGCGGGACTGAAGCGGATCCTGCCGGAGGAGCACCGCTTTCCCTGGCAGATTGAGGTCTTTCTCAGCAGCAATGACTCGTTCTTCTTTCCGCAGCTGGCGCAGGATTTTGCCGCCGTGGCGGATAGCCTCGGCTATCGCCGTCTGACCTTGCACCGCACCTTTGTCCCGGAGTCGCAGCCGACGACGCTGGCCCGGCGCATTGCGCGCAGTTGCCAGCAACGTCAGGGGATCATCGTCTTCGGCAATGACCATCCCGCGGTGCATGACGCGCTGCGCCGCTGCCGGGAGGCTGGCGTCCCGGCGATCACCCTGGCGACGGACCTGCCCGGCGCCGACCGACTCTGCCACGTGGGGATCAATCAGCTGCAGGCTGGCCGCACGGCGGGGTTAATGCTGGGGAGAATGACGCCGCGGCCCGGCGAGGTGCTGATGGTCAGCGGCCGGCAAGATTACAGCGCGCATCGCCTGCGCATTCAGGGGTTCCGCGAGGTGCTGAGCCAGCGCTTTCCCCACCTGCAGCTCAGCGACGTGCTGGCGGGCGAGGAGCGGCGGGAGCAGATCACCCGCCTGGTGGAGCAAGCCCTGTGCCGCAGCCGGAATATTGTTGGGATCTATAACACCGGGCTTGGCAATACCCAGATTGCCGAGGCGCTGGCCCGCCACCGCCGCGAAGGCGACGTCTGCTGGATCACCCATGAGCGTTACAACACCACCCGGCAGCAGCTGGCGAAGGGCAGCCTGGCGTTAACGCTCGATCAGAACACCCGCCAGCACGCCCAGCTGGCGATCGACCTGATGCTGCGCCATCTGGAGTCCGGCTACCAGCCGCAAACCTATGCCGACGGTAAAGTCGACTTTATCCTCTACAGCGCCGAGAACGTGGACTAAGGCGTGCGGCGCCTCCCTTCCTGACAACACGGATTTCCCCGGCGGGTAAATGCCAACCCCGCCGGGAGAGATCGCTTCAAAGCGTTGTCTGCTTCTCATTTTTCGCTCATTTATGCGGCAATGTTAGATGTCTGTCAAAATTCTGTTACTGCATGGTTTTAAAATTTTCATTTCAGTTATTTACTTATAAAAGTTTCAAATGTCTTGTTAATGAAATAAATGGTCTGAAATCCAGGTTGCGGCGTAAATGGACTGATGTTTCAAAATAGTGATGATAAAACAGCCGTTATTTGTGATTTAGATCACGATGGAGTGCGAGAGGTGCCGCAGCGTCGTCGATATACCAGCAGACATTTGTCGCAACGTAACTGAAATTAATTTTTCATTTTGTTTCATTCACCGGCGTACCTACAAAATCAAGGATCAACTATGAATATTAAGAAAACGATTGTTGCCTCTTTGTTAGCCTGCATGCTGCCTGCGGTGGTTATGGCAAAAGATGTCTCCATTGGCGTCTCGATGGCGCTGTTTGACGATAACTTCCTGACGATCCTGCGTACCTCGATGCAAAAAGAGATGAAAAAAGATGGCGTTAAATCGCAGATCGAGGACGCGAAAGGGGATGTCTCCCAGCAGCTGCAGCAGGTACAGAACTTTATCGGCCAGGGGGTGGACGCCATTATCGTCAACCCGGTGGATACCAACGCGGTGAAACCGATCATGGATCAGGCCACCAAAGCCGGGATCCCGCTGGTGTTTGTGAACCGCCGTCCGCAGGCGGAGCTGACCGACAAGATGGCCTATGTGGGATCGGACTCCATTCTCGCCGGCCGTCTGCAGATGGAAGCGCTGGCGAAAGCGATGAACGGTAAGGGCAATGTGGCGATCCTGCTCGGCGACCTGGCGAATGAATCCACTCGCGACCGCACCAAAGGGGTGGAAGAGGTGGTAGCGAAATACCCGAACATCAAAATCGTCCAGAAGCAGACCGCGAAATTTACCCGCAATGACGCAGTGGATGTGGTCAGCAACTGGATGACCAGCGGTGAGGATATCCAGGCCATCGCCTCCAACAACGATGAAATGGCGATCGGCGCCCTGCAGGCGCTGGGCAAAAACCCGAACCATATTCTCATCGCCGGCGTGGATGGCACCCCGGATGCCCTGCAGATGCTGAAGAGCGGCAAGATGATCGCCACCATCTTCCAGGATGCGAAAGGCCAGGGTGAAGGCGCAGTCGACGCGGCCATCAAGCTGGCGAACGGCGAGAAAGTGGAAAAAATCATCGACGTGCCGTATCAGCTGATCACCAAAGAGAACATGGCTGAATTTACCAACCGTAATCAGAAATAGTCCTGGCCAACCTGTGGTACGGAGGTGGATGTATGAACGCTTTTGCCCTTGAAGCCGAAGGTATCAGTAAGTTCTTCCCCGGCGTGAAGGCGCTCGATAATGTCTCATTGCGCGTGCGTCCGGGAACGGTGCATGCCCTGATGGGCGAGAACGGCGCCGGTAAATCCACGCTGATGAAATGCCTGATCGGTATCTATCGCCCCGATAAAGGGTCGATTCGCGTGAAAGGGGAGCCGGTGGAGTTTACCGACACCATGGATGCGCTGCGCTCGGGGATCTCGATGATCCACCAGGAGCTCAATCTGGTGCCGCATATGACGGTGGCGGAGAATATCTGGCTGGGGCGCGAGCCGATGAAGTACGGCTTTGTCGACCATGGCCAGCTGACCCGCCAGACCCAGGCGCTGCTGGATAAGCTCAATATCCGCTTAACCGCTGACCGGCTGGTGGGCGACCTGAGCATCGCCGCCCAGCAGATGGTGGAGATTGCCAAAGCGGTCTCATGGAACGCGGATATCGTGATCATGGATGAGCCCACCTCGGCGCTGACCGAAGGCGAGGTGGCTCACCTGTTCACCATCATCCGCGACCTGCGCGCCCAGGGTAAAGCGATCATCTATATCAGCCACAAAATGGATGAGATCTTTGCCATCACCGATGAGATCAGCGTCTTTCGCGACGGCACCTGGGTGGGGAGCAAAAACACCACCGAATTTACCCGGCAGTCGCTGATCACCCAGATGGTGGGCCGCGAATTAACCCAGCTGTTTCCGAAATTTAATAACACCATCGGCGAAGAGGTGCTGACGGTGCGCAACCTGACGCGTCAGGGCGTGTTCCATGACGTCAGCTTTAGCGTACGCCGTGGCGAAATCCTGGGCGTGGCCGGTCTGGTGGGCGCCGGGCGCAGCGAGGTGATGGAAAGCCTGTTCGGTATGGAGCGCTTCGACAGCGGCGAAGTGCTGATCGACGGAGCGCCGGTGACCATCGATTCCCCCTCCGTGGCGATTGAAAAGGGGATGGCATTATTAACCGAAGACCGGAAAAAGTCGGGCCTGTTTCTGGTGCTGTCGGTGCTGGAAAATATGAGTATCGTCAAAATGCCGGAATATATCGGCAAGAGCGGTTTTGTCCAGCACGTGAAAATGGCCGAAGACTGCATGGAGCAAATACGCCGGCTCAATATTAAAACGCCGACGATGGATCAAATTATTAATAACCTCAGCGGGGGGAATCAGCAAAAAGTCCTGATTGCGCGCTGGCTGTTAGCGCAACCGAAAATCTTAATTCTCGATGAGCCGACCCGCGGTATCGACGTCGGGGCGAAGGCGGAGATTTATCATCTTATCAGTGAACTGGCGAATCGGGGGGTGGCGGTGATTATGGTCTCCTCTGAACTGCCGGAAATCCTTGGCATGAGCGATCGGGTCATGGTGATGCATGAAGGTCGTATCACCGGCATCCTGGAAAAAGACGAAGCCGACCAGGAAACCATTTTGTCGTTGGCATCCCATTGAGGCACAGAGAATGAGTAATATGAAATTAACGGCGGCTCCGGCCAGCGAGGGTTCCTCCTTCTTCGCTAATTTGCGGCATAAAATGCCGAAAGATACCGGCATCTTTGTGGTGATGCTGGTGATCGCCCTGACCTTTGAAATCGCCGGCTGGTATGTTCGCGACCAGTCGTTCCTGCTCAATACCAACCGGCTGGTGCTGATTGTGCTGCAGGTGGCGATTATCGGCATCATCGCCGTCGGCGTCACCCAGGTGATCATCACCACCGGGATTGACCTCTCCTCCGGCTCGGTTATTGCCCTTGCGGCGGTGGTGGCGGCCAGCCTGGCGCAAACCTCCGATAGCCTGTCGCCAATGTTCCCGGCGCTGGTCAACCTGCCGGCGGTGATCCCCATTTGCGCGGGGATCGGCGTCGGCCTGCTGTGCGGCCTGACCAATGGTTTCCTGGTGACGCGGACCGGTATCCCGCCGTTTATCGCCACCCTCGGGATGATGGTTTCGGCGCGCGGTCTGGCGCAGTATTACACTCAGGGCAACCCGATCAGCTTCCTCTCCGACAGCTTTACGGCGATAGGCCAGGGAGCGATGCCGGTGATTATCTTCTTCGTGATCGCCGCCGTGTTTCACATTGCGCTGAAGCATACCCGGTATGGCAAATATGTGTATGCCATCGGCGGCAACATGACCTCGGCCAAAGTGTCCGGCATCAATGTGAATAAATATCTGGTGATCGTCTACACCATCGCCGGGGCGCTCTCCGGGCTGGCGGGGGTGGTGCTGGCGGCGCGCGTCAGTAGCGGCCAGTCGAGCATGGGGATGTCCTACGAGCTGGACGCGATTGCCGCCGCGGTGATCGGCGGCAGCAGCTTAATGGGCGGAGTGGGGCGCATTACCGGCACCCTGATTGGTGCGATGATCCTTGGCCTGATCAAAAGCGGTTTTACCTTTGTCGGCGTCGATGCCTATGTGCAGGATATTATTAAAGGCATCATTATCGTTGCGGCGGTAACCATCGATATGCGTCGCAACCGGAAAAAACACTAATCTTATCAACGAGCGGCAACGGCGAAGGATGCCGTTGCCGCCCGTCCTGTCCAGAAATAAACAAAATACTCCCCGCCAGGCTCCGCCTGTCTGTTTTGCCCGCGCTGCGCATCCTGTACAGTTTCGCCACTTCCGTTGTCCATTCGTCAGGGGCCACGCGTGGCCTGCGGTTTCTGGAGTCGTATGAATACACCATCCTTTGGCAAATTCTCGCCGCGCTGGCTAGCGGGAAAAAGGGGCCTTATCGTCACGCTGCTCGCGGGGCTGGCGATCCTGGCGCTCGGTCGGGGCATGAATTTGCCGGCCAGAGAGGTTTACCGTGAGAGGCAGATCCGCCAGCTGGAGGAGGATGCGCAGTGGGTGGCGGAACGCCTTGAGCGGCGGATGAACATTCCGGCGCCGCAGCGGGAAGCGACCTGGCCGCTGGCGGCGATGCGCGCCGCTCTCCAGACCCTCGCCCAGGAGCGGCATTATCAGCTGCTGCTGGTGAATGGCGACGGGCATCTGCTGGCGGCATCGCACGCGCTGCCGGCCAGCGTGCTGGCCCAGGTGCAGGCGCAGTTCCCGCGAGAGATGCAGCCCCCGCTGTTCGGCAGCCACTACCAGACCATTCAGCCATTCGCCCCGCATCAAAGGATGTTAAGCCGGGCGCTGAACGGCAACGCGGGGCTGGCGGGCTGGAATCTGGTGATGCTGGCGCCGGATGGTGGATTGCCCTCGTTGCTGGTGGCTTACCGCTGGCCGGTGACTATCGGCCTTGGCGCGGTGCTCGCCAGCGCGCTGCTGGCGCTGAGGCAGGCGGCGCGCGCCAGGCGAAAACGCTAATTGCCAACCGCGCCGTCAGGGATGGCGAATCTGCAGGGTGGCGGGCAGGTAGCGCTGAAGCGGCTCCGGGGCCTGACCGTCGATCAGCTGGCTGAGCAGATCGTAGCAGTGCCAGGCCAGCTGACGATTATCCTGCTGCACGGTATCAATGCGCAGGGAAAGCGAATCATACAGATAGTGATCGTCGAAGCTGGCGAGATGAATATTGGAATCCAGCAGATGATGCTGGCTCATATAGCGCAGCACCCCTTCGAGCAGCCCGCAGGCCGCGGTGAAGAGCGCCTTCGGCGGACGCCCCAGCCGCGCGCAGAGCGCCGCGAACATCTCATAGCCGGAGCTGGGGTGGTAGTTGCCGTTGATCACCCACTCAGGGCGCAGCGTGATCCCCGCCTGGGCCAGGCCCTGGGTGAACCCCGCCAGCCGGTCGCGCGACGGCGACAGCCGCGGCTGGCCGCCGAGAAACCAGAACTCGTCCGCATGCTGAGGCGCGATACGGGAGATCAGCTCGGCCGTTGGGGTGACCGAGTCGGTCATCACCAGCGGCAGGGCGCTGTCGCTGGGGGAGCGGTCAAACAGCACCACCGGCAGCTGTTCGCTAAGTTTCTGATAGTCGGCATCGCTGTGCATACAAGAGGCGACAATCAGGCCGTCGACCTGGCGGGCGATCATGTTATTGACCACCACGCTCTCCTGGCCTGGGTTTTCGTCGGTGCAGGAGATAAGCAGCTGCACGCCGGCTTCCCGGCAGAGCGTCTCAAGCTCGTGGGAGAAAACGGCAAACCCGTAGTTGGTGATCTCCGGCACCACCAGACCAATGGTATGGCTGCGGTTATCGCGCAGCGAGCGCGCGTGAATGCTCGGCTGATAGTGCTGTTCGCGAGCGATCGCCAGTACGCGCTCGCGCGTCTCCTGCGCCACGCGCAGCTCTTTACCACGACCGTTGAGTACCAGGCTGGCGGTCGCTTTGGAGACGCCCGCCAGTTCGGCGATATCTTTGATAGTTACGCGTTTGGTTTTCATCAGCACCCGGGAGCCTGAAAGCAAAACGCTTATTCTACCATGCATGGCCGCAGCAGCCAGCGGCAGAATGCCACCGGCGTCGCACCGCTGAAGATGAGCTGCCCCGGATAGCCCGGGAAGAAGCGGCTGCTCATCACCCCTTCGCCATCGTTGATGAAAATCTCCACGCTGGAGCGGTCGATAAAGATCCGCAGGCGTCGCGCCTCGCCGCGCCAGTAGCGGTGATGCATCTCCGCCGTCTGCAGGCCGCGGCGCGACAGACGCAGACCGTCGCGATTGACGGTGAGCTGCAGGGCGCCGGCAAAGTCCAGCCCCAGCGTGCTGTCGGGGGAAAGGTCAAAGGTCAGCTCCATCGGGGCGAGGGGCAGGGTCTGTCCGCACCAGCCCTGAGCTTCCTCGCGCAGAGCGGCCAGCTCGCGCAGCGGACGCTGATACAGAGTGCCAGCCTGCCACTCCAGCTCACGCACGCAAGTCATCTGATGGATCCAGCCCTGCGCGCGGGTGGGCTGATGCATCTCGTCCCCGTCGGGGACGCCCATCCAGCCGACCAGCAGGCGGCGGCCATCGTCGGCCTGCATGGTCTGCGGCGCGTAGAACTCAAATCCGCTGTCCAGCTCGTGCAGCGGGCCGTGGTCGAAGATCCCGCGTTCGGCGTCGAAGCGGCCTGCCATCCACACCGCCGGATAGGTATTGAGAAAGCGCTGCGCTTCGCGGGCCAGCCCCTGCGGGCAGCAGATCAGCAGGTGGGTGTCCGCCAGCGGAAAGAGATCCGGGCACTCCCACATGTAGCCGGCGTTCGCCAGGCCGTTCACGTCGTGCCCGGCGATCTCGCCCACCAGGCGCCACTCCCGCAGGTCGCTGGCGGTAAACAGCAGCACTTTGCCGCGCTGTTGCACATCCTGCGCCCCAAGAACCATGTACCAGCGCCCGTCCTGCCGCCACACTTTAGGGTCGCGCACATGGCCGGTATAGCCTTCTGGCAGCGGCAGCACCGGCCCCAGCTTGCGGAAGGTGCCATCGGCATTCTCGGTCGCCAGACATTGCCAGGCGGTGCGCCCGCCGTCGGGGAATTTCACGTTGCCGGTGTAGCACAGAGTCAGGGCGCCCTCGAACTCGACCGCGCTGCCAGAGTAGCAGCCGTTGCGGTCATACTCTTCATCCGGCATCAGGGCGATAGGTTCGTGCCGCCAGTGCAGCAGATCGGCAGAGCTCCAGTGTCCCCAGCACTTATAGGTATGGTCGCAGGCGAGCGGGTTCCACTGATAAAACAGGTGGTAACGCCCGGCGACCTGGCAAAAGCCGTTAGGATCGTTCAGCAGTCCGTTGACCGGCGCCAGATGCCATTGCGGATAATGGCTGTCGGCCAGCGCCTGCGGCTGGCCCTGCATAACGGCCTGCAGGATCGCAGGCAGGCGTGACGGTAATGACATTATTCAGCGTCCGTTTTGTATTTCAGCGTCAGAGAGAGCGCGAAGGCCACGGCGAAGGCGATCGCCATTCCGATAATGTAGTTCAGCAGCGAGCTGGCCTGCACGATAGCCATCCCCGGGATCGCCGTCAGGCCCACCGCGGTCATGTAGACGTGCATCGACACCACCCAGGCGCCGCCGGCGGCACCGCCTACCAGCGCGGCGATGAACGGTTTCACAAAGCGCAGGTTAATCCCGAAGATTGCCGCCTCGGTGATCCCCAGCATCGCCGAAAACGCCGACGGCAGGGTGATGGCTTTTATTTTGGCATCTTTGGTTTTAAACCACACCGCAAAGCAGGCGCCGGCCTGGGCGACGTTGGCCATCGCCCAGATCGGCAGCAGGAAGTTGACGCCAATCGATGGGTTGCCCAGCAGTCCGGCCTCGATGGCATGGAAGCTGTGATGGATACCGGTAATAACGATCACCGAATAGAGGCCGCCGAACAGCAGGCCCGCCAGCCAGCCGGCGTGGCTGATAAGCGTGCTGAGGATAAACGAAATGCCGTCGCCGAGCGCGCGACCGGCCGGGCCGATCAGCAGCAGGGCGATAAAGCCGGAGATAATCACCGTCAGGAACGGAGTGAGGATCAGGTCCAGCGCGTCAGGGATCACGCGGCGCAGCCGCTTCTCGACCATGCTCATAAACCACACCGCCAGCAGCACCGGGAAGACGGTGCCCTGGTAGCCGATCATCGCCACTTCGATGCCGAAGAAATTCATGGTGTGGAAGCCGGCGGCGACGCCCCAGGCGTTGGTCAGCGCCGGATGGGTGAGGATCCCGCCGAGGGTCGCGCCCAGATAGGGGTTACCGCCAAATTCGCGGGCGGCGGTAAAGCCGATCAGGATCGGCAGAATGATAAACGCCGCCGAACTGCACATATCCAGCATGATATAGAGAGCGTTGCTCGGGTCGACCCAACCGTAGGTTTTCACCATCCCCAGCAGGCCCATCAGCAGGCCGGAGGCGACGATGGCCGGAATAATCGGCACGAAGATGTTGGACAGCAGGCGGGCGATGCGCTGGAACGGGTTCAGCTTTTTCGCCGCCAGGTCGGCGGCTTCGGATTTGCTCGATTCGCTGATGCCTGCGGCCTGGATAAAGGCGGCATAGACTTTATTGACCACCCCGGTGCCGAAGATGATCTGCATCTGTCCGGCATTGCGAAAGCAGCCTTTCACCCCGTCGATTTTGCCAATCGCCTGCTGATCGGCGAGCGCGTCGTCGACCAGCACCAGCCGCAGGCGGGTGGCGCAGTGCGCGGCGCTGGCGATATTTTCCTTGCCGCCCAGCAGGGGAAGCAGTGAGCGGGAAATCTGTTCAAAATCCATAGTACCCTCTAAATGCATGATGATATGGCGTGGGCGGCGCCAGCCGTGGCAGGCGCCGCGAACCTTATATTTATGTGTTATTTACCCTGTCGCCCCGGTGGCCGTCAGAACCAGGTCTCCATTTGCATACCGAACGACCATTCGCCGCCCGATTTGAATCCGTTGCTGCCTAACGCGTCATCGTTGGCGTAGTTGTCCAGTTTTTTGCTCCAGTCCATCCACGATGTATAGAAGCGGATCTCCGGCCGCGAGAAGAAGTCGCCGATGCTGCCCACCTTGAAGGTCGGGGCGAAGGTCAGCTTGTAGAAGCTGCCATTGACCGCATGGCGATCGTTGTAGCCTTCAGGCTGCAGATCCATGTACTGATAGCTGCCCTCCCAGGCGAGGGCGAAGTTCTGCGTCACTTCCTGAATCAGACGCAGGTTGAGGGTGGCCCACTGATAGCTGTCGCCATCGACATAACGATCTTTACTGCTCTGCGCCAGCACGGCCGGGGCAATAAACCAGCGATCGCTCAGCGGCGTAGTGCCATAGCTGGCGAAGCGCCAGGTATTGGCCCCCGGGCGCAGCGCGCCGTCGGAGCCGATGCCTTTAACCTCGGCGCCCAGCCCGTGGCCGTACAGCAGGGCCGTTTTGCTGGTCCCGTCGCGCAGGCCATAGAAGCTCTCATTGTGCAGGCCCAGCAGGGCATGAACCCCGGTGTTAGCGGCATCGCCTTTCACCAGATTGCCGTTCGCGTCCTGGCGGTCGTCATTATCTTTCGCCCGCATCCCGCTGACCATCATCTGCACCGGGCCGGCAAAGTTATTCATGCTGACGATATAGTTCTGCACGCTGTTGCTGCTGTCGGCGATATCGCCAAAGTTGCGGCCGTATAACGAGAAGTTGCTGCGCAGGCTGTCGTTCCATTTCACGTCGTAGATCCCGCCGCCGGTCCCGGCGAGGAACACCACATCCGAGTCAATCCAGTGGATGTCGAAGTTGTCGCGGTCAAAGCGTTTCCCGGCCCACAGGGTCGAGCCTTTGAACGGGCCTTCGAAGGTCGGCAGATTGCCCAGCTCGACGAACGCCTGGCGTACGTTCAGGTCGCTGCTGCTTGCCGTCCAGTCGTTATAGGTGGTCTGTCCGTCGGCCACCATCACTTTGAAACGGGTGGTCGCCCCGTTGTCCAGGGTCTGTTTATGTTCGAGGTTCATTTCCACATAGGTGTCGGCCTGGTTGCCCAGGCGACCAATGGCGCCGCCGGTCTCCCCGGCGGGGGTCATATAAGCGCCGGATTTGGTACTGGCGGCCGAGTCGTTCATGATCACCCCGGAACGCGCATAGCCGTGGAACTCAAAGCCGCCGGGCCGTTCGGCTTTTTCTTCCAGTTGAGTGGTGCGCCTGGCCACCTGCTGGGTGGTGGCCTGGGTTTGCTGCTGCTGCTGGGTTAACTGCTGAACTTTCTGCTCCGCTGAGGCGGCGCGGCTTTCGGCAGTGCTGGCGCGGGTCTCGGCGTCCTGCAGGCGTTTTTCCAGGGCGGCGAGACGCGCTTCAATGCTGTTCAGGTCTGTCTGCCCATGGGCGGCGGCGGTGCCGGTTAGCAAAGCAATAAGAATGGCTAACTTCCGTTTTTTATACATGTTGGTGACATCCAAAGGTAAATCAGTGAGTGTGCTAATGTTTGCTAAACCGGTTTAGTTGATATGGTAAACATGTCGGTAACGCGGTGAAAATAAAAATTGCTAAACCGGTTTAAGAATTGTGATGTCGCCAGCAAAGTGGGCCGTTAACCGGCCCAAGGGGATCACAGCGAGCGCTGAAGATCGTCCTTGTAGGGCAGGGCGGTCATGGCGCCTTTGGCGGTGGTGGCCAGCGCGCCGCAGGTTTGCGCCAGCGCGAGGTCGGGAGCCAGGGCTGCGAGGTTGTCCGGGATACCGTGGGCGGCGAGGCCGGCGAGTAGCCCGGCGACAAAGGCATCGCCGGCGCCGGTGGTATCGACGGCCACCACCGGGCGGGCAGGGAAGTGGCTAACCTGCCCGCGCAGGGCGGCCTGGACCCCCGCTTTACCCTGGGTCACCAGCAGTAGCGTCGGCTGGAAGCGGGCGTTCAGCCGGGCGATGCCGCTGACGATGTCGTCGCTGCCGCTGATAAACGCCAGCTCCTCTTCCGAAAGTTTTATGGCGTCGGCGAGGGCCAGCGCCCGGTCGAGACAGTCGCGAAGGTCCTGCGGATCCTGCCACAGGTCGCTGCGGATATTGGGGTCGAAGCTGACATAGCCCCCGGCGCGCTTTATCGCCTCCATCGCCGCGAATGTCGTGCTGCGGCTCGGCTCCGCGCTGAGAGCGATGGAGCAGACGTGCAGCCACTGACCGGCGGCAAACGGCGGGAGATCCTCGGGCTGAAGGAACAGGTCGGCGCTCGGACGGACCATAAAGGTAAAGGTGCGCTCCCCGTGGCTATCGAGATCGACCACCACCGTGGAGGTGCGCTGCGCCGCATCGAGGCGCATATAGTTCACATCCACTTGCTCCTGCGCCAGGGTGTGAAGCATAAAACGGCCGAAGGGATCGTCGCCGACGCGGCCGATAAACCCGCTGTCACCGCCGAGCCGCGCCACACCGACCGCCACGTTGGCCGGCGCGCCGCCGGGGCATTGCAGCAGGCGGCCCTCTCCATCGGGCAGGAGATCGACGACCGCATCGCCGAGTACCCAGATTTTTCCATTCATACGACAAGCTCCTCTAAGCTAAACTTTATTAAACCGGTTTAGCTCATTAAAGCACAGCCCACCGGTAAGCGGAACGATTGGGTCACGAAACAGGGAGGCGAGGGTAAAAAATGTGAGCCAGGCGGAATATTTCGCCACTCCAGATCTGGACTTTTCCTTCCCCACCCGCTTAGGTATAGTTCACCAGGTCGCGGTTAGCCCCGCCGCGGTGGCCAAAGGTAAAGGAGTGCGTAGCGCGATGAACCCCAGTTTTGGCGATATTTACGATCGGTACCAGAAGCTGACGCTGACTACGCATCTGCCGGCGGTGATCGCCTGCAGTGAAACGCTGAGTTTGGGCAAAGACCAGGGCTTTATTCCGCAGCCGGGCTATCTCTACTTTCTGCTGCAGGGGCAAATGACATTGGCCTTTGGCGATGAGCAGAACCTGGTCGGGATTGTTATCGCGCATATGCCGTTAGGATTACTGGAACATTATTGTCCGTCGGTCGCGCTCTATTATCAGTGTCTGGGCGAGTGCCAGCTGGCGAAAATAACCGCCAGCGATTTTGAGCGAATATTCTTTCATTCGTCGCCGGGCTATATGCAAGAGCTGACCACGATCCTGGCCTATATGGGCATATTTGCCCTTGATGCCCACTATGAACGCGGCAGCCAGACCAGCTTTCAGACCATTAAATCGATGCTGTCGCGCTATTTATATCGCGGCGAAATTGATGGGGGTCAGCATGAGAGCCTGTCGGCATTTATTATTAAACGAACCAATCTCTCGCGCAGCTATGTGTACCAGGTGCTGGCCGCGCTGCGCGAGGGGGGATATATCACGGTGAAAAAAGGCAAGCTGATCTCCATCGACCGTCATATTCCTGAGAAATTCTAAATCCGATTCGGCAGATTCACGCCATCACGTTGCTATTACCGCCAGGGAAAGCGCTAAGCGCGATTTTTCCCCCGGCCCCGTTACGCCTGAATCTGGCTGTTTTATTTATTTAACCTTGCACTCTGGAGTTATTTTATGACCCTGGACTATGTGGCGCTGGCCATTCTGATCGCCGTGGCCTTAATACTTTTTTATGGCGTGATTGTTATTCACGATATTCCTTATGAAATCGCCAAAGAGCGGCGTCATCCTCATCAGGATGCGATTCATTATGCCGGTTGGGTCAGCTTATTTACCCTCCACGCGCTGTGGCCCTTGTTATGGATCTGGGCGACGCTGTGGCGCGAAGACCGCGGATGGGGGATGCGCCACATTGCCGACGAGCAGCAGGCGCTGCATCAGCGTCTGGAAACGGTGGTCCAGCAGCTGGAACAGGTCCAGCGCGAGGTGGACGTTCTGAAAGCGAAGGAGGCAAAATAATGGAAACGTTAATGTTGCTGGCCTACGCCGCGCTATGCATCGTGGTGTTTAAAGTTTTTCGCATCCCGCTCAATAAGTGGACCGTGCCGACGGCGGTGCTCGGCGGTATCGCCCTGATTGGCGCGGTGATCTTCGGGATGAACTACAACTTCCCTTATACCGACGTCGGTAACCAGGTGTTTCGCACCGTGCCGATTGTGTCGCAGGTACGCGGCCGGGTGCAGAGCGTACCGGTGAAGCCTAACCAGATGCTGCATAAGGGCGATGTGCTGTTTACCCTCGACCCGACGCCGTTCCAGGCGAAAGTGGACGATCTGCAGGCGCAGATAAAAGCAGCCAGTCAGGATGCGCTCTCCTTAAACGCGGCGTTAAGCCAGGCGCAGGCCGAGCTGAGCCGTGCGGTGGCCCAGCGCGACCAGTCGCGGCGGGAGTATGCCCGCTATCGGGAGGGCCATGCCCAGGGCGCCTTCTCCGATCAAATGGTTGATACCCGTCTGCAGACGTGGAAAGCCGATGAAGCCAGCGTCAGCGCGGCTCAGGCGAAGGTGGTTCAGGCGCGTAATGCGCTGGACTCGGTGGTGAAGGGCAAAAACACCACCGTGGCCTCCCTGCTGGCGCAGCTGCAAAAGGCGCAGTTTCAGCTGGAGAACACCGTCGTCCGCGCCCCGGAGGATGGCTATGTCAGTACCGTCGGCTTACGGCCGGGCACCATGTCCACTGCGCTGGGGATGATCCCGCTGATGACCTTTGTGCCGGTGGAGGGCGCCGCCTCGCGGGAGTACGTCGCGGCATTTCGCCAGAACGCCCTGCAGCGTCTGCACAAAGGCGAGCCCGCGGAGCTGATGTTTCCGGCTATCCCGGGCACCGTCTTTCGCGGAGAAGTGGCCGACGTGCTGCCGGCGATTGGCGAGAGCCAGTTCCAGGGGCAGGGCAAATTGCTGACCACAGACGCGCTCAATACCCATGGCCGGGCGCTGGTGGTGCTGAAGGTGACCGATCCGCGATTTGCCGAATACGCTCTACCGCAGGGGGCTACCCTCGAGGCGGCGGTCTACTCGGATCATCTGAAAGAGCTGTCGCTGATCAGGAAGATCCTGATCCGTATGAAAAGCTGGGAAAACTATATCTATCTCGATCACTAAGCCGGCGGGCGCGGGGCGGACGAACCGCCCCGCGCCGCGGTCAGGCCTCGCTGTCCACCAGGCCGTCAATAATCACCTGCCGCACCCCCTGCGAACAGGGTTCAATACGCCCGCGCACCCCATAGACGGCCGCCAGAGTCTCGGGGGTGATGACCGCGGCCGGGGTGCCGTCGCCGAGCAGCTGGCCCGCCTTGAGCATCAGCACGTGGTCGGCGTGACGCAGGGCAATATTGATGTCGTGCACCACCACCAGGGTCACGATGTTGCGCCGCCGGGTCTCCCGGCGCACCAGATCCATCACGTGAAACTGGTAGTTGAGGTCAAGGGCGCTGAGCGGTTCGTCGAGCAGCAGCAGGCGCGGCTGGCGGATCAGCGACTGGGCGAGACCCACCAGCTGCTTTTGCCCGCCGGAGAGCTGATCGAGGTAGCTCATCGCCAGATGGGCAATCCCCAGCTGTCGCAGCAGCGCCATCACTTCCTCCTGGCGCTGCGGACTGTGGCGTCCTCCGGCGGCGCGCTGGGCAACGATAATCGACTCCAGCACATGCAGATGCACGCCGGCGGGCAGCGTCTGCGGAAGATAGACCACCTGCTCTGCGCGACGTGAGAACGGCTGCGTCAGCAGATTTTCCCCCTCCAGCAGCAGCTCGCCGCGGCAGGGGCCCAGACCCGCCATCGCCCGCATTAACGTTGATTTACCGCTGCCGTTTGGCCCCAGCAGCGCGGTGATTTTCCCTCGCGGCAGATGGGGAACCGTCAGGTTCTCGATCACCTTGCGTCTGGGGTAGCCGGCGCTGAAGTGAGACAGCGACAGCCCGGATAATGTCTGGTCGCTCATACCTGCCCCCGATGACGTAAAATGATGCTCAAAAAGAACGGGACCCCGACCAGGGAAGTGACGATCCCCACCGGAATAATGGCCCCCGGGATCAGGTTTTTCGAGGCGATGGAGGCCAGGGAGAGCACCAGGGCGCCGATCAGCGCGCTGGCGGGCAGGTAAAAGCGATGATCTTCGCCGAAGAGCATCCGCGCAATATGCGGCGCCACCAGGCCGATAAAGCCGATTGGCCCGACAAAGGCCACCGAAAGCGCTGACAGAATGCTGATCCGCAGCAGCGTGGTCAGGCGCAGACGGCGAACGTTAATGCCAAAGCTGATGGCCCGGTCCTCGCCCAACCGCAGGGCGGTCAGCTTCCACGCGCTGCGCAGCGACAGGGGCATCACCAGCGCCAGGGCGACCAGCAGGATGGCGACTTTGCTCCAGGAGGCGCGATCGATGCTGCCCATGGTCCAGAACACCAGCCCCTGCAGCGTGTCTTCGTTGGCGATGAACTGCAGCATCGAGACCAGAGCGTTAAAGGTAAAGACCAGCGCGATGCCGAACAGAATGACGCCGGAGGTGGCCACCTGGGTCCAGCGGGTGATGCCGTCCAGCAGCAGGGCCGCCAGCAGGGCGAAGATAAAGGCGTTGGCCGAGATAAACCACTGGCCGGGAATACCGGGCAGGCCAATACCGAGCACAATCGCCAGCGCGGCGCCAAACGCCGCAGCCGAGGAGACGCCGAGGGTAAACGGGCTGGCCAGCGGGTTATTGAGGATGGTCTGCATTTCGGCGCCGGCCAGTCCCAGCGCCAGACCGACGATAATCGCCATCACCGCATAGGGCAGGCGGATATCCCAGACGATGGCGCGCGTGCCCGGATCGGCGCTGGCCGGATCGGTTAACGTCTGCCACAGGCTCTGCAGCGGCAGACCGGAGGGGCCGAGCATAAAATCGAGTAGCAGTGACGCGACAATCAACAGCGCCAGCAGGAGGATCAGCAGCAGACGGCGACGCACGATACGGCGATAATCATTCATCACGCCAGAGGTCCCGGCGGGCAGCCCGTCGAGCACGGAGTCGGAGGTTAAACGCATGCCGGATTACTCGCTCTGCTGCCAGGAGAAGACGAACGGCTGGTCCGGCAGGTCGGTGAAATGGCGCACGATATAATGGTACGTCTCATCCGGGTTGAGATCGCCGAAGGCCTGCGGGTAGATATCTTTCGCCAGGTATTCCATGCCGACAATATTCCACGGGTGGTTATAGAAGTGGTGATAAACGCCATAGGCCCGCTTTTCCTGTACCGCCGGGATCTGGCTGACCCCAGGTCGCGCCAGCAGGATCTGCGCCTGGGCCTTCACCGCCTCTGGCTTAACCGCATAACCCAGGGGCAGCACCTGGCTGTTGCCGCGCTTCGAGCCGGTCATGATCCAGGCGTCGGGCTTCATGCTGATGATTTTCTCCAGCGAAACGAACCCGGAGGCGCCCGGCAGCAGCTGCGAACCGATATTGTTCGCCCCGACCGCCTCCACCAGCCCGCCCCAGCCGCTGTGGCCATGAGTAAAGCAGCAGGCGTCGCTGTTGCCGGCCAGCGCTTCCACGAAGACGTTGGCCTTCGGCGTGATGGCCGCGGTTTTCTGGCGAATCGTCTGCAGCTGCTGACTATAGTAATCGGTAAAGGCTTTGGCCTGGCTCTCGCGGTTAAGGACTTTGCCCAGCAGGTCGATGCTGGGGGCGGTATCTTTCGCCGGGGCGATCTCATAGTCGACAAACAGCACCGGAACGTGGAGGGCGCTGAGCTTGTCGATGACGCCGCTCTCCATCAGCGCTGGCCTGGCGCGCAGCTGGGCGATCATCAGATCCGGCTGACGGGCGATGACGCTTTCAAGATCGACGTTCCCTTTATCGCTGAAGCCCATGTCAAGGATCGTGGCCGACTGGGGCCACGTCGTTTTCAGCATCTGCCAGGTGGCAACATCCTGCTTTTTCGCCAGATTATTCCATGCCACCAGCCGTTTAAACGGATTGTCCCGATCCAGCAGGGCGAGGGTCATAATGTCGCGGCCATCCTGCAAAATAATACGCTGCGGCTCTTTGGCGAGGGTGACCTGCCGGCCGTCAAGGTCCGTGACCGTCAGGGGATATTGGGTTGCATAGCTGAGGAGGGGCGTCGCGAGCAGCGCAGTAAGTAACAGCGATCTTACTGATTTTCTTGCCATAAAATGAGTTCCGTTTGCCAATTTATAAATATAATGATTCTGAGAATTATTCTCGAGTAAACGTCAACGGCAAGTATATCAAGGGCAAATTTCATAAAATGTAACAAAAATGTTGGAAATTATGCCAACGCCGACAGGGCGCGCGAGGCGGCAGCATTTTCTGCCAAGGCTGGAGGTCGAAGACGTTTTTCAGGCTAATTCCTAATGTCATCCCCGGTTCGTTGTGCCATCCTGAATGCGACTCATAACACGACACGTGAGAGAGGATATTATGAAAAAAGCAATGATTGCGTTATCGGCTATTCTGGTTGCGGCTCCGGTTTTTGCTGCGACAACACATGCAACAGATGATACCGTCGCGGCGGCGAATGCCAACGCCAACACCGCTAAAGAGAAGCTGCATCAGGCCCAGCACGAGGGCGAAGAGCAGCAGCTGAAGGCGAAACACGCCGCCGAAGGCAAGCAGGACAGCGTCGGCAGCCAGGTGAGCGAAGGCGCGCAGAAAACCTGGAACAAGACCAAAGAAGGCACCGAGAAGGGGTGGGATAAGACCAAAGAGGTCAGTGAAAAAGGCTGGAACGCCACCAAATCCGGTGCGGAAAAGGGCTGGGATAAAACCAAAACCGGCGCCGAAGAGTTAAAAAATAAAGTGACTGAATAAGTCCTTTTACCTGTCTGAATAAAGGTCGCGAAAGCGGCCTTTTTTATTGCCCCGCCATCAGCACAACCTCTTCCCGACAGCCGATGCCAGGAATCGTCCTGGTTAACCAGTTACTCACTCTTTCTTCACATTTGCCCGGTACAAAGGAGCTGAATCAGGAGGTGTACCATGAAAAAGATGATTTCTCTGGCAGTAATTTTATCCTGTGTGCTGAGCGTCCCGGCCTTTGCCGATGGCCCGAACGACGGCCATCGTCCGGGGCAACCCACGGTGTGGCAGAACGGTCCGGACCATGACGGGCATGCACCGCAGGGCGGACCTGACGCGCATCATCAGGGCGACCATGACCAGCGTGGCCCGGATCGCGACGGCCATGACAAACGCGATCTGGCACGTCATGAGCAGGACCATTTCGCCTGGCGCGGGAACGATTTCCGCAAAGGCCACCCGGCTCCGGCGCCGTTCCGTGGCGATGAATATCGCGTCCGCGACTGGAGCGACCGCGGCCTGCCGCCCCCGCCGGAAGGCCATCACTGGTCCTATATCGACGGTAACTATGTGCTGATCGCCGCGGCGACCGGGATCATCACCTCGATTCTGGTGAGCGGCGCCCTCGGCCACTAAACCTGCCGCTGCGCCATCGCTGGATCCGGGAAAGCCTTTTCCGGCGATGGCGCACTCGCGGAAAGCTACGGATCCAGCGCAGCATCCGGCCAGTATTTATAACCATTGATCGTTGCCTGGGTGGACAGTTCTTTTTCGGTCAGATGATAAACGTTGACCTTCGAGGACAACGAGGCGGTATCTGACGCCACGCCGCTGGTGGAGGCGGCGATCGGCGCGCTGCAGCCCGCCAGCGCAACGATTGCGAGAAGGAAAAGCCTCTGTAATTGCCTGCCCGTTTATTTTATATAACGCTGGATGTGGCCGTGCAGGGTAGGGTAAATAACGGGAAATCCTCAAAAAAATAAACTTTTATTTTTTAATTGCACTATTTTGATTATTCATTGCGCTGTGATGAGTGAATTATTAAATAAGATGCGTCCATTCCAGGTATTAGAAATGCTGCTTGCATAAACTTTTCATCGCGATACCGTGATAAGTCCTTAATTTATTTCCCGGAGAGCGGCATGAGTGATTATGTAATTCCAGAAATTAAAGCGACGGAAGCGGAAATGATTTCTATCCGTCATTATTTACATGCCAATCCGGAATTAAGTCTTGAAGAGTTTAATACCAGCGAACTGGTCGCCAGCAAGCTGACGGAGTGGGGCTATCAGGTGACGCGCGGTCTCGGCAAGACCGGCGTGGTCGGCAGCCTGAGCAAAGGCGATTCTCCGCGCACCATCGGTTTACGCGCCGATATGGATGCCCTGCCGATCGAGGAAACCACCGGTTTACCCTGGGCCAGCACGGCGCCAGGAAAAATGCACGCCTGCGGCCATGACGGTCACACCACCATTCTGCTGGCGGCGGCGAAATATATCGCCTCGCCGGCCTGTCAGTTCAACGGCACGGTGCATCTGATTTTTCAGCCGGCGGAAGAGGCTATCGGCGGCGCGGATTTAATGATTAAAGACGGCCTGTTCGAGCAGTTCCCCTGCGAACGCATCTTTGGCTTGCACAACATGCCAGGCCTGCCTGTAGGCAAGCTGGGCTTCTACGCCGGCAACTTCATGGCCTCGGCGGACACCGTCAAAATCACGATTACCGGCTACGGCGGCCACGGCGCCCACCCCGAGCGCACCGTCGACCCGATCGTCGCCGGTGCGGCGCTGGTGATGGCCCTGCAGAGCATTGTGGCGCGCAACGTGCCGCCGGGGGAAACGGCAGTGGTCAGCGTCGGCACCTTCCAGGCCGGTATCGCCTCCAACGTCATTCCGGAGAGCGCGGTGATGGAGCTGAGCGTGCGGGCGATGAAGCCGGAAATCCGCGACCTGCTGATCAAGCGTATTCACGAGCTCGCTGACTTTACCGCCAAAAGCTATGGCGCCAGCAGCGTAGTGGAGGTTTACGACTCCTATCCGGTATTAACCAACAGTCCTGAAGAGACCGATTTCGCCCGGGCGCTGGCGCTGGAGGTGTTTGGCCGCGAAGGGGTCCTGGAGTCGGTCTCGCCGATGAACGCCAGCGAGGATTTCGCTTTTATGCTGCGTGAACGCCCTGGCAGCTACTTCCTGCTCGGCAATGGCGAGAAAGGGGAGAAGGGCGGTTGCATGGTGCACAACCCCGGCTACGACTTTAACGATGACATTATCACCATCGGCGCGACGCTGTTCGCCCGTCTGGTGGAAAAACACTGTCGCTAATCTCTGGAGAAGAACGCGAATGAAAAAATCACTGTTGCTATGGCTGGCATTAATGGCGTCGACGTCGGCGCTGGCCGAAGGGGGAAAGGAGATCCGCTTCGGCGTCGACCCGACTTTCGCGCCGTTTGAATGGAAAGATCCGCAGGGCAAGCTGGCGGGGTTTGATATCGATTTAGGCAACGCCATTTGTCAGCAGCTGCAGGCGAAATGCGTGTGGGTGGAAAGCAATTTCGACGGCATTATCCCGGCGCTGAAGGCGCGTAAATTCGACGCGATCCTTTCCGGGATGTACATGACCGAGAAGCGCAAAGCGCAGATTGCCTTTAGCGACAAGTTGTATAACGGGCCGGTGTTCCTCGTGGCGCGTAAAAATACCCTGCAAGGCAATACGCCGGAACAGCTGAAGGGCAAAACCATCGGCGTGGAGCAGGGCTCGGCGCAGGAGACGTATGTTAACCAGCACTGGCGGCCGCAGGGGATAAACATTGTGGCCTACCAGGGGGCCGATAGCGTGGTGCGTGACCTGGAGTCGGGGCGCATCGACGGCGCGGTGCTCTCCGGGATGATGGCCGACTACAGCTTCCTGCAGCAGCCGCAGGGTAAAGAATTCGCCTTTGTCGGCGGCCATCTGCAGGACGATACGCTGTTTGGCGCCGGGGCGGCGATAGGTTTGCGTAAAGACGATGAGGCGCTGCGTCAGGAAATTAACGGCGCGATTGCGAAGATTCTTGCCGACGGCACCTATAAAAAATTAGCTGGCAAATATTTTAGCTTTGATGTTTATTCCGGGACATAATGTCAGAGTGTACCTGCGGGCGTGGAGCGCCCGCCGTAAGATTCCTTTTCTGATTATCCAATCGACCTCCTCTCCTGACCCCTGTGGTTACCTGAGGGAAGCAGAATATAAGCTAAGGAGTACTCGGCATGATGACACGTCCTTTGGGCAAAACCGGATTTTCCATCGCCCCATTAGTCTTTGGCGGCAACGTCTTTGGCTGGACCATCGATGAAAAAACCAGTTTTGCTCTTCTTGATGCTTTCGTTGACCACGGTTTTGACGCTATCGATACGGCGGATGTTTATTCCCGCTGGGCGGAGGGCAACCAGGGCGGCGAATCTGAAACCATAATCGGCCGCTGGCTACAGGCGCGCCCCGGCATGCGTGATAAAGTCAAAATTTTCACCAAAGTCGGCTCCGATCTCGGCCTCCCCGGCCATAAAGGGCTCAGCAAAGCCTGGATCCAACAGGCGGTTGACGACTCTCTGCGTCGCCTGAATACCGATTATATCGACCTCTACTTCTCCCACTGGCCGGATCCGCAAACCCCGGTGGCGGAAACGCTGGAGGCCTTCCACAGCCTGCAGCAGGCCGGAAAAATCCGCGCGATGGGGGCCTCTAACCTCGATGCGATGCAGCTGGCGGGGGCGCTGGAGGTGGCGCGTAAGGGCGGCTTGCCTGCGTGGCAGGTGCTGCAGCCGGAATATAACCTCTACCACCGCTCTGCGTTTGAAGGCGCGCTGTGCGATCTCTGCGTCAGCCGCGATATCGGGGTGGTGACCTACTACAGCCTGGCCTCGGGGTTCTTAACCGGTAAGTACCGCCAGCCGTCGGATCTGACACAGAGCCAGCGCGGAAGCGGGATTGGTAAGTACCTGAATCCGCGCGGCATGCGGATTATCGATACCCTGGCGGCGGTCGCGGACGAGCAGGGCGCGAAGCCGGCTGAGGTGGCCCTGGCGTGGCTGATCGGCCGCGAAGGGGTGACCGCGCCGATCGCCAGCGCCACCAGCGTGGCTCAGGTGGAGAGTTTTGCCCGCGCGGCGGCGCTGAGCCTGAGCGCGGAGCAAGTGGCGCGGCTGGACGGCGCCAGCGCCTGAGGCAATCCCTCTTCCCGGCGGGGAGAGGGGGGAAGGCTAAACATGACGCGGACCGTAGGCCGGGTAAGGCGCCAGCCGCCACCCGGCAAAATAACGGCGCAACCGGAAATGTCCCTGTTCGCGCTGCGCTTAGCAGGGCTACAGCTTCTATGTTACTTCCGGGCCGATTGCGCTCCCGGTTAATTGTCTGCGTTATGGCAGTCATGGTGCAGGGAGCGCACAGGGGGCGGCCAGTCGCCGCCGCCCCCTGTACCCCCGGGCTCCGGCCAGCAACATCGCCGCTGCGCGGTGCCTTCGACTTATCCCTGCAGGCTTTGGGTCGGGCCGAGGCAGCGTCCGTGCAAAACACGGCCCTCAGCCCGCATCCATGCGGGCTGCCCCGGCCTTCCGGGAACGTCTCAGCGAT
>NZ_MJDM01000005.1:0-11070 GCF_008452795.1 Klebsiella sp. AqSCr
GCTGGCCGGAGCCCGGGGGTACAGGGGGCGGCGGCGACTGGCCGCCCCCTGTGCGCTCCCGGCGCCATGAGTGACATAACGCAGACGATTAACCGGGAGCGCAATGTGCACTGAAATCACATGCGACAACGCTTTTCCCGGATTAAGAAAATTGCATATCGATAAAAGTATCTACATTGAAGAGGGCCGGTCTTAATCCCGTCGCCCCGGCAAGCGTAGCGCCGCCGGACGAGAAAATCAGGGACGGTACCCTTGATGTTGCCGGGTGGCGGCTGGCGCCTGACCCGGCCTACAACCCCTACCATTCGAATCAATCGCGGTTTTTGTAGCCCGGACAAGACGCGCCAGGCGCCGCATCCGGGAATGCAACGGCGATGACGTTACTTCTGCCTTTTCGCGAATTCATCTTTGGCTTTCTGCAACTGCTGCTGGAAGGCCGGGTTGGTGTGCAGCGTAGCGACCACCGCGGAGCCGACGATGCGCGCCGCATCGACATCGCTCTGCCAGTGATAGCCGCAGATCACCCGGCTCTCGCCGAGCTCATAGCCGCGCTTCAAAATTTCGTTTTGCCGCTGCGGGTTGATCTCCGCCAGCACCAGGGCGGTGGCCCAGCCGATAGAGGTATGCCCGGACGGGTAAGAGCCGTTTTTCGCCAGCTTGTCCTGTTCGGTGGTGTTGCAGGTGGAGACGCCATAGAACGCAAACGGGCGAATGCGCATGTATTTCTCTTTCGCGCTGCGGGTCGCCAGGTCGCCGGCGTCTTCAATCATATTGGTCAGCAGTTTGTGAAGCTGCGGCGCGTCTTTCTCGGTAATCGGCGAACCAAAGGCGCTGGAGAAGGCGTTGGCCACGCCGCCCGCGCTGAGGTTGGCATCCTCTGCCGCCAGCTTCCCGCGCTCGGTATTGCGCAGCAGACGTCCTTGCTCATACATCGCCTGATCGTTTAAAAATGCGATACTGCCCACCGCCGGCGGTGGTGGCAACAGCGCCAGGCTGTCGATGGCCTGGGCATTGGTCAGATAGTAGAGATCGGGCTTGGTGGTGACATCGTTCCCGGGGGGAACCAGAGCAAAGGCGTTAACGGAGAAGAAACTGGCCAGGCAAAGGGCAAGAACACGCTTTTTCATTAGAATTTCCTTACGTCATAATCATTCCAGAGAAGACAGTCCTGTGCTGTCACATTTCTGTCATCTTTAAGTAAAAGTGAAAATGGTCGGGAAAAAATTGTCGCGTCTCGCAAAAACGGCTTTTTGTCTGCTTAATGAGCAACCATACGCGATTTCAGACTGTCGTACTTACCACCCTGGCGTTTGGGCGCTAACATAGCGGGATTGCAATGACAGGAGATGTCCATGAGCGAGCAAGCCATTCGTTTAACGCAATACAGCCACGGAGCCGGTTGTGGTTGTAAAATTTCCCCGAAAGTGCTGGAAACTATCCTGCATAGCGAGCAGGCGAAGTTTGTCGACCCAAACCTGCTTGTCGGCAACGAAACCAGCGATGATGCCGCCGTTTACGATCTCGGTAATGGCACCTCGATCGTCAGCACCACCGATTTCTTTATGCCGATTGTCGATAACCCGTTCGACTTTGGCCGCATCGCCGCCACCAACGCCATCAGCGATATTTTCGCTATGGGCGGGAAACCGATTATGGCGATTGCCATCCTCGGCTGGCCGATCAACACCCTGGCGCCGGAAATCGCTCGCGAAGTGGTGGAGGGCGGGCGCTTTGCCTGCCAGCAGGCGGGGATCGCGCTGGCGGGCGGCCACTCCATTGACGCCCCGGAGCCGATCTTCGGTCTGGCGGTCACCGGCGTGGTGCCCACCGAGCGCATCAAGAAAAACAGCACCGCCCAGGCGGGCTGCAAACTGTATCTCACCAAACCGCTGGGGATCGGCGTACTGACCACTGCAGAGAAAAAATCGCTGCTCAAGCCAGAGCATCAAGGGTTAGCGACGGAGACCATGTGCCAGATGAACCTCGCCGGCGCCGCGTTTGCCGCCATCGACGGGGTGAAGGCGATGACCGACGTCACCGGCTTTGGCCTGCTCGGCCACCTCAGCGAGGTGTGCCGCGGGGCCGGCGTGCAGGCGCAGCTGCGCTATGCCGACATCCCAAAACTGCCGGGGGTGGAGGACTATATCGCCGCCGGCGCGGTGCCGGGCGGCACCGGGCGCAACTTTGCCAGCTACGGCCATCTCATGGGCGAGATGCCGACGGAGTGGCGGGATCTGCTGTGCGATCCGCAGACCTCCGGCGGCCTGCTGCTGGCGGTGACCCCGGAGGCGGAGGCGGAAGTTCAGGCCGCCGCGGCGGAGTTCGGCATTAAGCTGGCCGCCATCGGCGAGCTGGTGACCGCCCGCGGCGGGCGACCCATGATCGAGATCCGTTGATTCGATGCGGTTGTTTATTGCAGAAAAACCGAGTCTCGGTCGGGCTATCGCCGATGTGTTGCCTAAACCGCACCGCAAAGGCGATGGCTATATTGAGTGCGGCAACGGGCAGGTGGTCACCTGGTGTATCGGCCACCTGCTGGAGCAGGCGCAGCCGGACATCTACGACAGCCGCTATGCCCGGTGGAATCTCAACGATCTGCCGATTGTGCCGGAGAAATGGCAGCTGCAGCCAAAGCCCTCGGTCACCAAACAGCTGAATGTCATCAAGCGCCTGCTCGGCGACGCCGAGGAGGTTATCCACGCCGGCGACCCGGACAGAGAAGGGCAGCTGCTGGTGGACGAAGTACTCGACTACCTGCAGCTGGCGCCAGAGAAGCGTCAGCAGGTGCAGCGCTGTCTGATTAACGATCTCAACCCGCAGGCGGTGGAGCGGGCGATCAACCGTCTGCGCGCCAACAGCGAGTTCGTGCCGCTCTGCGTGTCGGCGCTGGCGCGGGCCCGCGCCGACTGGCTGTACGGCATCAATATGACCCGCGCCTACACCCTGCTGGGGCGCAACGCCGGCTATCAGGGGGTGCTCTCGGTGGGGCGGGTGCAGACCCCGGTACTTGGCCTGGTGGTCCGTCGCGATGAAGAGATTGAAAATTTCGTCGCCAAAGATTTCTTCGACGTGAAGGCGCATATCGTCACGCCGCAGGAGGAGCGTTTTGTCGCCACCTGGGTGCCGAGCGAAGCCTGCGAACCTTACCAGGATGAAGAAGGGCGCCTGCTGCATCGTCCGCTGGCCGAGCATGTGGTTAAGCGCATCGAAGGCCAGCCGGCAATCGTGACCGGCTATAACGATAAGCGCGATTCCGAACCCGCGCCGCTGCCGTTCTCGCTGTCGGCGCTGCAGATTGAGGCGGCCAAACGTTTCGGCTTCAGCGCGCAGAACGTGCTGGATATCTGCCAGAAGCTGTACGAAACCCACAAACTCATCACCTATCCGCGTTCGGACAGCCGCTATCTGCCGGAAGAGCACTTCGCTGGCCGCCATGCGGTGTTGAATGCGATTGCCGTCCATGCGGCGGACCTGCTGCCGCAGCCGGTAGTGGATCCGGAGATCCGCAACCGCTGCTGGGATGATAAAAAGGTCGACGCGCACCATGCGATTATCCCAACCGCCCGCAGCAGCCAGGTGAAGCTCACCGATAACGAAGCGAAGGTGTACACCCTGATCGCCCGCCAGTATCTGATGCAGTTCTGCCCTGACGCAGTGTTCCGCAAATGCCAGATTGATCTTGAGATCGCCAACGGCAAGTTTGTCGCCAAGGCGCGTTTTCTGGCCGAGGCGGGCTGGCGGACGCTGCTTGGCAGCAAAGAGCGCGATGAAGAGAACGACGGCACGCCGCTGCCGGTGGTGGCCAAAGGCGATGAACTGCTGTGCGAGAGGGGCGAGGTGGTGGAGCGTCAGACCCAGCCGCCGCGCCACTTTACCGACGCCACGCTGCTGTCGGCGATGACCGGGATTGCCCGCTTCGTGCAGGATAAAGATCTGAAGAAGATCCTCCGCGCCACCGACGGCCTCGGCACGGAAGCGACCCGCGCAGGGATTATCGAGCTGCTGTTCAAGCGTGGTTTCCTGAGCAAAAAGGGGCGCTATATCCACTCCTCGGAGGCCGGCAGGGCGCTCATTCATTCCCTGCCGGAGATGGCCGGGCGACCGGACATGACCGCCCACTGGGAGTCGGTGTTGACGCAGATCAGCGAGAAACAGTGCCGCTATCAGGACTTTATGCAGCCGCTGGTGGGGACGCTGTATCAACTGATCGATCAGGCGCGCAGCACGCCGGTGCGTCAGTTCCGCGGCCTGGTGGCGCCGGGCGGGGCGAAGAAGTCGTTCAGCAAAGGTAAAGGGAAGCCGAAAGGCAAAAAAGCGGCAGACGATACCGCGCCGCCGCCGCAGTAACCCGCCGGTGGTCGCGAGGATGCGTTACCCCGCGGCCACCGCTTCTCCGCCAGCCAGGCCAATGGTCTACACTAAACAGCCGGGAAGAGCCTGGACGCGGGGCCCCTGAGCAGGGGATGCCCGCTGCGCTTTTCCTGAGGCCGATGCCCCATTTCTCTCATAGGCGATAAGGAGGACCCGTGAAATATATTGCTATCAGCCAACCGGGCGGCCCGGAGGTATTGCAGATCCGCGAAGGGGAGATCCCCACCATCGGGGAGCATGAGGTGCTCATTGAGGTGAAGGCGGCAGGCGTCAACCGGCCGGATATTCTGCAGCGCCAGGGTCTGTATCCCATGCCTGAGGGCGTCACCCCCGTGCCCGGCCTCGAGGTGGCGGGCGTGGTTGTTAAGGTCGGCGCGCAGGTCACAGCGTTTACGCCCGGCGATCGCGTTTGCGCGCTGACCAACGGCGGCGGCTATGCCGAATACTGCGCCGTGCCGGCAGGCCAGACGTTGCCGATCCCGGCGGGCCTCAGCTTTAGCGAAGCGGCCGCCATTCCGGAAACCTTCTTCACCGTCTGGGCGAACGTCTTCCAGCTGGGTAAGCTGCAGCCTGGCGAAAGCATTCTGGTCCACGGCGGCGCCAGCGGGATTGGCACCACCGCGGTCCTGCTGTGCCACGCGCTGGGGATGACCGTCTATGCCACCGTCGGCCAGGACGAAAAAATTGCTGCGCTACGTCCCTATGCTACGGCGATTAACTACAAAACCGATGATTTTGCCGAGAAAATCGGCCAGCTGACCAACGATGAAGGGGTGGACGTCATTCTGGATATTGTTGGCGGCCCTTACTTTAACCGCAACCTTGGGCTACTGAAAAAGGATGGACGACTGGTCATCATCGGCTTTATGGGCGGGCGAATCGCTCATGAGGTTGATATTCAGACTCTGATGCTCAAGCGAGCCACCGTCACCGGCTCGACCATGCGCGGCCGGACGGCGGCGGAGAAACAGCAGATTGCCGAGGCGCTGCGCCGCCACGTCTGGCCGCTGCTAGAGGCAGGGAAATGCAAGCCGCTGATCTACGCCAGCTACCCGATGGCGGAGATTGCCGAGGCCCATGCCTGTCTGGACAGTGGTCAGCATCTGGGGAAAGTGGTGATCACGATGACGTCGTGAGACGCATCCCGGCGGGCTGCCGCCGGGATGGAGTTAGGGGAGGTTAAATCACGCCCTGGGCCAGCATAGCATCCGCAACCTTCACGAAACCGGCGATATTCGCGCCGCGCACGTAGTTGGTCTGCTTCGCTTCGCCGCCGTACTGCACGCAAGCGTGGTGGATATCCAGCATGATGTGATGCAGGCGGGCATCCACTTTTTCCGCTTTCCAGCCCATGCGCGCGGCGTTCTGCGCCATCTCCAGACCGGAAGTCGCCACGCCGCCGGCGTTGGCCGCTTTGCCCGGGGCAAACAGCACGCCAGCTTCCAGGAACAGGTCGGTTGCGGCGATGGTGGTCGGCATGTTGGCGCCTTCCGCCACGGCCTTGACGCCATTGGCAATCAGCTGGCGGGCGGCATCGACGTCCAGTTCGTTCTGGGTCGCGCAAGGCAGGGCAATATCCACCGGCACTGACCACGGCTGCTGGCCTTCAAGATAGGTGAGGCCAAATTCGCGGGCGTAATCGGCCACGCGGCCGTGGGCACGCTCTTTAATGTCGATCAGGCGGGCCAGTTTTTCTTTGGTGAAGCCCGCTTCGTCAACGACGGTGCCGTTGGAGTCGGAGGCCGTCACCACCCGCGCGCCAAGCTCCATCGCTTTCTCAATGGCGTATTGCGCGACGTTGCCGGAGCCGGAGACCGCCACGCGAGCGCCTTCGAAGCCGAGGCCGTGACGTTTGAGCATCGCTTCGGTGAAGTAGATCAGGCCGTAACCAGTGGCTTCCGGACGGATCAAGCTGCCGCCAAAGGAGAGTCCTTTACCGGTGAAGACGCAGGCGCTGTTGTTGGAGAGCTTGCGCATCATTCCGGCCATAAAGCCGACTTCGCGACCGCCGACGCCGATATCGCCCGCCGGTACGTCGGTATCCGGGCCAAGGTGGCGATAGAGTTCGGTCATCAGCGCCTGGCAGAAACGCATCACTTCGCCATCGCTCTTGCCTTTAGGATCGAAATCGCTGCCGCCTTTCCCGCCGCCCATCGGCAGAGTGGTCAGGGCGTTTTTGAAGGTCTGCTCGAAGCCAAGGAATTTGAGAATCGACAGGTTAACCGACGGGTGAAAACGCATCCCGCCTTTATACGGGCCGATGGCCGAGTTGAACTGCACGCGCCACGCGCGGTTGACCTGGACCTGATTGCGGTCGTCCACCCACACCACGCGGAACTGGATCACGCGCTCCGGTTCCACCAGACGTTCCAGCAAAGCAAGCTGACGATAGCGCGGATTTTCCTCAAGGAAAGGCCACAGGGTGGTCATCACCTCCCGGACGGCTTGAGCAAATTCGGTTTGATGAGGATCGCGCTGTTGAACGCGGGTGAGAAAGCCTTCCAGAGTGCACGTCTGATCCATAGATATCAGTTCCCCTTATGGTTGTGGTTGCATGTATTTATTATGATTCGGTCCTTGAAAAAACCGATTTTCCGACTATAACACCGCTAATCCTTAGGCAAGCAAGGAAAAATTGAGCCGACAACAAAATTTATAATTGCCCGCTCGTCATAACTAAAAGCGATGACGAGGCGGCGGGCGGATCAGCGGACGGAAAGGGTGGGGCGCTGGGCGATAAAGGCGTGCAGCAGAGGAATATCGGCCGGGGCGAGATCGAGGGCCAGCGCTTCTGTGGGAAGGCACCAGCGCAGCTGAGTGTGATAGTGGGCCAGCGGCGTGCCCTGAAAGTGCGGCACCCACCAGGCGTGCAGATGGATCCGGCGGCCGGAGACCTCCCGCTGATGGCTAGCGATATAGCAAGCCGGGCGGGCGATGATGCCCATCTCCTCCTGCAGTTCGCGGGCCAGCGCCTGCGGCTGGCTTTCACCCGGCTCCACTTTGCCGCCGGCGAACTCCCACATCCCCGGCTGGTCGGCGTGGGGCGGACGCTGCGCCAGCAGAATCTGGCCATCCTGTTCAATAATGGCGGCGACAACATCAATCATTTTTAGCATAAGCATCAAGGTTAATAAGACGAATATGGCCTATTATCACCGCCATAGACCGTAACTGACAACCGCCAACCCTGCTGGAGACCTTCGTGCTTGATAGCCACCTGCATCCGCGCCTTAAACCCCTGCTAAACGCTGTCGCCGGCGCCCTTGACCGCCCCGGCATCTCACCGGACGGGCTGACGCTGGTCGGTTTTGCCATCGGCGTGCTGGCTCTGCCCTTTCTGGCGCTGGGGTGGTATGGCGCGGCGCTGGCGGCCATTCTCCTTAACCGCCTGCTGGATGGCCTGGACGGCGCTCTGGCGCGGCGGCGCGGGCTCACGGACGCGGGCGGCTTTCTCGATATTGCGCTGGATTTTCTCTTTTACGCCCTGGTGCCGTTCGGCTTTATTCTGGCGGATCCGCTGAACAATGCCCTGGCGGGCGGCTGGCTGCTGTTTGCCTTTATCGGCACCGGCAGCAGCTTTCTCGCTTTTGCCGCCCTGGCGGCCAGGCACCAGATCGCCAATCCCGGCTACGCCCATAAATCGCTGTACTATCTCGGGGGACTGACGGAGGGGACGGAGACCATCCTGTTGTTTGTCCTCGGCTGCCTGTTTCCGGCGCATTTCGCCTGGCTGGCGTGGCTGTTTGGCGCGCTGTGCTGGCTGACGACGGCGACGCGCATCTGCAGTGGCTACCAGACCTTAAAGCGGGTAACGACCACAGCGTAAACGGGGTATCGCGCGTCGCCGACAAAGGGCGACGCGCTGAGGCGGGGCGAGTTACTGACTGCTTTCCGGGCCGCGCTCTCCGCGGGCCACCGGATTGTGCGGGTTGCTGCTCCATTCGTACCAGCCGCCGTCGTACACCGCGACGTGGGGCCAGCCCATGGCGCGGGCATACATAAAGGTTTCCGAGGCCCGCCAGCCGGTCCCGCAATAGAATGCCACTTGCTGGCTCGGCAGAATGTTCCACTGGCGCCACAGGGCAGCGATATCGTCGGCGCTGCGCATGGTGCCGTCCGGGTTATGGAAATCCTCCATGTGCGTGGAGTCGCTCCCGGCGTGGCCCCAGCGGGCGCCAGCGATGTCGCCCTTCGGCTTGATATAGCTGTAGCCGCTGGTGGTGCCGATAAACTCCGGCCACGAGCGGACGCTGACCAGCGAGGCGTCCTGACGATGCAGCAGCCCGCGGGCTTGTTCGGTATCCAGCATCAGCTGCGGCTGGCCGGGGATCGGCGCGCCGAAATCAGGCGCCGGCTGCTGCGCCGGTGGCATACCGCGCTCTACCGGCAGCCCGGCGTCGGACCAGGTCTGCCAGCCGCCGTCAAGCAGGCGCACGTCTTTGACCCCGGCGTACAGCATGATCTGCGCCACCCGCGCTGCGGCGTAGACGTCGCGACCATAGAGGATCACCGTGGTGTCATGCCGGATGCCGTGCTTCGCCAGCATCGCCTTCAGCTGCGCGTCGGACACTTTATTCCACAGCGGTTCGCTCTCCACCTCATTGGTATCGATATAGCCCGCGCCAGGGATATGGCTCAGCAGATAGAGCTTCGGCGCTCCCCAGGCGGCTTCAAACACTTTCCAGTCGCCTGCCGGGGCGGCGGCGACCGCTTTCCCTTGCTGTAGGTCGTGCAGCCACTGGGGGTAGACCAGCTGTTCAAAGTGCGGCAGCTTTTGCAGACGGTCGGTCTGGCTCAGCGCATCGCTCAGGGTGCTGAGCCGGGTGAAACCCGTTTGTTTCAGCCGCGCCGCGACGCTGACGTTATCCTCCGGGCTGCCGTACAGCGCGATGGGGGTATCGGACTGGAGCTGGTGCTGCTTAGCCCAGGCGCGCAGCTGATCGTCGCTCATGGCGCCGAGCCAGCGGGCGGAAAGATTGAGGGCCTGCGGCTCATGGCCTTCCGGGCCGTTGGCGCGCTGCGGCCAGCCGTTGTAATAAGCGCTCAGCCGGGTGTCGATGGCCACGCCGTGCTGCTGTTGCAGGTGGGAGAGAGTGAGCGCTGGCATGGTTTCAGCGGCGCAGGTAGTGGAAGCAGCAAGCCCCATGAGCAGGGCGAGTGCGGTCAATTGAGAAACACGTTTCATCGAAATGCCCGACGGTAAAAAGTGGAGGGCGTATTCTCCACTCGCCAGGCGCCGATTTCTTTGCGGTAACGCAGGTTTGCACGCTATTGTCCTTCATTGCCAGCGCTCCATCGCCAGGCAGCGCCCCGTCGGCGGGCAGTCCTCGCGATCGTGGGTGACCAGGATCGCCGGAATGGCCTGGCGGGCCAGTTCTTCAAAGACCCAGCGGCGGAACCCGGCGCGCAGGCTGGCATCCAGGCGGCTGAAGGGCTCATCAAGCAGCAATGCCTCGGGGCGCGCCAGCAGGGCGCGCAGCAGGCTCACCCGCGCCCGCTGCCCGCCGGAGAGCGTGGCCGGATCGCGCGGGGCGAAGCCCGCCAGCCCGGCGCGGCTAAGCGCTTCCTCCACCGCGGTTTTTCGCGCCTCGCCGCGCACGTTCTCCGGCAGCGCCAGCTGTAAATTTTGCCCGACGCTGAAATGGTCGAACAGTAACGGGTCCTGAAACAGAATGCCGATGCGCCGATGCTCTGTCGGCAGCGTATCGCAACGCCGTTCGTTGAGCCACAGCTCGCCTCGGGCGCGAAAATCGCCGGACAGGGCGCCAATCATCCAGGCAAACAGCGTTGATTTCCCGCTACCGGAGGGGCCCATCAGCGTCAGCACCTCCCCCGGGGCTACCGAAAAGGCGACCTCCTGCAGCAGCGGCTGGCGTCTCACGCTCAGGGTCAGATGGTTTACGGTTAGCACTAGCGAAGTCCTCGTCGATAGCGGCCTGCCAGCCAGGCCAGCAGAGCGGTCAGGGTAAAGCATACCGCCGGCAGCAGTAATTGCCACAGCGCCTGAGCGGCGAGCGTCTGCGCCTCGCCGCCGCTGCTGAGCGCCACCGCCTGGCTGGTGAGCGTCGGAATTCGGCCAGCCCCCAGCCATAGCGTTGGCAGATACTGCGCGATGCTCACTGAGAAGCCCACCGCCAGGGCGGTCAGCAGTGGGCGAGTTAGCGAAGGCAGGGTCAGCAACCAGAAAATACGCGTGGATCCCCAGCCGAGCGTGCGGGCGACAACCGTCAGACGCGGATCGCGCTGGCGCCAGGCCGGGCGCAAAATAAACAGCATCCATGGCACCACCCACAGCAGATGGCCCCACAGGACGGTCCGCCAGTCACCGTCAAGCCAGGCGTACAGCGCCAACCGGTACTGGCCGTCGGCCAGCGGCAGGGCCGGCAGGACCAGCGGTAGCCAGACCCAGCCATCGCCTCGCGCCGGGCCGCAGGCCAGCCACAGCAGGCAGACAGCCGCGCCGAGGGCGCAGGCCGCCAGCGCCAGCCCAAGGCTGTTGCCGAGGGCATCCATCTGCGGCGGCGCCGAGCGCGCCAGCCCCGCCAGCAATAGCGCGCCCAGCAGACCGCTCAGCGGCAGCAGCGCCGCCAGCAGGCGGCCGGGCAGGGCATGAGGATGCGGGTGACGAACACCGTGCAGATCGGGCTGGTACTGGCGCTGTAGCCGCCATCCGCCCCAGGCGACCAGCGCCAGCCCGCC
>NZ_MJDM01000005.1:11109-154983 GCF_008452795.1 Klebsiella sp. AqSCr
TTATCGTTGCCATCAGGATCGAGGTAAGCCAGAACAAACCACCGCCGAGGATCGCCATCAGCAGCAGGCTGGCCAGCGCCCCTTTGGCCTGCTGCAGCTCATCGCCCTGGCTTAACCATTGCCACGCCAGCACGGCGAGGGTGGGCGGATTGCCGGGCCCCAGCACCAGGGCGACGTCTACCGCCGACAGGCTCCAGGCGGTGGTGGCCAGCAGCACCATGCCGAGGGCGGGCAGCAGGGCGGGCAGCACCAGCCAGCGCAGGCACTGCCAGCGGCCGTAGCCGAGGCTCTTCAGGGCGGTCGCCTGGTCGGCGAGGCGTTTCTCTCCCAGCAGGCCATAAATCACCCACAGCACAAAGGCGCTCTCTTTCAGGGCCATCGTCAGGCCAAGCCCGATGCCGTACCGGTCGACCGGCGGCGTCAGAAACGGCAGCCGCTGCCAGAGCCAGCCCCCTTCGGCGAACAGCAGCAGCGCCGCCGTCGCCAGGGCGAGATGGGGCACCGCCAGCAGCAGCGGCAGACGGGAAGCCAGCCGCCGCCAGCGGGCCGAAGGCCAGAGGGCGGCGACGATGGTCAGGGCGATCAGCAGCGCGCCGCCGACGGACAACAGCGTGGAGACGAGGGTGGCGGCCAGCGCCTGGCTCAGCTGCGGGTCGGCGAACAGCGCCCGCCAGTGGGCTGGGGAGCGCGCAGCGCCCACCAGTTCCCCGGCGGCGGGGAGCAGCGGCAGATAGATCGCCGCCATCGCCCCCCAGGCCAGCAGGATCAGTGGGTACCGTAGCGGCGCAGCCATTCCTGCTCCAGCGCGTCAACCCATGCCGCGTGAGGCTCGGCAAGCACCGGCGGCAGATCCTGCGGCAGGGCTGCCGCCAGCGCCTGGCGCTGGCCATCAGGCAGACGCTGCGGATCCAGTACGCTCGGATCGCCCCAGACGGCGGCATCGGCCTTGCGCAATTGCGCCTCAGGGGAGAGCAGGAAATTGGCCACTACTTTGGCGCCAGCGATAGCGCGGGCGTTAGCCGGGATGGTAACGAAATGGACGTTGCCGAGGGTCCCCACGGTAAAGCCGAAGCTGTAGCTGTCCGTCGGTAATTCGCCGCTGGCGGCTTTCTGCCGGGCGTGCAGGGGGTTAAACGTCAGCGACAGGCGGAGGGTGCCCTGGTTGAGCATGGCGTCCATCCGCGCCGGCGACGCCGGGAAATCCTTGCCCGCCCGCCACAGGGCCGGGTGCAGCGCATCGAGATAGCGCCACAGCGGGGCGGTGACCGCCGCGAAGGTCGCCGGCTGCGGCGGCTGGCGCAGGGCGGCTGGCTGGTCGGTGAGCGCGATCAGCAGTTGCTCCAGCAGGGCGGTACCGGTGAAGTCCGGCGGCCGCGGGTAGGTTACGCTGCCCGGATGGGCTCTGGCGAAGGCCAGCAGGGCCTGCGGGCTGGTGGGCGGCTGCGGCGTTTGCCCGCGGCGGGCGATAAACGTCAGCTGGGCGCTGCCCCACGGCGACTCCGCGCCCTCGGTGGCGACAGAAAAATCTTCCCGTACCGGCTTTTGCAGATCGACATAGCGCCAGTTGGGCAGCGATTCGGCCCAGCCGGTGAGCAGCAGATCGGCCTGCTTAAGCGTGCGAAAGTTTTCGCCGTTGATCCACAGCAGATCCACTGACCCGCCCTGGCGACGACCGGCCTGCGCCTCGGTTTGGATGCGTTTCACTGCGTCGGCGGCGTCGGCGACAGGCACAATACGCAGGTCGATTGCGTAATAGCGTTTGACCTCTTCGCTGACCCACGCCAGATAGCGATTGACGGCCGGATCGCCGCCCCAGGCGTTAAACCAGACGGTCTGTCCGCGGGCTTCCGTCTGAATCTGCCGCCAGCTGTCGTCGGCATTAACCGCCAGCGGCCAGAGCAGCAGCAGGCACAGACAGAGGCTGTAATCACGCAAACGGCGCATCGTTACTCCTTATTCTGCGAGGAAGAGGTGGGTATCTGGCACAACCCCTGAGCCGGGATCGCCATCGCGGCATTGAACCGCGCTGATAAATTTTGCAGGCCGATCAGGGCGGTCAGCTCGGTGAGCGCCCGGGCGCCAAAATGCGCGGCCATCGCGCTACGCAGGGCATCATCCACCGCCGGCGGCGTCTGGGTGGCGGCTTCGGCATAGGCCAGCGCCAGGCGCTCTTTTTCGCTGAACAGCGTACTGCTGCGCCAGTCGGCGACCGCCAGCAGCTTGTCCTGGCTCCCGCTCCGCGCCGCGAGGGTCATGCTGGTGATATCGATACAGAATTCGCAGTGGCACAGCTGGGCGATGCGGGCGCTGACCAGCGAGCGCAGCACCGGATCCAGCGGCGAGCGGCGGCGTTCAATATAGCCCACGAACAGCGAAACCAGGTAAAACAGCCATGGGATCCGTCCCCACCAGCGAATGGGGCTCAGCACTTGGCCGTAATGCCGGCGGTGCAGCCAGGCCTGCGGACGAAGGATCAGGGGGACAGAATCCAGTGGGGGTAAGCTCATGGCGACGATCTCTTATGACGTTCACGGTAAATATTTTTGGCGATAGAGATGACCACCGCCAGGGCAAAAAGCAGCGAAAGCCCGGTGGCCAGCCAGAAGGTGCCCCCGGTGAGCAGACTCCCGGCCCAGGAATAAACGATAGTCGCCGGGAGCTGGCCCACGCCGGTGGCCAGCATAAAGGGCCAGAAGCGCAGCGAGGTTAATCCGGCGGCATAGCTGACCGGGTCAAACGGGACAAACGGCAGCAGGCGGCAGACCAGGATCGTCTGCGGGCCAAAGCGGGTGAAATAGCCGTCGGCACTGCGCAGCACCGCGCGGCCGGTGAGTTTCTCCACCACTTCGCGCCCCAGCGCTCTGGCGATGCAGAAGCAGAGCCCGGCCCCGACCATGGCGCTGAACCACGACAGCGCCCCGCCCCAGAAGGCGCCGAACAGGGCGGCGTTCGCCAGGGTAATCAGGAAAGCCGGCAGCGGAGCGACGATCGCCTGGAGGATCATCAGCGCAAATGAGACCAGCGCGGCCTGCGGCCCCCAGGCGGCGATAAACCCTCTGACCTGCTGCGGATCCAGGGAGGCTAACGCCGTCAGACTCTGCTGCAGAAAGGTACGCCCGCCAGGAAACCACAGCCAGGCGGCCAGAGCGGCGGCGACCACGACGGCAAGGGCCAGCCGGGCGCGGCGCAGGTGACGGCGATCAGGTTGGGTCATGGCGCACCTCCTCACTGCACGCCGCCACGCGACGGGCGCGGGCAAACCGTTTGCCTATCTGCACCAGGGCAAACAGCAGCCCGCCGGCGAGGCTCAGTTTGAGCGCGAAGGCGAGGGTCACCCCCTCGCGGGCCAGTTCGCTGGCCATCACCGAATAGATGACCAGACCCGGCAGGGTGGTCACGGCCGAGATCAGGGTAAAGGGCCAGAAGCGGATCGCCGTCAGGCCGTAGGCGTAATTCTGAATGTTGTAGGGAAAGAGCGGCACCAGGCGGGTGAGGATCAGGAAATCGCAGCCGCTGCGGGCGATACCGCGCTCAATCGCCTGAAAGACGGTGGTATGGCCCACATAGCGCTGCAGCAGATCGCGTCCAAGCCAGCGGGCGATTAAAAACGACAGCGAAGAGGCGAGGGTGGCGGCGGCAAAGGAGAGCAGGGAGCCTGTTAGCGGGCCGAAGAGCATCCCGCCGGCGATCACCAGCAGGCTGCCGGGGATCAGACACAGGGTGGCAATGATAAACAGCGCAGCATAGACCAGATATCCCCAGGCGCCCTGATGGCGGAGGGTGTCCTGAAGCAGATGCAGGTGAGTCAGCAGATCGTGGAGACCGACGCGGTGGCTGATAACGGCCAGCGTGGCCACCAGCGCGAGAAGTCCCAGCCCTTTACCAATGGCCGGATGACGGCTTCTTTTGCATGAGAGGTGCTCCTGTACAGTCTGGACGCAGTGGACATCAAAAAGTGCGCGCGACAGTATCCTGTTCCGACGACCGTCACAATGGTTTACCGTCGCTTTGTTGATTTTGCTCAGGAAATTCTGCCCCCCGCACAGCGGGAGGCGAGAGAAGGGCGTGAATTATGGCCGGAAGGTGGCCCACACCGGCGCGTGGTCGGACGGTTTTTCCATCCCGCGGATCTCGTAATCGATCCCGGTTTCCACGCAGCGCTGCGCCAGAGGCTGGCTGGCCAGCAGCAGATCGATGCGCAGCCCACGGTTATCGTCGAAGCCTTTGGAGCGGTAATCAAACCACGAGAAATGCTCATGATTGTCGGGGTTAGCCTGACGCCAGGTATCCACCAGGCCCCAGCCCAGCAGGCGGTCCATCCATTCCCGTTCTTCCGGCAGGAAGGAACATTTGCCGGTGCGCAGCCAGCGTTTGCGGTTCTCTTCACCGATACCGATGTCCAGATCGGTAGGACTGATGTTCATATCGCCCATGATCAGCACCGGATTCTCTTTGTTGAGTTCGGTCTCCAGATAGTTCTGCAGATTCTGATAGAACGCCGCTTTGGCCGGGAATTTGGTTTCATGATCGCGGCTTTCACCCTGCGGGAAATAGCCGTTAATCACTGTGACGTTGCCGAAGGGCGACGGGATCTCCGCCATAATGATGCGGCGCTGAGCCTCTTCGCCATCGTCCGGGAAACCGCGGCGGACGGCAATCGGCGTCTCTTTGGTCAGCAGCGCGACGCCATAATGGCCTTTCTGCCCGTGATAAAAGACGTTATAGCCGAGCCTGGCGACCTCTTCGAGAGGGAACATGTCGTCGTGAACTTTGGTTTCCTGCAGGCCAATCACGTCCGGCTGGTGTTTTTCGACGATGGCGGCCAGTTGGTGTGGGCGGGCACGCAGGCCGTTGATATTAAAAGAGACGAATTTCATAGTCGCTGCCACTGTGCAAGGTGAATAGTGCAGGGATGGTAGCAGAAATTCGCCAGGCTGGCTGCCACCGGATGCGTCATTCTGCCAATCGCTGCGCATGAGCGTGCTGTGGGTGCCCCTTTTGCGGGCATGCCGCGCCAAAAAAGGGCAAATAGCTACGATAAATTTCGCAGAGGATCACAATTACAGAATTATATCTTACCATTGCATAATTTATCTTCTTTAATCACTGTTTATCCCCCTTTGTCGGATACTTATTCACTAAATATGCATTTTATGTGAATAGCGTTCGGCTGTAACTCATTGATTCTGCGTTATCTCATCCGATTTATGCATTTTTATCGCTGGCTGGCACGAACCGTGCAATCTACATTTACAGCGTAATAACTCATATTTATTAACATTATTGCTACTTTTAATTTACCGGAAGAGGTCGATATGTCTCAGTCAATTACGCGTAACCACTTTGATGAATGGATGATGCCGGTCTACGCGCCAGCGGCGTTTATTCCGGTGCGGGGCGCCGGGTCACGGCTGTGGGATCAGCAGGGCAAAGAGTATATCGATTTTGCCGGCGGTATCGCCGTGAACGCGCTGGGGCATGCCCATCCGCGTCTGGTGCAAGCCCTGACCGACCAGGCCGGCAAGTTCTGGCATACCGGCAACGGCTACACCAATGAGCCGATCCTGCGTCTGGCCAAAATGCTTATCGATGCTACCTTCGCCGACCGGGTCTTCTTCTGTAATTCCGGCGCCGAGGCCAATGAGGCAGCGCTCAAGCTGGCGCGTAAATATGCCCACGATCGCTTTGGCAGCGAGAAAAGTGGCATCGTCGCCTTTCAAAACGCTTTCCACGGGCGGACGCTGTTCACCGTCTCGGCGGGCGGTCAGCCGGCCTATTCCCGGGATTTCGCCCCGCTGCCGCCGCAGATCCAGCATGCCGTATTTAACGATCTCGAGTCGGCAAAGGCCTTAATCAATGAGCAGACCTGCGCGGTGATCGTCGAGCCGGTGCAGGGCGAAGGGGGCGTGGTGCCGGCCAGCGTCGAGTTTTTACGCGGCCTGCGTCAGCTTTGCGACCAGCACAACGCCCTGCTGATTTTCGATGAAGTGCAGACCGGGGTCGGGCGCACCGGCGAGCTGTATGCCTATATGCACTACGGCGTGACGCCCGATGTGCTGACCACCGCCAAAGCGCTGGGCGGTGGTTTCCCTATTGGCGCGCTGCTGGCGACAGAGGCCTGTGCCAGCGTGATGACCGTCGGCACCCACGGCACCACCTACGGCGGTAACCCGCTGGCCGGGGCGGTGGCCGGCGAACTGCTGTCGATCGTCAACACCCCGGAAGTGCTCTCCGGCGTCAGACAGCGCCATCAGTGGTTTTGTGAACGCCTGCAGGCAATTAACGCCCGCTATGGCCTGTTCAAGGAGATCCGCGGCCTGGGACTGCTGCTCGGCTGCGTGCTAAACGACGCCTGGGCCGGGAAGGCGAAAACCCTCAGTAACCTGGCGGCGGAAGAGGGGGTGATGATTCTGATCGCCGGCGCCAACGTGGTGCGTTTCGCGCCGGCGCTGAACGTCAGTGAAGAAGAGGTGAACAGCGGGCTGGATCGCGTCGAGCGGGCCTGCGCGCGTTTCGTGGCAGGAGTCTCATCATGATGGTTATTCGACCGGTGGAGCCGGGCGATTTGCCCGGGCTGCTGAAGCTGGCAGCGGAGACCGGCGGCGGGCTGACCTCGCTGCCGGTGGATGAAGCGACCCTCGCAGCGCGGATCGCCCGCTCGCAGCAGACCTGGCGCGGCGAGCTACCGAAAAGCGAGCAGGGCTATGTCTTTGTGCTGGAGGAGAGCGAAAGCGGCGCGGTGGTGGGCATCTGCGCGATCGAGGTGGCGGTGGGGCTCAACGATCCCTGGTATAACTACCGGGTCGGCACCCAGGTCCATGCCTCGAAGGAGCTCAACGTCTATCAGGCGCTGCCGACGCTGTTTCTCAGCAACGATCATACCGGCAGCAGCGAGCTGTGCACCCTGTTCCTCGACCCGCAGTGGCGCAAAGAGGGCAATGGCTATCTGCTGTCGAAATCACGCTTCTTATTTATGGCCGCCTTTCGCGAGCGCTTCAATGAGAAGGTGGTCGCCGAGATGCGCGGGGTGATTGACGAGCAGGGCTACTCGCCGTTCTGGGAGAGCCTGGGCAAACGCTTTTTCGCCATGGAGTTTTCCCGTGCCGACTACCTGTGCGGCACCGGACAGAAGGCTTTCATTGCCGCCCTGATGCCCAAGCATCCGCTGTATATCGATTTCCTTTCCCCTGAGGCACAGGCGGTGATCGGCAAGGTTCATCCGCAGACCGCCCCGGCCCGGACGGTGCTGGAGAAAGAGGGGTTCCGCTACCTGAACTACATCGATATTTTCGACGGCGGCCCGACTCTGGAGTGCGACATCGACCGGGTGCGGGCGATCCGCAAAAGCCGTCTGGTGACCACCGAGGCAGGTGAAACCTCGCCCGGTGACTGGCCGCTGTGCCTGGTGGCGAATGAACAGTATCACCAGTTCCGCGCTCTGCTGGTGCATGCCGATCCGGATGGCGACACCCTGACCCTCAGCGCCCGCGAACTGGATATGCTGAAGTGTCATGCCGGCGACCAGGTGCGCATGGTGCGCCTGATCCCTGAGGAGAAAACTGCATGAGTCTGTGGATTAACGGCGAGTGGCGGCCCGGCCGTGGGCCAGGTTTCAGTAAACAGGATCCGGTTAACCTGAAGGTTGTCTGGCAGGGCGAGGCGGCGGATGCCGGGCAGGTTGCCGAGGCGGTGGCGGCTGCCCGCCAGGCGTTCCCGTCCTGGGCGCGGCTGCCGTTTGCCGCCCGTCAGGCGATCGTTGAAAAGTTTGCCGCTCTGCTGGAAGCCAGTAAGGCGGAGCTGACGGCGGTTATCGGCGCCGAGACCGGAAAGCCGCGCTGGGAGGCGGCCGGGGAAGTGACGGCGATGATCAACAAGGTGGCGATCTCGGTGAAGGCCTACCACGTCCGCACCGGCGAACAGCACAGCGACCTGCCCGACGGCGCCGCCACGCTGCGTCACCGGCCGCACGGCGTACTGGCGGTGTTTGGCCCCTATAACTTTCCCGGCCATCTGCCGAACGGGCACATCGTGCCGGCGCTGCTGGCGGGCAATACCGTGGTCTTTAAACCCAGCGAACTCACCCCGCGCAGCGGCGAAGCGGTGGTGAAACTATGGCAGCAGGCCGGCCTGCCCGCCGGGGTGCTCAACCTGGTGCAGGGCGGTCGGGAAACCGGCGAGGCGCTCAGCGGTCAGGCGGATATCGACGGGCTGCTGTTTACCGGCAGCTCAACCACCGGTTTTCATCTGCATCGCCAGCTGGCCGGGCAACCGCAGAAGATCCTCGCGCTGGAGATGGGCGGCAATAACCCGCTGATCGTCGACGATCCGCGGGACGTGGATGCCGCGGTGCATCTGACCATCCAGTCCGCCTTTATTACCGCTGGCCAGCGCTGCACCTGCGCCCGGCGTCTGCTGGTCCGACGCGGAGAGGCGGGCGATGCCTTCCTCTCCCGGCTGGTGACGGTGAGCCAACGGCTGATCCCGGCGGCGTGGGACGCCGAGCCGCAGCCGTTTCTCGGCGGGCTTATCTCTGAACAAGCCGCGCAGAAAGTGCATCAGGCCTGGCTGCAGCGGGTCGCCGCTGGCGCGGTCACCCTACTGGAGCCGCGGATATTGCAGGCCGGGACGTCGCTGCTAACGCCGGGGATTGTCGACATGAGCGACGTGGCCAATGTCGAGGATGAAGAGGTGTTTGGCCCGCTGCTTGGGGTCTGGCGCTACGACACTTTCGAGGAGGCGATTGCCTTGGCCAACGCTACCCGCTTCGGCCTCTCCTGTGGGTTAATCTCCCCGGAACGGGAGAAGTTCGATCGACTGCTGCTCGAGGCGCGGGCAGGGATAGTTAACTGGAACAAACCGCTGACCGGGGCGGCGAGTACCGCGCCGTTCGGCGGCACCGGGGCGTCCGGTAACCATCGTCCGGGGGCCTGGTATGCCGCCGATTATTGCGCCTGGCCGATGGCCAGCCTTGAATCGCCGACCCTGACGCTGCCCGCCAGCCTGAGCCCGGGGCTCGACTTTCTGGCCAGGGAGGCGTCATGACCGCCCGCGAAGTCAACTTTGACGGTCTGCCCGGGCTGACCCATCACTACGCCGGGCTCTCCTTTGGCAATGAGGCTTCCACCCGGCATCGCTATCGGGTGTCTAACCCGCAGCTGGCGGCCAAGCAGGGGCTGAAAAAAATGAAAGCCCTCGCCGACGCTGGCTACCCGCAGGCGGTGATCCCGCCGCAGGAGCGTCCCAACGTGCCGCTTCTGCGCCAGCTGGGCTTTAGCGGCAGCGATGAGCAGGTGGTGGCCCGGGTGGCGCAGCAGGAGCCGGATCTGCTGTCGGCGGTGAGTTCGGCCTCGGCGATGTGGGTGGCGAACGCGGCGACGGTGTGTCCCTCCGCCGATTCGCTGGATGGCCTGGTGCATCTGACGGTGGCGAATCTGCAGGATAAATTCCACCGCGCCAGCGAAGCACCGACTACAGAGGCGCTGCTGCAGGCGATTTTCCCCGACCGCACGCGATTTGCTATCCACCCGGCGCTGCCCGCCTCGGCCTGGTTTGGCGACGAAGGGGCGGCGAACCATAATCGTCTCGGCGGCGAGTATGGTGCTCCCGGCGTCCAGCTCTTTGTCTATGGCCGCCGCCGGGGGAGCGAGGAGGCGCCGCGTCGCTATCCGGCGCGGCAAACCCTTGAGGCCAGCCAGGCGGTAGCGCGCCTCAATCAGGTCAATCCCCGCCAGCTGATCTTCGCCCGCCAGCATCCGGCGGCGATCGACACGGGGGTTTTTCATAACGACGTCATCGCGGTGAGCAACCGTCAGGTCCTGTTCTGCCATGAGCAGGCCTTTGCCGACCAGACCACGCTTCTCCAGCAGCTGGCGCAGCGGGTGCCGGGTTTTACGCCGCTGGTGGTTCCCGCCAGCCGGGTCTCGGTGGCAGAGGCGGTTGCCACCTATCTGTTCAACAGCCAGCTGTTGAGCCGGGCGGATGGCAGCATGGCGCTTATCCTGCCTCAGGAAGCGCAGGAGCATGCCGGCGTCTGGGAATACCTCAATGAGCTGCTGGCCGGGGATAACCCCATCGCCGACCTGCGGGTGTTCGATCTGCGCGAGAGCATGGCCAACGGCGGCGGTCCGGCGTGCCTGCGCCTGCGGGTGGTGTTGACGGCCGAGGAGTATCAGGCGGTCAATCCGCACGTCCTGATGAACGATACGCTGTTTGCCACCCTCAATGACTGGGTGGATCGCTACTATCGCGATCGTCTCACCCAGGCCGACCTCGCCGACCCGCAGCTGCTGCGGGAAGGGCGCGACGCGCTGGATCGGTTGACCCAGATCCTGCAGCTCGGTTCGGTTTATCCATTTCAGCAATAAGGGGGCGCGGTGGAACATTTTCTGGCATTAACCCTGGCGGGGCGTTTGCCCCACCATTTTCACGGCGAGACGGCCCATTTCCGCTGGCACTGGCTCGGGGAGGGGATCCTTGAGCTGACGCCGCATGCGCGCTGCGAGCGCGGGCTGGTACTTTCCTGCGCCATTCATGGCAACGAAACGGCGCCGGTGGAGATAGTCGACCAGCTGGTGCAGCGACTGGTCCGCGAGGCGCTCCCGCTGCGCTGGCGGCTGCTGGTGATCGTCGGCAACCCACCAGCGCTGCGGGCGAATAAGCGCTATCTGCACAGCGATATGAACCGCATGTTTGGCGAGCGCTGGCGGCAGTTTCCGCTCAGTGAGGAGACGCAGCGGGCGCAGCGGCTGGAGCAGGCGGTAGCCCGCTTTTATCGCGACCACGATGGCCCGCGCTGGCACCTCGATCTGCATACCGCGATCCGCGGGTCGCTACATCCGCGCTTCGGCGTGCTCCCGGCCCGCGATACGCCGTGGGAGGAGGATTTTCTTCACTGGCTGGGCGGCGCCGGGCTGGAGGCGCTGGTGTTTCATCGCCAGCCCGGCGGGACCTTCACCCACTTCAGCTGCGAACGGTTCGCGGCGCTGGCCTGCACCCTTGAGCTGGGCAAAGCGCTGCCGTTGGGGGAAAACGATCTGACGCAGTTTGCCGCCGTCCAGCGGGCGCTCTCCCGGCTGCTGGTGGGGGATCTGGCCATTGCCGACGCCCCGGCGCCGCTGCGCTACCGGGTGGTACAGCAGCTAACCCGCCATAGTGATGATTTCCGCTTGCATATGGCGGATCAGACGCTGAACTTCACCCCCTTCGAACCCGGCACGCTGCTGGCGGAGGAGGGCGAGACGCGGTATGTGGTGGGGCCTGAGACGGAGTATGTTCTGTTTCCTAACCCGACGGTGGCGAAAGGACTGCGCGCCGGCCTGATGCTGGAGAAATTATCCTGAGGGCAAGCCGTCCGCCGGGCGGCCTGCTTTATTGCGCGCGTCTTTTTTCGCCATCTTATTTTTTCGTGCTCCACTGTAAATTTGCAGATTATTCCTGGTAAAATGCTTTGTTTTTAATCTCCCCTCCTTTATACTCTCCATAATTTCTCTGCAAAACAGTAAGTTATTTATTTTTTATTGCAATTCTTCGGCTAAATTCCTTATTTTCTCCATAATTGGCGAGAAACTGTTTTTTACACTTTCATTGTTTTACTCTTGCTCTGACTAATTGACGATTAACGTCGTAAAGTTAATCTCGTCAACACGGCAACGCGCCGTAAGAATAACGTAAAGTAAGGATTGAATGATGAAGAAACTCACTGCACTGTTTGTTGCCTCTACTCTGGCTCTGGGCGCGGCTAACCTGGCACACGCCGCCGATACCACCACCGCGCCGAGCGACAGCAAGCCGATGATGATGCATCATAAAGGCGGCCCGGGTCAGCATGACATGATGTTTAAAGGCCTGAACCTGACCGATGCGCAGAAGCAGCAGATCCGCGACATCATGAAGAGCCAGCGCGAAAATATGAAACGTCCGTCCCTTGAAGAACGCCGCGCGATGCACGATCTGATCGCCAGCGACACCTTCGATAAGGCGAAGGCGGAAGCGCAGATCGATAAGATGGAAGCGCAGCATAAAGCGATGGCGCTGTCCCGCCTGGAAACGCAGAACAAGATCTACAACATTCTGACCCCAGAGCAGAAAAAACAGTTCAATGCTAATTTTGAGAAGCATCTGACAGAACGCAACGCGCCGGCAGGTAAAATGCCTGCACCTGCTGAATAATTTAGCGCACCGAATCAAGACCGCCGGTCTTGCCCAATAATGCCATCAGGCGTTGGGCAGGGCCGGCGGTTTTTTATTGGTGGCTTCTCAGCCAAGCGGATGCAGCGGATAGTCTCCGCTGAGCAAAGGCTTACAGAGGATCTTGTAACCATCCTGGTCAAATCCGGCGGGCAGACGGGTCAACTCCGCCGCCTGGTCGAGCGATTCAACGGCGCCCAGCCACAGCCAGTTATGAATGACGTGATACTGCGTCATGTCCGGGCCGCGCTCCTCCAGCGCCACGGGCCCCGCCCACGGCCAGCACACCAGCTGCAGTCTGCTCATCTGCGCCAGCAGGCGCTCTCTGTGCGCCTCCACGCTCTCCTTTCCACAGCAGGCCCCGGCGCAGCGGCCCAGCGCGGAGCGAAAGCAGGCGCGGCCGCGGCTGAGTGGTTCCAGACCAAGCAGGCCATAACAGAGGCGCTGTTCGTCAGCGAGGCTCTGCAGCATCTGCAGCGCCGCTCGCCGGTTGGCGAACAGGCCATAGAGATGCTGCTGGTGCGAGAAATCAACCTCACGGGCATAGACAATCTGCGGCCGGTCGTCCGCAAGTAGCCAGGCGCAGAGCTGCTTGTTACGCCGTAGCCGCTTGTTAAACAGCGGCTGCTGCTCTTTAATCAACCGCGCCTCCAGCAGCAGCGCTCCCAGCTCGCCAGCGGTGCGCTGCCAGGTGATACGCCGCGACTGACGCAGCATCGCGGCCTCTTCAGGGGTGCGCAGGTGGGATAACACCCGGCTGCGGAGGTTGACGCTCTTACCGATATAGAGCGGCATCGTGTCGCTGTCGCCGTGAAACTGATAGACGCCCGGCAGCTTCGGCAGCGCCTCCAGCCACGGGCGAAGATGTTCGGGATATTCATAGATCGCCGCCGCCTCAAACTCGAGACGCGGGGCTGATTGCTTTCTGGCCACAATAACTCCTGGTACTGTCTATCCATCCAGTATAGCAGGCCATTTTTGCGGCGAAAAGGACAAAAAATAACCCCGGCGCAGGCCGGGGCGGGGGGAGAGACTATTTTTTCCAGAAATCGTCAAAGACGGTGATCGGCGGCCGACGCTTGTGTTCGGTTTTCAGATACCAGCCCTCGATCGTTTTGGCGATGCTCGGGTCCAGCGTTTTGCCTTCCAGATAATCGTCGATGTTCTCGTAGGTGACACCCAGGGCCACTTCATCCGGCAGGGAGGGGCGATCGTCTTCCAGGTCGGCGGTGGGCAGCTTCTTATACAGATGTTCCGGGCAGCCGAGATGGGCCAGCAGCTGTTTGCCCTGACGTTTGTTCAGGCGGAAAATTGGGTTGATGTCGGTGCCGCCGTCGCCATATTTGGTGAAAAAGCCGGTAATCGCTTCCGCCGCATGGTCGGTACCGACCACAACTCCTTTGGTCATTCCGGCGATGCTGTACTGGGCCTTCATTCGCTCACGGGCTTTTTCATTTCCGCGAACGAAGTCGCTCAGTTCGATGCCAGCTTCGCGCAGCGCCTGTTCGCTGGCCAGCACCGCAGCTTTAATATTGACTGTCAACACCCGGTCAGGCTGGATAAATGCGATGGCGTCCTGGCAGTCCTGCTCATCAGCCTGCACGCCATAGGGTAAACGGACGGCGATAAACTGCAGGCTACTGTCGCCGGTTTCGGCACGCAGTTCGTTAATCGCTATCTGGCACAGTTTTCCCGTCAGGGTGGAGTCCTGACCGCCGCTGATACCCAGCACCAGCGATTTAATAAACGGGTAGGTCTGCAGGTATGACTTCAGGAAATCGACGCTGCGGCGGATCTCGCCTGCGACATCAATCTGCGGCTTTGCGCCCAGCGCCTGAATAATCTCTTGTTGTAGCGTCATCGCGCCCTCCGAAAGTGAATCTGTTTGGCAAGCTGTTGGCTTAAAGCTACCTCTTTGCCGCTGAAACGACAAGGACCGGGGTTTTGACTGCCGGAAAAGAAGGCAATCAATGACATAGGTTTTCATTATAGATGCTGTACCGCGCATTGCGCCGCCGTCCGACGTCGGCAGAACAATCCTGTTTACGCAATAACATAACCTGACATGATTTCGCTGTTCGGCTTGAAAAATAACACTATTTATTCCAGGCTTATCGTTACACAGTAGAAAAGAGGAACCAAAATGAACAAAAGCTTAGCAGGAATACTGGGCGTCACCGTCGCGTTAACCTTACTGGCGGGCTGTACCGCTTACGATCGTACCAAAGACCAGTTTACCCAGCCGGTGGTGAAAGATGTGAAGAAAGGGATGTCGCGTCAGCAGGTGATGCAGATCGCCGGCAAACCTTCAACGGAAGTCACCATGGTCCATGCCCGCGGCACCTGCCAGACCTATATCCTCGGTCAACGAGATGGTAAAGTTGAAACCTACTTTGTGGCCCTCGACGAAACGGGTCACGTCATGAACTCCGGCTACCAGACCTGCGCCGAGTATGATACCGACCCGCGCAACGCCAGGTAAGCTTCCTACTGTTTACTGACTTCTACGTAAGCCCGACCACTGGTCGGGCTTTTTTGTGAGTCATGATGCTTATTTAATTGCGCGAATTATTTGGATGAAAATGTGAGGGTAGTCAAAACCGGAGGTCAATGAGAGACAATTCTGTTCAACAGCGAATTATCCTGGCGGCTCAGCTTGCCGTATACTCAACTCATAAACAGAATTAACCGGATGTTACCAGTCTTACCGGCTCTCAGCGGTTACTGAAGGCCCTGGTCTCACACATTGAGGAAGCGTTCATGGAAAAGAAACACATTTATCTCTTCTGCTCGGCAGGCATGTCCACGTCACTGCTGGTCTCCAAAATGCGCGCGCAGGCGGAAAAATATGAAGTCCCGGTCATTATTGAAGCCTATCCCGAAACCCTCGCGGGCGAAAAAGGGCCGGAAGCCGACGTAGTATTATTAGGGCCACAAATTGCGTATATGTTACCGGAAATTCAGCGCCTGCTGCCGAATAAACCGGTTGAAGTTATCGACTCCCTTCTCTATGGCAAAGTTGATGGTTTAGGGGTATTGAAAGCCGCCGTCGCGGCTATTAAGAAAGCTGCAGCACAATAATTTTAACTTTTAAAACTCGATGTATTTTGACGCCTGGCGGCTGACTGTTGCCGGACGTCAAAAAATAATGAGTTTATTTTCCCGTCAAAGAGTAATTTCATACATCATCGCCGTAATAGTTTATTGCGGCTTTTAAGGGTATTGACTATGAGTAAAGTGATCGATTCGCTTGAAAAGGTACTCCTTCCTTTTGCAGTGAAAATAGGAAAGCAGCCGCATATTAATGCAATAAAAAATGGATTTATTAAATTAATGCCGTTGACCCTCGCCGGGGCCATGTTTGTGTTAATTAACAACGTTTTTCTGAGCTTCGGCGAAGGCTCTTTCTTTTATTCCATGGGCATTCGCCTGGATGCCTCCACCATTGAAACCTTAAACGGCTTTAAGGCTATCGGCGGAAACGTCTATAACGGCACCCTCGGGATTATGTCGCTAATGGCGCCGTTCTTTATCGGCTCCGCGCTGGCGGAAGAGCGCAAAGTTGACCCGATGGCAGCTGGCCTGCTGGCGGTGGCGGCCTTCATGACCGTGACCCCGTATAGCGTGGGCGAAGCCTATGCGGTGGGCGCCAACTGGTTGGGCGGGCAGAACATCATCTCCGGGATGATTATCGGTCTGGTCGTTGCGGAACTGTTCACCTTCGTGATCCGTCGCAACTGGGTGATTAGACTGCCGGACAGCGTGCCGGGGTCGGTATCACGCTCTTTCTCAGCGCTGATCCCGGGCTTCTTGATCCTCTCCATCTTCGGCATTATCTCGTGGGCCCTGGCGAGCTATGGCAGCAACTTCCACCAGATCATCATGGACTCTATCTCGACGCCGCTGGCGGCGATGGGCAGCGTGGTTGGCTGGGCATACGTTATCTTTAACTCTCTGCTGTGGTTCTTCGGTGTGCACGGTTCTCTGGCGCTTACCGCCCTGGATAACGGCATCATGACGCCGTGGGCGCTGGAAAACATCGCGCTGTACAACCAGTACGGCTCTGTTGATGCGGCCATCGAAGCGGGCAAACAGTTCCACTTCTGGGCTAAACCGATGCTCGACTCCTACATCCTGCTGGGTGGCTCCGGGGCGACGCTGGGTCTGATTATCGCCATCTTTATCGCTTCTCGCCGCGCTGACCATCGTCAGGTTGCCAAGCTGGCGCTGCCGTCAGGCATCTTCCAGATTAACGAACCGATTCTGTTTGGTCTGCCGATCATCATGAACCCGGTGATGTTCATCCCGTTCGTGCTGGTTCAGCCGATTCTGGCGGCCATTACGCTGGCGGCCTACAGCCTGGGGATTATCCCACCGGTGACCAACCTGGCGCCGTGGACTATGCCGACCGGTTTGGGAGCGTTCTTTAACAGTAACGGCAGCGTTGCCGCCCTGCTGGTGGCCCTGTTCAACCTTGGCGTCGCTACCCTGGTCTACCTGCCGTTTGTGGTGCTGTCGAATAAAGCGCAGACCGTTATCGAGCAGGAAGAGAGCGAAGAAGACATCGCTAACGCACTGAAATTCTGATACCGCGCGGTACGGGCAGCGTCCCGTACCGCCTGATAAATGAGGGAAATATTATGTTTGATCTGGACAACATCGACGCGGTAGAGACCCCGGAAAATGACCTCGAAGAGGTAGTGATGGGGCTGATTATCAACTCCGGACAAGCCCGTAGCCTGGCCTATGGCGCGCTGAAGCAGGCGAAGCAGGGCGACTTTGCCGCAGCGAAAGCGATGATGGAGCAGTCGCGCCAGGCGCTGAGCGAGGCGCATCGCGTGCAGACCCAGCTTATCGAAAGCGACGAGGGCGAAGGGAAAATGAAGGTCAGCCTGGTGCTGGTGCATGCCCAGGACCATCTGATGACCTCCATGCTGGCTCGTGAGCTGGTGGCCGAATTGATTGAGCTGCACGAGAAGGTACAATAGGCCATCGCGACGATGAGGCAGCCCAGAATGATGACCACCGAGATCAGTACCGCCAGAGAACAACAGCTGTTCAACGGGAAGAACTTTCATGTGGTCATCTATAACAAAACGGAAAGCGTGAGCGGGCTTCACCAGCATGATTACTACGAATTTACCGTGGTGTTAACCGGGCGCTATTACCAGGAGATCAATGGCAAACGGGTGCTGCTGGAGCGCGGGGATTTCGTCTTTATCCCGATGGGCTCGCACCACCAGAGCTTTTACGAGTTCGGGGCGACGCGCATCCTTAACGTCGGCATCAGCAGACGCTTCTTTGAGAAACACTACCTGCCGCTGCTGCCGTTTGGTCTGGTGGCTTCGCAAGTCTACGCCGTGCAGAGCGCTTTTCTCGGCTACGTTGAGTCGGTCATCGCCTCACTCAATTTTCGCGAAACGGAATTTGACGAATTTATCGAGCTGGTCTCCTTTTATGTCATTAACCGTTTACGTCACTATCGTGAAGAGCCGGTTGCCGACGTGACGCCGCAATGGTTAAAAAATACCGTGGAAGCCATGCATGATAAGCTGAAATTCGGTGAAGGCGCTCTCGAAAATATGGTTCGCTTATCCGGAAAAACGCAGGAATATTTAACCCGGGCGACCCAGCGCTATTATGGTAAAACGCCGATGCAGATAATTAATGATATCCGTATCAACTTTGCCAAAAAACAGCTGGAAATTACCAATTATTCGGTGACGGATATTGCGTATGAATCAGGGTACAGCAGCCCGAGCCTGTTTATTAAAACCTTTAAAAAACTGACGTCGTTTACGCCGAGCAGTTATCGCAAACATTTGACCAGTATTAATTAAACCCGCGCGGCGTTCGCCGCCAGGTTTATACCGAAAATCATTCAAGTTAACTGTCCGCATTGTTGCGGAGAGCGGCCTGCGTCCAGGCGCAGCGCCTAAGGGAGAAAAAGATGAGCCAGAAATTAAAAGTAGTCACTATTGGCGGCGGCAGCAGCTATACCCCGGAATTACTGGAAGGATTTCTGAAACGTTATCATGAACTGCCGGTAAGCGAACTGTGGTTGGTAGACGTCGAAGAGGGACAGGAGAAGCTCGATATTATCCACGCGCTGTGCGAGCGGATGGTGGAAAAAGCCGGCGTGCCGATGAAAGTCTATAAAACGCTGGATCGCCGCGCAGCGCTGCAGGGCGCAGATTTCGTCACCACCCAGCTGCGCGTGGGCCAGCTGAAGGCGCGTGAAAAAGATGAGCGCATCCCGCTGAGTCACGGCTACCTGGGCCAGGAGACCAACGGGGCGGGCGGGTTGTTTAAAGGACTGCGCACCATCCCGGTGATTTTCGATATCGTGAAAGATGTGCAGGAAATTTGCCCCGACGCATGGATCATCAACTTCACCAACCCGGCGGGCATGGTCACCGAGGCGGTCTATCGCCACACCAATTTCAAACGCTTTATCGGCGTGTGCAACATTCCTATCGGCATGAAGATGTTCATCACCGACGTGCTGCAGCTGAGCCCGAGCGATGAGCTGAATATCGACCTGTTTGGTCTGAACCACCTGGTGTTCGTCCGCGACGTGCTGGTTAACGGTGTCTCGCGCTTCGATGAGCTGCTGGACGGCGTGGCCTCCGGCCGTCTGACCGCGAACTCGGTGAAAAACATCTTCGACCTGCCGTTTAGCGAAGGGCTGATCCGCTCCCTGCGCCTGATCCCATGCTCTTACCTGCTCTACTACTTTAAGCCAAAAGAGATGCTGGCGATTGAGATGGGCGAGTACTACAAAGGCGGTGCGCGCGCCCAGGTGGTGCAGAAGGTGGAGAAACAGCTGTTCGAGCTGTATAAAAACCCGGATCTTAACGTTAAGCCGAAGGAGCTGGAGCAGCGCGGCGGGGCCTATTACTCTGATGCCGCTTGCGAAGTAATCAATGCCATCTATAACGACAAGCAGACTGAGCACTATGTGAATATCCCGCATCATGGTCATGTCGATAATATCCCGGCGGACTGGGCGGTAGAGATGAGCTGCACCTTAGGCCGCGACGGCGCGAAGCCGACGCCGCGCATTACTCATTTCGATGAGAAGGTGTTAGGGCTTATCTACACCATCAAGGGGTTCGAAGTGGCGGCCAGCCAGGCGGCGATCAGCGGTGAGCTGAACGATGTCCTGTTGGCGCTGAACTTAAGCCCGCTGATCCATTCCGATCGTGACGCCGAACAGCTGGCGCGGGAGATGATTCTGGCGCATGAAAAATGGCTGCCGAACTTTGCGGCGACGATCGAAAAACTAAAATCGTAACGGGAGTAGCAAATGGAACGCGTATTGATCGTCAATGCCGACGACTTCGGCCTCAGTAAAGGGCAGAACTACGGCATTATCGAGGCCTGTCGCAACGGCGTGGTGACATCGACCACCGCGCTGGTCAACGGCGCGGCCATTGACCACGCCGCCCAGCTGAGCCGCAGTACTCCGGAGCTGGCGGTCGGTATGCACTTTGTGCTGACGCTGGGCGAGCCGCTGTCGGCCATGCCGGGATTAACCCGCGATGGCCGGCTGGGCAAATGGATCTGGCAGCAGGCGGAAGAAGATAGCCTGCCGCTGGAAGAGATCGCCCACGAGCTGGCGTGTCAGTACCGTCGTTTTGTCGAACTCTTCGGCCATGAGCCGACGCATATCGACAGCCATCACCATGTGCATATGTTCGCCCAGATTTATCCCATCGTCGCGGCCTTTGCCCGCGAGAAGGGCATTGCGTTACGCATTGACCGCCAGGTGGCGGCGCAGAGTGGGCTCGACCAGCAGGCGGCGCGCAGCAGCGCCGGCTTCAGCAGCGAGTTTTACGGCGAAGCGGTCTCTGAGGAACTGTTTCTGCAGACGCTGGATGCCTCCATCGCCCGCGGGGAGCGCTCCCTGGAGGTGATGTGTCATCCGGCTTATGTCGATCGGATCATTATGGGCAGCGCCTACTGCTATCCGCGACTGGATGAGCTTGATGTGCTGACATCTGCCTCGCTGAAAGCGGCGGTGGCCGAGCGGGGTTATCGTCTGGGAACCTACCGCGACGTGTAAGCCCGACGGGGGAAAGGGAAAGTGAATCAAGCCCGGCACAGCGTGCCGGGCTTTTTACTACGCCGGAATAGCGGCGATTTTCGGGCTTCTCGACCACACGCGGTGGGCCGTCATCAGGGCGAGCAGTTTGTCCGCCGCTGGCGTGTCGAGCGCATCGGTGACGATGACCCCCTCTTCACCCTGGGTCGGAACATGCAGAACGGACGTCAGCTGCCGCGCATCCCCTGCCAGCAGGATCGGCTTCAGATGTTTATAGGCTTCCAGCAGGTAATAGCGCGCGTCACCGCTCTGACTCAGGGCGCTGAGGTCGCCGCCGGGCACCACCACCGCATCCACCGTCAGCGACGGGGAGCCGGCGAAGGTGCCGGCGATCGGCAGCGGAGAACCATCGTCGGCAATGACTTCGCCCATTCGCGAGTAGAGCAGCTTGCTGTGCACGCCCTGGGCCTGCAGCGCCTGCAGGAGCTGAACCAGATCCTGCGCTGAGGTGCGTTCGTTGAGCAGGACTGCCACCACGCGACCTTTCACATCGCCTTCGGCGTCGGCGTAGAGGCTGAGGCTGGGGTCTTTCTCCACGCCATTGACCGGGGCGGGCAGGGTAATGTTGCGCTGATCGTCGCTCAGTTCGATGCCTAAGTTCGCCCCAACCGCTTCCGCAAGCTTAGTATCAATGTGGGCCAGATGATCGACCACCCGCTCGCGGATCCAGGTGCGGACCACTTTGCTGAGTTCGAAGCTGAAACCATCGATAATATGCTGCTGTTCAATCGGCGTCTGGCTCAGCCAGAACAGACGCGGCTGGGCGTAATATTCGCCGAACGAAGGGCTGCGCTGGCGGATTTTTTCGCCGTCGACGCGCTCGGCGAGGGACTCAAAGCCACCGCGTTTGGCGGCAGGCGGCGTCTCGCGCGGCCAGTTGTCGTTAATCGAGTTGGGCTCGTAGTTGGCCGGATTGGTGTCAATGTCCATCCGGTGCATCCCGTCACGCTGGAAATTATGATACGGGCAGGTCGGACGGTTGATGGGGATTTCATGGAAGTTCGGCCCACCCAGGCGGCTAATTTGCGTATCGGTGTAAGAGAAGAGACGCCCCTGCAGCAGCGGATCGTTGCTGAAATCAATGCCCGGGACGATATGTCCGGGATGGAAGGCCGCCTGTTCATTTTCGGCAAAGAAGTTATCCGGGTTGCGGTTGAGGACCATTCTGCCAACCCGCTGCACCGGCACCAGCGCCTCGGGGATCAGCTTGGTGGGATCGAGCAGGTCGAAGTCAAAAGCAAATTCATTCTCTTCGGGGATCAATTGCAGGCCAAGCTCAAATTCCGGGTAGTCCCCGGCTTCGATGGCCTCCCATAGATCGCGGCGATGAAAATCGGGGTCGCGGCCGGTCAGCTTCTGCGCTTCATCCCACACCAGCGACGCCTTGCCGGCGACCGGTTTCCAGTGAAAGCGAACGAAGGTGGCTTTGCCCTCGGCATTAATCAGACGGAAGGTATGGATCCCGAAGCCTTCCATGGTGCGATAGCTGCGCGGGATGCCGCGATCCGACATCGCCCACATCACGTTGTGCAGCGTTTCCGGCTGCAGGGAAACATAGTCCCAGAAAGTATCGTGGGCGCTCTGCCCCTGTGGGATGGCCCAGTGGGGTTCAGGCTTCACGGCGTGGACAAAGTCGGGGAACTTCATCGCGTCCTGGATGAAGAAGACCGGTGTGTTGTTGCCCACCAGGTCAAAAATCCCTTCGTCAGTGTAAAACTTGGTAGCGAAGCCGCGAATATCGCGGACGGTGTCCGCCGACCCCGCGCCGCCCTGCACGGTGGAAAAGCGTACAAACACCGGGGTGATTTTATCGGCTGACGAAAGAAAATCGGCTTTAGTCAACGCAGCCAGGCTTTTGTAGGGCTGGAAGTAGCCGTGGGCGGCAGAGCCGCGGGCATGAACGATACGCTCCGGAATACGCTCGTGGTCAAAGTGGGTGATCTTCTCCCGCAGGATAAAATCTTCCAGCAGCGTTGGGCCGCGGCTACCGGCGCGCAGCGAATTCTGATCGTCAGCAATGCGCACGCCCTGGTTGGTGGTCAGCGGAAAATCTTCCCCCCCTTTGCGTTGCGCCTCCAGGGAATCCAGTTTGCTGTTATGAGTATCGGGCGCTTTCAGGCTGCCTGGGGCGGTGGGTTCGACGCCCGGAGCGGTAGGTTTCGGCGTGGGGCGCCACTCCCGATCGTCCGGCGCCAGCGAATCGAGACCCGGCTGCGCTTCCTCGCTGTCGTGGACCGGTGCCTGCTGTTGGTGAGGGTTCGGGTGCTTATCAGACATTACTCGTCTCCTGCTTTCATTGCTAAAAGTGGTCGTTGATAGACCAAAACCCTTCTAACTATAGAACATTACGCTGTCTGCGCCCGGCGAGGGGGCAGGGAGTTATCCTAAAATGCGCATCGGCGGCGAAGGGGCGACGAACGGGGCCACAATCGGCTATGATAGAGGTTTCTGTTTCCCGCTATGTTTAGTGAATCCATTTGTTATGAAACCATTGCGCCAACAAAATCGCCCTGTCATTAGCTACGTGCCGCGCGTGGAGCCTGCGCCCCCGGAACATGCCGTGAAAATGGACCATTTTCGCGATGTCTGGATTTTGCGCGGGAAGTATGTCGCTTTTCTGCTGATGGGGGAGCATTTCCGTCGCTCACCGGCATTCAGCGTGCCGGAGTCGGCGCAGCGCTGGGCTAACCAGGTGCGTCAGGAAGGTGAGATTGAAGCCTGAGTCGGCTGCAGAAATAAAAAAACCGCTGAATGATCAGCGGTTTTTTTTGTGCTTGCCGTTTAGCGATGCGCCAGTTCGGCTTCTTCCTCGCTATCGAAGATCGACTTGTCGGTCTGGCGCAGCCACTGGCTGGTCAGCGTCCCGGCGGTCATTGAGCCGTTAACGTTCAGCGCGGTACGCCCCATATCGATCAGCGGTTCGACGGAGATGAGCAGGGCTACCAGGGTCACCGGCAGGCCCATCGCCGGCAGGACGATCAGCGCGGCGAAGGTCGCGCCGCCGCCCACCCCGGCGACGCCCGCCGAGCTGACGGTGACGATGCCCACGAGGGTGGCAATCCACATCGGATCCAGCGGGTTGATGCCCACGGTCGGCGCGACCATCACCGCCAACATTGCCGGATAGATACCGGCGCAGCCGTTCTGGCCGATGGTGGCACCAAAGGAGGCGGAGAAGCTGGCAATCGACTCCGGTACGCCGAGACGACGGGTTTGCGCCTCAACGTTCAGCGGAATGGAGGCGGCGCTGGAGCGGCTGGTAAAGGCGAAGGTGATCACCGGCCAGACTTTACGGAAGTACTTCAGCGGGCTGACGCCGTTAATCGCCAGCAGCAGGCCGTGGACGACAAACATAATACCCAGCGCAATGTACGAGGCTACCACGAAGCCGCCAAGCTTGATGATGTCCTGCAAATTCGACCCGGCAACCACTTTGGTCATCAGGGCCAGCACACCGTAAGGGGTCAGCTGCATGACCAGACGAACCAGCTTCATTACCCAGCCCTGCAGGGTATCGATCGCGGTCAGCACGCGCTGGCCTTTTTCCACATCCTCTTTCAGCAACTTAAGCGCTGCGACGCCGAGGAACGCCGAGAAAATGACGATGCTGATGATGGAGGTTGGGTTAGCCCCGGTCAGGTCAGCAAACGGGTTCTTCGGCACGAAGGAAAGGATCAGCTGCGGGACGCTGAGATCCGCTACTTTCCCCACATAGTTGCTCTGGATGGCGTTCAGACGGGCGGTCTCCGCGCTGCCCTGGACCAGACCCTCGGCGGTGAGGCCGAACATATTGGTCACCAGCACGCCAACCAGGGCGGCGATCAGGGTGGTGAACAACAGAGTACCGATGCTCAGGAAGCTAATTTTCCCCAGCTGCGAGGCATTGTGCAGGCGGGCCACCGCGCTAAGGATGGAGGCGAAGACCAGCGGCATAACAATCATTTGCAGCAGCTGGACGTAACCGTTGCCGACGATATTGAACCACTGGATGGAATCCTTCAGCACCTGGCTGTCAGACCCGTAGATCAGCTGCAGCGCCAGACCAAATACCACGCCAGTCGCCAGACCGACCAGCACTTTTCTGGCCAGGCTCCACTGTTTATGGCGTGTTTGCCCCAGCGCAAACAGTAATACGGCGAACACGACTACGTTCGCTATTAATGGAAAGTTCATCCCCGTTCTCCTGATATTTTTATAACCTGGGCTGGTGGATAACCAGCTCTTATGACGGCAAGGTTAGCAGAAGGCGTTATCAAGGACTTATATTCAAATGGAATGGGTTATAACCAAATGGCGTTTTCCGCCGCTTTATCGCCCACTCTGGTGACTTATAAAGCGATTGAAGGTGATCTGCAGGGAATTGATCACCCCGGATGACCAGCGTATCGCGCTGTTATCCGCCAGCGTCTGCGGCATCCAGACGGCATAGACGAACAGTGCCATACACAAGGCGCGTTCGAGCTGATTGCCCTTGCGCGGCGCAAGGATCGGCAGCCGAAAGCGCCAGCGACAGGGCCACAGCAGCGGCACACCGGCGGGGGTGAGCATATCGGCGAGAATGTGGCTGAGATAGCCCAGCACCAGGCCCTGGAGAGCGTCTGCCGGGACAATCCAGCTGTCAGGCACTTTCAGATAGAACAGCGTCAGCGCGCCAAAGACGGCCAGCAGGCTGTGGGTGAAGCCGCGGTGGCCAAAGGCCCGCGCCACGGGCTTTGAGATCCAGCTCAGCCGCTGGCCAAGAAACGACTTGGGGTGATCGATGTCCGGCAGCAGGCAGGTCAATACCGCCGAGGGCACAATATGCCACCAGTCGCCCTGCGCCAGCACCGGCGTTAACTCTGCGTTTTTGGCAAATACTGCGCAGGCGATTGAAAAGAAGAGATGGCCTTCCGCCGTCATGATAACACACCCTAAACTGTCGATTCATACAGTATAGGGTTTTTATACAGTGTACGGAAGAGGTGACGGTGTAACTCTTTGTCACAAACTCTCAGCGCGCCAGCCATCCGCCATCGACGGCCAGCGTATAGCCGTTAATATAGTCGGCCGCTGATGAGGCGAGAAACACCACCGGCCCCTGCAGGTCTTTCGGCGCTCCCCAGCGACCAGCGGGAATGCGCTCGAGGATCGCCTGGTTACGCTCTTCATCTTCGCGCAGCGCCTGGGTGTTATTGGTGGCCATATACCCGGGCGCTATGGCGTTGACGTTGATACCCTGGCCAGCCCATTCGTTGGCCAGCAGACGGGTCAAACCCAGCACGCCGCTTTTCGAGGCGGTGTAGGAGGGGACGCGGATCCCGCCCTGAAACGAGAGCATCGAGGCGATGTTAATGATTTTCCCGCCTTCCCCCTGGCGAATGAACTGCCTGGCGACCGCCTGGCTGAGAAAGAAAACCGCTTTGAGATTCAGGTCGATCACCGCGTCCCAGTCGCTTTCCGTGAAGGTCAGGGCATCATGGCGGCGGATAATTCCGGCGTTGTTGACCAGAATATCGACCCGGCCCATCGCCGCCACCGCCTGGTCGACCAGACCGCTCATATCATTCTCTTGGCTGAGATCCGCCTGAATGGCGTGAAAGCGGCGGCCCAGCGCCAGCACCTGGGCGGCCGTATCATGGGGAATTTTACGGTTGATGCCGACGATATCGCACCCGGCCTGCGCCAGGCCCAGCGTCATTCCCTGTCCCAGGCCGGTATCGCAACCGGTCACGATGGCGACCTTACCCGTCAGGTCGAAGGCGTTCAGTACCATATTCACCTCTGTCAGCTGATCTACTGGCGTACGATGACGCCACCTGTGACCAGCATAGAGGGAGGAAAACAAAATTACAATTAAAATGAAACAATGTTTTGATTTTGTTGCTGGCGGCGTGACAGCGATTGTTGCACCCGCCAGCGGTCTTAGCCGAGCAAGTTCTCAGCAGTGAGTGCCAGCAGTGACGGAAGCTTGACGTCCGCCAGCGCAAAGCGCGGGTCGCGGCTGTTCTCCGCTTCCGGGACCACGATAGACCGCATGCGCGCGGCTTTGCTGGCGATCATGCCGTTGACCGAATCCTCCAGCGCGACGCAGCGCTGCGGGTCGACTCCCAGGGCAGCGGCGCAGTTGAGGTAGACCTGCGGGTGCGGTTTGCTCCAGGGTAAATGCTCCGCGGAGGCGAGAGCATCAAACTGGTCGCGCAGTTCAAACATATCGAGCACTTTCTCCAGCATCATCAGCGGCGAGGCCGAGGCCAGGCCCACCTTTAAGCCCTGAGCTTTACACAGGGCCACTGCCTCGCGTACGCCCGGCAGCAGCGGGCGTGAGGCTTCCACCAGCTCAATGGCGCGACGAATAATGCGCGCGGTAGCTTCCGCCCGGTCTACGCCGTGCCACGGCTGCTGCGCGTACCACAGATCCACCACCAGGTCGATTCGCAGACCGAGCAGGTCGGGCAGTTCATCGCGGCGACGGGTATCCACTCCCAGGCTCTCCATGACCTCGACCTCCGCCTGATCCCAGAGCGGCTCCGAGTCAATCAGCAACCCGTCCATATCAAATATCGCGGCCTCAATGCGGCGCTTCGCTGACATATGTCCTTCTCCTGTTGCGTAATCAGATAAACGAATCGGCAATCATGGTATATCATACCGCGCATTATTGGGCGAAATTCGCCGTGGCAGATAGACTTATACCCGACATACTCGGGGGAGCGAGGGAAGCCAGCGCCACGCAACAGGCAGCAGGCGAACCACCAACGCGTCTTTAACAAGGGGAACTCATGACGTACCAACAAGCTGGACGCATAGCGGTTATCAAACGCATTTTAGGATGGGTTATCTTTATTCCCGCCGTGCTGTCGACGCTGATTTCTGTGTTCAAATTTATGTATGAGCACAGTGAAAAGAAACCCGGCATTGATGCGGTAATGATGGATTTTGCGCACGTGATGATTGAGATGATGCGCTTTAACACGCCGTTCCTGAACTTTTTCTGGTACAACTCGCCGCTGCCGGATTTTCACCATAGCCTGAACATCGGCTTCTGGATCATCTTCATTCTGGTGTTTGTCGGCATGGCCCTGCAGGCTTCCGGCGCGCGAATGGCGCGGCAGGCGAAATTTCTTCGCGAGGGGATTGAGGATCAGCTGATCCTCGAACAGGCTAAAGGCGCAGATGGGTTAACCCGCGAGCAGCTCGCTGAACGCATTGTGGTACCGCGCCATACGATCCTGGTGCAGTATTTCCCACTGTACGTGCTGCCGGTGATCGTGATTGTCATCGGTTACTTCTTCTTTTCGCTGCTGGGCTTTCTGTAAGTCAGGTGCCCGGCAAGCCGGGCACCTTCTTATTCCGCTGGCAGAGGACGTGGTTTTCCCTGATTATCAACGGCAACGTAGATAAACAGCGCTTCCGTCGCCTTGTAGCGCTGGCCAATCGGTTCTGAAGAGACTTTTTTCACCCACACTTCGATATTGATTGTCACCGAGGTGTTGCCGCGCTTCACGCAGCGGGCGTAGCAGCACACCACGTCGCCAACGGCGACCGGACGTAAAAAGGTCATCCCATCCACCCGCACGGTCACCACGCGACCCTGGGCGATCTCTTTGGCCATAATGGCGCCGCCAATATCCATTTGCGACATCAGCCAGCCGCCAAAAATATCCCCGTTGGCATTGGTATCCGCCGGCATTGCCAGGGTGCGTAAAACCATTTCGCCCTTTGGGGCGAGATCTGTTGTTGTCATGCTCTACTCTGCTGTGGTCAAAGACGATCAGCGGGATGCTACTATGAAAATAGCGCAGTGAGAATAGGGGAATACGCCCGCTGGCGCGGGCGCGGTGGTTCAGAAGGAGAGGGTAACGCCGGCGTAATACGCGCGGCCAGGCTCATTGTAGGTCGAGGCGCCGGCTTTTTCGCGATACAGTTGTTTATCAAATAGATTACTTATTCCGGCATTCAGGCGAATATCCCGGTTTAGCTGATACTGAGTACCAATACCCACGATGGAATAGGCGCCAACCTCGGTGGTGGCAAGGGTCCCGGTTTCGTTGCGGATCTCCGCATACTGACGCGGCTTCTGACGGCCATAAAGCGTCCAGTTCACATTCGCAGACAGGGCGTCGTTTACCTGCCAGTCGAGCATCGTGTTAACGGTATATTTCGGGATAACCGACAGCGGGTTGCCTGTCTCTTTACTTTCAGATTTGAGCATCCAGGTGGCATTGGTCCGCCAGCTGAGGACATCTCTCAGCACCGGGATCAGCAGATTTCCTTCCAGCCCCTCGACCACGGCTTTGCCGCCGTTCTGCCATTGCAAAATATTATTGCCGCTGGAGGTATAGCCCAGTACCTCTGTTCCGGAGACGATTTTGTTTTTGTAATCGTTGCGAAACCAGGTGACCCCGGCAGCGTAACCATTAAGGTTAAATTCGATACCGATCTCTTTGTTGATACTGATCTCCGGGTCGAGGTCAGGGTTACCCAGCAGGTAGCAGCTGCCTTCAGCGATCGTGTTTGGACAACCGTTGCCGCGGGTGGAGAGCAAATAGCCTTTACTGGATTGATAGAGGTTTGGCGCTTTAAACACGCGCGCGATACCGGCCTTCAGTGTGAACATATCGCCGAGCTCCTGGGACAGATTGAGGCTGGGGCTCCAGTTACTGCCAAACTGATTATGATAATCGAAGCGAATGCCGGGGATCAGGTTGGTGCCGGGCACGGCTTCGATATTATCTTCCAGATAGATACCGGTGAGGGTGGCGCTGTTTTTGGTACTGCGTTGCGTAGGGTCGCCCGAGGTCCCAGGGATAGTCTCGCCGTTGCTGTTAGTGGCCTGCATCGATGCCGGGTCGTCGAGCTGATCATGGTTCCATTCCATTCCCAGCGTCAGCGTCTGGTCCGCCAGCCAGAAGAAAGGCACATTGAATTCCGAGGTAGTACGCCAGGATTCCAGACGGCTGGTGGCATAATCTTCACTGTTGATCATGCCTTCGACGCGGCCGGTAGAGCCTTCCTGCAGGCGGGTATTGTTGGTTTTCTCGTAGTAAACACCGGCTTTGGACTGGCCCCAATCCCATAGACCGTTGTAGGTCAGTCCCCAGGACTGGCGATAGAGGCGATTAGTTTCGTGGCCGTACAGGGAGTCCACCAGCCCGTTCGGGCTAAGATTGCCGTTGCTGTACTGGGTATCGCCAGCATAGATATTCCCCTGACGGCTATAGGCGTAGCTGAAATCGAGAATTTGTTGCGGGGTCATTTTCCATGACAGTAGCGCGTTAATGTCTTTATTGCGGACCCCTTCGCGCCCCGCAGCGTAAGAGCCGTTTTGCGCATGGTTAATATCCCAGGCGTCGGGTTCCGTTTTATTGATATTGCCATACAGGCGCATCGTCAGCGCCTCGCCGGCCAGTGGGCCGCTGAGATTGAAGTTAGCGCGATTGGTCGTGCCTTCTTTGTTGTTTTCCGGCTGGTTGGTGAAGAAAGACAGCGAACCGTGCCAGGTGTTGGTCGGACGTTTGGTAATGATATTGACCACTCCGCCCGCCGCGCCGGAACCATAGCGCGCGGCTGCCGGACCGCGGAGAACTTCAATCCGTTCGACCATTTCGGCAGGTACCCAGTTGCTGTCGCCCCGGGTATCGCGTTCGCCGCGCCAGCTATAGCGAACCGCGTTACGTGACGTGACCGGTACCCCATCTATCAGGATCAGGGTGTTCTCCGGCCCCATGCCGCGGATATCAATCTGGCGGTTGTTGCCCCGACTGCCGCTGGCGCTGTTGCCGGTCAAGTTCACCCCGGGCATTTTACGGATGATGTCTGAGAGATCGTTGACCGGCGGCTGCTTAGCAATATCCTCAGCCGTGATAATCGACACCCCGGGCTGTTGCTTAAGCGCCTCTTCCGCCGTACTGCGCACAATCATCGTTTCGGTATCTTGTTCTGATTCTTCAGCAAAGGCGTTAGGGGCGAGGAGACTGGATATGACCAGCGCCAGGGTCGTGGGCACAGAATATTGCGGCGATCTCATGTAAATATCCTTTTCAAAACAATGCAAAATGAGATCGAGAATATTAATGATAACAATTATCATTACAATGTAACGAGATGAATCTCCATAAAATCCTCACAATTACCGCAACTTTTTATGCAGTTGAGAGAAATCGTGAAGAGAGCCTGCACAGTGTGGCCGGGAAGCTGTCAGCGTATGCGCTGAGGTTGTGTGGTTGCAGGGAATGTTTGCCAGTGCAGTAAGCTTATAGGGGGCGAGCGCGGCGCGCGATGGCGCGCCGGCGGAGGGGTTAGTGGTGGTCGTCCTGCGGCATATGACGGTAGATGTAGATCCCGCTCAGCAAGGTAAAGACCAGCGTGAGGGCGGTTAAACCAAAGACCTTAAAGTTAACCCAGATATTCTGCGGCAGCCAGAAGGCGATATAGATATTGGCCAGCCCGCAGAGAATAAAGAACAGCGCCCAGGCCAGGTTAAGTCGCGACCAGACCTGCTGCGGCAGGCTCAGCTCTTTACCCAGCATGCGCTGGATCAGCGGCTTTTTCATCACCCACTGGCTGAACAGCAGCGCGCCGGCGAACAGGGCATAGATCACCGTCACCTTCCATTTAATAAACTCATCATTATGGAAGAAGATGGTTAACCCGCCGAAGACGGCCACCAGCACGAAGGTGATCAGCGCCATTTTTTCCACTTTCCTGTAGCGCACCCAGCTGTAGATCAGCACGACGGCGGTCGCCACAATCAGCGCCGTGGTGGCGGCGTAGATATCGTAAAGCTTATAAAAGGCAAAGAAGACCACCAGCGGTAAAAAATCCAGAAACTGCTTCATACATCGATCCCGTCTTTCAGGACGGACCGGGGAAGGCCCCGGTCCTGGTTAAAATTAGCTGCGGATAAGCATATACACGCGGAATAAATAGATCAGCAACAGGGCGGAAATCAGGTTGCTGATGGTATTAATCACCACCGCGCCGACGTTTGGCGTCAGGGCGGCAAAGCTGGAAGCAAACAGTAACAGCAGGGTTTTCGCCACCAGCCAACCGATAATAGCCGGCGCCACCAGCCGCAGATTGGCCCACGCCAGGCGCATGCTGCTGCGCATGGCGCCGAGGATGCCCATTTTGTCCTGTACCAGCATGATCGGCGCAAAGGCCAGCACGATGGCCAGCAGCACGCCGGGCACCAGCACCAGCATCATCCCCATCTGCACCAGGAAGGTGGTGAACAGGATCAGCAGCAGCAGCTTGGGCAGTACCGGCGCCGAGGCGCCGATGGCGCGCAGGGCGCTAACGCGATGACCGGCGGAGACCAGCTGGATCAGCAGCAGGACGCCGCCGACGAGGATCGCATTACCTACCAGACCCGAGAAGGTTGATGCCGCCGAGGCGCGCAGCAGAACCTGCTGCTGCTCCGGCGTCATGTTCTGCACCAGCTCGAACAGCCCGGCGCTACCGGCGAGGTTATCGCCTTCGCTGAGTATCGACAGCTGCTCGTCGCTGGGTGAAAAGGCATGGCCAAGTACTACCGTAATAAACGCGCACAACAGCGCAATCAGTAAAATAGTAATGAACTGATTACGAAAAAAATTCCCGGTGTCACGGTAGACGGACTTCGCCGTGATAGACATGCATTCTCCTTGAGTGTCGCAGGTGTTAACTAGCCGGCGATTGTACCGCAAATCGTTCCGTCGTAGCACTCTCTGCGCCGGTCAGGGCAGGTATATCTTTGTAAAGAGGCCGCAATGGTGGCAGGCCGTAGCGCGCCCGCGCCCGGTTGCAGGCATCGTTTTCCTCGCCATTTTCCCCGGACATGGCGAATTCGCGACACGGCGAAGGCCGGTTTTCATAAATAGTGCAGTGAACGGCGTCGCCGATATCGCCAGACAGGGCCGCGCAGCGGCTCTGGCGCTGATTGGTGCCGCTCATGCAGCGCAGGAAAGGGGTCAGCGGTTCGGTCAGCGCGGAGGGCACCAGGCCGCCCGCATCGTCGGCTTCCGCCCAGTAGAAAGAGACTCGAAAATACGCACAACAGGCACCGCACGTCATGCACGGGTTGATTTCACTCATAATTACACCTGAAAAAAACGCATCAACACAGATTGTCGGCAGTTAACTTATCCAGCCGCCTCAGCGACGGCAAGAGGGGCAGAAATAAATTTTTGCGCGAAAAGTGAAAATTGATGTGCGAACAATTCAAGGCATTGCGATCGGTAGCGAAAATTAATCTGGATCAATAAATGTTAAATCTGAGGACTTAGTGTGATCTAAAACAGATCAAACGTAACTCGTTATAGGTATATTTGGCCGCGCTGAAAAACCATAATGAGGAAGTGGATATGAAGAAGTTAGCAGCGGCGGCATTGATTCTTGGCACGCTTTCTACCGGCAGCGTCTGGGCGCATGAAGCGGGTGAGTTTTTCATTCGTGCCGGGACCGCCACCGTCCGACCGACGGAGGGCTCTGACAATGTGTTAGGCAGCCTTGGCAGTTTCAACGTCAGTAACAATACCCAGCTGGGTTTAACCTTTACCTATATGGCGACCGATAACATTGGCGTGGAGTTGCTTGCCGCGACGCCGTTCCGCCATAAGGTCGGCACCGGGCCAACCGGGACTATCGCCACCGTCCATCAGCTGCCGCCCACCCTGATGGCGCAGTGGTACTTTGGCGATGCGCAAAGCAAGGTGCGCCCGTACGTGGGGGCCGGTATCAACTACACCACCTTCTTTAATGAAGACTTTAACGATACCGGCAAGGCGGCCGGGCTTTCCGATCTGAGCCTGAAGGACTCCTGGGGCGCGGCGGGGCAGGTCGGCCTCGATTATCTGATTAACCGCGACTGGCTGCTGAATATGTCGGTGTGGTACATGGATATCGATACCGATGTGAAATTCAAAGCCGGCGGCGTGGACCAGAAAGTCAGCACCCGTCTGGATCCGTGGGTGTTTATGTTCTCCGCAGGCTATCGGTTCTAAATTCTTCTGTAAACTGGCCAACGGATGGCCAGTTCATTGTCTCGTCACACCTGTCTGCCGCAAGCCTCTGTCATCAACAGCGGATCACACTTCCGTCCACTGGCGCAGCAGGTTGTGATACATGTTGAGCAGGGAGAGGACCTCTTCTCCGTCGCCAAAGCGGGCCTTCAGAGACTGGATGGTGCGGTCCAGGTCGTAAAGCATCGCACGCTGCTTATCGTCGCGGACCATCGACTGGATCCACAGGAAAGAGGCCTGGCGGACGCCGCGGGTGACCGGGGTGACGCAGTGCAGGCTGCTGGCGGGATAGAGCACCAGATGCCCGGCCGGGAGCTTCACCCGATGTTGGCCATAGGTGTCTTCAATCACCAGTTCGCCACCCTCATAGCTCTCCGGATCGCAAAGGAACAGCGTCGCTGACAGATCAGTGCGCATCCAGCCCGCCTCGCCGTTCTGGCGAACGGCGCCATCGACGTGAAAACCATAGGTCTCCCCTGGCCCATAGCGGTTAAACAACGGCGCGGAAATCGTCCGCGGCAGCGCGGCGGAAAAAAACTGCGGATGGCCGCGCAGCATATCGAGCACAGCGGCCTGCAGGCGGGCATACAGCGGCGTTCGGGTATCGATCTGCTGGTTCTGTTTGACGGCCGCCCCCTGGCTACCCACCGTAACCCGCCCGTCGACCCACTCGGCCTGCGCCAGCTGCCGGGTAAATTCCGCCACCTGGTCTGTCGATAGCACGTCAGGAATGTGATACATCATCGCGGTGTTCTCTCTAAAAGGTGGGGCGCAACGGCCCCACGCGCAGACTCAGAAATGGACGTTCGCCGTCAGCATAAAGGTCCGGGGTTCGCCCGGATGATAGCGATAGCCGCTCTTGTTGATGGAGGCCACGTAATCGGTATCAAACAGGTTATACATATTGAGCTGCAGATCGAGGTTTCTGTTGACCCGATAGCCCAGTTTGGCGTCGGCAACCCAGTAGCCCTCGGTGTGATCCGGGGTACCGACCGCACCATCGCTGCCCCGGCGCAGGCTTCCGACATAGCGCACACCGCCGCCGACGGACAGATCGCTGGTGGCCTGATACTGCGTCCACAGCGTAAAGGCATGTTTCGGGGTGTAGGCCAGGGCGGAAGATCCATCCTGTGCAACGTTCTGTCCCTCCGTCACTGTCGCATGCTGCTGAGTGTAGCCGGCGATAATCGTCCAGTCCGGGGTCAGGTTTCCGGTCGCGGAGAGTTCATACCCCTCCACGCGCTTTTTGCCGTACTGCGACCAGGTTCCGTCATCGTTGGCGGCCACTTCGTTTTCAATATCGGTGCGGAATAATGCCGCGCTGAGCAGCAGACGGTTGTCGAAGATTTGCCACTTGGTGCCCAGCTCGCTGGATTTTGCCTTCTGCGGCTTAAAGTCGGTTCGGTTAGCGCTGTTGCCGCTGCCGCTGGCGGCCAGGGCGAAGCTGCTGCCTCCCGGCGGCTGCTGTGAGATGGCGTAGTTGACGTAGACATTGCCCTGCTCGGTTAAGCGGTACAGCGCCCCGGCTTTCCAGTTAACCAGATTGCCGGATTTAGCGGTATCGACAGTGGTGACCGGGCTGCCGGTCGACTGTCCGGGCGGGCAGGCGATAGCCCCGCGTCCGCTGCCGCCGCAGGCGGTGGCGCTGTCATATTTGGTATGGTAATTGTCGAGACGCAGCCCGCCGTTGATCTCAATCCGCTCGGTCAGCGTCAGCGTATCAAAGGCATAAATCCCGAAGGTATCGGTCTGGCCGTTGGCGTTCGCCCCGTTTCTGTCCAGCCCGCCAATCGACAGGTTGCTCACCGGATGGTAGAGATTCACCGCCGGCGCGGTCCTGGCGTTAACGCCATAGTTGGTCTGGTTTTCCCGGGTAAACTCCACGCCGGCGCTGACGTCATGGCCTATCGAGCCAGTATCGAAGGTCGAGGTGATATTGGTCTGGTTGGTCAGAATGCGGTTGCTGACATCTTTGGTATTAACCAGACGCGACCAGCTCCAGGTGTTGACGTCATTGATATCGGGGGCGGTGATATTGTTCGCGCCGCCCATCACCGCGGTCAAAAGATACTCCTGTTTCACTCGCGACCAGCGGGTGGTATTGCGCACGGTGGTATTCTCCGTCAGATCGTGTTCGAAGCGCAGGGTACCGCTGTCGGTAGTAGATTTATCGTAATCGGAGTCGGTGCCATAGAAATTGCTGGTATCGACCTTCCCGGCGGAGTTGAGTGCGGCATACTTCGGCGAAGGCGCCGAATAGCCCGGCAGGCCGACGGTAGGGATCCCGCCATCCGGGGTGTTGTTCTGCCGGACGTGCAGATAGTTCAGATACAGACGAGTTGGGGTATCAAGGCCGAAGGCCAGCGACGGTGCGATGCCATAGCGTTCGTTTTCAATGCGGTCCCGACCAGAGTCATGGGTTTTTTCCCCCATCAGGTTCAGACGGAACGCAGCGTTGTCGCTAAACGCCTGGTTCAGGTCGAGAGTGCCCCGGCGCGACCAGGCGCTGCCGATGCTGGCCGAGCCGTCGATCCCGGAGTCAAGGCGCGGCTGCTTGCTGATCATATTGATCGAGCCGGAGGGCGCGCTGCGGCCATAGTCCGTGCCGGCGGGCCCTTTGATGACTTCCACCTGCTGGGTATTGAAGGTATCGCGCGTCACGCTGCCGATGTCGCGAATGCCGTCCACATAGATGCTGTTAGAGGTATCCACGCCGCGCATAAAGATGGCATCCCCGGTGGTTGAGCTGCCATTCTCCCCGGCATAAAACGCCCCCACGCCGGGAACGTTTTTGAGGGCGTCAGTCAGGTTGGTGACGCCCTGATCTTTAATCACCTGTTCCGGGATCACGGTGATGGTGCGGGTGGTATCGACCAGCGGTTTATTGAACTTGGGATCGGCGGAAGCGCCGGGGGAGTAGAGTGAAGGCGGAGCGGCTTCCACTACCAGCGTCTCTTCACTATTTTTGACCGAATTTTCCGCTGCGATGCCTGCTGCCGGCGAGGCTCCCAGACACAGACCTGTAAACAATGCCAATGAGTTGAAACTGCCGAAAGGCAGAGAAGCGTTTTTTTCCATGATAAATGCAGGCTTATTTTTTGTTATGAGCACATATCACACCGCGCAAAAGCGACGTTATTCGTCGTCTGGCTTGCGCTGACCCGGCGTGATTCTATAAATGATAAAAAGAATAGTTATCATTTGCCTTAATATTTACATAGAAAAGTTGACCTTAAAACAACTTTCTTCACTTCGATTTACATAATTCACATTTTTTGAACGATAAAGCGGAAATATAGGGAATGTGCTGCAGAATAAGGTCGGTAGCAAGCCGCGCCGGGCGGGGTTAACTTCCGGGCGGCCATATGATGGTTGTTCCGGCACGGATTACCAGGGCACGGTACGGCCCTGGTAATCCAGATACTCCAGTCCCGGACGTTGCCGTTTGTCGAGCAGGACGTTCACCAGGCGTGGGATCGTCTCTTCGATGGTCAGCGGGGCATCTGCCCCGCCGAGCTCGGTGCGGATCCATCCCGGGGCCATCACCACCAGCGGATGGGAGGCCGAGGAGGGGCGAGCGGCAAAGCTGCGCATAAACATATTCAGCGCAGCTTTACTCCCGCGGTAGAGTTCCCGCTGGCCGGTAAGGTTATTGGTCAGGCTCCCCTGGCCAGAGGACATCACGCCGAGCAGCCCCTGCGGTTTAACGGCCTGCTGCAGGCGCTCGATAACCCGCATCGGCGCCAGGGCATTGGTGAGCATCACCTGGTAAAACTCCTCGGTGGAGACGTCGCCAATGGTCTGCGATGGGTCACGATTGGTGGTACCGGCGTTGACAAACAGCATATCGAGGCTTGCCGGGGGAAGCGTCGCCTGCAGCGCGGCCAGCTGGGCTTCATCGCGAATGTCGAGCGTCGCCAGGCGTAGCCGCAGGGGATGCGTCTTGGCCAGGTCGTGGAGCGGCGTGTGGGATGATAAATCGCGCACGGTGCCGATGACCTCCCAGCCGTGCTGCAGGAACGTCGCCGCCATAGCATGGCCAAGGCCGCGCGAGGCGCCGACGATGAGGATAGTGTTGTGCTGATCGGATTTCATGATGTCTCTCGCTGCAGAAAGGAGGTCTTCACTATAATCAGGCCCGAGATCGGGCGGAAGACGCCGCCAGTGCACTCATATCTTGCAGCAAACGCCCTGTCTGGCGACTGGAGCGATAATGAACGATCCCGATTTTAATTTGCTGGCGGCTCTCGATCCGCTGCCGGTCAGTACCGAGGTGATTACGGTTTCGCAGGCGTGGCATCCGCGTCTGGAGCAGGCCCCGGCCACCGCTGGCTGCGGCAGCGGGTGCGTGAGGTGTGTCGCGAGTAAAAAAAGCCCGCACAAGTGCGGGCAAAAATACTGGAAGCAATGTGAGCAATGTCGTACTGAATACCTGAGTGATTTACTCAACTATTCAGTGATGAGAAAGATAATATTTCTCATTTAAGATATCAACCCCATCTTTTGTGCGGAAGCGATTTTTTATCCGAGGGTGAAAACCGTGCGCTTCTGGCTGTCGTCCTGTGGCCAGGCCGCCGCGATCTCCTGCAGCGGCCGCGGGGTGGTGGCGACGGTCAATTTCCCCGGCACCGCCGCCTGCAGCATTTCGCCGGTCGCCGCCAGCAGTTGCGATACCGACAGGCTACCGATCCCGCTGCCCATCAGCAGGAGCGGGGCGGAACGCAGCACTGCGCCATTTAACGCGATATCGGCGCCAGCCAGGGAACCCACCTGCACATAGCGCACCGGACTGCCGGCAGGGGTATATTTCGCCAGTGCCGGCAATAATAATTCCGCGCTGTGTCCCCACAGGTAATCGATGACCACATCGATCTGCGCGGCGCTGACCGCTGAAAATTGCCCGCTCAAGGTTTTATCATCAGCGGTTAACTGAATACACTCATCGGCGTCCAGCGCCGCGAGCGACTGCGCATTGCGCCCGGTTGCAATGATTTTTTTCGCCCCCAGATAGCGGGCAATCTGTACCGCCAACTGACCGGCGCTGCCGGTGGCGCCATTAATCAGCACCGTTTCGCCGGCCTGAAGCTGGGCGCGTGTCACCAGCGATGCCCACGCGGACATACCGGGGTTGGCCATTGCCGCCGCCTGGATATCATCGAGCGCATCCGGCAGCGGCAGACAATTCTGCAGGGCGACCGGCGCCCGCTGCGCCATACTGCCGAAGGGGGCGGTGGGGAAGGCGAAGTAGACGCGCTGGCCCTGAGGTGTGGTGCCGACGCCATCGATACCAGGCACAAAGGGCAGATTGCCGTCGAAGCTGTAATGGCGTCCGGATGCCCGGGCCTTAACCACATGGCTTATCGCGGCGGCGCGGACGTCAATGAGCGTCTGGCCGGGCGCGGGCTGCGGGTCGATAAAATCGGCCCAAACCGGGCCTTCTGCGAGATCAAAAACCACGGCTGCTTTCATAAATTATCTCCTGTCGGGAATTATGTGTAAAATACACATATTGTTTTGCAGCACTATACGCGGAAAATTAATACATGCAAGATGCACATAATGACTACGACATTACCGACTTTCACGGCGCGCTGCTGGATATCATCAGCGTAATGAATCAGCCGCTGCGCGATGAGCAGATCCTGCAGGCAGCCGGCGTCCAGCTGGAACAGATGCTGTTTCCGCTGCTTGTGGCGGTAGGGCGCCATGGCCCGGTGGGGGTGGTTGAGCTGGCGGATCATTTAGGGCGCGATTACACCACCGTCAGCCGCCAGGTGAAAAAACTGGAAGCCCAGGGACTCGCCTGTAAGCAACCGAACCGTCATGATCGACGGATCAGCGAAGTGACGCTTAGCGCCAGCGGACAACAGATGATCGACAGTATTGCGGTAGCGCGGCGGCGGTTAATGAATCAGGTGCTGGCGCAGTGGCCGGAAGATGAAGTGCAGGCGCTGTTTCGCTTAACGCGCAAATACGCCGACAGTTTGCAGAAATCATCGCCGCCTGGCGCGATGCCAGGCGGCTGATGGTCAGGCGGTTTTGGTCGCTGCCTTCAGGCTCTGGACGAAGGCTTTCAGCTCGTCGAGCATGGTCTGCGGCTCATCGAGGTGGCGTTCGATGATTTTGACGATGGCGGAACCGGAGATAGCCCCGGCGGCTCCGGCGTCAATAGCGGCGCTCACCTGCTCCGGCGCGGAGATACCAAAGCCCTGCAGCGGCGGCGCGGCGTGATATTCCGCCAGCTTCTCCACCAGGTGGTGCAGCGGCAGCGCGGCGCGATTTTCCGCACCCGTCACTCCGGCGCGCGACAGCAGATAGGTGTAGCCGCGGCCATAAGAGGCAATCTGGCGCAGTAAGTCGTCATCCGCATTGGGCGGGCAGATGAAAATCGGCGCGATGTTATGGCGCATCGCCGCCTGGCGGAACGGGGCGGACTCTTCCACCGGCACGTCGGCCACCAGCACCGAGTCGACGCCGACGCGGGCGCACTGGGCATAGAACGCATCGATGCCCGGGCTGAAGACGAGGTTGGCATACATCAGCAGGCCGATTGGGATGGTCGGATGCTTCTGGCGGATCGCCGCCAGCATCTCAAAGCACTGCGCCGGGGTCACTCCCGCGGCGAAGGCGCGCAGGGCCGCGCCCTGGATGGTCGGGCCGTCCGCCAGCGGGTCGGAGAAAGGGATCCCCAGTTCAAGGGCATCGGCGCCGCCTTCGATCAGCGCATCGATAATTTTCAGCGACTGCTCCGGTCCCGGATCGCCAAGGGTGACAAAGGGGACGAAGGCGCCTTCCTGGCGATTTTTCAGTTGGGCAAACAGCGTCTCATAGCGTTCCATCAGATTTCCCCTCGCGCTTTCAGGATGTCATGTACGGTGAAAATGTCTTTGTCGCCGCGGCCGGAGAGATTAACCACCAGCAGCTGCTCTTTTTCCGGGTTCTCGCGCATCATCTTCAGCGCGTGGGCCAGAGCGTGAGAGGACTCCAGCGCCGGGATAATCCCTTCGTGGCGGGAAAGCGCTTTAAACGCGTCCAGCGCTTCGTCGTCGGTGATCGACACATAGTCAGCGCGACCGGTGCTGTTCAGAAACGCGTGCTGCGGCCCAACGGACGGGAAGTCCAGCCCGGCGGAAATGGAGTAAGACTCTTCGATCTGGCCGTCGGCGGTCTGCATCATCGGCGACTTCATACCGAAGTAGATCCCAACGCGGCCATGCTTCAGCGGCGCGCCGTGCTCGCCGCTCTCGATACCGTGTCCGGCGGGCTCCACGCCGATCAGGCCGACGTTGGTTTCCTCGATAAAATCAGCGAACATGCCGATGGCGTTTGATCCGCCGCCGACGCAGGCGATCACCGCGTCCGGCAGGCGGCCCTCTTTTTCAAGGATCTGCGCTTTGGTCTCTTCGCCAATCATGCGCTGGAATTCACGCACAATCGTCGGGAACGGGTGCGGACCGGCGGCGGTGCCCAGCATATAGTGCGCCTTTTCGTAGCTGCCGGACCAGTCACGCAGCGCCTCGTTACAGGCATCTTTCAGCGTGGCGGAGCCGCTGTGCACCGGGATCACCTCGGCGCCCATCAGGCGCATACGGAAGACGTTCGGCGACTGGCGCTCGACGTCCTTGGCCCCCATGTAGATACGGCATTTCAGGCCGAGCAGGGCGCTGGCCAGCGCTGAGGCGACGCCGTGCTGGCCGGCGCCGGTCTCGGCGATAATTTCGGTTTTGCCCATCCGTTTGGCCAGCAGAGCCTGGCCCAGCACCTGGTTGGTTTTGTGCGCGCCGCCGTGCAGCAGATCTTCGCGTTTCAGGTACAGGGTGGTGCGGGTGCCATCGGTCAGATTCCGGCATTTGGTCAGGGCCGTCGGACGACCGGCGTAGTTTTTCAGCAGGTCGGTGAATTCCGCCTGAAAGGCCGGGTCCTTCTGCGCGCTGACAAAGGCTTCTTCCAGCTGGCGCAGGGCGGGCATCAGGATCTGCGGCACATACATGCCGCCGAATTCGCCGAAGTAGGGGTTCAGTAAAGTGCTCATTATTGCTCCTTAATATGCGCGCAGCGTCTGGAATACGGAGGCCAGCTTGCTGGCGTCTTTAATCCCGGGTTGCGACTCTACGCCTGAATTGAAATCGAGTCCGGCACAGCCGCTTTTGGCCGCTTCCACACAGTTATCGGCGCCGAGGCCGCCCGCCAGCATGACGTTGCGCAGATCCTGGCCCTGCAGCAGGCTCCAGTCAAAGCGCTGGCCGCTGCCGCCCTGGCCGTTGTCGAGCAGGTACTTGTCGACATGGTGGAGCGTACGGGCCGGGAAGGTTTCGCCGACGCTCAGCGCTTTCCAGATGCGGACGTTGTCCGCGAGGGCGTCGCGCAGCGCGTCGATATAGGCCTGGTCTTCATCACCGTGCAGCTGCACGGCGGCCAGCCCCAGAGCCTGCGCGCGGGCGACCACCTCCTCCAGCGGCGCATTGCGGAAGACGCCGACGTACTGCAGCGGCGCAGCGGCGATCACCGCTTTGGCCTGGGCGTCATTCACCGCTCGCGGCGAGGTCGGGACGAAGATCAGCCCACCGTAAACGGCGCCGGACTCCCAGGCCACCTGGGCATCCTGCGGGCGCGTCAGGCCGCACACTTTGTTCTCGCCGAGCAGCACGCGTTTAACCGCCGTTTCCAGATCCGCCTGCTCCATCAGGGCGGAGCCGATCAGGAAGCCGTTGGCGAAGTGGCTCAGCTCGCGCACTTCGGCATAGGTATGGATGCCGGATTCGCTGATCACCGTGACATCCGGGCCGAGACGCGCCGCCAGCTGACGGGTGCGGTTAAGGTCAATCGACATATCGCGCAGGTCGCGGTTGTTAATGCCCACCACCTTCGCCTTCAGGGCGATGGCGCGCTCCAGTTCCTCTTCATTGCTGACTTCGGTGAGCACGCCCATATTCAGGCTGTGAGCCACCGCCGAGAGCTGACGATACTGTTCATCGTCGAGCACCGAGAGCATCAGCAGGCAGGCGTCGGCCTGATAGTAGCGCGCCAGGTAGATCTGGTAAGGGTCGATGGTGAAGTCCTTACACAGGATCGGCTGCGGCGCGACCTGGCTGACGATCGGCAGGAAATCGAAGCTGCCCTGGAAATATTTCTCATCACACAGCACCGAGATCGCCGAGGCGTAGTGCTTGTAGATGCTGGCGATCGCTGCCGGATCGAAATCCTCGCGAATCAACCCCTTCGACGGCGAGGCCTTCTTGCACTCGAGAATAAACGCGGTGCGGGTGCCGGCCAGTGCGTCATAGAAATTGCGCTGCGTCGGAACGATCTCATTTTGAAAACTGGCTAACGGTTGTTGTTGTTTGCGGGCTTCCACCCAAATCGCTTTGTCGGCAACGATTTTTGCTAAAACGGTTTGCATTATTTACCCTCTTGCCGCTAAGGCGGTCACTCTGTCATAGGCCGCGCCGCTGTGCAGCACATCCAGTACCTGCTGAGCGTTAGCTTTCAGATCTTCATGCCCGTGTAAACGCATCAACATGGCGACGTTGGCGGCGACGGCGGCTTCGTGAGCGGCTTCACCTTTACCTTGTAGCAAGCGCGTCAGAATGTCACGGTTTTCTTCCGGGGTGCCGCCCGCCAGCTGCGCCTGATGGTAAGGCGTCAGGCCGAAGTCGTCGGCGGTCAGCTGATAGCTTTTAATTTCCCCGTTATGCAGTTCGGCCACCACCGTAGGCGCATGCAGTGAAACTTCATCCATCCCACCGCTGTGCACCACCGCCGCGCGCTGATAACCCAGCACGCGCAGGGTCTCGGCGATCGGCAGCACCAGTTCCGGGCTGTAGACGCCAATCAGCGCCAGCGGCGGATGCGCCGGGTTGATCAGCGGGCCCAGCACGTTGAACAGGGTGCGGGTCTTCAGCTGCTGACGGACCGGCATCGCGTGGCGGAAACCGGTGTGGTACTTCGGCGCGAACAGGAAGCAGACGCCCAGCTCATCAAGCGCGGCGCGGGATTTATCGGCGTTCATATCGAGATTAATGCCGAAGGCCGCCAGCAGGTCAGAAGAGCCTGATTTGCTGGAGACGCTGCGGTTGCCGTGTTTCGCCACTTTCAACCCGCAGGCCGCAGCGACAAAGGCGCTGGCGGTGGAGATATTGATGCTGTTGCTGCCGTCGCCACCGGTGCCGACGATGTCGGCAAACAGGTAGTCCGGGCGCGGGAACGGCGCGGCGTTTTCCAGCAGCGCGGTAGCGGCGCCGGCAATTTCCTGCGGCTGCTCGCCGCGCACTTTCATGCTGACCAGCGCGGCGGCCAGTTGCTCAGGCTTCACTTCGCCGCGCACGACGGCGGAGAACAGCTGGTGGCTCTCCTGCTGGCTCAGGGTTTCCGCCTGGTACAGCTTCTCGAGGATCGGCTGGAGGGTGTTGGTATGCTCCAGCTTCTGCAGCGCCCAGGCCAGGGTCTGCTCCAGCAGCCGTGCGCCCTGGGTGGTAAGGATCGATTCCGGATGGAACTGGAAGCCGCACACCCGGTCCGCATCGTGACGCACCGCCATCACCATACCGTTGAAATTGGCGTTAATCGTCAGCCCGGCGGGAATATTGCTGCCGACCAGCGAGTGGTAGCGCGCCACCGGCAGCGGGTTAGCCAGACCGGCAAACATCGCCTGGCCGTCGTGCTCAATGCTGGAGGCTTTGCCATGGAGGATCTCCCCCGCCTGGCCGACATAGCCGCCGTAGGCTTCGACAATGGCCTGGTGGCCGAGGCAGATGCCGATGATCGGCAGCTTGCCGCGCATACGGGTCAGTAGCTCCGGCATGCAGCCGGCTTCGCTTGGCGTACCCGGGCCCGGGGAGAGCATCAGCACCGGGTTGTCCATGGTGCCCAGACGCTCAATCAGCGCCTGCGCCGGAACGGAGTTGCGATAAATCACTACGTTATGGCCGTTGGCGCGCAGCTGGTCTGCCAGGTTATAGGTAAAGGAATCGATATTATCGAGCAGCAGAATGTCAGCCATCAGAAAATCTCCTTCGCGTGATGGGCCTGGGCAATGGCGCGCAGCACCGCGCGGGCTTTATTTCGGGTCTCATCCGCTTCCGACTGGGGAACCGAGTCGAGCACAATGCCGGCTCCGGCCTGGACGGTAGCGATACCTTCCTGCACGTAGGCGGAACGGATGACGATGCAGGTGTCGAGGTCGCCGTGGGCGGTGAAATAGCCCACCGCGCCGCCGTAGCTGCCGCGGCGTTTACCTTCGGCGGCGGCAATCAGCTGCATGGCGCGGACCTTCGGCGCGCCGCTGAGGGTGCCCATATTCATGCAGGCGCGATAGGCGTGGAGGACGTCGAGATCCTGACGCAATTCGCCTACTACACGGGAGACCAGATGCATCACGAAGGAGTAGCGGTCAACCTTGGTTAAATCAGCGACATAGCGGCTGCCCGGGGTGCAGATGCGCGCCAGGTCATTACGCGCCAGGTCCACCAGCATCAGGTGTTCGGAAAGCTCTTTATGATCGGTGCGCATTTCCAGCTCGATGCGGCTGTCGAGGTCGCGATCCAGCGAGCCGTCGGCGCGGCGGCCGCGTGGCCGGGTGCCGGCGATGGGGTAGATCTCAATCTGACGGCTGACGGCATCATACTTCAGCGAGCTTTCCGGCGAGGCGCCGAACAGGGTGAAATCATTGTCCTGCATAAAGAACATGTACGGGCTGGGGTTGCTCTTCTTCAGCACATCATAAGCGGCCAGCGGCGATGGGCAGGGCAGCGAGAAGCGGCGGGAAGGAACCACCTGGAAGATTTCCCCGGCGCGGATCGCGCGCTGCATTTTGCGCACCACCGCGCCGTACTCTTCATCGCTCTGGTCAACGTCGCAGCGCATTTCGGCCACGGTGGTAACCGGTAGCGGCGCCGGCGGCTCGTTCAGCTGCTGACGCAGCTGGCTCAGGCGCTGCTCCAGGCGCTGTTTTTCACTCTCCAGCGGGGTGAACAGGCTGGCCTGAATGCGGGTATGCTTGGTCTGATGGTCGATGACCAGCAGGGTTTCCGCCAGATAGAAGCAGTAGTCCGGGCAGGCGGTGTCGCTTTGCAACTGGGGAAGATCTTCAAAACCGGCCACCAGGTCATAGGCGAACAGGCCGCCGAAGAACATCGCTTCGCGCTCGTTGTCCGGAACGCTCACCAGCTCCTGCAGGAGACGGAAGGCGTCAAACACCGACAGTGAGCAGAGACGGGCGTCTTCATCGAGCAGGGCGCTGACGGCCGGGAAGGTCAGGATGCGGCCGTTGGGCTGGCGCTGATTGTTGATCCCGGAGGGCAGCGCGCCGTCCAGTAGTTCCAGCAGCGCCGCGCCGTTGGCGGAGAGGGCCTGAATAGTGACAGTGTCACCAAGGGCCGTAATGCGCAGCGCGCTATCGACCAGCAGCAGGCTTTTTAAGTCATCTTTGCTGTCGATGTCAGCGGATTCCAGCAGCAGCGTCGCCGGACGGGCGCCGCACAGTTGGTGGAATAACGCCGTCGGGTTCTCCCGGTAGATGGCGTCGCTGGTGAGAAGCTCGAGTGCCGGTTTGGATGTTTGCATTATTGTTCTCGCCTGTTCGTATTATTTTTGTCCAATAAAAAGCCCGCTCATTGGCGGGCCGGGTATCTGTATGCTGAATGCAAAACGCGATCACGCCGCCCGTCGTCAGGAGGTGCGCCACCAGCTGTGCAGAGTGATAAAGTGCATTTTCATCGTGATACCCCTTCATGTGAACTTGCGTACTAGTTAACTAGTTCAATGGAATAAAGTCAACCCTTGTTTGCAGATTTTCTCTGCCTGTCGGTATGATAATGCGCTTATTTACGTTGATGTCCAGCAGGAGTCCTTTTGAGCGACAGCCAATACGCAGTGATTTACGATCTGCACAGCCATACCACCGCCTCTGACGGGCGGCTGACTCCGCAGGAACTGGTCCATCGCGCCCATGAGATGCGCGTCGGCACCCTGGCGATCACCGACCATGACAGCGTGGCGGCGATCCCGGCGGCCCGGGAGGAGATCGCCCGCGCCGGATTACCCTTGACCCTGGTGAACGGCGTCGAGATTTCCACCCTCTGGGAGAATCACGAGATTCATATTGTGGGTCTGAATATTGATATTGCGCACCCAACGATGACCGCCCTGCTGGAGGAGCAGAAAGCGCGGCGCCAGCAGCGCGGTCAGATGATTGCCGAGCGCCTGGAGAAGGCGCGGATCCCCGGCGCCTGGGAAGGGGCGCTGCGACTGGCGGACGGTGGCGCCGTCACCCGCGGCCATTTTGCCCGTTTTCTGGTGGAGGCCGGCCATGCGAAAAACATGGCGGAAGTCTTCAAAAAATACCTTGCCCGCGGGAAAACCGGTTACGTGCCGCCGCAGTGGTGTACAATAAAACAAGCGATTGATGTGATTCATCATTCTGGCGGCAAGGCGGTGATTGCCCATCCCGGGCGCTACGATCTCTCCGCCAAGTGGTTGAAGCGGCTGTTGGCCCACTTTAGCGAGCAGGGCGGTGATGCCATGGAAGTGGCCCAGTGTCAGCAGGCGCCCCATGAACGCGCCCAGCTGGCCACCCTGGCCGTGCAGTTTGGTCTTCTGGCGTCGCAGGGATCCGATTTTCATCAGCCCTGCGCGTGGATCGAACTTGGCCGTAAGCTCTGGCTTCCTGCCGGCGTGGAAGGCGTCTGGCACAGTTGGGAAGCGGCCGCCGAATAAAAATTGAGAGGGAAGTATGAGCCAGTTTTTTTATATCCATCCGGATAACCCGCAGGCGCGGTTGATTAACCAGGCGGTGGAGATTGTGCGTAAGGGCGGGGTAATCGTTTATCCTACCGACTCCGGCTACGCGCTGGGCTGCAAAATTGAAGACAAGGGGGCGATGGAGCGGATCTGCCGCATTCGTCAGCTGCCGGACGGCCACAACTTTACCCTGATGTGCCGCGATCTGTCCGAGCTGTCAACCTACGCTTTTGTGGATAATGTGGCGTTTCGCCTGATGAAAAACAACACGCCGGGCAACTATACCTTTATCCTTAAGGGGACCAAAGAGGTGCCGCGTCGGCTGCTGCAGGAGAAGCGTAAAACCATCGGCATGCGCGTCCCGTCTAACCCCATCGCTCAGGCGTTGCTCGAGACCTTAGGCGAGCCGATGCTCTCCACGTCGCTGATGCTGCCCGGCAGCGACTTTACCGAATCCGACCCGGAAGAGATCAAAGATCGTCTGGAGAAAGTGGTGGACCTCATCATTCACGGCGGTTTCCTTGGGCAGCAGCCGACCACGGTTATCGATCTCACTGAAGACACCCCGGTGGTGCTGCGCGAAGGCGTCGGCGACGTGAGGCCGTTTCTCTAAGGCTATCTGCCGGGCGGTGCATCATGCGCCGTCCGGTACCCCGCGTTTTCGCCCCGACGGCACGATAATCATCCATAGCGCTACACAAACCAGCAGCGCGCCGAGAATCAATCCTTCCTCCACTGTCTCTCCGAGGCAGAGATAGCCCCACAGCGCCGCAAAAGGTGGGATCAAAAAGGTCACCGACAGCGAACGCAGCGGCCCTATATCTGCAATCAAGCGGAAGTAGAGAATATACCCTGCCGCCGTGCAGACCACGCCCAGCATGACTATCGCTATCCACGGCAGACTCTGCCGCCAGTCTACGGCAGGCCCATGCCAGCAGGACCAGAGAAAGAAAGGAAACAGAAACAGCGTGGCGCCGACCTGGCTACCCAGCGCGACGCGTTCAGCCTCGAGGCCGCCTCGCTGCTGGATCCAGCGGCGGGTCAGAAAGCCGGCCAGACCGTAACAGGCGGTCGCGGTCAGGCAGGCGCCAATCCCCGGCAGCAGCAGGGCGGCGCTAAGGCCAGATGTCGGGCGCGCGATCACCGCCACGCCAATGGCGCCCAGTATCGCGCCGCCGCCTTTGCGCAGGGTTAACGGTTCTGCAAAGCATAACGCGCCGATCAGCACCCCCATCATCGGCGCCGTGGCGTTAAGCGTGGCGGAGTACCCTGCCGGCAGCCATTGCGCGGCAAGGCAGTACATGAGAAAAGGAAGGCCTGAATTAATGACCCCCAGCTGCAGAGTGGATGTGAATTTTCCCTGATACCCGCTCCATTTACCCTGCACGCCGAGTAACAGCCCGAGCGCGATAGCGGCGAACAGTACGCGAAGAAAAGCGCTGTTCAACGCCCCGAAGGCCGGGGTGGTGATGCGCATAAACAAAAAGCTGGCGCCCCAGAGGGCGGCGAGCAGCAGCAGGCGGCCATAGTCGATAACACGCATGATTGACTCCTTGTAGTCACGAAGGAAGTCAACTGTAGAACCCACGTGCAGCGTGCGACAAACGCGTTATGCTTACATGATTAAGTTTTTCTTAACTGAGGTTCCATACCCATGAAACTCCCGCCGCTGAATGCGTTGCGCTGCTTTGAGGCGGCGGCGCGGCTGCTCAGCCTGAAGCTGGCCGCCAGTGAGCTTTGCGTCACGCCCAGCGCCGTCAGCCAGCAGATTGCCCGCCTTGAGGAGACGCTGAATGTCCCGCTATTTATCCGTACTCCGCGACGGTTACAGTTAACGGCGGTGGGAGAGATCTACCTGCGGGCCGTTCAGCCGGCGTTTCATCAGATAGCCGCCGCCACCCAGCGCCTGCAGGTGCCCCCGGGACCAGAAAAGGTGGCTATCAGCTGTACCAGCGGCTTCGCCATTCAGTGGGTGCTGCCGCGGCTGGCTGATTTTGAACGACGCTATCCGCAGATAGAGATCCAGATCGGCACCACCAACCGGCGAGTGGATTTGCTGAGTGAAGGGATCGATTTTGCCGTGCGTCATGGTGTCGGCGGCTGGCCGGAACTGCAGGCTTACCGCCTGCTGGATGACGATCTGATGCCGGTCTGTAGCCCGCAACTGATTGCTCCGCGCCGGACGCTCACCGATGCGAGCGATCTACTGCAGTATCCGCTGCTGCACGATGAACATCGTGAAGACTGGGCGCTGTGGTGTGAGGCCGTGGGGCTGGCGCCGCACTTCGCGCGGCGTGGGCCGGTGTTCACTGATTCCAACGGCGTGACGGAGGCGGCGTTCGCCGGTATGGGGATGGCGTTGCTGCGACGCTCATTCATAGCGCCTGCGCTGACGCAGGGGCGGCTGGTTAATCCTCTGGCGCAGCCCATCGCCTGTCCGCTGGCCTATCATCTGGTTTACCACGAGACCGCGCTGCTGGCGCCTGCCAACCGCTGTTTTCGCGACTGGCTGCTTGGCCAGCGCCCGGCCGTTGCTGAGGAGCGCGCGTAGTGAGGGGGGCGCTGTCCGATAAAGATCTGTATGCGTGAATGGGCACAGGAGAATGAGGAAAATCTGTTCCATACTAAAGACGGGGCGCGGCGAACAGAAGCTTTCCCGACGAAGTTAGTGTAGTATGTTCGGCCACGAATACGGGCTCGCGGTGGATATCCTGAACGCGCCGACGAGACTTTACGTTAAAAGTATATACGTAACAATGAGTTGTGCTTTTGGCCTCATTGTTTCATAAAGCATACCAGACGCCTGGGAAGGCGACACCTTAAGGAAGCTCAATGAGCGAGAAACTGCAAAAAGTGCTGGCCCGCGCCGGCCACGGCTCCCGCCGTGAAATTGAAGCGAAAATCGAAGCTGGCCGCGTCAGCGTCGACGGCAAAATCGCCACCCTCGGCGATCGTGTGGAAATTGTCCCTGGTTTAAAAATTCGTATCGATGGTCATCTGATCTCGGTGAAAGAGTCTGCCGAGCAGATCTGCCGCGTGCTGGCTTACTATAAGCCGGAAGGCGAGCTGTGCACCCGTAACGATCCGGAAGGACGCCCGACGGTGTTTGATCGTCTGCCTAAACTGCGCGGCGCGCGCTGGATTGCCGTTGGTCGTCTGGACGTGAATACCTGCGGCCTGCTGCTGTTCACCACCGATGGCGAACTGGCCAACCGCCTGATGCACCCGAGCCGTGAAGTCGAGCGTGAGTACGCCGTTCGCGTTTTCGGCCAGGTGGATGATGATAAGCTGCGCCAGCTGTCGCGCGGCGTACAGTTAGAAGATGGTCCGGCAGCGTTTAAAACCATCAAATTCACCGGCGGCGAAGGGATTAACCAGTGGTATAACGTTACCCTGACCGAAGGGCGTAACCGCGAAGTGCGTCGCCTGTGGGAAGCGGTCGGCGTGCAGGTCAGCCGTCTGATCCGCGTGCGCTACGGCGATATTCTGCTGCCGAAAGGCCTGCCGCGCGGCGGCTATACCGAGCTGGACCTGGCGCAGACCAACTACCTGCGCGAGCTGGTGGAGCTCACGCCGGAAACCAGCTCTAAGGTTGCCGTCGAGAAAGACCGTCGGCGGTTGAAAGCCAATCAGATCCGTCGGGCGGTGAAGCGTCACAGCCAGACCAGCGCTAATCCGCGCCAGGGTAACAACAGCAACCGTCGTTCCAGTACTCGCAATAAGACTAACGGTTAATGTTATGCGTTCCGGTGACTTGCCGCCGGAACGCTTACTTCCTTCCGCGCTATCAGGCCCTCAGTAGTCTATCCCCATCTGCGCTTTAATCCCGGCATCAAATGCATGCTTGACCGGACGCAGTTCGCTGACGGTATCGGCCAGTTCAATAATATCGCGATGACAGCCGCGGCCGGTGATGATCACCGACTGATGGGCAGGGCGCTCACGCAGGGCGCTCAGCACCGACTCCAGCGGCAGGTAATCATACGCCACCATGTAGGTCAGCTCGTCCAGCAGCACCAGATCGAGCTGGTCGTCAGCGAGCATACGGCGGGCATGCTCCCAGACCGCCAGGCAGGCGGCGGTGTCGCTGTCGCGATCCTGGGTGTTCCAGGTGAAGCCGGTGGCCATCACCTGAAATTCGACGCCGTGAGGCTCCAGCAGATTACGCTCGCCGTTAGGCCAGGTCCCCTTGATAAACTGGATCACGCCGACTTTTTTGCCATGGCCGACGGCGCGGGTCGCGGTGCCAAAGGCGGCGGTGGTTTTGCCTTTGCCGTTGCCGGTAAAGACCATCACAATGCCGCGCTCGTCCTGGGCCGCCGCCACCCGGGCGTCAACTTTATCTTTCAGCCGCTGCTGGCGTTCGCGGTAGCGTTCATCACTCATTGGGCAATTCCTGGTTTACGTCCCGGTTGGGCGTCGAAGGTCATTCCCGTCTTGCGACGACTGTCGTCACCCATCAGCCACAGATAGACGGGCATAATGTCAGCGGGGGTTTTCAGTTTCAGCGGATCTTCCGTCGGGAACGCGCTGGCGCGCATTCCGGTGCGAGTGCCGCCGGGGTTGATACAGTTTACCCGCAGGTGGCGGCTTTGATACTCGTCGGCCAGCACCTGCATCATCCCTTCGGTGGCGAATTTGGAAACGGCATAGGCGCCCCAGTTGGCGCGGCCCTGACGACCGACGCTGGATGAGGTGAAGACCAGCGAGCCCGATTCCGAACGGAGTAATAAAGGAAGAAGCGCCTGGGTCAGCATAAAGGTGCCATTAACGTTCACCTGCATCACCTGCTGCCAGACCTCCGGCTTCTGCTCTTCCATTGGGCAGATGTCGCCGAGCAGGCCGGCGTTATGCAGCACGCCGTCAAGGCGGGGATAGTGCATGCTGATCTGCTGCGCCAGCTGCTGGCACGCCTGGGGCGTACAGGTGAGCAGGTCGAGGGTAAACCAGCGAGGGGGAATATCACCCTCACGCTCAATCTCCTGGGCGACGGTGCGCAGTTTGTCGTCGTTGCGACCCAGCAGGATAACGCTGGCGCTATAGCGCGCGTAGGTCAGGGCCGCTTCACGACCAATCCCGTCGCTGGCCCCGGTGACCAGGATGATGCGATCTTTCAGCAAGTGACGTTGTGGTTGATAATGCACGGCAACTCCTTGGGCGATCGGTTCCCGATCGCGCTTCATCTTTGGTATCTCACTTTTGCGCTGTTATGCCTGAAAGCGCCCGCCATTGCAATCGGCGAAGCGGAAAGTATTCACAAAATTAATATCTTGCAACGATTTCAGCCGCGCGAAAAAAAACAGAATCCGCTGCGCAGAGAACACAAAGCACAAAGACTTCTCGCCAGCGGCTGAGGTACACTGTGCAGCAACGTCAGTGCTTTACACAAGGTGAAAACGTGGAATTACTTGCTCAGTACGGCTTATTTTTAGCCAAGATCGCGACGGTTGTCGTCGCCATCGCGGTGATTGCCGCTATTATCGTCAACCTCGCTCAGCGCAAGAAGCAGCGCGGCGAGCTGCGGGTGACCAATCTTAGCGAGCATTATAAAGAGATGAAGGAATCGCTGGCGGTGGCGCTGCTGGACGGCCCGCAGCAGAAGCAGTGGCATAAGGCGCAGAAGAAAAAGCAAAAACAAGAGGCGAAGGCGGCCAAAGCGCGGGCGAAGCTGGGCAATGCCGAGCCGGAAGGCAAGCCGCGCGCCTGGGTGCTGGATTTCAAAGGCAGTATGGATGCCCATGAGGTCAATAGCCTGCGGGAAGAGATCACCGCGGTACTGGCGGCGGCGAAAGCGCGCGATCAGGTGGTGATTCGCCTGGAAAGTCCCGGCGGGGTGGTGCACGGCTACGGTCTGGCCGCCTCTCAGCTGCAGCGCTTGCGCGACAAGCAGATCCCGCTGACGGTGGCGGTCGACAAAGTGGCGGCCAGCGGCGGCTATATGATGGCCTGCGTGGCGAACAAAATTGTCTCGGCGCCGTTTGCGATCCTTGGCTCTATTGGCGTGGTGGCGCAGATCCCGAACCTGCACCGCTTCCTGAAGAATAAAGATATCGATATCGAACTGCACACCGCCGGGCAGTACAAACGAACGCTCACCATGCTGGGCGAAAATACCGAGGAAGGGCGGCGCAAGTTCCGCGAGGATCTTAATGAGACACATCATTTGTTCAAGGATTTCGTCCACCGGATGCGTCCGGGACTTGATATTGAGCAGGTGGCCACCGGCGAGCACTGGTACGGGGTGCAGGCGCTGGAAAAAGGTCTGGTGGATGCGGTTGAAACCAGCGATGAGCTGCTGCTGGGGCTGATGGAGAGCCACGAGGTGATCGGGGTGCGTTATCAACAGCGTAAGAAGATGCTCGACCGCTTCACCGGTAGCGCGGCGGAGAGCGCCGATCGGCTTCTGCTGCGCTGGTGGCAGCGCGGTCAGAAACCGCTGATGTAAATAACATAACGCGAGGCCTGGGCCTCGCGTTATTGTTTTCACTGGTCTTAATCGACCAGGTGGTACTTGTCCGACAGCTCGTGAGCAAGATACTTAAACATGTTAAATACCGCTGTACTCTTCGGCGTCGGTAGTCCCTGCTCATCAAGGTAAAACTCACCGCTAAACACCAGGACATTGTTGCGCTGAACGACGTCGGTGGCTTCGATACCGGCTAACGTATCCTCATGTTCGCGAATAAGTTTGTTGGCTTTTTCGAGCAGCGTCTGGCGATCGATTGGTTGGGTTGTACCTTGCATAACGGACTCCTCTTTTTCTCCGCGCGTAGTTTACGCCGCGCGGCGGCGTGGGGCAAATTTTCCATGCATAAATCAGGGGTAATGGTAACCAGTGGAGAAACAGCCGTTTACTGGCGGGATTTGCTTTTGCATGCTAATAAAGTTGCGTAACGAATTTTATCAGGTACAGTGTGACGCTTTCGGCGATCTGGCAACAGATTTGCTTGACATTCGGCCAAAAATTCTTCGTGCTATGTCACCTGACGAGAAAAAGTCAGCAAACTCAAGCGCCTGGTTTTACGGAGATGAAACGGGTGTTCAGGGTTGATATTCACCGACGGTGCCGCAACATATGAGGCAGTCGCCAGTGGAGGGTGTATGAATGTGCGATGTATTCCTGGATGAATCAAATTAGGTAAAGGTGAATATGGGTAAAGCTCTCGTTATCGTTGAGTCCCCGGCAAAAGCCAAAACGATCAATAAGTATCTGGGTAATGACTACGTGGTGAAATCCAGCGTCGGTCATATCCGCGATTTGCCGACCAGTGGATCAGCTTCCAAAAAGAGCGCCGACTCTACCGCCACCAAAGGGGCTAAAAAACCTAAAAAGGACGAACGTAGTGCTCTGGTTAACCGTATGGGCGTGGACCCATGGCATGACTGGAATGCGCACTATGAAGTACTTCCGGGTAAAGAAAAGGTAGTTTCAGAACTCAAACAGTTGGCGGAAAAAGCTGACCACATCTATCTCGCAACCGACCTTGACCGCGAAGGGGAAGCCATTGCCTGGCACCTGCGGGAAGTCATCGGCGGCGATGAACAGCGTTACAGCCGCGTGGTGTTCAATGAGATCACCAAAAACGCTATTCGTCAGGCCTTTGAAAAGCCGGGCGAACTGAATATCGATCGGGTTAACGCCCAGCAGGCGCGTCGTTTTATGGACCGCGTGGTGGGCTATATGGTTTCGCCGCTGCTGTGGAAAAAAATCGCCCGTGGTCTTTCTGCCGGGCGCGTGCAGTCCGTCGCGGTCCGCCTGGTGGTGGAGCGTGAACGTGAAATTAAAGCGTTCGTCCCGGAAGAGTACTGGGAAGTCGACGCCAGCACCACCACGCCGGGCGGTGACGCCCTGCCGCTGCAGGTGACCCATAAGGACGATAAGCCGTTCCGTCCGGTCAGCCGCGATGAGACCATGGCGGCGGTATCGCTGCTGGAAAAAGCCAGCTACAGCGTACTGGAGCGTGAAGATAAGCCGACCAGCAGCAAGCCGGGCGCGCCGTTCATCACCTCCACCCTGCAGCAGGCGGCCAGCACCCGTCTGGGCTTCGGCGTGAAAAAGACCATGATGATGGCTCAGCGACTCTATGAGGCAGGGCACATCACCTATATGCGTACCGACTCCACCAACCTGAGTCAGGACGCGCTGAACATGGTTCGCGGCTACATCAGTGACAAGTTTGGCAAAAAATATCTGCCGGATAGCGCGAACCAGTACGCCAGCAAAGAAAACTCGCAGGAAGCGCACGAAGCGATTCGTCCGTCTGATGTGAACGTGCTGGCGGAAACGCTGAAAGATATGGAAGCGGATGCGCAGAAGCTTTATCAGCTGATCTGGCGCCAGTTTGTCGCCTGTCAGATGACGCCGGCGCAGTACGACTCCACCACGCTGACCGTGGCTGCGGGTGATTTCAAACTGAAAGCGCGCGGTCGCACTTTACGTTTCGACGGCTGGACAAAAGTCATGCCGGCGCTGCGCAAGGGCGATGAAGACCGAACGCTGCCGCTGGTCAAACAGGGCGACCGCCTGAGCCTGGTGGAGCTGACGCCTGCGCAGCACTTTACCAAGCCGCCGGCGCGTTTCAGCGAGGCCTCGCTGGTGAAAGAGCTGGAAAAACGCGGGATTGGCCGTCCGTCGACCTACGCGTCGATCATTTCGACCATTCAGGATCGCGGCTACGTGCGGGTGGAAAACCGTCGTTTTTACGCCGAAAAAATGGGCGAGATCGTTACCGACCGGCTGGAAGAAAACTTCCGCGATCTGATGAACTACGATTTTACCGCGCAGATGGAGGATCGCCTCGACCAGGTTGCGAACCACCAGGCCGAGTGGAAAGAGGTGCTGAACCACTTCTTCGGCGATTTTACCACCCAGCTGGCGACGGCAGAGAAAGATCCGGAAGAGGGCGGCATGCAGCCGAACCCGATGGTGCTCACCAGCATCGACTGCCCGACCTGCGGCCGTAAAATGGGGATCCGTACCGCCAGCACCGGCGTTTTCCTCGGCTGTTCGGGCTATGCCTTGCCGCCGAAAGAGCGGTGCAAAACCACCATCAACCTGGTGCCGGAGAACGAAGTCCTCAACGTGCTGGAAGGCGATGACGCGGAAACCAACGCGCTGCGCGCCAAACGTCGCTGCCAGAAGTGTGGGACGGCGATGGACAGCTACCTTATCGATCCTAAGCGTAAGCTGCACGTCTGTGGTAATAACCCGACCTGCGACGGCTACGAGATTGAAGAGGGCGAATTCCGCATCAAGGGCTATGACGGCCCGGTGGTGGAGTGCGAGAAGTGCGGGTCTGAAATGCACCTGAAAATGGGGCGTTTCGGTAAATACATGGCCTGTACCAACGACGAGTGTAAGAACACGCGTAAGATCCTGCGCAATGGCGAAGTGGCTCCGCCGAAGGAAGATCCGGTGCCGCTGCCGGAGCTGCCGTGTGAGAAGTCTGACGCCTACTTTGTGCTGCGCGACGGGGCGGCGGGCGTCTTCCTGGCGGCCAACACCTTCCCGAAATCACGGGAAACGCGTGCGCCGCTGGTGGAGGAGCTGTACCGCTTCCGCGATCGTCTGCCGGAAAAACTGCGTTATCTCGCCGATGCGCCGCAGCAGGATCCGGAAGGCAATAAAACGCTGGTACGCTTTAGCCGTAAAACCAAGCAGCAGTACGTGGCGTCTGAAAAAGAGGGCAAAGCGACCGGCTGGTCAGCTTTCTTTATCGACGGTAAGTGGACGGAAGCCAAAAAGTAATGGCGTTCGTTCGGGCAGGAAAAGCGCGCTTTTCCTGCTCAGGCGACCGGCAGAGAGAGTGCATTTCTCTGCCGTGTCGTCTTCCCCTCTTTGCGTTAATTTCCTCCCCTTATAACCACCTATATTATTTTTCGTTAGCGTCTATACAGTGTTGATATAAATGATATAGTGGTTATAGTTAATGCCTTTTTTATTATTAAAACGTCTTATACATCATCGCTTTCAGGATGCATTGCGGCGCCACTATGGCCAACTGCCGGGAGCCCAGGGCCTTCATCGGCGACAAGTTGCCTGAACGTAAAGTGTATTAAGCGGCTTCATTTTACGCGCAAACGGATATCAGCCATGAAACTACAACAGCTTCGCTACATCGTTGAGGTGGTTAACCATAACCTGAATGTTTCATCCACCGCCGAAGGGCTCTATACCTCTCAGCCGGGTATCAGTAAGCAGGTCCGCATGCTGGAGGATGAGCTGGGCATTCAGATCTTTGCCCGCAGCGGTAAACACTTAACCCAGGTGACGCCGGCCGGGCAGGAGATCATCCGCATCGCCCGCGAAGTGCTGTCGAAAGTCGATGCCATCAAATCTGTCGCCGGAGAGCATACCTGGCCTGACAAAGGGTCTCTTTACGTCGCCACCACCCATACCCAGGCGCGCTATGCGTTACCGGGAGTGATCAAGGGGTTTATTGAACGCTACCCGCGGGTGTCGCTGCATATGCATCAGGGCTCGCCGACTCAGATTGCGGAGGCTGTGTCGAAAGGCAATGCCGATTTCGCCATCGCCACCGAGGCGCTGCATCTGTATGACGATCTGGTGATGCTGCCATGCTATCACTGGAACCGGTCGATTGTAGTGACCCCCGAGCATCCTCTGGCCACCAAGGGCTCGGTGTCCATAGAGGAACTGGCCCAGTATCCATTGGTAACCTATACCTTTGGTTTTACCGGCCGCTCCGAACTGGATACCGCGTTTAACCGTGCGGGCCTGACGCCGCGCATTGTTTTTACCGCCACCGATGCCGACGTCATCAAAACCTATGTTCGCCTGGGGCTGGGGGTAGGGGTAATCGCCAGCATGGCGGTGGATCCGGTCTCTGACCCGGATCTGGTGAAGCTGGATGCGAACGGTATTTTCAGCCACAGCACCACTAAGATAGGTTTCCGCCGTAGCACCTTCTTACGAAGCTACATGTATGATTTTATTCAACGTTTTGCTCCCCATTTGACCAGGGACGTGGTAGATACCGCGGTGGCTTTACGCTCGAATGAAGATATTGAAGCGATGTTCAAAGATATAAAACTTCCGGAAAAATAACCCTGAAAATAATAATGGCACTCCCTGCGAGGAGTGCCATTAACTATGATGGACTGTATTTAACAACTTAAACCTCGAACCAATCACAAAATTAATAATTTTTGGCAACACGTTTTTCATTATGCCCGCCGCGATCAAATAACCGGTTAAATATATTCCATCAGGCCTAAATTCACTGGATTAATCTTTTATCCATAATTAAGATTTATCTGTACCTGATGATTTGAGCAATTGGTGGTGACAATATGATAAGTAATATCGATTACATGAAACTGGCGATGTCATACGAGAATGACAAAACCGAAATCGATCCCGTTCTGCGTAGTCGCGTATGGGGCGTAGTGTTGGTAGGGTTGGCGATGTTTTGGAGCATCATCGCGCTCACCATCTGCAACATCTGGATTGTCAGCTAAAGCTGTAGGTCATCGTTGTAGATACATGTCATTTTTATGACAGTGAAAGGAAACTGTAATATAAAATCAGTGACCGGCAATACAGGGAGAATATATTTTGCCGCTGGATTCATCCAACCTGAAATCACTCACCAGAGCTAATCACTGCCAGCTGGCCGATTAGCTCTTTTTTTGTCCTCGTGTACTAATACAATATCGGCATACGCCCTCTTTGCACTATTTTGGTGCTATTTCGCCTGCTCTCGGATAATTCCCGTTTCCTCTCTCTCTGTCTCGTCGTATTTAGCAATTTGGGTTGTTATCAAAGTGTTATGCTCAGTATGTGTTATCTTTAATGGAGACCCTGAGGAGAATCAGGGTATGCCATCCCTGAGATAAAGGAGGAGCTATGTCGTCAACCCTACGAGAAGCCAGTAAGGACACGCTGCAGGTCAACGATAAAACCTGGCATTACTACAGTCTGCCGTTGGCGGAGAAGCAGCTGGGCGAGATCAGTCGACTGCCCAAGTCGCTGAAGGTGCTGATGGAGAACCTGCTGCGCTGGCAGGACGGTGACTCGGTAACTGAAGAAGATATTCGCGCCCTGGCCGGCTGGCTGCAACAGGCCCATGCCGACCGGGAAATCGCCTACCGTCCGGCACGCGTCCTGATGCAGGACTTTACCGGCGTGCCGGCGGTAGTGGATCTGGCCGCCATGCGCGAGGCGGTGAAACGCCTTGGCGGCGATACGGCGAAGGTTAATCCGCTATCGCCGGTTGACCTGGTGATCGACCACTCGGTGACCGTTGACCGCTTCGGCGACGACGAGGCCTTCGAAGACAACGTCCGCCTGGAAATGGAGCGGAACCACGAACGCTACGCTTTTCTGCGCTGGGGGCAGCAGGCCTTCAGCCGCTTCAGCGTGGTGCCGCCGGGCACCGGTATTTGCCACCAGGTGAACCTGGAATACCTTGGCCGGGCGGTCTGGAGCGAGGAGGTGAACGGCCAGTGGATGGCGTGGCCGGATACGCTGGTGGGCACCGACTCCCATACCACCATGATTAATGGTCTTGGCGTGCTGGGCTGGGGCGTGGGCGGGATTGAAGCGGAAGCCGCTATGCTGGGCCAGCCGGTGTCAATGCTGATCCCCGATGTTGTGGGCTTTAAGCTCAGCGGCAAACTGCGCGAAGGCATCACCGCCACTGACCTGGTACTGACGGTTACCCAAATGCTGCGTCAGCATGGCGTCGTCGGCAAGTTTGTTGAATTCTACGGTGACGGCCTGGATACCTTACCCCTTGCCGACAGGGCGACCATCGCCAATATGGCGCCGGAGTATGGCGCCACCTGTGGCTTTTTCCCTATCGATGACGTAACGCTCAGCTACATGCGTCTCAGCGGCCGTAGCGAAGAACAGGTCGCGCTGGTGGAAGCCTACGCTAAAGCCCAGGGCATGTGGCGCCAGCCTGGCGATGAGCCGGTCTTTACCAGTACCCTGGCGCTGGATATGAGCAGCGTCGAAGCGAGCCTCGCCGGGCCGAAGCGACCGCAGGATCGCGTGGCGCTGGGCGATGTTCCGAAAGCCTTCGCCGCCAGCGGCGAGCTGGAGGTTAACCACCTTCAGCGTCAGCGTCAGCCGGTTGACTATACGCTGAACGGGCATCACTATTCGCTACCGGATGGCGCGGTGGCTATTGCAGCGATTACCTCCTGCACCAATACCTCTAACCCCAGCGTGTTGATGGCCGCCGGCCTGCTGGCGAAAAAAGCCGTTGAACGCGGCCTGCAGCCGCAGCCGTGGGTGAAAGCTTCCCTGGCCCCAGGCTCGAAAGTGGTGTCGGATTATCTGGCCCATGCCGGCCTGACGCCTTACCTCGACCAGCTCGGCTTCAATCTGGTGGGATATGGTTGCACCACCTGTATCGGTAACTCCGGTCCATTGCCTGAACCTATCGAAGAAGCGATCAAAAAAGGCGATCTGACCGTCGGGGCAGTGCTCTCCGGTAACCGTAACTTCGAAGGGCGTATTCATCCGCTGGTGAAAACCAACTGGCTGGCCTCGCCGCCGTTGGTGGTCGCCTATGCGCTGGCGGGGAACATGAATATCGACCTCACCCGCGAGCCGTTGGGACAGGGCAAGAATGGCGAGCCGGTCTATCTGAAAGATATCTGGCCGAGCGGGGAGGAGATTGCCCGCGCGGTGGAACAGGTCTCCACCGAGATGTTCCGCAAAGAGTACGCGGAAGTGTTTTCCGGCACTGAGGAGTGGAAGGCGATCAAGGTGGAGGCGTCAGATACCTACGACTGGCAGGAGGACTCGACCTATATTCGCTTGTCGCCGTTCTTTGACGAGATGGGCGCCGAGCCGCTGCCGGTAGAGGATATTCGCGGCGCGCGGATCCTCGCCATGCTGGGCGACTCAGTCACCACGGACCACATTTCGCCGGCGGGGAGCATCAAAGCCGATAGTCCGGCAGGCCGCTATCTGCAGGAGCATGGGGTTGCCCGGCGCGACTTTAACTCCTATGGTTCCCGTCGCGGTAACCATGAGGTGATGATGCGTGGCACCTTCGCCAATATCCGCATCCGTAACGAAATGGTCCCAGGGGTGGAAGGGGGCATGACCCGCCATCTGCCGGATCCTGAACCGATGGCGATCTACGATGCGGCGATGCTGTACAAGGCTGAGGGCACACCGCTGGCGGTGATTGCCGGTAAGGAGTATGGATCAGGTTCCAGCCGTGACTGGGCGGCGAAGGGGCCGCGCCTGCTGGGGATTCGGGTAGTGATCGCCGAGTCCTTCGAGCGTATCCATCGTTCCAACCTGATCGGAATGGGCATTTTGCCGCTGGAGTTCCCGCAGGGCGTCACCCGCAAAACGCTGCGGTTGACCGGGGAAGAGCGGATTGATATCAGTAATCTGCAGTCGCTTCAGCCTGGCGCTACGGTGCCGGTGACCCTGACTCGCGCTGACGGCTCGCAGGAAGCGATCCCTTGTCGGTGCCGTATCGACACTGCGACCGAACTCACCTACTACCGCAACGACGGCATCCTGCACTACGTTATTCGTAATATGCTGTGAAACAAAGGGCCAGCATCGCTGGCCCTTTTTCGGTTATTCCACCGGTTTATTCCGTCGGCTTGCTGTTCAGCAGATGGCCCATCTTGGCGGCTTTGGTGTCCAGATAGTGAGCGTTTTTCGGGTTACGCCCGACGATCAGCGGCACCCGCTCCACAATGTTGATCCCGGCTTCGGTAAGAATTTCCACTTTTTTCGGGTTATTGGTTAATAACCGCACCTGCTCAACGTTGAGCAATTTGAACATGTCGGCGCACAAGGTGAAATCGCGCTCATCGGCGGCGAAGCCAAGCTGATGGTTCGCTTCGACAGTGTCGTAGCCCTGATCCTGCAGCGCGTAGGCGCGGATCTTATTCAATAAACCAATGTTGCGTCCTTCCTGGCGGTGATACAGCAGGATCCCCCGACCTTCTTCAGCGATATGCGACAGAGCCGCTTCCAGCTGAAAGCCGCAATCACAGCGCAGGCTAAACAGGGCATCGCCCGTCAAACACTCTGAATGTACGCGGGCGAGGACCGGCGACTGCCCTGATATATCGCCATACACCAGCGCGACATGATCCTGTCCGGTTGCCAGTTCTTCAAAACCCACCATCAGGAAATCGCCCCAGGGGGTTGGCAGTTTGGCTTCTGCCACACGTTTAAGCTGCATGTGATTCTCCAGATTCTGTCAGCACCTGACTGTGCTTTCTGTTTCCCGCTATTTTGCCACAACGCCTGGACGTTCTCCTAATCGCGAACGGTTAGCCGTGTGGAAAGCGCACAAACGATCTACTTTCCGCTATGATGTTCATCTACAAGGAGAAGGAGAGAAAATGCTGTTGATAGCCCGACGAACTGCTCTCGCGGCGGCGCTGCTGCTGGTTATGCCCCTCACGGTCTGGCTTTCCGGGTGGCTGTGGCAGCCTGGACTGCCGGTTGCCATGTTGAAAAGCCTGTGGTGGGTGACGGAAACGGTGACCCAGCCGTGGGGAATTATCACTCATGTCGTGCTTTGCGGCTGGTTCCTCTGGTGTCTGCGCTTTCGGCTGCGCGCGGCGTTGATCCTGTTCCTTATCCTTGCCGCCGCTATCCTGGCGGGACAGGGGGCGAAATCCTGGGTCAAGGCGCGGGTCCAGGAGCCGAGACCGTTCGTCATCTGGCTGGAAAACACAAGGCAGGTGCCGGTGACGCAATTCTACGCGTTAAAGCGTAAAGAACGCGCTAAACTGGTGCATGAACAGCTGGCGCAGGCGCAGGACATTCCGTCATTTTTACGCAAACACTGGCAGAAGGAGACGGGGTTTGCTTTCCCGTCAGGTCACACCATGTTTGCCGCCAGCTGGGCGTTACTCGCTGCGGGGCTGCTGTGGCCGCGTCGCCGCTGGGGCACAATCGCGGTGCTGCTGGTGTGGGCGACGGCGGTGATGGGCAGTCGCCTGGCGCTGGGCATGCACTGGCCGCTGGATCTCATCGTCGCCACGCTGATCTCCTGGCTGCTGGTCACGGTGGCCTGCTGGCTGACGCAGCGCCTTTGTGGGCCGCTCTCGCCGCCCGGAGAAGAGGCGCAGGATATTAAAAAACGGATGCCTGAAGCGGAATAATGTTGATTTTAGCGGCATCCGACCGCATATCCTGAAGAGTTGCCATGCTTTTTCATTCCACCGCTGCGGCGAAAATGATACTTTATAGGGCTGAAAGCGGGCTTTTTTCGCGCAACCCACATAACGGGAAGTCATGTGAAATATTTACTCATTTTCTTACTGGTGTTAGCAATCTTCGTCATTTCAGTGACGCTGGGGGCGCAGAATGACCAACAGGTCACTTTCAACTATTTACTCGCTCAGGGTGAATTCCGCATATCGACGCTGCTGGCGGTGCTGTTTGCCGCGGGCTTTGCCATTGGCTGGCTGATCTGCGGCCTGTTCTGGCTGCGGGTGCGTGTCTCACTGGCGCGCGCGGAGCGGAAAATTAAGCGTCTTGAGCATCAGATTGCCCCCGTCAGCCCGGCGGCTGTCGACGCAGGCGTGCCTGCGGTGAAGGAATAACCTCTTATGCTGGAGTTGTTGTTTCTGCTTTTACCCGTTGCCGCCGCTTACGGCTGGGACATGGGGCGCAGAAGTGCACAACAGTCCAAACAGGACGATGCGAGCCGCCTGTCGCGAGATTACGTGGCGGGGGTTAACTTCCTGCTCAGCAACCAGCAGGATAAAGCCGTCGACCTGTTCCTTGATATGCTGAAAGAGGATACCGGTACCGTTGAGGCGCACCTGACGCTCGGTAATTTGTTCCGTTCGCGCGGCGAAGTCGACCGCGCGATCCGAATTCACCAGAGCCTGATGGAAAGCGCGTCGTTAACCTACGATCAGCGCCTGTTAGCGGTGCAGCAGCTGGGACGGGATTATATGGCCGCCGGACTGTATGACCGCGCGGAAGACATGTTCAAACAGCTGGTGGATGAGACCGATTTCCGCCTCGGCGCGCTGCAGCAACTGCTGCAGATTTACCAGGCGACCAGCGACTGGCAGTCGGCTATTGAAGTGGCTGAACGGCTGGTGAAGCTAGGGAAAGAGAAACATCGTGGCGAAATCGCCAACTTCTGGTGCGAACTGGCCCTGCAGCAGATGGCAGCCAACGATCTGGATAAAGCGATGGCGTTGTTGAGAAAAGGCGCCGCCGCGGACCGCAACAGCGCCCGGGTATCGATCATGATGGGCCGGGTGTGGATGGAAAAGGGCGACTACGCCAAAGCGGTGGAGAGCCTCGAGCGGGTTATCGATCAGGATAAAGAGCTGGTGGGTGAAACGCTGGAGATGCTGCAGACCTGCTACCAGCAGCTCGGCAAAACCGATGAATGGGAAGTTTTTCTGCGCCGCTGCGTGGAGGAGAACGCCGGGGCGACCGCCGAACTGATGCTGGCGCAGATCCTTGAGCAACGGGAAGGCGTCGAAGCGGCGCAAAACTACGTCACCCGGCAGCTGGAACGCCACCCGACCATGCGCGTCTTCCATAAGCTGATGGACTACCATCTCAACGAAGCGGAAGAAGGGCGGGCGAAAGAAAGCCTTGGGGTGCTGCGAAACATGGTTGGTGAGCAGGTGCGCAGCAAACCACGCTATCGCTGCCAGAAATGCGGATTTACCGCTCATACACTCTACTGGCATTGTCCGTCCTGCCGCTCGTGGGCGACCATTAAACCCATTCGCGGTCTCGACGGCCAGTAAAGCCAAAAAAAAGCCCTCCGTTAGTTACAACATACTTATCGCTTCACTCCTCTCCAGGCGCGGCCCCGGCAGCGCCATCGTCCGGTCAGGGCAGGTACGGCAGTCTGTTATTTTGTTCGCTTCACAGGTAGAATGCTGCCCGTTTACCTTTTTTGCGCCACCCCGGCGCCCATCAACACTAAGGTCTGGTCATGACGTCTACAGCTATCCCATCTTCCCGCGCTGTCACATCCTCTCCCGTTGTGGTTGCGCTCGACTATGATAATCGCGATAAAGCGCTGGCATTTGTCGACCGCATCGACCCGCGCGACTGCCGCCTGAAGGTGGGCAAAGAGATGTTCACCCTGCTGGGCCCGCAGTTTGTCCGCGATCTGCATCAGCGTGGGTTTGAGGTGTTCCTGGACCTTAAGTTTCACGATATTCCCAACACCACCGCCCGCGCGGTGGCCGCAGCGGCTGAGCTGGGCGTATGGATGGTGAATGTCCATGCTTCCGGCGGCGCGCGAATGATGACCGCCGCGCGCGAAGCGCTGCTGCCGTTTGGCAAAGATGCGCCGCTGCTGATCGCTGTCACGGTGCTCACCAGCATGGAGTCCAGCGATCTACAGGATCTGGGCATTACCTTATCTCCGGCTGACTACGCGGCGAAGCTGGCGGCGCTGACCCAACGCTGCGGCCTTGATGGGGTGGTGTGTTCAGCCCAGGAGGCGGTGCGCTTTAAGCATGAGCTGGGGCAGGCGTTTAAGCTGGTGACCCCGGGGATTCGTCCGCAGGGCAGCGACGCTGGCGATCAGCGGCGAATTATGACTCCTGAGCAGGCTCAGGAAGCTGGGGTAGACTATATGGTGATTGGTCGCCCGGTTACTCAGTCGGCGGATCCAGCCGCGACGCTGCGGGCGATCAACGATTCTCTGCGCAAGGGGGCATAATGAGCGATTCCAACAGCCGTCTGGTCTACTCCACCGAAACCGGGCGTATCGACGAGGCGAAACCGGCGCCGGTGCGCCCGAAAGGCGACGGCATTGTGCGGATCCAGCGCCAGACCAGCGGCCGCAAGGGCAAAGGCGTCTGTCTGATTAGCGGGATTGATGCCGATGATGCTGCGCTAACCGCTCTGGCGGCAGAGTTGAAAAAGAAGTGCGGCTGCGGCGGCGCGGTGAAAGACGGCGTGATCGAGATCCAGGGCGATAAGCGGGATTTACTCAAGTCGCTGCTTGAGGCGAAAGGGATGAAGGTCAAGTTAGCCGGTGGCTGATCGCTATTTTCCCTCTGCTCCAGTGGTCTGGTTGAAATAACAAGGCCGCGGTAAATGCCGCGGCCTTGAATGATTTAACGTGCGTAAGTCAATTCGTGTGAATTATTCTTTTATTTCGTCAGATAATTAAATTATTTTCCGACCTGGTGACCAATAATACCACCGACTGCTGCGCCACCCAGGGTACCGAGCGCGCTACCGTCAGTTAACACCGCACCACCGATAGCGCCGGCGCCAGCGCCGATAGCCGTGTTACGATCGCGTTTAGACATGTTAGAGCAAGCGCTCAGAGACATTGCTACAGTGACAGCCAGAACGACAGCAGCCATTTTTTTGCTCGTTGAAGTCATCATTTTTTTTCTCCTGAATAATCTATTCATGGATTACAGCGCTCCTCTAAGCATAGCCTGATAAAGCAGCTTTAGGGCAATTCCATGAAGTTAAGGTGCGCAGGTGTCACGAAAATCACGCAGGTGATAGTCACTTCCTGTTATATCGCTAATAATAATTTTACTTTTTTTAAAATTTATCGTCAGGTAAAAAGTCTTAATTAGCGGCTCGGAATACTCTCAGAGCGATAAAGCGCCCCTTCCGGCGCTTTGGCAGGAGATGGGGCGGCGGAGGATCAGATGTAGGGCACGATATCGACGGTCAGGCCGCTGCGGAGCAATTGTTCGCGACAGGCGTCCGGTAAGCGATCGTCGGTAATAACGCGATTAAAGCGGCCGGCGGGACCGAGCGGATAGGGATGTACCGCGCTGAATTTTGAACTGTCGCTAAGAATAATTGCCTCACAATGCTTCTCTAGCACGGCGTTCACCACGTCCGCACGCATCATATCGCGGCCGGTAAAGCCGGTTTCCGCCTGCCAACCGTCGATCCCGATGAAGGCTTTGCTGAAATGCACCTGCTGGATGAACTGACGGGTTAGCGGACCGACCATACTCTCACTGCGTTTCTGATAAATTCCGCCCAGCAGGATCACCTCTCCTGGGGTCTCTTTCAGCAGATGGGCGATATAGCTGCTGACGGTAATGATGGTGATATCGCCGCGCTCGGCCAGCGTACGCGCCAGCAGGGCATTGCTGCTGCCGTTTTCGATAAATACCGTTTCACCGGTATTCACTAGCGCCGCAGCCCGGCTGGCCAGCTCACGCTTAATGGCGAAATGGGTCATCATGCGGGTTTCGACATCTTCGCTGTCCAGCGGTACGGCATAGCCATGAGTACGGCGCAAATAGCTCTGCTTTTCCAGCAAATTCAAATCCTGACGAATAGTAACCTCAGAGACACCGGTCATCTTCGCCAGATCGGCGACACTCATGCGGCCTTTATCGATGACCACTTGCAAAATACTTTGTTGTCGGGCGTTCATAGCAACATCACTGTTAGGGGGCTATATGGCGAGCAACCGGTCCATATGGCCGGCTGCGGCATGGCTGATATTCAGATTTCCCAGGGCGCCTTGGGTTGGTTTTGTTGTTCAGCATCGTCCGCCGCCAGCGCCAGCAGCTCCGCTTTGAGGATCTCCAGATTATGGATCGCAGAATGGTAATCACCGGCAACCAGAATATCCAGCACGGTATCGATACGTTGAGCGAGCAGGTGGGCATTCACATCTGACATGGCATTATCCTGGTAACAAAAACGAATGAAATCAATGATGCTAAAAATGAATGAAAAAGAGAAGCGAAAAAAACGCACAACCTTAATCGGTGCGACGGAAATGGCTGGATAGAGAGGAAAGAAGCAGCGGTTCCCGCAGGAACCGCTGTGAAGGGGCGTCAGACCGCCGGACGCGCAATAATGCTGCGGGTTTCCATGCGAACTTCAGCGATAGTGACATCGATAACGTCAGTCACTTTATAGACTACTTCACCTTTGATCTGCACGGTACCGTTCTCCTGGCTGCACACCAGTTCGTCGCGCACGGCGTGGAGGAACGGGGCCGGAATAAAGGCGACCGCGCCATTGTCCACCAGACGCACGCGCATCCCGCCGCGGCTGACGTCGATGATCTCCGCCGCGAAGCGGGTATCGGTCCCGGCTTTATCGTTGAGGAAACGGGCGTACAGCCAGTCGGCGACGTCGCGCTCGGCCATCCGGTTGAGACGACGGCGCTCCGCCATCTGCACGGTGGCTTCATCCTGGGGACGCGCAATGGTCTCGCCTTTAATGATGGCTTTCAGCAGACGGTGGTTGATCATGTCGCCATACTTACGGATCGGCGAGGTCCAGGTGGCATAGGCTTCAAGCCCAAGACCAAAGTGTGGGCCCGGCTCGGTGCTGATTTCCGCAAACGACTGGAAGCGGCGAATGCGGCTGTCGAGGAAACCGGTCGGCTGAGCGTCCAGTTCCCGGCGCAGCTTGCAGAACCCTTCCAGGGTGAGCACTTCCGTCGGGTCGACGTGCACATCATGGGTTTTCAGCAGGGCGGCCAACTGCTCGGTGTTCGCCGGATCGAAACCGGTATGAACGTTATAAACGCCGAAGCCGAGCTTGTCGCGCAGAACGCGGGCGGCACAGATGTTGGCGGCGATCATCGACTCTTCGACAATGCGGTTGGCAATGCGACGCGGTTCCGCGACGATATCCAGCACTTCGCCTTTTTCGCCGAGAACGAAACGGTAGTCCGGACGGTCTTTGAACACCAGCGCATGGGTCTGACGCCATTCGCTACGACGCTGGCACACGTCCTTCAGCAGCGTAATTTGCTGCGCGATCGCCTCGCTGTCCGGCTGCCAGCTGCCGCGGCCTTCCAGCCAGTCAGAGACGTCGTCATAGGCCAGCTTGGCTTTCGATTCGATGGTGGCGGCAAAGAACTCGATATTGTCTTCGATGGTGCCATCGGCCGCCAGGGTCATCCGGCAGGCCAGCACCGGGCGCACTTCGTTAGCGCGCAGGGAGCAGAGGTCGTCCGACAGCTCGCGCGGCAGCATTGGAATGTTGAAGCCCGGCAGATAGTTGGTAAAGGCGCGCACTTTTGCGGCGTTATCCAGCTTGCTGCCTTCGGCAATCCAGGCGGTCGGGTCGGCAATGGCGACCGTCAGCAGCAGTTTGCCATCAGCAGTGGACTCGGCATACAACGCATCGTCCATATCTTCGGTGCTGGCGCTGTCAATGGTGACGAAGTCGAGGGCGGTTAGGTCGCGGCGCGTCAGCCCCTCGTCGAGCATCTCGGTGGCGACGCCGTCCGGTGCCTCTTTCTCAAGATTATGGCGCGCCAGGGTTACCCACCATGGGACGAAGTGGTCGTCGCTAAAAGTGATGAACTGGGTCAACTCCGCGTAAAACCCGCGGTCGCCTTTTAATGGATGACGGCGCATCTCGGCGACGGCCCAGTCACCCTGTTTAAAATCGTGCTCAACGCCGCGGGCGGCGCGGCAGGGAATGGCGTCTTTCAGCAGCGGATGGTCAGGAACGATAGCGAGGCGATCGTCTTTCTTCTGGACTTTACCGACAAAACGAGTCAGGAAGGGCTCAACCAGCGATTCCGGCTCGGCGCTTTCGCGTTCTTTTTCAGAATGGATCACCGCGACGATACGGTCGCCATGCATCACTTTTTTCATCTGCGGCGGCGGAATGAAGTAGCTCTTCTGAGCGTCCACTTCGAGGAAGCCAAAGCCCTTTTCCGTGCCCTTAACGACCCCTTCCGCGCGCGGCGTCTGGGAATGCAGTTGCTGTTTAAGCTGCGCTAGCAGCGGGTTATCCTGAAACATAATTAGGTATTTTCGTGGCTAAAAGAGCGGCTGACATTTTTACGCGAATATGCCTGCCGCAGCAAGCGCTGTTTCAGCAATTTACGTCTGCTGACGCACATTGCCGAGGGCGATTTTCAGACGATTCATCCATCCGCACAGCCCGCTCCAGATCAACAGATCGATTGCATGTTGCTCAGAGAGTCGATATTCCGCGAGGGGCGTTAACTGGGCGGCGCTAAACCGGTCAGGCGAGCGTGTTAACAGCTGCACCGCGGTCACGAGAGACCGGGCCTGAGGATGCTGCTGGAGCCAGTGATGGAGGGCCTGGTCGCCCTCCCGCAGATGGCTGGCGAACTCCTCTTCACCCTGCCAGTGGGGGAGCCAGGCGTCAAAGCAGGTGGGGCTGCCATTGGTGCGCGCCGTGAGTAAGGCGACCTGCGGGCCAAAGGTATCATCCGTGCTGAGCTGGCGGATCAAGGTCTCCAGAGGCGCGAATAACTGTGGGTCGCAGGCCAGCAGCGGCGCCAGCTCGCCCAGACCGGGCAGCGACTGCCAGCCGGCGATGCGCCGCTGACGCTCATCATCGGCATACTGCAGGTCGGGATCCGCAATGTCTGCCTGCCATGCTCCCGGCGGCGGGGCGAACAGTTCCGCGGGTGCCTCCTCTTGCTGGGGCATACCGGGGATCCAGCGCACCGGAAAGCCCTGGGCCGCCTGCAGGACGGCAATCGCCCGCGCCTGGAAGCCGACGAATCCGATAATCTGGTTGAACAGAATAATGTCCCGACTGGTTAAGCCCACTTCGTCCAGCTGGCTACGGGAGAGAGCGTTAATAACCGAGGGCGAACCGGCAAGCTGACGAGCATATTGCGTGATTTGCGCCAGACGACGGTTGCTCTCGCGCGAGGAATCGGGGCCTGGCAGGGGAGCAAGGCGGGCGGCGTAGTGGTTACACAGCCGCTGGACGCCGTAGACCTGGGCGACGGTGAGCGCGGTGCTGAGTCGATCGTAAGCGGTAAAGGTCTGCAGGCGACTCACCGCCACCTGGTCGGGAAACAGCAGTTCGGCCAGCTGGCGTGCGGGGTGTAGCCAGTCAGCGTGGGCACGTAGCCAGGCGGCCGGCAGCGTCAGGTCCAGCAAAAAGCGGTCTTCAACATGGGCGGCTTCAGGGACGAGCGGCAGGACATCCACCGGGCAGATTGTTGACTGGGTTTCGTGATACCAGTGATTTTTGCCATTCACGCGGCGTGGCTCCATGGGCTTTCCTTGTTCGGTATGTGGCGAACCGCCGTTCCGCGGATCGTTTATGCAGAACTATCCTGGCGTAACCCGGAAGCAGGAGAAAATATTGATACGTGCTAACAAATAGCCGATTGGAATAACAGGTGGGGAGTAAGGCGTGGGGATGGAAGAACCCTCCTCACCGGGGCGAGGAGGGGAAGGAACTTATTTCAGTTCCAGCTCGTTCATGGCGGCGATATTGAACCCGCCGTCAACGTGAACGACTTCACCGGAGATCCCCGCAGACAGGTTGGAGCACAGGAAGGCTGCGCTGTTACCCACATCTTCAATGGTGACGGTGCGACGGATCGGGGTGACCGCTTCGCAGTGCGCCAGCATTTTACGGAAATCTTTAATACCGGACGCGGCCAGCGTACGGATAGGACCGGCAGAGATGGCATTGACGCGAACGCCTTCCGGACCCATGGCGTTAGCCATATAGCGGACGTTAGCTTCCAGAGAGGCTTTGGCCAGACCCATCACGTTATAGTTCGGGATCGCGCGCTCTGCGCCCAGGTAGGAGAGCGTCAGCAGAGCCGAACCCGGGTTCAGCATGCCGCGGCAGGCTTTGGCCATTGCTACGAAGCTGTAAGCGCTGATGTCGTGCGCGATTTTAAAGCCGTCGCGAGTGACAACGTCAACGTAGTCGCCGTCTAACTGGTCAGCCGGGGCAAAACCGATTGAGTGGACGAAACCATCGAATTTTGGCCAGACTTTTTCCAGCTCGGTGAACAGCGCGGTGATGCTCTCATCTTCAGCAACGTCGCACGGCAGCACAATGTCAGAACCCAGCGCGGCAGCAAACTCTTCTACGCGACCTTTCAGTTTCTCATTCTGATAGGTGAATGCCAGTTCCGCGCCTTCGCGGTGCATTGCCTGCGCGATGCCGTAGGCGATGGACAGTTTGCTGGCGACGCCAGTGATCAAAATGCGCTTACCGGAAAGAAAACCCATAGCTTTAATCCTTATCGTTATTGCTTATTTTTACTTTAACAATCATAACGTTAACATTGTTATTTCAAAATAACTCAAATTTAGCCGGGAATTATATCCCACTGACGACCCCTTGTGTCACGATATTTTTCAGCCGGTCCGCGCCGCGCGGGGCAAAAGTACATCGCGATAGCTGCAGTATATCATCTCTCCTGACGATTATTTGAGCGCGATCTCCGCCAGCAGCAGGCGTCCATTGCTGCCCACGGGACGCAGATTCCGCGGGGATCCACCGCGCCAGCAGAGGCCGCTGCCGGCCGCGCAGCGTCGCCCGGCCAGATCCCACTCGCCTTGTAGAACATAAGCGACCCCCTCGCTGGCAGGGCATTGCAGGTCGCTAACGACCTGAACTGTCGCCGACGCGCGCCCGCGCTGAGTCATGATATTGAAGTCCAGCCCTGGCGCAACGATCCCGACGCTGGACAGCGCCCATTCGCCGGGGAAAGCCCACGGCTGCCAGAGCGCCAGCGGTTGGTCGATATTCTCGCCACACAGCCGTAGCGGCTGCCCCGCCAGCAGAGTAATGACCCGGTCGACGCCAGGAAAGGGGGAGAAAGGGCCATCCGCCTGCAGGGTGGCAATACTCGCTCGCCAGAGAAAAGGGGCATCTGGAGCGGGTACGCAGATGATTTCGCGCGTCTCTCCGCCGCCGTTTTTCCACGGCGTGACGGGGAGCGTCGAAAGTTGAAAAGGGACCATCATGGGCAGCATACCTTAGTTAATCGCTTCCGGCGTCAACAATAAGCACCGCCTTGAGCTAGTTTAGTAACTTTCTGCAATACAAATATTTTACATATTCGTCACAAAATGAGAGTGCATGCAAGGCGGTGAGTTGTCAATGCTTGTATATACAAGAACGATTGAGTGAGGTGATATTAATAACTTGAGTGAGGAACCTATGTCTTCGTTTTCGTCTACAGACGGGCAGTCAAAGAGCAATTATGCTGGAATGAGTGAAAGGCGGTCGATTGATTACATCCCGGAAAGCGAACGGCATGGACATCCTTTTAGCCAGTTCACCCTTTGGTTTGGCGGCAATCTGCAAATTACGGCGATTGTCACTGGCGCTTTAGCCGTTGTGCTGGGCGGCGATGTAGTGTGGTCGCTGGTCGGGCTTCTGGTCGGTCAGATGCTGGGGGCGGCGGTGATGTCTCTGCATGCGCTGCAGGGACCGCGACTGGGACTTCCGCAAATGATCCTTAGCCGCGCCCAGTTTGGGGTTTTTGGCGCGGTGGTGCCGCTGGTGCTGGTTTGCGTCATGTATATCGGTTTTTCTGCCAGCGGCACCGTATTGGCCGGGCAGGCAATGGCCAAACTACTGAATATCAGCCACGTAGCCGGGATGCTGATATTCAGTGCGATTATTATCGTTATCGCCGTCCTCGGTTATAAGGTGATCCACAAGCTGGGCAAACTGGCGAGTATCGTCGGAATTCTCGCCTTCGTTTATATGTTCATCACGCTGCTACTTTCGGCCGATCTCAGTGCGCTCGCGCACAATAACCATTTTTCGCTGCCGACGTTTTTATTAGCCGTATCGCTCTCCTCATCGTGGCAGATCGCTTTTTGCCCCTATGTATCCGACTATTCGCGCTACCTGCCACGCGATGTTTCCGCCACGAAAACGTGGTGCTCAGTGTTTTTCGGCACCGTATTGGGCACCCACACGTCGATGACGCTCGGGGTTCTGACAGCGGCCATTGCCGGCAGCGCGTTCCCTGGTCACGAGGTGAGCTATCTGGTGGGATTAGGTAAGAGTCAGGCGATGGCCATGGTTATCTATTTCGCCATCTGTTTTGGTAAAATTACCTTCACTACCCTCAATGCGTACGGCAGCTTTATGTCGCTGACCACCATTGTTTCCGCCTTCCGCCGGCAAACCGTGCTGTCGCAAAAGTGTCGCATTGCATTCGTGGTGCTGATGGTGACGGCTTCCTGCATTATCGCGTTGCTTAGCGAACCCGCTTTCTTAAAGCATTTCACGCATTTTCTTCTGTTTCTGCTGGCGTTCTTCGTGCCGTGGAGCGCCATCTGTCTGACGGATTATTATCTTATCTCGAAGGGCGCCATCGATATTCCGGCGCTAAGCGACCCGCAGCAACGCTACGGGTTCTGGAACCTGTACGCGATCACCCTGTATATCGTCGGTGTGCTTATCCAGTTGCCGTTCATTGAGAACCCGTTGTTCCATGGTTCGCTCACGTGGATCTTCGCCGGTAACGATGTCTCATGGATAATAGGCTGGTTTGGCACCGGGGTTCTTTACTACGCGCTGCGCCGCTTTGACCGCCGGTCGCTGCCGGCGCAGAGTCTTTTCCCTTCCACCTGAATGACAAGGGCGGCGTGAGGGCCGCCCCTGCCGTTGCCTGCCAGCTATTTCCCGTCTTTGCGCCAGGCGTCGGCGGTGAGGGCTTCCCCGAAGTGGCCGGCGATCAGGCGCCGGGTCAGGTCGTGCAGCGGCGAGGCCAGCACATCGGCAGTGCTGCCGCGCTCGACCACTTCGCCGTTATGCATCACCAGCACCTGATCGCTGATGTGTTTCATCATTCCCAGGTGCTGAGTGACATAGATATAGGAGATGCCCTGTTTCTCCTGCAGCTCCAGCATCAGGTTGATAAGCTGGGAGCGCATCGACATATCCAGCGAGGCCAGCGCCTCATCGCAGACGATAACCTTCGGGCGCAGGATCAGCGCCCTGGCGAGGCCGAGACGCTGCTTCTGACCGGGCGCCAGCATATGGGGGTAGTAGCTGACGTGGTCCGGCAGCAGACCGACCATGCGCAGGGTGTCGATTATCTGCTTCTGCCGCGCCTCGGCGTCGAGATCGGTATTCAGTCGCAGCGGAAAATCGAGGATCTGCGAGATGCGCTGACGCGGGTTCAGCGAGGTCGACGGATCCTGAAAGATCATGCGAATCTTCTGGCTGCGGTAGGAGTAATCCCCAAAAGTCAGCGGATGATCGTCAATCAGCAGTTCGCCGCTGGTGGGTTCCACCATGCCCGCCAGCATCTTCGCGAGGGTCGATTTCCCGGAGCCGTTCTCGCCGATAATCGCCAGCGTCTGCCGTTCGCGCAGGGTAAAACTCAGCGGCTTAACCGCCTCAACCGTCTGACGGTGAAACCAGCCGGTGCGGTAGCGAAAGGTCTTACTCAGTTGGCGAACTTCCAGCAATGTTTCGACCATTTCACTCTTTCTCCATGTTCAACGGGAAATGACAGGCGTACAGATGGTTGCGCGCCCCGGTAAGACGCGGCGTTTCGATACACTCCCGCTGGGCGTACGGGCAGCGCGGCCCCAGCCGACAGCCGATAGGCAACTGCTCCAGCAGCGGGATCGCTCCAGGCAGGGTGTTGAGGCGACTTTTATGCGGCATGGCGCTACCGAAATCCGGGATCGCGCGGATTAACGCCTGGGTGTAGGGGTGATGTGGGAGGGTGATCAGCTCTTCGCTGGGCCCGCTCTCCACCGTCTGCCCGCAGTACATGACGTTGATTTTATCCGCCCATTTGCTGAGCATTTGCAGGTCATGGCTGATCAGCAAGATGGTGGTGTTGTTGTTCTGGTTGAGCCGCGTCAGCAGGCGAATAATCTGCGCCTGGGTGGTCGGCTCCATGGCGTTGGTCGGCTCGTCGGCAATCAGCAGACGCGGCTGGTTGGCCAGGGCGATGGCGATCATCACCTTCTGGCACTCGCCCTCGGTCAGCTGATAGGGGAAGCTGCGCATGGCATCTTTGTGATCTTTAATGCCTACGCGGTGCAACAGCTCGATGGCCCGGCGCTTGCGCCAGCCCAGCCGTTGCCACCAGCGGCCCTTGTAGGTCCAGCCGGGGATACTCTGAATCAGCTGCTGGCCGATGCGCTCAGAGGGATCGAGGCACGACTGGGGCTCCTGAAAAATCATCGACACGTTATGGCCGATCAGCTTCCGGCGCTCGCGGTTCGACAGTCGCAGCAGGTCAATGTCATCGAAGCGCATGCGGTCGGCCGTGACCCGCCAGTTGTCTTTGGTCACGCCGCAGATAGCTTTGGCAATAAGGCTTTTCCCGGAGCCGGATTCCCCCACCAGGCCGCGGATTTCGCCTTCGGTCAGCGTCAGGCTGACGCGATCGACGGCTTTTACCCAGCCTTCGCTGGTTTTAAATTCAATGGTTAAGTGACGAATATCGAGTAACGGCATTATTCTACCCCGGCAATGATCGCCCGGCGAATACCGTCGCCCAGCAGGTTGACCAGCAGTACGCTGAGCATAATCGCCGCCCCGGGGAGCATCACGGTCCACGGCGCCACATAGATAAGCTCCAGCGCATCGCCCAGCATGGCTCCCCATTCCGGCGAAGGCAGCTGGGCGCCGAGATCAAGAAAGCCCAGCGCGGCAATATCCAGAATGGCCATCGACAGGGCGCGAGTGATCTCGGTCACCAGGCCGGAGGCGATATTGGGCAGGATGGCGAACAGCAGAATATTCAGCGTCGAGGCGCCATCGAGGCGGGCGGCGATGATGTACTCTTTCTCCAGCTCATCGTGGACCATGCTGTAGACGGAGCGCACCATGCGCGGCAGCAGCGCCAGCCAGACGGCGAACATCGCATGGCTCAGATGCGGCCCGGCAAAGGCGACGACGATAATCGCCAGCAGCAGCGAGGGGATGGAGAGCAGGGTGTCGAGGATATGGTTCATCACCGCCGAGCGCAGGCCGTGGGTCGATCCGGCAATCACACCCAGCACCAGACCAAACAGCGTGGCGCCGAGGGTGACGACAAAAGCGCCGCCGACGGTGGGCGCCGCGCCGCTCAGCAGTCGGCTCAGCACATCGCGGCCGAGGTCATCGGTTCCCAGAAAGAAGGAGACTTCGCCATAGCGCGACCACGACGGCGGCAACAGCTGGTAGCCGAGGAACTGCTGGTCGATGCCGTAGGGGGCGAACCAGCCGCCGAAGACGCAGAGCAGCAGCAGGCCCGCGCAGCCGTACAGACCGATCATCGCCGTGGTGTCGCCATAGAACTTACGCCATACGGTGCGCAGCGCGCCGGGCGGACGCTTTTCCAGATAAACGCTATCGTAGGGCATACCATTCCTTATGTTTCAGTGGGTTAGCCATGGCACCGAGAATATCGGAAATCACGTTGACAATAATCACCAGCGCGCCAATCACCATCACTCCGGCGGAGATCGCCGCGTAGTCCTGCTGGCGAATGGCGTTGATCAGCCAGCGGCCCAGTCCAGGCCAGCTGAACACCATCTCAGTGATCATCGCCAGGGTGAGCATGGTGGAAAACTGCAGGCCGAGACGCGGGATCACCGGCGGCAGGGCGTTGTGCAGCACATGGCGCAGTAGAATTTTGCGTCGCGACACGCCGCGGGTGGCGGCCGCTTTTACATAGTTAGTGTCATACACCTCGCTGGTGCTAATGCGCATCAGGCGGATCACTTCAGTGGTGGGGGCGACCGCCAGGGTCAATACCGGCAGCACCATATGCCGGGCGGCGCTGACGATCATCTCATGGCGCCACGGCGAGTCCGAAAGCCAGGCGTCGATCAGCGCGAAACCGGTGACGTTTTTCACCTCATACAGCAGATCGAAGCGACCGGAGACCGGAAGCCAGCCGAGGGTCAGGGAAAAGAAGAGGGTCAGGAGCAGCGCCAGCCAGAAGACCGGGATCGAGAAACCGACCAGCGCGACGGCGCTGATCAGGGTATCGGGCCATTTATTGCGCATTACGCCGGCGATCATCCCCACCGGAATGCCTATCAGCAGGGCAAAGCCGAAGGCGAGGATGCACAGCTCCATGGTCGCCGGGAAAACCTCGCGCAACTGCTCAGAAATCAGCTGGCCGTTAATGCTGGAGACGCCGAAATCCCAGTGCAGCACCCCTTCAAACCAGAACAGCCACGCATTCCACAGGGAAGCGCCCTGCAGTGGGGCATGAGGGGTGAAATAGCTCAGGCTGAAACCGACAAAGGTCAGAAAAAAGAGGGTGATCAGCAGCAGCAGCAGACGGCGCAGGGTAAAAATAATCATGGCTTTTTCACCTCTTCGGTATTTTCCCGCGATACGCCAGCGAACGAAGCGTTACCGAAAGGGCTGAGCACCAGGCCTTTCATATCATAGCGGTAGGCCTGCAGCCGCAGCGACGAGGCCAGCGGCAGGACCGGCAGTTCGCGGGCGAGGATCCGCTGCGCCTCTTTGTAAGCGTCCATCCGCGAGGAGAGCTGCTGCGAGAGCAGCGCTTTTTGCAGCACGTCGTCAAACTCCCGGTTACACCAGTGGGCAAAGTTGGTTTGCGAGGCGATGGCCGCGCAGCTTAGCAGCGGTCGGAAGAAACTGTCCGGATCGTTACTGTCCGTCGCCCAGCCGGAGAGCGTCAGGTCGTGGCTCATGTCCATCAGGCGCGCCTCCTGGAAACGTCCCTCTACCGGCACAATAATCACCTTAACGCCAATCTGCGCCATATCCGCCTGGATAAGCTCCGCCGTTTTCAGCGGGCTGGGATTCCACGCCTGCGAGCTGGTGGGCACCCACAGCTTGAGGGTCAGGTTTTCCAGCCCCAGGGCTTTCAGGCGGGCGCGGGCCTCCTGCGGATTATATTCGGTAATTTTAGCGTCATTATCGTAGGCCCACGAGGCCCGCGGCAGCATGGACGCCGCCGTCTCCGCGGTGCCATAGTAGATGGACTGCATCAGGCGCTGGTTGTTAATCGCCAGCGCCAGGGCATGGCGCACCTCAGGGTTATCCAGCGGCGGCTTGGCGGTGTTGAAGGCCAGCCAGGCGATGTTCATTCCCGGGCGCAGCGTCAGGCGCAGGCGCGGGTCGTCACGCAGGATCGTCAACTGGCTGGCGGCCGGCCAGGCCAGCACGTCGCATTCTCCGGTCAGCAGTTTCGACAGGCGGCCGGTGCCGCCGGAACCAAGGTCGACCACCACCTGGGGCATCAACGGTTTGCCGCGCCAGTAGCCGGGGTGGCGCTGCAGGCGAACATATTGTCCGGAGCGGTAATCGGATAGCTGGAACGGGCCGGTGCCAACCGGCTGGCGATCCAGTTGCTCCTGGCGGTCGTCCTGCGTTAAGCGGGCGGCATATTCGGCAGAGGTAATTGACGCATAGTGGGTGGCCAGATGCCAGAGGAACGAGGCGTCCGGCCGCTTGAGGCGAAACTCCACGGTCTGATTATCCAGCTTGCGGACGCTCTCCACGCTGTCAGCAAACTGCAGACTGTCGAAGTAGGGGAAGCTGCTGCCGTTGACGTTGTGCCACGGATGGTCGCGGTTAAAAATACGGCCAAAGGTAAAAATGACGTCATCGGCATTAAAGTCCCGCGTCGGGGTAAACCACGCCGTGCGTTGAAACGGGACGTGGCGGCGCAGGTGAAAGCGGTAGGTGGCGCCGTTATCGAGAACTTCCCAGCTCTCCGCCAGCTCGGGGACCAGCCGGTAGGTATAGGGATCGACGTCAAGCAGACGATCGTAGAGCTGAGCGGCCAGCGTATCGACAATCAGGCCGCTGCTGACTTTCTGCGGGTTAAAGGTATTAACCTGGCCGCTGACGCAATAGACGAAACCGCTATCGCGGATATCGGCGCGGTCGGGGAGCGCAGGGGCGGCAAAAGCTGGCCCACACAGCAGGGAAACGGCTGCCAGGAGAGATGACAATTTCAGGCGCATATTTTCTGTTTGATTATAGAGCTGAACTCTATCTTATTAAGATTAATAGACATTCACCACCGCCTTCAACAAGCCTGAGGGATAATGCGGTTACCGGGTGCGTATAGTATTCAGTCAATTGATTAAAATAGTCGCGGAACCGAGTCTGTATAGTGAAACATGGTAACTTTTTATCGCCGATATCGCCAGTCAGCTCTGTTTGGCCGCGGTTGACCAAACGGCGACGGCGTGCGGACGTTAGAGAATAGATTCAGTATAGCGGGGAGAAAGCCGATGACCCGACGGGCGACTAGCCTTACCCGTCGGGTGTGATACAGGGGGAGCGTGTTTTGATTATTGTGACAGTGTCACTTTATGATAGTCCATATTCTGCAGGTCCTCCAGCAGCCCGGGGCCAACCGGCTGCCACTGCAAGCGCTCGCGGGTCCATGCCGAGCTGGCGCGCAGGTCAAGGGCGGTAAACGGCGCAAACCAGCCGAACCAGGCGTCGACCTGCGACTCATCCAGGTGGGTCAGCGGCAGGTTTAATCCGTGGGCAATTACCGCGGCAATATCGCGTGACGCGATCCCCTCTTCGGCCACCGCATGATAGCGCTCGCCGGCCGCGCCCTGAAGCAGCGCGCTGACATACAGACGTGCGACGTCATCGACATGGGCGGCTGACCAGCGGTTGCTTCCCTCGCCGCGCAGGGCTACCGCCCCGTTGGCGATCGCGCGTTCGATGTAGCAGGTCAGCAGTCCCTGACGCACGGTGTCATGCACCTGCGGTAAGCGGACCACCCTGACATCCACTCCCGCCTCCAGCAACTGCTGGCCGGCGAGCTCTGAGGCGGTGCGCGGGCTGGGGTGCGCTGAGTTGAAGAACGACTCCCGGGCCGGGGCGCCGCTCCCGTCGTCGCCCATCAGCGTGCCGGAGGTGATCACCAGCGGCCGCGTGCTGCCTCGCAGCGCCTGGCCCAGGGCCAGGATCGCCTGGCGGTCTTTCTCGCAGTTAGCGGCAAAGCGGCTGAAGTCGTGGTCGAAGGCGGTATGGATCACCGCGTCGGCGTTCCCGACGCCAGCCAGCAGCGACTCCGGGGCATCCAGCGTGCCGCAATGCACCTCGGCGCCGGCCGCCTTCAGGGCCTGTGCGGTGCTTTCGCTGCGCGCGAGGCCGATAACCTGATGGCCCGACGCCTGCAGCGCCGGAAGAATACGTGAGCCGATAAATCCGCTCGCGCCGGTAAGAAATATACGCATCATGGATCTCCTGAATGGGTTTCAGGCGTATCCTACCTGCGATGTCATACTATAAAAGTAGAGACATTATCGGGGTATAAATTCTAACAGGCAGAACCCACAGGCAGATGATGAACACTTCTGACAACCATGCTTTAGGCGATTTTCTCCGCGCCCGCCGCCAGCGTCTCGATCCGGCAACGTTTGGCTTCCCGGCGGGACGCCGGCGCACCCCGGGGCTGCGCCGCGAAGAGGTCGCGCAGCTCGCCAGCATCAGCCCGACCTGGTATACCTGGCTTGAACAGGGGCGCGGCGGGGCGCCTTCCCGCGAGGTGCTGGAGCGGATCGCCCGCGGTCTGCGGCTGACCACCCCGGAGCGCGAGCATCTGTTTATTCTCGCCTTTGGCCATCCGCCGCAGACGCGGCTGACGGTGACGGATGATATGACGCCGCGGCTGCAGCGGGTGCTTGACGCTTTCACCATTCCGGCGATTATCCGCACCGCCAGCTGGGACGTCATCGCCTGGAACGCGCCGGCGGCCAGGGTGCTGACCGACTACAGCCAACTGCCGCTGGCGGAGCGCAACGTGCTGCGCCGCCTGTTTACCCGGCCGGAGGCCCGCTGCACTCTGGAGGACTGGCAGAGGGTGGGACAGCTTATCGTCAACGCCTTCCGCGCCGACGTCACGCGGATGGGCGCCACGAAAGAAACTGACCAGTTGATCGCGGAGCTCAGCCAGCAGAGCGTCGAGTTCGCCCGTTTTTGGCAAAGCCATGACGTCGCCGGTCATGGAGAAGGCTATAAGCGCATTAACCACCCGCAGATGGGGCCGCTCGACCTGGAATTTACCTCCTTTGCCGTGGAGGGCCGTCCCGATCTTTCCCTGCTGGTCTTTAATCCGGCAACGACGGAGAGCCAGCGGAAAATTCACGGTTTACTTCAGGGGGCTGTGGGCGACTGAGGGGTAAACTCGTACAGCGCCAGCGCGTTGCTCTGCAGCGAGTCGATCCGCAGCCAATAGCCATCGAGCCTGGCTTCATCCACGCTGAGCGCCGGACGGGCCTGATGCATCAGCCACTGATAATCCTCGGCGTCAGGGCCGCTGCGGCTGCGAAAGGCGTCCACCAGCGGGAACAACGCGCCGTGGTGCTGATCGAACAGGTGCTGTTTGATGCGCCAGCTGCCATCCAGGCCCTGCAGCCGCACGCTGTAGGGCTGGCTGAAGCGCTGGATAAAGGCCGCTTCGCTGGAGAGCCAGGGATTGTAGACCACCGTATTGCGCAGCAGCAGCTGGTAGTGACCCTGGTGGTGAAGCAGCAGCAGGTTTTTATCGTGAACCAGGATCTCGCCGCGCAGCCGCCGCCAGAGCCAGAGTACCCAGTAAACCGGGCGCGGCAGGCCGTGCAGATAGTGCAGCGCCAGGCTGGAGGTATCGAGCTTGCCGTTGGCGCGAGCTTCGCCCTGGAGGCCTGAATTTAACCAGAAGCCCGCCAGCCAGACCTGGTCCGCCACCCCCAGCAGATTATCCATCAGCAGCGCGCCGCGAAAAAAGCGGCCGTTGGTATCCCGCGTATCGCCGGTCAGCGTATTCCAGGAGAGCAGCCACAGCGGCAGGTTGAGCTGACGCTGGCGCAGGGCGCTGTGGATCTGCCGCAACTTGTGCAGCGGATAATGTTCACTGGAGGCCAGGCGGCTGCTGTCTGCCTGGGCCAGATCCAGCTGTTCGTTGGCATCTGCCTGGCAGGCGAGAAAATCCGCCTCTGCCAGCAGCGGCGAGTGGAACAGCGGATCGTTCCCGGGATCGCTGGGAGCAAAGCGGTGCCAGATCCCCAGCTGCGGCTGCGGCAGCAGGCGATGAAGGACCCCGCGCTGCTGCCGCCAGGCGGCCTGGCGCGCAGCTTCGCTGGCCTGTGGCGACCAGTGCCAGACAAAGCGCCAGCTGTTGAGCGTGGCTGGCGGAAAATGGTTGGCGGCGAGCTGCAGGAAGCGCTGCAGCAGGTCACTGCGGGTGGTGACGCCGGTGTGCAGGATCACCTGCCAGCCCATCGCCGCCAGCCAGCTAAAAATCTGCTGCAGGTTGTACCAGCAGGCGTAGCCGGCCATCTGCGGATCGTCCCAGCCGGTGCCGAACAGCCGACTGCTGAGAAAGGGATCGTTGATATCGATGGCATACACCGGCAGGGCGTGATGCAGCTGTTCGAGTTCCCGGCGCACATCTTCGCGCAGCAGATCGTCCAGTTCGCGCACGGTCACCACCATCCGGGTATGGCGCAGCGCTGCGGGGCGCGCTGGACGATCGCGCAGATTGATCTCCCGGGTCTGCGGTGGGTTGATCGGCAGGGGGGGACTTTCCCTGTCGCGTGGTTCCGGCTCATTGAGTCGCGCATACAGCCGGTCGGCCGCCACCGGCTGCCAGCGATCGGCCTGCGGCGGGCGCGGTCGGGCAAGCTCCAGAGGATGCTGTTCACGATACTGGCGCGGCGTCACGCCGTGCTGGCGCTTAAACAAATCGCTCATCATTCGCGTACTGGCGAATCCCTGTTCGCGGGCGATTTGCTGGACGGTTTTGCGGGTGGTTAATAGCTGGTCGGCGGCGTGGCGCAGGCGCAGCGCGGTGAGGTACTGGACAAAACTAACCCCGACCTCTTTGCGAAATAAGCGTGACAGCCAGGCCTCGGAGACAAATTCCGCGGCCGCCACCTCCTGCAACGAGAGGCGACGCTGATAGTTAGCGTCGATCCGCGCCACCACGCTGGCTATTCTCCGGCTCCATTTTTCGGTATCGCGCCGGGGCGTGGAGGCGATGGGCTGGCTAAAGCGCGTGGCCAGCAGCAGCGCTATCTCACTCAGCCAGCGGTTGGCCTCCAGTCGGTAATGGCCAGGATGATTGACCAGGCCGCTCACCAGCAGCTGGCGCATCAGGCGACGCAGGCCGTCATCGGCATCCCGGGTGCGCGGCGTTATCTGGTAATCGACGGCAAAAAAGGCATTATCGAGGCGGGCCAGCCAGCTGGCGGAGAGGGTGAGGATCATCACGGCGTTGGCCCCGGCGCTGCGCAGGCTCCAGCGACGGTTGCGGTTAACGATCGCCAGCCCGTCGGCGACGAGCGGCTGCGACGCACCTTCCGCCACCGCCAGATTTACGCTTCCCTCCAGCACCCACAGCAGCGTCAGCAGATCGCTTTCCGGCTGGGTCAGCTGACGCACATCGCGTACGGTGACGCTAAAGTCGCCTGAATGGTGCTCCACATGGCTCTCCTCTGTAGACAAAAAACAACCGGTTGTTTTTTGTCATAACCGATATGTATGAAAAACACTCATTGATTTTTCGTCAATATAAAACAAAAAAGCGCGCCTGCAAGCTGAGGCACCCGCATAAACTCGAAGGTGTCGTGCAAACACAACACAGGAATAACAAAAATGACACATCCGTTGCTAGAAGCATTGCAGGTTAACGAGGCGCAATTTATCGCTCTGCGTCGTCGGTTCCACCAGCAGCCGGAGATCGGCTTTGAAGAGCACCAGACCAGCAGCGAGGTCGCCCGACTGCTTGGCGAGTGGGGATACGAGGTTCACCGCGGCCTGGCGGGCACCGGAGTGGTGGGCACGCTGCGCGTCGGCGAGGGGAAAAAACGCCTTGGCCTGCGGGCGGATATGGATGCCCTGCCGATGCAGGAGCGGAGCGGTAAGCCGTGGGCAAGCCAGGTTGAAGGGCGCTTTCACGGCTGCGGCCATGACGGGCACACCACCACGCTGCTCTACGCAGCTGAATATCTGGCGCGCACCCGGCAGTTTACCGGCACGCTGCAGCTGATTTTCCAGCCCGCGGAAGAGTTGCTGTACGGCGGGCGGGTAATGGTCGAGGACGGTCTGTTTGATCAGTTCCCCTGCGACGCCATCTTCGGCCTGCACAATATGCCGGGTCAGCCGTTGGGCAAGATCGGCCTGCGCGACGGGGCGATGATGGCCTCCTCCGATACGCTGCATATTGAAGTGAAGGGCGTTGGCGGCCACGGCGCGGTGCCGGAGCATACGGTGGATGCCACGCTGGTGGCCTGCCATATTACCCTCGCGCTACAGTCCATTGTCTCGCGCAATATCACCCCGTTTGAGCCGGCGGTGGTGACCGTCGGCAGCATCCAGGCCGGTCATGCGCCCAATATCATTAACGATCACGTGCTGATGAAGCTCACGGTGCGCACCCTCAATGAGCAGGTGCGCGAGACCGTGCTGCAGCGGATCCATGATATCGCCGTGGCCCAGGCGGAGAGCTTCAATGCCACCGCCACGCTGACCCACGTCAACGGCAGCCCGGTGTTGCGTAACGATCCGGCGACGAACGCCATGGTGCGGGAGGTGGCGACGGCGCTGTTTGGCGCAGAGCAGGTGGGCGAGGTGAAGCCGTTTATGGGCAGTGAAGATTTTGCCTTCATGCTGGAGCAGCACCCCCACGGCAGCTATTTCACCATCGGCGCTGGCGATGAGCCGGATCGCTGCATGGTGCATAACCCGGGGTATGACTTCAACGACGCGCTGTTGCTGACCGGCGCGGCGCTGTGGTGTGGCCTGACGGAACGCTATCTGCGCTAATCACGAGAAACGGGAGGGCCATGCGATGAGCACTGTCACAATAAGCGACACCCCGTTTGTCGGCAACGATCGCCTGCTGGTGGGGATTGTGTTAAGCGTTTTAACCTTCTGGCTGTTCGCCCAGTCGGTGATTAACGTGGTGCCGGCGATGAAAAGCAGCCTTGATATCTCTCTTGAAACCTTAACTCTGGCCGTCAGTCTCAGCGCGCTGTTCAGCGGCTGCTTCGTGGTCGCCAGCGGCGGCCTGGCGGACAAGTTTGGCCGGATGCGGATGACCACCCTCGGGCTGGGGCTGAGTATCGTCGGCAGCGCCATGCTGGTGGTTGCTCAGGGACCGGGGCTGTTCCTGGCCGGCCGTGTGCTGCAGGGGCTGTCGGCAGCCTGCATTATGCCGGCGACGCTGGCGCTGATTAAGACCTGGTATGAGGGGCGTGCGCGGCAGCGGGCGGTCAGCTTCTGGGTCATCGGCTCGTGGGGCGGCAGCGGTCTCTGTTCCTTCGTCGGCGGGGCTATCGCCACCGGTCTGGGCTGGCGCTGGATCTTCGTCTTCTCGATCGCCGTTGCCCTGCTGGCGCTGTTTTTGCTGCGCGGCACGCCGGAGAGCCGCAGCGCCAGCGCCAGCCAGCATAAGCTGGACGTCGGCGGTCTGCTGAGCCTGATTGTTGCGCTGGTGCTGGTGAATCTGTTTATCAGCAAGGGCCACGGCTGGGGCTGGAGCAGCCCGCTGTCGTTGACCATGCTGGCCGGGGCGCTGGCGGCGGGGACGATATTTATCCGCAACGGCATGCGCAAAGGCGAGGCGGCGCTGATTGATTTTGCGCTGTTTAGTAACCGGGCCTACGGTGCGGCAGTGCTGTCGAACTTTCTGATCAATGGAGCGATTGGCACCATGATGATCGCCAGCATCTGGCTGCAGCAGGGGCACCACCTGACGCCGCTGGAGAGCGGGATGATGACCCTCGGCTATCTGGTGACCGTCCTGGCGATGATCCGGGTCGGCGAGAAGCTGCTGCAGCGCTATGGCGCCCGGCTGCCGATGATGGCCGGTCCGGTGTTGACCGCTATCGCCATCGCGCTGATATCCTGCACCTTTCTCGAAAAGGCGCTGTATATCGGGGTGGTGTTCGCCAGCAACGTGCTGTTTGGCCTCGGGCTGGGCTGCTACGCCACGCCATCGACGGATACCGCGGTGGCCAATGCCCCGGAGAACAAAATCGGCGTCGCCTCGGGGATCTATAAGATGGGCAGCTCGCTGGGCGGGGCGATGGGTATCGCCGTGACAGCGTCACTTTTCGCGCTGTTTTTACCGCTGGGCATGGCCCATGCCGCCCAGTATGCCCTGTGGTTTAACGCCGTCTTATGTCTGGGGGCGATGGCGGTGAGCGCGCTGCTGCTGCCGCGCGCCTCTCACAGCTGATGCTTTTTCAGCAGCGCGCGGAGCTGGTGATAGGTTAATCCCAGCAGCTCCGCCGCCTGCTTCTGATGATACTTCGCCTGCTCCAGACTCCGCTGCAGCAGGCGTTTTTCCTGCTGGAGCTGGAAATCGCGCAGATCCAGCGGTAGCGCGGGCAGCTCATCGCCGGGCGCGGCTTCCGGCGGAGAGCCGGGGGACTGACGAAAAGGGTTAATAATAATCGCGTCCAGCTCATGTTCGCTGTCGCCGTGGCGATACACCGAGCGCTCAACCACGTTCTTCAGTTCGCGAATATTCCCCGGCCAGCGGTAGCCGAGCAGCGTCGCGGTCGCTCGTTCGCTAAAGCCGGGAAACAGCGGCAGACCGAGTTCGCGGCACATCTGGATGGCAAACTGGTTGGCGAGCAACATGATGTCGCTCTGCCGGTCGCGCAGCGGGGGGAGCTGTACCACGTCGAAGGCCAGGCGGTCGAGCAGGTCGGCGCGAAAATGACCTTCCTCGACCATCTGCGGCAGGTCAGCGTTGGTGGCGCACACCAGCCGGACGTTAACCTGCAGCGGCTGGCTGCCGCCCACGCGCTCCAGCTCGCCATATTCAATCACTCTTAACAGCTTCTCCTGCACCAGCATTGGGGCTGTCGCCAGCTCATCGAGAAACAGCGTCCCGCCGTCGGCGCGCTCGAAGCGCCCGGGATGGCGCTTGCTGGCCCCGGTGAAAGCCCCGGCTTCGTGGCCGAACAGCTCCGAGTCGAGCAGATTATCGTTCAGCGCCGCGCAGTTCAACGAGATAAACGGCCCCTGCCAGCGGCTGGAGAGGTAGTGGAGACGGTTAGCGATAAGCTCTTTCCCGGTGCCGCGCTCGCCGATGACCAGCACCGGTTTATCCAGCGGGGCCAGCCGGGAAACCTGTTCCAGCACCTCGAGAAAGCTGTTGGCCTCGCCCAGCAGATTATCCTTGTACTGCGCCATGATGAATTTCGCCATTAAGTAGTGTAATTAACCAGGTGACTGTAGCAATGCCCAGCACGTTTCGCAACCACCCTGTTTAAAATCAATAAGATAAAAAGTTGGCACGCCATTTGTATTAGCTAAGCCACAGGTGAATGCCTGAAACCAGAACTATGAGGATTGAAATTATGGGTATTTTTTCTCGTTTTGCCGACATCGTGAACGCCAACATCAACTCCCTGCTGGAGAAAGCGGAGGACCCGCAAAAGCTGGTGCGTCTGATGATCCAGGAGATGGAAGACACGCTGGTTGAGGTGCGTTCGACATCGGCCCGCGCGCTGGCGGAAAAGAAACAGCTGTCCCGTCGTATTGAGCAGGCGGTCGCCCAGCAGGCGGAATGGCAGGAAAAAGCCGAGCTGGCCCTGCGCAAAGAGAAAGAAGATCTGGCCCGGGCGGCGCTGATCGAAAAACAAAAGCTGACCGACCTTATCGCTCAGCTGGATCATGAAGTGCAGCTGGTGGATGAAACCCTGGCGCGGATGAAAAAAGAGATTGGCGAGCTGGAGAACAAACTTAGCGAAACCCGCGCCCGTCAGCAGGCGCTGGCGCTGCGCCATCAGGCGGCGAGTTCATCCCGCGATGTGCGTCGCCAGCTGGACAGCGGTAAACTGGATGAGGCGATGGCGCGCTTTGAATCCTTTGAGCGTCGTATCGATCAGATGGAAGCGGAAGCGGAGAGCCACCGCTTTGGCAAGCAGCAGACGCTGGATCAGCAGTTTGCCGAACTGAAAGCGGACGATGAAATCAGCGAGCAGCTGGCGGCGTTGAAAGCCAAAATGAATCAGTCCAACCAGTAAGTATGATTGCGCGGCGCGGCGTTGCGCCGCGGCTCACCCCCTGTAAGGAGTACACATGAGCATGCTTTTTCTCGCCATTCCGCTGACGCTGTTTGTGCTGTTTGTTCTGCCGGTCTGGCTGTGGCTGCACTACAACAATCGCGGCGCCAACGGCAGTCTGACGCAAAATGAGCAGCAACGGCTGCTGCAGTTGACCGATGACGCGAAGCGGATGCGCGAACGCATTCAGGCGCTGGAAGCGATCCTGGATGCCGAACATCCGAACTGGAGGGACAAATAATGGCCGGACTGGATCTGAATAAAAAACTGTGGCGTATCCCGCAGCGCGGGATGGTGAAGGGCGTCTGCGCGGGTATTGCTCAGCATCTTGATGTCCCGGTGAAGCTGGTGCGTCTGATTACCGTGCTGGCGATGATTTTCGGCCTCTTTTTCTTTGTCCTGGTGGCCTACATCATTTTGACTTTTGCTCTGGATCCGATACCGGACAGCGAGCTGTACGGTCATAAAGCGCCGAGCAATGGCGATCTGCTGGCCGCCGTGGATGCCGAACTGGCCTCCGGTGAACAGCGTCTGCGTGAAATGGAGCGGTATGTGACCTCCGACACCTTTACGCTGCGCAGCCGCTTTCGCCAGCTGTAAACCCTGTTTCTAACGAATGAGGCAACGCATGAATAGCAAATGGCAACGCGCCGGGCAGCAGGTGAAGCCCGGTCTGAAAATCGTCGGTAAGCTGGCGCTGCTGACCGCGCTGCGTTATGGCCCGGCGGGCGTTGCCGGCTGGGCGGTTAAATCGGTCGCGCGTCGGCCGCTGAAAATGCTGCTGGCGGTGGCGCTGGAGCCGCTGCTCAGCCGGCTGGCCAACCGCGTCACGCGCGGGATGAAATAATGCCGCCGTGGGGAAGGCGCAAAAGGATTAACGTTGTCCTGCTTATCCCCGGCAGATCGCTTATGATGACGAGACATACCTTCAGGGCATAACGGACTGGCGATGAAGCGACTGAAAACTGAATTGAATGCGCTGGTCAACCGCGGGGTTGACCGGCATTTACGTCTGGCGGTGACCGGCCTGAGCCGGAGCGGTAAAACGGCGTTTATCACCGCGCTGGTCAACCAGCTGTTGAATATCCACACCGGCGCCCGCCTGCCGCTGCTGAGCGCCGCACGCGAAGAGCGGCTGCTCGGCGTCAAGCGCGTGCCGCAGCGGGACTTTGGCATTCCCCGATTCACCTACGACGAAGGGCTGGCCCAGCTGTACGGCCAGCCCCCCATGTGGCCAACCCCGACGCGCGGGGTGAGCGAGATCCGTCTCGCGCTGCGCTACCGTTCGAATGACTCCCTGCTGCGCCATTTTAAAGATACCTCCACGCTGTATCTGGAGATTGTCGACTATCCGGGCGAGTGGCTGCTCGACCTGCCGATGCTGGCGCAGGATTATCTGAGCTGGTCGCGACAGATGACCGGGCTCCTGCAGGGACAGCGTGCGGAGTGGTCGGCCCGCTGGCGGCAGCTGTGCGCCGGGCTGGATCCGCTAGCTCCTGCCGACGAGGCTCGGCTGGCGGATATCGCTGCCGCCTGGACGGACTATCTCCACGCCTGTAAGCGTGAAGGGCTGCACTTTATCCAACCCGGGCGCTTTGTCCTGCCCGGAGAAATGGCGGGCGCGCCGGCGCTGCAGTTTTTCCCGTGGCCCGACGTCGACGCCGTCGGCGAAGCCAAGCTGGCGCAGGCCGATAAACACAGCAACGCCGGCATGCTGCGCGAACGCTACAAATACTATTGCGAAAGGGTGGTGAAGGGGTTCTACAAAGAGCACTTCCTGCGCTTCGACCGGCAGATTGTGCTGGTGGACTGTCTGCAGCCGCTCAACAGCGGGCCGCAGGCGTTTAACGATATGCGTCTGGCATTGACCCAGCTGATGCAAAGTTTCCATTACGGGCAGCGCACCTTGTTTCGCCGGTTGTTCTCGCCCGTCATCGACAAGCTGCTGTTTGCCGCTACCAAAGCCGATCACGTCACGATCGATCAGCACAGCAATATGGTGTCGCTCCTGCAGCAACTGATTCAGGACGCGTGGCAGAACGCCGCCTTTGAAGGGATCAGTATGGATTGCCTGGGGCTGGCGTCCATTCAGGCGACCCAGAGCGGGCTGATTGAGGTGAATGGCGAGAAAATTCCCGCCCTGCGCGGCAATCGCCTGAGCGACGGCCAGCCGTTGACCATCTATCCCGGTGAGGTGCCGGCGCGCCTGCCGGGCCAGGCCTTCTGGCAGCAGCAGGGATTTCAGTTTGAAAACTTTCGTCCGCAGGTCATGGATGTCGATCGGCCTTTGCCGCACATTCGTCTCGACGCGGCGCTGGAATTTTTGATTGGAGATAAACTGCGATGAGCGAACCGTTAAAACCGCGGATTGATTTTGATGGGCCGCTGCAAGCGGAGAAAATTCCGCCGCTGAAAGGCGCTCGCGCCTTCGACACCCTGGAGGCCGACAACTTCGCGCCAGCGCGGCTGGTGACCGGCGAAGAGGAAGAGGGGGCGGCGGAAGCGGTGGTGGAGTCGGTTCTGCGACCCAAACGCAGCCTGTGGCGGCGGATGGTCAGCGCCGGACTGGCGATCTTCGGCGTCAGCGTCGTGGCGCAAGGCGTGCAATGGACGGCTAACGCCTGGCAGACCCAGGACTGGATTGCGCTGGGCGGCTGCGTCGCCGGGGCGCTGATCGTCGGGGCCGGCGTCGGTTCGCTGGCCACCGAGTGGCGCCGTCTGTGGCGACTGCGCCAGCGCGCCCACGAACGCGATGAAGCGCGCGATATGCTGCACAGTCACGCGGTCGGTAAAGCGAAAGCCTTTTGTGAGAAGCTGGCGCAGCAGGCCGGGCTGGATCAGTCGCATCCGGCGCTGCAGCGCTGGTATGCCGCGATCCACGAAACGCAAAGCGACCGTGAAGTGGTGAGCCTTTATGCGCAGCTGGTGCAGCCGGTGCTCGATGCCCAGGCGCGGCGGGAAATCAGCCGTTCGGCGGCGGAGTCGACGCTGATGATTGCCGTCAGCCCGCTGGCGCTGGTGGATATGGCGTTTATCGCCTGGCGGAACCTGCGGCTGATCAACCGAATTGCCACGTTGTACGGCATTGAGCTCGGGTATTACAGCCGTCTGCGACTGTTTCGCCTGGTGTTGCTCAACATCGCTTTCGCTGGCGCCAGCGAACTGGTGCGCGAGGTGGGGATGGACTGGATGTCGCAGGATCTGGCGGCCCGGCTGTCGGCGCGCGCCGCGCAGGGCATTGGCGCCGGCCTGCTGACCGCCCGTCTCGGGATCAAGGCGATGGAGCTGTGCCGCCCGCTGCCGTGGATCGCCGATGATAAACCGCGACTCGGCGATTTTCGTCGCGAGCTGATTGGGCAGTTGAAAGAGACCCTGCAGAAAAGCAAAACCCGCCCGGAGAAGTAACCTCCGCTCAGAGACATTGCCGGGCGGCGGCTTCGCCTTGCCCGGCCTACGACGTCAAGCTCTGGCACGCGCACACTGGCAATATTCGATTAGGCGCATTCCGCCGCCAGCCACTCGCTGAAGGCGCGAAAGCGCGGGCGGGAACGGTTCTCCTGCGGACAGATCAGGTCATAGCCAAAGGGCGAGGGCGCTTCATTTTCAGACAAGGCCACCAGCCTGCCGGCGTCGAGCAGCGGCTGGATCAGCGTTTTACGCCCCATCACCACGCCGAGTCCATTGAGCGCCATCTCGATGGCCAGCGAGTGGTTATTCACCGCGTAATACCGGCCGTCAAAAGGTAACGCCTGTCCGCTGTGCTGGCACCACAGGCGCCATTCCGCAAATTGATCCTGTACGTCGGTGGATTCGCACGCATGGATCCAGACGAGCGCCGCCGGGTCGCCGCCGCTCAGCGGACGATACTGTTGGCGATAACGCGGGGAGCAGACCGGGAGCAAACTTTCCGCCATCAGCCGCTGTTGATAAAGATCGGGGTAGCGCGTGGCGCCGTAGTAAATTGCCAGATCCACCCGCTCCTCGTTAAAATCCATCACCCCGGCGCGCACGCGAAACTGCAGATTCAGTCCCGGCCATTGCGCCTGAAAGCGCGGCAGACGCGGCATCAGCCACAGATGGGCCAGCGTCGGCGCAATACCAATATGCAGCGTGCCGCGCAGATCCTGATCGCGAATATCCTCAATTTCATCGTTAATCGCCCGCAGCGAATGGCTTAACGTCGCCAGCAGCCGCTTACCTTCCTCTGTCAGCGCCAGTTTACGCGTCATGCGGATAAACAGGCGAAACCCGATGTGCATCTCCAGCCTGCGGATCCGATGGCTGACCGCTCCCTGGGTAAGGTTCATTTCATGCGCGGCAAGGGTAAAGCTCAGGTGGCGGGCGGTCACCTCAAAGGTCTGCAGCAGCGCAAGGATGCTTTGTTGCTCAAGCACAGATTGTCTCCCTTATGCATTAATTGAGTTCATGCATAGGCCGATTTAATTCGTTTGTTAGGCCAGTTTTGCCGGTTTTAAATAGTTATATCGTAACTAAACCGAGGTATACCATGTCAGGACTCAAAATTGTGGTGATTGGCGGTGGCTCCAGCTACACCCCGGAACTGATTGAAGGTTTGCTCAACCGCTATCACGAAATGCCGGTCGCTTCGCTATGGCTGGTGGACATTGAAGAGGGCAAAGAGAAAGTCGAGATTATCGCCGGACTGGCGCGGCGAATGATCGCCAAAGCCGGGCTGACTATTGAAGTGGTGGCCACCCTTGACCGGGAAAGCGCGCTGCGCGATGCCGATTTCGTCTGCTCGCAGTTTCGCGCCGGCTGCCTTGACGCCCGGATCAGCGATGAACGTATCTCCCTCAAGTATGGCTTGATCGGCCAGGAGACCAATGGCCTTGGCGGCTTCGCCAACGCCTGTCGCACCATTCCCATCGCCCTGGAGATCGCTGCCGATATGGAGCGACTGTGTCCCGACGCCTGGCTGCTGAACTTTACCAACCCGTCGGGGATGGTGACCGAAGCGATCCTGCGCCACAGCCGCATCAAAGCCGTCGGCCTGTGTAACGTGCCGGTGATTATGCAAAAAGGGATAACCACTCTGCTGCAATGCGCTGACGAAAAAGAAGTGGTGATGCAGGTCGCCGGCCTGAACCACTTTATCTTCGTGCGCCAGATCCTGCACAAAGGTAAAGAATGGCTGCCGGAGGTGATAGCCGAGATCAACGCCGGTCGGGATCCGCTGGTGCCGCGCAACATTCCGCCGTTCCGTTGGCCGTCGCATCTGCTGCAGGGCTTAGGCATGATCCCCTGCGCCTATCTGCGTTATTACTACATGAAAGACGATCTGCTGCGCCAGGAGCTGGCGGAGGCGGGCGGCGAAGGAACCCGCGGGGAAGTGGTTAAGCAGCTGGAAAAAATCTTGTTTGACCAGTACCGCGACCCGCACCTGGCAGTCAAACCGAAGGCGCTGGAAGGGCGCGGCGGCCAGTACTATTCCGAGGCGGCCTGCGAGCTGATGAATGCCATCTACAACGACAAGCGGATTATCATGCACGTCAATACGCGTAATAACGGCGCCATCAATGGCCTGCCGGATGACTGCGCGGTAGAGGTCAGCTCGCTGATTACCGCTTCTGGTCCGCTACCTCTCAATGTGGCGCCGTTCCCGGAAGATACCCTGCGTTTGCTGCAGCTGATGAAATCATTTGAACGGCTGACTATCGAGGCCGCGCTCACCGGCAACCGCCACACCGCATGGCGTGCTCTGATGCTGAATCCGCTGATCGTCAGCGGCGAGAAGCTCGAACTGGCGTTGGATGAGGTGATCGCTGAGAACCGTCAGTGGCTGCCTGCTTTCCACGCCTGACCCAAGACTCACCGGCCGCCTGGCCGGTGATTTAACCACTGACCGTCTGACTTTACGCCACAGCGCCCATTTTTCCGCCACACTGTCAATAATTGTTGACAGTTAGCTTCCCGAAAACCCATTCCTGGCCTATTATTCTCCCGTCATTGGCACTTTTAGGGTGAACACTCCCATGCGTCTTGAAGTCTTTTGTGAAGACCGTCTCGGTCTGACTCGTGAATTGCTCGATTTGCTGGTGCTGCGTGGTATTGACCTGCGCGGTATCGATATTGACCCTATTGGCCGAATTTACCTCAATTTCGCCGAACTGGAATTCGCCACGTTCAGCAGCCTGATGGCTGAGATCCGCCGTATCGCCGGCGTGACGGACGTGCGCACCGTGCCCTGGATGCCGTCTGAACGTGAACACCTGGCGCTCAGCGCGCTGCTGGTAGCGATGCCGGAGCCGGTGCTGTCGCTGGATACCAAAGGTCGGGTGGAACTGGCGAACCCCGCCAGCTGCCTGCTGTTTGGCCAAAGCCAGGCGAAGCTGCGTAACCACCCGGTGGCCCAGCTGATCGCCGATTTTAACGTTCAGCGCTGGCTGGAGAGCAGCCCGCAGGAGACGCATGCGGAGCATGTGGTGGTGAATGGGCAGAACTACCTGCTGGAAGTGACTCCGGTCTATCTGGAAGGAGAGCATAACGAGCGAGTGCTGACCGGCGCCGTGGCGATGTTGCGCTCAACCGTGCGCATGGGGCGCCAGCTGCAGACCATGACCAGCCAGGATACCAGCGCTTTCAGTCAGATCCTCGCGGTGGGGCCGAAAATGCGCCACGTGGTGGAGCAAGCGCGCAAGCTGGCGATGCTCAGCGCGCCGCTGCTGATTGTCGGCGACACCGGCACCGGTAAAGATCTGCTGGCCCATGCCTGCCATCTGGCCAGTCCGCGGGCGGGCAAACCCTATCTGGCGCTCAACTGTGGCTCCATTCCCGAGGACGCGGTCGAGAGCGAGCTGTTTGGCGACGCGCTGCAGGGCAAGAAGGGCTTCTTCGAGCAAGCCAACGGCGGCTCGGTGCTGCTGGATGAAATTGGCGAGATGTCGCCGCGCATGCAGACCAAGCTGCTGCGCTTTCTCAACGACGGCACCTTCCGCCGCGTTGGCGAGGATCATGAAGTGCACGTCGATGTGCGGGTGATCTGCGCGACGCAGAAAAACCTGATCGAGCTGGTGCAGAAAGGGCTTTTCCGCGAAGATCTCTACTATCGCCTCAACGTCCTGACGCTGTATCTGCCGCCGCTGCGCGATTGCCCGCAGGACATCATGCCGCTGACGGAGCTGTTCGTGGCCCGCTTTGCCGACGAGCAGGGGATCCCGCGGCCGAAGCTCTCTGCCGATCTCAGTACGGTGCTTACCCGCTACAGCTGGCCCGGCAACGTCCGCCAGCTGAAGAATGCCGTCTATCGCGCACTGACCCAGCTGGAAGGATTTGAGCTGCGTCCACAGGACATTCTGCTGCCGGACCATGACGTCGCCTCGCTGCCGGTGGGCGAGGAGGCCATGGAAGGGTCGCTGGACGACATCACCCGCCGCTTTGAGCGCTCGGTGCTGACCCAGCTCTATCGCAGCTACCCCAGCACACGTAAGCTGGCGAAGCGGCTGGGGGTGTCGCATACCGCCATCGCCAATAAGCTGCGTGAATATGGTCTGAGTCAGAAAAAGGGTGACGAATAATCCCGCCAGGCTGGCGACTCACGTCGCCGGCATCCCGGCCTGCAAAGCGGGCCAAACCTGTATATACTGGTTTTTTAATCCTTTTTCCGGGGTGGTGCATCTTGGCGTCGCGTCGCGCGATCGGGCACTGGCTGATATTGCTGCTGCTCTCTGTTCTCTTTTCCTCGCTGCTGTTACGAATACACCTGCCGGCAGCGCTGCTGCTGGGGCCGCTGATCGCCGGTCTCATTTTGAGCCTGCGCGGGGTGAAGCTGAGCATCCCTCGCCCCTGTTATCTGGCGGCGCAGGCCATTGTCGGCTGCATGATCGCCCGGGCGATTAATCCCTCTGTTTTTGGCGTGCTATTCAACAACTGGGCGCTGGTGCTGGCGATCCTGTTGACCACCCTGGCGATAAGCGGCCTTACCGGCTGGCTGCTGGTCCGCTACAGCGCGCTGCCGGGCGCCACTGGCGCCTGGGGAAGCTCTCCCGGCGGCGCGTCGGCAATGGTGGTGATGGCCCAGGAGTACGGGGCCGATGTGCGGCTGGTGGCGCTGATGCAGTATCTGCGGGTGCTGTTTGTCGTCGGCGCGGCGGCGCTGGTGGTGCGCTATGCCCTGGGCAATGAAGCACAAGAAATGACTCAGGATATTGTCTGGTTTCCATCGTTGACCCTGAATTTCCCTTTCACGCTGCTGCTGACGGCGGTGGCCTGTTGGCTGGGCATGCGGCTGCGCATCCCCTCCGGGGCCATGCTGCTGCCGATGCTGCTTGGCGCGCTGGCCCAGGGCGGCGGCTGGCTGATGCTGGAGCTGCCGGAGTGGCTGCTGGCGATGGCCTATGCGGTGCTGGGCTGGACGGTGGGGCTCCAGTTTAATAAAGCCATTTTTCTGCTGGCCCTCAAGACGCTGCCGCAGATTATCGCCTCCATCATCGGACTGATCCTGATGTGCGCCCTGATGGCCCTTGCCCTGACCCATATTCTGCAGATGGACTTTATGACCGCCTATCTGGCCACCAGTCCCGGCGGGCTGGACACGGTGGCGATTATCGCCGCCGGCACCCGGGCGGACATGTCGTTTATTATGGCGCTACAGACGCTGCGGCTGTTTACCATTTTGCTGACCGGCCCGGCGATGGCGCGGGCTATCTCCCGCTATGCGCCGCGGCAATAAAAAGCCCTCGCAGAGCGAGGGCTGGGCAGATCGAATGTCCGCGAGCGCGATGCGCCCGGGCAATCTGTTATCAGGCTTTCAGGGCGGCCAGCGCGGCGTCGTAGTCCGGCTCTTCGGTGATTTCGTTCACCAGCTGGCTGTAGACGACCTGATCGTTTTCATCGATAACGACCACCGCACGGGCAGCCAGGCCAGCCAGCGGACCGGTGGCGATGGCGACGCCGTAGTCAGCGAGGAAGGACGCGCCGCGCAGCGTGGACAGGGTGACCACATTGCTCAGGCCTTCCGCGCCGCAGAAGCGGGACTGGGCGAACGGCAGGTCAGCGGAAATGCACAGCACTACGGTGTTGTCCAGTTCAGCGGCCAGCTGGTTGAATTTACGCACTGATGCGGCACACACGCCGGTATCAATGCTCGGGAAAATATTCAGTACTTTACGTTTGCCGGCGTACTGGCTCAGCGCGACGTCAGAGAGATCTTTGGCGACCAGCGTAAACGGCTGCGCTTTAGCGCCTGCCTGCGGAATGGTGCCCTGAACAGAAACGGGGTTGCCCTGGAAATGCACGGTTTGTGACATGGTTATCTTCCTGTTTACATATAGTTAACGTCGCGAGTAGTGTATGACATCCGCCAGCTACACGGCAAACCCTATTTAACATTTACCAGAGAGGACAAGGGAATGCGTAACGTGCGAGTGTATGAGGAAGCCTGGCCGCTCCATACCCCTTTTGTGATCGCCCGCGGTAGCCGCAGCGAGGCAAAAGTGGTGGTAGTGGAACTGGAAGAGGACGGCGTGAAAGGGGTAGGCGAATGCACACCCTATCCCCGCTATGGCGAGAGCATCGCCTCGGTCATGGCCCAGGTGATGGCGATCGGCGAGCAACTGGAGGCGGGGCTTACCCGCGAACAGCTGCAGCGGCTGCTGCCGGCAGGCGCCGCGCGCAATGCCATTGACTGCGCACTATGGGATCTGCAGGCCCGGCGCGAAGGCAAAACCTTGGCCCAGCTGTTGGGCGTGGCGTTGCCTAACCGGGTGATTACCGCCCAGACGGTGGTCATTGGCACGCCGGATCAGATGGCGGCCAGCGCCGCGGCGCTGTGGCAGGCAGGGGCCCAGCTGTTGAAGGTGAAGCTCGACGATCGACTGATCAGCGAGCGGCTAATCGCTATCCGCCAGGCGGCGCCGGAGGCTACGCTGATTGTTGACGCCAATGAGTCCTGGCACAGCGAGGGGCTGGCGGCGCGCTGTCAGCTGCTGGCGGACCTCGGTGTGGCGATGCTTGAGCAGCCGCTCCCCGCCGACGACGACTCGGCGCTGGAAAACTTCGTTCATCCGCTGCCGATTTGCGCCGACGAGAGCTGCCACACCCGGGAGAGCCTGCCGCGGCTGCGCGGGCGCTATGAGATGGTCAATATCAAACTGGATAAAACGGGCGGCCTGACCGAAGCGCTGGCTCTGGCCGGGGAGGCGGAACGGCAGGGATTTGAACGGATGCTGGGCTGTATGCTTTGCACCTCGCGCGGGATCGCCGCCGCGCTCCCTCTGGCGCCGCTGGCGCGCTTCGCTGACCTCGACGGCCCGACATGGCTGGCGGTGGACGTTGAGCCGGCGCTGCTGTTCAGCACCGGCGTGCTTCATCTTTAAGCCTGCCAGCGCAGCAGATCGGTCATCGCCGGCAGGTAACGCTCCGTTGCCTCGTCGGCGGAGACCGGCGGGAACTCGGCGGTGATGCAGGGGAGTCCGATATCGGCGCACCAGCTGCCAAAGGAGCCCGGCGTGTCGTAGCCCACGCTGCCCACCAGCGGCAGGGAGAAGGCGTCGGCCAGCCAGCGACCCAGCGGGCTGTGGCCCGGATCTTCGATGCAGGCCAGCGGATCGTGAAAGGAGACCACCCACGCCGGATGAATCTGATGGATCAACTGACACAGGGCCTCGGTCTCCCGTTCCGAACCCGGCTGCTCGCCGGTCAACAGCACCACGTCGCGCTCCGCCGCCGCGCTATTCCAGCGGTAAACCGTTTCCCCTTGCTTCCAGTTGGCTGCCGGAAAGTTACGGTTGAGGTCAACGCCGCGGGCATTGGCGCGCAGCCCGAGCTGACAGCCGTCAGGATTGACCGTCAGCACCACGTGGTGGCGGCGCAGCTCGGGTTTCAGGGTGCGCAGGGCGCAGGAGAGGGTCACAATCGACGAATTCTCATCACCGTGGGTACCGGCAATAATCAGCCCGCTACGGCTGTCGGCCTGCGGCGCAGGAAACCACAGCAGCGGCGCGCCCAGTTCCGAGCTGCCATACTGCCGGGTTCCCGGCGGAAAGTCGCCGCGCTGCGGGCGAGGACGTGAAATAGACATAGGGCTTCCTGTGTGTCGTTATTATTTAGTGTTGGCGAAAAGCGTATCGGGATCAAACCCATTCCCTGAGGCGTGAAATCCGACGGCACATCAATTTTCTATCATATGTCGTTTGCAATTTCAGGTGATGAAACAAATAATTATCGCTCTGTTGGCGGTATTTTTTTCATTTTAAAGGGGATCTTATGAAGTATCCTGTCGCTTTGACATGCGGCGCGCTGTGGTTAGCCAGCGTATCTTCTCTGGCCTGGGCGGCTGACGTACCGCCGGGCACGGTACTGGCGGAAAAACAGCTGTTAGTGCTCCATATCAAAGATGAACCCGCCTCGTTAGATCCCGCCAAAGCGGTGGGCCTGCCGGAAATCCAGGTGATCCGCGATCTGTTTGAAGGTTTAGTCAATCAGGATGCGAAAGGCAACCTGGTTCCAGGCGTAGCGACCCGCTGGCAGAGCAACGATAACCGCGTCTGGACCTTTACCCTGCGTGATAATGCCCGCTGGTCCGACGGCACGCCGGTTACCGCCGAAGATTTCGTCTATAGCTGGCAGCGTCTGGTGGATCCGAAAACCACTTCGCCGTTCGCCTGGTTCGCGGCGCTGGCGGGGATCGCTAACGCGCAGAACATTATTGACGGCAAAGCCGCGCCGGAGACCCTGGGAGTCACCGCCGTCGACGCCCACACCCTGCGGGTGCAGCTGGATAAACCACTGCCGTGGTTCAGCAACCTGACCGCCAGCTTTGCCTTCTATCCGGTGCAAAAGGCGAATGTCGACAGCGGGGCGAACTGGACGCGGCCCGGCAGCCTGGTGGGCAACGGCGCCTATGTTCTGAAAGACCGTGTGGTCAATGAGAAGCTGGTGGTGGTGCCGAACACGCACTACTGGGATAACGCCAAAACGGTGATCCAGCAGGTCACCTTTGTGCCGATTAACCAGGAGTCCGCCGCCACCAAGCGCTATCTTGCAGGGGATATCGATATCACCGAGTCTTTCCCGAAAAATATGTACCAGAAACTGCTGAAGGATATTCCGGGGCAGGTGTATACCCCGCCGCAGCTGGGTACCTACTATTACGCTTTCAATACCCAAAAGGGGCCGACGGCGGATGAGCGGGTACGCCTGGCGCTGAGCATGACCATCGATCGCCGGGTGATGGCGGAGAAAGTACTGGGGACCGGGGAAAAACCGGCCTGGCGCTTCACGCCGGACGTGACGGCGGGCTTCACCCCCCAGCCGTCACAGTTTGAGAGTATGAGTCAGGCTGAGCTTAATGCCCAGGCGAAAGCCCTGCTGGCTGCCGCTGGCTATGGCCCGAATCGTCCGCTGAAGCTGACGCTGCTGTATAACACCTCTGAGAACCACCAGAAGATTGCCATCGCGGTGGCGTCGATGTGGAAGAAAAACCTCGGCGTGGAAGTGAAGCTGCAGAACCAGGAGTGGAAAACCTATATCGACAGCCGTAACACCGGCAATTTCGACGTGATCCGCGCTTCGTGGGTGGGGGACTACAACGAGCCGTCCACCTTCCTGTCGCTGCTGACCTCCACCCACAGCGGAAATATTTCGCGCTTTAACGATCCGGCGTACGACAAAATCCTCGCCCAGGCGGCGGTAGAGAATTCGGCCAAAGCGCGTAACGACGATTATAACGCGGCGGAAAAGATCATTATGGTCAAAGCGCCGATCGCGCCGATCTACCAGTACACTAACGGCCGATTGATTAAGCCGTGGCTGAAAGGCTACCCGATCACCAACCCGGAAGATGTGGCCTACAGCCGTACCATGTATATCGTGAAGCACTAACCGGTACTGGTTGCCTGATAATGTCAGGCAACCATCGCTGATCCCCGAGCTGGCGCGTCTTGCCGCGCCAGTTATTTATTAATAAGTAAATTAGCCAATTGAGAATTTGGTGCTTTAATCTATGCCAGATCTTAAAAATTAATATCGTCTTTCCTATAATGATGAACCAGAAATAAATAATATTTCATGTTCGAGATATATAAAAAAGCTGTTCTTTGCATATTATATGTTCAGTAACTGGTCGCACCGAAGATCGACTTAAGTGAAAATACCAGTTTTCTGTAATCCTGAATTACTAACAATGTACATTGATTTCATATGTCCGGTATGTTAGGTAGCACCATAGAATAGACGAGAGGAAACTATTTCTGTTATAACTGTCTGCAATATTATTTGTTAAAGAAGGAAATTAATGATGGCAAATATACTTCGCTCAATACCTATGCTATTAGTGATTGGTTTTAATCTATTGCTGGCCATCCTGTTTAGTTTGATCTATGCCAGGAAGCATCCGGAAACTGATCTATTCATCATCATAACATTTACTGGTATGTTATCAATTTCCACATATATTATAAGTTTCTACTCTGTTTCGACCTTTGCAACTAAGGAAAAAAAGAAAATAAAAGGTGTCTTTCCCAGACGAAGAGGTAAACTAAAAAGAATTATTACAGACTCGATGGTACTAATCTTGGTTTTTTTTGTTTCAGGCTCGATAGTATTTTCAGGGAGTGATTTGAATTATGGTCTTGCTCTCTTAGCCATTTCAACAGGCTATTTTACTTTCTTGCTTGTTAATTATTATTTTTTGTGTATGTCAAGAGTAAAAGAAAAGATAGTCAAAATAATAAATAAAATCCTTTTTATTGTGTTCTCGATTATATTGTTTTTTTCTAAGATGATTGCAAATGGTTTTGTTAAAGAGTTTTTTGATGTTGATATCGCTAAAGTTCCTTATATTAGTTGGTCATTCTCGATTTTGTTTGCCATTCCATTTTTTTTGATTACTTCCCACGTGGGGTGTATGATTTTAGAAGGTACAACAGATTTATTCCGGATAAGAAAAATTAAAGTGCCTCCGATGATCCATTATTCGATATTTTGTTTATCTTGCGTTTTTTTTAGCATTAGTTATATTTCTTATTTGGGTAGCGCAGGTTGGTTATTTAATGCTGTGACCAAAAAGGTTTATTCTTATGATACCAGAAGCTCTTTTCGATGCAATAATAAGTACTGGACGATTCCAGAGTTAGGGAAAGATGCGAGGTATCTCGCTGAAACATCTGATAGTTACCGTGTTATCTATATTAGAGGAAATAATATTAATGTGGAAGTTGTAAAATGTAAAAAAAACGAAGGATATATCCTTTTTCCCATTGAAAATGCTAACGATATATTAAAAAAGCAGGTTCCAAAGGGAGGCTGACTCACGTAAGGTTGCGAATATTGAGTCTTGATTTAGTGCGGATAGAGGTACCTCTTGCCACAGTTCAAAACACGATCCAGGCGACCTTTGCTACATTCGCAATGTATCAATGACCGCTCTCAGCGCGGGCGACACATTGCGGTGCGGGTAATAGAGAAATGAACCTTCCAGACGCTGGCTATAACGCTGGAGCACCCGGATAAGCGTGCCCTGGGCGAGATCGTCGGTAATCAGCTCTTCCGGGACATAGGCCAGCCCCAGACCGAGCCTCGCCGCTTTGGCCTCCATGTAGCTATCGGCGAAAGCCCACTGTCCCTGAGGCGGGTGGGTAATTTTTTTGCCATCCACATTAAGTTCCCAGGCGTAAAGGCTGCCGTCGCCGAACTGATAAGCGATGCAGGGGTGGACGACTAAATCGGCGGGCGTTTGTGGAAAGCCGTAGCGGCGAAAATGTTCCGGTGTACCCACCACCGCCATCTCCATATCGGGCGAAATGCGTACCGCAATCATGCCACTCCCGACTTCCGGGCCCAGACGCACGCCCGCATCGAATCGCTGCGCAATAATATCGACAAACCGGCTTTCGCTGATCAGTTCCAGTCTGATATCGGGATAGCGGTGTTTAAATACTGCCAGCTTCGGCAGCAGGACTTTATCAATGGCATGCTGGCTGGCATTGATGCGTACCGTACCGGAGGGCGTTTGACGATAGTGGGCCAGCGTGGCGAGTCCCATATCTAAGGCGTCGAAACCGGATTCGACATTGTGATAGAGCTGCTCACCCGCCTGAGTGAGCGACAACCGGCGGGTGGTACGCACCAGAAGCTGAACGCCCAGCCGCTCTTCAAGTTCACGAACCGCACGGCTTACACCGGACTGCGCCAGGCCAAGTCGTTGTGCTGCGGCGGTAAAACTGCCTTCCCGCACCACCTGCATAAACAGATAGAGGTCATTATAGTTTTCCCGTTTCGCCATTCTCCCGCCTCGTCACCCAGATGCCATTTAGAACAATATGGTATTAATTTTAGCATTTTTCAGCCTCTAATCAGAACCATTACTGCTGGCTACACTAAGCGCACGACAACAAAGCACAGCAGCGTTGTCTACTGAAGACTTGCATTGATCACGTTTATTTAGGGGAATTTTGATGACGGTTTTCACCAAAAAACTGACAGCCGCGATACCTGCCATGCTGCTTTGCGCCTCATTAACTGGAGTCACAACGATGAGCTCTGCTGAGACAACTAACCCGAATGCGCCTGTTTCAATGATTGAAAAATGGGACAAAACTTTTGCTGAGAGTTCGAAAGTGGATCACCGTAAGGTGACCTTCCAGAACCGCTACGGGATAACCTTAGTTGGCGATCTCTACCTGCCGAAGGATCGCGGTGAACGCAAACTGGCAGCTATTGCCGTGAGCGGTCCCTTCGGCGCGGTAAAAGAGCAGTCCAGCGGCCTGTATGCCCAGACGCTGGCCGAACAGGGGTTTGTCACCCTGGCGTTTGACCCATCGTATACGGGCGAAAGCGGTGGCTACCCACGCAACGTGGCCTCACCGGATATCAATACCGAGGATTTTAGTGCCGCGGTGGACTTTCTGGGCCTGCAAAAAGAGGTGGATCGCAACCGTATCGGTTTGCTCGGCATTTGTGGCTGGGGCGGTATGGCCCTGAACGACGCGGCGATGGATACACGCGTCAAAGCGGTGGCGACCAGCGTAATGTATGACATGAGCCGCGCGATGGGGCATGGAGTGGGCGATGGCAAAGACCGCTATACCACTGCCGATCGTCGCGCCGTACTGCGCTATCTGAACGTGCAGCGCTGGAAAGATGCGGCAAACGGCACCTTCGTCCCCGGTGGGCATGACATTTATGTTGATGATAAGGGCAACGTCAGCGCTGCCGATCGTATTTTGCCGGAAACCTTGCCCGCCAACCCCAACCCGGTCCTGAAAGAGTTCTTCGATTATTACCGTATGCCGCGTGGTTTCCATCCGCGTTCGGTTAATTCAACCGGGGCCTGGAATGCGACGATGCCGCTGTCGTTTATGAATATGCCGCTGCTGAGTTACGCCAGCGAAGTGACTATTCCGACGCTTATCGTGACCGGCGAAAAAGCCCATTCACGCTATTTTGCCGAAGATGCCTTTAAGGCCATCGGCAGCTCAGAGAAAGCGCTGGTGATTGTCCCTGGCGCAAACCACGTCGATCTCTATGACAACGTCGCGGGCAAAATTCCCTTTGCTACATTCACGCAATTTTTCAAAACCAACCTGCAATAGCTCTCCTGTGCCGGAGACATCCCCAAAGCCGCCTTCAGGCGGCTTTGTTTTGTCGGAGATAAATAATGTCTGGATTACATAACACCCGGGCACACTGGAGCGGCGTCCTGGCGATGACGCTCTGCGTATTTGTGCTCATTGCCTCAGAATTTATGCCGGTCAGTCTGTTGACACCCATCGCGGGTGATTTACACATTACCGAGGGATTAGCCGGTCAGGGCATTGCGCTTTCTGGCGCGCTGGCGGTACTGACCAGCCTGACGATATCCCGTCTTACCGGATCGCTGGACCGTAAATGGCTGCTGCTGGGGCTCACGGCGTTGATGGCGGCCTCTGGGGTGATTATTGCCCTGGCGTCCAGTTTCCCGGTTTATATGCTGGGCAGAGCGCTCATTGGGATCGTCATCGGCGGCTTCTGGTCGATGTCGGCGGCAACGGCCATTCGGCTGGTGCCGCAACGCCAGGTCCCCCGCGCACTGGCCATCTTTAACGGCGGCAACGCGCTGGCCACCGTTGTGGCAGCGCCGCTGGGCAGCTACCTGGGGGCCACCGTCGGCTGGCGCGGCGCCTTTTTATGTCTTGTCCCGCTGGCGGTGCTGGCCTTCGTCTGGCAATGCATTAGCCTGCCGTCGATGAAAAGTCCGCGCGCACCACAGCGGCAGGGATCGGTGCTGCGTCTGTTCCGTCTTTCTACGCTATCCCTGGGATTGCTGGCCTGCGGACTGTTCTTTATGGGACAGTTTACCTTATTTACCTATGTGCGACCGTTTCTGGAGACGGTGACCCAAGTCAGTCCTTCTGGTCTGTCCCTGATATTGCTGACAATGGGTATCGCCGGTTTTATCGGCACGCTGCTTATTACGACCGTTCTGAATGCCCGATTTTATCCGACGCTGGTGGCTATCCCGTTGTTAATGGCCGCAATTGCCGGAACGCTTCTGCTGGCCGGACACCACACGGGATCGGTCGCCGTACTGTTAAGCCTGTGGGGGCTGCTGGCGACGGCGGCGCCCACCGGCTGGTGGACATGGATTGCGCGGACGCTGCCCGAGGATGCGGAGACGGGCGGCGGGCTGATGGTCGCCGTGATCCAGCTATCGATAGCCCTCGGGTCAACGGTAGGCGGCCTGGTGTTTGATAGTCTGGGATGGCACAGCACTTTTGCACTGAGCGGTCTGTTACTGCTGGGCGCGGCAGGGGTGACTTTTCTGCTCTCTGTCAAAATCAGATCATCTCAGCGCACTGCGATTAATGAATTGAATGCATAAGTCAAATCAGGAATGACAGGCTAATCGTGACCGCGTTCCTGTCTTACCATGGTGTTTTAACAAGAGGGGAGCTTCACCGTGGAATATTCAGTATTAAGTAACGCTCGCAAAATGCCGATGCTGGGTTTCGGCGTTTTCAAGGTGACCGATAAAGCGGAGTGTAAGCAGGCGGTGTTGAACGCCATTCGCACCGGTTATCGCCTCATCGATACCGCTGCCGTCTACGATAATGAAGATGCGGTGGGTGAGGCCGTGCGCGAAGCCATCGCCGAAGGTCTGTGTACCCGCGAGGCGCTGTTTATTACCTCCAAACTGTGGGTCCAGGACATGGCCAACACCGGGATGGCGAAAGCCGGGATTGCCGCGTCATTAAAAAAATCGGGCCTGGAATACTTTGATCTTTATTTGCTACATCAGGCGATGGGCGATTATTTCAGCGCCTGGCGCGCGCTGGAAGACGCGTATGAAGCCGGTACCCTGAAAGCGATCGGCGTCTCCAATTTTTACCCCCATGTGTTAGCTAACTTCTGCGAAACTGTCAGAATCAGGCCGATGGTGAACCAGGTTGAACTGCATCCTTATTTCGCGCAGCCTGCGGCGCTGGAAACCATGAAGCATTATCACGTTCAGCCGGAAGCGTGGGCGCCGTTAGGCGGCGGCAGACATAATCCGTATCAAGAGGCGATGCTGCAGGGGATTGCCGATGCCCATCAAAAAACCATTGCACAGGTCATCCTGCGCTGGAACGTGCAGCGTGGCGTCACGGTGATCCCTAAATCCACCCGCCAGGAGCGCATTGAAGAAAATTTTGCTATCTGGGATTTCGGATTAACAGATAACGAAATGGCGCAAATCAGCGCCCTGGATTTAGGCTATGTTGGCGAAGCGGTAAAACACTTCAACCCTGAGTTCGTTCGCGGATGTCTGGGGGTGAAAATCCACGACTGATTGCGGCATCGGCTGATTCGATATCCATCTCCTCGCCTGCGCTGCGGCGACGGGTTCAGTATGCTGGTTAGCGCCCACGCGTTTGCCGCGATGGTTGTCAATGCGGTAGTCGATCGTCACGGGCAGCTGACTGGTGACAGTTGATCCTCTGGCCGGTGACATGTCGGTTGGATGCTTCCGTCGCAGTGGCCTTTAAAGCGGCAGTCTCCCGGGAAATATTCGCTACCAATGACCGCGTGACGCTGCGCTTTATTGATGCGGGAGAGGTCTTTCCGGCCGAGCGCCTGGCGCTGGCGCGTGGCGATGAGCGCTTCGATGTCGATCCGTTAGCGGAAAGCGGCAGAGGTTTGCGGCTTATTCTGCGCGCGGTGGACTATTTTAATGTGGAAACCCGCGCCGGGGAGAATGTGACGACCCTGATAAAAGCGTTGCCTGATACCCGCCTAAGCCATGCCACCGACGATCGCTGCGGGTGAGGGAACAGACGTTGCCCCCGGGTGAATCACCGGGGGAATTTCCCTACCCGCGTTCACCGGCTTCATCATCTTATTGCTGTGCCTGGGCAGCGGAGTGCACGCCCAGGTGATGAGGACGGATGGTATCTAATGTCATCATGGCTGATTTGCAGAAAATGCATTTCGCACCAAAGGGATTTTTTTCCGTCACATCAAACTGGGACGTTCTGTACTGGGAGCCATGGCAGCATGGGCATCTAAAATGGATATGTTCGATCATAATGTAAACCTTGTATGGGTGATGTTCTGTTGAAAAGACAATGGTCGTTTCAGGAAAATTAACGCGGCTGATTTTAGTTGGTGGTAAGCCGGGTTTTGTGTCAGATGGCGGACTTTTTAAGGGGCCGACAAGGATCTGACAGGGCCTGTTTACAGAAAAAGCAAACTACTAACGGGACTGCTCAAAGGAAGGTGGTATCAGGGATAACGCCTGGAGATGAGAACACGTACTCAGATAATAACTTTTTGTCTGGTAAATCGACTCAACGATTAACGCACGTGCCGTGAATAATAGCAAACGTTATTTTAGCCTTCCGGATGCCTGCTGCGCCAGGGGAGGCTTCATCAGCGCCGTCACCCAGTCGATAAATACCTGTACCCGGGCAGAGAGCTGCCGATTACTGGGATAGAGCAGGGAGAGCGGCAGCGGCGCAGGGCGAAAATCGGCGAGCACTTCCGTTAACGCGCCCGACGCCAGATCGGCCTCAAGGCGGGGCAAGGGGGCCTGATACAGGCCAAAGCCAAGCCTTGCCGCTTCGGCGCCGACGTCGGCATCGGAAGTCAGCAGCCGACAGGGCAAACTGACCTCGCTCTGACGGCCATCCTGGGTAAAGCTCAGCGGCAAGGTACGTTGCGTGCGCGATGAAACAAACCCGATCATCACGTGGCCCGTCAGTCCTTCAATCGTATGCGGGGTGCCGTACCGGGCGAGGTAGGCCGGACTGGCGCAGGTGATCTCCTGCAACCCGGCGAGCGGCCGGCAGATCATCTCGCTGTCGGGGAGATGGCCGCCGCGAATGACGCAGTCGACTCCCTCGCGAACCAGATCGACGTCACGCTCGCTTTCGCCGATCTGCAGCGCAATGTCCGGGTAGCGGGCGAGAAACTGCGGCAGCGCGGGCAGCAGCAGGGTCCGCGCCAGGTTGCCCGCCACGTCTACCCGAATGGTGCCGGAGATGCTCCCCCCGGCGCTGCGGTTGGCCTCCTCAAGGGCCGCCAGAATGGACACGCAGCGCTGATAATACAGCGAGCCTTCTGCCGTCGGCCGTACGTGCCGGGTGGTACGATGTAGCAGCCGCGCCCCGAGACTGACCTCCAACGCTTTAATAGCCGCGGTCGCTACTGGCCGGGAAACCCCCAGATCCGCGGCGGCGGCACTGAATGAGCCCCGTTCGACGATGCGCACAAACAAGGTCAGAGTATCCAGTTTATCCATGACATTGTTCCAGCTGGCAAAACTATCCTGTCGCCCAACGCGGTCTTATCGTCGGCATTCAGGGGCTTATAATCGCTCATGTTTTCAGCAGAGAGAAAAGGAGAAAACATGAACAATAGCGCAAAAATCGCCCTGGTGACAGGCGGCAGCCGCGGCCTGGGACGCGCGACCGTCGAGGCGCTGGCACAGCGCGGCGTAAATGTAGTACTGACCTACAAAACGCGTCTTGCCGAGGCGAACGAGGTGGTTACACGGGTTGAAGCACTGGGCGCCCGGGCGATCGCGTTGCCTTTCAGCGCCGGCGAAATCGACACCTTTGACGCATTTGTTAGCGCTTTTCAGGGCGCGCTGACGGAGCTGGGCGCCGATAAATTTGATTATCTGGTCAATAATGCCGGCAACGCCAGCGGCATGGGATTTCTTAACGCCACAGAAGCGGAATTCGATGCGCTGTATCGCATCCACGTGAAGAGCGTTTTTTTCCTCAGTCAAAAACTATTGCCGCTGCTGGCCGATGGCGGGCGAATAGTGAATGTCTCGTCCGGCCTCACCCGCATCGTGATGGCGAACCGGGCGCCCTATGCGATCATGAAATCCGCGGTGGAAACCCTGACTCGCTATATGGCGTTTGAGCTGGGCAGTCGCGGGATCACGGTGAACTGCGTGGCGCCCGGCGCCATCGCCACCGATTTCAGCGACGGGGTGGTGCGGGATAACCCGCAGGTCGCTCAGGCGGTAGCGAACATGACGGCGCTGGGCCGACCTGGCCTGCCAGAGGATATCGGGCCGATGATCGCCTCGCTGTTATCCGATGATCATCGCTGGGTGAATGCCCAGCGCATTGAGGTTTCCGGGGGAATGCGCATCTGAGCGAAGAAAACCGGGGCTGTTTTCATCCGTAGTCAATCGATATGTTAGTGGATGCCGATATAGCGCGACGCTGTGGAGAGATAAGGAAATAATGATCTGCCGCGTTGCTCGTTAAATATTAGTGATTGACCTTATTGCCTGAATGCGCAAGATTGTTGTTGAATAAACAGTCAATATGCTAAATATATTTAATGCACGTATGAAAGGATTTAAGATATGGATTTTGAAAATGAATTGACCAGTAAGATCCTTGATCCCATTCACGGCACTATTCGTTTGACGACACTCGAGATTGCCTTTATCAATCACCCCCTTTTCCAGCGCTTACGCAACATTAAACAGAACTCTTTTTTATATAAGGTGTTTCCCTCTGCGGTGCACAGCCGCTTCGAACACTCTCTCGGGGTGCTGCATTTATCAAGTGAAATACTCAATAATTTACGCCTGAATGCGATACGGTATCAAAAGAAATATGATGATGGCCATGTGTTTGGTCATATCGATCAGATACCAAAACACAACATTCAGGAGTTGAGACTCGCTGCCCTGATGCATGACATCGGGCACGGGCCGGTATCCCACCAGTTTGAGAGTTTTATGCCTTGTAAGCACGAATTCTCCGATGTTCTCCCCACAGCCTACCATTCGATCATTGATGTATTAAGCAAGCCAGAACAGAAAGTTGAACATGAACAGCTTTCGCTGTTATTCAGCCTGATGATTTATCATGATCTGAGAAAACAAGGTAAGATTGATGACGAAATAAATATCGAAAATGTGTTAAAAATCATCGAAAAAAGATACGGTGACCAACAGATCATTGAGGAAATTAATGGAAAGGCAACAGATATCCTGCCGTTAATGACCTCGATCATCTCTTCCTGTCCGATCGATGCCGACCGGATGGGTTACTTGCTCAGAGATGGCTATTTCTCTGGCGTCAAGTGTGGCATCTACGATTACAATCGCTTGTTTATGTCAATTGTCCCGGTCGAGGAACAGGGAAAATTGTACCTTGCTTACAAAGAGAGTGGGATTGATTCGATCGCTGAGTTTATTGGGGCGCGCTCCAGCCTTTTTTCGCAGGTATATTACCATAAAACAAACCGCGCCTTTGCGACGATGTTGAGCACATTATGTGAGATTATGCAAAGCAAGGATCCACAAAATGTCATTATCGCTGACGTTACCGACCGTATCGTTGACCATAGCGATGAAAGCTTCATCGACGCGCTGAAGGATTTTTATTTGGCGTGCAGTGATGATTATTTTTTGAATGACAAGGTTGGTGAATGGATAGATATCAGCGATACCGAGGCGGTTAATAAAAAAATACTTGATGACATTATTAACCGACACCCATGGTCGAAGGTCTATGAGGCCAAACACTCTGTGTATAAAGCTAACATCGCTGACAAGGAAAATAAGGCGTGGAAGAGTCAACTCACCGGGTTATTGACTTCTGTATTACAGCCTCATTTCAAACCACATGAATTTGCCGTTGATATTGTCTCCGACTGCGCCTTTAAAGACCTGGATAAAACCGAAGTTAAGCTTTTGGTGAAAGATCTTAAGAACCGCTACGAAATAAAACCGTTAATTGAATGTGGTGATAAGTTAAATCAGTATCAAATCATCAAATATTGCATTCGGGTATTTGTTGACCGCGATATCAAAGAACGCGTAACTCCTGAAATAATCTATAAAATCAATTACATAGCGGTCAAGCAGATCGCGTTGCTGAATTGATGATGCCCGTCAGGGCAGCGATAAATCTTTCAGGGGCTGGTTTTTTAACCGGCCCCTGAAGATAAGCGGTAAATCGTGGCGCATCCCCGCCATCGGCATAACATACAACAGCGCGTTTACCCGAGACTAAACACCGCGCTGAGGCATAGATTCCCGCAGGGGAGCGGGTGGCTCAACAAAAACACCGGCTCAGTATGGTTATTCCGCCAGCAGGGCGGCGAATTTCGCCAGCCACTGTGGATGAGCAGGCCAGGCGGGGGCGGTAACCAGGTTACCGTCCACATGCGCCTGGTCGATACCAATATCCGCATAGTGCCCACCGCTCAGGCGCACTTCCGGAGCGCAGGCGGGATAGGCGCTGCAGGTCCGTCCCTGCAGAATACCGGCGGCGGCCAGCAGCTGCGGGCCGTGGCAGACGGCGGCGATAGGTTTACGCGCGGCGTCGAATGCCTGTACCAGTTTAATAACCTCCTCGTTCAGGCGCAGATACTCCGGCGCCCGGCCGCCGGGGATCACTAGCGCATCGTAGTTCTCGGCCTTTACTGCGGCGAAGTCAGCGTTCAGCGTGAAGCGATGGCCCGGCTTTTCGCTATAAGTCTGGGCGCCGTCAAAGTCATGGATTGCGGTCATGACATAGTCGCCAGCGGCTTTATCCGGGCAGACGGCATCGTCCTGGTGGCCAATCATCTGCAGTGCCTGAAAAGGAACCATCGTTTCGTAATCTTCGGCATAATCGCCGACCAGCATTAGGATTTTCTTGCTCATCTTTGTGTCTCGTTGTGGGCGAAAGGTGTCTTAGATATAGCCTGGCGACTTGCAGAATGCGAACCGTTCAGGATGCCGACGACGGTGTCGTGTGCGTCTTGTAACCGGGCTCATGTTTTTTTGCTAACGACAACTTTGTTCGACATCGCGCTGTGGCTCGTTATCCGCAAAAAATCGGTTTGTGGGGAGTAAGGGGAGCAGAAGAATATTGTTACCGTTTAGATTTCGCGCCAGCACTATTAAGCGTCCGCCGCGAAGGGGCAATCGGATGGAAGCCAGATATTATCCTTCTGAGTAATTGATTGCGTTGTTACGCTAAATTTGCATAATGAGCGAATTATATTGCCCCGGTCGTCTCTATGGTTTCCTTTATTCATCCGCTTAATGTTTTAGCCCGCCTTATAGTATCCATTGCAAACATTCCTTTGGTGCATTATTTATTGAATTTATCATTGACTGTTGTTTCACATTTTAAATATTGATATTCATGGTGCTTTTATTTTCGTGGTGAAAGTGGGTGTTTATGAATAAATATAATTATTAGGTGGTTAAGTTGATCGGTAATCCATTTTTGCTTTATCATCGTCACGTTTCACATCAATATATCTTCAATAATTATTCCTTAAGGAAAGGAACTGCTATGGCTGATACGTTCCAGAATGAAGTCCCCAGGGCGCGCATTAATCTCAAATTATCTCTTCATACCGGCGGCGCGCAAAAGAAGGTCGAACTGCCGCTGAAGCTGCTTACCATTGGCGATTTTAGTCATGGGAAGGAAAACCGGCCTTTATCGGAAAGAGAAAAAATCAACGTCAATAAAAATAATTTTAACAGCGTACTTTCGGAATTTAGCCCGGAAGTTAACCTCTCGGTGCCGAATACGCTGGCCGGCAATGGCGAAGAGGAGAACGTCAGACTGCGTTTTACCGACATCAAAGATTTTGAACCGGAGCAGGTTGCCCGGCAAATTCCGCAACTCCGCGCCATGCTGGCGATGCGTAATTTATTACGCGATCTCAAATCCAATCTGCTCGATAACGCCACTTTCAGAAAAGAGCTTGAGGCAATCCTGAAAGATCCGGCGCTGTCCCAGGAATTACGCGACGAAATGAGTGCGCTTGCCCCGAAATAAGTGCGGGGCAAGTCTGTTAATGGATTAACCGGGAAAATGCTAATGTCTGTTACCACAGAAAACGCCCCTGTTCAGGGGCAAACCACGCTGCAGGAAAACAGCGCGGGCGAGGGCGTTTACGCCTCGCTGTTTGAAAAAATTAATCTCACCCCGGCGTCTTGCCTCGGGGATATCAACGACTTTCTGGACGATGCCGCGCTCTCCGAGGCGCCGGCGGCGGAACGTCTCACCGCGGCGATGCAGGTGTTTATGGAACGCATCCGTCAGTCCGGCCAGCGGGTGGAAAAGCTCGACAAAACGCTGATCGACCACCATATCGCCGAGCTGGATTTCCAGATAAGCCGTCAGCTGGACGCGGTGATGCACCATCAGGAGTTTCAGCAGGTCGAATCCCTGTGGCGCGGCCTCAAACAGCTGGTAGACAACACCGACTATCGGCAGAACGTCAAAACGGAGATCCTCGACGTCGCCAAAGACGATCTGCGCCAGGACTTTGAGGACGCGCCGGAGCTTATCCAGAGCGGCCTGTACTGGCACACCTATACCGCGGAGTATGACACTCCCGGCGGCGAGCCGATCGGCTCGGTGATCTCGGCCTATGAGTTCGACGCCAGCCCGCAGGATGTGGCGCTGCTGCGCAATATCTCCCGCGTCTCTGCGGCCGCCCATATGCCGTTTATCGGCGCCGTCGGCCCGGCCTTCTTCCTGAAAGAGACCATGGAAGAGGTGGCTGCCATTAAGGATATCGGCAACTACTTCGATCGTGCGGAATATATCCGCTGGAAGGCGTTTCGCGAAACTGACGATGCCCGCTACATCGGCCTGGTGATGCCGCGCGTGCTGGGTCGTCTGCCGTACGGTCCGGACACCGTGCTGGTGCGCAGCTTCAACTATGTCGAGCAGGTGAAGGGCCCGGATCACGAAAAATATCTCTGGACCAGCGCGGCGTTCTCCTTCGCATCTAATATGGTGAAGAGCTTTGTTAACAACGGCTGGTGCGTGCAAATTCGCGGTCCGCAGGCGGGCGGCGCGGTGAAAGATTTGCCCATCCATCTGTACGATCTGGGCACCGGCAACCAGGTGAAAATTCCTTCCGAGGTGATGATCCCGGAAACGCGGGAGTTTGAGTTCGCCAGCCTGGGCTTTATCCCGCTGTCGTACTACAAAAATCGCGATTACGCCTGCTTCTTCTCGGCCAACTCCGCGCAGAAACCGGCGCTGTACGATACCGCCGACGCCACCGCCAACAGCCGTATCAACGCGCGTCTGCCTTACATCTTCCTGCTGTCGCGCATCGCGCACTACCTGAAGATGATCCAGCGCGAAAATATCGGCACCACCAAGGACCGGCGTCTGCTGGAGCTGGAGCTGAACACCTGGGTGCGGAGCCTGGTGACCGAAATGACCGACCCCGGCGACGAGCTGCAGGCCTCCCATCCGCTGCGCGATGCCAGCGTGGTGGAAGATATCGAGGATAACCCGGGCTTCTTCCGCGTGAAGCTGTACGCGGTGCCGCACTTCCAGGTCGAGGGGATGGACGTCAATCTGTCGCTGGTTAGCCAGATGCCAAAGGCGAAGGCGTAGGTTCGGACGATGATGAAAACGGAACGTCCGTTGTGGGGCCGGGGCATTATGGTGTCGCCTCAGCATTTTCAACAGCAGGCTGCGTATGCAGCCTGGACTGCGGAAGTGATTGCCCGGATGGGTCTTAACCACCCCTGGGGAGTGGTTGAGGCGACCTTCGAACCAGAGATGCTCAAACTGGGCCGCCTGCAGGCTCACAGGCTGCAGGTCCGGTTCCAGGATGGCACGATGATTGATACGGACAATGCCGATGCGCTGCCGTCCGCGCTGTCGCTGGACGGCGCGTCCGGCGAGGCGGTGATCGTGCTGGCGCTGCCCCTGATGCAGGCGAATGGCGGCAACTGTCTGAAGCCGGAGGAGGTGGCCGAAAGGCCGGTGCGCTTCCGGCAGCGCTGGCGCGATGTCCGTAACCAGTTTGGGGATGATACCCGGCAGATTGCCGTCATACAGCCGGAGCTGACCCTCCGCTTCGCCCACCAGGACAACAGCGATTACCTGACCTGTCCGCTTGTTCGCCTGCAGCGGGACTCGCAGGGGGCCTGGCTTATCGACGAGACGTTTCTCCCGCCGCTGCTGCAGATCCAGGGCAGCCGCTGGCTGGCGACGCAGCTTGAACAGCTGCTCGTCCAGCTCCGGGCTCGTCTGACGCGCCTGATGGCCATGCGTCGCGAAAGCAATGAACGGATGGCTGATTTTGCCGTAGCCGATGTCTCTCTGTTCTGGTTGCTGAATGCGCTGAACAGCGCCGAACCGGTGCTGGGGTACTTTCTGCGTTACCGGCAAAGCCCGCCGGAACGCCTCTACCCGGAGCTGGCGCGCCTGGCTGGTAGCCTGCTGACCTTTTCGCTCACCCATCAGGCGAATGCCGTCCCGATCTATCAGCATGACCAGCTGAACGCGGTTTTTCCGCCGCTGTTTGATTTACTGAGCGACCTGCTGGAGGCGAGCCTGCCATCGCGGGTGGTGGCGATTGCCCTGGAGCATGATGTCCGGCTGCACTTCTGGCAGGCGCGTCTGCACGATGCCCGGCTGCGGGAAGGGGCTGATTACTACCTGTCGGTTCGTTCGTCGGTACCGGTCGCCCAACTGCAGGAGCAGTTTCCGCGCCAGTGCAAAGTGGGCAGTCCGGATCATGTCAAAGCCATCGTCAACTCCTCGCGGACAGGGGTGCCCCTCACGCCATTGCGTCATGTGCCGGCGGCGATCCCGCTGCGTCTGGAAAATCAGTATTTCAGCCTCGATGTGTCCCACCCTCTGGCAACGGAAATGCTGCAGAGCGGCACCTGTATGTTTTACGTCCCGGGGATGCTCGGTGAGCCTGAACTTGAACTTTTTGCGGTACTACGAACGTGAATGAGCCTAAACGCGGCAACGCCGCGTCCATTGATATTGATGCGCTGCTGCAGAACACCTGGCTGCAGGTTATCAGCCTGCGCCACGGCCCGCAGTTCCGCGATGAGGAAGGGTACACGCTATGGCAGCGCTGTATTGCTGATGTCGAGCGCGTGCAACATGAGCTGAAGGCGAGCGGGCTTGATGACGCCAGCTGTCAGCATATTCTCACCGCCCAGTGCGCGCTGCTCGATGAAGCCGTGAAAGGGCGCGGCGTGGAGGATGAGGCCTGCCTGCAGTGGTATGACATTCCGCTGCAGGGGCACTTCCTCGGCACCATGGACGCCGGCGACACCCTGTGCGAGCGGATGCGTGATGTGTTGCGTGAACCGGCGCCCAACCTGGCCGTGGTCACCTGTTTTCAGCGGGTGATGCTGCTGGGTTTTATTGGCAGCTTTCGCTCCCTCCACGACCCCGAGCGCCTGAAGCTGGTCAACGCGCTCGGTGAGCGTGTTCCTCCTTTTCAGTGCCCGGCTACCGCTCCCGTACTGGTAGAGAGTCGCGCCGGCCTGGGGATAAGCGGCTGGCTGGCCCCATGGCCGGTACGTATTGGCCTGAGCGTGGTAGTGGTACTCGCCCTGTGGTGGGGGCTCAACCACTGGCTCGATCACCTGCTGCTGACCTTGTTACCGGGGGAGGTGAAATGAGCCCCGCGCAGCAGCGTGGGCTGGCGCTGTGGGCCAGTCTGCTGAGTGCGCTGGTGTGCCTGCTATTTTTGCCGGTTCCCCGCTGGGGGGCGTGGCTCATTCTGCTGGTCACGCTGGCCCTGATCATCGGGATATGGCGCATCGCCAGTCGTCGTACCGGACGTAACGTCGCATCAACCCTGGCCCCTCTCCCGGAGGGCGCTTATCGCCAGCCGGTGGTCCTCGTTTGCGGCGACCTGCCGAGTGTCTGGCCGCCAGCGTCACCGGTGCGAGTGGTCAAACAGGGCTGCTGGATCCGCGTGGAAAAGACGGAGGAGCTACAGCAGGTCGCGCGCCAGGTATTGAGCCAGCGGCCGGAATGGGGGCCTCAGCTGTCGGTGCTGCTCTGCGTCTGCCCGCAGCGGCATGCGCAAAGCGATGCGCTGACCAGCGCTCTGCTGGCCCTGCGCTGGCAACTCAGCCAGCTGCGCCAGCAGACGGGGTATGCCGTACCGCTGGCGCTGCAGGGGCAGGTGGGCAGCGCGATGAGTCGCGACCTGTTGTGGCAGGCGGCGATACCGGGTGAAGCGGTGAAAGTCTGGCAGCCCTCCTGCGCCCCCTGTTCCGTACCGGCCTGGGTAAGCGCCGGTGGGGCGGCCGCGCTGGAGCAGCAGGTGCTGATGAACAGCCTGATGGGCTGGTTTGAACAGCACGTCCATGCCGTGTTGACGGAAGAGAATACCGACCTGCCACCTCTGACCCCTGCGGCCGTGCTGTGGGGCCTCGGGCCCTCGCTGCCTGGAAGTCTGGCATCGTCGGCCTGGACGACGTGGTTATCCCGACATAGCGGCCTGACGCGGGTAGCTGGCTGGCAGCCAGATGAGAGCGACACCGGGGACGCTTCAGCTTTGCCGGAACTCATCCTGCCGCAGTTACCGGCGGGACGGGGACTCACGCCACGAGGCAGGGCCTGGCGCGCGGCGCTCGCGATTTTCACCCTCGCGGCTGTCGCCGCGCTGCTCAGCAGTGGCTGGAATAATCGACAACTGCTGCAGCGCGTGGGCGTCGATATTGCCCGTTATGAGCGGATTGCAATGGATGATTATCGACCAAAAGCCAGCGCTGTCAGGGTGCTGCGTGCAGATGCCGCGCTGCTCGATAGCTGGGCGCGTAACGGCGTCCCGCTGCGCCTGAGTCTGGGCTTGTATCACGGGGAGCAGATTCGCCTGCCGTTGCTGGAGGCGATTCGCGGTTACGTGCCGCCTCCGCCTCCGCCCGGGCCGGTGCAGCACGTCGCGCCGGATGTCATCCGCCTTGACAGCATGTCGCTATTCGATACCGGGAAATGGGTACTGAAGCCTGGTTCGACAAAGCGGCTGGTCAGCTCGCTGATGGACATTAAGGCCAGGCCCGGGTGGCTGATCGTGGTGGCGGGTCACACCGACAGCGTGGGTGAGGAAAAAGCCAACCAGCTATTGTCGCTGAAACGTGCGGAATCGGTCCGCGACTGGATGCGCGATACCGGCGACGTGCCGGACAGCTGCTTTGCCGTTCAGGGCTATGGCGAAAGCCGACCAATTGCAACAAACGATACGCCGGAAGGCCGTGCGCTGAACCGTCGTGTCGAAATCAGTCTGGTGCCGCAGGTAGACGCCTGCCGGTTACCGGACCAACCCTCTGCGTCATCCCAGGATGATGGCGCTTCACTACACAATGGAGAGTAATTCCATGGCAATTCCTGTTTATCTTTGGCTGAAAGACGACGGCGGCGCGGACATTAAAGGGTCTGTCGACGTTCAGGATCGTGAAGGCAGTATCGAAGTGGTGGCCCAGGAGCATAACCTGTACATCCCGACCGATAACAACACCGGCAAACTGACCGGCACGCGTATTCATACGCCGTTCCTGTTCACCAAGGAGATCGACTCCTCCAGCCCCTACCTGTACAAGGCGGTGACCACCGGCCAGACCCTGAAATCCGCTGAGTTCAAGTGGTACCGAATCAACGATGCCGGCCAGGAAGTGGAGTATTTCAATACCAAACTTGAGAACGTCAAGGTGGTGAAAGTGAATCCCCTGATGCACGACATCAAAAACCCCGCCTACGAGAAGCACAACCATCTGGAACAGATTGAGCTGCGCTACGAGAAGATCACCTGGACCTATAAAGACGGCAACATCATTCACTCCGATAGCTGGAACGAACGCGCCACCGCGTAATTGCCCGTCATATTTCGCGCCGCTGGCGCGCAGGCGACGTTCGCTCATCCCGGCCGCATCGTTATCTCTGCGGCCGGGGATTATTGCGGGCGATCGCCTGATGCGGGCAGCGTTTCTCTGCCCGCCGTTTTTTGCTGAGCGCCTGAGATACGGGTTCTCAGCAAAGAAAAACACAATCTGTCTGCCTGACCTTGTGCGCTTGGGGTTCCTGTTCGGGAACAGCGACGGGCGGTAGCGTGTCCGGAACCAATAAGAGAGGATCTCATGGAAAATCCAGCCAGCCTGTTACGCCGTCTTAATCCCTGCTGTGCCCGCGCAATGGAGGGGGCGGCCTCCCTGTGCCAGACCCGGGCGCATGCCGAGATCCTGCCCGAGCACTGGCTGCTTAAACTGCTTGAACAGGGGGAAGGCGATCTGACGGTGCTGGCGCGGCGCTATGAATGGGATATGGATGCGCTGTGGCAGGATCTGCTGAACTGGCTGGATAAACAGCCGCGCTCGGTACGTCATCGTCCCCAGCTCTCTGACCATACCCTGAGGCTGATGCAGGAGGCCTGGCTGATTGCCTCGCTCAGCGGCGAAGCGCAGATCCGCAGTGTTCACCTGCTGATGGCGCTGGTTGAAAAACAGAATCTGATCCAGTGCGATGGCCTGTGGCCGCTGTTAACGCTGGGCCAGCGTCAGCTGGAACGCCTGCGCCCCTTGCTTGATGCCCAGTCCGACGAACGTCCGCCAGCGCAGCAGGAAGCGGCGCTGGCGCAGCCCCATGGCGGGGACGTGGAATTTGTGGGGCGTCCTGCGGGCAGCGAACTGAATGCGGATGGGCTCAATCCGGCGCTGCAGAACGCGCTGGACAAATTCACTCTCGACGTCACCGCCAAAGCCAGAGACGGCCAGATTGACCCGGTGTTCGGACGCGACACGGAAATCCGCCAGATGGTGGATATTCTCTCCCGTCGGCGAAAAAACAACCCAATCCTCGTCGGTGAGCCGGGCGTGGGCAAGACCGCTCTGGTGGAAGGCCTGGCGCTGCGCATTGCCGAAGGCAACGTCCCCGACGCGCTGAAGCCAGTGTCGGTGCGCACCCTTGACCTCGGTCTGCTGCAGGCCGGCGCCGGGGTCAAAGGCGAGTTCGAGCAGCGGCTGAAAAATATCATTGAGGCGGTACAGCAGTCGCCTTCGCCGGTGCTGCTGTTTATCGACGAGGCGCACACGATCATCGGCGCGGGTAATCAGGCGGGCGGCGCGGATGCCGCCAACCTGTTGAAGCCGGCTCTGGCCCGGGGCGAGCTGCGGACCATCGCCGCCACCACCTGGTCTGAATACAAGCAGTACTTCGAGCGCGACGCCGCGCTGGAGCGCCGCTTTCAGATGGTCAAGGTGGATGAGCCGGACGACGACACCGCCTGCCTGATGCTGCGCGGCCTGAAGTCCCGCTATGCCGACCACCACGGCGTGCATATCACGGATGATGCGGTGCGCGCCGCCGTGACGCTGTCACGACGCTATCTCACCGGTCGCCAGCTGCCGGACAAGGCAGTGGATTTACTCGACACCGCTTCCGCCCGCCTGCGTATGAGTTTGGATACCGTGCCTGAGCCGCTGACCCGCATGAAGGCGCAGCTCACCGTGCTGGCAATGGAGAAGCAGGCGCTGCTGGAAGATATTGCGCTGGGCAACAGCGCCCGCGGCGATCGGCTGGCGGCCATTGAGCAGGAGGAGAACCGCCTTATTCTGGCGCTGGATACCCTTGAAACTCAGTATGGTCAGGAGCTGCAGCTGACGGAAGCGCTGCTCGCCTGTCGCCGCGATATCTCCCGCCAGGCGGAAATTAGCGATCTACAAACCGCGCTTATCGCCGTCCAGCAGGGCAATCCGCTGCTCGGGCTGGACGTCGACGTCCGCACCGTGGCGACGGTGATTGCCGACTGGACCGGCGTGCCGCTCTCCTCGCTAATGAAAGATGAGCAGACGGAGCTGCTGAGTCTGGAAGAGAGTCTCGGCAAACGGGTGGTTGGCCAGGAGGCGGCCCTGAGCGCTATTGCCCGGCGCCTGCGCGCCGCGAAAACCGGCCTGACGCCGGAGAACGGTCCGCAAGGGGTGTTCCTGCTGGTCGGGCCGAGCGGCACCGGCAAAACGGAAACGGCGCTCGCCCTGGCCGATGCGCTGTTCGGCGGCGAGAAAGCGCTGATCACCATCAATCTCTCCGAGTACCAGGAGCCGCACACCGTCAGCCAGCTGAAGGGTTCTCCGCCCGGCTACGTCGGCTACGGCCAGGGCGGGATCCTGACCGAGGCGGTGCGCAAACGCCCCTACAGCGTGGTGCTGCTCGATGAGGTGGAAAAGGCCCATCGCGATGTGATGAACCTGTTCTACCAGGTCTTCGACCGGGGGGTAATGCGCGACGGCGAGGGGCGTGAAATCGACTTTCGCAACACCGTGATCCTGATGACCGCCAACCTCGGAAGCGACCTCCTGATGCAGCTGCTGGATGAACAGCCGGAGGCCAGCGAATCAGACCTGCACGAGCTGCTGCGCCCGGTGCTGCGCGGCCACTTCCAGCCGGCGCTGCTGGCCCGCTTCCAGACGGTGATATACCGTCCGCTGCCGGCGGGAGCGCTGCGCGCCATTGTCGGCATGAAGCTCGGGCAGGTAAGTCAGCGTCTGGCTTGCCATTACGGAATCACCACCACCCTCAGCGAGAGCCTGTTCGACGCGCTGACCGAGGCCTGCCTGCTGCCGGATACCGGCGCCCGTAACGTCGACAGTCTGCTGAATCAGCAGATCCTGCCGGCGCTGAGTCAGCAGCTATTGAGCCATATGGCGGCGGGGCAGAAACCGCGCCAGGTGACGCTGGGGTATCACGAAGAGGAAGGCGTCGTGATGGCGTTTGACGAGGGGACAATATCCGATGAGTAGCGTGAAATCGTTGTTGTTCAGCCATAACCACCACCTGCTTTCGGTGAAGGGATGTGAAGCCGGGCTTGATGTGCTGGCCTTCGAGGGCGATGAAGCCCTGAGCCAGCCGTTCCGCTACCGTATTGAATTCACCAGCGCAGACCATGCCATCAGCAAAGAGATGATGCTGATGAAGGCAGCCTCCCTGACGCTGCAGGCGCCGGTGGCTCAGGGCTTCGGCATCAATGTTCAGCAACCCGTGCGGGTTATCCAGGGCGTGGTGACGGGGTTTGAACGGCTCAGTACCTCCAGGGATGAAACGCACTACGCGCTGACGCTTCAGCCGCGCCTGGCGCTGCTTAACCGCTCGCACCAGAACGCCATTTACCAGGACCAGTCCGTTCCGCAGATTGTGGAAAAAATCCTCCGCGAGCGCCACGGCCTGCGCGGTCAGGATTTTCTGTTCTCGCTGACAAAAACGTATCCGCGCCGCGAGCAGGTGATGCAGTACGGCGAGGATGACCTGCGCTTTATCACCCGGCTGCTGGGTGAGGTGGGGATCTGGTTTCGGTTTACCGCCGACACGCGGCTGCACATCGACGTCGCTGAGTTCTGCGACAGTCAGCAGGGCTATGAGAAGGGGCTGACGTTGCCTTCGGTCCCGCCGTCAGGGCAGCAGTCGGCCGGGGTGGACGCGGTGTGGGAGATGGCATGTCGCCACCGCGTTGTGGAGCAGCAGGTCAGTACCCGCGACTACAACTACCGCGAGGCGACGGCGGACATGAACGCGCAGGTGGATGTCACCCGCGGGGAGACCACTACCTTTGGTGAGGCTTACCACTGGGGAGATAACTACCTGACCGCCGGGAATGTCCATGACCGCCATCCGGCGCCGGAGTCCGGGGCGTTTTACGCCCGTCTTCGTCATGAGCGTTATCTGAACGGCCAGACCCGGATGCAGGCCACCACCAGCTGCCCGACACTCTGCCCGGGACAGGTGCTGAAGGTCACCGGCGGAGAGGAGGTGGCCGGGGAGTTTGCTGAGGGCGTGCTCGTCACGGCGATGCACAGCCACGCCCGGCGCGATGCGGATTTTGCGGTGGAGTTTGCCGGCATACCGGACAGCCCGGACGTCGGCTACCGGCCTGAGCCCGGCGCGCGTCCGGTGATGGCCGGGACGCTGCCGGCCCGCGTGACCAGCACCCGGGAAAACGACACCTACGGGCATATCGACAAACACGGACGCTACCGGGTGAATATGCTGTTTGACCGGGCGCGCTGGGAAACCGGGTTCGAGAGCCTGTGGGTCCGTCAGTCGCGGCCGTATGCCGGAGACACTTACGGCCTGCACCTGCCGCTGCTGGCGGGGACGGAGGTGGCGATTGGCTTTGAGGATGGTAACCCTGACCGGCCGTATATCGCGGGCGTGCTGCACGACTCGGCGCACGGCGACCACGTCACCATTCGCAATGACAAACGTAACGTCCTGCGCACCCCGGCCAACAACAAAATCCGCCTCGACGATGAGCGCGGGAAAGAGCATATCAAGCTCTCGACGGAGTACGGCGGCAAGAGCCAGCTGAATCTGGGGCACCTGGTGGACAGTGACAGGCAGCCGCGCGGCGAAGGCTTTGAGCTGAGAACCGACAGCTGGGGCGCTATCCGGGCACAGAAAGGGATATTTATCAGCGCGGACGGACAGGCGCAGGCTCAGGGGCAGGTGCTGGCGATGGAGCCGGCGGTCAGTTTGCTGAAAGGTGCGCTGAATCAGATAACCGAATGGGGCAGGATTGCCCAGATTCATCATAATTTTTCACCAGACGCTGATTCACTGAGAGAGTTTGTTAACGGTGCCAGTAACCTGAAAGAAGCGGCTTTATTGATGGTTGCTCCCAAAGGGGTTGCTTCTGTTACCCCTGATACTGCGCTAATGCACAGTGGTAAAGGCCTCTACCTGCAAAGTCTGGGAGAGGTTAATATTGCAACCGCGCAGCGCCACTCAGTAAACGCCAGTAAAGCGATTTCGCTACTTTCACAACAGGAAGGGATCCGGCTGGTCTCGGCGAAAGGACCACTGGAAGTAGAATCACACGCAGACACACTCTCTCTTACGTCACTGAAAGACGTCACGGTTCAGTCAACACAAGGTCACCTGCAGCTAACGGCAAAAAACGGGATCACTATTGCATGTGGCGGCGCTTACATCCAGTTGACACCTGAGGGAGAAATTAAGGTTCATGGCCCTGGACTGTTAAGCCTAAAAGGGCAGCACAACATGGAAGGACCTGCGAGCCAGGATTTCCCGTTGCCTGAACTACCATCATCGGTCTGCAAAGATTGTCTGAAACGGGCACAGGAAATCGCTCAGGGCTTTGTTCCAAGGGAGGTGTAAAAGATGGATTTCGTTTCTCCGTGGATGGACAAAATCAGAACAACCTGCCAGCGTGCCGAAATAGACCATATTGATGTGATAATCGATCAGTGTGCTGTTAATTTCTCTGTCCTGCCAGCACTTACTACTTTCAGTAACCCTATGATGTGGCAGTCGCTATATCAAGGGCTACCTGAGGATATTTATCCTGAGGATGCGCCTGTGCTGGTTCGGGTGGATCTATCGGACGCTGAACATGTTCAGTGGCTAAATAACCTTGCAGCAGAAATGATGGAATCGGCTCCCCTGCTGATATGCGGTTCTTGCTGGCCGTTTGAACAGCTTGCTGATTGGCTCAGGGATTGTGTTGCTGCGCAACATGAAGGTCGGGAGGGGATTTTCCGTTTCTGGGATACCCGTATTTTTCCTTTCTTGTTCAGCCACATTCTTGATGCTGAGCAGCAAAAGCAACTGCTAATACCGGTCTTATTCTGGACATGGCTCGACTGTGACTATCAGTCTTCCATTCGGTTGGGGAGTGGTGAAATCCCGGAATCTGACAAGTCCGTGGTGCAAATCGAATTTACCGATAGCCAGTTTGAGAAACTCATGTGTGTCAGTGATACGAGCCAGTTTCTGAGATACGAGAGTGTGCCAGAAGGGATGTTTACTAACCGGCAAGCCGAATTTACAGCCTGTTATGAGGCGATGCTTACCGCAACAGAGCAGAGAATTGTTTTTGATGATAAGCGCAATGACTGGGTTATGGCGCAGGTTATTTCAAATAACTCTGTTACCTGATGAATCCCTCACAAGGAGTGTTAAATGAAATCTCCCTTTTTCTTTTTAGTTACAGCGGTATTGCTGTTAACGGGCTGTAACCAGCCTGATGAAGCTGAATCAGTCAGCGGCGGTGGCGGAACCATCGAAGCTATCAACCATACCCACTGGGCCATCAACCACTTTAGTGTCAACGGGCAGTCGGGCGTCGATATTATCGGCCCGTGGCAAGGCGGCGGTGGCGCGGGGTATTTTGGTGTGCCTCCAAAATGGGAACCGGGAATGACGGTAAAAATCGAGTGGGAAACAGGTGTTGGGTATTCAATGGATTTTCCAGGTTTCGGGGATGATAAAAAAGTCCTTGAATGGGAAAAAAAATAAAATCTCAAAATCGTGAACACAGCGCAATAGTACCTGTTCCTGATTATAACAGCCAAAAAACCTGTGGCATCAAAATACACTTTCTGCCGTGCGACAAGGTAAAAGTGACAACCAGTTGTTACGATTACGGCAATCCGAATTACCCGATTAAGGATCCGATTAAGATGGAGGAGCCTGAAGTATGTCCAAAATAAATCCAGACTTAACATGGTATCCACCTCATTTTCCAAAACAAGGGCGTTTACCAACAGATACAGCGGCAACGAAGCGAAACTGTAAACAGCAGGATAGCCATGAGCTGGCATACCGGAATGAGCTCTGTCACGCTGCGGGTAAAGCCGTAGAGCCGCCTTGTTGTAAAACTCTGCATATCAGTTTATTTTTTGACGGTACAGGAAATAACCTTAATAACGATCTGTATATTTCCAGCCCTAAACATCCAACAAATATTGCTCGTTTGTTTCGTGCAACGATCGGTCAGGGTTATGCCGGTGGTGTTCAGGGGCATACTGAAGAGCTGGTTGATTTAGCGGGAACGTCAGGCAACAAATATTATAAATATTATATCCCTGGGGTTGGCACACCTTTTCCAGAAATTAATGACCTTGATTACAGTACGCCAGGTCTGGCTTTTGCGACCTACGGTGAAGAACGCGTCAACTGGGGGCTGCTACGGATTATTGACGCACTCAGAAGAACATCGGGTTTAACCGAGATTTCTGATGCCGAGTGTTATGCCGCCGTCAACCGAATGACATCAAATCTGGGATCGGACGGGCCAGACAGGCGTTATACCGTGTTCAATGAACTTTTAAAGGCAGCAGATCTTGCACCTAAACTGAAACAGGCAGTTACACAACCAGAACCAGGAAAACCTAAGCTATTAGGCATTAAGTTATATGTCTATGGTTTCTCCCGCGGTGCAGCAAGTGCGCGAGCATTTGTGAACTGGCTATCTGAGTTGCTGCCAGGGGGCAGGAGAAAGGGAAGTAAACCTGAGCTTTGTCTGAAGTCGGGTGACGTAAAAATCCGCTTAAGTATTGAATTTCTTGGCCTGCTCGACACTGTGGCATCCGTTGGCATTGCAAATATTGCGCCATTCGCAGAAGGGCATATGGGCTGGGCTGATGACACCATGGAATTACCGGATAATGGGCTGATCAAAAAATGCACTCACCTCGTTTCATCCCACGAACAAAGACTTTGTTTCCCGCTGGATTCAATTTGCCGCAGCGACGGAACTTACCCAAGTTATGCTACGGAAGTGGTTTATCCTGGAATGCACTCCGATATTGGTGGGGGATATCCCCCGGGAGATCAAGGAAAAGCAGTAGGTCATAATGATAGTAATTTACTTTCGCAAATAGCTTTACATGATATGTATGCATCAGCTTTTGAAGCTGGAGCACCATTAAAAGTATCGCCCCAATCGTTACCTAAAGAGCTTTTATCTCAATTATGGCGAGCAATGCCGCCAGAGTTGCAATTAGAATTTACTATTTCTGAATCGTTAGTGGAAAGATTCAATGCCTGGCGTGAGTTTACTCTTAATTTATCTTCAGATAGTGCTGAAGCTTCTACTGATGCATTCCAATATAACCCCATTCGTGCAAGTTCAAATGTCATTGCAGCTCTAGAAAATCAACTCGGCTGGATTACGGCATGGCGTATCGGGCGATATGTAAACGGCGCTTATAAATCTCAAGGATTTTACAAATCTTCAGGTGTCGCGTGGCAAAATAAAGATTCAGATCCGGCCACTCTGGCTGCATCTAAGGCTGAGCAAGAACGGAAACAAAAAGATGTGGATGATGAGCGCCTGACCGCTATTGTGGATAACAGGTTTAAAAAATTCACGCCATTACCTCCTGGCCCAAAAGATTTTGACCCGGCTATCGCTCAGGTTCAGCTAAGACAGGCGGCAGAAGAATTCAATGCTGATTACCTGTCTAAGCCACGCCCCGTTACGGGGAACTGGAAATATACGATGTCTCAGCAATTATCTAATGTGATATACTCCTTCAGTGAGAATGATTTCTCTGTTGAGTATGAACGCATCAAAAGTTCAGGTGACAGTAAATTTAACAAACTCTTTCCGAAGCAATCTGCTGGAGAAACCGCTCAATCGCCAGACAGTCTGGTCAGATCATTATTTGACGATCAGGTTCATGACTCACGCGCCTGGTTTATGCACGCAACCTTTGGTGACAGAGAACCCTGGGGAAGTTACTTCCTTTATCGGATGATTTTCTTTGGGGAGTTGATGAGTAAAAATGTTTCATTGATCGCTAAATATGGCCGGTTTGTTGAAGGCCAACTTAAATCAGCGATAAAAGGAGCCAGTCTCATTTTTGATAACACGACTATCAACAGTAATATTTCAGATGAAATCACATCTGGTATTAAACAAGTGATCTCTATCATCCCTGCTTCGGCAAGTGGGCCTGAAGTTATTAATGCAGAATCTACTATTCAACCTGCAATGACAAATGGAATTGCGCCATTGAGTAGCCAGACACGTAAAGCCCTGGATGCTGCGAAACTGGCCGAAACCAAAGCTGATATTCTTAAAATATGGTGATGGTTCGTTATTTCTTCTGTTTAATTTAATTAAGGAAAGTCAATGAAACGTATTATCAGGCAGGGTGATTCGCTAAAAGAGTATGGTGGTTCAGTTATTGGCGGTCACTATCTTTATTTTGGTAAAGGTATTGCTGTGAAAGGTGATGCGGTGAAATGTAATAAGCATGGGATGACAACGATTGTCGAAGGTAGCTCTCTGACAAAAGTTGACGGTCAACCAGTAGCATTACATGGTCATCGCTGCGCATGTGGTTGCACGCTGGTGAGTTCCAACCCCGATTGCAGGGTTGCGCAGTGAGAGCTATTCCTACATTTCCTCGCTATCGTCTTGCGAAACCGCCAGTTGCAAAGCGCTGGTTAGGAGGAGGTGCCGCTCTGGTTTTGCTCTCTGGTATCATCGCGGCAATGGCAGGGAAATCCGATGCCAATACCAGTATCATTCTTATCTGCATGGTTGGAATGGTATTACTTGGCGGTGTTGTCTGGTTTTTACGCACAATCTTTTTTCGCCTTTCAGTTCATCATTCACATACCTGGGAGCGCGAAGCAGAAAATGAGCGCAGGCATTGGTGGGAAATCCATCGGCGTCAGTTTGCCCTGAAAGATATTGTCCTGATTGGCCCGGCAGGCGCTGAACTTTCTGACTGGCTGCGTGTGATTAAGCGAGAGCATCAGGCTCCATTAGTCAGGCAGGAATCCCTGGGGAAATCGTTGCGTATTGCCAGAAGCTTCTCTTCTGCTCTTATTGAACGTGAAAAACAACTGGCTCAAATGCTGGTATTGCAATGGAAAAGGCAGCGAGGTAAGGAATTATTCGTTTCTCCGGAGAAATATTTCTGGCAGGGGAGTCCTGAAGCCTGGCAAGCCTTTGTGGCACAGCTCATTGAGAGTTTTCCGGGAATTACAGCTCCTGAATTACCTGAGTTATGGCAAGGGGAGAAAACATTATCCGTACTGGCTAATGTTCTTGCGGACAAGAAACAGCTGGCTAATTTTTTGATTGCCGGGTGCCAGTCTTTATCTCCTGCTTCTGACTCTACTCGTCCTGCTGGTGAATGCGCAGTACTGTGGCTGGCTGGAAACCAGGGGGACGTCACATTATCCCGTGGTGAATTTTTTGAGCCTTCTGATAGTGAGTCCCTGCGGCACGTCGCCTTGCGAGCCGAAAAACAGAGCGAACTTAATGAGTCGCCCGAACGGTGCATTCTCTTCTCACACCCGGAGCAACCTGAACTCGCCGATTGTGGCTGGAATGTGACCCACAATATCCAGGATGACTACTGGGGCGATCCTGGAAAGCTTGATGCGCTGGTTGTGATATCGCTCGCTGCAATTACCGCTAAGACTGAAGCAAAACCCTGCGGCTGGATAGCGTCAGACCCCCTTCATACTTTAGCTCTTGGGATCGTAAAACCAAATGGAAACTGATAAGGACAAAAACCAGACCCAGGAAATTTCTGCCGGGATCACTGTACTGCTTATTGCTGTGGCAGTAACGCTGGTGATCATGCTGGGGGGATTTGCATACTGGTTGATTGCCGGAGAGCGTTCGACGGAATGGTCAGTGATTTCTCCAGTTCTGCTTGTGTGCAGCCTCCTCTGGGTCACACTTGCCTGTGTGATCGCCCTGGCTTTCCTTGCCGTTCATTTTTGGATCATCAGTCGGGTCAAACGAACGACTGCAATATCACAGACAAATGAAGCCAAAAAGAAGGCCAGGGAAAGGCGCCTGACGCTCGCCAGAGACATTGGCACCGCGCTGCGCAAACGCTACTCCCTCTTCTGGCACCGTAAAGTCCGCCTGCTTTTAGTCACCGGGGACGAGGCGGCAATCGAACAACTGGTGCCTGGCCTGCGTCAGCAGCACTGGCTTGAAGGCAACCGCACCGTGCTGATTTACGGCGGCAGCCTTGCATCGGAGCCTGACCGAGAAAAATACATCGCGCTGCGCAAGCTGCGCCGTGGCCGTCCTCTGGACGGGATTGTGCGGGTAATGCCGTCGTCTCTCACCCTGACGCCGCAGATAAGCGAGAGCGACCTGCACGGGCTGGAAAAAATCAGCGAACTGCTGGGCTATGCCGCCCCGGTCTGGTTATGGAAACTGTGCGACAGTGAGTGGCCGCAGGCTGACCGCGCGGTGCAGGCGGTAGGGGTTAGCTTCCCGTTGCGCGCCACTGAGGAAGATGTCGCCCGTCAGCTTGCGCAGATGTTGCCGACGCTACGGGAGCAGGGGATGCACCAGATCGCAGCAGATACCCGCCACGACTTCCTGCTGCGTCTGGGGCAGCAGCTTATCGACGGGGAGATCGCACAATGGCGCCGGCAGCTGGCGCCGTGGCTGACCGCCTCGCGGCAGCGGCTTGCGCTGCGAGGCCTGATGTTTAGCCTGCCAGAGCCTCGTACCGTAGATCCGTATCAGGAAGCTGATGCCCTGCCTGCGAGCCAGCCTCACCTCCTGACGCTGCCCGCCACCTGGCAGGGGATCGTCGATGACTGCCGCCGTTTACGCGGGCATCACGTGGGAATGGCATGGGAGCGGGGCCTGGCGTGCGGTCTGCTGGCCATCTTCGGCCTGTGGGCGGCGGGACTGCTGCTCTCCTTTGCCCTCAATTACAGTCAGATTGCTTCGGTAGCGGGAAAAGCCCGCGACCTGGTGGCCCACCCCTCCGTTTCTGACTATCAACTGACGGCCCTCCATGCCCTGCGCAATGAGGCCGGCCGTCTCGTGCACGATGGGCAGAATGGCGCGCCCTGGTATCGGCGCTTTGGTCTGGACCATCATCAGCAACTATTAGACGCCGTCCTGCCCTGGTACGGTGTGGCGAATCATCGCCTGATACGTGACCCGGCCAATGCCGCGTTGCAGCAGGCGCTCAACGCGCTGGTCAACTCCGCCCCCAATAGCGACCTACGAGCCCAGCTGGCGAAACCGGGCTATGACCAGCTGAAAGCCTGGCTGATGATGGCTCGTCCGGATAAAGCCGATGGCACATTTTTCGCACAGACCATGAAAACGGTCCAGCCGACGCGAATGGGGATCTCGACCGGTCTGTGGCAAAGTCTGGCGCCGGATTTGTGGGCCTTTTATCTCTCCCTGCTGCCCGAGCGGCCAGAGTGGAAGATCATCCCGGATGCGCAACGGGTGAGTCAGAGCCGTCAGGTTCTGTTGCAGCAGCTAGGTCGCCGCAATGCCGAAAGCACCTTATATGAGAACATGCTCAAATCCGTGCGTCGTAATTTTGCCGATGTGTCGCTGGAAGACATGACCAGTGGCACCGACGCGCGCCGCCTGTTTACCACCGATGAAGTGGTCCCGGGGATGTTTACCCGCCAGGCATGGGAAGGCGGCATTCAGCAGGCCATTGATAAGGTAGCCAGCTCGCGCCGGGAGGAAATCGACTGGGTGCTGAGCGATTCGCGCAAAACGGTGTCGACAGACCTGTCGCCGGAGGCGCTGAAAGCGCGTCTGACCCGACGCTACTTCACCGATTTCGCCGGCAGCTGGCTGAATTTTCTCAACAGTCTGCGACTTAATCCGGCGACCAATATCGCCGATGTTACCGACCAGCTCACGCTGATTAGCGATGTCCGCCAGTCGCCGCTGATTGCCCTGATGAATACCCTTGCCTGGCAGGGGCAGGCGGGGCAACAAAGGGAGGGGCTGTCGGACAGCCTTATTAAATCGGCCAAAGATCTGGTGGGCGGGAAAGACAAGCCGGTCATCGACCAGTCGGCAGCCGGCCCGCAGGGGCCTCTGGATGACACGTTCGGCCCACTGCTCCAGCTGATGGGGAAAAACACGGGCAGCAACGTCATGTCGGCCGATAGCTCCCTGAGCCTGCAAACCTATCTGACCCGTATCACCCGCGTGCGCCTGCGCCTGCAGCAGGTTGCGAATGCCTCCGATCCGCTGGAGATGATGCAGACTCTGGCGCAGACCGTCTTCCAGGGGAAAAGCGTCGACCTGACCGACACGCAACAGTACGGTAGCCTGATTTCGGCAAGCCTTGGCGAAGAGTGGAGTGGCTTCGGCAACACTCTGTTTGTGCAGCCGCTGACTCAGGCCTGGGAAACCGTGCTTCTGCCGTCGGCGACCAGTCTGAATGATAAATGGCGCCGTTCGGTGGTCGCCAACTGGCACACCGCCTTTGACGGACGCTTTCCGTTTGCCGCCAGCAAAAGCGACGCCTCCCTGCCGATGCTGGCTGAGTTTGTGCGCAAAGACAGCGGGCGAATCGAACGTTTTCTCACGACGGAGCTGAACGGTGTCCTGCATAAAGAAGGTAGTCACTGGGTGCCGGATAAGGTCAACAGTCACGGCCTGGTCTTTAATCCGGCCTTTCTGCGCGCGATCAACCAGCTAAGCCAGCTGTCCGACATTCTTTTCACCGACGGCAGCCAGGGGATCAGCTTTGAGTTACAGGCCAGGCCTGCCCCGGAGATTGTCGAGACACAGCTGACGATAGACGGCCAAAAGCTGCGCTATTTCAATCAGATGGCCGACTGGCAGACTTTCCGCTGGCCGGGGGAGACGTATAAACCCGGCACTCTGCTGACCTGGACCACCGTCAATGCGGGCACGCGTCTGTTCGGTGACTACAGCGGTACCTGGGGTTTTATTCGCTGGCTGGAGCAGGGTAAACGCCATCCGCTGGATCGCAGCCAGTGGATGATGAGCTTCTCCGCTCCGGATGGCCGCACCCTGCAGTGGGTATTGCGCTCCCAGCTTGGGAGTGGCCCGCTGGCGCTTCTGGCGCTGCGCGGATTGACCCTGCCGGATCAGATTTTCACTGTCGATGCGGCTGAGAGCGCACAGGTCCTGACGACGGGGGTAGGGAATAGTGACATGGATGAGATGGAATTATGAGCATTTTACAAAATTTGGTTGCCGCTAGTCAGTTGGATGAAAGCGTACTGCGCCAGCAGGCCCGGTCACGTCAGGCGCAGTGGCAGTCCTGGCTTGCGCCAATCAGTGACGCCCAACCAACCGGGGACGATCCGGGCTATGACGATGATTTTCAGCGTATCCGCGATGAGGTCAATAAGATCTCCGGCGTCGATACCGAACTGATTTGCCAACTGGCAGAAAAACTGCTGACTCAGACCTGCAAGGATCTGCGCGTGATCACCTTTTACGTGTGGGCGCGTCTGCAGCGGGATGGTGAAACCGGTCTGGCGGAGGGCGTTACGCTGCTGGCGGCAATGCTTGAGCGGTTTGGGGCTATGCTCCATCCCCAGCGTGAACGTAGCTGTAAATCAGCGCTGGAATGGCTTGGCAGTCGCCGGATGTCGGACAGTCTGTCTCTTTATCCGGAAGTCGACATGACCACTATGCAGGTCATTATCGGGGCGTTATTGCTGGCGGAAGCCACTTTTTCCGGCTTGGCTGAAGCATCTCGCCCCGATCTTTCCGGGCTATATCAGATACTGGAGAACCGCCTGGTGCAAAGCGGCGGAGCCCACAGTCTGGTGCCGCAGACCAGCCGCGAAGAACACGATCTGCTACCCCAACATACGGACACCGCACCGGTAATGCATACCGTCACGTCAGGTCGTGATTTGCTCGATCAGGCTAAGGTGCTGGCGAAATATCTGCGCGAGTGTCCCGGCGGATGGCTGGCAGGTCATCATCTGATGAAGAGTGTGCGTTGGGATACGTTAACGGAGTTACCGCCGCTGGATGCCTCCGGCCGGACACGGCTATTGCCTCCCAAGCCTGAGAGTAAAGCCCATCTTAAGCGGTTGTATTTACAGAAAAGCTGGTCGGAACTGCTGGAGCATACGGACACGCTGTTGGCGCAAGGCGTCAACCATCTGTGGCTGGATGTGCAGTGGTACGCCTGGCAGGCGCTGCTGAAACTGGATGCTGACAGTGTACGGGCCGATATCCTGTGCCGGGATATGAAAGGGCTATTGGCTCGTCTGCCGGGGCTGGAAACCCTGGCGTTTAACGATGGTACGCCATTCGCCGATGAAGTGACGCTCAACTGGCTTAACGAACGTGTCCTGGATGAGATGGCCGGATGGCAAGATGAGCCGGTAATGGCGGCGACCAGCGCTGATGAGGTGCTGTCGCTGGAGCCAGAAGTGCTCACCCGCGCGGACGATGAAGGTATTGAGTCGGCGCTGAACTGGTTACAGGCGCAGCCGGGCTATACCACCAGCCGCAATCGGTGGCTGATGCGCTTACTGATGGCGCGGGTCAGCGAGCAGTACGGAAAAAATGAAATGGCGCTGCATCTGCTGGCGGAACTCGACAGCCGCGCCCGGGAAATGACGCTCGAACAATGGAAGCCGGAGCTTATCTTTGAGGTCAAAGCCCGCCGACTCCGGCTGCTCAGAGGCAAGGCCGGGCGCAGTGAGGCAGAAAAAAATCGCTTGCTGCCAGAAATGGAGTCATTGCTTGCCGGGCTCATCGCTCTGGATCCTGCTCGCGCCGCGGTGCTGTGCGCATAATTCACGCATCATTCACATTGCACCCCTGCACCTGCGGTTCTCTGCATATCTGAAAGCTATTACTTCTTCTGGTGATTTATGGACGATTTAACCCTGCGTTATTACGACGCTGAAATGCGCTACCTGCTGGAAGCGGGTGAAGAGTTTGCCCGCGCTCATCCTGAGCAGGCGGCAATGCTCAATCTCGACAAAGCGGGCGCTCGCGACCCCTTTGTCGAGCGCCTGTTTGAAGGTTTTGCCTTCCTGATGGGCCGCATGCGCGAGAAACTCGATGACGATCTGCCTGAGCTGACCGAAGGCGTGGTCAGTCTGCTGTGGCCACATTATTTACGTACCATTCCCTCGATGTCGGTCGTGGAGTTCACCCCCGACTGGCCGGAAATGAAAGAATCGATGACGATAGGCAAAGGTTTTGAAGTGCTTTCCCGGCCGATCGGTGAAAAGGGCACGCGCTGCCGGTACACCACCACCAAAGCGATCGCTCTGCAGCCGTTATCCCTGGAACGCGTCCAGCTGGCCACCGATACGGATGGCCGGTCGGTGATCACGCTGCGCTTTACCTGCAGCCAGCTGACGGACTGGCGCCGGGTCGATCTCAGTCATATCCCGCTGTACTGCAACGCCGATGCGCCGCTGGCCTGCGCCATGCACGAGGCCTTTACCCTCAATGTGGCCCGGATGTGGCTGCGCATCCCCGATGAGGTGGACAGAAGGCCGCTGGACGGGTATTTCAGCGCGCTGGGATTTGGCGAGGATGACGGCCTCTGGCCTGAAGATGGCCGCAGTTTTCGCGGTTACCAGCTGCTGCTGGAGTATTTTACCTTCCGCGAAAAGTTCATGTTCATCGATCTGCGCGGGCTGGAGACGGTGGCTTTTCCGGCCGGACTGGCGTGGTTTGAAATCGACGTCGTGCTGGCGGAACGCTGGGAACATGACTTCCGCTTCAGCGAAAAGCAGCTGCGCCTGCACTGCGTGCCAGTGATCAACCTGTTTCCGCTGGAGTCCGATCCGCTGACCATCAATTCCCTGCAGACCGAATACCCGCTGCGCCCGATGCGCGTGCAGGACGGCCACACCGAAATTTACACCGTCGATTCCGTGATCTCCTCACACCAGCAGGTTTACGCGCCGTTCTCAAGTTTTCGCCACAAAGGCGGCATGATGCGTCATGACGCGGCGGACTATTACTATCATACCCGGGTGCGCCGTGGCCCCTCCGGGCTGTACAACACCTGGCTTATCGTCGGCGGAGAAGCCTTTGATAATCATACCGTACCGGAAGATGAAAGCCTGTCGCTGACCCTCACCGGAACCAACGGCCAGCTGCCGCGTCGCGCGCTGCAGAGCACCGTGCTCGATACGGTGATGAAAACCACTTCCGCCAGTATTGCAGTGCGTAACCTCTGCGCGCCGACGCTGCCGTGCTATCCCCCCGCCCAGGACCGTTTTCACTGGCGGGTGCTGAGCCATCTGGGCAGCAGTTTTCTTTCCCTGATGGATAACGCGGAGGTCCTGCGCGGCACCCTGGCGCTGTATGAATGGACCGACAGCGAGATGAATCGTCGGCGTCTGGAAGCCATCCTCGACGTGAAGCACCGCGCAACAGAGCGCTTTGCACACGGCCATCTGGTGCGCGGCGTACAGATTGAAGTCTCCCTCGACAGTCACGGCTTTGCCGGACGAGGCGATATATGCCTGTTTGGCGAGATGCTTAGCCGCTTCTTCGCGCTCTACACCGACATCTACTTGTTCAACCGCCTGATTATCATTCTGCAACCAACCGGAGAACGACTGGAATGGGAAGAGAAGCACAGCCGCCGCATTCCCGGCTGACCCCGCGACTGGAGGCCGACCTGCCGCGGATCAATTTTTACCGCTTCTGCCAGCTTCTGGAAAAACGGCGTCCCGGCCAACCGCTGATGGGGGGAACCAGCCATCCGGCTGACGATCCGGTGCGTTTTTACCCGCATCCGGGAATGGGATTTCCCGCCAGCGAACTGAAAGCCGTGGAATACGATGAGGCCGATGACAGCAGGCCGCCGGTCATTCGCACCACCTTTATGGGGTTGTACGGTGTCGATTCGCCGCTCCCGACGGCATATCTCGATGATATCGCCCAGCACAGGGAAGGGCATGAAGCGCTGCAGGGCTTACTGGATATCTTCAGCCACCGGATCATGACGCAGTTTTACCGCATCTGGCGGAAATACTCCTGGCCCGCCACCTTTGAGCCCGGCGGCACCGATCGTCTCTCGCAGTCGCTACTGGGCCTGGCGGGGCTGGGCATCCCCGGCACGACGCAGCATATCGCCTCGCCGGCGTCGCGCTTTCTGGCGCTAACCGGCGTGCTGCGTCAGCCGGGCAAAACCCAGCAGGGGATCCAGGCGCTGGTCACCCTGCTGGCCCCGGAGACCACCGTCAGGGTGAGCCCGTACAGCCTGCGTCAGGTGGCGATCAGCCAGCCGCTGGGGTTTTACGGCGATGACGACTTCTTCCTGGACGGCAATACGCCGCTGGGTGACGAAGCGATGGATGCCAGCAGCCAGCTCCTCGTCGCCCTTACCACCGACAATCCCGCGGAGGCGCAGGGCTGGAAGCCTGACGGCCCGCTGTTTCGGGACTTTCTCATCCTGCTGCGGGTATACCTCGGCTGGCGATTCCGGGCCAACATCACCCTGACCGCGCCGACCCGACTGCTGGCTGTCCCGCCGCTGGGGGACGAGCCGTTCTGGCTCGGTATGAACGGCGTGTTGGGCGTGGGTGAGGGCGAGAGTGAGGACGATATTCCTCAGACCTTTACCACCGAGCTGGGTACCTATACGGGCCTGCAGCCTGCCACCTTTCTACAAGGAAACCGACGTGTTACGTATAAGTTTGACTAAAACCGCCTGTCTGCTGCCCCTGCTTGCGCTTTGCCTGAGCGGATGCGGACTCACCCAGCGCGTCTCGGAGGGAACAAAGTCTGCCTTCAACGCCGTTTTTTATAAGAAAATTAATACGCTGCATCTGGACTTTACCGCGCGCGAAGCGCTCAACACCGATGCCAGAGAGAATCACTCGCTCTCTGAACCGGTGGTGGTGCGCATCTATCAGCTTAAAGATCGCCAGACCTTTGACCGGCTGGTTTACCAGCAGCTGCTGGAGGAGGGGGATATTCTGCTCGCCGCCGATCTCCTCGCCAGTCGCGATGTGGTGATCGGTCCCGGAGGGGACGCCAGTCTGAATATGCCGCTGGAAGCGGAGGCGACGTTCGTGGCGGTTGTCGGCCTGTTCCGCCATCCGGACACACAAAGAAATACCTGGAAGCAGGTGCTGGCGCGTGAGGAATTGGATCCGGACAAGCCGCGCATTTTCGCCGCCGAACACAACCAGCTACGGCTCAGGCCTGAAGCGGCGAAGTAACGTAAAAAAACAAACATTTGCGGCGGGGCCATCGCGCCAGTTCGCCCTCAATCTTCGTAACCAGCGAACGGGCGATAACCATCTTCATCCAGCCCAACCGGTTTCATCACAGCACAGGGGGATAACGTGACAGCGAGGGAACGTTTTTTTAAGAAACTGCAGCAACAGCAAAATCCGCGGCGGACAGCGGCCCTCGACGGGTCGGCCGCCGCGGATATCGCCAGGTTTCGTCAGCAGATGGCGGCGCTGGCACAGCAGATAAGTCAGTGGTTTGATGGAACCGGTATTGAGGTGGTGATTTCGACCCGCCATCTCCACGACCTGAGTACCCTTGGCTACAGCCTCAACAGCGGCATCTGCCGCTACGATATCCCGGCCATTCGTCTGCAAAACGGCGAGCGCAGTGTCAATATCGTGCCGCAGCAGCTGTTGGATGGCGTGGAAATGGGGATCGTGACCCTGAGTCTTGAGGCGCCCGACGGCGCGGGATCCCGGGAGGTGTTTTATCTGAGCCTGGCCCCGGAGGAGGGCTGGATGATCCGCAAGGCGCAGCAGTCCCCGGAAGCGCGGCTTATGCTTACCGAAGATCGCTTTTTTATGGCGGTCGATAGCCTGGCCTGATGATCCCTGACAGGCGATGACGTTCCCGCGGCGGCGGTGCAAAGCGCGCATCGCCGCCCTGGGGTATCAGGCGCCAAACGCTCCGTCGATGGTGTGCATGGCGCCAGTGACAAACGACGCCTCCGGACCGGCCAGCCACGCCACCATTCCCGCCACCTCTTCCGGACGGCCATGGCGCTTAATGGCCATAAAGCTGTGCATCAGCTCTTTCATCGGGCCGTTCTCCGGGTTGGCGTCGGTATCAATTGGGCCGGGCTGGACTACGTTGACCGTGATGCCGCGCGGGCCAAAATCCCGCGCCAGGCCGCGCGCCAGCCCCTGCAGGGCCGATTTGCTGACCGCATAGGCCGCCATTCCCGGCACTGGCATGCGATCGCCATTGACCGAGCCGATGACAATAATGCGCCCGCCTTCCGGCATGCGGCGCGCCGCTTCGACGGAGGCATGGTAGGGGGCGTGAATATTGATGCGGAACAGGCGATCGATGGCATCGCTGTCCTGCTCGAGAGCGTCACCGAAAAGCGCGATCCCGGCATTGACCACTAACACGTCCAGCGGGCCGCTGTCGCGGACCAGGCTTATCACCGCATCGCGATCGGCGCTGTCCGCCTGCACCGCCGTGCTGCCGGTCTCTGCCGCCAGCCGCTCGGCCGCTTCCGGCGAACCGGAATAGCTAAACACCACCGACGCGCCATCGGCGACAAAACGCCTGACGATCGCCGCGCCAATTCCCCGACTCCCGCCTAAAACCAGCACTGATTTGTTGTGAAACGCTGTCATATCCCACACCTCATGATATTGTAGTGATGATTACAATATGCTGCGGCTAAACAGGCTGTCAAGGATTAATATAGTGACCACTACAAAACCAGGGCGTACTCCGGGACGTCCCCGCCAGTTTGATGCGGAACAGGCCATTGAAACGGCGCAACGCCTCTTCCACGCGCGAGGCTACGACGCGGTGAGCGTGGCCGATCTGACCCAGGCTTTCGGCATCAACCCCCCGAGCTTTTATGCCGCTTTTGGCAGCAAGCTCGGGCTGTATACCCGCGTCCTGCAGCGCTACAGCCAGACCGGGGCCATTCCCATTGATGCCCTGCTGCGAGACGACCAGCCGGTGGCGGCGTCGCTCATCGCCGTACTGCAGGAGGCGGCTCGCCGCTATGTGGCCGATCCGGCCGCCGCCGGCTGCCTGGTGCTGGAGGGGGTACATTGTCAGGATGCTGATGCCCGGGTGGCGGCAGGCGAATGGCATGCTGCGGCAAGAGCCAAAATCCAGCAGTATATCGCCCGCCATCGCCCGCAGGACGCGCTGCGGGTGACTGACTATATGGATACGCTGATGCTTGGCCTGTCGGCGAAAGCGCGGGAAGGGGATAGTCTGCCGCGTCTTCTGGAGACCGTGCGGCTGGCAGGCCTGGCGCTGGAGCGCATCCTGCCAGCCTGAGTCGTCAGATGGTTTGTCCGCCCGACACCTCGATCCGCTGGGCGGTTACCCAGCGGTTATCGTCGCGTAGCAGGCTGGCGATCATCGGCCCAATATCCTCGGGAACGCCCACCCGTCCCAGCGCCGTCATGGCGGCAAACTGCGCGTTTACCTCTGCGTCGTCCCGCACCAGCCCACCGCCAAAATCGGTGGCGATAGCGCCGGGGGCGATGGTATTGACGGTGATGCCGCGCCCGCCCAGCTCGCGGGCCATGTACACGCTCAGCATCTCCACAGCCGCTTTGGCGGCGGCGTAGGCGGAGAAGCCAGGATAGGATACGCGGGTCAGCCCGGAGGAAAAGTTAACGATCCGCCCGCCGTCTGCCAGCAGCGGCAGCAGGGTTTGTACGAGGAAAAATACCCCCTTAACGTGGACGTTAAACAGCCCGTCGAACTGCGCTTCGCGCGTTTCGGCCAGCGGGGCGAATTCGCCGTGCCCTGCGTTATTGATCAGGTGGTCGAAAGTGGCCCGCCCCCAGACGCTGGCCAGCGCGCTGCCGAGGCTGTCGGCGAAGGCCGGGAAGCTGGCGGTTTGCGCCATATCCAGCGGTAGGGCGATGGCCTTGCGGCCCAGGGCGCGGATGTCGGCGACCACCGCTTCCGCCTGTTCGAGACTGCCGCGGTAGGTGACGATGACATCCCCACCCTGGCGGGCGATATCCAGTGCAGTCTGACGGCCAAGGCCGCGGTTGGCGCCGGTAATAAGTGCAATTTTAGTCATGTTCGGTCCTCTCTGGTATGTGGAGTCCTTACAATAGGAGAGGCTCACCGGGCCGGGTTGCCCAATCCTTGTTATTTTTTGCCCATTTCTCTCCGTTCACTCCCTTTTGCCGGGAAATAGCGCATACTCAGGCTTTAAAACTTGCCTGAAAGGATCTTATGCGCGACGCTCTGTTCGATCTCTGCCGCCGGTTTGCCGATGCTCATGTCGATAGCAGCGGGGTGGCAGTTACCCCGGTTCCCGGTATTACTCTGGTGCGGGCCCTGCATCCTGGTGACCTGCAGGCGGCTATCGCCAGGCCGCTGGTGGCCATGCTGCTCCAGGGGCGTAAGAGCGTGACCACCGGCCTGGCCAGCTTTGACTATGGTCCGGGCGAGGCGATGGTGATTGCCGCGGATGTTCCCACTACCAGCCAGATCACCGAGGCCAGTCAGCGTTTTCCCTATTACGCGCTGGTGCTGGAGCTGGACCTGGCTATCCTGCGCGAGCTGCAGGAGGCCGGGCCGTCAGGGCCGGATGAGGCGCCCCGCGTTGGTATCGAACCGATGAACGCCGATGTGACGGATGCCGCTTACCGGCTGGCAAGGCTGTTTGATCAACCGGGGGCGCTGGCGGTGCTGGGGGAAGGTCTGCGGCGGGAGCTGCATTACTGGCTGTTGCAGAGTGTCCATGGGCCGGCCATCCGGGCGCTGGGCGCCGTAGACAGCCATTCGGCGCGGATCCGTCGGGCGGTGGCGATGCTGCGCCGGGATTTTATGCAGCCAGTCAGCGTCGACGCGCTGGCCGACGCCGCCGGGATGAGCGTCTCTGTCTTTCACCGTCATTTCCGCGCCATGACCACGCTGTCGCCGCTGCAGTTTCAGAAGCAGTTACGCCTGATCCACGCCCGCCGCCTGATGCTGGCGGAAGGGATGAGTATTGCGCAGGCTGCCGGGGAGGTGGGCTATATCAGCGTGTCGCAGTTCACCCGGGAATACGCTCGCCTGTATGGCGCGCCGCCGGGCCGCGATCGTCGACGGGAAAAAATGAGCGCCTGACCTGGCGCGCGGGCTGCCGGCAGCTCATCCCTGAGCCTGACGCCGGTGCTTTAGTCCGCGATTTTCGCCGTGATATGCACTTTGTTGCCCATTCGCGCTTCAGTGATGCGATAGGTAGTCGCGCCCTCGCGGGCGGCTTGCTGGCGGATTTTGCTCTCCGCATGGTCCAGGGTATCGCCGGTGGCGGTGATGGTTCTGGCATTTGCCGCCAGGGGCAGCAGACAACTCAATACGATCAGTGGAATTAACTTGTTCATCGTCATTCTGTCCTGTGAGAGAAAATCAGCGCGCGGTCTGCAGCCAGCCGGCAATGTCCTGGGTCGGCAGCTGGTGGCGGGCATTCCAGGTGTCGTCCATCGGCCACCACACGCCATCCCCCCGGGCGAAGGCGGCGCGATAGCGCAGCATGGCGTCATCCGGGTTTGTCCGCAGCTGCTCCAGCAGGGCGGGCAGGGTGTGGACGGCTTTGCTGAACGTCTGCTGCGTTACGCGCTCCACGGTATCCGCCAACTGCCGGTAAGAGGTCGTTTCGCCGGCAACAAACACCACCTCGTTGACGATCCGCGGCTGATGCAGATAAATCGCCGTGGTCAGGCGGCCAATATCCGCCGGTGAGGTGACGGTCACCTGGGTATCCCAGCTGCCAAGGGCGTGAAGGGTTCGGTTGGATAAATTCACTACATCGAAGTCTGGTTCGAAGAGAAAGCTGGTAAACATCCCGGTGGAGACAATGACCCACTCCGTGGCCCGCTGCGCGCGCAGCAGGGTCCGGACATCGTACTGCTCGTCCCAGACCGGCTGACCGCTGCCTTTGCCTACCACATCGTAATTGACGCCAAACTGCCAGGGAAAATAGCGGGGTACCCCGGCCGCCAGCACCGCGCGGGTAATTTTCAGCTGTGTCCCCGGACCGGCGACAAACCCCATGCAGTTAATCACGGTGGTGAATCCGCGAAACTGATCGGCCAGCGTCTCCATGGCGCTACCGGCGATGTCTACGGCGAGGAAGGTGGCTCCGGCGTCGGCCAGCGCCTGATGGTTTGCCGACCGCAGCTGGCCGGCTTCATCCCAGGCCGCCGGCGAGACGATGACCGAGACCGTGCCCTGGCGCTCGATTACCGCAGGCACCAGCGCATCAAGAACGGCGGCGCCCAGTTGTCCCGCTCCCAGCACCAATACCTTTTCCGCATGATTAAAATTATCAGTTTTCATTTTAACTCCTTGCTCAGTTAAGCCTTGTGTTGACGGGCTACAGGCTCAGTGTAGGGGGACGGTCGACATTCGATAAGTACAGCGTTTCGGGTTAGACTGTTCGTAATATTGGGATAATGAGCGCTACAAGGAAACCGACGTGTTACGTATAAGTTTGACTAAAAC
>NZ_MJDM01000005.1:155022-160043 GCF_008452795.1 Klebsiella sp. AqSCr
GCCGGGGGGGGGGGGGAGGTAACGAAATGGACAAACTGGATGCCATGCAGGTCTATGTTGCGGTCGTGGATGCCCACAGCTTCGCCCGCGCGGCGGAGGTGCTCGGGCAGCCGCGCTCCACGGTATCGCGGGTGGTGAAGGAGCTGGAAGCCTGGCTCGGGGCGCAGCTTCTCCAGCGCACCACCCGCAAGCTCAGCGTGACGGCGGAGGGTCGCCGGTATTATGAGGAGTGTAAAAGGCTGCTGGCCGAGATGGCGGCGATGGAAGCCTCCTTTCCCGGGCGCTCGGCTCAGCCCGCCGGGCGGTTCAAGGTAGGGATGCCGCAATCCCTTGCCCGCCACTGCATTCTGCCGAGGATCGGCGAGTTTTTGCAGCAGTATCCCGACCTGGAGCTGATCCTCTGCTCAAGCGACAACGTGGAAGATATTATTCAGGAGGGATTCGACTGCGTGATCCGTACCGGGCGGATCGAAGATTCCACCACCCTGGTGGCGCGTCCTCTGGCCCGCTACCGCTGGATGGTCCTCGCCTCGCCGGCCTGGCTCGCGGCCCACGGCCGGCCGCAGAGCATCGACGAACTGCACCAGCATCGGGCGGTGGGCTACCTGAATCACCGTACCGGGCGGACCATCGACTGGCTTTTCTCCCTCGATGAAGGCGACTGCGCGATCCGCATGCGGGAGACGCTGGTGGTCGACGATACCGATGCCTACATTCAGGCCGGCATTCAGGGGCTGGGCCTGATCCGCGTCGCCAGCTATCTGGCGCAACCTTATCTGCAGAGCGGGGCGCTGGTCGCCTGTCTGGAGCAGGCCGCTTCTGATCTTCCCTTGTCGCTGGTCTATCCGCAAAACCGCTATCTGCCGCCGGCGGTGCGCGCGTTTTATGACTGGAGCAGGCGTGTGCTGCAACCCCCGCACAGCGAGGCCTGATGCCGGGGCATCGGCCCGGTTATTGGAGGCGCATGGCCTGTTTTAACTTCGTCACCAGCCAGTTCAGCGCCGGATCCTGCGCCCGCCGTTTGTGCCGCAAAATGCACAGCGTAAATTCCGGATACGCTACCGGCGGAGCGTCCGCGCGCAGCGCATACTGCGCCTGCCAGCGCTGCGCCAGCCCCTGCGGGACGGTGGCGAACAGCGGCAGGGTGGTCAGCAGCAGGGGAAAGGTGGAGAAATTCTGCGTGGCAAAGCGCACGCGCCGCGCGAGCCCCTGGCTGGCGAGCTGGCGGTCAATTTCACCGTGGCCGGTTTCGCGATAGGCCACCATCACATGTTCCCAGGCGACAAAGTCGCTCACCGACAGCGGACCGCGGCAGGGGATCTGCTGCGGCGACCACAGGGTGGTGACTCCCATGGACATCACCGGCTCGCTGACGATCTCCCCACGGCTCTGTTTGTTGACAGACACCGCGACATCAATGCGCTCCTCCTCCAGCAACTGGCGAACCTGGAAGGGGTCGGTGGCTATCGACTGCAGTGACACTCCGGGCGCCTCCTGCATCAGCCCGGGTAACAGCGGGGGCATCAGCCAGTGTTCGCTCCAGTCGCTGAGGCCGATGCGAAAAAGCTGCTGCGCGCGCGCCGGGACGAACTCTCCGGCGCCAAACATCGCCGAATGCAGGTTTTCCATCAGCGGCTGCAGGTCGGTCATCAGCGCTTGCGCCCGCGGCGTCGGCAGCATGCCTCTGGCGCTGCGGACGAACAGCGGGTCGTCAAACATCTCGCGCAGCCGTTTCAGCGCCCCGCTGATAGCCGGCTGGCCAAGATGGAGCACCTCTGCGGTGCGGGTGACGCTCTCTTCGCGGTACAGCACCATCAAGACTGTCAACAGATTCAGATCGATACGACTAAAATCATTTTCAATGATTTTGTTCATTATGATAATCAATTTGAATGTGGGTTATCCCGGAAGCATAGTGAATATCACCCCGATAAATCAACCAGCGCAATGCGCGCGGAGGGAGTGATGCAAACTTACCAGACAGGCGATAGCCTGATTTTCAAAGTGCCGGAGCGCGAGATTTCCCTGCAGCCGGCAGCGCTCTATCCAGAGGCGTTCCCGGTAGCGGAGGCGGAGGCCGTTATTCAGCCGATTGCGCTGTCAATCCACAGCTGGGTGGTGCAGACCCCCTACGATCTGATTGTTATCGATACCGCCACCGGCAATGGTCGGGAGCGCGGCGGCAATCCGCTCTATCATCAACTTAACACGCCGTATCTGGAGAATCTCCGCGCCGCGAGAGTGAACCCGGAGGACGTGACCCTGGTGCTACTGACTCACCTGCATACCGACCATGTCGGATGGAATACCGTCTGGCAGGACGATCGCTGGGTGCCGCTGTTTCCCAACGCCCGCTATCTGTGCTCGGCAAAAGAGCTGTCGCGGGTGAAAAACAGCGAACGCTACCGGGCGCTGTGGCTTGACAGCCTGCTGCCGGTGATTGAGGCCGGCCAGCTGGAGACCGTCGATGTGGCGACCCGGCCGCGGGTCGGCGGACGGATCGACTTTATTCCCACCCCCGGCCACAGTCCGGACCATGCCGCGCTGATCCTCGCCGCCGGTGATGACTACGCCTGTTTCTCCGGCGATCTTCTGCATTCCCCGATCCAGTTTGCCCATCCGCAGTGGAATTCAGCGTTCTGCGGCGATCCCCGGCAGGCGGAAGTCTCGCGACGGGAGATGATGGCGTGGGGGGCAAGCCATCATGCTCAATGGTTCACCGGGCATTTTGCCGGGCCTTCCTGCGGCTGGCTGGAGAAGGATAAGCAAGGTGACTATCGCTGGCGAGAGGCCGGGAAACAGGCTGCAGATAAGGGGAACAGTGATGAATAATGCGCAAACCGTGTTGGTTTTTGGCGCCACCGGTCAGCAGGGCGGCTCGGTGGCGCGGGCGCTGCTGCACCGCGGCTGGCGGGTTCGGGCGCTGGTCAGGGATCCTTTCTCCGCCGGGGCCGCTGCGCTGGCGGCGCGGGGAGCCGAGCTGGTCGTGGGAACCTTTGAAGACCGGGCGGCAATGCGGTCGGCGATGGCCGGGGTCGACGGCGTCTTCAGCGTCCAGCCCAGTTCGCCGGGAGGGACGGTGACCGATGAGCAGGAGGTACGCTACGGGATAACCATCGCCGATCTCTCCGTCGAGTGCGGGGTGAAGCATCTGGTGTACAGCTCCGGCAGCGCGACGGGGGAGACGCCGACCGGCGTAGCGCATTATGACACCAAAGCGGAAATTGAACGGCATATTCGCCGCCTGCCGCTGGCGGCGACCATCGTGCGGCCCGCCACCTTTATGGAGCTGCTGGTGATGCCCGGTTTTGGCCTTGATGAAGGTCGTTTTCAATTTTTTATGCTGCCGGAGGGGAGAATGCAGGTGCTGGCGGTGGAGGATATCGGCCATCTTGTCGCGGCGGTTTTTGCCGCGCCGGCGCGGTTTGCCGGCAAGACGTTCGAGATCGGCAGCGACAGCGTGACCGGCCGTCAGCTGGAGGGGTTATTCTCCGCGGCGGCGGGACGGCCGATCCCCTATTCGCGATTTTCCGACGAGGTGCTGGCCGCCAGTCCTTTTCTGCATAAGCTGACCAGGCTGGTGGACGACGGGCGGCTGGCGGGGCACGCCGACCTCGACGCCCTGCGCCAGCTGCACCCGCAGCTGCACACCTTCGCCGGCTGGCTGGCAGGCCCCGGCCGTCCCGCCTTCGAGCGGGCGCTGACCAGCGCGGCCAGCTGGGCGTTTGATCGTTAAAGGCTGGCGTTCTGGTCACCCGCCAGGCGCGCTGTCTCGTCGGTGACCAGCCGCCGCTAGCCGGCAGTCAGGATCGCGTCGGCCAGCACCGCTAAAATCCGCTCTGCGCGCGGGGCATGGGACGGTTGCTCCCGCAGCCAGGCAAGCGCGGCGATCAGATCGAACAGTTCGTCTCCGCTGAGATCTGGTCGTGCCTGCCCGGCCTGCTGCGCGCGGGTCAGTAGCGACGTACCGGCGGCGCGCAGGGCAACGCAGGCGCTGTGCAGGGCGGATTCAGGATCGTCGATGGCGCTCATCAGCGGGGCGATGATCCCGCGATGCTGATGGGTAAACGCCACGCTCTCGGCCAGCCACTCCAGCAGCGCCGCGGCAGGATCGGCGGCGCGCAGAAGCGACTCAGCCCGGGCGGTTAGCGCCGCAAAGCGGCTGCGGAGCAGGGCTTCCAGCAGGCTGTCGCGGTTGGGAAAGTGGCGGTAGAGGGTTCCCATTCCGACGCCCGCCCGGCGGGCGATATCGCGCAGCGAGGCCTCGGCGCCTTGCTCCACAAACACTTCCCGGGCCACGTCGATCAACAGATCATAATTTTTTCTGGCATCAGCTCTCATTGGCGTTCCTTGACAATCGGAGCACTGCTCCATATATTCGGAACAGTGCTCCGTTAAATATAACGCATTTCCATATGAGGAGAAAGCGATGTCGACGCAGATGATGAAGGCCGTTCAACAGCACGCCTTTGGCGGGCCGGAAGTCCTGAGCTATGAGGATGCGCCCATGCCGGTCCTGCAGGCCGGTGAAGTACTGGTACAGGTGCACGCGGTGGGCGTGAACCCGCCGGACAGCTATCTGCGCGATGGCTATCAACAGCTGCCGCCGGAGTGGCGGCCCGAGGTCCGCTTTCCCTTGATCCTCGGGACCGATCTCTCCGGGGTGGTGGTGGCGCGGGCGGATGACGTCCGGGAGGTGGCGGTCGGCGACGAAGTGTATGCTATGGCGCGTTTTCCCGAAGGGGCGGCAGGGGGCAGCCGCGCTTACGCCGAGTACGTTAGCGTGCCGGTCAGCGACCTCGCTCGCAAACCCCTAACCCTGAGCCATCAGCAGGCCGCCGCGGTGCCGATGTCGCTCCTCACCGCCTGGCAGTTCATGATCGATCCCGGGCATGAGGTGGCGAATCCGCTGCAGCCGGGGCCGCATCGGCCGGTGCCGCTGGCGGGTAAACGCGTCCTGGTCAACGGTGCGGCAGGGGGAGTCGGTCATTTCGCCGTGCAGCTGGCAAAGTGGCAGGGCG
>NZ_MJDM01000005.1:160082-222215 GCF_008452795.1 Klebsiella sp. AqSCr
TTATGCTGTCTGGCCGCTATCCTTATCTGGCCATCGTGATTGCCGTCGCCGCGGGCCGCCATGAAGCCTTTTTACGTCAGCTCGGCGCCGATAGCGTTATCGACTATACAACCACCGCAGTGGAAGAGACGGTGCGTGACCTGGACCTGGTCATTGATGCGCCGGGCGGGCCGGCCAGCGGCCGTTTTTTGCGTACCCTGCGACCCGGCGGCGCGCTGTACCCGATCTTTCCGCTCGGCTTTGCCGGGGCGGAAGAGGCGCGACAGCGCGGAGTGACGGTCTCCACCACCCAGGTACGCTCCAGCGGCGCGCAGCTCGCCCGGCTTGCCGACCTGCTGGACGCCGGGGTCATCCAGGTTGCAATTGACAGCGTTTTCCCCCTTGCGCAGGTGCAGATGGCGCATGAGCGAGCAGCGCAGGGGCATCTTGAGGGCAAAATCGTGCTGTCGGTGATGGACTCGTCAGCCGGGTAATCCCCAACGGCCAGGGTTGCGTTTTTGCTTCTCCCGGTGGCGGACTAAAACAGCGCCAGCCGGGCAAGACGGTCCAGCGCGTTGCTCAGCGCCTCGTCCCCTGCGGTCAGGCTGATGCGAATAAATCCTTCTCCCCCTGCGCCAAAACCCGTGCCCGGCGCCACCAGAATATTCGCTTCCTGCAGCAGCAGGCGGGCAAACTCCTGCGAACGGTAGCCGGGCGGCACGCCGAGCCAGAGGAAGAAAGTGCCTTGTGCGTCACGCGCCGGCCAGCGCAGCGCAGCCAGTCGACGCAGAACCCACTCCCGACGTTGATGATAGACCGCCGTCAGCTGCGCAATCCGTTCGGCCGGCAGGTTGAGCGCGGCGATCGCCGCATCCTGAATCGCGCCAAACACCGTGCTGTAGCTATGGGTGTGCAGCTTTTTAAACGCCCGGATAATCGAGGCGTTGCCGACCGCGAAGCCGAAGCGCCAGCCGGCCATATTAAAGGTCTTGGAAAAAGTATAGGTTTCCACTCCCCATGCTTTCGCGTCGGGCTGGGAGAAGAGGCTCAGCGGCGCATCGCTGGCCGCGCTGCCGATGGCCGCATAGGCAAAATCATGGAGGATCGGCACCTGGTGACGACGAGCAAACTGCAGCGCGCTGGCGAACAGCGCCGGCGTGGCGAGGGCGCCGGTTGGATTATGCGGATAGTTAAGCACCACCAGCCCGGCCTTGTCAGCGACTTCCCGGGGAAGATCGTTAAAATCCGGCAGGAAATGGTTCTCCGCCCTGAGCGGCAGGCCATAAAACGCCGCCTGGGACTGCAGCGCCGCCGAGCGGTAAATCGGATAGCAGGGATCGGTGGAGATGAGGTATTGCCCGGGGCTGAGCAGCGCCCGCGGGATGCCGCCTATACCGATATGCGACCCCTGAAACACGGCGACTTCGCTGTGCGGATCGAGTTCCACATCATACTGCCGGCGATAGAACCGGGCGATCGCCTCGCGGACCTGTGGTTTGCCCCAGAACGACGGGTAGCCATGGTTTTCACGACGATGAATAGCGCTCTGCAGCGAGTCGATCACTTCCGGCGGGGTGGGTTGATCCGGACTGCCGCTGGAAAGATCGATCAGCGGCAGCGCTTCGGTGTTGACCTCCGCGGCCAGTTTTTCCAGCAGGCTGAACAGATTCTCTTCCAGGGCGTCCACCAGCGGCGAAGCAGTAAAATCAGGCATAACATTCCCGGTTTAAATCACGAATAATTAACCATCTTTAAGGGATTTATAGCGGCTGGCTAAATAACAATATACGCAAAAGATTCTTGTTTTTAAGATATGTCGGTATAGCAAAAGTTAATGAGGAATTAGCAAAAGGAAATTCGGCGTTCTGGCTTACAACCCACAGTCGGCTGTGATTTAATCGTTCAATATCGCCAACCCTCCAGGAAAATACCTTATGAACAAGTCAGTTGCTCGCGGGATCGCTCTCGCCCTGTTGTCGGCCACCTCTTTTTATGCCGCCGCCGACGCTCATCTTATCCGCGTCGGCTTTAACCCCGGGCCGTATAAAGAACAATTTGAGAAAGGCGTCGCGCCCTATTTATTGAGTAAAGGGTATAAAATCGAATATAAGGATTTCAGCGACGGTATTCAGGTGAATGACGCGGTAGCCCGCGGCGATATCGAAGCGAATATTATGCAGCATCCGGTATATCTGAAAGCAATTAATGAGCGGCTGGGGATCGATAACGTGGGCATTGTGCAGGTTCCCACGCCGCCGATGGGGCTGTATGGTGGGAAACTGACCACCCTGGGGACCCCGGCGGCGGGCACCGTCGTGTCGGTACCAAACCAGCCGTCAAATGAATATCGCGCGGTACTGGTGCTGGAGAGCCTTGGCTGGGTGAAAATTAAACCAGACAGCGATCCGGCCACTTTTTCGCAGCGTAACATCGTAGATAATCCTTACAAAATTGTCCTAAAAGAGATGGATAATGCCCAGCAGGTTCGCGCTCTGCCGGACGTCGACTATGGCCTGATTCAGGGCAATTTTGCCGTCTCCAGCGGTATGTCCCTGACCTCGGCCTTAAAGCTGGAAGCAGCTACCAGCCATTTTATTAATGTCGTGACCGTCGCCGGTAAAAATCAGAAGGCGCAGTTTGCCAAAGATATTATCGATGGCTACCACTCGGCCGAGTTCAAAAAATATATTCTCAGCCATCCGCAGTATGATGGTTACCTGCTGCCTGACTATTTAAAATGAATAACGCGATGATAGAATTTCGCCACGTCAGTAAAAGCTTTTCCAGGAAAGGACATCCGGTTCTGGCCTTGCAGGATATTAATCTCAGCATTGAGCGAGGCGATATTTTTGGCATTATTGGCTACAGCGGGGCAGGAAAAAGCACCTTATTACGGCTGATTAATCGTCTGGAAACGCCTGGCGAGGGCGAGGTACTGTTAAACGGCGAGCCGCTACAGGCCTGCAGCGGCCAGCGCCTGCAGGCCATCAAAAAAGATATCGGCATGATCTTTCAGAATTTTAATCTGCTGAATTCGAAAACCGTTTTTCATAACATCGCCATCCCGCTTATTTTACAGGGGCGCGACAAGGCCTTTATCCAGGCGCGGGTGGCGGAACTGCTGGCGTTCGTCGATCTGAGCGACAAAATCCACAGCTACCCTAATGAGCTGTCGGGCGGACAAAAGCAGCGGGTCGGTATTGCCCGGGCGCTGGCCACCAACCCGTCGGTCCTTCTGTGCGATGAAGCCACCTCGGCGCTCGACCCCCACACTACGGTGCAGATCTTACTGCTTTTGCAGGAGATTAATCGTCGGTATGGCATCACCATCGTACTGATCACCCATGAGATGTCGGTGATCCAGAAAATCTGTCACAAGGTGGCGGTGATGCAGGCGGGCCGTATCGTTGAACAGGGGGCGGTTTTTGATCTCTTTGCTCAGCCGCAGCATCCGGTCACTGCCAGTTTCGTGCAGTCGGTGGTGCACGACCGCCTGCCGCAGCGGGTGGCGTCGTTCCTGCAGCGCGATAACGGCGCCCGGGCTTTACGCCTCGAATTTGTCGGCGCGACGGCGCAGCAGCCGATTATTAACCACCTGATCCGCGAGTATGCTGTCGAGGTGAATATCCTGTTTGCCAGCATGTCTGAAGTTCAGGGCCGGATTCTGGGATTTATGATTGTGCAGCTTCTCGGCGAGCCTGACGAAACCGAACGCGCCATCACCCATCTGGTCGATGCAGGAGTGAAAATCACCCATGTTTGATCTTATTGATACCGCCATCACCGGCGATCAGTTTCTGCTGGCGCTGCATGACACCCTGATTATGGTCGCCGTCTCGCTGGGCTTTGGCGCGCTGATCGGCGTCCCACTGGGGATTGTGCTGGTGGTTTGCCGTCCCGGCGGCATCGTGGCCAACCCGGTGGTGCATCAGGCGCTGAATCCGCTGATTAACGTGCTGCGCTCGCTGCCGTTTATCATTTTGCTGATTGTGATCCTGCCCTTTACCAGACTGCTGGTGGGCACCACTATCGGCACCGCGGGAGCCATCGTGCCGCTGATCGTCTTTGTCGCCCCCTATATTGCCCGACTAGTGGAGAGCTCGTTGCTGGAGGTGGATGAGGGGATCCTCGAGGCCGCGGACGCCATGGGCGCAACCCCGCTGCAGACTGTCTGGCACTTTATGCTGCCGGAGGCGGCGGCATCGCTGATTCTGGCCCTCACCACGGCGACCATCGGTCTGCTCGGCGCCACAGCCATGGCGGGTACAGTGGGCGGCGGGGGAATCGGGGATCTGGCTATTACCTATGGCTATCAGCGCTTCGACGCTTTCGCCACCCTCACTACCGCCCTGGTGCTGATTGTGATTGTCCAGCTTATCCAGACGCTGGGCACCCGACTGGCTCGCCGACTGCGCCGTGAATAACTGCCAATTCGCACCGGGATCCGCGCAATAAAGGTAAGACGATCTCCAACGCCCTCCAGAATGGCAGGGCGATATTAATGCGGCGTAAAGAAATTCTGAGAATATATATAATGGATTATATAATCACGATGTATGCTAATTGCTTATATCAATCTGAAAATAACTAAAGGAGAGGGGGGGGCACGCTTTTTGATTGATCTTGCCAACGGCTTTGCTACTATCCGGGCGGCATTCTATTTTATTTAATAATGTCTGATAATGGAATAGCAAAATACATAATGGAGTATGAAATGAAGCATGTTCACAAGCTGGCCTGGATTGGCCTGTTCGTTAATATTATTATCTGTTTTGTCGCGCGTAATTTATTACTCGATGAAGGACAACTGAATTTCCATCGTGGGGTGGACAGCATGTGGTCCTGGCTGGTTCTTGCCCTGTTTATCGCCGTGGTGGTTCAGACGCTCAGCATTATGCTGTCTGGCCGCTATCCTTATCTGGCCATCGTCCTGGCGTTTGTTGGCGGCATCGTGATGGTGCCCGCCAGCGTGATCTTTCTGGTGGGTAGTCTGTTCAGCTTGCAAACGCGGATTAACGCCGGATTTACGCCCTGGCGATCAACCACGGCAGTGGGCGAGGCTGATAACCAGCAGCTATTAACCTTTAATGCCTCAGGCTTTTATCCCCAAGGGGCGCTGGCGCTCATCGCCGGGATCATTATTTTAATGATTGGCATGGGGATAGGCGGAGTATTTATTGCCGCTGGTATTGTTGCGCTGTGCAATGGTTATCGTCTGCAAAATCGGGTGGTGATTGGCGTGAGCGGCGAGTCGATGATATTTACGCCGGGGCTCTATGCCGATACCTACGTTATTCCCTTGCGGGATGTTGCCGTAGTTGAACGCAGCAATAATGATGCGAAAGTCCGGCTGCTGATCCGTTCCAGCGGCAGAAGCTTCACGTTGCGTAAAAAACTGCTCGCCGGCGATAAGGTTAATGACGCCTTCGCCGCCATTCTGGCAAAACTGACTACCGTTTAATGCTGGCAGAATAGAGAAGCCGCCAGGCGGCGCGAGGCGTCCTGGCGGAGAAAGGTGGGGTTAGCCTGCGCGGCTACCGCACCAGCTTGTCTCTTACGAACAGCACTGCCTGTTAATCCACGTTAGTAAAATAATCGCGCGCGGCGGTCTCGACGCGTTTCGCATCCAGCCCGGTCTTCTCAGTGATCTGTTCGATAAACGATTTAAATTTTTCGCTCATCACGTTACCCCCTTCCCAGTGGGCGACGTAAAATTTGCACTGATAGCGATAAAAATGGAGAGTGGTATCTCCTAACGTGTAATACATGCGCTTCTCCTGTCCGGTAGTACGGTTGCTGCGTCCACAGCGTCAGCAACCTCTTTCTCATTACGATCGATCTGCATTCTATCCTCCTCCCAATTGGCTGAAATTTCCAGCGGTGCTTTGCGCCATGGAGCAGGATAAAGCAATGTTAATCTGCGGATAGATAGTGATTTTTTCTAAGGTGGCGCAAAAGAAGCGGTTACCTGCGGGCCGCGCAGGTAACCGGAGAACAGGGCGGATTAGCGCAGCGTGTTGCGCTCGTCGTCGGACAGGTCCAGGGTCTGCACCATACCACTTTCAGCAGAGCGCACCGCCGCTTCCAGAACGGCCATCACCGCCAGCGCTTCCACCGGCGGCACCGGATTGGCGATCTGGCCCTTCAGCGCATCGCGGATCAGCATATAGTACTGGCGCTGATCGCCCTGCGGGGTAGCCTGCGCGTGGGCCTGCAGCGAGGCATCATAGATAACCAGCGGGTCGTCATCCTGGCCCCAGCCGGCGCTGCCCGGTACCACGCCCGCCAGCAGCTGGCTCTCCTGTTGGTCGGCCCGCGCTTTGATAACGCTACCTTTATCGCCGTGCACGGTGAAGCGCGACGAGCCGCCCGCGACCAGCATGCTGCAGTGCAGGATCACTTTATGCGCCGGGTAGTTTAATACCACATGCGCCCAGTCGTTGATCTCCGCGCCGTCGCGCAGGGTGGCTATGTTACCTTGCACCGACTGCGGCAAACCAAATAGCTGCAGCGCCTGGTCGATCAGGTGCGGCCCCAGGTCGAACCACAAGCCGCTGCCCGGGACGTTCTGCTCGCGCCAGCGGACGCGGACTTCCGGGCGGAAGCGGTCGAAATGCGACTCGAAGTGTTTCACCGCGCCGAGGGTGCCTTGCTCAATCACCTGACGGATCCCGAGATAGTCGCTGTCCCAGCGGCGGTTATGGAAGACGGAAAGCAGACGCTGTTTCTCCTCCGCCAGGGCGATCAGCTCCCGGGCCTCCTGCATATCGAGGGTAAAGGGCTTATCCACCACCACATGTTTGCCGGCGTTCAGCGCCAGGCGGGCCAGCGGGGCGTGCGTGGCGTTAGGGGAGGCGATGACCACCAGGTCAACGTCCGGATGCTGGACCGCAGCTTCCGGGGAGGCGATCACCGTGACGTCCGGCAGGTCGCGTTTGACCTTCTCTTCATCGCGGGAAGCGACGAACGCCAGGTTCAGCCCCGGCACCGAACGGATAAGCGGCGCGTGGAAGGTCTTACCGACGAATCCGTAGCCAATCAGGGCGATATTTATCGTGTTGTTACTCATCAGGTTCTCCACGTTGTTAAGCGTCAGCAATATGTACAGAGAGGGCGGGATCATCCCCCAGCTCAGCCCAGGGACGATCAAGAAAAAGATGGTGAATGTCGCTGAGCCCGGCCACCCGCCACGGTTCGCAGCGGTTGAGTTTGGTATGGTCCGCCACCAGCCAGTGCTCGGCGCTGGCGGCCAGCATGGCGCGTTTAACGTCGGCATCAGCTTCCTGGCTGGCGCTCAGCCCCAGCCCGGCATGGAGCGCGCAGGTGCCGAGAATGGCGATATCGGCCCGGTAGCGGGTGACCAGCGACAGGGTGGCGCTGCCGGCGAACAGCCGTTGTTTACTATCCCACTGGCCGCCAAGCAGGATCAGCTGGATATCGGCACGGTCGCTGAACAGCTGAGCGATATCCAGAGAAGCCGTGATCACGGTTAACGGCCCTTTCAGCTGGGCTGCCACCGCCAGCAGCGTGCTTCCGGCGTCGAGAAACAGCGTCGAGCCAGAGGGAATGCGCGCGGCGACCTGCTGACCCAGGCGCTGCTTGGTCTGGGTGAGAAGAGCGTTTCTGCCCTGGCGCGTCATGGCCGGGACGTTAAGGGCGATGGCCCCGCCGTGGCTTTTCTGCAGCACGCCCTGTTGTTCCAGGTCGCTCAGATCGCGGCGAATGGTATCGGCCGACACCTGCAGCTCTGCAACCAGTTCGCTGATGCTCAGCTGACCGGTTTCGCTAAGCCTGTCGAGAATATGTTTTTGCCTGGCGAGCTTATGCATGGCCATTGACTCCGCAAATTAACGCAATAAACAGCATAATACAGCAAGAAGTTGCAAAATAAACGGCAAAACGTCGCTCTGTATGTGTTGAATCGTGAAGAACTTGATTTCACTAAGTTTTAACGTTAAATGAGGGGAGCGCCGCGACCGGGGGCGAAAGCGCTTTTCAATGAAGCGACTAGGCCTGTATTTCCGGGTCATTAAAAGCAAGAATGCGCGCTTTCGCGTACCTTATAGAGAAGGCGCGTAATTTAGCAGATATGGATTAACGGAGGTTGAGTGGACGCGATTAAAGGCTCGGAGTTGCAGATACCGGACGCGATCTTCGCGTGGGTGCTCGACGGGCAGGGGGGCGTTAAGCCGCTCGCCGATGACGATATTATCGACAAAGACAAGCCTTGCTGGCTGCATCTCAACTATACCCATAGCGACAGCGCCGACTGGCTGGCGGCCACCCCGTTGCTGCCCAATAACGTACGCGATGCCCTGGCGGGGGAGAGCACCCGGCCGCGGGTGACGCGGATCGGTGACGGGGCGCTGATCACCCTGCGCTGTATCAACGGCAGTACCGATGAGCGGCCCGACCAGCTGGTGGCGATGCGCCTGTATATGGATGAGCGGCTGATCGTCTCCACTCGTCAGCGCAAAGTGCTGGCGCTGGACGATGTGCTGGGCGACCTGAAGGAAGGTAATGGCCCGACGGACGGCGGCAGCTGGCTGGTGGAGGTCTGCGATGCGTTGACCGATCATGCCAGCGAGTTTATCGAACAACTGCACGATCGCATTATCGACCTGGAAGACGACCTGCTCGATCAGCAGGTGCCGCCGCGCGGATTTCTCGCGCTGCTGCGTAAGCAGCTGATTGTGATGCGCCGCTATATGGCGCCGCAGCGCGACGTTTATGCCCGGCTGGCCAGCGAGCGGCTGCCGTGGATGAGTGACGATCAGCGGCGGCGAATGCAGGATATCGCCGAGCGGCTGGGGCGCGGTCTGGATGAGATCGACAGCTGTATCGCGCGGACGGCGATCATGAGCGACGAGATCGCCCAGATTATGCAGGAGTCGCTGGCGCGGCGGACCTATACCATGTCATTGATGGCGATGGTGTTTCTACCCAGCACCTTTTTAACCGGCCTGTTCGGCGTCAACCTCGGCGGGATCCCTGGCAACAGCTGGCATCTGGGGTTTAGCCTTTTCTGCTTGATGTTAGTCGTTGTCATCGGTGGTGTTGCGTGGTGGTTACATCGCAGTAAATGGCTGTAAAGAATCGCCTTTTAGCGGCTGTAGTGCCGGGAAAACCCGGCAATGTTTGAGCGAAATCAATAAACCATCTACCCATTCAGGGCAATATCTCTCTCGCAGGTGAATGCAACGTCAAGCGATGGGCGTTGCGCTCCATATTGTCTTACTTCCTTTTTTGAATTACTGCATAGCACAATTGATTCGTACGACGCCGGCTTTGTTGAGTCGGCTTTTTTTTGCGCTCTCCGGACCAGCTTCTACCCTTACTAAGACACCCGACGGTTTCTGGCCGTTGACGCCTGCGGGTACGCCCGTATCACTCTCCGGGAGGCCTCTATGTATTACGCTTCAGAGCTGACAGCCCAGTCTATCCCTATCTCGCCCGAGCCGAACGATCCGGCTCCTTTACCCGATCCACGACCGCGTCCGCAGCCCCAGCCCGATCCGCCGCCTGACGAAGAGCCGATTAAATTGTCGCATCAGGCGCGGAGATCTGCGAGGATACGCGCCTGCAGATTGTCTGCCTTTTAATACGAGAATACATTGTGACCGCTTTTTCTACCCTGACTGTTTTACCTGCCGCCCAATTAGCCAACCTTAACGAGCTGGGTTATCTGTCGATGACCCCGGTTCAGGCCGCCGCCCTGCCGGCGATCCTCGCGGGGAAAGATGTGCGCGTGCAGGCAAAAACCGGCAGCGGAAAAACGGCCGCATTTGGGCTGGGTCTGCTGCAGCATATCGATCCGGCGCGCTTCGAGACCCAGTCGCTGGTGTTGTGCCCGACCCGCGAGCTGGCCGATCAGGTCGCCGGCGAGCTGCGCCGCCTGGCGCGCTGCCTGCCGAACATCAAGATTCTGATGCTCTGCGGCGGGCAGCCCTTTGGCGCCCAGCGAGATTCCCTGCAGCATGCCCCGCATATTATCGTCGCCACCCCGGGCCGTCTGCTCGATCATCTGCAGAAGGGAACGGTCTCCCTTGACGCGCTGCAGACCCTGGTGATGGACGAAGCGGACCGCATGCTCGATATGGGCTTCAGCGATGCCATTGATGAGGTGATCCGCTTCGCACCGGCTGACCGGCAGACGCTGCTGTTTTCTGCTACCTGGCCGGCGGCAATCGCGGCGATCAGCGGCCGGGTGCAGCGCAATCCGCAGACCATTGAGATCGACACTGTCGACGCGCTCCCGGCGATTGAACAGCAGTTCTTTGAAGTTTCCCGCCACGGTAAGATTGCCCTGCTGCAGCGCCTGCTCAGCCAGCATCAGCCGGCATCCTGCGTGGTGTTCTGCAATACCAAACGCGATTGCCAGGCGGTCTGCGATGCGCTCAACGCCGCCGGGCAGAGCGCCTTGTCGCTGCATGGTGACCTTGAGCAGCGCGATCGCGATCAGACGCTGGTGCGCTTCGCTAACGGCAGCGTCCGGGTTCTGGTGGCGACCGACGTCGCTGCCCGCGGTCTGGACATCAAATCCCTGGCGCTGGTGGTGAATTTCGAGCTGGCCTGGGATCCGGAGGTGCATGTTCACCGCATCGGCCGTACCGCCCGCGCCGGTGAACAAGGGCTGGCCATCAGCTTCTGTGCGCCGGAAGAGGCGCAGCGCGCCACTATTCTGGCCGACATGCTGCAGCTTTCCCTGAACTGGCTGCCGGCGCCGACGGGCAACACCATCGCGCCGCTGACGGCGGAGATGGCGACGCTGTGTATCGACGGCGGGAAAAAGGCGAAAATGCGCCCGGGAGATGTGCTGGGAGCCCTGACCGGGGATATGGGCTTTGATGGTGCCGATATCGGCAAAATTACCGTCCACCCGGCCCACGTCTATGTGGCGATCCGCCAGAATATGGCGCAGAAGGCGTATAAGCAGTTACAAAATGGCAAGATCAAAGGTAAATCCTGCCGCGTACGACTGCTGAAGTAAGGGCAGGAGAGTGCGTCTCAGGCGGCTGCCTGAGACGCGTGAGGGTTATTTCACTTCCACCACGTTCAGACGCAGCTCATCGAGACGGGCGTCTTCTTCTTCCGGCTGCCAGCCGGCGGGCTGCAGGGGAATATCTTCCCTGTCAAACGCCAGATCGCCACCATCCACCACCTCTGAGCCGTGGGTGATACCTTTAAAATCAAACAGATTGACGTCGCTCAGGTGCGAAGGCACCACGTTCTGCATCGCGCTGAACATGGTTTCAATGCGCCCAGGATAACGCTTATCCCAGTCGCGGAGCATATCGGCGATCACCTGGCGCTGCAGGTTTGGCTGCGAACCGCACAGGTTGCACGGAATAATCGGGAAGCCTTTGGCCTGGGAGAAGCGCTCGATGTCCTTTTCGCGGCAGTAGGCCAGCGGGCGGATGACGATGTGTTTGCCGTCGTCGCTCATCAGCTTCGGCGGCATCCCTTTCATTTTGCCGCCGTAGAACATATTCAAAAACAGCGTCTGCAGTATATCGTCGCGATGATGGCCGAGGGCGATCTTGGTCGCCCCGAGCTCGGTGGCGGTACGATAGAGGATGCCGCGACGCAGGCGAGAGCACAGCGAGCAGGTGGTTTTTCCTTCCGGGATCTTCTCTTTGACGATGCCGTAGGTGTTCTCTTCGACAATCTTGTATTCAACCCCCAGCTGCTCCAGATACGCCGGCAGAATATGCTCCGGGAACCCTGGCTGCTTCTGATCGAGGTTCACCGCCACCAGCGAGAAGGAGATGGGCGCGCTTTTCTGCAGATTGCGCAGGATCTCCAGCATGGTATAGCTGTCCTTGCCGCCTGAAAGACAAACCATAATGCGGTCGCCCTCTTCAATCATATTGAAGTCGGCAATCGCCTCACCGACGTTGCGGCGCAGACGTTTCTGCAGCTTATCGATGTTGTACTTTTCTTTTTTACTGATTTCTTGGTTTTGCAGCATGTAATAGTGGCTCAATTCATAGTGTGGCATCAGAAGAGCACGCATTCTGCCAGCCGCTGAACAACGTGGCGCTGGCGCGTAGCAATTATTGAGGTTTGACAGGCAACCGTGGCGTGTATGGTACGGATTCAGGGGCGGAATGTCAGCATCTTTCCGGCACTTTCGGCAGCGAGCAGCCAGGCGGGGGCGGCTGATGCGGAAATAAAAAGCCCGCCGGGCGGCGGGCTGCGGCGTTAGCGGACCACCAGTACCGAGCACTCGGCGTGACGAACCACCGCGGCGGCGTTGGAGCCCAGCAGATAAGTTGTGATATCCGGTCGGTGCGAAGCGATGATCACCAGGTCGGCTGGCAGCGACTTGGCCAGCGCAAGGATTTTATCTTTTGGCGATCCTTCCGCGACGTGAAAATGCATCCGGTCTTCCGGGATGGAGAACTGCTTCGCGATCTCTTTCAATTGCGTTTCAGAACCCTCACGCAGCTCATCCATGCCGGGAAGCTCAGCGGTATAGGCCATTCCCAGTGAGGCATAATAGGGCAGAGAAGGGATCACGGTGAGGAAATGCACCTCGGCGTCGTCAATCCGCGCTTCCGATTCAACGTGACTGATAATGCGTTCAGTAAATTCTTTATCAGAGATATCGATAGGGACAAGAATCATTCTGCTCATAAAACCTCCTGTTTAAGTATCCCTTCATATTGTACGGTATTAGGGCACGTTTTGTATCATGACCGCAGTCACACTTTGACATTAACGTAGCTTGCGTTCGGGAAATTTTCCTTTGATCACCCCGTCATAATACCGGCCTTTTGACACCACCTGTAAAAAATCATGAAAAATACGCGGTGGGACCCCGGTATATTGTAATGGCGGCTGGTGATAGAAATAGATTTCCAGGGTGGCGGAGGCGTCATCGTAGGCGACGGAGATAATTCGGGAAGATTTAACCGGATGGTGGTGCATGATGGACGTCCTCGGGCAAGCACTGACTGGCCATGACTATATCATTAAACGGACGGCTATTTTAGTCCGCGAGATATAGCGTTTTGTTTTATCTGCAGCGAGGCGGGTGGGGGAAAGCCCGCCGGAACCGGCGGGCAGGCGCATCAGAACTGGTAAACCAGGCCCAGGGCGACGATGTTATCGGTAGAGATACCGTTGTCTTCGTAGAATTTGTCGTTACCATCCAGCAGGTTGATTTTGTAATCAACATAGGTGGACATATTACGGTTGAAGTAATAGGTCGCGCCAACGTCCATATATTTGACCAGATCTTTATCGGCATAGCGGCCGTTATTGTACAGATCTTTGCCTTTGGACTGCAGGTAGGAGATGGCCGGACGCAGGCCGAAGTCGAACTGATACTGCGCGGTGACTTCGAAGTTTTGCGTTTTATTGGCCACGCCGTCATTGCCGTACGGGGTCATATTGCGGGTTTCAGAGTACATGGCCGCCAGGTAGATATCGTTGGCGTCGTACTTCAGGCCGGCGGTCCATGCTTCCGCTTTATCGCCGCGCGCGTTGGTCTGGGTCATCTGATCGTTAGTACGGTCAGACGAGGTGTAAGCTGCCGCCGCGCTGATGCCCATGCCGAAGTCGTAGGAAGTGGAGAGGCCGAAACCATCGCCATTGTCGAAGCGAACATCGCTGTCGCTGCTGCGGTTATTGGTGCCGACGTTGATATCCTGCGCGTTCTGGCCTTCGTTTTTACCCTGATACTGCAGGGCGAAGTTCAGACCCTCCACCAGACCGAAGAAATCGCTGTTACGGTAGGTTGCGACGCCGTTGGCGCGGCCTGCCATAAAGTTATCCGCATAGGTGTAGGAGTCGCCGCCGAACTCCGGCAGCATATCGGTCCAGCCTTCAACGTCGTACAGCACGCCGTAGTTACGACCGTAGTCGAAGGAGCCATAATCGCCCACTTTGATACCGGCGAATGCCAGACGGGTCCACGCCTGATCGCTGGAGGTCTCGGTGTTGTTGGCCTGAACGTTATATTCCCACTGGCCATAGCCGGTAAGCATATCGTTGATCTGGGTTTCGCCTTTAAAGCCAAAACGTAAATAAGTTTGATCGCCGTCTTTTTTCGAGTCGCTGGAGAAATAATGCAGACCATCTACCTTGCCATAGAGATCTAATTTATTCCCGTCTTTATTATAAATTTCCGCCGCATGCGCGGCACCGGCGGCTAATAAAGCCGGAATAACGAGGGCCAGTACTTTTCTTTTCATGAAGAAATTCCTTTAACTGTTTTTATGTTTTAACTTCCGGGTGGGAAGTGAACTCATGCTAAAGGAGCGGTCTGAGATCCGGTAAGACTCAATTGTTACGATATAAGTAAAATCTAAAATAAATAATACCAATGAAATGGTGATAATTATGCTGAATGCATTTATAGATAATATACAAAATAAAAATTATACATGCCCGGGCTAATCACGTATTATTTGCGCGTTATATGCCTTTATTGTCATGCCAATAATTTATTGTTGCCGTCTCATTCTGCGGAATGATGTTGTTTATCGGTAAAACGACAAGCCCGAACGTTGTGTTCGGGCTTTTTTTATGGACAGAGGTGACGGGGCGGTTAACCTTCGCTTGGCGATTTCTCCGCTTTGCCAGCCAGCTGGGCGAGGAAGTCATAGCGCTTCTGCAGATCAGCGGCGGCGTCTTTCCATAGCTGCTCCGCCACTTCAGGCTGCTGGGCGTTCAGGCGGCGGAAACGTTGCTCATTAAGCAGCGTCTCGGCCAGCGCGTCTGATGGCGGACGGGAATCTAGCGCCAGCGGGATCTTGCCTTCGTCTGCCCGACGCGGGTCGAAGCGGTAGAGCGGCCAGAAGCCGGTGGCGGTCAGCTGACGCATCTGGTCGTGGCTGAGCGCCAGATCGTAGCCATGCTCTTCGCAAGGGCTATAGGCGATGATCAGCGATGGCCCCGGATAGGCTTCCGCTTCCTGAATCGCTTTTACCGTCTGGTTCAGCTGCGCGCCCAGCGAAATTTGCGCCACATAAACATGCCCGTACATCATCATGCTGACGCCCAGATCTTTACGCGCCTTGCGTTTGCCATGCTCGCCAAACTTAGTCACTGCTCCCAGCGGGGTGGCTTTTGACGCCTGCCCGCCGGTGTTGGAGTAACACTGGGTGTCCAGCACCAGAATATTGACGTTTTCCGTCAGGCTCAGTACATGGTCCAGGCCGCCGAAGCCGATATCGTAAGCCCAGCCGTCGCCGCCGATCAGCCAGACGGATTTCTCCACCAGTGCGTCGGCATCGGTCAGCAGCTCTTCAGCTCCCGCCACGCCGGCCAGCGCCTGACGCAGGGCTGCCACCTGTTCGCGGCGAACTTCCGGCGTCGCCTCGGCGTGCAGCGCCGCGTTCAGCTCTACCGGCAGTTTGTCGGCGAATTCGCTCAGCAGGCGCATCACGCGCTGGCGATGCTGGTCGACGGTCAAGCGGAAGCCGAGCCCGAATTCGGCGTTATCCTCAAACAGCGAGTTGGCCCACGCCGGGCCGCGGCCGTTGGCGTCGGTAGTGTACGGTGTCGAGGGCAGGTTGCCGCCGTAAATGGAGGAGCAGCCGGTGGCATTGGCAATCAGCATTCGGTCGCCGTACAGCTGGGTCAGCAGTTTGATATACGGCGTTTCGCCACAGCCCGAGCAGGCGCCGGAGTATTCAAACAGCGGGCTTATCAGCTGCGAGGTGCGAATATCAATGCGCTCCAGTTTGCTGCGGTCGATTTCCGGCAGGTTGAGGAAGTACTCGTAATTGACCTTCTCCTCTTCCACATGCTCCAGGCGGGACATCATATTGATGGCCTTGATCTCCGGGTTCTGGCGGTCTTTCGCCGGACACACTTCGACGCACAGGTTGCAGCCGGTGCAGTCTTCCGGGGCGACCTGCAGAACGTATTTCTGCCCGCGCATATCGCGGGATTTCACATCCAGCGAATGCAGGCTGGCAGGGGCGTTCTCCATCTCTTCCGGGGCGACCACTTTGGCGCGGATCGCCGAGTGCGGGCAGGCGGCGACGCAGTGGTTGCACTGAGTACACAGCGCTTCCTTCCAGATGGGGATCTCTTCGGCGATGTTGCGTTTCTCCCAGCGGGTGGTGCCCATGGGCCAGGTGCCGTCCGGCGGCAGGGCAGAGACCGGCAGCGCATCGCCGAGCCCGGCCAGCATCGCGGCGGTGACCGTTTTGACGAAATCCGGCGCGGCGTCGGAGACCACCGGCGGGCGGTTCGGACTGCTGGCGTTCACCGGCTGGAGCGGTACTTCCGCCAGTGATTCACGGGCCAGGGCCAGCGCCTGCCAGTTGCGCTCCACCAGCTCCTGACCTTTACTGCTGTAGCTTTTGGCGATGGCTGCCTGCAGTTCCGCCAGCGCGCTATCACCCGGCAGGATCTGGGTTAAATGGAAAAAGGCCATCTGCATCACGGTATTAATGCGCGCCCCGAGGCTGCATTCGCGGGCGATCTTTGCCGCGTTGACCACGTAAAAACGCGCTTTTTTCTGATTCAGGGTGGCCTGGACTTCCTGGGGCAGGCGGGACCAGACCTCATCGGCGCTGTACGGCGTGTTGAGCAGGAAAATGCCGCCGGGCTTCAGCCGCTCGGCCATCTGGTATTTATCGATAAACTGCAGCTGGTGGCAGCCGACGAAATCAGCCTGCGAAATCAGATACGATGAACGAATCGGTTTTTCGCTGACCCGCAGATGCGAGACGGTGAGGCCGCCCGCTTTCTTCGAGTCATAGACAAAATAGCCCTGGGAGAACCACGGGGTCGAGTTGCCGATGATTTTGATGTTGTTTTTGGTGGCTGACACGCTGCCATCGCTGCCGAGGCCGTAGAACAGGGCCTCGAGCTTGGCCTCTGCCGGCAGGGTATTTTCGCCCAGCGGCAGCGACAGGTTGGTCACGTCATCATAGATCCCGACGGTAAAGCGCGGCTTCGGCTGGGCGGCCTGCAGTTCACTGAATATCGCCAGCACGCATTCCGGACCAAACTCCTTGGAGGAGAGACCGTAGCGGCCGCCGATAGTGCGCGGTAGCGTCTCGCGCTCGCCGCGGTTAAAGGCTTCCGCCAGGGCGGTCATCACGTCGAGGTAAAGCGGTTCGGCAAGCGCGCCGGGTTCTTTGGTGCGATCCAGTACGGCAACCGCGCGGGCGCTTTCCGGCAGCGCCGCCAGCAGGTGGGCGGCGGAGAACGGGCGATAGAGGCGGACTTTTAGCACGCCGACTTTCTCGCCGCGACTCAGCAACTCATCGACCACCTCTTCGCAGGTGCCGATGGCCGAGCCCATAATGACGATCACGCGCTCTGCCTGCGGGTGGCCGTAAAACTCAAACGGTTTGTACTGACGGCCGGTGGCGGCAGCGAAATCGTCCATCGCTTTCTCGACATGGTCATACACCGCGTCGTACCACGGATTGGTGGCCTCCCGGGACTGGAAATAAGTGTCGGGGTTGGCCGAGGTTCCGCGGATCACCGGGTGTTCCGGGTTGAGCGCGCGCTGGCGATGCTCAGCGATCTTATCCTGCGGCAGCAGGGCGCGAATAGTGTCATCCGCCAGCGGGGCGATTTTGTTGATTTCGTGCGAAGTACGGAAACCATCAAAGAAATGAATAAACGGCACCCGGCTTTGCAGGGTGGCGATATGCGAGATCAGCGCGAAATCCTGCGCTTCCTGGACGCTGCTGGCGCACAGCATGGCGCACCCGGTCTGGCGGACGGCCATGACATCGGAATGGTCGCCGAAGATCGACAACGCATGGGTAGCGACAGTGCGGGCGGCGACGTGCAGCACAAACGGCATCAGCTGGCCGGCCAGTTTGTACAGGGTGGGGATCATCAGCAGCAGGCCCTGCGATGAGGTAAAGGAGGTGGAGAGGGCGCCGGTCTGCAGCGCGCCATGTACGGCGCCAATGGCGCCCGCCTCCGACTGCATTTCGACCACGCGGGGAACATCGCCCCAGACGTTTTTCAGCCCATTGCCGGCCCAGGCGTCAGCCTGTTCCGCCATCGTTGAACTGGGCGTGATCGGGTAGATGGCGATAACTTCACTGGTGCGAAACGCGACGGAAGCGACCGCGCCATTACCATCAATCGTAATCATATGAAGACACCCTTACATTGCGCAAAAGAATGGACGCGTGAAACCGCGACGCGCCCTGTAATTATATAAGGGGTAGTTTAGCAAACCGCTGACCCCGCCATTTTTGCATTTGTGTCCTCAATGCGCCGGGTACCCGTGACCAGATCAATATTTTGCGTGGTTCGCGGAGAAAATGGCTTCCTGCCGGGAGAGGAACCACCTGCGCCGGGCGACATGGCCGAGGCAGATCAAGCTTTCGGCGAAAATTTGCTAGAAAATGTTAATGAGGCGCATAAATACGTACTTCCCCTCTCGACGCCGCCCGCCACGCTGCCTATTATTCTGGGGTTTGCTTTTTTAAGACGTTTCCGAGGGGAGAGAGAATGCGAGCTGCGATGTTAGTAGGATGTGCGGCGCTGTTGCTGTCCGCGTGCAGTAGTGAACCCGTTCAGCAGGCCACGGCGGCGCACGTCACGCCGGGAATGCGGGCGGCGATGAGCGACGCCGGTCAGGCCAACTGCGCCATGATAGGCGGCTCGTTATCGGTGGCTCGTCAGCTCGATGGTTCGGCGATTGGCATGTGCGCGCTGCCGAACGGCAAACGCTGCAGCGAGCAGGCGCTGGCGGGCGGCAGCTGCGGCTACTAACAGCGGCCCCGTCGCGGGGCAGCGTCAGCGGCACCTCAACGCCGGCTAGTGCATCAGGTCGGCGAGCTTATAGACCAGCGTCTGGTCGGCGGTCGCCAGCGTCAACTGGTTTTCCGTCAGATCGACCTGCGCACCCTCGCGCAGCATCTTGCCGATCGTCGCATCCAGGGTATTGAGCTGGGCGTCGTGGCACAGCATCCGGGTCATCGCCAGCGATTTGACCTTCAGCTCGCCGTCCGACACTTTACCTTCCCCGCTAAAGCCGTTGCACATATTGCCGGATACATACATCTTGCCGGTAATAGCCATCTTCTCACCGAAGCTTAGCTCCAGCGGCCGGTCGCTGGCGTTGACCGCCTGGCCGTTGACGCTGGTCAGCACGAAACGATGATGCTGCAGCTGTTCCGCACCGGTGGACACCTTACTGTTATAGACACAGCCGGACAGCAGCATACCTGCCGCCAGAAGCGCCGCAAATTTGTTCATTTTCACTCCAAAACAATCATATAACTAATAAAACCAAGCCAGTGTAACGGTATCGCAGCAGGGATCTGTGGGGATTATCTGAATGTGCTCCCCCCGGGAGAGGAGCACAAAAGGGAAAGGCGTCAGACGATGGCGTTCGGACAGGTTTCGCCGTTGGCGACCTGCTGCAGGTTACCCAGAGTGGTCTCCGAAATGCTGATCAGCGCCTCGGCGGTGAGGAACGCCTGGTGGCCGGTAAACAGCACGTTATGGCAGGCGGAGAGGCGGCGGAAGACATCGTCCTGGATCACGTCGTTGGATTTGTCTTCAAAGAACAGATCGCGTTCGTTCTCATAAACGTCCAGCCCCAGCGCGCCAATTTTCTGGTGCTTCAGGGCGTCGATGGCCGCCTGAGAGTCGATCAGGGCGCCGCGGCTGGTGTTGATCACCATCACCCCGTCTTTCATCTGATCGAAAGCTTCGCGATTGAGCAGGTGGTAGTTTTCGTCGGTCAGCGGACAGTGCAGGGAGATCACGTCCGATTCCTTGTACAGCGTGGCGAGGTCAACATATTCCACCCCCAGCTCCAGCGCGGCGGCGCTTGGGTACGGGTCGAACGCCAGCAGGCGCATGCCGAAGCCTTTGAGGATCCGCAACATCGCTACGCCAATTTTCCCGGTGCCGATCACCCCGGCGGTTTTGCCGTACATGGTGAAGCCGGTGAGGCCTTCGAGGGAGAAATTGGCATCGCGGGTACGCTGGTAAGCGCGGTGGATGCGGCGGTTGAGCGACATCATCATACCGATCGCATGCTCAGCGACCGCTTCCGGAGAGTAAGCTGGAACGCGCACGACGCGCAGGCCAAGCTCCTTTGCCGCCTCAAGGTCGACGTTGTTAAACCCGGCGCAGCGCAGGGCGATATATTTCACCCCGTGGGCCTTCAGCTCTTCCAGCACCGGGCGGCTGCCGTCGTCATTGACGAAGATACATACCGCTTCGCAACCGTTGGCGGTTTTGGCAGTCTTCGCTGTCAGCAGGAAATCGAAGAATTCCAGTTCAAAGCCGTATGCATCATTAACGTGCTGCAGGTACTTTTTATCGTACTGCTTCGTACTATAAACCGCGATTTTCATAAGACTTTTCTCCAGTGATTATACCGTCACGGTAGCATATTTAAAATAATCGTACAATTATTAAAAAATAGTTTAATGAGAGGGTGCTAATCCTAATTCTAGAGCATATCGCGGACTTGCGGAATCTCTTTGAAAGACAAAGTTTTTTCACCACAAACTGAGGCTGAAAGCGCCGGGGGCGAGCAGCAGAAGCGGCCACAGCAGACCGGAGCTGACGTTAGCCAGCTGAAACGACCACAGCGGCAGACTGCTGGCGCCGCTAACGAAGGGCAGCGTAGCCCTCAGGGGAGAGAGAAAGCGGCTGAAAAAGATAGCCCACGGGCCATAGCGCTGAAAGAAGAGGCGGCTGCGGGCCAGACGCTCGGCGGTCAGCCAGCATAGATGGGTGAGGCGATGACGGTAGCGAATGCCCAGCCGCCACGATAGCCAGAATCCGCCGATGGCGCCGAGGCTGGCGCTGGACCACATTAACAGGAAATGTCCGAGGCTGGCGGAAGCGAATGTCCCCAGCAGCAGCAGGCCGGAGGTGCCGGGGATTGCCAGCGAGACCAATGCGCAGGATTTAGTGAAGGTAAGCAGAAAAACAATCAGCAATACCCATGGATAGTGGTCCTGTGCGCTCTCTATGAGCGAGATAATTAACGACACCGCCTCTCCCGCAAGCTATTCCCGTCTGGCTGGAGTGTGGCAGGAGCGACTTAAACAACAGTTAAATGATTATGGCCGAACGTCGCGCCGCGAGTCCGGCTGGCAACTATGCTTTAACAGGCCGTAAACTTTCACTCACTGGTCGAACGTGTCACAATGGACGCCTTTCGGCTTTTACTTATGTTGAATCAGGATATTAACTGCCCATGAAGGGTAAATATAAAGCCGCCATCGCGCTGGTGTTAGTTCTGGTGTTATTGCCGCTAACCCTGCTGTTGACGCTAACCCACTGGGTGCCGACGCTGGCGGGCATCTGGCTGCCCGTGGGCACGCGTATCTCTTTGCAGGAGAGCCCGCGCCTGACGCGGTCGGCCCTGCTGATCCCCGATCTGCGTTATCTGGTGGGCGACTGTGAAATCGCCCGGGTGACCGATGCCCGTCTCTCGCGTCCCAGCCGCTGGCGGCTGCATATTGGCCAGCTGGAGATCAACAGCGCCTGCCTGAGCAAATTGCCGGCCAGCGATCCCTCTCCCGGTTCACCGCGCACGCTTGCCGAATGGCAATCGATGTTGCCCTATAGCTGGTTAACCATTGACAATCTGCGGCTCTCGCCGTGGGAGAAATGGCAGGGGCGGCTGGTAATGTCATTAACGCCTGCGCAGCAGGATATCGGCTTTGCCGGGAAGGAACTGAGTCTGCAGGCGCGCCTGCGCGGCCAGGCGCTCACCGTCAGCCAGTTCAGCGCCCGGCTGACTGACGATCAGCCGCCGGTGAAGCTGGTGGGGACCTTCCATCTGCCACTGGTGCCGGATGGTCTGCCGGTCGACGGCCAGATGCAGGGCACCTTCGAATTCCCGCAGACTGCGGAATGGATCGATGCTGAGCTCGAGTGGCAGCACAATCGCGGCCAGCTGCTGGTCACCCCGCGGGGTGAGGTAGAGCCTATTCTGGACCTGCCGTGGGAGATCACCCCGGAGCGGATCACTATCAGCGACGGCCGCTGGCGCACCCGTTACGAGGCGTATCCGCTGCGCGGGCGGGTGGCGCTGTCGGTGGGTAACTGGCAGCAGGGCACCGAACAGATGATCGTCAGCGGTCGCCTGAATGTTCTCACCGAGGGGCATGCCGGGAAGGGCAATGCGGTACTGAATATTGGTCCGGGCAAGCTGAGCATGGATAACAGCGATCTGCCGCTGCGGCTCACCGGCGAGGCCAAGCTGGGGGAGATGATACTATACGCGGCGCTGCCGGCTCAGCTCAGCGGGCCGCTGATCAGCCCGCAGCTGGCTTTTCACCCCGGTGCGTTGCTGCGCTCGCGCGGGCGGGTGATCGACGCGCTGAATATTGACGAAATCCGCTGGCCGCTGGCCGGGGTTAAGGTCACTCAGCAGGGCGTCGATGGCCGCCTGCAGGCGATCCTTCGCGCCCATGAGCAGCAGATGGGCGACTTTACGCTGCATCTGGACGGTCAGGCGAGCGATTTTCTGCCCGACAGCGGCCGCTGGCAGTGGCGCTACTGGGGCGAGGGACATTTTACCCCGATGCAGGCGCGCTGGGATGTGAAGGGCAGCGGGGAGTGGCGCGACAATGCTATTACCCTGAGCAGCCTCTCCACCGGCTTCGATAAGCTTGAGTACGGCACAATGCGGGTCAGCACCCCGCGTCTGACCCTCGAGCAGCCGATCCGCTGGTTGCGCGATGCTGAGCATCCGCGGTTGACCGGCGCGCTGTCGCTGGACGCCGCCAAAACCACCTTCTCCGGCGGCAGCTATCTCCCGGCCTCAACGCTGAAATTCGCCCTCGACGGTCGGGACCCGACGTGGTTCCAGTTCACCGGCGCCCTGCATGCCGAGGCTATCGGTCCGGTGCGTCTGTCCGGGCGCTGGGATGGCGAACGGCTGCGCGGCCAGGCGTGGTGGCCAAAACAGTCGCTAACGGTGTTCCAGCCGCTGGTGCCGCCGGACTGGAAGATGAATCTGCGCGAAGGCAGTCTCTACGCGCAGGTGGCCTTCTCGGCGGCAGCCGGGCAGGGATTTGAGGCGGGCGGCCATGGCGTCCTGAAGGGCGGCAGCGCCTGGATGCCGGATAACCAGATCAACGGCGTCGACTTCGTCCTGCCGTTCCGCTTCAGCGACGGTCACTGGCAGCTGGGCATCCGCCGCCCGGTCTCCCTGCGCATTGGCGAAATCGTCAACCAGGTCACAGCGCGTAATCTGACGGCGGACCTGCAGGGCACCTGGCCGTGGAGCGAGGCCAATCCGCTGCAGCTCAGCGACGTCAGCGTCGATCTGTTAGGCGGGAAACTGACACTGCTGCAGCTGCGTATGCCGCAGCGCGACCCGGCGTTGATCCGCCTGCAGCATATCTCCAGCAGCGAACTGACCAGCGCCGTCAAGGTGAAACAGTTCGCCATGTCCGGCGCGGTGAGCGGCGCGCTGCCGCTGTGGCTGGAGAATAATCAATGGATCATCCACGACGGCTGGCTGCGCAATGACGGACCGATGACCCTGCGGCTGGATAAAGACACCGCCGATGCGCTGGTGGCGGATAACGTCTCCGCCGGGGCGGCGATTAACTGGCTGCGCTATATGGAAATCTCCCGCTCGTGGACGCAGATTAACCTCGATAATCTGGGCGTGTTGACGCTTAAGGCCAGCATCAACGGCACCAGCCGGGTGGAAGGGAAAAGCAGTACCGTGCATTTAAACTACGCTCATGAAGAGAATATTTTCGACCTGTGGCGCAGTTTGCGCTTCGGCGACAATTTACAGGCGTGGCTCGAGCAGAATGCTACGCTGCCCGTACGGCGCTGTACGGACGGTAAGACATGTAAGGAACCTAAATGAAGAAGCTGTTACTGGCCATGGTGGCGTCGATGCTGCTCGCCGGCTGTACGCCGCGCATCGAAATCGCGGCGTCGAAAGAGCCCATCACCATCAATATGAATGTCAAAATTGAGCATGAGATCCATATCAAGGTCGATAAGGATGTGGAAAACCTGCTCAAATCCCGCAGCGATTTGTTCTGAGGCGACGATGAGAAAACGACTGTTAACCGCGGCGCTGACGCTGGCTTTACTCAGCGCGCCCGCGCTGGCGTTGACCCTGAGCGAAGCGCGCCAGCAGGGACGAGTGGGGGAGACGCTGAACGGCTATCTCGCGCCGCTGCGTCAGGATAAAGAGACGCTGGCGCTGGTAAAGCAGATTAACGCCGCGCGCAGCGAAAGCTACCAGCAGCTGGCGGATGACAACAATCTGCCGGTGGATGAAGTGGCGAAAATGGCCGGGCAGAAGCTGGTGGCCCGCGCGCAGCCCGGGGAGTACGTCCAGGGATTGAACGGCCAGTGGCTGCGCAAATAATTAGCGACAGCGCTTGCGGTATTCCCCCGGGGTGACGCCAAAGCGCTGCTTAAAGGCGGTGGAGAAATGGCTGTGGTCGCTGAAGCCCCAGCGGTAGCCGATCCCCGCCAGCTTTTCATCGTCATGGACATTCTGTAACGCCTGGGCACACAGATCCAACCGCCGGTTCTTAATATACTGCGCCACCACCAGCCCCTGGTCGGCAAACAGCCGGTACAGGCTGCGTACCGACATGCCCGTCTCGCTGGCCAGCCACTCCGGACGCAGATGCTCCGACTGAATGGACGCATCGATTAACGCAATAATCTTCTGAAACTGCTTTTCCCGCCGGGAAGGGGCAGGATCGCGCTGATGCAGCACCGGGCGCAACAGGCAGGCGATCGCCTCCAGCGCGGCTTCGCTCTCGCTGGCGGAGAGCGTCGTGCCGCCCATGCTTTCCAGCAGCAGTCGCTGGCTGAGCTGGACCATTGGCAGAGATTTGTCCAGCCGGCAGGCGGTAGTGATGTCCCCTGTGGGCGCCACCCGCTGGCGCGGCAGCAGCAGCGAGGCCTGACGCGAGGTCTGCTGCCAGACAATCGAGCAGGGGCGGGCGGCGTCGATTAACGTGATATCGCCTGCCGCCAGCGTCACCTGGCGATCGTCCTGTTCGATGATGGCTTCGCCGGCGAGCTGAAACACGGTATAGAACCAGGCGTCGTTATCGCGTTTTATCTCATTGTGTGTGCGGTAGAGATTAACGCCGGCGGCGGTGACCGTGCTGACCTTGAGGTTACCGGCGTAGCGGGTGTCAATCTCGCCGTGGAAGCGCCCCTCCAGCGGCCGGGCGGCGAAATGGCCGCAGACCTGATTGATCGTCGCCAGCCAGCGCTGATATGCCAGCCCCCCCTCTGCCGTGGTCATCATTCGCCCTTCTCCTGTAATAACAATGTTTCCGCATTGTTGCATTTGTGTCGCCTCAGGCAAGGGCGCGATGGCGGGTATATGAAAGAACTATTACCCGCGGCACATTTCTGCGAGGGCAGACGACGGAATTGCGGCGACTGTCACAGCGGCGCAAACGAATGTCACAGAGAAAAAAGCGCCAACCGCCAACCAGACATAGACTGAAAGCACTATCCGCGATGAATAAGGAAAGGGTATGTCCACCTCACAGATAGCGCTGCTTGCCAGCGTCCAGCAGTTTTTAGACCGTCAGCATGGCCTGTATATCGACGGCGCCCCCTGCGCCGCGCAGAGCGAAAACCGGTTAACCGTCTGGGATCCGGCCACCGGGCAGGCGATTGCCACCACCGCCGACGCCAGCCCGGCGGATGTCGACCGGGCGGTGATGTCCGCCTGGCGCGCTTTTGTCGATCGCCGCTGGGCCGGGCGCACCCCGGCTGACCGTGAACGCATCCTGCTGCGTTTTGCCGATCTGGTGGAGCAGCACGGCGAAGAGCTGGCGCAACTGGAAACCCTCGAGCAGGGGAAATCCATTGCCATCTCCCGCGCCTTTGAGGTCGGCTGCACCCTGAACTGGATGCGCTACACCGCGGGGCTGACCACCAAGATCAGCGGCCGGACGCTGGACGTTTCGATCCCGTTCCCGCAAGGGGCGCGTTACCAGGCGTGGACCAAAAAAGAGCCGGTCGGGGTGGTGGCGGGCATCGTCCCGTGGAATTTCCCGCTGATGATCGGCATGTGGAAGGTCATGCCGGCCCTGGCGGCGGGCTGTTCGATCGTCATCAAACCCTCGGAAACCACCCCGCTGACCCTGCTGCGGGTGGCGGAGCTGGCGACCCAGGCGGGCATTCCTGACGGGGTGTTCAACGTGGTCACCGGCAGCGGCGCCGGCTGCGGCGCGGCGCTGACCGCCCATCCGCAGGTGGCGAAGGTTAGCTTTACCGGCTCGACGGCGACCGGGAAACAGATTGCCCGCGTGGCTGCCGACCGCCTGACCCGCGTGACGCTGGAGCTGGGTGGCAAGAATCCGGCGATTGTGCTCAAAGACGCCGACCCCCAGTGGGTTATTGAGGGGCTGATGACCGGAAGCTTCCTCAATCAGGGGCAGGTCTGCGCCGCCAGCTCGCGGATCTACATCGAAGCGCCGCTGTTTGACACCCTGGTCAGCGGCTTCGAGCAGGCGGTGAAATCGCTGCAGGTGGGGCCGGGTATGCAGGAGACGGCGCAGATCAACCCGGTGGTCTCCCGGGCCCACTGCGACAAGGTGGCGGCCTACCTCGAAGAGGCTCGCCAGCAGAAGGCAGAGCTCATCAGCGGCAGCGCCGGACCAGATGCGGGAGGGTACTATATTCCGCCAACGCTGGTGGTAAACCCCGACGCCGGACTGCGTCTCAGCCGTGAGGAGGTTTTTGGCCCGGTGGTGAACCTGGTGCGAGTGGCCGATGGCGAGGAGGCGCTGCGCCTGGCCAACGACAGCGATTTTGGTCTGACCGCCAGCGTCTGGACCCGCGATCTGACCCAGGCCCTGAACTACACCGACCGTCTGCAGGCGGGAACGGTATGGGTCAACAGCCATACCCTGATTGACGCCAACCTGCCTTTCGGCGGCATGAAGCAGTCTGGTACCGGCCGCGATTTCGGCCCTGACTGGCTCGACGGCTGGTGCGAAACCAAATCCGTCTGCGTGCGCTACTAACCCTCCGTCGGGGAAGGCGAAAGGCTTTTCCCGACGCGCCCCTTGCCGACCTCCGGTCTTTCTCGCTACTGTGGAGGGCAATCTTTGCCTAATCTGGGCGGTGAATCATCAGGAGGTCTTCGGCATGACAGCATTTCCTAAGGTTGCGCTAATTGGTCCCGGCGCCATCGGCACCACGATTGCCGCCGCCCTGTTTGAGAGGGGGAGGGCACCGATGGTCTGCGGGCGTACCGCCCATTCGGCGCTGGTGCTGCGCACTGACGAGGGTGAGATCGTGGTGCCCGGCCCGGTGTACACCGACCCGATGGCGATAGCCGCCCCCTTCGACCTGGTCTTTGTCGCGGTGAAAACCACCCAGACGGAGGCCATCGCCCCCTGGCTGACGGCCCTGTGTTCCCCTGACACCGTGGTGTGCGTGCTGCAAAACGGCGTTGAGCAGCGCCAGCAGTTTGCCCCCTTGACCGGCGGCGCGACGGTGCTGCCGTCGGTGGTCTGGTTCCCGGCGCAGCGCGATGCCGATGCCTCTGTCTGGTTGCGCGCCACGCCGCGCCTGACGCTGCCGGATCTGCCGGGGGCAGAGCGGGTGCAGCAGGCGCTGGCGGGAACCCGCTGCGCGGTGGACCTGGCGGCTGATTTTACCACCGTGGCCTGGCGCAAACTGTTGCAGAACGCGGTTGCCGGACTGATGGTGCTGACCGGACGCCGCGCCGGGATGTTCGCCCGGGAGGACATCACTGCCCTCGGACTGGCTTATCTGCGCGAATGCCTACAGGTGGCGCGGGCGGAAGGGGCCGCCCTGAGCGACAGCGTGCCGGAGGAGATTATCGCCGGCTTTCATCGGGCGCCTGCCGACTTAAGCACCTCTATTCTGATCGATCGCCTCAATGGCCGACCGCTGGAGTGGGATATTCGTAACGGCGTGGTGCAGCGTCGCGGGCGTCAGCACGGCATTCCGACGCCGCTCAGCGATATCATCGTGCCGCTGCTGGCGGCGGCCAGCGACGGCCCGGGCTGACCCGGGCTGGCGCGGGGTTAGTCCACCAGGGAGGGATCGAGGTCGATCATCAACTGCTTCATCTCGGCAAAGTGCTGCCTGGAGAAATCGGCAATCTTCTCCCAGTCCTGGGCGGTTTTTTCCGCCACCGCGTCTGACAGCACCTTCAGCGGCTGGCCGGTTGACCAGGCGGTGATCAGGATCTGACAGGCGCGCTCCAGGGTCCAGATATCGTCGAACGCTTCGCCGATGTTCGGGGCGGTCACCAGCACCCCATGGTTGCCCATCAGCAGACGGCGTTTATCTGCCAGCAGCCCCGCCAGCCGGGCGCCTTCTGCCGCGGTGTCCGCCATCCCGCCGTACAGGGTATCGACGGCGACCCGGTTAAAATAGCGGGCCGTGTTCTGGTCGATGGGCAGGATCTGCGGCGTCGCCAGACAGGCGAGGCTGGTGGTGTACACCGGGTGCAGATGCAGCACCACCCGCACGTCGGGCAGTCGCTGATGGATCTGCCCGTGGATGGCCCACGCGGTGGCATCGACGTCAGGGCGCGCGGCGCAACGTTCATCATCGGCGTTCAGCACCAGCAGATCGCTGGCGCGGATGCGCGAAAAGTGTTTCCACTTCGGGTTGAGTAAAAACGTTTTCCCGTCAGCGGAGAGCGCGGCGCTGAAATGGTTGGCCACCGCCTCATGCATGCCGAGATGGGCAATGATGCGAAAGGTGGCCGCCAGGTCGATGCGGATCTGCTCTTCATCGGAATCGCGCATGGGCATTACTCCGCTTTCGGCATCAGGGTCTGCAGATCCTCTTCCGTCGGCGCCTGGAAGTGATATTTCTTCAGCAGGGCGGCATATTCCGGCGTCGCGCTGTATTTTTTCAGCGCCTCTTCGAGGGCGTTTTTCACCTCCATGTTGCCTTTTTTAACGCCAAAGCCGTTCAGCACCGGATAGATCAGCGTGTCAGAGGAGATAACCACCCGGTTGCCCAGCTTTTCCACCACCCCGCGCGCCACGGCGGCGTCGGTGATCTGCGCATCCACTGCGCGCGACAGCAGCGCCTGGGTGGTCTGCGGGTCGGTGGTATAGACGCTCAACGCAATTGGCTTCAGCCCTTTCTTCACGCAGTAGTCGGCGGAAAGCTTCTGTAACTGCGCCAGCCACGAGGTGGCGCCCATCGAGCCGATTTTATGCCCGCAGAAGTCTTCCGGCGTCTTAGGCTGGTAGTCGCTCCCTTTGCGGGCGAGGATCGCCTCCCCGCTTTTCAGGTACGGCACCATGTCGATCACCTTCAGGCGCTCGGCGGTAATGTACATCGACGAGTTGGTGATATCGAAGCGCCCGCCCTGCAGCCCGGGGATCAGGTTGGGGAAGCGGGTATCGATATTCACTGCTTCACGGCCCATGCTCTTCGCCAGGCCGTTGAGCAGTTCAATATCAAACCCCGCCGGCTTATTGTTCTCCATGTACTCGTAAGGGAAAAAGGTCATGTCCGAACCAGCGGTGATCTTACCGCTTTGCTGGAAGGCCAGCGCGTTCAGGGATGTCAGAGCCCCCACTGCGCAGAGCAGCAGAGCCAGCGGGCGTGGTGCGAAAAAGCGTGTCATAAAACCTCCGGAGTGTGGGCGAATTACATGCTGGCGCGATCGGTACCGGCCTGCTGAACAAAAAACGAAGCGCCGCGCGGCTTCTGCGGCAGGCGAAGCTGGTTATCGGTGCTGCGCACCAGACCGCTCTCTTCCCCGGCCACCAGCTGGCCGGCATGGCGGCTCGGCAGCGGGTTTTCGCCGAAGGGCAGCGCATCCTCGGCGGCGTAGACGCTGATGAACAGGGTGCGCGGCAGGGCGGTCTCGTTGGGGCTGGAGGCGTGCAGCAGGCGGGTATGCATAAAGCAGACCGAGCCCGCCGGGCCAAAACAGGCCTGCGGCTGCTGGCAGTGCGTCGCCACCACCTCATCATCCACCGCCCCCGTGAAGCGCCCCTCCTGCCAGTGGGTCCACAGCGGCCCCTGATGGCTGCCCGGCACCACGTTGAGCGGGCCATTCTCCGGCGTCACCTCGCTGACCATCAGCAGAGCGGTGATGATGTCGTCATTGCTGTGTGGGGTGAAGAGGAAATCCTGATGCCATTTCACCTCGGTGGCGGTGTGCGGCAGCTTGGAGTTAATTTTGCTGTGATGAAAGCGGGTGCCGCTGCCGCCGATCAACTGCGCGGCGATGGTAGCCATCCGCGAATTCAGCGCAGTATGGCGATAGGCCTCGGAGATCTCCGTCGGTGAGGCGACCCGGCGCAGCGACGGATGGTCGGGAGCATGGTCGCGTTCGATATCGAAACGTGGCCGCCCGTCGAGGGTTTCTCCCCACGCCGTCGCGTGGCGGCGGCTCTCCTCGACCCAGCCGTCGAAATCGCTCTGCAGGGCGGCGATGTCAGCGCTGGAAAGCACTTCTTCGACCACTAGAAAACCCTGCTGATGAAACTGATCAATTTGCCACTGCGCAATCATAGTTTTTCCTCTTCACGTTCCGATAGTTAAGCCAGAGAAACATCTTTCAGAAAGGCCTCGACCCGCGGGTGATGCCCGCTACGCATCGCCTGCGGCGTGTCATCGCACACCACCCGGCCTTTCTCCATAAACACGATCCGGTCAGACACTTTGAAGGCGAAGTTCATCTCGTGGGTGACGATGACCATCGTGATGCCTTCGTGGGCCAGGGATTCGATAACCTGCAGCACTTCATTCACTTTTTCCGGATCCAGCGCCGAGGTGGGCTCATCGAACAGCATGATCTGCGGACGCATCATCAGGGCGCGGGCGATCGCCACCCGCTGCTGCTGTCCGCCGGAGAGCTGGTGTGGATACTTCCAGGCGTGCTCCAGCATGCCCACTTTGTGCAGCAGTTCGCAGGCGTGCTGGCGCAGCTCCGCGTCACTTGCCAGATGGTGATAGCGCGGGGCCAGCAGCAGATTGCCGAACACGGTCAGATGCGGGAACAGGTTAAAGCTCTGGAACACCATGCCGATGTTCAGGCGATGTTCGGCATTCTCCATAAAGCGCGGCTTCTGCTGCCCCTGGCGGTCGAGGTGAATAAAGGGTTGGCCGTTAATCTGAATTTCGCCGTTATCGATCTGCTCAAGACCGTTCAGCAGGCGAATGAGGGTGGTTTTCCCCGAGCCTGACGGACCGATGACCGAGACCACCTCGCCGGGCTGGATCTGCAGGCTCACCGCCCCCAGCACTTCGACGTTGTTGTAGGCCTTATGCAGCTTAGAGGCCTGCAGTGCCGGCTCATGACTCTGGGTGACGCTGCGCGCCATCGCCGGGCGGCGGGCGCTGGCCAGCCGCTGCATCTCGGCATCTACCGGACGAGCGGTATTGCGCTGGGTTACGTCAAGGTAGTTCTCCAGCCGTTTCAGCAGAAAATCGAACACCGTGACGATAAAGATGTAATAAAACGCCACGGCCGTCATCGTCTCCATGACCAGAAAGTTCTGCGAGTAGAGCTGCTGGCCGACCATCAATATTTCGGTCAGGGAGATCACCGACACCAGTGAACTGAGCTTCACGATGGCGATATATTCATTGGCCAGCGCCGGCAGGGCGACGCGCAGCGCCTGGGGGATGATCACCCGCCACTGGATCCCGGCGTAGCGCAACCCCAGGGCCCGCGCGGCTTCGCTCTGCCCGCGAGGGATGGAGAGCAATCCGCCGCGGTGGATCTCGGCGATATAAGCCGCTTCGCTGAGAACCATCGCCAGCAGGCCGGCCCAGAAGGGATCGTTCAGCACCGGGGCGAAGGAGGGCAGCGCCTGCGGCATGTTGTAGACAAAAATCAGCAGGACCAGCAGCGGCATACTGCGAAATAACCAGATATACAGCCGGGCTGGGGTGGATAACCAGCCGCGCGGCGACTGTTTGGCCAGCGCCAGAATAAATCCGAGCACAATACTGCAGCCCCAGGTCAGCAGACTTAATTTAATGACGGTCCAGGTGGCCCACCAAAAATCGGCATCGCTGAGCAGGCTTAACATGTAGTTCCAGTTAAACGTCATGGGCTATTTCACTCGTCATAATTATCAAAAATTAAAGTGGCTCGGCTGTGCCGTAATGGGGAGCCACCGGTATTCATCGTGCGAATACACTATGCTGGCAGGATGCTTTCAGAGGCAATTAGTAAATTTTTGGCCTTTAAGTTTAAAAAAACTATACAACGATATTAACGATATGGAATTTAAAGTGATTGCTGAGATACTTTGTGTAAACAATTTAAAAACAATGACAGTAATTCAATAACGCTATTTTGTGGGGGAAGGGTATTTTGCGCGAAACTGGGGCAGCTGCTGCCTGTCTGGCGTGCAGCGTGGCGCATGATGGTGCAACGGCGGAAATAAACCACGCGGGCGTAGAGCAATAATAAATATTGCCGCCCCTTGTCGGGCAACGCGCCGCTCTTTTCCGGGGGTGGCACGCGGATTGCTTGGGACTTAGAGGAAAACTATTCCCCACGTGCGCCGGACCATATTTTATCAATGGTGATGCTATGAACCGATTTACCCTGAAGCAGCTCAAATATTTCGTCACCGTGGTGGAGACGGAGAGTATCGCCGAGGCCTCCCGCCAGCTGCACATTGCGCAGCCGTCGATTTCGATTGCCATCAAGAATCTAGAGAGCACCTTCGACCAGCAGCTGTTTATTCGCCACCACGCGCAGGGCGTTTCGCTCACCTCCAGCGGTCGGCGGATCTACGATAAAGCGAAAGAGCTGCTGCGCCTGTCCTGGGAGTTCGAACAGAATTCGCGAGCGGATAAAGAGCTGGTTTCTGGCATGATCTCCATCGGTTGCTTTGAATCGGTGGCCCCGCTGTATATGCCGAAGCTGGTGGCCGGGTTTAAGAAATGCTATCCGGAAATCACCCTGCATCTGTACGACGGCGAACAGCATGAGCTGATGCATGGCCTGCACCGCGGCCGCTTCGACCTGGCGCTGGTCTACGATCTGGAGCTCGGCCATTCGATCAATAAAGAACGGCTCAATGCCCCGCATAAACCCTACGCGCTGCTGCCCGCCGCGCATCCGCTGGCGCAGAAGGCGCAGGTGACGCTGCAGGAGCTGAGCCGTGAGCCGATGATCCTCCTCGATGCGGTCCCCAGTAAAAATTATTTTATCTCCATCTTTAAGGAAAAGGGTTATCACCCGGAAGTGGCTTACAGTTCCCCCTCCATTGAAATGGTGCGCTGTATGGTGGGTCAGGGGTTGGGTTTTTCGGTACTGGTCACCCGGCCCTGCTGCGACATGACCTACGATGGTGAAAGAGTGGTGCAGCGGGATATTGCCGACGAGATGCCCGCCTCGACCTTAATTATGGCGCATCTCGCGAATAATGAGCCCACGCGGCCGACGCAACTGTTTATGGATTATTGTCGCAGCATCGAATTAACCCCAACTCACGCCTGAAATAACGCCTGTCGATCCGGCAGGCATTATTTTTTGTCGTCACTCAGCCTCGCAAAATTCTATTCAGTCGATCGTTTTATAATATTTTACCAATTCGTCACAGTTAAATAACCTGAAAGCCGTCAATTCCGGCGACGTCGTCGGCAACTGTGCTTGAAGGATAGCGAAATGACTGAACAGATTACCGAGATCGATACCCTGGTGGTGGGCGCGGGGCAGGCGGGCGTCGCCATGAGCGAGCATCTGACCCGGCTGGATATCCCCCACCTGGTGCTGGAAAAGCAGGGTATTGCCCAGGCCTGGCGCAGCGGACGCTGGGATTCGCTGGTCGCCAACGGCCCGGCCTGGCACGATCGGTTCCCGGGGATGGTGTTCCCGGACTGCCCGGCAGACAGCTTTGTCGGCAAAGAGCAGGTGGCAGACTATTTTGCCGCCTATGCCCGCAGCTTCAATGCGCCGATCCGTACCGGGGTGGAGGTTTTCAGCGCCGAACGCCTCGTCGGACGGCCGGGCTTTCGTATTGACACCTCGCAGGGGGGGATTGAAGCGCAGCGGATCGTAGCGGCCACCGGGCCGTTTCAGCGGCCAGTGATCCCGGCCATCGCCCCACAGAGTCAGGCTATTCAGCAGCTCCACTCCGCGCACTATTTTAACCCGCAGCAGCTACCGGAGGGCGGTGTGCTGGTGATTGGCGCAGGATCCTCCGGCGTGCAGATTGCCGATGAGCTACAGCGAGCCGGACGCGCGGTGTGGCTGTCGGTGGGAGCGCACGACCGCCCGCCGCGTCGCTATCGTCAGCGCGATTTTTGCTGGTGGCTCGGGGTGCTGGGAATGTGGGATGCCGCGGCCAATGCGCCAGGTAAAGAGCATGTCACTATCGCGGTGAGCGGCGCGCGCGGTGGCCATACCGTCGATTTTCGCCAGCTGGCGCATCAGGGGGTCACGTTAGTGGGGCAGACCCGCGGCTTTGACGGTGACAAAGCACTGTTTCACCCCGACCTGGCGGAGAATATCCGCCGCGGCGATGCCTCCTACCTTGCGCTGCTCGACGCCGCGGACGCGTGGGTGGCCCGCAACGGCATGGACCTGCCCGAAGAGCCCTCCGCCCGCGAATTTCTGCCCGATCCGGCCTGCGTTACCGACCCGCTGCTCAGTCTCAATCTGGCCGAGGCCGGGATCGGCACCATCATCTGGGCGACGGGCTACACCACTGACTATCGCTGGCTGAAGGTCAACGCCTTCGATGACGCACAGCGGCCACAGCATCACCGCGGCGTATCGACGGAGCCGGGCGTCTATTTCCTCGGCTTGCCGTGGCTCTCGCGGCGCGGGTCCACCTTTATCTGGGGCGTCTGGCACGATGCCAAATATATTGCCGACCAGATCGCCATTCAGCGCCAGTACCAGCGTTACCAGCCGTCCTGTTAACCGTTTTCCTTAAGGAGTGCTTTGATGCCAACTCATACCCGTATTCGCATGTTTAACACCAAAGAGACCTACCCGAACCAGGCGCTGAACAACGATCTGTGCCAGGCGGTGCGGGCCGGCAATACCGTCTACGTTCGCGGCCAGGTTGGCACCGACTTCGCCGGCAATCTGATTGGCCTCGGCGACCCGCGGGCGCAGGCGGAGCAGGCAATGAAGAATGTTGAACAGTTGCTGAAAGAGGCGGGAAGCGACCTCTCGCATATCGTCAAGACCACCACTTATCTGATCGATCCCCGCTATCGCGAGCCGGTCTATCAGGAGGTGGGCAAATGGTTAAAAGGTGTCTTTCCCATCTCCACCGGGGTGGTGGTGTCGGCCCTCGCGCAGCCGCAGTGGCTGATGGAGATTGACGTTACGGCGGTGATCCCTGACGACTGGCAGGGGGAGGCAGCAGAATGACTCTCTCTATTAGCGCCCGCTGCCCGGAATCAGGTCAGCTCGGCATTGCCATTAGTTCGTCGAGCATGGCCGTGGGATCGCGCTGTCCGTGGCTATTGCCCGGCGTCGGCGCGGTCGCCAGTCAGAACATAACCCTGCCGTCGCTGGGGCCGCAGATCCTCAGCGCGCTCGAAGCGGGGGCCAGCGTTGAGCAGGCCCTGAACCTGGCCCTGGCGGAGGATCGCTTCCGCGAATATCGCCAGGTCGCGGCGATTGACGCCAACGGCGACACGGCGGTGTTCAGCGGGGAGTTCACCCTCGGGATCGGCGGCGCCCTGGCGGGGGATAACTGCGTGGCGGCGGGTAACATGCTGGCCGGTCAGGGGGTAATCGCCGCGATGGTGGGCGCCTTTGAGGCCGCCACCGGAGAGCTGGCCAGCCGGCTGCTGGCCGGGCTGCGCGCCGGGATCGTCGCCGGGGGCGAGGCCGGGCCGGTCCACTCGGCGGCGGTGAAGGTGGTGGACGATTACCCGTGGCCGGTGGTCGACCTGCGCATTGACTGGGCGGAGGTGGATCCGCTGGCGGCCCTTGAGCAGCTGTGGCTGGCGTGGGAGCCGCAAATGGAGGCCTATATTACCCGGGCGCTCGACCCGCGAGAAGCGCCGGCCTATGGCGTGCCTGGCGATGAATAACACGCCGGGAGCGATCCTTGCCGCGCTGCTGGCTTTTGACACCACCAGCCGCCATTCGAACCTGGCGATGATCGACTGGATCGCCGATTTTCTCGCCGCCCGCGGCGTGGCGTCCCGCCGCTTTTATGACCCGTCGGGCGGTAAGGCCAATCTCTACGCCCGGCTGGGGCCGTCCGGCGGCGGTGGGGTGATGCTCTCGGGCCACACCGACGTGGTCCCGGTGGACGGCCAGGCCTGGAGCGTTCCGCCTTTCAGCCTGACCGAGCGCGATGGCCGCTACTATGGCCGCGGCAGCGCCGATATGAAGGGGTTTCTCGCCTGCGTGCTGGCGGCAGTGGATGACTTTCTGGCGGTGCCGCTGCGCATGCCGCTGCATCTGGCCTTCTCCTATGACGAAGAGGTCGGCTGTCTCGGCGTGCGCAGCCTGGTGGATTTTCTGCAGGCCTCGCCGGAGAAACCGGCGCTGTGCCTCATCGGCGAGCCGACAGAGATGCAGCCGGTGTTCGGTCATAAAGGCAAACTGGCCATGCGCTGCTGCATCGAGGGGCAGGCCTGCCATTCGGCCTACGCCCCGCAGGGGGTGAATGCCATCCGCTACGCGGCCAGGCTGATCAACCACCTGGATCGGCTGGGCGTGCGTCTGGCCCGGCAGCAGGACAGCCGCTTTTCGCCGCCCTTCAGCACGCTACAGGTGGGCACCATTCAGGGTGGGGCCGCGCTGAACATCGTTCCGCAGTCCTGCCGCTTTGATTTTGAAATCCGCTACCTGCCGGGGATGCGTCCTGAAGCGGTCACCGAGGCGCTGGCGGCCTACGCCCGCCGCCGACTGCTGCCGGAGATGCGCCGGGTCGGCGGCGGGAGCGACATCCAGTTTCAGCTGTTGAGCCACTACCCGCCGCTGCTCAGCGATCCACAGTCCGACTTCGCCCACTGGCTGGCGCAGTGGTGCGGCAGCGATCGGTTTTCCACCGTGGCGTTCGGCACCGAAGGGGGACTGTTCGATGAGATGGGCGTCGCGACCCTGGTCTGCGGGCCGGGCAGCATGGCCCAGGGCCATAAGGCCGATGAGTACATCAGCATCGACCAGACCGAACGCTGCATGGCGATGCTGGGCCAGCTTTGCGCCTGGATGCGCGCCGAACCGGCGGAACCGCTTACCTGATCCACCCACACAGGAACCCAAGCGATGCACAATCAACACTCTCCCCATATCGATCAAGCGACTGTCGACCGCTGGCAGGCGGACGGCGTGGTATTACTGAAGGGCGTTTTTACCCCCTGGGTCGAGCGCCTCGCCGAGGGGGTCACGGCGCTGATGGCCAGCCCCAGCGAATATGGTCATGCGCGCACGGTGATCCCCAAAGATGGTTCGCCGCCTTTTTTTCAGGATTACTGCAACTGGGCGCGGATCCCGGCGTTTAGCGAGTTTGTCTTCCAGTCGGCGGCCGCGGAGATCGCCGCGGCGCTTATGCAGTCGCAGACGGCGAAATTTTTCCATGAGCATACGCTGGTCAAACCCGCCGGGGGCAGCACGGTGACTCCCTGGCATCATGACCAGCCTTACTATTGCGTCTCCGGCAGGCAGAACGTCAGCTTCTGGATCCCGCTGGACCCGGTGGCGGAGGCGACCTCGCTGCGCTGCATTCGCGGGTCGCATCGCTGGGAGGCGGAGTACAGTCCTACCCGTTTCAATGGCACTAAGCTTTACGAGCACACCCGGTTCAGCGCGCTGCCGGATATCGACGCCCATGAGGACGAGTACGATATCGTCAGCTGGGCGCTGGAGCCGGGGGATGCGGTGGCCTTCCATTTCCGCACCGTCCATGGCGCCCGCGGCAACCCCGGCGCGCGGGCGCGACGGGTCTTCTCCGCCCGCTGGGTGGGGGATGACGCCTCGTTTGCCGATCGCGGCGGCGTGACGTCGCCACCGTTCCCCGAGCTGACCCTGCGGGACGGCGACCCGCTGGATTCCCCGCTGTTCCCCCAGGTTTGGCCGCGGGCGTGAGCCACTGGCGGCGGGATCTGCTATGATCCCGCCTTTCGCTGTCTGGAGCCTGTCGATGTTCAACGACGCCATTGTTTATGACCGCTACGGGCCGCCGTCCGCGGTGCTAACGCTGAAACGCCTGCCGCTGGCGCCGCTGGCGGGCGGACGGGTGCGGGTCAGGATGCGCTTTGCCCCGGTGAATCCTTCGGATCTGATCCCCGTGACCGGCGCCTATCGCCACCGCACCCGACTGCCGGCCGTCGCCGGCTATGAAGGCCTTGGCGAGGTGGTCGCCGCGCCATACGGCAGCCGGCTGTCCGCGGGACAGCGGGTACTGCCTCTGCGCGGAGGCGGCACCTGGCAGCGGTTTATCGATCTGGATGAGACCTGGCTGGTGCCGGTGCCGCCAGCGGTTGACGATCTGCTGGCCGCCCGCGGGTATATCAATCCGCTGACGGCTATGCTGATGCTCAAGCGCTGGCCGGTTGCCGGAAAACACCTTGTGCTGACCGCGGCATCGTCCTCCTGCGCCAGCCTGCTGGGACAGTGGGCGCTGGCGATGGGCGCCCGCTCGGTGAGCGGGATTATTCGCTCGCCGCAGCACCGGGCGCGCCTGGAACAGGCCGGGATCTATCCGATCCTCGATACCGACCGGGCGCTGATGGAGAAGGTCAGCCAACACAGCGATCTGGTGTTTGACGCGGTGGGCGGCGAACTGGCGAATACGCTGCTGTCGGTGCTGCCCGCATCGTCGACCCTGATCTCCTATGGGCTGTTATCCGGGCGGCCGCTGACCCAGATGCGCGGTAGCGCGACGGTGCGCAAGTTTCATCTGCGGGAGGCGTTGCCGACACTCAGCGTGGCGGCGTGGCGGGCAGCGTTCGACGAAATCTGGCAGCGCCTGCCGACGACCTCCCAGCCGCCGGCCCAGCGCATAGCGTTGAACGACTGGCGGGAGGCGATTGCCGCCGCCGGCCAGCCGGGAAGAGGCGGAAAAATCCTGCTGGATTTCACCGCTGGTTAAGATTACTTTTTCTTTTCGCCCAGAGTAGGGGTTTCGTCAAAGAAGTTCCACGGCTTGAGCAGCGCGTGCGCCCACTCGGTCGGCATGATCGGCCACTCTTCGGCGCGCGCCACGTGGGTGGTGCCGGTGGTGATCCACACGACGTCATCGTAGTTAGTCAGCGACTCATCATCCTTCGCGTACTGGCCCAGGCCGGTATCGTGGGCGGAACGGTTCGGGTATTTCCCTTCCGGATATCGCTCTGTCGGGTGGTAGCGCGTCACCCACAGCTGTTTATCCATAAAGCTCAGGCGATGATATATCCACTCGTCCGGGGCGAATTTGGCGCCGGTCGCCGCCGGGTGCGTGCCGCCGGCGTAAGGGATAATCTGGTATGAGACCGGATTGCCCATGCGGTTCTCTTTGCTGGTGTTGCTCAGCAGGCGGATAGTGCCCGGGTCGAATTTCTGCGCCGCTTTTTGCTCGCTGTCAATCGTGTACTGATTCACCTGCATAGTACTGGTGCGCGGGCCGCCGGCGGTGTTGGGCTTCACTTCCGGGTCCATCGCCACCAGGGTGTTGTTCTTGCCGTCCACATCGAGGTCGAGGCGGAAGTTATAGATGTGCTGGTGAGTGGTGCCGACAATATTATGGTCGATCAGCGTTCCGTAGCTGGTATCCTCTTTGGCGCTGGGGTCATGCATGGTCTTCGCCAGCACGCCTTTCACCGCTTCAATGCCGGTGGCGCCAGCATCGATACCGATGGTGCCGTTGTCATGGAACACCCAGTCAAAGATATAGTCGTAGTTGCCGACGGTGCTGATCCAGCGTACCACCAGTTCCCGGCGTTCGGTGCTGACGTTGGGTTTGCCCATCTCCAGGTGCTTATACTCAGGCCCGGCATAGCGTTCGAATATGGCCACCGCGCCTGGAATAGTGGTCGGTTTGCCGGTGTAATCGGCGATAGTTTCGTCCAGCAGTACCGCATTTGACGGCGCATCTTTACCGCGAACAATCGGCGAGGTCAGGGTGCCCATGCCGTAATCGCCGGAGTCCAGATAGGCTTTGAAATACCAGCCGACGTCCGGGTCGCCGTAGGGAACGATCATCCCGCCGAGGGAACCTTCATACATCACCTGGCGTTTTGTGCCGTTATCGTTGTAGGTCACCGTTGACAGAATTGGTCCGACGCGCGAGTTAAGACGCAGGTGGAAATCCCAGTTCTGCCAGTGAATGGTATCGCCGGTAATGGTGTAGTTTTTGCCTTCCGGTTCAGTAATATCCAGCGGTTTCACCGCCGGGGCGTTGCGGTCGCGACCATCATACGGACGGGGCTCCATTGGGACCGGGATCACCGGACCTTCTTCGATTTTGATGATTTTCTTCGCTTCAAGGTCGACCACCGCCACCAGGTTTTCAATCGGGTGCGCCCAGTAGTTGCCGTCGCCGGTATCCAGATAACTGACCACCTTCAGCAGACGCGCATCCTGCTGCAGGCCATCTTTGCCATCAAAAAAGCCAACGGTGAGCGGGGTGGTGACCACTTTGCCAGGATCGGTAATACCGTGCTTTTTCAGCACCTCAGCGAATTCGCTGCTGGTATTGATGATGTTCTGCACGCTGACAAAATCATCGAGCAGCACCATCCCGTGGGCGCCTTTGATCGGCGTCCAGGAGAGGATTTTTTTGTTTTGCAGATCGACCACGGCTTCAATGACGTGTTTGCCATCGAGCATCACCACATCGGCAGTGCGGGGAGCATCGACCGGCGTTCCCTGCAGGGCAAAGGCCCATACCGCCGCCTTGTCCGGCTCGTGTAAGGAAATCTCAGTAAAGCGGGTATTCGGCTGAAACTCCGGCGCGGCTTTGACAATGGTCACCGCTTCACTGATTTCCGCCGCTGAGAGCGAGTTTAACGGGTGCGGGCGCTTTTCCACCTGGAAGGTCTGATCGAGACCGGACTGGAAGACATCGTTGATAAAGGTATCGGAAACCCAGGCTTTACCTTCCTTCATTACCACAGGCACCGGTAGGTCAAGGGATTTACCGTTGACGATCGCCGTTTTGGCGCCGGGCTTTACTTTGACGTAAGCGCCGTCTTTTATCAGGGTGAACATTTGCGCGTAGTCATCCCACTGCACATCGGCGCCGAATTCCTGCAGCGTTTTATCCAGCGGTACCATGTGGGCTTCGCTACCGTGAGCGAAGACCGGTGATTGCCAGGCGCAAACCACCGCCACGGCCAGCGCCAGCGCGGTTTTACGAGGAGAAAATTTCAAGCCGTTTGCCATTGTGACCTCATCTTATTGTTGTGTTGTCTCTTGCCGCTGCGAATGTCGGCTTTGTCATCCTTAAGCTACCAGCCAGCGGCGCCGGGGCGTTTGTTTGCTTTTGCCAGCTTGTTTGTCAGTTTTGCCAGACGGGCGTAAAAAATGCCTCCGCAGAGGCATTGAGAACGTGCGCTGATTTTTTTGCCGGGTGGCGGCTGACGCCTTACCCGGCCTACGGTCCGTGCGGCCTGCCGTTAATTTATTCACCATTCTTGCTGGCCCGAGCCCGGGGGTACAGGGGGCAGCGGCGACTGGCCGCCCCCTGTGCGCTCCCTGCGCTATGCCAGGCATAACGCAGACGATTAACCGGGAGCGCAATGTGCGCTGAAGCCACGGATAACATAAAGGACTTCCCGGGGCGAAACCGTTGCAAACCGATTGCTGTATCAATGGCTAAAGGGTCGGCCAACAGAGCGCCAGCGGTCTATTTTTCGCTATCACGCCGGGAAATCTCCCTGCTGGCGCGCCACCAGGGTCAGAATGGAATACAGCGCCACCGCCTGCTGGTGCTGGTTGAAAATCTCCACCGCCCATTCCACCACGCCGGTGGCTTTCTCATCGGCGCTGCGCTGACGTTTGACCGTTTTCCGCTTACAGGTGAGGCGAACCTGAATGGTGTCGCCCGGTTTGACCGGCTCAATAAAGCGCAGTTTTTCCATCCCGTAGTTGGCGATAACCGGCCCGACGCCGGCATCGACGAACAGCCCGGCCGCGGCGGAGATCAGGAAATAGCCGTGGACCACCCGCTCGCCAAAAATCGACTCGGCGGCGGCGATTTTGTCCATGTGCGCGTAGAAATGATCGCCGCTCAGGCAGGCGAAGTTAACGATATCCGCTTCGGTCAGGGTTCGGCGCGGGGTTAATAAGCTGTCGCCAGGCTGAATCTCTTCGAAATATTTGCGGAACGGGTGAATACGGTCTTCGTTCACCTGGGCGCCGTGCACCCACTGTTGACCGATGGTCGCCAGCATCGTTGGGCTGCCCTGGACCGCGGTACGCTGCATATAGTGTTTCACCGAACGCAGCCCGCCAAGCTCTTCTCCGCCGCCAGCGCGGCCGGGGCCGCCGTGCACCAGCTGCGGCAGCGGCGAGCCGTGGCCGGTTGACTCGACCGAGGACGCCTCGTTCAGTATCTGAATACGGCCATGGGCGCGGGCGGCGCCGAGGATAAACTCGCGCGCCAGCTCGCCGCTGGCGGTGACCAGCGTCCCCGCCAGACTGCCGCCGCCGGCGCGCGCCAGCGTCAGCGCATGCTGGCGGTCACGATACGGCATCAGCGTCGCCACCGGACCAAAAGCTTCAATGGCGTGAACCGCCGGCGTTTCATCCGGCTGTGAGCAGTACAACAGGGTCGGCGGGAAAAATGCGCCGGCCGCGCTGAGATCCGCCTCTCCACCGAGCAGTACTTCGCAGCCAGCGGCTATCAGCTTATTGACGCTCTCCTGTACGTCCTGACGCTGTTCGCTATTAACCAGGGCCCCCATCTTAACGCCCTCCTGCGCAGGGTCACCGACGGTTACTTTATGCAGGCGGGAGATCAGTGCATCGCTAACCGCATTAATCTGAGCCAGTGGCACAATGATTCTGCGGATAGCGGTACATTTTTGCCCGGCTTTCGCCGTCATCTCGCGGACCACTTCCCGAATAAACAGCGCGAATTCCGGTTGCTCCGGAGTGACGTCTTCGCCTAACACGCAGCAGTTGAGTGAATCTGCTTCCATGGTAAAGGGAATGGATTTGGCTACCAGGTTAGGGTGCGCCCGTAGCTGCTGGCCGGTGGCGGCTGACCCGGTAAAGGTCACCACGTCCTGGCTATCGAGGTGGTCGAGCAGATCGCCCGCGCCGCCGCAAATCAGGCTGATGGCGCCCTCCGGCACCAGGCCGCTGTCGACAATCGCTTTCACCATTGCCTGGGTGAGCTGGGCGGTAGCGGTTGCCGGTTTAATGATCGCCGGCATACCGGCAAGCCACGTGGGCGCCAGTTTTTCCAGCATTCCCCAGCAGGGGAAGTTGAAGGCGTTGATATGGACGGCGACGCCTGATTTTGATGTCAGCACATGACGCGCGGCAAAACCGCCCTGTTTGGAGAGCGGGATGAGCTCGTCTTCCGGCCACAGGATATCGTCCGGTAATTCTCGACTACCGAGCCCGGCATAGGTGAAAAGGGTACCGATACCGCCTTCAATATCCACCCAACTGTCGGCGCGAGTGGCGCCGGTTTGCGCGGAGATGGCGTAGAACTGGTCTTTCTGCTCCAGCAGGTGTTTCGCCACCGCTTTCAGCATCGCGCTGCGTTCAATAAAGGTCATCGCCTGCAGGGCTTTACCACCGCGCTCAATCGCGAAGCGGCGCGCCTGCGCCATATCCAGGCCTTCACTGGTCACCTCCCAAAGCGCCGCGCCGGTGATGGCGTGATGGATAGTACGGGCGCGGCCCCGGCCGGTCTGCCAGGCGCCGGATAAGTAGCTGGCTAACTGCTGCATCGCAAATCTCCAAATGTGTTACGTGTGATATCTATAAATAGTTCTTTTATGAATCATAAAATGCAAGCCCGTATTTAATAAATTATTAACATTGTGATCGCGATGGCGTTACGTCTTATGCTTAACTTACTGTATTAATTGTGGTTTACAAAAGGTTTTGCGGAGATTATCACAAAAAGAGCAAACAAAATTTGTGGTTTTATTTAACCAATATGTAACCTTCAATAAACAAAGTGATTCACATAAATGTTTTTGTTGTGAATATCGGAATCATAAAGGTGATGACGTGACAGAAGAACAACGCTTTGACCAGCGCATCGCGCAGGAAACGGCCATCGAACCGCAGGACTGGATGCCGGATGCCTACCGTAAGACCTTGATTCGGCAGATAGGCCAGCACGCGCACTCGGAGATCGTCGGCATGCTGCCGGAAGGCAACTGGATCACCCGCGCGCCGACGCTGCGCCGCAAAGCGATCCTGTTGGCTAAGGTACAGGATGAGGCTGGACACGGGCTGTATCTCTATAGCGCCGCGGAAACCCTTGGCTGCGCCCGGGAAGACCTGTATCAGAAGATGCTCGACGGGCAGATGAAATACTCCTCCATTTTTAACTACCCGACCCTCAGCTGGGCGGATATCGGCGTGATCGGCTGGCTGGTCGATGGCGCGGCCATCGTCAACCAGGTGGCGCTGTGCCGGACCTCCTACGGCCCCTATGCCCGGGCGATGGTCAAAATCTGCAAAGAAGAGAGCTTTCACCAGCGTCAGGGATTTGAAGCCTGCATGGCGCTGGCGCAGGGCAATGACGCGCAGCGGCAGATGCTGCAGGACGCCATTAACCGCTTCTGGTGGCCGGCGCTGATGATGTTTGGCCCCAACGACGACAACTCGCCGAACAGCGCCCGCAGCATGGCGTGGAAAATCAAACTGCACTCCAACGACGAGCTACGTCAGCGCTTCGTCGATAACACCGTGCCGCAGGTAGAGATCCTCGGTATGACCGTCCCGGACCCGGATTTGCAGTTTGATGAAGCCAGCGGCCACTACCGCTTCGGCGAAATCGACTGGCAGGAATTTAACGAGGTGATTAGCGGCCGTGGCATTTGCAATCACGAGCGGCTGGCCGCCAAGCGTAAGGCCTGGGAAGAGGGCGAGTGGGTGCGCGAGGCCGCGCTGGCCCATGCGCAAAAACAGCAGGCCCGCAGCGCGGCATGAGGAGAGACAACATGAGCAAAGTTTACTGGCCGTTATATGAAGTGTTCGTTCGCAGCAAACAGGGGTTATCCCATCGTCACGTCGGCAGTCTGCACGCCGCCGATGATCAAATGGCGCTGGAGAATGCCCGCGATGCCTATACCCGCCGCAGCGAAGGCTGCTCAATTTGGGTGGTGAAGGCCAGCGAAATCGTTGCTTCGCAGCCGGAAGAGCGCGGCGAATTCTTCGACCCGGCGGAAAGCAAAGTCTACCGTCATCCGACTTTCTATACCGTGCCGGATGGCATGGAACATATGTGAGGCGGCGATGAATATCCCTAACCCCGTAGCCACCTACGCCCTGCGGCTTGGCGACAATGGTCTGGTTCTGGCCCAGCGTTTAGGCGCCTGGTGCGGCCATGCTCCCGAGCTCGAGATCGATCTTGCGCTGGCCAACATCGGCCTCGACCTGCTCGGCCAGGCGCGCAATTTTTTAAGCTATGCCGCCGAGCTTAACGGCTGCGGCGACGAAGATACGCTGGCTTTTGGTCGCGATGAGCGCCAGTACAGCAACCTGCTGCTGGTGGAGCAGCCAAACGGCAATTTTGCCGACACCATCGCCCGCCAGTTCTTTATCGATGTCTGGCACGTCGCCCTGTACAGCCGGCTGGTGAACAGCCGCGACGCGCAGCTGGCGGCCATTGCCGCCAAAGGGCTGAAAGAGGTGCGTTACCACCTGCGCTTCAGCCGCGGCTGGCTGGAGCGTCTGGGTAACGGCACCGAGTTATCAAATCGCAAAATGCAGCAGGCGGTCGACAATCTGTGGCGCTTCACCGGCGAACTGTTCCTTGCCGATGAAGTGGAGCTCAGCCTGGTTGAGCAGGGTATTGCGGTTGATCCGCGTGAGCTTCAGGCCGAATGGCAAAGCGCGGTACACACGGCGCTGCTCGACTCCGGCTTACAAATCCCGCAGGAAGCGGCCTTCCGCAGCGGCGGCAAACAGGGGCTGCACAGTGAACATCTCGGCCCGCTGCTGGCGGAGATGCAATATCTGCAGCGTTCGCATCCCGGACTGCAGTGGTAAGTGAGGTGACTATGCAACGTCTTGCCGATATCGCTCCTGCAGAGGTTCGCACCATCTGGGGATTATTAAGCGCGATCCCGGATCCGGAAGTGCCGGTACTCACCATCACCGACCTCGGTATGGTACGCAGCGTCGCGCGCCATGGCGACGGCTGGGTGATTGGCTTTACCCCGACCTATTCAGGCTGTCCGGCGACGGAGCATCTGCTGGGGGAGATCCGCGCGGTCATGAGCGAGCATGGTTTTCAGCCGGTACATATCGTCCTGCAGCTGGATCCGCCGTGGACCACCGACTGGATGAGTCAGGATGCCCGCGAGCGCCTTCGCCTGTACGGCATCAGCCCGCCCCAGGGGCACGCCTGCCATGCGGACATGCCCGCTGAGGTGAGCTGTCCGCGCTGCGGCAGCACCCATACCTCGCTGATTAGCGAATTCGGTTCCACGGCCTGCAAAGCGCTCTATCGCTGCGACAGCTGCCGGGAACCTTTTGATTACTTTAAATGTATTTGAGGTTGCCATGACGACGTTCCATTCGCTTAAGGTGGCGAGAGTCGAGCCGGAAACCCGCGATGCGGTGACCATCACTTTTGCGATCCCGCAAGCCCTGCAGGCGGAATACTGTTTTCGCCCGGGCCAGCATCTGACGCTAAAAGCCCGTCTGGGCGGCGAAGAACTGCGCCGCTGTTACTCCATTTGTCACAGCCGCACGCCAGGCGAAATTAGCGTCGCGGTCAAAGCCATCGACGGCGGACGCTTCTCGCGCTACGCCCAGCACGATATCCAGCAGGGTATGGAGCTGGAGGTGATGGTGCCGCAGGGGTATTTCGGTTATCAACCGCAGGCCGAACGGCAGGGAGAATATCTGGCGATTGCCGCCGGCTCCGGGATCACGCCGATGATGGCGATCATTAGCGCGACGCTGGCGACCGAGCCGCAAAGCCGCTTTACGCTGATCTACGGCAACCGCAGCAGCCATAGCATGATGTTCCGCCAGGCGCTGGCCGATTTAAAAGACCGCTATCCGCAGCGCCTGCAGGTGATCCACCTGTTTAGCCAGGAGTCGATGGACAGCGATCTGCTACAGGGGCGCATTGACGGCGACAAACTGCGCCAGCTCGCTGACCATCTGCTGGATTTCAGCCGTTTCGACGAGGCCTTTATCTGCGGTCCGGCGGCGATGATGGACGAGGCGGAAGCGACGTTACGTGAACTTGGCGTAGCGGAGAAATCGATTCATCTCGAACGCTTTAATACCCCAGGCGGCAATGTGAAGCGGGCCGCTGGAGTGCAGGCGGAAGGGCGCACGGTGACCATCCGCCAGGACGGGCGCGATCGACTTATCGCCCTCAGCGCCGAAGACGACAGCATCCTGGATGCCGCATTGCGTCAGGGCGCCGATCTGCCGTTCGCCTGTAAGGGCGGGGTATGCGCCACCTGTAAATGCAAAGTGCTGCGCGGTGAAGTGGCGATGGCCGCCAATTACAGCCTGGAAGCGGATGAGCTGGCGGCGGGCTACGTGCTGAGCTGCCAGTCGCTGCCGACCAGCGGCGATGTGGTGGTCGACTTTGACGCGCGGGGGATGGCATGAGCGACCTGCTGATCCACCGTCATGGCCGGGTGCTTCAGTTGACGCTGAACCGCCCGCAGGCCCGCAACGCGCTGAACAATGCCTTATTAACCCAGATTGCCGAGGTGCTGGAGGCCGCGGCAGTTGATGACAGCGTCGGCGTCTGCGTTATTCGCGGTAACGCGCGTTTTTTCGCCGCCGGGGCTGACCTCAATGAAATGGCGGAAAAAGATCTTCCTGCCACCCTGGATGATATTCGCCCACGGTTATGGGGGCGAATTGATGCCTTTACTAAACCGCTCATCGCCTCGGTCAACGGCTACGCCCTCGGCGCCGGCTGCGAGCTGGCCCTGCTGTGCGACCTGATTGTCGCCGGGGACAACGCCCGCTTTGGCCTGCCGGAAATTACCCTCGGCATAATGCCGGGCGCGGGCGGCACCCAGCGGCTGATCCGCAGCGTTGGCAAGGCGCTGGCCAGCCGGATGGTGCTGAGCGGCGAGAGTATTGACGCCCGCCAGGCGCAGCAGGCCGGGCTGGTCAGTGATATCCATCCGGCGGCGTTAACCGATGAGTATGCCCTGCAGCTGGCAACCACCATTGCCCGCCATTCGCCGCTGGCGCTACGGGCGGCAAAACAGTCGCTGCGCCTGGCGCAGGAAGTCAGCCTGCAGGCCGGTCTACAACAGGAGCGCCAGCTGTTTAGCCTGCTGAGCGCCACCGAGGACCGCCGCGAAGGCATCGACGCCTTCTTACAAAAACGTACCCCGGAATTTAAAGGACGCTAATCGTGGAAGCTTTCATTCTCAGCGCAGTGGAACAGGGCGTCATGACCATTACCCTCAATCGCCCGGACCGCCTCAACAGTTTTAACGATCTGATGCATCACCAGTTGGCGGAATGTCTGAAGCAGGCCGAGCGCGATGATGGCGTGCGCTGCCTGCTGATCACCGGCGCCGGCCGCGGTTTTTGCGCCGGCCAGGATTTGAACGACCGCAATGTCGACCCCAGCGGCCCGCCGCCGGATCTTGGCATGTCGGTAGAACGCTTTTACAACCCGTTAGTGCGCCGTCTGGCGGCGCTGCCGAAACCGGTCATCTGCGCGGTTAACGGCGTGGCCGCCGGCGCGGGCGCTACCCTGGCGCTGGGCTGCGATATCGTGCTGGCCGCGCGTTCGGCCAAATTTGTGATGGCGTTCAGCAAGCTCGGCCTGGTGCCGGACTGCGGCGGCAGCTGGTTCCTGCCGCGGGTGGCCGGCCGCGCTCGCGCGATGGGGCTGGCGCTGCTGGGCGACAGCCTCAGCGCAGAACAGGCCGCGCAGTGGGGGATTATCTGGCAACTGGTGGACGATTCAGAACTGGCGGATACCAGTCTGCAACTGGCGCGCCATCTGGCGGCGCAACCGACGTTTGGTCTTGGGCTGATTAAAAAGGCGCTGCTGGCCTCTGAAACCAACAGTCTCGACGCGCAGCTGGACCTGGAGCGCGATTATCAGCGTCTGGCCGGGCGCAGCGATGATTACCGCGAAGGGGTCAGCGCGTTTCTGGCCAAACGGCCACCACAGTTCAGCGGGAAATAGATGATGACGACATCCTTAGCCACCGTGGCGGTGATCGGCAGCGGCACCATGGGGGCCGGCATCGCCGAAGTGGCTGCCGCCGCCGGACATCCGGTGCGTATTTTCGATATTAATCAAACCGCGATTGCCCAGGCGATCGACGGCATTGCTATGCGTCTGGCGTCGCGCGTTGCGCGGGGCAAACTGGCGTCAGAGCAGGCCGATGCGCTGCTGGCGCGCCTGCATCCGGCCCACGATTTAGCCGCGCTTGCCGATGCAGATTTAGTGATCGAAGCGGCCTCTGAACGGTTGGAGGTCAAAACGGCGCTGTTCACGCAGCTGGCGGAGATCTGCGCGCCGTCAACGCTGTTGACCAGTAATACCTCGTCTATTTCGATTACCGCTATCGCCGCCGGGGTCAAAAACCCGGAGCGGGTGGCCGGACTGCACTTTTTTAATCCGGCGCCGGTGATGAAGCTGGTCGAGGTGGTGAGTGGTCTTGCGACCTCCACAGAAGTGGTGGAGCAGCTGTGCCAGTGCGTAAGCGGCTGGGGGAAACAGCCGGTGCGCTGCCGCTCAACGCCCGGTTTTATCGTTAACCGCGTAGCGCGTCCGTTCTACGCTGAGGCCTGGCGGGCGCTGGAAGAGCAGGTCGCCGCCCCGGAGGTTATCGATGCCGCTTTGCGTGACGGCGGCGGTTTTCCGATGGGACCGCTGGCGTTGACGGACCTGATTGGCCAGGACGTCAACTTCGCCGTGACCTGTTCGGTGTTTAACGCCTTCTGGCAGGACCGCCGCTACCTGCCATCGCTCTTCCAGCAAGAGCTGGCGCTTGCCGGGCGGCTAGGTAAAAAGAGCGGCCACGGCGTCTATCGCTGGCCCGCTGAGACACTGCCGGACGCGGCGCTGCCGCCGGTAATGATGGGTGCTGAATCCGTTACCGTCAGAAGTGACAACGTCACTGAATTAGACGATGTCTTGCTGCTGGAGACTGAAGGCGAGACCGCCCTGGCGCTAAGCGTTAAGCATCACCGCCCGGTGGTGGTGTATGACCTGTGCGCCAGCGATACGGTGGTGCTGGCCGCAGCGGCAACCAACGCGCCTGCGGCCACTGATAAGGCCGTGCATTACTTCCAGCAGCAGGGCAAGAAAGTGCTGCGTATTGCCGATTATCCCGGCCTGCTGGTGTGGCGCACGGTGGCGATGCTGATTAACGAAGCGCTGGATGCGGTGCAAAAAGGCGTCGCCAGCCCGCAGGATGTCGATACCGCGATGCGCCTTGGCGTCAACTATCCGCATGGCCCGCTGGCATGGGGAGAACGCCTTGGCTGGCGGCGGGTGCTGCAACTGCTGGAGAACTTGCAACACCATTATGGCGAGGAGCGCTATCGCCCCTGTTCCCTGTTGCGCCAGAAGGCGCTGATGGAGAAGCACCATGAGCAATGATCCGTGGCGCAACGCGCGCGTGATGTACGAAAAAGATACCTGCGCCAGAAAGATGGGGATCGAACTTATCGAAATGGACGACGGTTTTGCGCAGATGAGTATGACCGTCTCGGCGGACATGCTTAACGGCCATCAAACCTGTCACGGCGGTCAGCTATTTACGCTTGCCGATACCGCTTTCGCCTACGCCTGTAACAGCCAGGGGCTGGCGGCGGTGGCCTCGGCGGCAAGCATTGATTTTCTTCGTCCGGCGTTTGCCGGCGACCGGCTGGTCGCCACCGCCAGAGTCAAACAGCAGGGCAAGCTGACCGGCGTCTACGACATCGAAATTGTTAATCAACAGCAAAAGATTGTGGCCCTGTTCCGCGGCAAATCGCACCGCATCGGCGGCACAATCACGGGAGACGTGTAATGCGCGACGCCTTTATTTGTGACGGGATCCGTACGCCGATTGGCCGCTACGGCGGCGCGCTGGCCAGTGTGCGCGCCGACGACCTGGCGGCAATCCCGCTGCGTGAGCTCCTGAGTCGTAATCCCGGGCTCGACCCGGCAGCAATTGATGATGTGATTTTCGGCTGTGCGAATCAGGCCGGGGAAGATAACCGCAACGTGGCGCACATGGCGACGTTGTTGGCCGGTTACCCGCATACCGTGCCGGGCACCACGATTAACCGCCTGTGCGGATCGGGTCTGGATGCCATCGGCTTTGCCGCCAGGGCGATCAAAGCCGGCGATGCCGATCTGCTGATTGCCGGCGGCGTGGAATCGATGTCGCGTGCGCCTTTCGTGATGGGAAAAGCCAGCGCGCCGTACCAGCGTCAGGCGGAACTCTTTGATACCACGATTGGCTGGCGTTTTGTGAACCCGCTCATGGCGCAACACTTCGGAACTGACAGCATGCCGGAAACGGCCGAGAATGTAGCTGAATTGTTAAATATCAGCCGAGCCGATCAGGACGCTTTCGCCTGGCGCAGCCAGCAGCGCACGGCGCAGGCCCAGCGCGACGGCATTCTGGCGCAGGAGATTGTGCCGGTGCAGATTGTCGGCCGGAAAGGGGCGGTTAGCGACGTGCGCGAGGACGAGCATCCGCGCCCGGAAACCACGCTTGAGCAGCTGGCGAAACTGAAAGCGCCGTTCCGCCAGGGCGGCGTCATTACTGCGGGCAATGCTTCAGGCGTCAACGATGGCGCCGCGGCGCTGATCATCGCCAGCGAACAGCAGGCCGCTATCCAGGGGCTCACGCCGCGGGCGCGTATCGTGGCGATGGCGACGGCGGGTGTCGAACCGCGCCTGATGGGACTGGGGCCGGTACCGGCGGTGCGTAAAGTGCTGGAGCGGGCGGGACTCAATATTAACGATATGGATCTGATTGAGCTGAATGAGGCCTTCGCCGCCCAGGCGCTGGGGGTGCTCAGACAGCTCGGCGTGCCGGACGATGCGGCGCACGTGAATCCCAACGGCGGCGCCATCGCGTTAGGCCATCCGCTGGGCATGAGCGGCGCGCGGTTAGCGCTGAGCGCCAGCCTTGAGCTGCAACGCCGGGGCGGGCGCTATGCGCTGTGTACGATGTGTATTGGCGTGGGTCAGGGCATTGCCATGATCCTCGAGCGAGTGTGAGCTAATTTACCTGCGAGTACCCTACAATGATAACTACTACAAAATTAGATCCGATTGAAACCGCATCGCGTGACGAACTGCAGGCCCTGCAAACCCAGCGCCTGAAATGGACGCTGAAGCATGCGTACGAAAATGTGCCGATGTATCGCCGCAAATTCGACGCCGCCGGCGTGCACCCTGACGACTTTCGGGAATTAAACGATCTACAAAAATTCCCCTGCACCACCAAACAGGATCTGCGCGACAACTATCCCTTCGATACCTTCGCGGTGCCGATGGAGCAGGTGGTGCGCATTCACGCCTCTTCCGGCACCACCGGCAAACCGACGGTGGTGGGGTATACGCAAAACGATATTGATAACTGGGCCAATATTGTCGCCCGTTCGCTGCGCGCGGCCGGTGGTTCAGCAAAAGATAAAATTCACGTCGCCTACGGCTATGGCCTGTTTACCGGCGGCCTTGGCGCGCACTACGGCGCGGAACGTTTGGGCGCGACGGTGATCCCGATGTCCGGCGGACAGACCGAAAAACAGGCGCAGCTGATCCGCGATTTCCAGCCGGATATGATCATGGTGACGCCGTCCTACTGTCTGAATCTGATTGAAGAGCTGGAGCGCCAGATGGGCGGCGATGCCCGCAGCTGTTCATTGCGGGTCGGCGTCTTTGGCGCTGAGCCGTGGACGCTGGCGATGCGCGCGGAAATCGAGCGCCGGCTGGGGATCACCGCCCTGGATATTTACGGTTTGTCGGAAGTCATGGGACCGGGCGTAGCGATGGAGTGTCTGGAAACCGTTGACGGCCCGACTATCTGGGAAGACCACTTCTTCCCGGAAATCGTCAACCCGGACGACGGTACGCCGCTGGAAGATGGCGAGCATGGTGAGCTGCTGTTTACCACCCTGACCAAAGAAGCGCTGCCGGTGATCCGCTATCGTACCCGTGATCTGACGCGCCTGATGCCGGGAACCGCGCGGACCATGCGCCGCATGGATCGCATCAGCGGACGCAGCGACGATATGCTGATTATCCGCGGGGTTAACGTCTTCCCCTCGCAGCTGGAAGAGGAGATCCTCAAGTTTGAACATCTGGCGCCGCACTATCAGTTAGAGGTCAATCGCCGCGGTCATCTGGATTCGCTGGCGGTGCGCGTTGAGCTGAAAGAGAGCGGGCTGGCGCTGAGTCATGAACAACGCTGCCAGATTTGCCATCAGTTGCGTCACCGCATTAAGTCGATGGTCGGGATCTCCACCGATATTACTATCGTCAACTGCGGCAGCATTCCGCGCTCGGAAGGGAAAGCCTGTCGGGTATTCGACCTGCGAAAAGCGGTGGTTAGCGGTTAATCCTCTCCCCGATAACCCGGCTGAGGCCTTTACGCCGTAAGCCGGGAATTTCCTGTGCTATGATTCATAAAGGAAAAATATAACAACAGAATGAATCAGATGAGTAAACTCGACGCCTTTATTCAACAAGCGGTGACGGCGATGCCGATCAGCGGCACGTCATTAATTGCCTCGCTGTATGGCGACGCTTTATTACAACGCGGTGGGGAAGTGTGGCTGGGCAGCGTCGCGGCGCTGCTGGAAGGATTAGGCTTCGGCGAGCGCTTCGTACGCACCGCGCTGTTTCGCCTCAATAAAGAAGAGTGGCTTGATGTTGTCCGCATCGGCCGGCGCAGCTTCTATCGCCTGAGTGATAAAGGGCTGCGCCTGACCCGGCGCGCGGAGCATAAAATTTATCGCGCCAGTGCCCCGGAATGGGACGGTACCTGGCTGCTGCTGCTTTCGGAAGGCCTGGAGAAAAATGTGCTCGCCGACGTTAAAAAGCAGCTGCTGTGGCAGGGGTTTGGCGCGCTGGCGCCGAGCCTGCTGGCCTCGCCGTCGCAAAAGCTGGCCGATGTCCAGTCTCTGCTCCACGAAGCGGGCGTCGCTGAAAATGTCATCTGTTTTGAAGCCCATTCGCCGCTGGCGCTCTCCAGAGCGGCCCTGCGCAGCCGGGTGGAGGAGTGCTGGCATCTCACCGAACAAAATGAGATGTACGAGGCGTTTATCGCCTTGTTCCGACCTCTACTGCCGCTGCTGCGCGATTGCGACCCGTCAGAGTTGACGCCGGATCGCTGTTTCCAGATCCAACTGCTCCTTATCCATTTCTATCGCCGGGTGGTGCTCAAAGACCCGCTGCTGCCGGAAGAGCTCCTGCCGGCGCATTGGGCAGGGCAAACCGCCCGCCAGCTGTGTATCAATATTTATCAACGCGTGAGTCCCGGCGCGCTGGCGTTCGTCAGCGAGAAAGGTGAGAGCTCGGTGGGCGAGCTCCCGGTGCCGGGTCCGCTCTATTATCAGCGCTTTGGCGGTTTGCCGGGCGCATAAGGAGGTTGCATGCCGATATATCAGATTGATGGACTGACGCCGGTGGTGCCGGAGGAGAGTTACGTTCACCCGACCGCGGTGTTGATTGGCGACGTGATCCTCGGCAAAGGGGTCTATGTTGGGCCCAACGCCAGCCTGCGCGGCGACTTCGGGCGCATCGTGGTCAAAGACGGCGCCAATATTCAGGATAACTGCGTGATGCATGGCTTCCCCGGCCAGGATACGGTGGTGGAAGAGGAGGGCCATATCGGCCACGGCGCTATTCTGCACGGCTGCGTGATTGGCCGCAACGCGCTGGTGGGCATGAGTGCGGTGATTATCGATGGGGCGGTCATTGGCGAAAACAGCATTGTCGGCGCTTCGGCCTTTGTCAAAGCCAACGCCGAGATGCCCGCCAACCATCTGATTATCGGCAGCCCGGCAAAAGCGATTCGCACCCTGAGCGAACAGGAGCTGGCGTGGAAAAAACAAGGTACCCGTGAATACCAGGCGCTGGTGGAACGCTGTAAGCAGACGCTGCACCAGGTGGAGCCATTACGGGAAGTCGAAGCAGGGCGTAAGCGGCTGGCGTTTGATGAAAACCTGCGGCCAAAAGCCGCAACCTGAGGGGTAAAATTATGGCAGAGAAATTATCCGCTCACTGTCACTGCGGTGCGGTGGCGTTTACCGTGGAACTCAGCGACGGCTTCAACACCGTTCGGCGCTGTAACTGCTCATATTGTCGCATGCGTGGGGCGGTCGCGGTCTCTTCGCCGCGTTCAGGAATAGAGGTGGTACGCGGAGGGGATAAGCTCACAGAGTATCGCTTTAATACAGGGGAAGCCGTGCACTTTTTCTGCTCGGTATGCGGGATCTACACCTTTCATCAACGGCGATCAAACCCAGAGCAGTATGGGGTGAATGTGGCCTGCATTGACGGCGTTTCGCCTTTCGATTTCCCTTGCGTGGAGGTCAACGACGGCGTGAATCATCCAAAGGATGGCGGCGGAGGCGTGGTGGGGTATTTACGCTACGAGAAAAAGTAAAACTCTCCTCCCGCAGGAAGCGAGAGGAGTGAAATATTAGGTTGCAACCACGCTGTCGATGGCCGCTTTCGCGTCAGACTGCGCTTTGGCCGCGACTTCCGGGCCGTAAGCGATACCTTCGGCGAACACAAAGTTCACGTCGGTGATGCCGATGAAGCCGAGGAAGGTGGACAGGTATGGGGTGACCAGGTCGGTCGGAGTATCTTTATGGATACCGCCGCGGCTGGTAACGACGACCGCGCGTTTACCGGTTACCAGACCTTCCGGCCCTTTCTCGGTGTAGCGGAAGGTGACGCCGGCGCGAGCCACCAGGTCGAAATAGTTTTTCAGCTGCGTCGGGATGTTGAAGTTGTACATCGGCGCAGCGATAACAATCACATCGTTGCCTTTCAGTTCGGCGATCAGCTCGTCGGAAAGGGCCAGCGCTTCCTGCTGACGCGGAGTCAGCGGCGCGTCGCTCGGACGCAGGGCGCCAACCAGTTCGCCATCCAGAACCGGGATCGGATTGGCGGCCAGGTCACGCACGGTGATCTCATCGCCAGGGTGTTTTTCCTGCCATTGTTCAACAAAATAGTCGGAAAGCTGACCAGATTGTGAGTACCCTGCCAGAATACTGGATTTCAGAACTAATACTTTGCTCATGGGTGTTTCCTTTTTTTAATGTGATTGACGGGTCAATGCCCTGGTGCTTGTTGACACTGTATTCACAATCGCGCCACAGAGATAGCGCAATATATCGAATCCTATGTTCAGATTTTTTGAACAAGGCACGAATGACACAGATGTGGTACTCTAAGGCAATACTTCAAAAGAGATTTTCCCGGCAGAGCTCTGCCCGATAACGCTATGACAGAACAACAAAAAATCACCTTCCCCCAGCTTTATCAACAGCTCGACGGCCTGATGCTGCGCGACAAAACGCGCTTTGCCCGCCGTCTACACGGCGTGAAGAAGGTTAAAAATCCTGAATCGCAACAGGCCATTCTGCAGGAGATGGCGCTGGAGATAAGCCAGGCAGCCGGTAAAGTCCTGCTGCGCGAAGCGGCGCGTCCGGCTATCACCTATCCGGAAAACCTGCCGGTTAGCCAGAAAAAACAAGAGATTCTCGAGGCGGTGCGCGACCACCAGGTGGTGATCGTCGCCGGGGAGACCGGTTCGGGTAAAACCACCCAGCTGCCCAAAATCTGCATGGAGCTGGGGCGCGGGCTGAAAGGACTCATCGGCCATACCCAGCCGCGTCGCCTGGCGGCGCGGACCGTCGCCAATCGTATTGCCGAAGAGCTGCAGAGCGAGCCGGGCGGCTGCATCGGCTATAAAGTCCGCTTCAGCGACCACGTCAGCGAAAACACCATGGTTAAGCTGATGACCGACGGTATCCTGCTGGCGGAGATCCAGCAGGATCGTCTGTTGATGCAGTACGACACCATCATTATCGATGAGGCGCACGAGCGCAGCCTGAATATTGACTTTCTGCTCGGCTATCTGAAAGAGCTCCTGCCGCGCCGCCCGGACCTGAAAATCATCATTACCTCGGCGACCATCGACCCGGAACGTTTCTCAAAGCATTTCAATAATGCGCCGATTATCGAAGTCTCCGGGCGGACTTACCCGGTGGAAGTGCGCTATCGGCCGATAGTGGAAGAGGCGGACGATACCGAGCGCGATCAGTTACAGGCGATCTTTGATGCGGTTGACGAACTGGGGCGCGAAGGGCCCGGCGATATTCTGATCTTTATGAGCGGTGAGCGGGAAATTCGCGATACCGCCGATGCGCTGAATAAGCTGGATCTGCGCCATACCGAAGTGCTGCCGCTGTACGCCCGCCTGTCCAACAGCGAGCAGAACCGCGTCTTCCAGCCGCACAGCGGACGGCGCATCGTGCTGGCGACCAACGTGGCGGAAACCTCGCTGACCGTGCCGGGCATTAAGTACGTTATCGATCCCGGTACTGCGCGTATTAGTCGGTACAGCTACCGCACCAAGGTGCAGCGCCTGCCGATCGAGCCGGTTTCCCAGGCGTCCGCCAACCAGCGTAAGGGCCGCTGCGGCCGCGTTTCGGAAGGGATCTGTATTCGTCTTTATTCAGAAGACGATTTCCTGTCGCGCCCGGAATTTACCGACCCGGAGATTCTGCGCACCAACCTGGCGTCGGTCATCCTGCAGATGACCGCCCTGGGCTTAGGCGATATCGCCGCCTTCCCGTTTGTCGAAGCGCCGGATAAGCGCAATATCCAGGACGGCGTACGCCTGCTGGAAGAGCTGGGCGCCATCACCACCGATGCGCAGGCAACGGCTTATAAACTAACCCCGCTGGGCCGCCAGCTCAGCCAGCTGCCGGTGGATCCGCGTCTGGCGCGCATGGTGCTGGAGGCGCAGAAGCACGGCTGCGTGCGGGAAGCGATGATCATCACCTCCGCGCTGTCGATCCAGGACCCGCGCGAGCGGCCGATGGACAAACAGCAGGCCTCTGACGAAAAACATCGCCGCTTCCACGATAAAGAGTCCGATTTCCTCGCCTTCGTCAATCTGTGGAACTACCTCGGCGAGCAGCAGAAGGCGCTGTCGTCGAATCAGTTCCGCCGCCAGTGCCGGGTCGATTTTCTTAACTATCTGCGTGTGCGCGAGTGGCAGGACATCTACACCCAGCTGCGCCAGGTGGTGAAAGAGCTTGGCCTGCCGATCAACAGTGAGCCGGCGGAATATCGCGAGATCCATACTGCGTTGCTGACCGGTCTGCTGTCGCACATCGGCATGAAGGATGCCGATAAACAGGAGTATACCGGCGCCCGTAATGCGCGGTTCTCTATTTTCCCGGGTTCCGGCCTGTTTAAAAAGCCGCCGAAGTGGACGATGGTGGCCGAGCTGGTGGAGACCAGCCGGCTGTGGGGGCGTATTGCCGCCCGCATTGAGCCGGAGTGGGTGGAGCCGGTAGCGCAGCACCTGATCAAGCGCTCATACAGTGAGCCGCACTGGGAGCGGGCGCAGGGCGCGGTGATGGCGACGGAAAAGGTCACCGTTTACGGCCTGCCGATCGTCGCCGCGCGTAAGGTCAACTACAGCCAGATCGACCCGGCGCTGTGCCGCGAACTGTTTATCCGCCACGCGCTGGTAGAGGGCGACTGGCAGACGCGGCACGCCTTCTTCCGCGATAACCTGAAGCTGCGCGCGGAAATCGAAGAGCTGGAGCATAAGTCGCGCCGTCGCGACATCCTGGTTGATGACGAGACGATGTTCGAGTTTTACGACCAGCGCATTAGCCACGATGTCATCTCCGCTCGCCACTTTGATAAGTGGTGGAAGCAGGCCAGCCGCGAAACGCCAGACTTGCTCAATTTTGAAAAGAGCATGCTGATTAAAGAGGGGGCGGAGCAGGTCAGTAAACTGGACTACCCGAATTTCTGGCATCAGGGCAATCTTAAACTGCGTCTTAGCTATCAGTTTGAACCTGGCGCCGATGCCGATGGCGTAACGGTGCATATTCCGCTGCCGCTGCTCAACCAGGTAGAGGAAGCCGGGTTTGAATGGCAGATCCCTGGCCTGCGTCGCGAGCTGATTATCGCGCTGATAAAATCGCTGCCGAAGCCGGTACGGCGCAATTTCGTCCCGGCTCCCAACTATGCGGAAGCGTTTCTTGGCCGGGCGACGCCGCTTGAGCTGCCGCTGCTTGATTCGCTGGAGCGCGAGCTGCGTAAGATGACCGGCGTGACCATCGACCGCGAAGCCTGGCAGTGGGATCAGGTGCCCGATCACCTGAAAATCACCTTCCGGGTGGTGGATGATAAAAACAAGAAGCTGCAGGAAGGGCGCTCGCTGCAGGCGTTGAAAGACGCCCTGAAGGGCAAAGTGCAGGAGACGCTGTCGGCGGTCGCTGATGACGGTATTGAGCAGAGCGGGCTGCATATCTGGAGCTTTGGCACCCTGGCGGAAAGTTACGAACAGAAGCGCGGTAACTATAAGGTGAAAGCCTGGCCGGCGCTGGTGGACGAGCGCGACAGCGTGGCCATCAAGCTGTTTGATAATCCACAGGAACAACAGCAGGCCATGTGGCGCGGTCTGCGTCGCCTGCTGCTGCTCAACATCCCGTCGCCGATTAAGTATCTGCACGAGAAACTACCGAATAAAGCCAAGCTTGGGCTCTACTTTAACCCGTACGGCAAAGTGCTGGATCTGATTGACGATTGCATCTCCTGCGGTGTTGATAAGCTTATCGACGAGGCGGGCGGTCCGGTGTGGACGGAAGAGGGCTTTAGTCAGCTGCACGATAAAGTGCGAGCCGAGCTCAACGACACGGTGGTGGAGATCGCTAAACAGGTCGAGCAGATCCTCACCGCGGTGTTCAATATCAACAAACGGCTGAAAGGCCGGGTGGATATGACCATGGCGCTGGGGCTGTCGGATATCAAAGCGCAGATGGCGGGTCTGGTGTATCGCGGCTTTGTCACCGGCAACGGTTTCCGCCGTCTTGGCGATACGCTGCGCTATCTGCAGGCGATTGAAAAGCGTCTGGAGAAGATGGCTATCGATCCGCACCGCGATCGGGCGCAGATGCTTAAGGTGGAGAGCGTGCAGCAGGCGTGGCAGCAGTGGCTGAATAAGCTACCGCCGAACCGCCGTGAGGACGACGATGTCCGGGAGATCCGCTGGATGATCGAGGAGCTGCGGGTCAGCTTCTTCGCCCAGCAGCTGGGCACCCCGTATCCTATCTCGGACAAGCGAGTGTTGCAGGCGATGGAGCAAATTACCCCATAGCCTGGCTGGTTGTCCCCGGTGGCGCTGCGCTTACCGGGGCTACTGGTCAGGCGTCCACGCTTAAGCGTTTACCCACGCCAGAGTAAAGCCGTCCCAGCCTTTAGTGCCCACGGTTTGCAGCGCCGTTGCCGTCAACCTTGGCTCGGCGCCCATCATCTCAATGAACTGACGCACACCCTGAACGCGCTCGTCGGCGCTCTGTGGGTTGACCACTTCGCCGTCGCGTACCACGTTATCGCCAATAATTAAGGTTCCTGGGCGGGAATAACGTAGCGCCCAGCGCAGATAATGGGGGTTATTCGGCTTATCGGCATCGATGAAGATCAGATCGAAAGCGGGGCATTCGCCAAGCGACTCCAGGGACTGTAGCGCGGGTCCCTCCCGTAGCGTGACCCGCTGGTCAACGCCCGCCAGCTGCAGATTCTCCCGCGCCACCTGGGCATGATGCGCGTCGGCCTCCAGGGTGAGGAGTTGGCCGTCGGCAGGAAGCTCGCGCGCCATCCAGATGGTGCTATAGCCGCCGAGGGTGCCGATCTCCAGTATCCGCTTAGCCTGGGTTAGCCGTACCAGCAGGGCGAGAAACTGACCCTGATTGGCGGCGACATCGTGTGCCGGGAGCCCGGCACGATGGTTGTTTTCCAGTACCCGATCGAGCACAGGATCGCCGGGAATTAAGGCCTTAATCAAATAATTGTCTACTGCCGACCACTGTTGTTGCATATGACGCTTCCCCATTTAGCTCCCTGATGAGTCAGACCAGCCGCCTCCCAGCGCCCGGTACAGATCGATCTGCGCCAGCAGCAGGTTGTTCTTCACCTGCACCACGCTAAGCTGGGTGGAGAACAGCGTTCGCTGGGCATCAAGCACATCCAGATAAGAAGAGTAGCCGTTACGGTAGCGGTTTTGTGCAATACGTAAGGTTTCCTGGGCAACGGTCTCTTGTTCCTGAAGCTCGGTTAACTGTTCGCCATAGCGACTGATGGCGTCCAGGCTGTCATTGACCTCTTTGAACGCGCTGCGCACCGTTTTCTCATAGCTATAGAGCGCCTGGTTGCGCTGGGCCATGGAGACGTCCACCTGGGCATTTAACGCCTGGCGGTTTAGCAGCGGCGCCAGAATACTGCCGCCAAGACTCCACAGCCGCAGCGGGTTGTCCAGCAGATCCGGCAGCGTCCGGTCCTGCAGGCTGCCGGTAGCGGTCAGGTTAATAGAGGGCAGCAGCTGCGCCTGCGACGAGGCCAGCGTGGCGTCGGCGGCCACCAGCTGGCGCTCGGCCTGAGCGATGTCCGGACGGCGGTTGAGCAAGGTGGACGGCAGCTGCGACGGCAGACGCAGCGGGGTAAGCTGGGCGAACTCGCCGCGTTTTACCGCGCCAGGGTTATCGCCGAGCAGCACGCTGAGCGCATTTTCCTGCTGCGCAATCTGGTGCTGTAGCGGCGGGATCTGCGCCCGCGTTGACCGCAGCTCCGAATCCGCCTGCATTAGCTCAAGGCGTGAAGTATACCCGGTTTCAAACTGACGTTTGGCCAGGCGCCACGCGTCTTCCCTTGATGTTAGCGTCTGCTGGGTCACCCGCAGCTGCTCATCCAGCGACAGCAGCGTGACGTAGCCAACGGCCACCGAGCTGGCGACGCTCAAATTGGCGGCGGCGGCGGCGGCTTTCTGCGCCTCAAGGCTGGCCCCGGCGGCGTTGGCCGCGCTGCGGTTCGCTCCCCAGATATCGACATCATAGCTGGCGGTCAGGCCGCCCTTATACAGTGTGCTGTGGATCGGCAGGCCAGTGGCGGC
>NZ_MJDM01000005.1:222254-295289 GCF_008452795.1 Klebsiella sp. AqSCr
CGGACTGCGTCCGGGCGCGGGTGCCGGTGAGGCTGGCGTCCAGTGACGGAAACAGGCTGCTGTCGGCGGCGTAAGCGCGCGCCTGATACTCATTCACCCGCTCGCGGGCGATCAGCACATCGCTGTTATAGCGCAGCGCCTGGTCGACATACTGATTGAGGGTACTGTCATGAAAATTGCGCCACCATACACCCTCCACCGGGCTGGCCGGGCCAACGTCGGCCCGCCAGGCGGCAGGAATGGTCAGGGTCGGCTGCGCGCGTTGCACATCGGCGGATTGACAGCCGACCAGCGCCAGAACGATAGCAAGGGCGACCGGGCGGATCATGGTTGTTTCTCCGCACGGGTATCAATAGTCACCTGCACCGACATCCCCGGCCGCAGGCGTTCGCTGTTGTTTTGCCCGTCGTTGACCGTAATACGCACCGGGATGCGCTGGGCGATCTTGACGAAATTGCCGGTGGCGTTGTCCGGAGAGATGGCGCTGAACTCCACCCCGGTCGCCGGGGAGATACTCTGCACCTTGCCGTGGAAGGTCTCGCCGTTGAGCGCGTCTACGGTGAAGGTGACCGGCTGGCCAACGCGTACTTCGGCCAACTGGGTCTCTTTGAGGTTGGCAATCACCCAGTGCTGCGGCGGAACCAGCGAGGTCAGATGGGTTCCGGCGCTGACATAGGCGCCAAGACGCACCGAGATCTGCCCCAGCTGGCCGCCGGTGGGGGCGATAATCTGGGTATTCTGCAGGTCGATCTGCGCCAGCTCAAGCGCCGCTTTGGCGCTGGCCACGTCGGCCTCCAGCGAATCGCGATTGACGATGGTCGATTCACGGTCCTGGCGCGACATCTCCAGCGCCGCTTTCGCCTGCTCAATATCCGCCGCCCCTTGCGCCGCGCTGGCCCGCGCCGAATCACGTTCGCGGATCGACAGCGAACCGTCGGCGGTTAACTGCTGGATGCGTTTTAAATCGGCCTGGATTTTCAGATTCTGCGCGCGGGCGTTTTGCAGCGCGGCTTCATCCTTGGCGATCGTCGCCTCGGCGCTTTTGCGCTGTTGCAGGTTATTGCGCAGCGCGGCCTCTTTCATCGCCAGGGTAGCCTGGGCCTGATGCACCCGCTGTTTATAGATGCGATCGTCTATCTGGAACAGCACCTCGCCCGGCTGGACAATCGCGAAATCTTTGACGTTGACGGCGGTGATATAGCCGTTGACCTGCGGGCTAATAAAGGTGGTCTGCCCGCGCACATAGGCGTTGTCGGTAAACTGGCTATGGCGAGTGAACGGCGGCAGTTGCCAGGCGTAGAGGATCACCAGCACGCCGACGAGGCCTATCGCCGCGGCGGTAAAAATGGAAACCACGCGAATATTATTCCGGGTGTTGGCCTGTTGTTTGGCCGCATCCTGCTGACTCATAACGACTCCAGAGATGAAATGATGATAATTATTTGCTGCCGGTAGCGCGTTGCAACGCGATACGGGCAGTCAGTCGTAAGCGAATTAAGCGCCAGAAAACCCACACTAGTGTCCCGGCGGAGATCGCCGCCGTCAGCAGATAGGTATCATTCCAGGCGAGAATATTGGCCTGCAGCGTCGCGGCGTTTTGCAGCAGGGTGGTGGCCTGAACGTTGAGCAGCGTACTGTCGCCAATCTGGCTCTGATACATCTGGCTGTACTGCTGCAGCCGCTCGACGATCAGCGGGTTAAGGGTGGTTATCTGGTCCGCCAGCTGGCTGGAGTGGAATTTCTCACGCCAGGTCTGGAAGGTGCCGAGGATCGCCGAGCCGAGCAGCCCGCCAATGTTCTGGCTCATGCCGAACAGCACCGAGAAGCTGACCAGGTTGCGCGGGTCGGCAAACACGCCGCCAATCCCGGCGAGCATCGCCGGGGCCAGAAAGAAGGCGCTGCCGAAGCCGAGTAAAAACTGGCTGAACATTAATTGTTCCGGACGGGTGAGGGCGTTGGACTGGCTGTCGAGCAGCGAGGCTATCATGATCAGCGCCAGCGCGGTGGCGGTCGGCCAGTAGAGCTTCTGCGGGTTGAGCGTCAGACAGCTGGCAATGATCCCGCACAGAATACCGGCGAAAATCGACCACGCGAGGTTAGTCATCTGTTCGTTTTGCAGGCCAACGTACTGCAGCCAGCCGATGACCCCGGTGTTCTGCTCCGCCAGCACGATGCGGATCAACAGCATAATCATGCCCAGACGCACGATGCTGCCGCTGGAGAGCCATTTGGTATTGAGCAGGGGGTTGCTGCGGTTATGCTCGAAGGTAATCGCAGCGACGATCAGTATTACCGCCGCCGCCAGCGCCCAGCCGATCCACGGCGCTTCAAACCACCACTCGAGCCGCCCCAGCGACAGCACGGCGCACACCAGCGCCATGCCGGGCGCCAGCAGAAAGAAGGTAATGAAATCCTTTTTTTCGAACACTTTTTTACGATCGCTTGGCGGCAGTTTTAGCGCGATGACGCAGGCCAGCGACACCAGCGCCAGGCCCAGTTCAAAGAAGTAGAGACCGCGCCATTCATCGGTCTGCAGCAGTTCGGTGGAAAAGAGGCGCGCCAGGGGAATGGCTAGCGACGAGCCGGTGATGCCGATAGTTAGCCCTTTCAGGCGATGGCGCGCAGGCCAGGCCTGTACCTGGTAGTAAATCCCCAGCGAGCTGAGCGCCGCGGCCACCATGCCGTGGGCGGCGCGAACCATCATCGCTGAGCTGAGATCGTTGACGAAGAGGTGGAAAAAGGTGACCAGCACATAGAGCACCAAAAAGCCTTCGGTGAAAGCGCGCAGGCCAAACTGCTGGCGGAATTTCACCAGCAGCAGGTTGATGGAGACGTTGGTCATCACGTATACCGCCGGCAGCCAGGCGATTTCTGTCGACCAGGCGGCGAAGGTACCCTGCAGCAGCTGTAGGTTGGCGGTGACCACTGCGTTGCCCAGCGCGCCGGTGAGACATACCAGCAGACCGACCACGCCGTAGGCAAGGCGTTTCGCCGGACTGTGCAGCGGCGTCGACGGCGAACCGAGCAGAGCCGGTTTTTCATGCGGCGCCCAGTCATGCGGGGCGTAGGGGTTATCCTGGCGACGGGGCATTATTTCTTCTCCACTTCGCGCAACAGCTTTTCCAGCACCCGCTGGGTTTGCTCCTGCTCCTGTGGGGTAATCGCCGTCAGGATCTCTTCGCGCAGATCGTCAGCCACCGTTTTGACCTGTTCATAGAGGGCCTTCCCTTTGTCGGTGACCACCAGCAGTCGCTTACGTTTGTCGCTGGCGGTGGTGACGCGCTCAACCAGTCCGAGGGCGACCAGACGATGGATCAACGGCACAATGGTCGGGCTCTCCACCCCCAGCTCCTGCGCCAGTTCGCTTTGCGACAGCGGCTGCTGGTGGCGGGCGATGGACGCTACCGCCACCCAGCTGGCCTGGCTGAGACCGAGATTTTTCAGCCGACGATTGACCGCCAGCCGCCAGTGGTGCGCGGTGAGGTATAAAAGATGGGAGAAGGTAAGCTGTCGATTGTCCATAGGTCGTCTGTCAATATCGTTAGAGCTCTAACGATTTTATGCCGGATAACCGCCGGAGTTCAAGATGAAGGATAGAAATTGGTTAACGGTATGTACGTTAATTGTAGTTAATCTTCCGGCCGCGATCCGTGTCGTGCGGTCTGCTGACCGAGGATATTTTTATTCTGCGCCATCACCCAGGCGATAAAGGCCCGCAGGGGGGCGGGAATATGTTTCCGGCTTGGGTAGTAGACGCAGAAATGGTCGGCAGGATAGCGGTAGTCGGGTAACAAATGGACCAGGCTGCCCGCGCTCAGCTGCTGCGTCACCAGCGACTGATAGACAAAGGCGATGCCTAATCCGCTCTCCGCGGCCTGGATCATTGCGCTATCGGCATTGACGACCAGATCGCCTTTAACCGCGACCTCGCTAAGCTCGCCGCTGGGGCCAATAAACTCCCAGCGGTACTTCTCACCATCAGGAAAACAGCGGTTAATGCAGCGGAAATTAACTAATGACTGCGGGGTGTCGGGCTCTCCGGCTTCGCGTATATAGTCCGGGCTGGCCACCGGGATCAGCGATAGTTTCTCGCCAAAGGGGATGGCAATCATCTCTTTGGGCACATCCTGCGAATAGCGAATGCCGGCGTCAAAACCGGACTCGATAATATTGACTTTCCGATCGGTGGCATACAGTTCGAGCGTCACATTGGGACAGGCGTTTTTAAAGGCGATAAAATAGTCCCGAAAAAACAGGTCAATAACAATGCGCGGTAAATTAACTTTCACCACGCCTTCCGGAGTCAGACGGTGATAATTCAGACTGTCCACCACCCGGCGATAATCATTGACCACCGGCGTTATATTATTAAGAAATTCCTCACCCACTGCGGTTAATGACAAACTGCGCGTTGAGCGATTTAGCAGGCGCACGCCTAACTTTTCTTCCAGATGATTAATAGCGACAGTAAGGGCCGGTGGGGAAAGGTTTAACGCTTTAGCGGCCTGACGAAAACTGCCATGTTTCACTATGAGTATTAATATTTCTATTTGTTGCAGATCGGGCAAGGTTTTCATTGTTAATTTCCAGCTAACACCGCGTTCGGAATAGATTAATTGTTATCAATATGAAAGGGAAGTATATATTTAATGCCATTCAGCAATTAAGGAAAATAAGATGAAAACACGTTATCTTGGAAAAGAGAAGTTTCAGGTTTCCGCATTAGGTCTCGGATGTATGGGGATGAGTTTTGCCTATGGCGGCGCTGAAACGTCGCAGGCGATAAATACGATCCATACCGCCATGGACATGGGCGTGACCTTCCTGGATACCGCCGAAGTATATGGTCCTTTCGATAATGAAGTTCTGGTCGGAAAAGCGATTAAAGGTTTTCGCGATAAGGTGCAGATTGCCACCAAATTTGGATTTCGTATTTTGCCGACCGGCCAGGGTCTGGAGCGGATGGCCGGCGTTGACAGCCGTCCGGCACATATTCGCGAATCAGTGGAAGGGTCGCTGAAGCGACTGAATGTCGAGACCATCGATCTGCTCTATCAGCACCGCGTCGATCCCGCGGTACCGGTGGAAGAGGTGGTGGGCACTATGGCCGATCTGGTTAAAGAGGGTAAAATTCGCCATATCGGTCTGTCGGAAGTATCTGCTCAGACGCTGCGCCGGGCCTGCAAGGTACATCCGATCGCTGCCGTGCAGACGGAATATTCGCTATGGAGCCGCGAGCCGGAGGGCGGTATTCTCCACACCTGCCGCGAGCTGGGGGTCGGCTTTGTGCCATACAGCCCGCTTGGCCGCGGCTTCCTGACGGGGACAATTACCGATCCCGGCGTTTTGGCAGCGGATGATTTCCGCCGCCATCTGCCGCGCTTCCAGGCCGAAACCATGCGCAAAAACCAGCTGCTGCTTGAGCGCCTGCAGCAGGTGGCCACCCGCTATGACGCGACCCTTGCGCAGATTGCCCTTGCCTGGGTGATGAGCAAAGGCGAGGATATCGTGCCTATCCCGGGGGCGAGGAAAATTGCTCACCTGCGCGACAATGCCGGCGCCGCGAATATTACCCTCGCGCCGGAGGACATCCTCACCATCGAACACATTTTCACTGCCGACAACGTCACTGGCTTACGCTATACCCAGGGCGACTTTGATTTAATCGAAAAATAATCCCCTGCGGGCAGCGGATGGTTATTACTTGCGTGACGTTGTCACCTTTACCGAACAACTCCTCGTCAGATAGCGCACATCCTCGGCGGTTAACGGCGCGGCAAAGAAAAAAAGGGGCGGCGCAAGGCCACCCCTGATGTGGTTGCTGATGGGGATCAGCCCGGGTAGATGCCGCGGTCTTTACGCGCCATCAGGATGCGCTCGCAGGCCACGATATAGGCGGCGGTGCGCAGCGTACACTCTTTCTCGGCGGCTTTATCCCAGACGTGCACGATAGCGTCGGTCATAATGCGGTCCATTTTGGCGTTGATCTCCTCTTCGCTCCAGAAGAAGCTGGCCATGTCCTGTACCCACTCAAAGTAGCTGACGGTCACCCCGCCGGCGTTGCAGATAACGTCCGGCACCACGATCACGCCGCGCTCGGCCAGCACGTCGTCCGCTTCCGGATAGGTTGGGCCGTTGGCCCCTTCCAGCACCAGTTTGCAGGTCAGCTTCTCAGCGCGCTCGCGGGTGATTTGCCCTTCCAGCGCCGCCGGGATCAGGATGTCCATCGGAGTGGTCCAGAAGGCGTCTTTATCGATCTCCTGGGCGCCCGGGAAACCGGCAATCTGCTTTTTCTCCGCCTGCCAGGCGGTGAGGGCGGCCATATCGATTCCGCCTTCGTTATACAGGGTCGCGGTATGATCCTGAATAACCACGATACGAGCGCCGACGCCGGCGAACAGGCGGGCCGCTTCGCTACCGACGTTACCAAAGCCCTGCAGCGCCACTTTGGCGCCTTCAATTTCGATACCGGCGCGACGGGCAACTTCCCGGCCGGTGACAAACACGCCGCGTCCGGTGGCTTTTTCACGACCGAGGGAGCCGCCGAGGTGGATCGGTTTGCCGGTGACCACGCCGGTGATGGTGGTGCCATGGTTCATGGAGTAGGTGTCCATCATCCATGCCATCACTTTGCCATTGGTGCCGACGTCCGGCGCCGGAATATCTTTCTGCGGCCCGATAATAATGCCGATTTCGCTGGTGTAGCGGCGGGTCAGACGCTCAAGTTCACCTTCCGACAAGGAGAAGGGGTCGACGCGGATGCCGCCTTTGGCCCCGCCGTAAGGAATATTGACCGCGGCGCACTTAATGGTCATCCAGGCAGAAAGTGCCATGACTTCGTTAAGATCGACATCCGGATGGTAGCGAACACCACCTTTACCCGGTCCGCGCGACAGATTGTGCTGAACGCGATAGCCCTCGAAGTGGCGGATGGTGCCGTCGTCCATTTGCACAGGAATGTCGACGATCAGCGCGCGCTTCGGATGGCGCAGGGTTTCCACCCAGTAGGCAAGATCGCCGAGATAAGGCGCGACGCGGTCGATCTGGCGCAGGTAGGTGGTCCATGGAGATGTACTACTTTCAGATGCGTAAGATAACTTTTCCATAAGAGTCCTGTTTCTCAGTGTTATTTATGTCGTGTAAAACCGTGGAATAGCTACAGCAGTAAACTCTGTGCAATGAATGGTATCACCAATTTTATAAAGCGGTATTTGACGGCAATTCCGATTTTTAAATTTTTGTTAGATTTTTTATTTTTTAAGTGAATAACTACGCACGTCAACCACCCGCAAGCTGTGCATTTTAATTCACTTTTTATTCACTTAAGTGCATAAGAAAATATTTTTTCTATGTTTTTCATTATCTTGATGATCTTCAAAAAGTGAATAAATTGCTTTTGTCCGTATTGACAATCTTGTTGTTCACAGGCCAGCATTAGCCCACACAACAACATGGCATTAACCATGAATTAACAATTACCCGTAAAAAGAATAGGGCTTTATTTTTCTGTGGTGAATATTTTTACCATCGCAGCGGGCGCGCTCGTGCCCAAAATAAGCCGAGGGGCAGGGTTAATGTCGATTGTCCAACGCGACGGGAGCGTTTCCCGTCGTCTTACGTTCCGGAGATAAATTATGTCAGGCAGTATGACTCGCGAAGATTTTGACGCTTACCTGGTTCCCTGTTTTGCCCCCGCGCCGTTTATTCCGGTCAGAGCGGCGGGCTCCCGCGTCTGGGACCAGCAGGGGAAAGAGTATATCGATATGGCGGGCGGCATTGCAGTGAACGCCCTGGGCCATGCTCACCCGGCGCTGGCTCAGGCCCTGCAGGATCAACTGGCGAAACTGTGGCATATCGGCAATGGCTATACCAACGAGCCGGTGCTGCAGCTGGCAAAAACCCTCGTGCAGTCGACCTTTGCCGACAAGGTGTTTTTTTGCAACTCCGGCGCCGAAGCCAACGAGGCGGCCCTTAAGCTGGCGCGGAAATATGCCCACGATAAGTTTGGCGGTGAAAAAAGCGAAATCATCGCCTTCAACCACGCCTTCCATGGCCGCACGCTGTTCACCGTCTCCGTTGGCGGCCAGCCGAAATATTCCAGCGATTATGCTCCGCTGCCGCAGGGCATTACCCATCTGCCCTATAACGATATCGAGGCGGTCACCGCGGCGATCTCCTCGCGCACCTGCGCGGTGATCGTCGAGCCGATTATCGGCGAAGGCGGGGTGATCCCGGCGGACCCGGCGTTCCTGCAGGCGCTGCGTACCCTCTGCGATCGCCATCATGCCACCCTGATATTCGATGAGGTGCAGACCGGCGCCGGGCGTACCGGCCATCTCTACGCCTACCAGCATTACAACGTCGTCCCGGACATCCTCACCAGCGCCAAAGGGCTGGGGGGCGGCTTCCCGATCGGCGCGATGCTGGCGAAAGAGGCCTGGGCGCAGGTCTTCCAGCCAGGCACCCATGGCACCACCTTCGGCGGCAACCCGCTGGCGGCAACCGTCGCTAACGCCGTGCTGGCCCATCTCGATGCGCCGCTGCTGGCGGGCGTTGGCGAGCGCCATGCGCTGATCGTTGACCAGTTGAATGCGATCTCTGCCCGTTACGATGCGTTCAGCGCCGTGCGCGGCACCGGTCTGCTGATCGGCGCTGAGCTGGCGGGGCCGCTGCGCGGCAAGGCCAAAACGTTGACCAACCTGGCGGCGGAAGAGGGGCTGATCGCCCTGATTGCCGGCCCGGACGTGCTGCGCTTCGCGCCGGCGCTCAATATCCCGCTGGCGGATATTGCGGAAGCCTTCGTGCGCCTTGATCGCGCCGTTGCTCGCTTAACCCGCTAACCGGGAGGACGGCCTGTGATGCTATTTCGTCCCGTACGGGAAAACGATCTCGACGACATCGTCCGCCTCGCCGCGCGGGCGGGGGTCGGCATGACCTCTTTACCGCATGACGTCGGGCGCCTGGCGGCCCGGATCCGGCGCAGTATCGAGACCTTCGCCGGCGAACTGCCGCGCAGCCAGCAGGGTTTCCTGTTTGTGCTGGAGGACACCGCGCTGGCGCGGGTGGTGGGGGTGAGCGCCATTGAGGTCGCAGTGGGCCTGGACGAGCCGTTTTACAATTTTCGCATTCAGAAAACGGTGCGCGCCTCGAAAGCGCTGGGAGTCTATAAGCCCCAGGAGCTGCTTAATCTCAGCTATGACCACACCGGGCATAGTGAGCTTTGTACGCTGTTTCTCGACCCGGCGTATCAGCGCAACCGCAATGGTCTGCTGCTCTCCAAGGCGCGCTTTTTATTTATCGCCGCCTTTCGCGAGTGGTTCTCCCCGCACCTGTTTGCCGAACTGCGCGGCTGCAGCGATGAGCAGGGTCAGTCGCCGTTCTGGGATGCGCTGGGCCATCATTTCTTCGACATCCCGTTCGCCGATGCCGACCGGCTGACCGGCACCGGCATGAAAACCTTTATTGCCGAACTGATGCCGGCGTACCCGATCTATATCTCACTGCTGCCGGAAGCGGCCCGCGGGGTCATCGGTCAGGTGCATCCCAATACCGCCCCGGCGCGGGCGATCCTCGAGAAAGAGGGTTTCAGCTGGCGCGGCTCGGTGGATATTTTCGATGCCGGTCCGGTGCTGGAGGCGGACACCGATCAGATCCGCGCCGTGCGCGACAGCCAGCGCCTGCCTGTCCGGCAGCTGATGGGCGACCTGCCGGCGCCAACCCTCGTCGCCAACGGTCAATTCGACAACTTTCGGGCGCTGCTGGTGGCCCACGAAGAGCAGGTCTCGCTTGACAGCGCCGCGCTGGACGCGCTGCAGGTCAGTGAAACCGACCGCGTTTATACGGTAACCCTGAATCCAGAGGACAACAGATCATGGCGGTAAAAGCACAGTTTATAGCCGGGCAGTGGCTGCCAGGCAGCGGCGCAACGATGAGCAAACTGGCCCCGGAGGATCAGTCGCTGCTGTGGCAGGCGGCCAGCGCGGGGGCTGACGACGTCCAGGCGGCCTGCGCCGCGGCGCGCGCGGCGTTTTATCCCTGGTCGCACCGGCCGCTGGCCGAGCGTATTGACGTCGTACAGCGTTTTGCCGCGCTGCTGGAGACGCATAAAGAGGCGCTGGCGACCCTGATTTCCCGCGAGACCAGCAAGCCGCTGTGGGAGACCCGCACCGAAGTGCAGGCGATGATCGGCAAGGCCGCGATCTCCATCGAAGCCTATCACCAGCGGACGGGCTTTCATGAGTCGACGCTGCCGGACGGTAAAGCGCTGCTGCGCCACAAACCGCACGGCGTGATGGCGGTCTTTGGCCCCTACAACTTCCCGGGCCACCTGCCCAACGGACATATCATTCCGGCGCTGATCGCCGGGAACACCATTGTGTTTAAACCCAGCGAGCTGACGCCGGCTACCGCTGAAATGACCGTCCAGCTGTGGCAGCAGGCGGGCATCCCCGACGGGGCGATCAACCTGCTGCAGGGCGGAAAAGCCACCGGCCAGGCGCTGCTGGAAAATCGTGATATCGACGGCGTGCTGTTCACCGGCAGCGCGGCGGCCGGTTTCCACTTCCATCGCTACTTCGGCGGCCAGCCGGAGAAGATGCTGGCCCTCGAGATGGGCGGCAACAACGCACTGATCGTCGCCGACGTGGCCGATATCGATGCGGCGCTGCATGTGATTATCCAGTCGGCGTTTATCTCTGCCGGGCAGCGCTGCACCTGCGCGCGCCGGCTGATCGTGCCGCGCGGCGAGCAGGGGGATGCGCTGCTGCAGCGGCTGGTAGAGGCCAGCGCGCAGATCCGCGCCGGCAAGTGGGATGATCAGCCGGCGCCGTTTATGGGCGGGGTGATCTCTCTCGACGCTGCGCAGAACATGCTGGCGGCGCAGCAAAAACTGGAGGGGCTCGGCGGCAAGGTGCTGCTGCGCATGCGCCAGCCTGACCCGCGCTCCACGGTGCTGACCCCGGGGATCGTCGACGTCACCGGTATTGAGGTGCCGGATGAAGAGTACTTTGGCCCGCTGCTGACGATTATCCGTTACGACGGCTTCCCGGAGGCGATTCGCCTCGCCAATCAGACCCGCTATGGCCTGGCCGTCGGGCTGATCTCCAGTGATGCGGCGCAGTTTGATCAGCTGGCGGACGAGGCGCGAGCCGGGATCGTCAACTGGAACAAGCCGCTGACCGGCGCATCGAGTAAAGCGCCGTTTGGCGGGGTGGGCGCCTCCGGCAACCATCGCGCGGCAGCGTGGTACGCCGCCGACTACTGTGCCTGGCCGATGGCCTCTCTGGTCAGCGATACGCTGACGCTTCCGGCGACGGTATCGCCGGGCCTGCCATTCTGATAACGGATCCTGTGAGGACATATGTCTGGTTTTGAAGCAAACTTTGATGGCCTGGTCGGCCCGACGCACCACTACGCCGGACTCTCCGTCGGCAATGAAGCCTCGCAAAATAACCGCGATGGTCTCTCTAACCCTAAAAAGGCGGCGCTGCAGGGGCTGTATAAAATGAAAGCCCTGGCCGACCGCGGCTTCGTACAGGGCATTCTGCCGCCGCAGCCGCGGCCGAATCTGCGTCTGCTGCGCGAAGTGGGTTTCCAGGGCAGCGATGAGCAGGTTATCCGGCAGGCGGCCCACGCGGCGCCGCAGCTGCTCTCCGCCTTCAGCTCCGCCTCGTCGATGTGGACCGCCAACGCGGCGACTGTCTCACCGTCGGCGGACAGCGCCGATGGCAAAGTCCATTTCACCGTCGCCAACCTGAACAATAAGCTGCACCGTATGCAGGAGGCACCCACCACCTCGGCGATCCTTGGCGCCACGTTCGCCGATCCGCGCTACTTTGCCCACCATGCGGCGCTGCCGCAGCATGGCGACCTCGGCGATGAAGGGGCGGCCAACCATAACCGCTTCTGCCGGGAATATGACCGGCAGGGGGTGCAGTTTTTCGTCTATGGTCGACGCGCCAGCGGCGGTATCGCCCCGGTGAAGTATCCGGCGCGGCAGACCCTCGAGGCCAGCGAAGCGGTGGCCCGCCTGCATCAGCTGGATCCGCGCTACACGGTGTTTGCCCAGCAGGCGCCGCAGGCTATCGATCGCGGCGTGTTTCATAACGACGTCATCGCGGTCAGCAATCGCCATGTGCTGTTCCACCATCAGCAGGCGTTTGTCGATCAGGCGGCGGTGCTGACCACGCTGCGGGCTAAAAGCGACAGTCTGGATATCCCGTTCACCAGCGTGGAAGTGCCGGACGAGCGGGTTTCGCTCGACGACGCCGTGGCCTCTTACCTGTTCAACAGCCAGCTGCTGAGCAAACCAGACGGCAAGATGCTGATCGTGGTGCCGGAGGAGTGCCGCCAGCGGGAAAACGTCTGGCGCTATCTCAGCGATCTCGCCGCCGATAGCGCATCGCCGATCGATGAAGTGGCGGTCTTTGACCTGCGGGAAAGCATGCGCAACGGCGGCGGCCCGGCCTGTCTGCGGCTGCGGGTGGTGCTCAACGAGGCGGAGCGCCAGGCGGTCAATGCCCATAGCCTGATGAACGACGAACGTTATCAGCAGCTGACGGCATGGGTGGAAAAACACTATCGCGACCGGCTGCATGCCCGCGATCTGGCGGACCCGCAGCTGCTGCGCGAGGTTTATCAGGCGCTGGATGAGCTGACGCAGATCCTGCGCCTCGGCGCGGTCTATGATTTTCAGCGTTAAGGAGCGGCAGATGGAGCACCTGGTTAACGATTTACTGCACTGCCGCCTGCAGGCGTGGACCTTTCCGGCGGGCATCGAGGCCCGCTGGCTGGGCGAGGGCATTTTACAGCTGCTGCCGACGGCGCCGTGGCGCCAGGCGACGATCCTCTCCGCCGGCGTGCATGGCAATGAGACCGCGCCGATTGAACTGCTGCTGCAGCTAACCCACGATCTGAGCCAGGGGCGGCAGCCGCTCACGCAGGCGCTGCTGATCGTCTTTGGTAATCTGCCGGCGATCCGCGCCGCGCGCCGCTATCTGCATAACGACCTGAATCGCCTGTTCGGCGGCCGCCATCTGGCGGTCACCCCGGGAAATGAGTCGCGGCGGGCTTTTGCGCTGGAGCAGGCGGTGCAGGCTTTTTATCGCGCCGCCGATGCGGCGGGGCCGGTCAACCGTGGTCATCTCGATATGCACACCGCCATTCGCGGATCGCTGTATCGCCAGTTTGCGCTGCTCCCGGCCCACGCCGGGGATTTTTCGCCCGATTTCTATCAGCTGCTGCAGGCCAGCGGGATGGACGCCGTCGTGCGCCATACCGAAGCGGGCGGCACCTTCACCCATTTCACCTGCGAAAAGTTCGCTGCGCAAAGCGCCACCCTGGAGCTGGGGAAAGTGATGCCGTTCGGCGCCAACGATCTCAGCCTGTTCGCCGCCGCCGACGCGGCGATCCGGGCCTGGATCGCTGACGCGCCGCTGCCGCCGCGCGACAAAGCGCCGGTGGACTACTTCCTGGTCGAGGAGAGCATCATCAAGCGCGAGGGGGAATTTACGCTTAATCTCGCGGCAGACGTTGAAAACTTCACCGCGCTCCCGGCAGGGTATGAGATCGCCCGCCAGGCAGAGAAACGTTGGGTGGTGCAGGCCCGGGCCCCCTATATCCTCTTTCCCAACGCCGGGGTCGCCACCGGCCAGCGCGCCGGGCTGTTGCTCCGCGCCGCTGCCCTTCGTCTCCCGCAACCAGCCTGAGGAAACACCATGACTGAACATCAACATCAGGCGTCACCTGCCGCCGGAGGTGAAGGCGCGTCACAGCTTAAGCGCGGGCTCAGCGCCCGCCATATCCAGATGATTGCCCTCGGGGGCGCCATCGGCACCGGGCTGTTTATGGGGGCGGGGCGCAACATCGCCGTCGCCGGCACCTCGATCCTGGTTATCTATGTGCTGGTCGGGTTCTTTACCTATATGGTGATGCGGGCGATGGGAGAGCTGCTGCTCACCCGCCATGACTACCGCTCGTTTGCCGACTTTGTCGGCGAGTATCTCGGGCCGCAGGCCAGCTTTTACCTCGGCTGGACCTACTGGCTAAGCTGGGTGGTGACCTGTATCGCCGACGTGGTGGTCTGCGGGAGCTATATGCAGTACTGGTTCCCGGAACTGTCGGCGTGGATGCCGGCCCTCAGCATGCTGGCGATTCTGTTCCTGCTTAACCTGCTGTCGGTGAAAATGTTTGGTGAGGCGGAGTTCTGGTTCGCCCTGATCAAGGTGATCACCATTATCGCCCTGATCGGCACCGGCGGCTGGATGATTGCCACCGGCTGGACCTCCCCGGACGGCGTGACGGCCTCCCTCAGCCATCTCACCGACCCGACGGCCTTTATGCCCCACGGCATCACCGGCTTTTTCGCCGGCTTCCAGATAGCGATCTTCTCCTTTACCGGCATTGAGCTGCTGGGCACCATGACGGCGGAGACCCGCGATCCGCAGCGCATTTTGCCCAAGGCGATCAATGCTCTGCCGCTGCGGATTATCATCTTCTATCTGCTGTCGATGGTGGTGATCATCGCTGTCGCCTCGTGGCCGGGGGTGTCGGCGGAGACCAGCCCCTTCGTGACGCTGTTCGCCAAGGCCGGGCTGCCTGCAGCCGCGGCGGTGATTAACTTTGTGGCGCTGACCTCGGCGATGTCCTCGGCCAACAGCGGGGTCTTCTCCAGCACCCGCATGCTGTACGGCCTGTCGGTGGAGAAGCATGCGCACTGGCAGTTTCGTATCCTGTCGCGCAGTACCCGCATTCCGGTGCGCAGCCTGCTGTTCTCCTGCTTCTGCATGCTGATCGGCACGCTGTTGCTGTTTCTGGTGCCGAACGTGATGACCCTGTTCACCATCGTCTCGACCCTGGCAGCGATTATGGTGGTGTTCAGCTGGGGGATGATCCTCGTGGCCTATCTGGTTTACCGCCGTCAGCGTCCGGACCTGCACGCCGGGTCGATCTTTAAGATGCCCGCCGGGGTAGTGATGAGCTGGGTGAGCCTGCTGTTCTTCGCGTTCGCTATCTTCATCATGATCTTTGACCCGGACACGCTGCTGGCGCTGTTGGCTTCTCCGCTGTGGTTTATCGCGCTGTGGGGCTTCTGGAAGCTGAAGCAGCGGCGCGAGGGGCAGCTTCAGCTGGACAACCAGAGCGCCTGACACCCGCCGGCCCTGGCGGCCGGCTAAGCAGGGGGGAAGACTTGACGCCTGTTTGTGCCCGGTGGCGGCTGGCGCCTTACCGGGCCTACATGCTTACCGGACCTGGGATAAGCGGTTTCCCCCGCGGCGCGATCCCCCCAGGCCCGCGCAAGCGCAGCGCCGCCGGGCGGGATAGTCGGCGCCGTAGTAGCCCTGGCGGGCGGCGGTCAGGCGCTTTCCGCCCGGGAGGGGGCCGTGCTCAGCGCGGACTTCATCCGGCTGGCGCAGAATATCGCCAGGAGCGAAATCGCCACCGTAACGCCCAGATAAATGGCCACCGGCCGCCAGTCACCGTCATATTTTGCCAGCAGACCGGTGGCGATAAGCGGCGCGGTTCCCCCGGCCAGCGCGGCGCCCAGCTGGTAGCCGAGGGTGATCCCGGTATAGCGCACATTGGCGCTGAAAATCTCAGAGCACAGGGTGCCGAGCACCGCGGTTACCGGCGCCCACAGGATGCCGAAGGCAACGATCGTCGCCAGCATGATGCCCCAGCCGGTGCCGGTGTCGAGCAGCAGGAACCACGGGACGATAAACAGCCCCAGCAGCACCACGCTCAGGGTGTACATCTTTTGCCGACCCACCTTGTCTGACAGCAGCCCCATCAGCGGGATCATCACGGTGGCCACCAACGCGCCCAGGGTCACGGATTCCAGCGCCTGCGACTTCTGATAGCTCAGGGTGGTGGTGGCGTAGCTGACCACAAAGGTGGAGAAGATATAGAAGGGGGCGGTCTCCACCACTTTCAGGCCGGCGGCGATCAGCACTTCCCGCCAGTGGTGCTTGAGCGTATCGCGCAGCGGGGCCTTCGCCACCTGGCCGGATTTTTTCACCTGCTTAAAGGCGGGCGTTTCGTCGATATCTTTGCGGATCCACAGGCCGAGAAAAACGAGGACGGAGCTGAGCAGGAACGGTATGCGCCAGCCCCAGGCGAGAAACTGCGCCTCATCGAACAGCGTCATCAGCGAGACGATAAATGTCGCCATCAACATGCCGATGGTCACCCCGGCCTGGGGAATGCTGCCGAAAAAGCCTTTCCGCTTTTCCGGCGCGTATTCATAGGCCAGCAGCAGCGCGCCGCCCCATTCGCCGCCGATACCCATGCCCTGAATAATGCGCAGGATAATCAGCAGGGCCGGCGCCCAGAGGCCCACCATCTCGTAGGTGGGCAGCAGGCCGATCGCCACCGTGGCGCTGCCCATCAGCGACAGGGTCAGCACCAGCGTCTTCTTGCGGCCGATGCGATCGCCGATATGGGCGAAAATCACGCCGCCGATGGGGCGGATAAAAAACGTCAGCGAGAAGGAGAGCCAGGAGAGGATCAGGCCGATAACCGGGTCGACCATCGGAAAGAAGATTTTGTTGAACACCAGCGCGGCGGCGGTGCCATAGAGAAAATAATCGAACCATTCGATGGCGCTGCCTGTCAGGCTCGCGATCAGTACCTTCTTGTTTTTCTGCAGAATGGATGCAGTGTTGTCTTGTGGATTGCTCATTACGAAACGTTCTCCCGCCACGGTAGATAGGTCAGGTGTCACTCTGTACGAGCAGGGTGCAACCTGATGTGAAAAGGTTGTGTAATTGTTAAGCAACTTAGGGTTGAAGGTTACAATTGGCAAGTGTATCGCTGGCAAACTGGGCGTTATGGCGCGCTTTGAACTGGTATAACCGCGACGCTATTTTTTATTTTCCACCTGATTTTGCTGTTTTTTGTTATTTTCATAGTGAGTTGTTCAGGTGCAACCCGCCTGTTTTTAGATGTTTCTTGTTATTTCAAAATGGTTACAAATCGACGCCGCTATGCCTCCCGGCAGGCGGCGTTTATGATAGCGAAAGCATCCTCTCCGCTCGGCTGAGAGAGGATTAAGGAGACAGAATGGCAGAACAATTTCCTCCGCTGTCGGCAGCGACGCTGGCGGCGGCTAACCAGGTCGGCGCCTGGCTGGCGCAGGACGATCTGGCGACGCTACCCGCGCTGCCGCAGGTGGACGTGGTAGTGCTGGCCGGCAACGCCGTGATCCCAACCATCGACGCCGCCTGCCGTCTGGCGGCGGCGCAGGCGGTCCCGCTGCTGATCAGCGGCGGCGTGGGACATTCTACGGGCTATCTCTACGAGGCGGTGCGCCAGGATCCCCGTTACCGTAGGTTGCCGGTGGATGGCCGCCCCGAAGCGCATGTTCTGGCCGACATTGCTCATGACTACTGGCACATCCCCCATTCGCGGCTGGTGGTGGAGGACCAGTCAACCAACTGCGGTGAGAACGCCCGTTTTACCCGGACCACGCTGGAGAGCCGGGGGCTCGCCCATCGTCGCGGGATCGTCATTCAGGACCCGACTATGCAGCGGCGAACCATGGCTACCTTCGCCCGCGTCTGGCAGGGGGCGACGACGCCGCCGCAGTGGTTGAGCTTTCCCGGCTGCTCGCCGGTGCTGGAGCAAACCGATGGCCAACTGGGGTTCGCGGGCGGCGGAGCGGGGCTCTGGCCGGTCACCCGCTACCTGGCGCTGCTGCTGGGCGAGCTGCCGCGCCTGCAGGATACCCCTGAAGGGTACGGTCCGCGGGGAAAAGACTTCATCAGCCATGTCACCTTCCCGCCGGAGATCCTCGACGCCTGGCGACAGCTGCGGGAGGACGCCCAGCTTGCCGGGGCGCTGCAGGCCCGCACCCTCGGCTGAAAAATGCCCGTTTACGGCAGATTCGTCGCAAACGGGCAATTTGTGTTATTAAAATGTAACCTCAAGCGGGCATTTTTGGCCCGTTTTTATGAATCAGCTCACAGAACTGCGTCAATGTGCTGCCGAACAGCGGCTTATCCGCCCGATATTTAACAAAAAACTCACCTGTTAAATACAAATGCACCACAGGAGCAGCCATGACAGCACCCGTTCAACACCCGATGTATATTGATGGCCAGTTCGTTTCCGGTCGCGGCGACGGCTGGATCGACGTGCTTAACCCGGCGACCGAAGCGCTGCTGTCGCGGATCCCGGACGGGACTGCCGAAGAGGCGCGGCTGGCGATTGACGCCGCCGAGCGCGCCCAGCCCGGCTGGGAAGCGCTGCCGGCCATTGAGCGTGCGGGCTGGCTGCGCAAAATTGCCGCCGGTATCCGCCAGCGTGCCGACGAGATCGCCGGGCTGATTGTCGCTGAAGGCGGCAAGATCCAGCAGCTGGCGGCGGTGGAGGTTGCGTTCACCGCGGACTATCTCGACTATATGGCAGAATGGGCGCGCCGTTACGAAGGTGAGATCGTGCAGAGCGATCGCCCGGGGGAGAATATCCTTGTCTTTAAACGCGCGCTGGGGGTGACCACCGGGATCCTGCCGTGGAACTTCCCGTTCTTTCTTATCGCCCGCAAGCTGGCGCCGGCTCTGATCACTGGAAATACCATTGTCATTAAGCCCAGCGAATTTACGCCCAATAATGCCATCGCCTTTGCCGAGATTGTCCATCAGGTTGGGTTGCCGAAAGGGGTCTTTAACCTTGTGCTTGGCCGCGGAGAAACCGTTGGCCAGGAGCTGGCCGGCAATCCGAAGGTGGCGATGGTCAGCATGACCGGCAGCGTGGCGGCGGGAGAAAAAATTATGGCCGCTGCGGCGAAAAATATCACCAAAGTGTGCCTCGAGCTCGGCGGCAAAGCGCCTGCCATTGTAATGGATGATGCGGATCTGGAGCTGGCGGTGAAAGCGGTAGTGGACTCGCGGGTGATTAACACCGGGCAGGTGTGTAACTGCGTCGAGCGGGTCTATGTTCAGCAGGGAATATACGACCGCTTCGTCAACCGCCTCGGTGAGGCGATGAAGGCCGTCCAGTTTGGCGACCCGGCGACGCGAGATGACATCGCGATGGGGCCGCTGATCAACGCGGCGGCGCGGGACCAGGTGGCGGGCAAAGTGGCGAAGGCGGTGGCGCAGGGGGCGCGGGTGGCGCTGGGCGGTCAGCCGCTGGAGGGCAAAGGCTATTTTTATCCGCCGACCCTGCTGCTGGATGTACGTCAGGAGATGGACATTATCCATGAGGAAACCTTCGGTCCGGTGCTGCCGGTGGTGGCCTTTTCGACCCTCGATGAGGCGCTGGCGATGGCCAATGACAGCGATTATGGCCTGACCTCCTCAATCTATACCCGCGATCTGAACGTGGCGATGAAAGCGATTAAGGGACTGAAGTTTGGCGAAACCTATATCAACCGTGAGAACTTTGAGGCGATGCAGGGGTTCCACGCCGGCTGGCGTAAGTCGGGGATCGGCGGCGCAGATGGCCGCCACGGCCTGAATGAGTACCTGCAGACCCAGGTGGTCTATCTGCAGGCCTGAGGCACTCCACACAGAACCGGCGGACAGCGCAGGCTGTCCGCCGTTCACTTAGCGGGCAAATTTCTCCAGCACGCGGATCAGTTGGGTGACAAAGCCGTATTCGTTATCGTACCAGGCGACGGTTTTCACCAGCTGTACGCCGCCGGCCTCCACAATCTCCAGCTGGGTAGCATCGTAGATCGAACCGAAATGGCTGCCGATGATATCGGAAGAGACGATCTCCTCTTCGGTGTAACCAAAGGATTCGTTACCCTCGGCCGCCTGCCTCATCGCCTGATTGACCTCCTCCGCAGTCACCTTTTTCTCCAGCACCGATACCAGCTCCGTCACTGAGCCGGTTTTGGTCGGTACGCGCTGGGCATGGCCTTTAAGCTTACCGCTCAGGGCAGGGATCACCAGGCCAATGGCTTTTGCCGCGCCGGTAGTGTGCGGGATAACGTTTTCCGCCGCCGCCCTGGAGGCGCGCAGATCTTTTCCGCGCGGCCCGTCCACCAGCGACTGGGTGCCGGTATAGGCGTGGATGGTGGTCATGGTGCCTACGGTGATGCCGAAGGCATCCTGCAGAACTTTGGCCATCGGCGCCAGGCAGTTGGTGGTGCAGGAGGCCACGGAGATGATGGTGTCATCCGGGGTCAGGGTGTCATCGTTGACGTTGTAGACGATGGTTTTCATCTCGCCGGCGGGGGCGGAAATCAGCACTTTGCGCGCGCCGGCCTGGAGATGGGCTTGCGATTTCTCGGCCGAGGTGTAGAACCCGGTACACTCCACAATCACCTCGGCGCCTGCCGCCTGCCATGGAATATGCTGCGCCTCTTTTTCGGCATACACCGTAATGGTTTTGCCGTTGACGATCAGCGCATCTTCGGTAAAGTCGACGCTCCACGGGAAGGGGCCGTAGTTTGAATCATGCTTCAACAGGTAGGCCAGCACCTTTGGCGAAGTGAGGTCGTTGATAGCTACCACTTCCAGGCTGCTGTCGACTTCTAATAAACGACGTAACACCAGACGTCCGATACGACCAAATCCATTAATCCCAAGTTTACTCATGGATATTCTCCGGTTGGTAAAACGACTCGATGTGATGAAACTCCTCCAGGCTTAGCCCTGTCCCCCTGATTGGTCAACTGACAATCTGTGCGCTATGCCAGGGCCTGCGGGCCGGAGAGGGGAAAAGTGAATGTTTTCCCGGTCTTTTTTGCCCGTGACGGCAGGGAATGATTTTTGTTACCAGAGATGAGGGGGCTGCCTGCTGGCGAAACGACGAAAAGCGTCTATGCTTAACTATTGAATAGCTTAGTAAAAAATTGACGTTAGACGAAGGGAGAGGTTATGGGATTCTGGAGAATCGTTTTCACTATCATTCTGCCGCCGCTGGGTGTGCTGCTGGGAAAAGGCTTCGGCTGGGCGTTTATTCTCAATATCATTTTGACCCTGCTGGGCTATATTCCTGGCCTGATCCACGCCTTTTGGGTGCAGACCCGCGATTAAAGGCTGACCCTCGCCGCCTCCCCCTGAGACCGGTTCAGGGGGGCATCAGGCACTCTTTATATAACAGCGTATTATCCTTCGACCAGTAGTGCCGGGTCTCCTCTTCCAGATCGACGATCCACTTAAACACCCCGGCGCTGGCGAGATCCCGGCAGTACTGTTCAAAGTTAATGGCCCGGGCAAAGTGGCGGATAACGGCGGCCCTGGTCAGACAATGGCTGGCCTCAGCGCGAACGCGCAGCAGCCCGCGGGCGCTTTTTACCGAGACCACCTCGTCGTTTGCCATTACGAAATTCATATTGCCGGTGGAAACAAAATAGATGTAGTAGGAGACCTTATGCCGACGCAGTTCATTGGCGAAGGTGGCATAGTCGGCGTCAGAACGCGCTTGCTCAAAAAAATGACCCAGCCTGACCAGCAGTTCCATTTCGATCCTTATCGTGTCGCTGTGTGCGGCTTTGGCCGATAGCGGCAGAAACCATTCACTAAATAACTTATTCGCATTTTAATAATATAGGCGCGTTATATTAATGGTTATTGCGTAACTGGAACACGGTTTCAAGTGTTACAATCTATTGCAATCGTTTGGCTACCTGGTCAGCGATGCGTAAGCGAACGGCGAGGCGGGAACGAGGAGACAAGCGCCGGCGGGGAAGGCCGCCGACGGGAAAACGGCGCTACTTCTGGATCAAATAGCGAATGGTTGGGCCATCCTGTTGAATATCCAGCACCGTGTAGCCGTGGTTCCTTGCATCAAGCGGAATGTTATTGATCGACTGCGGACAGTCGCTGACCACTTCGAGGATCTCGCCTTTTTGCAGGGAAGGCATTGCCTCCAGGGTAGCGACCGCCGGATACGGGCAGGGTTCGCCGACCATATCCAGGCGATAATCAGGGATGATGTTTTTCATGCGCTCTCCTTCACGGTCCGGACCGCCGCCTGGCGGCGGAAAAAATGTCTCTCCCAGGCGATCACCAGCAGCAGGGCGATCAGCAGCAGTAGATAGGTGGCCAGTAGTCCGCCAAAGGGACCGAAGGCGTTCAGCAGGTTGACTTTCTGCCAGTGGGTGGCGAGCGGGGCGGCGATATCGTCCCAGCACCAGGCGAGCAGCGTTGAGCCGATGACGTTGCCCAGCCCAACCCACCAGTAGTGAACCTGGCCCTCCACCGCCCGGTACATCCAGCCGGTCTCACAGCCGCCGGCCAGCACGATGCCAAAGCCAAATAGTAGCCCGCCAATCGCCGCATTAGGACCGGCCCACATAATTTTCGGCGCCATCCCCAATTGCACATAGCTGAAGATACCGATGGCGCTCGCCGCCATGCCGAAGATAATCGCCTTCGCCATCACCGTCCGGCCGGTGATCCACATATCGCGAAAGGCGGAGGTAAAGCAGATCTGCGCGCGCTCAATAAGCAGGCCAAAGGCAATGCCAAACAGCATCGCCAGGCCGAGCGCCGGGTGGTCTGCGGCGGTGAGCAGGCCCCAGCCGATCATGGCGAAAAAGACCACCATCCCCAGGCGGAAACGGCGGCGCGCCTGCTGCGGTTTTTGGGTTAACGGCGAGGCGGTGGACACCTTTTGTATTTTTACCGGGATGCGAAAAAGGGGCAGCAGCGTGAAGCGGGCGCCAAACCAGGAGCCGATGGCGGTGGCGATGGCAAACAGCCAGGCGTGCAGGGAGAACTGCGGAATGCCGGTGAAGAAGGCCGCCAGGTTGCAGCCCATCGCCAGCCGTGCGCCGAACCCGGCGATGATGCCGCCCGCCACGGCCTGCGCAATGCGGATCCGGCTGCGTGGCAAGCGCAGTTTGACGTTATTCGCCCACAGCGCGGCGGCCAGGCAGCCGCCGAACATGCCGATGATCATCCTGCCATCGATGCGGGTCAGCGGCGACCCTTCGAGATGTATCAGCTGGTAATAGCCCCACTGTTCGCTGTGGACGCCCAGCAGCTGCAGCAGCTGACCACCCCAGCGGGTGAATTCGCCGGTCACCGCCCAGAAGGTGCCGGTGATGCCAAAATAGTAGGTAGAGAGAATGCCCGCGGCAATGACCGCCGGGACAGGAGACCAGAACCGGATAAGCCAGGCCTGTTTGAAGGATTGCCATGTCATAAAAATGCCTCTGAACTCAGAAGGTATTAACGGTCGATGACCGACCAAAGGGGGCAAATAGTACCCGCCTTAGCGCCTGCTTTCTCTGTTTTGGATCAAGGCCCTACGCTTGCGTCAGCACGGCAACCAGCGCCAGCAGCGCGGGCAGCGCCTGAATATAGAGAATTTTGCGGCTGGCGGTCAGCGCGCCGAAAATCCCGGCGGCCAGCACGCAGGCCAGGAAAAAGATAACCACCTGCACCCCCGGCGCCCCCAGCCACAGCCCCCATGCCAGGCCGGCGGCCAGAAAGCCGTTATACAAGCCCTGGTTGGCCGCCAGCACCCGGGTCTGCCGGGCGAAATCGGCGCTGAGGTTAAAGGCCCGGCGCCCGGCGGAGCCTTCCCAGAGAAACATCTCCAGCACCAGGATGGCGAGATGAATAATAGCGACCAGCGCAACGAGGAGAGTGGCTAACACAGCGGTCCTTAACGATTAGGGGAATGTTTCTCCAGTATAACCGCAGGCGCTCACCAGGCGAGAGGACGACTGCTATAGTGCAGATAGCGTCATATTTTCCCGCCGCGAAGAGCGCCGGTTTATCTGATTGCCCTTTGGTTTAGCTAAGCGGTGCTAGCATGCCGGGTTCTTTTTACGGGTATGGCATAGGTTACTGAATGGTAAATAAATTATGGATTTTGTTATCAGGGCTACTAATGGTTGCCATGCCGTCGGCGCAGGCCGGGGAATTAAACCTCTATTCGATGAATACCGGTTCCTATGTCTATCATATGACGGGTAACCACGGACAATATAACGAACATTTCAATAACAACTTTTTCTCGGTGGAGCGCAAGTTTTCTCAGGATTCAAAATACAGCGTGCTGGTCGGAACGATGAAAAACAGCTTTGACGATCGTTGCCTGACTCTCGGCGTGCGCCGCGACTGGCTGAAAAACGATACCGGCTGGGTACTGAAAGGGGTGTATGCCTATACCGGGGAATTTTTCTTTGATGCCTTCAGCCACTGTGGGGATTCCGGCACCTACCGCACCGCCAAAAAAATCACCGGCATCGGTTTTTCGCCCTACCTCTATCATGGCCTGCAATATAATTTCACCGATTATTTCGGTGTGGAAGGCGGCATTATTGTGCCGGCGATCTTTGTGATGAGTGTTCAGTGGAGCTTTCGCTAGACGCTTTATTACCCGGGAAAAGAGCAGGCCACCACAGGTGGCCTGATACTGATGACCTGGCGGCAGGAATTAATGGAAGCCGAGACGGATCAGATCCAACGGGCAGAAGCGGCCCTCGCAGCCGTCGATTTCAACGCAGTCCGCCCGGCGCAGCTGCTCAGCGGTTTTCCCCTCGCCATGGATAGCTTTAATCACGCCCGTCGTCCCGTTACCGGCGATCATTACCATGCTGCCGGTAGCAATAGCGTTACGATTACGGTCATAGGTTTTCATGGTCTCCTCCTCAATAAACCTGGGTGAAAGCAATGATTAAGCGCGCAAATTAATACCGCTTTCTGCCTAAAAAAGTTTTGAGGATAATCAAATTTATTTTAATAACCACCTGAGCATAAAGGCAAGAAGACCTTATGTTCGCCTCCATCGCATCGCCTGCGCGGCGAGGGGATGAAGCGTGATACTGTCCGTCATATGTCAGCCAGGTTACTGTTTTATGACCAGATTATTAACCTTGCCAGCCCGCGGAAAATAGCGAAAGATGGCACTATTCGGGCATCAACGGTGCCAGTGCCTGTCCTGAGGGAGCCATGAGTCAAGACGTCACCGCGAAGATGTTAAAGCCCGATTTTGATAGTGAAGTTTCCGGCCTGGTGCATGGCTATTTGTTTCATGAACAGCGCCCCCCGCAGCCCATCGCCTCTGGCGAGGTCTGCGCCCGCTATCAGGCGCTCGCCGATGACAAGGCGTTTATCTGGTTACACCTGAATCTTAATCATGCCACCGCCGAGAAATGGTTAACCAGCCACTTTCCGGTGGCCGATTTTTTCTTCGAGGAGATCCGCAGCGGCTCGCACACCACCCGCATTGAGCGACAGGGGGAAAATCTGTTCGCTGTGCTTAACGATGTGCTGTTTCGTCCGCAGGATACCAGCGCGGAAACCGCCACGCTGTGGCTCTACTGTAGCCCCAGGCTGGTGGTGACGGCGCGCTTCAAACCGTTGCGGTTTATCGAATGGATGCTGCCGCGCTTGCAGACGCTCAGGGTGAACACGTCTACTGAGCTGCTGGCCTTTCTGCTGGAGGAGCAGGAGGAGGTGCTGGAGCAGGTCGTCCGCCAGGCCAGCCGCCATGTTGACCTTATTGAAGAGCGTCTTCTGAGCAATCACGTGCAGCGCAACCGGGCCGATCTGGCGCGGCTACGGCGGATGCTTTTACGCTTCCAGCGGCTGCTGGCGCCGGAGCCGGCGGCGATGTTCCGGCTGCTTAACCGGCCGCCGGCGTGGATGGATCGCGCGGTGGTGCAGGCGTTTCGTCAGTTCACCGAAGAGTTTAGCGTGGTGCTTAACGATCTGTCGGGCCTGATCGAGCGCATCAGTCTGCTGCAGGAGGAGATTGGCGCCCGCCAGCTGGAGCAGAGCAATCGCACCCTCTATACCCTGACGGTGATCACCGTCCTCGCGCTGCCGATTAACATCGTCGCCGGTTTCTTCGGCATGAACGTCGGTGGGATCCCGCTGGCAAGCAACCACCACGGGTTTATCCTGCTGGTGGTGATTGTCGCTGTCTTTACCCTCGGCGCCGGTTACCTGGCGTTTCGCCGGCGCGATGACCTGTAGATTGCGCGTCGAATCAGCTGAGGCTGCGCAGGGCGGCAATCAGTCCTTCGACACCGCGTTCCAGCTTCTCGCGCGGGCAGCCGACGTTGAGTCGCAGAAAGCCGTTGCCCTCAGGACCATAGGTATAACCCGGCATAATCGCCACCTTCTGTTCGGCGATCAGCGCCTGCTGTAGCGCGCGATCGTCAACGTTGAGCGGGCGCAGGTCGATCCATGCCAGGTAGGTGGCCTCCGGCGGCTGCCAGCAGAGCGCGGGGAAGGCGTTGTTGAGCGTGTCGGCGACATAGCGCATATTCGCCTGCAGGTAGTCGCGCAGGGCATCGAGCCAGGGAGCCCCGTCGCGGTAGGCGGCGATATGGGCGACCAGCGCCGGCACGGAAGGGGAAGAGAGCCCGTCGCGACCCTTTAGCGCCTGCAGGTAGCTGTCGCGCTCGTTCTCTTCGGGGATAAAGCCGTAGGCCCCGGTAAAGGCCGGAATATTGAAGCTCTTCGAACCGGAGGTGAACAGCGCCCATGGTCCATGAGCGACCTCGCTCCACGGGATATGGCGGTGTTCGCCCCAGGTCATGTCCATATGAATTTCGTCGCTAATCACCCTGACGCCATGTTTTTGACACAGGGCCGCCATGGTCTCCAGCTCCTCGCGACGCCAGACTTTCCCCGTTGGGTTGTGCGGGCTGCACAGCAGCAGCAGGGTATTCTTTGGCTCCGCCAGCGCCGCCTCCAGGCGGTCCATATCGCAGCGCCACCGATTATCCTTCAGGATCAATGGCACCGGGGCAATCCGCCGCCGGTTAGCGGTGATGGTGTTATAGAACGCATCGTAGGCAGGGGTGTGGACCACGACGCCGTCGCCTTCTTTCGACCACTGGCGGATGGTTTCCGCCACCATGTAGATAACCGAGGGTCCGTAGACCACAGATTGCGGATCGATGTCGCTGTTAAAGCGGCTGGCGTACCAGTGGACAATCGCCCCGAGAAACGCCTCGTTGCGCCAGCGGCTGTAGCCGAACACCCCGTGGGCCAGCCGCTGGCTGACGGCGTCGAGAATACAGGGCGCGGTGGCGAAATCCATATCGGAAATAGTGAACGGCAGCAGATCGGCGGCGCCAAACCGGTCGGCGACATAGTCCCATTGCGTGCACCAGGTGCCGTGGCGATCGATAGGGGTGGCAAAATCAAACATTGGAGCTTCCTTAGCGAGCGCCCCCTCCGTAGCGGAGGGGGACTAGTGGGATCAGGCCTGCACGGTATTCATCAGCGTGGCCATCTCATCTTTTACCGACTGTACCTGCGGGCCAATAACCACCTGCAGATTATGCTGGTTGAGCTGTACCACCCCGATGGCGCGATGGGCTTTCAGCGCGGCGGCGTCCACTTTGCTCATATCGTGCACCGACAGGCGCAGACGGGTAATGCAGTTATCCAGCGAAACAATGTTCTCTGCGCCGCCGAGCGCCGCCAGAATCGCCGGTACGTTATACCCGGATTTGCCGATGGTACCGGCGACGGCTTTCTCCACGCTGGCGGCAGTGTCGATGTCGCGGCCCGGCGTTTTCAGATTGAAGCGGGTGATGGCGAAGCGGAAGATGGCATAGTAGACCGCGAACCAGATAGCCGCCACCACCGGCACCAGATACCACTTGGTGGCCAGGCCATGCAGAATGCCAAACACCACGAAGTCGATGATATTGCCGTCGGTGTTCACTGAAGTGTAATGGGTATAATTGATATTTGCCGATGTACACTGTGAACAATCAGGTTACTGCAATGTTGAAAATTACAGCTCCCACTCAACTGTGTATGCCGGAAGGAAGCCAAAGACAAGATTGTAAATCCCTTTGAATTTCTCCGTTGTTACCAACACCCCACACAATCATCATCCCTCTTTTATCAAGGCATGATTTCCGTTGCCCCCTTTCACTCCTTCTGATATGATAATGAGTTATTATAAATATTTCCGTAAACTTTGTTCCGTAGTATTTCTCTCCTCGAAAACATCCCCAACGTCAGATGCAAGGCGGCTTTGCGCTATCGCAAATGCCATCGTTTTACCGTGGTTTTAGGTAGTAACTATGTAGGGGGTGTGATCTGTTTCTGAGTACAAAAAGGTTAATTTAACAATGATGCAACAATCACAAACCCTATTCGAATCGTCGGTTTTATCGGCAACAAGTTTTCGTACCGTCTACCATGAACACGGACGTTACAAAACAATTAATGGCAACTCCTTTGTTCATGATGGTCATGCATACCGGATTAACACAAGAATCGGCTCTGGTGTTCGTCATGACATACTTATTTCAACAATCAACGAACTGAACGCAATCCTGAAGCTCTACAGTCGAGTGTTCCTTACCCGTTTTGATCTCCACCTCCCTGAGTTCACTTCTGTTGAAGCAGGTAACAAATACATACGCAACTTGTTCAAACGATTACGTGACCGCCTAGGGTCTGGGAATAACGGTTTATCGGAACCTATTATCGATTTTGCTTACGGTTGGGTTTGCGAACAGGAAAAGGCTTCACAACCCCATTACCATTGCTGGATTGCACTTCCACATCGTTCGGTAAGATGGTTTGGAACGCCAGAAAGAGGGATCGCTGGTATTATTACGGAAATCTGGATGAAACTGACAGGTGGTAAAGCAACGCTGGTAAACTTGGCTAAAGCCACTAAAGACTATCCCGATCACTACGTCATTCATCGTGAACATCCTTCATCACTCGAAGGTCCGGTATTCTGGCTTTCTTACCTGGCAAAAGAACGCGGTAAAGCGCAAACAGGGAAGGGAACGCGCATGTACTCAACATCAAAATTGAGTAGCAAAGTACTGAATTCGTAAATATCGCACAGGAAGCCCGTAGCGCGTTTTTCTTTCCAAGGTATGCAATCGCATTACCCATATCATGAAAATCGCTTACAGCCTCGCTCAGAGCGTTTTAAGGCATGATTTGTTCCTGGTTAACTTTATGCTTCGGTCAGATGCATGATAGTTCAACTATAGTTGCTATGCTGATACATTCATACATTACTTCAAAATTCCGAGCGCAGCGAGGGACACGAACGTAGTGAGTGTCTGTGTACTATGTACTGTTTATAATATTTATATTTTATATATAGAAAAAACAGTACATTTCCGTATGTTTTTTAATCAACGCTAACTATCCGTCTTCGCTTCGCTTGACGGAACTCGCTTCGCTCGCGGTCTTGTTTTTGGGTTGTTGGAACGTGCCCGTCATTCTTGATGCATGTTCCAGTTCCCTTTAATCGTAGGAAGACTTAATCCCACTTTTTGCTTGGCTGAGACCTCTTCATATTGGCTTCCAGAAGTCGTTTACGAATATCTGTTGCAACCGCCTAACTTTTACCTACCTTCCTTGCTCGGTCAAGACCTTCTTTAGTTCTCTATGCAATGTGTAGTCTATTGATATAATTAGTATTTTATTCGAGATTATGTAATTGTGTGAAAAAGGATGAAAAACACACTTTTTGTATTAGCATTAGCCTCCGTTGACCTGCTCCCCGTTGATTAGTACACCCCGATGTTAGTAATGTCTTCATAAGCCACATGAGGACATCCCCATGAAGAAGCGTTTTTCCGACGAACAGATCATCAGTATTCTCCGCAAAGCCGAAGCTGGGGTACCCGCCCGTGAACTCTGCCGCAAGCATGCCATTTCCGATGCCACGTTTTACACCTGGCGTAAGAAGTATGGCGGTATGGAGGTGCCTGAAGTTAAGCGCCTGAAGTCGCTTGAGGAAGAGAACACCAGACTCAAGAAGCTGCTTGCCGAAGCCATGCTGGATAAAGAGGCGCTTCAGGTGGCTCTTGGGCGAAAGTACTGACGACAGACCAGAAGCGGGAAGCCGTGATGTTGATGTGTGATGCGACCGGTCTGTCGCAACGTCGTGCCTGCAGGTTTACAGGTTTATCCCTGTCGACCTGCCGCTATGAGGCTCACCGTCCGGCTGCTGATGCGCATTTATCAGGGCGCATCACTGAGCTGGCACTGGAGCACAGGCGTTTTGGCTACCGTCGTATTTGGCAGTTGCTGCGCCGTGAAGGGCTTCATGTTAATCATAAGCGCGTGTACCGGCTTTATCACCTCAGTGGCCTGGGCGTAAAACGCAGAAGACGTCGTAAAGGGCTGGCAACAGAACGTCTGCCGCTGCTCCGTCCGGCGGCGCCCAATCTGACCTGGTCGATGGATTTCGTCATGGACGCACTTTCCACCGGTCGCAGGATCAAGTGTCTTACCTGCGTCGATGATTTCACAAAGGAATGCCTGACGGTCACTGTTGCCTTTGGGATTTCAGGCGTTCAGGTCACGCGTATTCTGGACAGCATTGCATTGTTTCGAGGCTATCCGGCGACGATAAGAACTGACCAGGGGCCGGAGTTCACTTGCCGTGCACTGGATCAATGGGCCTTTGAGCATGGTGTTGAGTTGCGCTTAATCCAGCCGGGCAAGCCAACGCAGAACGGATTTATTGAGAGCTTTAACGGACGATTTCGCGATGAATGTTTGAATGAGCACTGGTTCAGCGATATCGTTCATGCCAGGAAAATTATTAATGACTGGCGGCAGGATTATAACGAATGCCGCCCGCACTCCACGCTGAATTATCAGACACCGTCTGAATTTGCAGCGGGCTGGAGAAAGGGTCATTCTGAGAATGAAGATTCCGACGTTACTAACTGAGTGTTGTATCTAATCGTGGGGGCAGGTCAGGGCAGCAAATACTGTTATCAAGTCCGTTTTTAACACAAAAGCTCTTTCTTGATTCGGTAAAAGGTGGCGCGGCTGATACCTGCCGCTTTCATGATGTGGGCTGGTTTAACATTCTGCGCCAGCATTTCGCGAACAGTTTCACGGGCTTCCATATCTTTTTCTTTCCCCGTATACAAACCTGCCAGTTTTGCTCTCTCGATCCCCTGTGCCTGGCGTTTACGGCGGGTTTCATAATCTTGTCGTGCCATTGTCGCAAGGATATCGATCAGCATAGCATTGACTGCCCGAAGAATGCCGCTAGTAAGGTCGTTACCAGACATTTCAACCATCTGCCAGCTTGTTGGCAAATCCATCGAAACAATAACCAGTCCTTTACTGTTCAGCGTAGCTTTGAGTTCAGCCCATTCTTCATGTTGAAGACGACTGAGACGGTCAATCGCTTCAATTAGAAGCAAATCGCCAGGCCGTGCTTCGGCAAGTAGGTGCATCAGTTCCACACGTTCCAGCTTCGCACCGCTGGCATTCTCAATGTATTCTCCGGCTACTTGCCAGTTTTTGCTTTGCGCAAATTCGCGCAGGCTAACTAATGCACGATCAGCATGTTGGCCTTCGGTAGATGCACGGCAATAGATACGGACATTCATTATGCATTCTCTTTTGAGTATTAAATTGATACCCATATGATACAGTGCGTGTTTTTATTGTCAATAGAGTCAAATTTAACCCTATTGATACTGTGTGTCATGGTCTTTATCAGGTATACCTAAAAGAGATATTGTTCGGATGGTATTCAGATCTTGCTTGGGGTATACGATTTGGTCAGTTTCTGTAGCTGAAGCACTCCGGTTTCATTTCAGCAGGTCTTAATCAAATTCAGTGTGCCATACATGCGGCACGAAAAAGTCTGGCATCAATGTGACCAGTTCTATCACCCACCACAGTCACTACAGTGGCCACACAGTTGGGGACCCAAAGGATGTTGTTTACCATTTTGCAATGGTTGACAGCTACCCGAAAGCAACTCCTCTTCGAGAGCGCTCAATTCCTCAGTTAATCGGGTTTGCAATTTTAGTTTGTTGAACCCATCCACACTGGGCGTAAGTGTATAGTTGTGATAACTGTCAACTTTTCTTCTCTCTTCTGTTCAGAATAAATTAATGTTCAGGCGTTATGATAAATAGATGTTATCGCCACCATGGCGCGGTCTTTACAGGAATAAATCTCACCATTTTTATATTTTCACCACAGTACCTCAAAATTTCATATACCAAAACTGAACTTGGCCGGGTAGTATTGGCTGCTTAGTATTAACTGTAGATGCTGTTATTAGGAGTTTCAGGTGCAGGTAAACAAACTTACGGATGATATTGATATTAGTTCTCATGAGCGTTTCCTCGCGGCCCGTAAAAGCACATGGGTTAGTGTGCTTGTTAATTGTTTTCTGACATCCGGGCAAGTGATTACTGGCGTATTTTCCGGATCTCAGGGGCTTATTGCGGATGGTATCCATTCTCTGTCTGATTTAGTTTCAGACTTTGTGGTGCTTATTGCTAATCATAAAAGTAAAAAAAATCCCGATGATGACCATCACTACGGGCATCATCGTTATGAAAATGGTGCATCATTAATTCTGGGGACAATTTTATTCATTGTTGGCATCGGGATGTTATGGTCAGCAGCAAATAAAATGCAACAACCAGATGATATTCCTCAGGTACATATTGTTGCTCTGTGGGTGGCCTTAGCCGCACTGGTTATCAAAGAGCTTCTTTTTCGCTATATGCTGGCAGTAGCAACCCGAGTAAAATCCACTATGCTGGTTGCCAATGCCTGGCATGCCCGCTCTGATGCCGCCTCATCTTTGGTGGTGGCTATTGGTATTATTGGTAGTTTATCAGGGTTTAAATTGCTTGATCCGGTAGCTGCACTGGTTGTGGGACTGATTGTGACCAGAATGGGATATTCATTTATGTCAGATTCGCTTCATGACTTGATGGACAGGGCCGTGGATATTGAAACTGAAAATAGTATAAAAACAACATTATTGTCCACGCCTGGGGTCGAAGGCATCCATGACCTCAAGACCAGAAAAATGGGGGACCTTGTTGTGGTTGATGTTCATCTGGAAATTGATGGTGATTTATCAGTGAAAGTAGGACATGACATTGCTGTTTTGGCCAGGAAATCAGTTTTAGATAATCATCATGTTTTAAATGTTATGACACATGTTGACCCTTATTTTAAAGGTGATAATAGTCCTGGTTGCGGGGGCAAATAATCCTGAAAAATAATATGAATGCTGCTGTTTTTTGAGAAGATTGGGAAGGGATTATTTTTTTGCGCAATATTACCCCTTCTGACTGTGAAAACGAGAGTAAACAATATGGAGGCTATTATGAGAAAAATTATGCGTACTGTTGTGATAGGAGCCACCCTTCTTTTATCCCCCTGTGTAATGGCTGGTTCTGACGGTGTTGAACATGCCATGAAGATGATGAATAAAAGCTACCGCGCAGCACTTAAGGAGGAGGACGTTACATCCTTCAGGAAAGATATGCGGGAACTGAAAGCAACAGCAGAGTCCATCCTGAACAGCCCTGTAGAAGGGTATGACAGGGAAACGTATGTTGCAGGCATGTCACTTCTAATTGATGAGGTAACTGCCGTTGAAAGTACCGCTGAGAAGGAAGGTCTTGACGCCGGGAAAATTGCAGCACAGAAACTAGGCAGTCTGATGAGAAAATACCACAATAAACTAGGTGTTGACTAAGACCGGGAATTATTCGGTGAAGGTAGATATGCTGGAAAGATATCCCTGAACTGACATGATACACGTGCCTGTAATCAAGCAGATAGCTATGCACTGGTGAGGAAATTTCACAACGTTATCTTATCTGCAAAATACATATAAAAATGTTGGGGTAACAAACATGCATTATCAATGCTACATATTTTAGTTTGTTGCCTCAACATAAGTTAAGTACCTATTGGTGTTGCGCGGGGTGGATTCAGGGGGCCAAATTATATTTGGTGGTCACGCGTCAGTCTGTGTTTTGTTTGTTGGTCATGATGACCTGCTCCCCGTTGATTAACACACTGATGCCCGTAATGTCTTCATCATCGGTATGAGACCCTCATTAAGATGCTTTTTTCCGGCAAATAAATCATCAGTATCCTCTTCGAGGCTGGAACAGGGATTCTAAGCCATGTGCTTTGCCGTAAGAAGATCATTTCCGACGTCACCTAATGTGGCTTGGTGAATGGATTTTGTCATGGCTGCACTCTTCATCGGTCGTCGGATTAAGTGCCGTACGATCCACGTCGCTTTTGGAATTTCAAGCGTTCAGATATAAGCATTCTGTACAGCATTGCGTTGTTTCGTGGCTATCTGGCGACGATAAGAACCACTCAGGAACCTGAATTTACCTGTCGAGTACTGGGCCTTTGAACATGGTTTGGATATTACTGAGTGCATCTTGGTTTTGAGAAGTTAAGGTTATCATTAATAAAAAGGCATAATATTGAGTGGTCAACCAACCTTAAAAAAGTGGCTAAATTATGAACGAAAATTTACGTAATGCTCTTCCTCACAAAAACACACCATTTCTACGTGTGCTGCATATCATCGTAGCTGTATTGATTTTATTGCAGATTATTAATTCAAACCTTACCGAAAGCGATGCGCTTAGTGACTATACTCTCACTGGGTTCGTAACATGGTTCCATGTTATCACTGGGTTATCACTGATTGTCCTTGGGTTTGTCATGCTTGCATGGATGCTGACACAACGAGGATTTCGTTACTATTTTGCCTGGGTGGTCCTTGATTTTCGAGGTGTGGTTGAAGATATCAAAATGCTGATATCATTCCGTCTTCCTGAAGCTCATGCTGGTGGGATTGCTGCTCTGGTTCAGGGGCTTGGTGTACTTGCACTATTGGGCGTTGCATTATGTGGTGGATTCTGGTTTGCTCTCAATACTGCTCTTGGCACGTCACCTGTGCTGACAGAAACCGTCCTGCATGTGCATAAGTTTCTGACTGTATTTATTGAAACCTATTTCTGGGCACATGGTGCGATGGGGTTGCTGCATATCTTCCTCACCGTTCGTAGCCAAAGGAAAAATCCCGTTACCGAATAGTGCTGTAGGTTTATGATGGATAAGATGCCCTGTAATGGTTGGCTAAAACAGACTATAACCGCGCATTTATCCGTCAATGCATTTTCTATTTATCCGTAATTCCGATGAGTATGCGTATTTGAAGGAAAAAATATATGCATCTTGAACGACATAGTATCGAAAAAGTGGGATGGCTGAGGGCAGCTGTACTGGGGGCAAATGACGGAATTGTTTCGACAGCGAGCCTTGTTCTTGGGGTTGCATCTGCAAATAGCAGTCCTTCCGGTGTTTTACTTGCAGGTGTTGCAGGACTGGTTGCCGGAGCTATGTCAATGGCCACAGGGGAATATGTTTCCGTCTCATCTCAGGCGGATACCGAAAACGCAGCACTTGCCCAGGAAAAAAGGGAGCTGGAAACTGATTATCAGGGAGAGGTGCGGGAACTGACTTCACTTTATATGCAACGTGGACTGGAGCCAGAGCTTGCCCGGCAGGTTGCGGAGCAACTTATGGTCAAAGATGCCCTGGATGCTCATGCCCGTGAAGAACTGGGGTTGACGGATATAAATTCTGCACAGCCCCTACAGGCAGCTGTCTTTTCTGCCCTGAGTTTTTCCGCTGGTGCGGTGTTACCCTTAATCGTGGCATGGCTCTCCCCTCTGAAACTGGCTTTTTTGTTGATAATCCTTTCCACCCTTTTTTCACTGGCGGTCCTTGGCTATATATCTTCGGTTTTGAGTAAAGCCTCTCCTGTCAGGGCGATCATAAGAATTACGTTCTGGAGTACCATGGCTATGCTTTTGTCTATGGGGATTGGTCATTTTGCAGGGCAGGCCCTGCTTTAATGTTATGAAGCACAATTCGAGTACCATCTTACTGGCGATGCTTCGCAAAACAATTTGCAATGCAGCTCCCTTCAAACTCGATTCCTGCTTGCGCCAATACCTGTTGAAGGGGTGATGGAGGGGATTCTCCCCCTCCATTTCAAGGGCAAGGACAACGCTACTTCTGGCAAATTTCCCGGTCGTAAACGCCACCATTGACAACCAAAATTTGTCGTTTCTTCTTTGAAATCATATCAGTCATTATCTTCGAGTCATCAAGAAAGATACCACCAAAGGTTCCAGGTCGTGCATTCTTCCCGGCGATTATAATCAGATCCCCAATATTCAATGCAGCAACTTTATCGTTATTGTAATTCGTATCTTCAAATATGAACTTCAGGCCTTCATCTGAACCGGGAATACCCAATGTTACTACAGGATTTTTTCTGAAAGTAACAGTACCGATACCAGTTATTTTTCCTGTTACCATTAACTGACATTTTTTGAAGTCATTTGTTGCCCTGAATTCATGTTGTTCAAACCGCGCATAAACTTCCCCTGTTGTATACATTCGCGGAAGTATATCGATTATCGATGGTTTGGATGGTTGCTCAGGTTGTTGCTGAGTTACGGTATCAGCATTTACCTTGGCCTTCACTTCGGGGGTTTTAGGCTGATATGGGGGGGGCGTCAGCCCGTAAAGGAGATTGATGCCGTAGGCTATTGCGACGGTTATGACTGCTATTTTAATATAACGTTCATAGGGTGATTTCATTTCGTTCTTCCATAACTTCTATCTTAACAATACGCTCTCCATTACGATATATTTTCAGCTTGTCAGGCGGGGACTTCACTGCATTACGGATTTCGTTCATTGTATCTTTCGATAACATATCACAGCCTTCCATATACATAACCCTACGGGTATCGGTATCTGGTATGTTAGTGAAACTGCTACTGACCCATAAATCGGGTATTTCAATTCCATGTATCAGCTTCATATACACAACGATGAACGCATCTGTCAGGTGAAACCGTCCAACTGTGTATTTTCCGGTATAGGTATTACCAGAAGACGATGCTACCCAATCGTTTTTTAAAACCAAAGTCAGTGCATTATTTTCCATATTCAGACTCCAGTTCACGAATGCGATTGTTCGTCATGTCGGTAAGACATTTCTGTTCATTATTGCAGCCGGATTTGTGCTTTATCCATTCTCTTTGAGAAGGAAGCAATCGTTTTCGGGTTTCAGGGCTAAGGCTTTTCCAGACCGAATTAAGTTTCTCATCGCTTGCTTTATAACTGTGTGTATCGACGTTTGAGGTTACTGCATTGTTTTTGGGAGCTTCGCTACCGCTGCTATAGAAAACGGGTGCACGTACTCCCTGAGCGTAGTCTTTAGCTGCTTTTTCCCCCACGGCTTGCCCATTCGCAGTCAATACCTTTCCGAACTCTGTAGTGTCGAAACTGTAATTGCGGATCTCGCCATTGAAGTCCAGCTTCACGTTAACGGTTGTTGACTTCGAAATGGCAGTCAAGAAATCACCAGCTTCGGACCCGAAGGAACAAGCGACTTCTTTAGAATCACTGACATTAGGGCGTAACCCGTGCATCGTGAATCTGCCGTTATCAGTTGTAGCAGTGATATCTACCAGCGGAACGATTGATGATGATTGCTTTGTCATCGCGAAGCATATTCCCTTCAGATTTACATCCCTGTCCATCCCGAGAAACATCAGTGCGTTTTTGTCGCTGCTGGCGACACCCATTGATTTTGCCTCTGGCAAGAAATACACGGTACTGGAGGCGGTGGTTAAACCTGAAACGAAAACAACACCTGACGCCATGATTTTTAACGTTTTAATAAGAATTGTCATTCTGGATACCTTCTTTCTTTCGCACTCCATCGTGGACAGAGTATTCATTCCGTGAGTCTTGTTTACGAGAAACACTAACCGAAGAATCATGATCTTACATTGATCTATGAAATCTATCAATATCGTATAATTGATCTGTAAAAACGATCGATTAACATGGGGAGAAGAGGGGGAAGATGCGAAGGGTATTATTTTTAAAGGGTTTTAAAATGGTTCATATGCTTGGTGTTAACGTCGGGCGGCGGGCAGCGGTTAGTCTTGAATACTGCGATTGAAAGACATAACAATCTACTTTGTGCGGGGTTTCCGGCAACCATAGAGGTGTTTCGATAAGGAGCGGTGCAATAAGTACAGTTCGTAGACAGAATGAATACGATGTAATTTTGAACCCTTGCTCTACAACGCTCTGTATCAAGTTTTACGGGGGTTTTATATTGAACGATGCCTGAAGTCTGCTTTAATCGCTCTGACAAGATACAGAGCGATTCATGGCTATATAGCGATGGATTACGCTAACATTTCTGTGGGGCAATTTTACAATGGCACTAACACTTACCTTTATTCCGTCAGTTCATCGATCAGTGTTCGGGGATGATCTAGTCGTTTTTTCGCTTCCGTCATGAACTTGTCTCGGTTGATCAATATGTCAATATGGTCATGCAGTATCAAACCTTCAGATTCAAGAATTTGAATATCGTTGATAGTCTGCGCTTCAACATAAATCTTACCCTTCTTCCAGCCTGAGTTGTTTTCGATAACGATACGCTGTTTATGCTGATCGCGGTATGTGATGGTAAACAAGTTGTGTTTCTTATCTATTCTGGAGCAATCTACGCGCATAATAACGGTCTTAATGTTTGCTCTTATTTTTGTGCGTAAAGGGTTAAGTGCGTCATCAATGTCAAACTTCCTGAACTTGTCCCAACCTTCAGTGTTCATTTGCACGATTGATTCATCGTATAGTCTTTTTTCCACTATCAGACTTTGTTTTTCTTGTTCTAGTTGATCAATTTGCGAAGTGAGGCTATTAATGATCTCAGGGCTTTTAGCTGAACCTATAGCCAATACATAGTTCTCAATTTGCGATTGTATGTCCGCTATTTTCCCTTCTAAACCAGATGGTTGATATTTCGTCTGTAAGAATATTCTATCGGCTATTAGTTGTAAAATCGTCCTTTCAAGGGTGCTTGCCCTGAATCCCCACTTATTACAATCTTGATGTAAATCTCTGGATGCACATTGGTAACGGTAAGCATGTGGATGGTTTTTAAGGGTTGATTTAGCCTTAACCATGTAACATGAGCAGTGCGCACAGTGCAAAATACCAATACCGGAAAGTAATGGTATTTCTGGATTACTCTCGCGATTCGGGGCAAATCCTTTGTTTCCAACTTGGAGCTTTAACGCTTCATATTCATCTTTGCTGATGATCGCAGGGTAATAATCATCCAGAACGTATTCTGCATTGTTTACAGTGATTACTTTTCGTCCATAAATGGCAGGTTCAAGGATTCTGGAACAATGCTGCATATTCCATATACCTTTTGATTTTTTGTTGCCAATAACCGGTCCATCGTAGTTGTTTTTCAGATGTTGAAGGATCATCCGATTTGACCAACCGTCTTGTTTTAACTGGATAATTTTTTTTGCTATGGGGAACAGGACTGGATGCGGATTGACATATCCAGTACTTGAATCTGTCCACCATTTATCCGAGCCTAACTCTTTAATTGCGACTACAGGATCACCTGGTTTCCGTTCCTGGTGACGTCTGATCTTGGACAGAGCACTTGCAATGGTGCGGTGTGATTTGGTTGAACTTTCTTCGTTTGCACGGCTGAACAACATCACGCTAAACATCAGTTGCTGCAATGTCTCGGTGTTTACTTCAGTCTGTCTGTAAACCTGTTTATCAATCCCGGTAATTACCGTGATGCCATTAAGTAATAAGCTGGTGAAAAGGTTAACCGCTTGCATGGCGTTCTGGCGTGAGAAGCGATCAAGGGATTCAATCAAGAGGAAAGACCCCTTTGGGATCAAACCGGATTCAACTTGGTCTATGAAATCCGATAAAGCTCCTTCCTGAACGTTTTTACCCTTGTACGCGGATACCCCTAAATCTTGGTATTCCTCGAAAATCTCCAGATCGTACTCAGTAGCAATCTGTTTTGCCATTTCAGCAATGTAGCTCTTCTGACGCTCAATCGAACTACCTTTACCTTGTCGTTCGCTGGAGTAACGGATATATGAATATAAGCGTGGACGATTCATGGTATTGAATTTCACTGGAAGTACTGTATTTCTTAAGATTGTAACATGTGCAGACATTGGTCATCACCTCCTTGGTAATCCATTGGGGCGACAGGTATAGCTGTTTTTACGCCTCAATTCTTAATGAGGTGTATTTTACTTTAGTGTTGCCGATGGTTACCCCGAGCACCGCCATGATGGTAAAGCCGAGACCGGTCAGCAGCGCGTGGATGACATACAGGACCGGCGCGACAAACAAGAACAAGAACTCCAGCGGCTCGGTGGTGCCGCCGACCACGCAGGCGATGACCCCGGAGATCAGCAGGCCTTTAATTTTATGTCGGTTTTCCGGACGGGCGCAGTGGTACATCGCCAGCGCGGCTCCCGGCAGGCCGCCGAGGAATGCCGGCATTTTACCCTGCGACAGGAAACGGGTGGCGCTTTCGGCGAAGCCGTGGGTCGTCGGACAGCTCAGCTGCGCCTGGAAGATGGTCAGCGCGCCGCTGACGCTGTGGCCGCAGACGTCGAGGGTGCCGCCGGCTTCGGTAAAGCGGATCAGCGCCACCAGAATATGGTGCAGGCCAAACGGCAGCAGCAGTCGCTCGCCGGTGCCAAAGATCATCGGCCCAAAATCGCCGGCGCTGTTGATCATCTTCCCGAGGGCGTTGATCCCCATAGCGAAGACTGGCCACACCAGTGGGATCGCCAGCCCAACCAGCCCCAGCACCACGGTGGTGACGATCGGCACGAAGCGGGTGCCGCCGAAGAAGGCCAGGGCGTCCGGCAGGCGAATGTTATGGAAGCGTTCATGCAGCAGCCAGACGATAATTCCGGCGATCACCGCCCCGAGGATCCCGGTATCGATTGACGGAATGCCGATAATGTTCTGGATATTGTTGGCCTTCAGGATCGCGGCGTCGGTGGTGGGCAGAATACCCTTCGCGGTCAGCCAGAAGTTGACCGCCAGGTTCATGACCGCGTAGCCAACGAAGCCGGCGAAGGCGGCGACGCCTTTGTTCTCTCGCGCCAGACCCAGCGGGATGGCGATACAGAACATGACCGGCAGGAAGCTGAAGGCAAAGGAGCCGACCTTGCTCATCCAGATAAAGATGGCCTGCAGCAGCGGCATATCCAGCCACGGCAGCAGAGTCAAAACATCGTGACTGCTTAGCGAGCTGCCGATCCCCAACATGATCCCGCAAAACGAGAGCAACGCTACGGGCAGCATGAAGGTTTTTCCCAGCTGCTGGAAAAATTCCCATAAGGTGATTTTTGGTGCTGTTTTCGCCGTCATAGCACGGTTCCTGATTCATAAGTGGTCGGGAGAACTAACGCCACGGCAAGATAAAACGTTTTATCACTTTTTAGTGCGATAAAAATCACATATTCAAGCGATAATAAGGTTTATAAAGATCGCACAATGATAAAACGATTTATCGACAGGCAAGGGAGTCAGCCAGCAGGTTATGGCAATCGCAAAAAAGATCACCATCAATGATGTGGCGCTGGCTGCCGGCGTCTCCGTGAGTACCGTTTCACTGGTACTGAGCGGCAAAGGGCGCATCTCCAGCGCCACCGGCGAGCGGGTTAATCAGGCTATCGAACAGCTGGGATTTGTGCGCAATCGTCAGGCGGCCTCGCTGCGCGGTGGGCAGAGCGGGGTGATTGGCCTTATCGTCAGCGACCTGTCAAAACCGTTTTATGCTGAATTAACCGCCGGCCTCACCGATGCCCTGGAGAGGCAGGGGAAAATGGTATTTCTCACCCAGGGAGGCCGCAGCGGCGAGAAGATGGCCCAGCGGTTTGATACACTGGCGGCGCAGGGGGTGGACGGGGTGATTATCGCCGGGGCGATCGACCGCGGGAGCGAGCTGCGCGAGCGTGCGGCGGAGGCGGGGGTGCCGCTGGTGTTTGCTTCCCGCGCCAGCTATCTTGACGATGTCGACCTGATCCGCCCGGACAACATGCAGGCGGCGCAGCTGGTGACGGAGCATCTTATCCGCCGCGGCCATCAGCGGATCGCCTGGCTCGGCGGGCAGAGTGCTTCGCTGACGCGCGCCGAGCGGGTCGGCGGCTATTGCGCCACCTTGCTGAAATACGGCCTGCCGTTTCACAGCGAATGGGTGCTGGAGTGCGAGTCCAGTCAGAAGCAGGCGGCGGAGGCGATGACCGGCCTGCTGCGCCAGAATCCGACCATTACCGCGGTGCTGTGCTACAACAACGTGGTAGCCACCGGCGCGTGGTTCGGTCTGTTACGGGCTGGAAGACAGAGCGGGGAAGATGGCGTCGAGAGCTACTTTGAGCAGCGAGTGGCGCTGGCGGCGTTTGCCGACGTGCCGGAGGCCGCCCTCGACGACCTGCCCCTCACCTGGGTGACCACCCCGGCGCGGGAGATGGGGAAAAGCCTGGCGGATTCGATGCTGCGGCGGCTGGAAGAGGGGACTGGCGAGACGCGAAACCAGATTATGCCCCCGCGGCTGGTGACGCGAAAATGAGGGAGACGGCGCGCGCTGGCCGTCTCCTGTACCGATAAGTTACGGCTGCGGGGCGGCGTCATCCTGCTGAGGAGCGGCGTCATCCTGCTGCGGCTGGCCTTCCTGCGGCGCGCTGTCCGGCAGCGAAGGCGCTTCCAGACCAAACATCGCGGCAAAGTCTTGCAGCGGCATTTTCTGTCCGTTCAGCGTCACCTGGCCGTTCGCGTACTGCAGACTGCTGCTGATGGCGTTATCTTCCATGGTGGTAATGCGGAACATCTGGCCCATCGCCGCCAGGCCTTTGACCTGCTGCTCGGCAAGCTTGGCGGCATCGGCCGGCTGATAGCCTTCCAGACCGGCGATCTTAGTCATAAACTCCGTCGCCATATCCACCGGGATCACCACTTTGCCGTCCAGGGACTGCACCACGCGATCCAGGCTGTCCGCCAGGGTCTGCGGCGGAGCGGTCACCTGGGCCGGATCTTTCAGCAGAACCGAGAGGTTGAGGGTGCTTTCGCCTTTGGCATTGCGCCAGCTCAGCGGAGAGATGGTCACCGACGGGTTGCCTTTGAGCAGGATCGGCAGCGCATTGAACAGCGTTTCGGTGAGGGCCTGCTGATACAGCTCCGGATTCTGCGCCAGCTCCGGTTTCGCCAGCAGCGCCTGAGACTGCGCGCTGTACTGCTGACTGAACTGGTGCCACGCCTGACCGTCGACGTTATCCACTTTCAGCGTGAGTTTGCCGCTGCCCATATCCTGCCCCTGCAGCTTGAGGCTGTTGACGGTGTAGTTCACCTGGCTGTTCACGCCTTTGCCGTCCTGGGTCAGCGTCGAGCCGCCGTCCAGCGCCATGCCGTCGATCAGCGCCAGCTCTTTGCCTTCGACGCTGATGGCCAGTTTATCGAGGGTCATTTTTTGCTGGCCGATACGTTCGTTGAAGCTGGCCAGCTCGGTGGCGCCGTCGGTGGTCAGGTTGACGAAGCGCAGCTGTACCTTCTGGTTATATTCGTTGAGCGCATCGATCTGCCCGCTGCCGGCCTGGCCCTTCAGGCTGATGTTTTTGCCGTCGCGGTCGGCGTCGAGCTGGAACTGACCGCCGCTGAAGGTGACTTTCTCATCGCCTTTAGCGTAGTCGAGGGCGTTAAGGACGATAGCCGACTGGCTGTCGCCGCTGTAGGCAATGCGCGTATCGACGGTAAAGGGGGTGTCGCCTTTGGCTATCTCGAACAGCGCCTGGCTGGCGTCGTTTTTCACCAGCGTGGTGTGGACGGAAGCCATTGCCGGCGCCAGATTAAAGGCTTTTAACGAGGCCAGCGGGAAGGGGCCATGATCGACCACTTCGTCAAGCACCACGCTCTGACCGGCGGCCAGCCAGCCGTTAGCCTGACCGGCGATCGGCTTCACCACCAGCTGCAGATGGCTGCTGAACAGCCCGCGCTGGTAGTCCTGATAGCTCAGCTCCAGACCTGACTCCGGCGCGCTGCTGCGCAGCTGGGCGTTTGCCTGCTGCACCATATCGGCGATCCGGCCTTCCAGCTGTTTACCGGTGAACCAGGCGCCGCCTGTCCATACCACGCCCAGCACCACGATGACTCCTGCTGCGACCAGCGATTTTTTCATAGCATTTATCCATAAATGAAGCCAGGCGGAGAGACCGCCTGGCTGAGTTATCACCAACAGTAAGCGCGACCTGAAGGGTCAGTCGCTTACTAGAGCTTATTGAAAACGCGCGCCACGCGGCCGCGGCCGCTGACCTGCACCGGCGATTCACTGGCGGCCACGAAGGCCGACTCGCCCGGCTTGAGGGTCAGGCTCTGGTCGCCTTTGCGCAGTACGGCTTCGCCGTCGACGCAGAACACGATCGCCGCGCTTGCCTGGGCCAGATCGCTGGCCTCGGCGGAGAGGTCATGCAGGGAGAAGGCAAAATCTTCCACCGGGATCGGGAAGTCGAGTTCCGCGCCGTGACGCTGCGGCTGGGTCAACAGCTCACCCGCCGGTTTAGCCTCGAACTTGACGTTAGCAACCAGCTCAGGAATATCAATGTATTTCGGCGTCAGGCCGGCGCGCAGTACGTTATCCGAGTTGGCCATCACCTCCAGCGCCACCCCCTGCAGATAGGCGTGCGGCGTTTCAGCAAACAGGAACATCGCTTCGCCTGGGTTCAGCTTCACTACGTTCAGCAGCAGCGGGGAGAAGAGGCCGCTGTCGTCCGGATAGAATTCCGCGATCAGGCGGATAGTCTGCCACGGTTCGCCTTGTTCACGGGCCAGTACGTCGCGCAGCACCTGCAGCGCCTTGGCCTTTTCCTCACCCTGCATATTTAGCAGGCTGGCAAACAGCTGGCTCAGGTGAGTCGCGTCCGGCTGCTGCAGGAAGGCGCCGATTGCCGGATGCGCGCTAGCCACCGGCTGCAGCAGGGTGACAATCTCGCTGAACTCGCGAAATGCATTCATCGCCAGGAACGGCGTCAGGGCAAAAACCAGCTCCGGTTTGTGGTTCGGATCTTTGTAGTTACGCTCGGCGGCGGAGAGCGGGATACCGGCGGCGTTCTCGCGGGCGAAACCTTCTTCCGAGGCCTGCTTGTTGGGATGCACCTGAATTGAGAGCGGCTGAGCGGCGCACAGTACCTTAAACAGGAACGGCAGTTCACCAAAGCGGGCGGCAACCTTGTCGCCGAGCAGAGCGGCTTTATCCGCGTCAATCACCTCGCGCAGCGAACGCGGCTGGCCGTCGGCCGCCAGGATCTGCGAGCTGCTCTTCGGATGCGCCCCCATCCACAGCTCTGCCATCGGCAGATTGTCCGGGTTGGCGATGCCATAGAGTTCGGTTAAGGCGGTGTGGCTTCCCCATGCATAGTTCTGCACGGCGTTAATCAGCTTTTGCATTCTCAATCCCTGTTTCAAACAAAGTAAATTTTATCGCCCTATTAAACCAGCAAACGGTGGAGAAGCAACTGCTGAAAGAAAAAGTCGTCCTTGTCTCAGTTTTTGTTAAAAAATTGTGTAAGATTGTTCGACTCGCTTTTCTACAGGCACATGGAGTCCCTGCCTGAAACATAATCAGCCAAAGCAGTAAGTGAGAGTACAATGTCGAATAAACCGTTTGTTTACCAGGATCCTTTTCCGCTCAAAAAGGATGACACCGAGTATTATCTCCTCAGCAGTGATTACGTCTCCGTCGCCGAATTCGCCGGCCAGGAAGTGCTAAAAGTTGACCCTCAGGCGCTGACCCTTCTGGCGCAGCATGCTTTCCACGACGCCTCCTTTATGCTTCGCCCTGCGCATCAGCAGCAGGTGGCGGATATCCTTAACGATCCGGAAGCCAGCGAAAACGATAAATACGTCGCGCTGCAGTTCCTGCGCAACTCGGATATCGCCGCCAAAGGTATTCTGCCCACCTGCCAGGACACCGGCACCGCGATCATCATGGGTAAAAAAGGCCAGCGCGTGTGGACCGGCGGCGGCGATGAAGCCGCCCTGGCGCAGGGGGTGTACAACACCTATATCCAGGACAACCTGCGCTACTCGCAGAACGCGCCGCTGGATATGTATAAAGAGGTTAACACTGGCACCAACCTGCCGGCACAGATCGATCTCTATGCTACCGATGGCGATGAGTACAAATTCCTCTGCATCGCCAAGGGCGGCGGCTCGGCGAACAAAACCTACCTGTACCAGGAAACCAAAGCGCTGATCACCCCGGCGAAGCTGAAAAATTACCTCGTCGAGAAGATGCGCACCCTCGGTACTGCCGCCTGTCCACCGTACCATATCGCCTTCGTGATCGGCGGTACCTCGGCGGAAGCGACGCTGAAGACCGTGAAGCTGGCGTCCACCAAATACTACGATGGCCTGCCGACCGAAGGTAACGAGCACGGCCAGGCGTTCCGCGACGTGCAGCTGGAGCAGGAGCTGCTGCTGGAGGCGCAGAACCTTGGTCTCGGCGCGCAGTTCGGCGGGAAATACTTTGCCCACGATATCCGCGTGATCCGTCTGCCGCGTCACGGCGCTTCCTGCCCGGTAGGGATGGGGGTTTCCTGTTCCGCCGACCGCAACATCAAAGCCAAGATTAACCGCGACGGCATCTGGATCGAGAAGCTGGAGAGCAACCCGGGGAAATATATCCCTGAGCATCTGCGCCAGGCCGGGGAAGGCGAAGCGGTGAAGGTAAATCTTAACCAGCCGATGAGCGAGATCCTGGCGCAGCTGTCGCAGTATCCGGTGTCCACCCGCCTGTCGCTGAGCGGGACTATCATCGTCGCCCGCGATATCGCCCACGCTAAGCTGAAGGAGCTTATCGACAACGGCGAGGCGCTGCCGCAGTACGTCAAAGATCACCCGATCTACTACGCAGGTCCGGCCAAGACGCCGGACGGTTACGCCTCCGGCTCTCTGGGGCCGACCACCGCAGGCCGCATGGACTCTTACGTTGATCTGCTGCAGTCCCATGGGGCGAGCAAGATCATGCTGGCGAAAGGCAACCGCAGCCAGCAGGTCACCGACGCCTGCCACAAACACGGCGGCTTCTACCTCGGCAGCATCGGCGGCCCGGCGGCAGTGCTGGCCCAGCAGAGCATCAAGAGCCTCGAGTGCGTGGCCTATCCGGAGCTGGGTATGGAGGCTATCTGGAAAATTGAAGTGGAGGATTTCCCGGCCTTTATCCTCGTTGATGATAAAGGCAATGACTTCTTCCAGCAGATCCAGACCTCGCAGTGCGCCCGCTGCGTGAAGTAACCCAGGCCGCCCTTCGGGGCGGCGCTGGTCGATGACAAACCTGATTTCGTTAGGGTGAGCGCCTTTCTGCCGGGTGGCGGCTTTCGCCTTACCCGGCCTACGAAAAACAGCAATATCAATAAGTTATGCAGTTCTCTGTAGGCCCGCGCAAGCGTAGCGCCGCCGGGCAATCCCGACGATTGCATTTTGTCAGCGGTCTGGGCCGCCCCTCGGGGCGGCTTTTTTTATGTCGCTTCGCGGCACGAACCACCAAAACAACTTATCAATCTGGCCAATACTTAGTCTTTTAAGCAGGTGAGCTTTGTCGCTATGACGCACTTTTCATCCAAGGAGAAAGTAATGACAACGCATCGCAGTGAAAAAGACTCGATGGGCGCCATCGAGGTCCCGGCCGATAAACTCTGGGGCGCCCAGACCCAGCGCTCGCTGGAGCATTTCCGCATCTCGACCGAAAAAATGCCCGGGGAGCTGATATACGCCCTGGCGCTGACCAAGCGGGCGGCGGCGAAGGTTAACCAGGATCTCGGACTGTTGACGGCGGAGAAAGCCGGGGCGATCGTCGCCGCCGCTGACGAAGTGCTGGCCGGAAAGCACGCGCAGGAGTTCCCCCTGGCTATCTGGCAGACCGGCTCCGGCACCCAAAGCAATATGAATATGAACGAGGTGCTGGCCAACCGCGCCAGTGAACTGCTCGGCGGAGAACGGGGGATGGCGCGAAAAATTCATCCCAATGACGATGTGAATAAGAGCCAGAGCTCAAATGATGTATTCCCCACCGCCATGCACGTCGCGGCGCTGATTGCCCTGCGGGAAAAAGTGATCCCGTCGCTGCAGGCGCTGCGGGCGACGCTCAATGAAAAAGCGGTGGCCTTCAGGGATATCGTCAAGATCGGCCGCACCCATCTGCAGGACGCCACGCCGCTCACCTTAGGCCAGGAGATCTCCGGCTGGGTGGCGATGCTGGACCATAGCCTGAAGCACATTGAAGCCAGTCAGCCGCATCTTGCCGAGCTGGCGCTGGGCGGGACGGCGGTAGGAACCGGGCTGAATACCCATCCGGAATATGCCGTACGGGTGGCGGCCGAGCTGGCGTCGCTCAGCGGACAGCCATTTGTCACCGCGCCGAACAAATTCGAAGCGCTGGCCACTGTGGATGCCCTGGTCCATGCCCACGGCGCGCTGAAAGGCCTGGCGGCCTCGCTGATGAAAATCGCTAACGATGTCCGCTGGCTGGCCTCCGGCCCCCGCTGCGGCATTGGTGAAATCGCCATCCCGGAAAACGAGCCAGGGTCATCGATTATGCCGGGCAAGGTTAACCCAACCCAGTGCGAAGCTCTGACCATGGTCTGCTGCCAGGTGATGGGCAACGACGTGGCGGTGAATATCGGCGGTGCTTCCGGCAACTTTGAGCTGAACGTTTATCGCCCGATGGTCATCCACAACTTCCTGCAGTCGGTGCGTCTGCTGGCGGACGGTATGGCGAGCTTTAACGAGCACTGTGCGGTGGGTATTGAACCGAATCGCGAGCGGATCAGTCAGTTGCTCAATGAGTCGCTGATGCTGGTTACTGCGCTGAATACCCATATCGGCTACGACAAGGCGGCGGAAATCGCTAAAAAAGCGCACCATGAAGGGCTGACTCTCAAAGCCTCGGCGCTGGCGCTGGGCTACCTGACGGAAGCCGAATTCGACAGCTGGGTGCGCCCGGAAGAGATGGTCGGCAGCCTGGCTATTCGCTAGCCAGCCAGAGGTGCAGGCGCGGGATAAGCAATCTCAGCGACTGCGCCTCCGGTTTGTAGCGATACTGCACATTGTCGGCATCATAGTTCAGCAGCTCGCCAATATCCGGTACGCTGACCCCCCGGCTGCCGGACATCAGGGCGATCAGCGGGCTGGGGCAGGCGTACTGTACCTGTTTCTGCTCGCCGGCGTACCAGACGCGGGCGATCGGCTGGACTTTCACCGGTCGTTTTATTTTCAGCCGCGCCCGCTGCGGCAGGGCGGCGATATCCTGATACTCCCTTTCCAGTTTGCTCTGCCACTGCTCCCTGGTCCACGGCGGCACCGCCCGCGGCGCTTGCAGGCTTTTCTCCAGCATCATCAACACCTGGTCGCGGGTCAGATTCTTGATGACGTGCTTATTGGCCCAGCCGAAGCGGATGGTGCTCGGGTCGACGAGGGGCGTCAGCGTGCGGTAGGCGCTTAGGGTAATCAACCCCGGCAAATGACGGTGTACCCACTCAAAACGGGCGGTGGGGGGCAGGCCGGAGTCGACGGTGACGATCTTCTCGAAGGTGGCCTTCAGGGCATTGATATGCTGAATACGCGCCAGCAGATCCTGCTGCTCCGCGGCGGTAACCTGCAGGCAGATAGCCCCCGGCAGGCGTACGGCGGCCTTGCTGCTGCGGTTTTCCGATTGCTGCTGGATAAACAGATGGCTGTAGTGGCGCAGGGCGTGCGCCAGGGCCGTCTTGCCGATGTGCTGCACCACCGGAATAGTGGCCAGCGGATCGTGCTCGGCATCCTTACCGATCGCCGGCAGTTCAAATACCCGGCCCGCCAGCAGACGGCAGTCACTTAACGCCTGCTGGAGCGCCTGCAGCTCCAGCTCGATCTGGCGAAAGGTATTATTCAGACGTTCAACGAGGTCGTAGCTGGCCATTATTACCACCTTAGTTACAACATACTATTAGATTTTTGCAGCATACCCAGCCCGCGGCTTCTGCGCAAGTTTTATTCAGGCAGAGGTGAAATCAGGCAGCTGATGATAGACCGGCCAGCTAAAGCAGAAGCGGGCGCCGCCGAGAGGGCTGGCCTCGCAGCGCACCTCGCCGCCCATCGCCTGGGCGATACTGTGGACAATCGCCAGTCCGAGGCCGCAGCCTCCTGTCGCCCGGTCCCGGCTGGGGTCAAGGCGGACAAAGGGCTCAAACACCCGCTCGCGCTCCTCGGGGGCGATTCCCGGGCCGTCATCCTCAACCAGCAACGATGCGCGCGAACCCTGCAGCGTCAGGCTGACCGCCACCCGCTGGCTGCTGTAGCGCAGGGCGTTATTGACCAAATTATCCAGCACCCGCTCCATCAGTCGCATATCCAGCGCGCCGTAGTTACCGTGGGTCAGCGTCGCCAGGGCGACCTCGCGCTGTGGGTTAACCATCTGGATATCCTCGACGTGATCGCTGATCCAGGCGGGAAAATCGGGAGTCGTCAGGCTGAGCTCCGTCTGCGGGCGGTCGAGGCGGGCGTAGGTCAGGAGCTCTTCAATCAGCGCCTCCAGCTGACCGATATCGCGGTTCAGCGCCTGCGATTCCGCCTCGGTGAGATTCTCGCTCATCTCCAGACGGTAGCGCAGGCGTACCAGCGGTGTCCTGAGTTCATGGGCGATGCCGTCAATCAGCTGCTTTTTGCTGGCAATAAGCGCATTAATGTTATCGGCCATTTGGTTAAAGGCCACCCCGAGCCGCTCGAAGCTGGACATACTGTCGAAGTGAATGCGCTCGCTGAGGTGACCTTCGCCAAAGCGCTGGGCGGCCGTCTCAATGCGCAGCATGTCCTGCCAGTGCGGGCGCATCCAGATAAACACCGGAAAGGCCAGAGAGATAGCAATAAACGCCATTAGCGCCACGTCCAGCAGGCGCATCTCATGCAGAAAATAGAGATAGGGCACCGGGCCCACCGACAGCACATAGTGGCTGCGGGGAATGCGCTGAATAAAGGTGTACTGATCGTCGAGGGCGACGATATCGCCGGCGCGCAGGTGCTGCATCGAGCTTTCCGACAGCTTAAATTTGCTGATCGGCTCGATGTGCAGATCAAACGATAAATTCAGGTCCAGCTCTTTAAGGGTCTTGCTCCAGTCGCGCGGCGGTATCTCCCGCAGCTCGCTGCGCATCAGATACAGCGAGCTTTTCATCAAATCGTCAAGCGACTGCCGTCCGGCGCGCTCCGCGGTAAATTTATAGACCAGACCGACCAGCATGGTCATCACCAGAAAGCAGACGAAGAGCAGAAGATAGAACTGCACGAACAGCTTTTTCATTACATTACCGCGTATTCAAGAGAAACCTGTCTGGCGCCCCAGGGGCATCTTCTGCGCGTCGGGGAGTCAATGTTATCGATATCCCCGGGCGAGGCGCGGGGAAATCATCGATACGCTATCAAAGCAGGGTTTATGCCCCCTGACAATAGCCAGCCTGGAGACAGAACGGTGAAAAGGTGACAGTGTCACTCGATGCGGTGATTTCTTCACCCTCGGGGGAGCAGGGCAATCGTATTTTGTGCGTCCATGGATACGCTACTCACGATAATAAGGAATGTCTACCGGATAGGTGGTCGTCAGACTCAGCAGCCGACAGCGCACCAGCTTTTCCGTTTCGGCATACCAGTAAGCAAACTCGCCGGTGGTCTGGTGGTAAATCATCTGATCGAGGTTGGCAAACGGGATCACCAGCAGCGGCCCCTGGCGAACGTGGCCGCCGCCGGTTTCAAAGTGATGCTGCCCCCAGGATTGCTGGGTATGTTCATAGCGATGAAGGATCACCTCGATTTGCCCGCGCTGCGGACAGAGGAGTCGAATATCGGCGTTGTCGAGGGAAAAAGCACAGCCAGAGAGAGAAGTGAACAGTGAGAGTGCCAAAAGTACAACGTATTTCATCATGCAAAAGTCCTGTGTTTTCAGGCTTTATGCCACTCTGACAGCGGTAAGTCCTTGAGCACAATCATATTGAGGAGTTATGTGATGGGGTTCTGTACGGCTAATTCTATTGATTTAATCAATATGACAAGTTCCGGTGATGAATGTGCGCGCCAGGGACGAACGCAGCAGGCAGCAAACGTGATAACTTTGCCGCCGGCGAGCGCGCGATGAGCGGGCCCCTCGCAGGGCCGCAGAAGGGCTGCTTAGTTATCCCAGGCGTGAGGGGCGAACAGGTAGCCTTTGTTGCGAACGGTCTTAATACGATAGGGCTCCGTGGCGTTGTCGAGCAGTTTTTTGCGCAGGCGGGAGATAGCCACGTCGACGCTGCGATCCATCCCGTCATAGGTAACGCCGCGTAAATTTTTCAGCAGTGCGTCGCGGTCCATAATCTGCCCGGCGTGGGTGGCCAACTCCCACAGCAGATCGAAATCGGCGGTCGACAGGGCGACGTTTTCTCCGCCAAGCAGCACCTGGCGGTTGACCGGGTCAATGGTCAGCGAGCCGAAGGAGATGGTTTTATGTGGCGTGAGCGTTGAGGGGGCGGATCCGGCGCCTGCCGGAGCAATATGCTGGCGCAAATGCAGACGCAGTCGCGCGAGAAGTACCGCTGGCGGGGTGGTTTTCAGAATATAATCGCTGGCGCCCATCTCAAGGGAAAGGATATGGTTCATATCGCTGTCGAGCGAAGTCAGCAGGACAATCGGCCCTTGCCATTGCCCGCGCAGATCGCGACAGAGCGTCATTCCGTCCTTGCCGGGCAGCATAATGTCCAGCAGCACCAGATCCGGTTTCTCCCGCGCGATCACCTCCTCAGCGCGGTCGCCGCGAGGCTCGACCACCACATCCATATCATGCTTGCCGAGATAGGCGGCGATCAGCGTGCCTACCTCAGGGTCATCCTCAACAAAAACGATTTTATTCATGTCTATTGCACATCAGTAAAAGAAGTAACATACACCGCACTTATTTTACCCGCCATTACTCTTTTATAAACAGCGTTAAATCCGCTATGCTGCCCTAACTTATTGATTCACTGTTAAGGCATACGGGCATGGGGCTGTTAATCAAAGGGCTGTTGGGAGCGCTGGTGGTGGTGCTGATTGGCGTGCTGGCGAAAACCAAAAACTACGCTATCGCTGGCCTGGTCCCGCTGTTTCCCACCTTTGCGCTCATCGCCCATTATATTGTCGCCAGCGAGCGGGGGATCGAAGCCCTGCGCGCGACCATCGTATTCGGCATGTGGTCGATTCTTCCCTATTTTATCTATCTGCTGTCACTGTGGTATTTCACCGGGATCATGCGCCTGCCGTTGGCGCTGGCAGGCGCGGTGGGATGCTGGGGGCTGTGCGCCTGGCTGTTAATCCTCGGCTGGAGCCGTTTCCACTAGCGCAGCGGGCGGCCGCCGTCGACAGCGAATGAGCGGCCGGTAACGTAGCGGCTGGTAAACAGGTAATCGATGAGATCGCTAATCTCTTTTTCGCCAGGGGCGATTTTCATCAGCGATTTATCCAGCGCCTGCTGACGATAGGCCTCGTCGTCACCCTCATTAAACATGATTAGCGACGGCGCAATGGCGTTGACCTTAACCTCTGGCGCCAGCTTGCGAGCGAAGGAGCGGGTCATGTTATCCAGGGCGGCTTTGCTGGCGGCATAGGCGATATGTTTGTCGCTCCCGCGCTCCACCACGTAATCGGTGATATGGATAATGTCGCTGGCGGCATGGCCGTGGCCGCGCAGCAACGCCTCCAGCGCATGGTTGAGCAGATAGGGGGCGTGGACGTGGATCTGCATCATGCGGTTGATGACGGTGCTCAGCGGGACGCCCGGCTTTTCCGCCATCCAGTCGCTGGCGTTATGGATGATGGCGCGCAGACCGTCGGTGTGTGATTTGACCGCTTCAGCGAAGGTCAGAATGCCGTCATCGCTGCTAAAATCGGCCTGCAGGCAAAGCGCGCCCGCTTCGCGCAGGCCGTCAATCGCCGGATAGGGCGTACGATAGCTGACGATGACCGGTTGGCGCTGTTGCAGAAAATGGTGTGCCAGAGCGAGGCCGATGCGGCGGCCTGCTCCTGTGATCAGAATCGGGCGGGGCTGTTGTTCAGCCATGGGTATCTCCTATGCGTTCTGCGGCAGGGCGACCGCTTACCCCACCAGCATCCACGTTGCCGGCACAGCGGCAACCAGCAATAAACCAATTAACGCCACTTCGCGGCGCTTGAGCGAACGATCGTGCTGGTGCGTACGTCGGGCGTACAAAAAGACCAGAAGACCCGGAGCGTAAAGTACCACCGACAACAGCAAATGCACAGGCCCCGACGCGTATAATAACCATATGCCATAAATACAGGCGCCGATAGCCACCGCTTTATGCAGCGGGCGAGTGGCGATTTTCAGCAGAAAGGCGCCGACCAGCAGATAGGGCACGAGAATCATCTCAGAGGCAATGGTCAGCAGCGTGCCGTAGTCCGATCCGGTCAGCCAGATCAGCACCAGCGATACCTGAACGCTGATATTGGTCAACCACAATGAGGCGGAGGGGGCGTTGTTGCTATTCTGACGGGCAAACAGGCGCGGGAAGGCTTTATGAGTGGCGGCGAGGAAAGGCACCTCCGCGGCCATGATGGTCCAGCTGAGATAAGCGCCGCACACCGACACGATCAGCCCGGCGGCAATGACGATCTCCCCCCACGACCCCATCAGCCTGACCATCAGTCCCGCCATCGACGGGTTGCGCATTTCGGCCAGTTCGCTGCGCGGCACGACGCCCAGCGACAGCAGGGTGACCAGCAGATACACCGCGAGGGCCGACAGCACCGCCAGCAGCGTCGCGCGGCCAACGTCGCGCTTGTGTCGCGCCCGCGCGGACACGACTACCGCCCCCTCCACGCCGATAAACACCCACAGGGTGATCAGCATGGTGTTTTTGACCTGTTCCCATACCGGCACGCCCAGCGCCAGGCCGCTAAAATCGAGGCGGAACGTATCCAGCTGAAAGGCCAGGGCGGCGAGCGCGACGAAGGCGCCCAGCGGCAGAAGCTTGGCGAGGGTGGCCACCAGGTTAATCCCCGCTGCCGTCTGGACACCGCGCAGGACCAGAAAGTGGACGACCCACAGCAGAACCGACGCGCCAACGATAGACTGCCAGGTATTACCATCGCCAAACAGGCGCAGCTCAGGGGTATCGGTGAAAAAACTGAGCGCCGAAAAGACGATAACCAGATAGGAGACATTGGCGATCACCGCGCACAGCCAGTATCCCCAGGCGGAGCAGAAGCCGATCAGTTCGCCGAATCCTTCGCGAGCGTAGGTGAAGATCCCGCCGTCGAGGTCGGGACGAATACGGGTCAACAGCAGCATGGCGAAAGCGAGAAACAGGATCCCGACGCCGGTGATGGCCCAGCCAATGAGCAGAGCGGAGGGGCTGGCCACGGCAGCCATATTTTGCGGCAAACTGAATACGCCAGCGCCGAGCATTGAGCTAAGGACCAGGGCGGTTAGGGCGCTCAGGCCCAGTTTCTTTTCCATTGCATTCCCGAGGTGAAAATGGCTGTTCCAGAATATTTATTTTGCGAAATCGCATAAAAATGGAGGATTGCGCTAAGGCGCGGGATTTTACGGAGTGTCCGGGGGCCATGCAATGGCGGGGGATGAAAAAAAATGAAAAGGCGGCAATGCGCCGCCTTTTTAGCCAGCCAGCAGCGATTATTTGTACAAATCGGCGCTGATGGTGATGTTGCCGCCGCGTTCCTGCCACTGGCGGGTGATGTGGTAGTACTTCGCCCCTTTCTTCGCCGCGCGTTTCGCCGTCTGATAGGAGATCTCGGTCATGTTGCCGTAGTTGCCGGTGAACTGGATGTTATCGAACGGCACCATTTGCGCCGCAGTCACTTTGTTCACTTCTTCGACCTTAGTGCCGTTCGGCAGGGTGACAGTGTAACGTCCACCTTTCGAAGACTGAGTCTCAAAGAAACGCCCGACGCCGGTACCCGAACCCACCGCGGCGGTGGTGGCAACGCCCGGAATTTCAACGTTCTTCGCCGCTTCGCCGCCTTTGGCCAGCGCTGCGCGGCCAGCTTCAGAGTCAGCCGGGATAGCGTCCGGGCTCTGCAGCACGCGTTTTTCAGCATCTTTTTTGTAGATATAAGCGGTAATGCGCTGGTTGCCGCCCTGGTTGGCGTCAACCTGGCGGACGATAAAGAACGCATAGGCGCCTTTTGCTTTCGCCGCTTTGGTGATGGCGTCGTTGACTTCCGGCTGGCTGCGATAGAAGCCCTGAACGGTGACGGTGTCGTAAGGCATCAGCTCAACGGCCTGATCTTTCGGCAACTCCATCACGCCGTTGATAATGCGATTCTTCGGCGCATCCGCTTTCGGCGCGTCTTCTTTATAAAGGTCAGCCGTGACGCGCCAGTTGCCGCCATTGCCGTAGTCCGACGTGTCGACAACATAGAATGAGGCCGCGCCGTCTTTGTCGGCTTTGCGCGATACTGCCTGTACCGCATCGCCAATGGCATTAAACCGGCCGGTGACGACAACGCGATCGTAGGGCTTCAGCGCAGCCGCCTGCTCCGGGGTCAACTCGGTCGCTGCATGGGCAGACAACGTGGCGGTTGTCAGGAGAGCAGACGCCAGGAGGGTGTTTTTAAGCTTCATAAAAATAATCCTTTGCCTTGCGCAAACCATATACTGGTGTTGTTGTTGACTGAAAACGTTTGATTATTGCATTTAATCGCCGTGACTGTCTGCGTCAATTTTTGCTTGCCGCCCGAATCGTATACTACGGAAAGATAACATTTTTCGATATGTTGAAAAAAAAGGCGCTTGACCAGCAAAAACGATAATCAATACCACTTTTATTAGTTAATGTAATGTTAACACAATGATCTCAATGGCGATAAATGGCGTTTTATACCGCAGGATAAGCGGATTATCAGGCCTGGGCGGCAAATTCAGGTAAATATTGCTGCCCGGACCCATCTGAGCTGACAATAAGCAATAAAATCAAAATTTGTGTTTTATCGTAGTAGATCACAATCGGTATTTTCAGTAGGTTATAAAAAGTTTGTTACTGTTTCATTTTGTAGACAGCGAAAGATGGCGAGGAAGATTTTGCCGTCCTGGCGTTGTTGGGCAGAAAAGTAAACCATCATCAAAAACCGATGGAAGGGAAAACTATGCGTATTGGTGTACCACAAGAAAGGCTAGCCCAGGAGACCCGGGCCGCCGCCACGCCGAAGACCGTTGAGCAATTGCTCAAACTCGGCTTTAGCGTCGCGGTAGAAAGCGGCGCCGGGAAGCTGGCCAGCTTTGACGATGAGGCCTTTGCCGAGGCAGGAGCTGAAATCGTGACCGGCGACGAGGTATGGCAGTCTGATGTCATCCTTAAGGTCAATGCTCCGAATGACGATGAAATTGCCCTGCTGAATCCGGGGACCACGCTGATTAGTTTTATCTGGCCGGCGCAAAACCCGCAGCTGATGGAAAAACTGGCGGCCCGTAATATCAACGTAATGGCGATGGATTCCGTGCCGCGTATTTCCCGCGCCCAGTCGCTGGATGCGCTCAGCTCAATGGCCAACATCGCCGGGTACCGCGCTATCGTTGAAGCGGCGCATGAATTTGGTCGATTCTTTACCGGGCAGATTACGGCGGCAGGCAAGGTTCCGCCCGCCAAGGTGATGGTCATTGGCGCCGGGGTAGCCGGTCTGGCGGCGATTGGCGCCGCCAACAGCCTGGGCGCTATTGTTCGCGCCTTCGATACCCGTCCGGAAGTGAAGGAGCAGGTGCAGAGTATGGGCGCCGAGTTCCTCGAGCTGGACTTTAAAGAGGAAGCGGGCAGCGGCGATGGCTACGCCAAAGTGATGTCTGAGGCCTTTATTAAGGCTGAAATGGCGCTGTTCGCCGCGCAGGCGAAAGAGGTCGATATCATTGTCACCACGGCGTTAATCCCGGGCAAACCGGCGCCGAAGCTGATCACCCGCGAAATGGTCGACTCCATGAAATCGGGCAGCGTGGTGGTCGATCTGGCCTCGCAAAACGGCGGCAACTGTGAGTACACCGTACCGGGCGAAGTGGTGACCACCGCCAACGGCGTGAAAATCATCGGTTACACCGATCTTCCTGGCCGTCTGCCGACCCAGTCCTCCCAGCTCTACGGCACCAACCTGGTGAACCTGCTGAAGCTGCTGTGCAAAGAGAAAGACGGCAATATCGTTATCGATTTCGATGACGTGGTAGTGCGCGGCGTGACCGTTGTTCGGGAAGGTGAAATCACCTGGCCGGCGCCGCCGATTCAGGTCTCCGCTCAGCCGCAGGCCGCGGCGAAAAAAGTGGAAGCGCCGAAAGAAGCGGTGAAACCGGCGTCGCCGTGGCGCAAATATGCGCTGATGGCGCTGGCGATTATTCTCTTCGGCTGGCTGGCCAACGTGGCGCCAAAAGAGTTCCTCGGCCATTTCACCGTCTTCGCGCTGGCCTGCGTGGTGGGTTACTACGTGGTGTGGAACGTCTCCCATGCGCTGCATACGCCGCTGATGTCGGTGACCAATGCCATTTCGGGCATTATCGTGGTTGGCGCGTTGTTGCAGATAGGCCACGGCGGCTGGGTCAGCTTCCTGAGCTTTATCGCGGTGCTGATCGCCAGCATTAATATTTTCGGTGGTTTTACCGTGACTCAGCGCATGCTGAAAATGTTTCGCAAAGGATAAGGGGTAGCACATGTCTGGTGGATTAGTAACGGCTGCATACATTGTTGCTGCAATCCTGTTTATTTTCAGCCTGGCGGGCCTGTCGAAACACGAAACGTCGCAGCAGGGCAACTATTTCGGCATTGCCGGGATGGCCATTGCCCTGATCGCTACCATCCTGGGGCCGGACGCCGGCAACGTCGGCTGGATTATTCTTGCGATGGTGATCGGCGGGGCGATCGGTATTCGTCTGGCGAAGAAGGTCGAGATGACCGAAATGCCGGAGCTGGTGGCTATCCTGCACAGCTTCGTGGGTCTGGCAGCGGTGCTGGTGGGTTTCAACAGCTACCTGCAGCATGAAACCGGTATGGAGCAAATTCTGGTCAATATTCATTTGACCGAAGTGTTCCTCGGGATCTTCATCGGCGCGGTGACCTTCACCGGTTCGGTGGTGGCGTTTGGTAAACTGCGCGGCAAAATTTCCTCCAGGCCGCTGATGCTGCCCAATCGCCATAAGCTGAACCTGGCGGCGCTGGTGGTTTCCTTCATCCTGATGGTGATTTTTGTTCGCTCTGACAGCACCGGCACCCAGGTCCTGTGCCTGCTGGTGATGACCGCGATCGCGCTGGCCTTTGGCTGGCACCTGGTGGCCTCTATCGGCGGTGCGGACATGCCGGTGGTGGTCTCGATGCTCAACTCCTACTCGGGCTGGGCGGCAGCGGCGGCGGGCTTTATGCTGAGTAATGACCTGCTGATCGTCACCGGCGCGCTGGTGGGCTCTTCCGGCGCCATCCTCTCTTACATTATGTGTAAGGCGATGAACCGCTCCTTTATCAGCGTGATCGCCGGGGGCTTCGGCACCGATGGTTCCTCCAGCGGCGGCGATGAAGAAGTGGGCGAGCATCGCGAGATTAGTGCCGAAGAGACGGCGGAGATGCTGAAAAACTCGCACTCGGTGATCATCACCCCGGGCTACGGTATGGCGGTGGCTCAGGCGCAGTATCCGGTAGCAGAAATTACCGAGAAGCTGCGGGCGCGGGGTATCAAAGTACGCTTTGGTATTCATCCGGTGGCCGGGCGCCTCCCGGGGCATATGAACGTCCTGCTGGCGGAAGCCAAAGTGCCTTACGACATCGTGCTGGAGATGGATGAGATCAACGACGATTTCAGCGACACCGACACCGTGCTGGTGATCGGCGCCAACGATACCGTCAACCCGGCGGCGCAGGACGATCCGAAGAGCCCGATCGCCGGCATGCCGGTGCTCGAGGTGTGGAAAGCGCAGAATGTGGTGGTCTTTAAGCGTTCAATGAACACCGGTTACGCCGGCGTACAGAACCCGCTGTTCTTTAAAGAGAACACTCATATGCTGTTTGGCGATGCTAAAGCCAGCGTCGATGCGATCCTGAAAGCGCTGTAATGTAACATAATTGTTTTACAACGTTTGTTTATAAGCCGTCTCCTGTGAGACGGCTTTTTTATATGCAGGGAGATGCCTGGAATTGTTCATAAAATAAGCGGCAAGAGGTGATATAATGTTCCGGTTCTTACATCAGACAGAGGATATTATGGATACCGAGTTAACCCCAACGCAGATGGCCATCGAATTCTTACGCCGCGACCCCACCGTCATGACCCCAGCGCAGTATCTGAAAAAACTTAAACTGCTGGAGCTGGAGTTTGCTGACCTGATGGCGCTCTCCTCGCTGGAGCTGAAAGAAGAGATCGATCTGGCCTGGCGTCTGGGTATCCACTAAGCCATTCTCGCTGGACGGTGACAGGGGCCGCCAACGGCCCTTTTTTGTGCCTGGCTGGCAGCAAGCAAAAAAATCCCCCGCGAGGCGGGGGAAGATGAGTGGTAGCGGTTAATCGTCGTCGTCGTCGTCCAGTTCCACCGGCGTCTGGTAGGCCTCCGGTTTCAGCACCAGCAGGTCACAGCGCAGGTGGTCGACGACCTGTTCCGCGGTATTGCCGAGGAACGCCGCCGACAGGCCGGTACGTCCGACCGTTCCCAGCACCACGATCCCCGCCTGCAGATGCTCGGCGAGGTCCGGGATCACCTCTTCAGGCAGTCCTTTTTCGACGTGGGTGAATTTTTCATCGATGCCAAACTTCTGCCGCAGCGCTTTCATCGCCAGCAGATGCTGGCCGCGGATCGCGTCGTTGTAGACGCTGGGATCAAAATCCGGCAGTTCTATCGCGATATTGATCGGCGTCACCGGATAGGCACCGATCAGGTGCACTTCAGTGTGGTTGACTTCTTCCGCCAGCGACAGCGTCTCGCGAACCAGCTTCTCGTTAAGGGTGTTGTGATAATTCTCTTCGCTGGCGAGATTGACGGCGACCAGCGCTTTGCCGCCTTCCGGCCACGGCTGGTCTTTGACCATCCACACCGGGCAAGGGCATTTACGCAGCAGATGCCAGTCCGTCGGGGTAAAGATCACCGCCTCCAGTTTGTCGTGCTGGTGGGCCATCTTCAGCAGCAGATCGTGTTTCTCACTGACCACCTCCTGAATAATCGCTTCGAAGGGGCGGTTGTGCCACACCACTTTCACGTCAATCGGCACGCCCGATTCCAGGTAGAATTTCGCCTGCTCGCGGATCCAGGCCGTTCGTTGGGCAATGACGCCCTGGCGCATTGCCGTCCGCTCGTCCGGCGACAGCAGGGTGGTCATTTCATAGGAAAAATCATAGATCGGCAAAAAGGCTTTGATGCGTCCACCAATCCGTTGGTGCAGGTACACCGCTCGCCTTAGCGCCGGCTGGTCGTCCTGGTTAGGATCGATTACTACCAGCATGCTCTGATACTTCGCCATACAGGGTCTCCTTACAACTGCAGCTACCGTCAGTTATTAAAAAGATAACCTATATGGATGAATTGAAACAGGGGAGGAGCCTGGTCAGATCAACAAATCTGAAAAAATTGCCGATCGTGACCAGGGATTGCGCAGAGATTAAGCGACGTTGCGCGCCTGTCCGGCCAGCTGGGCCAGCAGATCGCTGTTTTCAATAGTGATATATTTGCCTTTCACCGCCAGCATGCCGCTTTTCTGAAAACGGCCCAGCAGACGGCTGATGGTTTCGACGGTGAGGCCGAGATAGTTGCCAATATCGCCGCGGGTCATGGTCAGCCGGAACTCACGTGGTGAGAAGCCGCGCTGGGCGAAACGACGAGAAAGGTTATAGATAAACGCGGCCAGGCGCTCTTCGGCATTCTTTTTGGAAAGCAACAGGATCATATCCTGGTCGCCTTTAATCTCACCGCTCATCAGGCGCATCATCTGCTGACGCAGATTGGGCATTTTTCCGGAAAGATCGTCAAGGGTTTCGAAGGGGATCTCGCAGACCATCGAGGTTTCCAGCGCCTGCGCAAAGCTCGGGTGCAGACCGGTGCCGATGGCGTCAAAGCCCACCAGGTCGCCCGCCAGATGGAAGCCAGTGATCTGCTCATCACCTTGCTCGGTGATGGTATAGCTTTTGATGGTCCCGGAGCGAATAGCGTACAACGACTTCAGCTCATCACCGGCTTTGAACAAGGTTTGACCTTTCTGGATAGGCTTTTTCCGCTCGATAATATTATCCAGCTGATCAAGCTCATGCTCGTTCAGAGTAAAGGGGATGCAGAGCTGGCTAATGCTGCAATCCTGACAATGGATTGCACAACCGCCAGACTGAATGCGTCGAATAATTCGCTTCTCAGGGATCATATGTCTGCTCAGGCCTTAATTGATATTGGTCAATTTTAACATCTTTTTGATCAGCAGGTAAGTCTTCAGGCCCGGAAACACGTAATATCAGCAGGGTAAATCAAATTGCCTGTGTATCTATTTGATTAAAAACAGATTATTACGCCACTTTTGATTGTAAAATTACCTGAAAATTCCAGAAAAGGCATTTTCAGTCAAAGCAACAGATAGCCCTCATGACGCAAAAGCCACTCTTTACGCTGTACGCCGCCGGCATAGCCGGTCATGGTGCCGTTGCGCCCGATGACCCGATGGCAGGGCACCACGATACTCACCGGATTGGCGCCATTGGCGGCGCCCACCGCGCGCGCGGCGCCGGGACGACCGAGCGCCTCGGCCAGTTGGCCGTAGTGCATCACCTGGCCACAGGGGATATCGCGTAACGCCTGCCAGACCTGGCGCTGAAAAGGGGTGCCGGCGGTGGCGGTAGGCAGAGTCTCGATAATGGCTAAATCGCCGGCAAAATAGTCGCTCAGCTTACTGCTGAGACCGCCGGGATTGCGGCAGTCGACGCGCTGATAGCCTTCCCGGCGATAGTGTACGTCGAGCAGCGTTTCCATCCGATCGCGGTGCTCGTCCCACTCGACGGCGCGCAAATTAAACTGTTCGTCGCAAAGCACCCACAACGGCCCCAGCGGGGTATCCATTTTATCCTGCAGCAAGGTCAACATCGTTTCTGTCATCCACCATCGTACATGAGAGGCACACGATACCACGCGCTGACGGCAGTCAACTATACTCCCAAAAGGTAAAACCGCATCGCCAGATAGCACGGCGGGCTATCCGCCGTGGAGGTATTCTGCGATCGCCACGATGATTTATTTTTGGATCGATCCTGGCGGGTTACCGGACAGGGTTTTTGCTACTTTTAAGCTGACGACGTCGGTCCTCCGCGCCGCTGTGCGCGCTCGGGAAAGTGCTACCGCGTCGGCGCGGCGCGGTTAATAACTCAGAGGTGGAGCTATGCAATATATACTGACTGGCGTAATCGTACTGATCTTCAGCGGTCTGGTTATTCATGGTATGTCGCTGTTGCTTGAGCGAGGGTATCGCGCGCTTTTCGGCATATTCGCCGGAGCCGGGGAAGCGACCCGTAAGTTCAAAGTGAAGATATCGCGTTAAGCTAAGGCGGCCGTCCCTGGCGCATCGGTGGGTTAAGACAGCCGCGGATAGATGCCAGGGCCGATCGGCAGTCCCACCAGATACCAGCCCACCAGCAACAGCAGCCAGACGGCGAGAAAAATCAGCGGGTAAGGGAGCACCAGCGAGTAGTAGGTGCCGAGGCGGGCATCCGGCCGGTAGCGCTGTAGAAAGCCGAGAAACAACGGCACAAACGGTGACACCGGCGCCAGCGGCAGCACCGATGAATCAGCGATACGAAACAGGATCTGCGCAAACGCCGGGTGAAAGCCCAACAGCATAAACATTGGCACGAAGATCGGCGCCAGAATCGACCAGATGGCCGAGCCGCTGGCGATAAACATACACAGAAAAGCCGACAGCAGCGCAAGGCCGACAAACGCCGGAACACCGTTCATGCCTGAACTCTCCAGCAGGTCCGTCAGACCGACGGCCATAAACTTGCCCATGTTGCTCCAGTTGAACATCGCCACGAACTGCGCCAGCGGGAAGACCATCACGATAAACCCGGCCATCTCTTTCATCGGCTCAATCATCAACTGCGGCAGGTCGGCCTGGCGGCGAATTTTGCCGGTGGCGATGCCGTATGCCAGCGACACGACAAAGAAGAAAAAGATAATTAGCGGCACGATGCCTTTGATAAACGGCGAGGGCATGACCGTATGCTGAACCGGATCGCGAAGAATACCGTTTTCGGGGACCACCATCAGGGCGATGACCGCCACGAATACCAGCGTCGCCACGCCGGCGATGCGCAGGCCGAACCGCTCCCCGGGCGTCAGCGTCTGCAGCTTTTCATCACGACTGCCTTGCCACTGGCCCAGCCGCGGCTCGACCAGCTTATCGGTGATCAGTCCGCCGACGAGCGTCAGAACGATCACCGAGGTCGCCATAAAGTACCAGTTGTCGATCACGCTGACGTGCAAAGAGGCATCGATGGACTTTGCCGCCTCGGTGCTGATCCCGGAGAGCAGCACGTCGGTGGTGACAATCAGTAGATTGGCGGTAAAGCCGCAGCCCACGCCGGCTATCGCCGCCAGCAGACCAGCGACAGGATGCCGACCGACGGCAAGAAACATCAGCGCCCCCAGCGGCGGCATAATCACCAGCGCCGCATCGGAAGAGATATGGCTGAAAAAGGCGATAAACAGCACCATATAGCTGGCATAGCGGGCGCTGACGTGCGAGGCCATTTTGACCATCAACGCCGGTAACAGGCCCACCCGCTCGGCAAAGCCGGCGCCCAGCACCAGGGCGAGGATCGCGCCCAGCGGCGCGAAACCGCTGAAGTTTTTAATCACGTTCGGCAAAAACCAGTGCAATCCTTCCACGCTGAGCAGGTTTTTGACCACCACCCGCGAACCGTCAGTTGGGTTTTGTACCCCAACGTTGAGGGCGGAGAGGATTGCCGTGGCAGCGATCAGCACGGCGATGAGATAGATAAACAGCAAAAACGGGTGCGGGACCTTGTTACCGATCTTCTCTACCCAGCCATAGCGCTTTCCGCCGGGGGAAGATGACGGTATGGATGACATACTCATGGGCATTCCTCTGTTGTCGTTGTTGTGTTGGGCAGGCCTGCTCCCGTACTGCCGGCGGTTATTATGGGCGGTGCGTGCCGCGATCCGGTCAGCGTTGGCCAGGAGTAGCCTCTAAGTGGTTATCGTAAAACGGACGGACTCACCTCCGCCGGGATCGGGCAACGATAGGGGCGTTCGGCCAGTACCTGCCTGAGCTCTTGCTGGCTGGCCTCCAGCAGGGCGCTGTCGCTGAATAAACGGATGGCGGTCGCCGCGAGCACTTTCCCCGCCAGCAACATCCCTTTATGGGCAATGGAGGTTCTGCCCTGGCTCACCAGCTGCCAGCTGTGCAGCGGGGTACCCACCGCGAAGCACGGGCTGAAGCACTGGGCCACCGGCGCTTTCCAGCTAACATCGCCGACGTCGGTGGATCCGGCGAGGACGTTATCCGTGGCCGCCCAGGGCGCCACCTCATCAATCAGCAAGGTGTCGCGGTGGCGACGAGCGAACGTTTTGCCTTCCTCGCCACTGGTGCCGGCAATATTGTTCAGGCTGTTGTTAATATCGTTGGCGCTGAGGGTGGTGCGGATCGCCGCGGCAAAAGCGCGTTCCTCGTCGCTCCAGGCGGGGGTACCGTAATGACAGACCGCCTGATACATCGCCGCCTCAAGCGTGCGGTTGGGTAGATAGCTGGAGCAGGCTTTTTCAAAGCGGCAGCTGACCTGGGTCTCGGTCATCAGCGCGGCCCCCTGGGCAATCTTCTCTATGCGGGCGAAGATTTGCTCAGCGTCGGCCATCTCCGGCGCGCGGATCAAATACAGCACTTCCGCCTGCGCCTGCACCACGTTGGGCGAGACGCCGCCGGTATCGGTAATGGCGTAATGGACGCGCGCCTTCTCGATGATATGTTCATTGAGGAAATTGCTGCCGGTGGTCATCAGGGTGACGGCATCCAGCGCGCTCCGGCCCAGGTGCGGCGAATTAGCGGCGTGGGCCGCGGTGCCGGTAAATCGCCATGCCGCCTGAATGTTGGCGAGGGTGCGGGTGCTGAACATCCCGGCCCAGGCTTCCGGATGCCAGGTCAGCGCCGCATCGACATCATCAAACAACCCTTCGCGCACCATAAAGGTTTTTCCCGAACCGCCTTCCTCGCCGGGACAACCGTAGAAGCGCAGAGTGCCGCTGTCGCCGTGCTGCTGCAGCCAGCCTTTGGCGGCGACCGCCGCGGCGAATGCCGCGGTGCCGAGCAGATTGTGCCCACAGCCGTGGCCGTTGGCTCCCGGTGTCAAGGGCGTCGGTTCCGCGCTGTGGGCCTGCTGGCTGAGTCCCGCCAGGGCGTCAAATTCGCCGAGCAGGGCAATGACCGGTTGGCCCTCACCGACGCTGGCGATAAAGGCATTCGGGATCCCGCCGGCATCGCGGGTGAGCTGAAAACCTTCCGCCTCCAGGGCGTCGGCCAGCCGTTGGGCTGACCAGAACTCCTCAAAGCGGGTCTCCGGGTGGTCCCAGATGTCGTCGGCGATGGCGCAGTAAGTGTCGCGTTGTGCCTCAACCACCTCGTCCACAAACTGAAAAATGGCTTCCATTACACCCCCCGCTGCCAGGGAAAGTTAAGCGCGACGCGCGCCAGGGTTTCGACCGCTACCGCCATCACGCTCTCGTCGAAGTCAAACTTTTCGTTGTGGTGACCGGCGCTGAGTTCAGTGCCGAAAATCATGTACGAGGCGAGGCCGCCGCGCGCCTGGACCCGGGCCATCATCAGGGTGGCGTCTTCCGAGCCCGCCGGGGCGGCGATGCGATCCACCGCCTGTTGCACGCCGGGCACCCGGGCGGCCTGTTCGCGCAGATAGTCCACCCACGCCGGCGACGGTGCGCTGGCGGTCGCCGCGCCCATCATGCGCAGTTCGTAGCGGGCTTCGTACATCGCCGCAGCCCCGGCGACGACGTGCTGCGCCCGCTCGAACACGTACTGATTAATGGCTTCGCTTTCGCCGCGGGTTTCCACTTTTAACAGCGCGGAAGAGGGCACCACGTTGCGCCCGGTACCGGCCTGCATCACCCCGACGTTGACCCGCGAGGCGCCGGCGCTGTGCGGCGGGATGGCGTGCAGGCCAAGGGCGGCCTGGGCGGCGGCCAGCAGCGCGTTGCGCCCGTCCTCGGGCTTGCCGCCGGCGTGGGCAGCCACGCCGCTGAACTGCACGTCGAATTTGGTGGTGGCCATAAAGTTGTCTCCACCGCAGACGACGGTACCTGCCGGGACGCCGGTCCCGATATGGATCGCCGTGAAATAATCCACGTCATCAACCACGCCAGCGGCCACCATCGCGCGGGCGCCGCGGGTACCCTCTTCAGCAGGCTGGAAAATCAGTTTAATGACGCCATTGAGCTGGGCGGCATACTGCTTGAGCACATGCGCCAGCCCCAGCCCGATGGCGGTATGGCCGTCATGGCCGCAGGCGTGCATCATGCCGGCGTTGCAGGAGGCGAAATGATCGCGATGGGGGCGGTGGCTATCGTCATGCTGTTCGTTGAGATCGAGGGCATCCATATCGACGCGAAAGGCCAGGGTTGGTCCGGGCCGCCCGGTGTCGAGCGTGGCCACCACGCCGGCGAAACCGCCTTCAAACGCCGGCAGCCAGCGCTCCGGCGCGCCCTGTTCGCGGGCGCGTTCGAAAGCCTGGGCCAGGGTCTCCTCGTCCGGCAGCCCCATCCGGCTGTCGGCATCGATGACGTCGCGGCCTAGCGCCAGCTGATAGCCTAGCCCGTCAAGAATATCCGCGACCTTACTGGCGGTGCGAAACTCCAGCCAGCCGGATTCAGCGTGCAGGTGAAAATCGCGGCGCCATTGGGTCATGGAGGGCGCCAGCTGGCGGAGGTATTCATCAAGTTGCGGCATAGCTTATCCTGTCATAAGTAAAAAATGTGACGGCGTTCACGATGTGATAGCGTTTGTTTATCACTGACGCGCTACAGGCCTTAACACCCTTAACCTGCCACAGCCTGATGGATTACAGTAGATGTCATTTTCTTCTGTCTGATAAGCAACGGTTATCACTAAAAGCATGGCATTTCAGATTAAATTTCATCAAATTCGCGCCTTCGTCGAAGTAGCCCGGGAAGGCAGTATCCGTGGCGCTAGCCGGGCGCTGGCGGTCTCGCAGCCGGCGCTGACCAAAGCGATTAAAGAGCTGGAGGAGGGGCTTTCCGCCCAGCTGTTCGTCCGCCGCAGCCAGGGGGTGGCGTTAACCGACAATGGCGAAAGTTTTTATCAACATGCGAGCCTGATCCTTGAGGAGCTGCGGGCGGCGCAGGATGAACTGCTGCAGCGCCAGGGGGAACAGGCCGGGCAAATTAATATTGGCCTTGGCGCCAGCGTCGCCCGGTCGCTGATGCCGTCGGTGATCTGCCGCTTTCATCAGCAGCATCCGCAGGTGAAGGTGCGGATCATGGAGGGTCAGCTGCTGGCGATGATTAATGAGCTGCGCCAGGGGGAGCTGGATTTCACCATTAATACCTATTACCCCGGGCCGTACGACCATGAGTTCAGCTTTGAGAAACTGTTTGAGAAACCGTTCGCGGTGTTCGCCCGCGCGGGCCATCCGGCGGCGCAGGCCACCTCGCTGGGGGAATTGATGGATCACCACTGGACCATGCCGACGCCGCGCGGCAGCTACTTCAAGCAGCTGCAGGAATGCTTCGAACAGCTGGGACGGGAGCCAAAGGTGGGGATCGTCTGCGAAACGTTCTCATCCTGCATCAGCCTGGTGGTGAAAAGTGATTTTCTCAGCATCCTGCCGGTGGAGCTGGGCAACGACCCGCTGATGGCCGACAAACTGGTGATGATCCCCATCCGTGAAGTGTTACCCACCGCCACCTATTATCTGATCCAGCGGCGCGATACCCGGCAAACGCCGCTCACGGCGTCGTTAATCACCCTGTTCCGCCGCCAGAGCCGACAATTGTTTCCTTAATCGTCCGTCGCGCTCACTTTACCAGCGAACGCGGCTAAACGCGTTGAGAGGGGAGCGCGAGGCGGCTATAGTAGCTGGCGACAGCCGCTGGAGGAGAGCCCATGAACCTTGATGACAAATCCCTGTTTCTTGACGCCATGGAAGATGTCCAGCCTCTGAAACGTAATAATGACGTGCACTGGCATCCCGGGCGTAACAGCCGGGCCCCGCAACGCGTCGATACCCTGCAGCTGGATAATTTTCTCACCACCGGCTATCTCGATATCGTGCCGCTCGCCACGCCGCTGGAGTTTAAGCGAGAAGGGCTGCAGAGCGGCGTGCTGGATAAGCTGCGGCGGGGGAAATACAGCCAGCAGGCGAGCCTCTCCCTGCTGCGCCAGCCGGTGGAACAGTGCCGGCAGATGCTCTTCGCCTTTATGGTGCAGGCGCAGAAAGAGGGGTTACGCAATGTGCTGATCGTTCACGGCAAAGGCCGCGACGACCAGTCCCACGCCAATATTATCCGCAGCTATCTGGCGCGCTGGCTGGAAGAGCTGCCGGAGGTGCAGGCCTTCTGCGCCGCGCTTCCGCATCATGGCGGCAGCGGCGCCTGCTATGTCGCGCTGCGTAAATCGGCGCAGGCGAAGCAGGAGACCTGGGAGCAGCACGCCAAGCGCAGTCGTTAGCGCAGAAGCAGCGTCAGCTCGCGGGCGGCTTTTTGCAGCTCCGGCAGCACGCGCTCGATCATCTCGCGGGCCGTCATCTGGCCCGCATGCACCCCGACGTTGAGCGCCGCCTGGACCTGCCCCTGAGCGTTAAACAGCGGGACCGCGAGGGAGCGCAGCCCCATCTCCAGCTCCTGATCGTTGAGGGCATACCCCTGCTGATGCACCCGTTTCAGTTCGGCGCGCAGCTTCGCCACCGAATCCACCGTCTGTGGGGTATAGCGGATCATGGTCACCCGGGCCAGCATATCGTTGAGCTTCTCCTCCGGCTGATGGCTCAGCAGCACCCGGCCCATCGAGGTCGCCCACGCCGGAAGGCGACTGCCGATATCCAGGTCGATGGTCATAATCCGCGAGCTGGAGGCGCGGGCGATATACAGGATATCGTCGCCGTCGAGGGTGGCGATGGAGCAGGACTCATTGAGCATTTCGCTCAGATGCCGCAGCACCGGCTGCGCCGAACGCGCCAGCGGCGTCGAGGCCAGCCAGGCGTGGCCCAGCGCCAGGATCCGCGGCCGCAGCTGGAAATTCTTACCGTCTTCGGCATACACGAACCCCAGCTTGCTCAGGGTATACAGGCAGCGGCGCACCGCGGCGCGCGGGATGCCGGTCTTCTGACTGATCTGTGAGATAGACAGCAGGGGCCGCTGCGGCGTGAACGCCTGAATCACCTCCAGACCCCGCGCCAGGGAGGCCATAAAGTTAGGATCGCCTTTAAACGGATCGCCGTCGCCGGTCAGTAAATCGTCTGGATGCTTGTCCATTTCTGTTCCCCATATTTGCCATCGATCACATTCTTTCGCTAAAGATAACCGATGTTCGATTATCGCACCATATTTCGATTATCGCCCTTGACCGACATCGTTAAGCGGGTCACATTTTGTGCGAACAACGAATAAAAGTGCGATTACCGCACATCACTGGAGCGACCTGATGATTGATAAAAGCGTATCGACGCTGAGCGAGGCCATCGCCGGGATCCACGATGGGGCGACTATTATGATCGGCGGCTTTGGCCCCGCCGGCCAGCCGACCTTTCTGATTGACGCCCTGATTGACCAGGGCGCTCGCGACCTGACCATCATAAATAACAACGCCGGCAACGGGGAAGTGGGTCTCGCCGCGCTGCTCAAGGCGGGCCGGGTGCGCAAAATGATCTGCTCCTTTCCGCGCCAGGTGGATTCGCAGATTTTCGATGATCTCTACCGTCGCGGCAAAGTGGAGCTGGAGCTGGTGCCGCAGGGCAACCTCGCGGCGCGGATCCAGGCGGCCGGCGCCGGGCTGGGGGCGGTATTTACCCCCACCGGCTACGGCACGCCGCTGGCGGAAGGCAAGGAGACACGGGAAATCGACGGTCGCCACTACGTGCTGGAATACCCGATCAAAGCCGATTTCGCGCTGATTAAAGCTCACCAGGGCGACCGCTGGGGCAACCTGGTCTATCGCAAGGCGGCGCGCAACTTTGGCCCGATCATGGCGACAGCGGCGAAAACCACCATCGTAGAGGTCTCGCAGCTGGTGGCGCTGGGCGACCTCGACCCGGAAAACATCATCACCCCCGGCATTTTCGTCCAGCGCGTCTTCTCGCTGGAAAACCTGACTGCCGCACAACGCGCCTGAGGAGCCCGACATGCAAAAACTGACCCGTGACGAAATGGCCCAGCGCGTGGCCCGCGATATTCCCGAAGGCGCTTACGTCAACCTCGGCATCGGCCTGCCGACCCGCATCGCCAATTACCTGCCCGCTGACAAAGAGGTGTTCCTGCACAGCGAAAACGGCCTGCTGGGGATGGGGCCGAAACCGCAGCCCGGGGAAGAAGATCCCGAGCTGATCAATGCCGGTAAAGAGTATGTCACCCTCCTGCAGGGGGGCTGCTATTTCCACCACGGCGACTCCTTCGCCATGATGCGCGGCGGCCATCTCGATATCTGCGTGCTGGGGGCCTATCAGGTTTCCGCCAGCGGCGACCTCGCCAACTGGAGCACCGGTGCGCCGGATGCGATCCCGGCCGTTGGCGGGGCGATGGATCTGGCCATCGGCGCCCGCCAGGTATTTGTGATGATGGACCACCTGACCCGTGACGGCGAGTGCAAGCTGGTGGCGCAGTGCAGCTACCCGCTGACCGGCGTCGGCTGCGTCAGCCGGATCTATACCGACCTGGCGGTGATCGACATCACCGACCGCGGCCCGGTGGTGCGGGAAATCTTTAACGGCCTCTCTTTTGAAGAGCTGCAGCGCATCACTCCGGTGGCGCTGACCTTTCAACAACTGGCGGAAAGCGCGTAAGGAACCTATGATGAATCAGGCATTTATCTGTGATGCGGTGCGTACACCCTTTGGCCGTTTCGGCGGTGCCCTTGCGACGATGCGCGCTGACGACCTGGCGGCGCTGCCGCTGAAAGCGCTGCTGGCGCGGAACCCGGGACTGGATCCCTCGCGCATTGACGATGTGATCTTTGGCTGCGCCAACCAGGCCGGGGAAGACAACCGCAACGTGGCGCGGATGGCGCTGCTGCTGGCCGGCCTGCCGGAGAGCGTGCCCGGGAGCACCATCAACCGCCTGTGCGGTTCCAGCCTTGACGCGATCGGCGTCGCGGCGCGGGCGATTAAAAGCGGGGAGACGCAGCTGATGATCGCCGGCGGGGTGGAGAGCATGTCCCGCGCGCCGTTTGTGATGGGGAAAGCGGAGAGCGCCTTTAGCCGCAGCATGCAGATGGAGGATACCACCATCGGCTGGCGCTTTATTAACCCGCAGATGAAAGCCCTGTACGGCGTGCATTCCATGCCGGAGACGGCGGAAAACGTCGCCGATGAGTTTGCCATCTCCCGTGCCGATCAGGACGCGTTCGCCTTACGCAGTCAGTTGCGTACCGCCGCGGCGCAAGAGGCGGGGCGTTTCGCCGATGAGCTGATCGCCGTCCAGGTGCCGCAGCGCAAAGGCGAGCCGCTGCTGTTTAGCCGCGATGAGCACCCGCGCAGCACCTCGCTGGAGGCGCTGGCTAAACTGCGCGGCGTGGTGCGCGCCGACGGCAGCGTTACCGCCGGTAACGCCTCCGGGGTTAACGACGGCGCCTGCGCGCTGTTGCTGGCCAGCGAGACGGCGCTGTCGGCTAACGATCTTCAGCCGCTGGCCCGGGTGGTCGGCGTGGCGACGGCGGGCGTTGCGCCGCGGATCATGGGGTTTGGCCCGGCGCCGGCGGTGCGCAAGGTGCTGGCGCAGACCGGCCTGACATTAGGCCAGATGGATGTCATTGAGCTGAATGAAGCCTTCGCCGCGCAGGCGCTGGCGGTGACCCGTGATTTGGGCTTACCGGACGATGCCGCCCACGTGAACCCTAACGGCGGGGCGATTGCGCTGGGCCACCCGCTCGGCGCCTCCGGCGGCCGGCTGGCGATGACCGCGGCTTATCAGCTGAAACGGACCGGCGGTCGTTACGCCCTGTGCACCATGTGCATCGGCGTCGGACAGGGGATCGCCCTGATTATTGAACGCGTTTAAGGAGCCAGAATGAGTTTGTTGACCCCGATGCTGCGCAGCAGTCCGCTAACCGACTGGTTCAGCGACGCGCAGCGGGTGCAGGGCATGCTGGATTTTGAAGCGGCGCTTGCGCAAGCGCAGGCCGCCTGCGGGATGGTGCCGCCGGAAGCGGTCGGGCCAATTGTGGCGGCCTGC
>NZ_MJDM01000005.1:295328-823861 GCF_008452795.1 Klebsiella sp. AqSCr
TGGCGACTTGCCGCCACGAGGCCATCGATTTTGCCGCGCTGGGCGAGGCGGCGGTGGGAGCCGGTAATCTGGCGATCCCGCTGGTGAAACAGCTGACGGCGCAGGTAAAAACGCGAAATCCTGAGGCTGCGCGCTACATTCATTGGGGCGCTACCAGCCAGGACGCCATCGACACCGGACTGGTGCTCCAGTTGCGCGGGGCGCTGGATGCCGCTGAGACCCTGCTTGAGCAGCTGTTGGCGGCCCTGGCTCTCCAGGCGGATCGTTATCGCGATACCGTGATGCCGGGCCGGACCTGGATGCAGCACGCGCTGCCGGTGACCTTTGGCCTGAAGCTGGCGGGCACCCTCGACGCGCTCCTGCGCTGGCAGCAGCGGCTGCGCGAGATGCGTCCGCGACTGCTGGCGCTGCAGTTCGGCGGCGCCGCGGGCACTCTGGACGCGCTAAAAGAGAAAGGGCCGGCGGTTGGCCTGGTGCTGGCGCAGATCCTCGGTCTGTCGCTGCCGGATACTCCGTGGCACAGCCAGCGCGATCGGCTGCTGGAGGCGGGCGCCTGGTTTGCCGGCGTCTGCGGCACGCTGGGTAAATTCGCTAACGACTTTTCCCTGCTGATGCAGACCGAAGTGGCTGAGGTGGGCGAGCCGGTGGCGGAAGGCCGCGGCGGTTCGTCGACGATGCCGCATAAGCGCAATCCGGTGGCCTGCGCGGCGATCCTGACCGCCGCCCAGCGTACGCCGGGGCTGATGGCGACGATCTACGCCAGCCAACTCCAGCAGCATGAGCGGGCGCTGGGCGGCTGGCAGGCGGAGTGGGAGACCCTGCCGGAGCTAATTACCCTGGTGGGCGGGGCGTTGGCGCAAAGCGAGTCGCTGGTGCGCGACATGCAGGTTTTCCCGCAGAAAATGCGCGCCGATCTCGATATCACCCACGGGCTGATTATGGCTGAGGCGGTGACTCTGGCGTTGGCGGAATTCATTGGCAAAGCCGAGGCGCATCATCACATCGAAGCGCTGTGCCGCCAGGCGCTGGACCGTCACTGCCCGCTGGTCGATCTGCTCGCGGCTGACCCACAGGTCAGTCAGTATCTCTCTCGTGAACGCTTAACCACGCTGCTGGACCCGGCAACGGCGACCGGCAGCGCCGAACGCTTTGTGCGCCAGGTGCTGGCGCGTTATCAGGAGCAACGTGATGAATCTTGATTATCAACTCGACGGGCCGGATGGCGCGCCGGTTATCGTCCTCTCCAATTCGCTGGGCACCACCCGGGCGATGTGGCAGCCGCAGATCGAGGCGTTAACCGCCCATTTCCGGGTGCTGGGCTACGACACGCACGGCCACGGTAAAACGACGAAAAATGGCAAAGTGACCCTCGCCCAGTTGGGTGAGGATGTGATTGCGCTGCTCGATCACCTGAATATCGACCGCGCCTGGTTCTGCGGGATCTCGATGGGCGGTTTGACCGGCCTGTGGCTGGGACGCTTTGCGCCGGAGCGTTTTCATGGTCTGGCGGTCGCCAACACCGCGGCGCGCATTGGCGATCAGGCCAGCTGGCTGTCGCGGGCGCGGGCCGTACGTCAGGAGGGGATGGCGGTGGTGGCCGCCGGAGCGGCAGACCGCTGGTTCACCCACGCGTTTCGCCAGAAGGCGCCGGAGGTGGTCGAGGCGCTTTGTCACCAGCTGACCCATACCGATGCTGAAGGCTATGCCGCCTGCTGTGAGGCGCTGGCCGCCGCCGACCTGCGGGGCGAAGTGGGGCAGATCCCGCTGCCGACGCTAATCATCGCCGGGGAAAGTGACCCTGTCACCACGGTCGGTGACGCTCATTTCCTGCAGCAGCAGATCCCCGCCTCCGAGGTGGTGGTTCTGGCGGCATCGCATCTGTCTAACATTGAGGCGCCGAAAAGCTTTACTTCGGCGCTGCTGAGCTTTTTCCAGGGGGAACGCCATGGATGATAAACAGCGCTATCAGGACGGGATGGCGGTACGGCGCAAAGTATTGGGCGACGCCCACGTCGACCGTACGCTGCAGCATCTGACGCCGTTGAATGATGAGTTTCAGGACTTTATTACCCGCTATGCCTGGGGCGAGACCTGGACGCGTCCGGGGCTCGATCACCATACCCGCAGCATGATCACTATTGCCATGCTGATCGCTCTCAATCGCGAGGCGGAGCTGAAGATGCATCTGCGCGCGTCGTTTAACAACGGGGTGACCCGCGATGAACTGAAAGAGCTGATCATGCACTCTGCGCTGTACTGCGGGCTGCCGGCGGCCAATGCCACGATGCATCTGGCGCAGCAGGTGTTTGACGACATCGACGCCGCGCAGGGTTGAGTCGTCGTCCGGGTCGGATTGCCCGGCAGTCGTTGTAGGCCGGGTAAGGCGCAGCCGCCACCCGGCGAAATGGCGGGTACGCGCCGATAGATTGCCCGGCGGCGCAGCGCTTGCCGGGCCTGGGAAGCGAAGATCGCCTGTAGACCCCGTAGGCCGGGTAAGGCGCAGCCGCCACCCGGCGAAATGGCGGCACAACCGGAAATGTCCCTGTTCGCACTATGTTTGGCAGGACCACAACGTTTGGCAGGGCTACAACTTCTATGTTAATTCCGGGCAGATTGCGCTCCCGGTTGATCTTCTGCGTTCTGTCTCTTATGGCGCAGGGAGCGCACAGGGGGCGGCCAGTCGCCGCCGCCCCCTGTACCCGAGAAAGATGACCAGCACAGCATAGAGTCGAACTTCAATATTGCCGAGATAGCGCCGCCAGTGCTGCGGTATGGCGCTGCGTTTTTCAAGGATCCGCAGCAGGAAAAAGCGTCGCACCCGCCGCCAGGCGCGGAAGGCGCCGTAGTAAAACAGCGCCAGCAGCAGCGCCCCGGCCAGGGCTTTACCGGCGGAGATGAACAGATAGCGGTTGTTGAACTGTTCCTGGAGGCTGGTGCGCTGGGCTTCCATACGCGCCAGCACCCGCTGGGCTGCCTGGTCGAGGGTTAAATCATCGCCCTCGTCGAGATCCGCCTGGCTCAGCAGCAGCACCGGTTTGCCGTTCATCAGAAACAGTCTGCCTGGCTGACCATAGCGGATAACCGGCACGACCCGCAGCGGCTGGCGAATATCATCTTCGGTGAAGGCGCGCAGGGCGCTGCGGGTGCGCAAAACGCGCTCTTCGGGCGTGGTCTGGCCAAAGGTGGCCTGCAACATGACGACAGGTTGGTGGAAAATCGTGACCGTGCGTGCCTGCTCGCGCGCGGTTGGCTGCTGTCGCGGTTCGGCGGCCAGCGCCGGCTGGAGCACCAGCAGCGCCAGCGCCCAGAGGATAACGATGCTCATCCTGTTCATTGAGGCACCTGAGATAAGAATTATTGTTATTTTTCAGCAAAAAACGGAGGGCTTGTAGTTGAGCATAGCCTGGTGCGAAGTGAATTCAAGCTGGGGAAACGCGGACATAAAAAAAGCCGTCGCCCAAACGGCGACGGCCTGATATCAGCGTCAGAGGATAGCGTTAGCCGTGCTGTTTACAGCCCGCGCACTGCTTATTCTGGATCTGCTGGAAGAAGTCGTTGCCTTTATCATCGACGAGGATAAACGCCGGAAAATCTTCCACTTCGATTTTCCAGATAGCTTCCATCCCCAGTTCCGGATAGGCCACGCACTCGAGGCTCTTGATACTCTGCTGGGCGAGCACTGCCGCCGGGCCGCCGATGCTTCCAAGGTAGAAGCCGCCGTGTTTATGGCAGGCATCGGTCACCTGCTGGCTGCGGTTGCCTTTCGCCAGCATCACCATGCTCGCGCCGTGGGACTGCAGCAGATCAACGTAAGAGTCCATGCGGCCGGCAGTGGTTGGGCCGAGGGAGCCGGAAGCGTAACCGGCTGGCGTTTTTGCCGGGCCCGCGTAGTAGATCGGGTGATCTTTGACGTACTGCGGCAGCGCCTCGCCGTTGTCGATAAGTTCCTTCAGCTTGGCGTGGGCGATGTCGCGGGCCACGATAATGGTGCCGTTAAGGCTCAGGCGGGTGGAGACCGGATGTGCCGACAGCTGCGCCAGGATCTCGCTCATCGGCTGATTCAGGTTGATGCTTACCACCTCGCCTTCGCCGGCCTGACGCAGATGTTCAGGGATATATTTTCCCGGATTGCTCTCCAGCTTCTCGATCCAGATACCGTCGCGGTTGATTTTCGCCTTGATGTTGCGGTCGGCGGAGCAGGAGACGCCCATGCCGATCGGGCAGGAGGCGCCGTGGCGCGGCAGACGGATCACCCGGATATCGTGGGCGAAGTATTTCCCGCCGAACTGCGCGCCGAGGCCGAGGTTCTGCGCTTCCTGCAGCAACTCCTGCTCCAGCTGCACGTCGCGGAACGCCTGACCGTGTTCGTTACCTTCGGTCGGCAGACCGTCGTAATAGCGGGTCGAGGCCAGTTTGACGGTCTTCAGCGTCGCTTCCGCCGAGGTGCCGCCGATCACAAATGCGATGTGGTACGGCGGGCAGGCGGCGGTGCCGAGAGTGCGCATCTTCTCAACGAGGTAGTTTTTCAGCTTCGCCGGGGTGATCAGGGCCTTGGTTTCCTGGTACAGATAGGTTTTGTTGGCGGAACCGCCGCCTTTCGCCATGCACAGGAACTTATATTCTTCACCGTCGACGCTGTAGAGATCGATCTGCGCCGGCAGGTTGGTGCCGGTGTTAACCTCTTTATACATATCCAGCGGCGCGTTCTGTGAGTAGCGCAGGTTATCTTCGGTATAGGTGTTGTACACCCCCTGCGCCAGGGCGGCTTCATCGCCGCCGCCGGTCCAGACGCGCTGGCCTTTTTTCCCCATGATAATCGCGGTGCCGGTATCCTGGCAGGTCGGCAGCACGCCCTTGGCGGCAATTTCCGAGTTGCGCAGGAACTGCAGGGCGACATATTTATCGTTATCGCTGGCTTCCGGGTCGAGCAAAATCGAGGCGACCTGTTGCTGATGGGAGACGCGCAGCATAAAGGCGGCGTCGTGGAAGGCCTGCTGAGCGAGCAGGGTCAGCGCCTGCGGCTCTACTTTCAGGACCTGCTGGCCGTCAAATTCGGCGACGGAGACGTGCTCTTTGCTGAGCAGATAGTATTCCGTATCGTCGTGCGCCAGCGGAAACGGATCCTGATAAACAAACGGTTTAGTCGACATAGTCACTTACTCCATAAAGATAAAAACCGCCGGGGTAGTCCCGGCGGTTATGAATCAGAACATCATGGACATCCACGGATAGCCAATCAGCAGCAGGGCGGCCAGGAAGATGGCGCCAAAGATGGTGCCGAGGCGCCAGTAATCTTTGGTCGGCAGGTAGCCGCTGCCGTAGTAGATTGGGCTTGGGCCAGTACCGTACGGGGTGATGATCCCCATCACGCCCAGCGAGGTGACCATCAGCAGGACAAACACTTCCATATTCATTCCCGGGATAGTCGAGGCAATGGTCAGCATGGCCGGTAGCAGCGCGGTGGTGTGCGCGGTGGTGCTGGCAAACAGATAGTGCAGCAAGTAGAACGCCAGCAGCAGGACGATGGTCGCCATCCCCGGGGAGATGCCGCTCATCAGCGCGCCGCCCTCTTTACCCAGCCAGGCGATAAAGCCGGTGGAGGAGAGGCCGTCGGCCAGTGCCACCAGGGTGGCGAACCAGACAAAGGTGTTCCATGCCGCTTTGTTGTTGGTGATATCGCTCCAGGAGAGCACGCCGGTCCACAGCATCAGCACGATAACCAGCAGGGCAGCCAGCGCCGGTTCGATCCAGTCGGCGGCGAAGATCCACATCATCAGCGCGAAGCAGACGAATACCAGCAGCAGAATTTCATTGCGCGACAGTTTGCCCAGTTTTTCCAGTTCACGCGCGGCCCACAGTGGCACTTCGTTATTGACTTTCACTTCCGGCGGGTAGAACCAGTAGGCCAGCAGCGGCATAGCCAGAATCAGCAGGATACCCAGCGGCAGGAAGGCGATGAACCAGGTGCCCCAGGAGATATTGATGCCAACAATGCTTTTGACCAGCGCCAGGGCCAGCAGGTTCGGGGCCAAAGCCGACAGGAACATCGAGCTGGTAATACAGGCGGCGGTGATCGCTACCCACATCAGATAGGAACCGATTTTACGTGCGCTCGGATCGTTTGGCTTTGAACCGTACAGCGGCGGCAGGTTAGCGATAATCGGGTAGATAGTCCCCCCGCTGCGTGCGGTGTTAGATGGCGTAAACGGCGCCAGCAGCAGATCCGCGAAGGTGATGGCGTAGCCGAGCGTCAGGCTGCGACGGCCAAGATATTTCACCAGAATCAGCGCCAGGCGGCGGCCGAACTGCGTTTTATCGTAGCCGGCGGCGAACATGAACGCGCCGAAGATAAGCCACACGGTGGAGTTGCCGAAGCCGCTCACCGCCCACTTAAAGGAGGCGCCAGCCATTTTGAAGCCTGGCGCGGCCATCTGATCCGGGCTGAACAGCAGCCACTGGCTGCACAGGGCAATAACTACCACGCCGGTGATACCGATAACGGCGCCGGGCAGCGGTTCAAAAATCAACCCGACGATCACCCCGACAAAGATAGCGAAGTAGTGCCAGGCGTACGGCGGCAGGCCTTCGGGGACCGGGACGAACAATAACAGCACGGCAACGATAATCGGCAGCGCCATCATCAGGAGAGGTTTTTTATTCGCAGTCGTTGGCTTGACTGCACCGGCAGGCGGTATGGTTGTCTTTTTCTCTTTCATAATGAGTATCTGCAAGTTGTTGAAAATAACGTTTACGCCAGCGTCTTGCTCAGTGGTTTCTTTAATTACAAAAGTTACTTTAGTTTTTATTTTGCGTTTCTGAGTATCGACAGGGCGCTTATTTAACGCGTTTTATGAGGCGTTAAATTAAATTTGTTGGTTATTTATATATTGCGCTTTCAATGGCCGTTGCAATTGATCAAGATCAAGAAAAGCCGGTGATTTCACTATTTTTTTATTATCAGTATAACCCTATATGATGAGGTGTTATTTTGGCGAAAATATCGATAGATGTTAAAAGAAAAATGAACAATAAATGCTGAAATTATATTCACTTTTGGTATCTTTATGATTTTATTGTATTTTTGCGGTTTTTCTTGTCATTGTTTATGTTAACAAAAGTATCCTAATTGTTATCACGCATTTGTATTATGTAAATGCCATTTATTATTTTAATAATACAATAGAGGTAGCGATGTTATTGCTGGGGTTAAATAGTTTTATAACTAACGTAATTGGTTTAGTAATTAAAAAACGCGTTATATTATTGGCATGACAACAGGAATTAAAAAACCAAAACCATTAATGATTCCGTCACCTCATTCTGAGCTTTTAATATTTTAAAATCTGGAGCGTAACTTATGACCAGTAACGAACGTATTTTGCAGCCATTTACTTTACCAAATGGTACCGAGCTGAAAAACCGTTTGCTCATGGCGCCAATGACCACCTGCACCGGTTATTTCGATGGTACTGTCACCAGCGAGCTGGTGGAGTACTACCGCGCGCGCGCCGGAAGCATCGGTACCATTATTGTCGAGTGCTGCTTTATTGATGACTACGGTCTGGCCTTCCCGGGCGCGATCGGCATCGATAATGATGAAAAAATTGCCGGCCTGGCGAAAATCGCTGAGGCGATCAAAGCCGAGGGTTCAAAAGCGATTCTGCAGATCTACCACGGCGGCCGTATGGTCGACCCGCAGCTGATCGGGGGGCGCCAGCCGGTGGCGCCGAGCGCTATTGCCGCGCCGCGTGAGGGCGCCGCCATGCCGCGGGCGCTGAGCGGAGAAGAAGTGGAAGGGATGATCGCCAAGTTTGGCGACGGCGTTCGTCGCGCCATTCTCGCCGGTTTCGACGGGGTCGAAATTCACGGCGCCAACACCTATCTCATTCAGCAGTTCTATTCGCCGAACTCCAACCAGCGCGATGACGAGTGGGGCGGTAGCCGCGACAACCGCGCCCGTTTCCCACTGGCGGTGCTGGATATCACCCACAAAATGGCCCGCCAGTACGCCGACGATGCCTTTATCATCGGCTATCGCTTCTCGCCGGAGGAGATGGAGGTCCCGGGGATCCGCTTTGACGACACCATGTATCTGCTGGAAAAGCTGGCCGCCCGCGGTGTCGATTATCTGCACTTCTCGGTGGGGGCCACCCTGCGTCCGTCTATCGTCGATACCAGCGATCCGACGCCGCTTATCGAGAAATACTGCGCGATGCGCTCTGACACCCTCGCCCAGGTGCCGGTGATGGGCGTCGGCGGGGTAGTCAACGCCGCCGATGCCGAGCAGGGCCTCGATCATGGTTATGACCTGATCGCCGTGGGCCGCGCCTGCATCGCCTATCCGGACTGGGCGTCACGTATCGCCGCCGGCGAAGAGCTGGAGCTGTTTATCGACAGCACCCAGCGTGAAGCGCTGCACATTCCGGAACCGCTATGGCGTTTCTCGCTGGTGGAAGCGATGATCCGCGACATGAGCATGGGCGACGCCAAATTTAAACCGGGGATGTTTGTTGAGACCGTCCACGATGACGCCAATGAGCTGGTGATCAACGTCAGCCTCGAAAATGACCATATTGCCGATATCGAACTGGCGGCGAGCCCGGTCCAGACTGTGGAATTCACCACCAGCTTCGAAGAGATCCGCGAACGTATTCTCACCGCCAATACCCCGCACGTCGATGCCATTTCCGGGGCCACCAGCCAGAGCGAGGCGGTGAAAAAAGCGGTCGCCAAAGCGATGCTGAAATCGAGTAAAGCGCTGGCGGCGGAAGAGGGCGGCAATGACGCCGCGCCGAAAAGCTATGATGTGGTGGTGGTCGGCAGCGGCGGCGCCGGCCTGGCGGCAGCCATTCAGGCCCACGACGAAGGGGCCAGCGTGCTGATCGTTGAAAAAATGCCAACCATCGGCGGGAACACCATCAAGGCTTCCGCCGGGATGAACGCCGCGGAAACCCGCTTCCAGCGCGTGAAAGGTATCGAAGACAGTAAAGAGCTGTTCTATCAGGAAACCCTGAAGGGCGGCCACAACAAAAACAACCCGCAGCTGCTGCGCCGTTTCGTTGAAAACGCGCCGCAAGCCATTGAGTGGCTGGCGGACCGGGGCATTATGCTCAACGACATTACCACCACCGGTGGGATGAGCATTGACCGTACCCACCGTCCGCGCGACGGGTCAGCGGTCGGCGGCTATCTGATTAGCGGCCTGGTGCGCAACATCACCAAACGCGGTATTGACGTCCTGCTGGATACCTCGGTGGAAGAGATCCTGATGCGCGGGGATGAGGTTAGCGGTGTACGTCTGATCAACGACGAAAAAGAGGTCATTGAAGTACAGACCAAAAGCATCGTAGTGGCCACCGGCGGCTTCAGCGCTAACAGCGCGATGGTCGTGAAGTATCGTCCTGACCTTGAAGGCTTCGTCACCACTAACCACAAAGGGGCTACCGGGAGCGGTATCGCGTTGCTGGAACGCATCGGCGCCGGCACCGTGGACATGGGCGAAATTCAGATTCACCCGACCGTGGAGCAGCAGACCTCGTATCTGATTTCCGAATCGATTCGCGGCGGCGGCGCTATTCTCGTTAACCAGCAGGGGAACCGCTTCTTCAACGAGATGGAGACCCGCGATAAAGTCTCGGCGGCGATTATCGCTCTGCCGGAACACTATGCTTACATCGTCTTCGACGAACATGTGCGGGCGAAAAACAAAGCTGCCGACGAGTACATCGCCAAAGGCTTCGTCACCAGCGCCAGCTCACCGCGGGAACTGGCGGAGAAACTGGGGATGGATTACCATGCCTTCCTCGCCACCCTCGAGTGCTACAACGGGGCGGTGGAAAAACAGCATGATGAACAGTTTGGCCGGACCACCGCGCTGCGCGCGCCGATTAACGAAGGCCCGTTCCACGCCATTCGCATCGCACCCGGGGTGCACCACACCATGGGCGGCGTGACCATTAATACCGATGGCGAAGTGCTGAATGTGGCGCAGCAGCCGATTCGCGGCGCCTACGCCGCCGGTGAAGTGGTGGGCGGGATCCACGGCGGCAACCGTATCGGCGGTAACGCGGTGGCGGATATCATCATCTTCGGTACCCTCGCGGGCCATCAGGCGGCGAAACGTGCCAGAGGATAACCTGTAACCTTGCTCCTGCCGGGTTGGCGCTTTCGCCGCCCGGCTTGCCCCTTCTAAGGAGAGCCCGATGTCCGATAACCGCGTCTATAGCTACTCCGCCGTGTTGATGGGCTCGCCCATCCTGCTCAAACTCTGTTCCCACGATGAGGCGATGGCCTCCCGCGTTTTCCAGCTTATCAAGCGCTATGAAGACCTGCTCACCGTTAACCGCGCCGAGTCGCAGGTGATGGATATCAACCATGCCGCCGGGCGTCATCCGGTCACCGTCAGCCGACCGGTCTTTCAGCTGATCCAGTGCGCCAAAGCCGCCAGCATGGTGCGCGACAGCGCCTTTAACCTCGCCATCGGCCCGCTGGTGAAGCTGTGGCGAATTGGTTTTCACGGGCACAGCGTGCCTGACGCGGCTGAGATCAGAGCCCGACTGGCGCTGACCCGCCCACAGGAGGTGATCCTCGATGAGGCAACCTGCAGCGTGTTTCTCCAACAGCCGGGGATGGAGCTGGATCTCGGGGCGATCGCCAAAGGTTATATCGCTGACCGCGTGCGCGATTATCTCCGTCAGCAGCAGGTGGAGAAGGCGCTGATCAACCTCGGCGGCAATGTGCATACCCTCGGCGAATGGGCCATTGGCCTGAAAAAACCATTTGCCGACGCGCAGGCGCTGATCGGTTCGCTGACGGTCAACGGGCAATCGGTAGTCACCTCCGGGACCTACGAGCGCTATTTCGAACAGGATGGCAAACGCTGGCACCATATTCTCGACCCGCGCAGCGGTTATCCGCTGGACAACGAACTCGACAGCGTGACGGTCATTTCCGCGGATTCTTTAGACGGCGACATCTGGACCACGCTGCTGTTCGGCCTCGGCGTGGAGAAGGGCTGCGCAGCGCTGCGTCAGCGGCAGGATATCGACGCGATTTTCGTTACCAAAAATCGCGACATTATTCTCTCATCGCCGCAGCGGCTGCGTTTTGCGCCGCTGGACAGCGGCTATCGGGTTATTGACTGTACTGCTTAAGCAAACTGTACTGTTCGGCGACCAGGCGGTAGCGATAGACCGGCCGCCCGGTAGCGCCGTAGTGGATAGTGGTATAGAGAATATTGATCTGCGCCAGCCAAATCAGATATTTGCGGCAGGAAACGCGGGAGATATTCACCGCCGCCGCCAGCTCATCGGTAGAGAATTCGACATCCGGATGGGCGTCAATCCACTGGCAGAGTGTGCGCAGCGTTTGCGCGGTTAACCCTTTAGGCAGCTTGCGCGCGTCGCTGGCCTCCGGCGCGCCGCCGTGCAGCAGGCGGTCGACATCGGCCTGTTCGTAATAGGGCTGGCCGGTTATTAGCTTGCGCTTCTCCCGCCAGGTGGTGAGCGCCTCTTCAAAGCGCGGAAACTGGAAGGGTTTGATCAGGTAATCGACCACCCCGTAATGCATCGCGGTCTGTACCGTGGCGGCATCCGCCGCCGAGGTAATCATGATAACGTCGATGGCGCGACCCGACTCGCGGATGGTCGGCAGGAGATCGAGCCCGCTGTCCTGCTGCATGTAGACATCCAGCAGCACAAGATCGATCTCCTGCTGCGGATCGTTAATCATCTCCTGGGCCTGACTGAGCGTCGAAGCGCTCCCACTGCAACGAAAGCCGGGAACCCTTGCCACGTACAGGCGATTCAGTTCGGCCACCATGGCATCATCGTCAACAATTAAAACATTTATCACGCAGGTTTCCTTTTACTATCCCAGGGGAGATGAACAAAAAATTGGGTAAATACGCCGGGTTCCGATTCGACGGCGAGGGTGCCGCCGAGCTCGCGCAACTGCTGGTTGGCAAGAAACAGCCCGACGCCGCGATTCTCGCCTTTGGTGGAGAAGCCTTTGTTAAAGATAGCGTCGATGTTGTTCTCCGGGATCCCCGGCCCATCGTCGCTCACTTCACCGCTTAGCCAGCCGTCCTGGTAGTGCAGCAGCAGGCCGATCTCACCCTCCGCCTGGCCGCTCATGGCGTCCAGCGCGTTCTCAATAAGGTTGCCCAGCACCGTCACCAGCACCGTGACCTGTTTCTCGTTCGGACAATCCGGCACCAGGCTCTCCTCCGCCAGCGTCAGGGTAAAGCCGCACTCTGTGGCGCGCTGAATTTTACTTATCAGGAAGCCGGCCACCACCGGGGATTTAATGCGATGTTGAATGTCGCCGATGTCCGCCTGGTAGCGGTGGGCGGTCTGCAGCACGTATTCTTCGAGTTTGCCGTAGCTTTTCATATTCAGCAGACCGAGGATCACGTGCAGTTTATTCATAAACTCATGGGAGGTGGTGCGTAGGGCATCCACATAGCTCATCATGCCGTCCAGTCGCTGCAGCAATTGGCTGACCTCAGTTTTATCGCGGAAGGTACAGATGGCGCCGACCACCGCACCCTGGCTGCGAATGGGCACTGTATTGCCGATCAGCAGCAGACCATTGCACCCCAGTTCGCGGTCGAACATTGGCTCGCCGCTCTGCAGTACGGTCTGCAGATCGTCGAGCAGGGGGCTGTGAACGAGAGTCTTATCCGGGCCGGAAAAGAGGATCTCTTCCGCCGCGGGGTTGATGAGATTTACCTCGCCATGGGCATCGACCGCCACCACCCCCTCCTTGAGGGCGTGAAGCATGGCCTGACGCTGCTGAAACTGGGTGGATATTTCGTGCGGCTCCAGCCCCAGCAGCACGCGCTTCAGGCCGCGAACCAGGCTCCAGGTGCCCAGCGCGCAGACCAGCGCGCTGAACAGGATGGTCAGCAGCACGTCCCAACGGCTGTTGGCGATCTGTTCGTCCACTTTACTCAGTGAAATGCCGACCACCACCACGCCGATTTGCTGATGCCGTTCGTTGAACACCGGCGTAAACACCCGTAGCGCCGGGGCCAGCACCCCGTGGTTGATGGCGACATTCTCTTTCCCCTGCAGCGTCGGCTGAATATCGTGGCCGATGAACGGTTTGCCGATGATTGAGCTGTCCGGATGCGAATAGCGAATACCCTGCATATCGGTGACGATAGCGTACAACAGGTCGTTGCGGCGGGTAATGGCCTGCGCCAGCGGCTGAATGATCTGCTGCTGCGGGGGCGCCTCCAGTCCGCGCTTCACCTGCGGCATATCGGCCATGGTGCGCGCCACCGCCAGCGCGGTCTCTTTCAGACCGTCGCGGGTGGCGTTGCTGATCTGCATATACCACAAGGCATACACCAGCAGCAGCACGGCGCCGATGACGCTGCCGATCATCAAGGACACGGCGGTGCTCAGCTTTAACGGTAAGGCGCGTTGGCGAACGCGAGGCGGGTGCTCTGAAGCCTTCATGACGACCCCGGGTAGATTCAGTGAAAGATTATTATCGCCGATAGCGCGGCATACATAAAGCCGTGTAATCAAAGCAAAAGGCCGCTTTTGCTACGGCAGACTCCTCCAGCGCGCGATACACTGCGGCTTTTCGCCACAGGCTTAAGGGAGACACTATGGAACTGGCTTCTCTGGTCCGGGATATCCTCCGGCAGCGGCACGTTGAACGTCTGGCGCAGCATCGTGAACAGGATAATGAAGCGGAAGCAGAGTGGGAGATCGCCCGCTGGCGGCATCGCAGCGGGGTGGTGATCCAGCGCCGCTATGAGCTCGAGATCGCGCAGCAGGATAGCGCATCCTGCCCGGAGTGCTGGATTGACTGGCAGGTTATCGACGCCGCCGGCCAGGAGATCAACCCGATGCGCAAACAGTTTTATAACCTTTGCCAGCAATCCTTCTGGCTGGCTATGCAGGCGGGTGGTGAAGATGAGACCTCAGACAGAATTGCTCAGATAACCGACAATCACCCGTAAACGCGCGTTGGGGACGGTAAACTGTGACCCCGACGGCGGTAAAGCGCAGAACATTCCACTTATAGTGGCGGCAGAGGTTAAATAGTCCTGATGAATATAAGGATATGCATCAGGCCGCTGATTTTGCCGAGATGCGCTTTTTCTGTCGTAAATGGAGGTTGTTATGAGCAGTTCGCTAACCGCGTCAATGCAGGCTCGTCGTCACCCGGAGACCACCCACATCGATCGCCTCGCCACCGCCGATATGCTGGCGATGCTGCATCAGGATGATAAGCAGATATCGGAGGCGGTCGGCGCCTGTCTGCCGGATATCGCCCGGCTGATTGATATCGCCACCGCGACGATAAGCCGAGGAGGGCGCCTGGTCATTATTGGCGCCGGCGCTTCGGGCCGGACGGCCATTGAGGCGGTCAGCGACTATTCGCCGGAAGGTAAACACGCGCTGGTGGGGCTGATTGCCGGTGGGCAGACGGCGGCGATGGCCGAGCGGGAGACTGCAGCGAATAATTATGACCTGGGCGCCTTTGAGCTGCAGTCGCTGGACTTCAGCAACCGCGATATGCTGCTGGCGCTGACCGTCAGCGGCAAGACGCCATGGGTGTGGGGGGCGATGCGCCACGCCTGGTCGCTGGGCGCCCCGATAGCGGTCATCACCCAGCAGCCGACCAGCGAGGCGGCGCAGCTGGCGGATATCATTATTGCTCCGCAGACCGGGCCGGAGGCGGTGGCGGGGTTAGCCAATCCGAAGGCTCAGTTGGCCCAGAGGCAGATCGTCAATATGCTGACAACCGGACTCGCCATCCGTGACGGTCGGGTGTACAGCAATTTGCGGGTGGACGTGCAGGCTGACAATTCGCACTGGGCGGAGCGGCAGATAGCGATTGTGATGGCGGCCACCGATTGCACGCGCAGTGAAGCAAAGGCCACCCTGGCCAGCTGTCATCAGCACTGCCGCACCGCGATCCTGATGCTGCTCAGCGGGCTCGACGCCTGGCACGCGCGGGAGCTGCTAACCAAACATCACGATCATCTGCGTCTCGCCCTGCGTGAAGCCCAGCGTAGCGCTGTCACTCCCGCCCAGTAATCCCTTCTCTGCCAGGCGCGCGATGAGCATGCGCGCCTGGACTTTTGTAATTAAAGAAATTCTTATCTTTTATTTTACCCGGCAATAGATATTGAATTTTCGACCTTATTTTTTATCCGTCTTCGCTCTATTTTTAAAATTGATTTTTTAAGTTAAATAACTGTTTGGTTTAAAATGCGAGAGTGTAAATGATATTTTAAAATAAAGTAAAAGTGCGTTAATATGCTGCCTCTTATGACCGTGTGCTACGTGATAATTCTATTATGCCTGCAATGAAAAAAACGATTATTTCCTTAACCGCATTAGCGATGTTCGTCAGCGCGGCGACGCATGCTGAAGCGGATACCTCGAAAAAAACCGACTTCCTGCTGATTGGCGGCGGGATCATGAGCGCCTCGCTCGGCACCTGGCTGCAGGCGCTGCAGCCGGACTGGGATCTGACCATGGTGGAGAAACTGGACGGCGTGGCGCTGGAGTCTTCCAACGGCTGGAATAATGCCGGTACTGGCCACTCGGCGAATATGGAGCTGAACTATACGCCGGAGCGGGCGGACGGGTCGATTGACGTCAGCAAAGCGCTCGATATTAACGAGCAGTTTATGATTTCCCGTCAGTTCTGGTCGGCACAGGTGAAACGCGGTATTTTGCACGATCCGCACTCGTTTATTAATTCCACGCCGCATATGAGCTTCGTCTGGGGTGATAATGTGGATTATCTGCAGAAGCGTTATAACGCGCTGCAGCAGACCACTTTATTCCAGGGGATGAAATTCTCCACCGATCACGCGCAAATTAAACAGTGGGCGCCGCTGGTGATGGAAGGCCGCGATCCGCAGCAGAAAGTGGCCGCCACCTGGACGCCGGTGGGTACCGATGTCAACTACGGCGAAATCACTCGCCAGCTGATCGGCAGCCTTAAGAAAAATAACCACTTCACCCTGCAGACCTCCTCTGAGGTAACGGATTTCAAACGTAATGCCGACAACTCCTGGCACGTAACGATTAAGAATGTGCAGAGCGGAGAAGCGCAGACTATTGACGCCAAATACGTCTTTATCGGCGCCGGCGGCGGCGCGTTGAAGCTGCTGCAAAAAACCGGTATTCCGGAAGCGGACAACTATGCCGGCTTCCCGGTGGGCGGCTCGTTCCTGATGACCGAGAACCCGGCGGTCACTGCGCAGCACCTGGAGAAAGTGTATGGCCAGGCTTCAGTCGGCGCGCCGCCGATGTCGGTGCCGCACCTTGATGCACGTTACCTCGACGGTAAGCGCGTGGTGCTGTTCGGGCCATTCGCCACCTTCTCGACCAAGTTCCTGAAAAATGGTTCGTTCTTCGATCTGCTCAGCACTACCACCACCAATAACGTGCTGCCGATGACCCACGTCGGTCTCGACAACTTCGATCTGGTGAAATACCTGGTTAGCCAGGTGATGCTCAGCGATGATGACCGTTTCGCTGCGCTGAAAGAGTACTACCCGGACGCGCGTAAAGAAGACTGGAAACTGATCCAGGCCGGCCAGCGCGTACAGATCATCAAGAAAGACGCAGAGAAGGGCGGCGTGCTGAAGCTCGGTACCGAAGTGGTGGTCGATCAGCAGAAAACCATTTCCGCGCTGCTCGGCGCTTCGCCGGGGGCTTCCACCGCCGCGCCAATCACCCTGAACGTGCTCAAGCAGATGTTCCCGCAGCAGTTTAACTCGCCGGAGTGGCAGAGCCGCATTCACGCTATTGTGCCGAGCTACGGCCAGAAGCTGAACGGTAACGTGGCGCTGACCCAGCAGGTTTGGGATGACACCGCTGCGACCCTGCAGCTGACGAAACCGCCGGTGATCCAGATGCCAGCGGCTGCGCCTACCGCGACCGCCAAGCCGGCAGAGACGCCGCGCGAGGCCTCGCCGCAGCACGATATGGCGCTGTAAAAGCAAACTCGACAGTGAACAAAAGGGAAGACCATGGTCTTCCCTTTTTTGCGTTATTTACCGGCTGAGGCCGCGCGCTGCCTGCAACTTTGGCGTCATAAAAGATATACTGGTTTGAATTGAAATAAGAAAATTAAACCAGGAGTGTGGAAGGGCCATGCAAGAGGATATTAACCAGGAGATCACCTTCCGCAAGCTGTCGGTCTTTATGATGTTTATGGCGAAAGGTAATATCGCCAGAACCGCCGAAGCGATTAAACTCAGCAGCGTCAGCGTTCACCGCGCGCTGCATACCCTGGAAGAGGGGGTGGGCTGCCCGCTGTTTGTCCATAAAGGGCGCAACCTGCTGCCGCTGCAGGCGGCGTGGACGCTGCTTGAATACTGCCAGGATGTGATAAGTCTGATGAACCGCGGGCTCGAGGCGACGCGCAAGGTTGCAGGCGTCGGTCAGGGGCGGTTGCGCATCGGTACCCTCTATTCTCTGACCCTGGAAACCGTTCCGCGCATCATTATGGGGATGAAGCTGCGTCGCCCGGAGCTGGAGCTGGACCTGACGATGGGTTCAAATCAGATGCTGCTGGATATGCTGGAAGACGATGCCCTCGATGCCATCCTGATCGCCACCAACGAAGGGGAGTTCAATAATACCGCTTTCGACGTGGTGCCGCTGTTTGAGGACGATATTTTTCTCGCCGCCCCGGCGACTGAACGGCTGGATGCCTCACGGCTCGCCGATCTGCGCGATTACGCCGACCGCAAGTTTGTTTCGCTGGCGGAGGGGTTCGCCACCTATGCCGGATTCCGGGAAGCATTCCATATCGCCGGCTTCGAGCCGGAGATCGTCACCCGGGTGAATGATATCTTTTCGATGATAAGCCTGGTGCAGGCTGGCGTCGGTTTTGCCCTGCTGCCGGGGCGGATGAAGAAAGTGTATGAGAAGGATGTACAGCTGCTAAAGCTGGCGGAACCCTACCAGATGCGCCAGCTGATCTCTATCGTCTATTCGCACCATCGCGAACGCGATGCCGACCTGCTGGCGCTGGCGGCGGAAGGACGGATGTACGCCCGCAGTCTTAATCGCTAAGCCGCTGCGCCAGATGGCGGGCGACGTCCAGGCCGCTGCGCTCCAGCGCAATGGTCTCCCCGCGCCAGCCCGCCTGGCGAGTCAGGCAGGTGAGCACCCCGCCGGGCGGCATCTCGATTGCCAGCCTGGCGTCGCGTTCATCGGCGGCGACCATCGCCTCCTGCCAGTGGACCGGGCGCGCCATGTTCATCGCCAGATCGTCGGCGATCCGCTGCGGATCCCACAGCACGCGCGCCGTCGAGCCGCTTAAATAGGCGCACCATGGGCGCCTTAAGCTGGCGCCGGCAAAAGCTTTCGCCAGCTCAGCGGCGGGTTTATCCAGCAGCGCGCAGTGCGACGGCATGCTGACCGCCAGCCGCTGGGCTTTACTGGCGCCAGCCCGCAGCGCCAGCTGCGCCACCTCGGCCATTGCCTCATCACGGCCCGCAATCACGAACTGCGTTTCGGCGTTCAGGTTGGCGAGATAAACCTCGTGGCCCTGCATCAGCGTCTCAACCCGCGGGCGGGTCAGGCCCATAATCGCCGTCAGTCCGTAACCTTCAGGATACGCCTGTTCCATTAAGTCCCCGCGCAGGGCCACCAGCCGCAACGCGCTGGCGAAATCGAGCGCGCCGGCAATCACCGCGGCCGGAAACGCGCCGATGGACAGGCCGCTGACCATCTGCGGATCCACGCCCTGACGCTGTAGCTCGCGCGCCCAGGCTACCCCGGCGATCAGCAGACAGAGCTGGACCGCACGGGTGTGTTGTAGCGCGTCGGCGCTATCGAGAGTAGCGACTTCATCCCCCAGCACGGCGCGCGCCTGGGTGAGGATCGCCTCGCGATCGGGGATCATCGCCAGCATGCCGGGACGCTGGCCGCCCTGACCGGGAAAGGTAAATAAAATCTTCATTATTCCTCCCTGTGCCACGGCGTCGCGGTTAAGCGCGCGCCGCGGGACGTTTTCAGCAGCGCGCGCCCGTCGCGCAGCCATTCATTAAGGGCGAAGGCGCCGTACGGCGTTTCGACCTGGGTATCAGCGCGGCATGGGAGTTGGGCCACCCGGGTCTGCCATTCCAGCAGCGCCTCGCGGTCCAGCGGCTGTGGCGCGCGGATCAGCAGATCCAGATCGCTGGCCGCATGCAGCACCGGGATCTCGGTTGCCAGCGCGTAGCCGGTACTGCCGGTGACGCCCCAGCCCCAGGGCCAGCGGTGTAAGGTGAGGGCGATAGCCCCCTGGACCGGCGGCTGCGAGACAAAAGGCGAATGGAGTAAGACCTCACGATCAACAAGCATCTCCGGGGTGACGCTGCGCACGATATTGCGCGCCTGTACCCAGCCGGCGGCGCGCTGCTCGCGCTTCATGCCCCGCACCCCAACCGGGACGCGGGCCTGGTCGTCAACGTCGCGCCTCACCACCACCGGCAGCGCGGCTCGCCACTGCTGAGCCACCCACGGCTCGGCAATGTCTTCCAGGGCGCTGGCGTGGTTTAACCAAACTAAATCGTGGGGACGCGGCGTTGCTGACATGGTTTACAGTCCTGAAGTCAAAGAGATAAACAGCGGTAGCGACAGGATACACAGAACCGAGCTCAACAGCAGCACGGCTTCAGCATCCGGAGACTGGACGCCGAAGCGGTTGCCGAAGACCACGCCGAAGAAGCCGGCGGCCAGGGCTATCATCAGGATCGCGGTAATGGCAATGGAACCGTGCAACCCAAGTAACATCACCAGACCCCAGGCAATAAACGGCTGCACCAGCAGTTTCACGATGGTTGATGTAGCGATCAGCGCATTGAGCTGCAGTTTACGCGCCGACAGGATCACCCCGGTGAGGAACAGCGCGGCGGCGGTGGCAGCCAGGCCCAGCGGTTTGATCGACGCCAGCAGCAGGTCCGGCATTTTAATGCCGATCGCGGAAAGCACCACCCCAAGCAGCGGGCCCCAGACGATCGGTTTTTTCACCGAACGCCACATCAGCACCGGCAGCATCGCCAGCGTAGAACCGCTGTTTTCTCCCGCGGCGCGGGCTTTTTCACGTTCCAGAATCAGCAGGCAGAACGGGGTCATCAGCACCGAGCCGCAGGCGATAGAGACCGCTACCGACAGTGAGGTTGACGCGCCTTCACCCAGCACGCTGCCGAGGATCGGCAGACCTAACGCGGCATAGTTTGGCAGGGCGACGGTGAGGGTCAGCACCGCGGCATCCTGCGGCGTGCGTTTGAACACGCTGGTGGCGAGGAAGTAGATCGCGGCATAGGTGATCCACATCGCGCCGGTCAACACCAGCACCAGCGGCGACTGGGCGACGATCCCGGCCCACGGCGTTTGTACCGTCGCGCTAAACAGCGTGGCGGGTAAGGCAAAATCCATTACAAAAATATTAAGCAGCGAGACGTTTTTGTTATCTACCATCCCGGCCTTACCGGCCCAGAAGCCCAGCAGCATGATAACGAAAATCGGGGCAAGAGCATGAATAATCACATAAGTCATAAATCACCTGTAAATAAGATAGAGTACTGGCGCGATTGTTATTTTTTCTAAAAGCCGTCCCTACCCGGCGCGGTTATTACGCGCTCCGGGGGACGGCTTCCGGCAGGTTTTCTTCTACTACTTACGTACGAACGTCTTACCAGCTGGCGCGCATGCGATCGCGAACCAGTTGCGAGCTGCGGCGGTTTTCCGCGCCCAGGCGGCACTTCAGTGAGGCATCGGTGCGCGCATCAGCGATGGCGTCGCGCAGCGTGTTGCTGACCAACGACAGATCGTGATCGTCAGGGGCATCCGGATTATTAATATCCAGCAGGGCGGAGAGCAGGCCGAGCGTCGCATAGTTGCTGACGTCGTAGGCCATTGGCGGAATGGTAGCCGCCAGTTTCTCCAGCGCCTCTACGGTACGCAGCGTAATGCGCGCCGCCGACGCTTTACCCATCGCGTGGACCAGCACGCCGCTATCGTTAAAGGCGATCAGGCGGTTGGCCTGGTAGCCGTGGGCCAGAAACGCCCCGGACATCGCTTTGCCGACGATCAGGCCAATTACCGGGTGGCCGGCCAAACGGGCTTTGGCATAAGCGCCAGCCGCCCCGGCCAGCGCCTGGTGAATGCCGAAAGCTTCTTCGCGGCGGCCATAGGCCTGGCTTGGCACATCGATCACGGCGACGATCGGCCGTTTGACTGGCTGGTCGGCGTCGGCGGCAATGGTTTCATTAACCACTTTCGCCAGCGTCCAGCCTTCCAGCAGGCCAACTTCGCCGCCGGCGGCGCGCGGGTAGTGGTTGTTAGCATCCGGGACCACGGCGATAAAACGCACGTTTTCGCCATTAATCTGGCCGTCTGCCACCTGGACGGAAGGGCACAGGCCGCTCATCAGCGGCGCGTCGGGCGCCAGTTTGTTCAGCCACAGCGCGGCGCGGTTTGGGAACTGACTCATTATTTATCCTCCCGGGCAAAAAGCTGTTTAATCTGCGCGGTATCCGCCTGCTGGCGGGTGTCGAACTGGCTCAAGCGACGCAGATAATCGTCATAGTTGTCGCTGCGGTGCTGTACCGGTACGCCTTTGGCGATCGCCTCATTCATTGCGGTTTTAACGGCGTTAACGCCATCGTTAACCAGCGCGTCGACCAGTCCGCTGGCGGCGCGAATTTCGCCGCCGGTCATGCTCCAGATAAACGGCCGGTTGCGGGAGTCGTACTCTTCAATGCCGGCTTCCTGCTCGATAACCTGCGGGCCGTTGAGGCCGAGACGGGCTTCACGAGTGACAATGAGATAGCTGCACAGCGCGGCGGCGATAGACATACCGCCAAAGCAGCCGACGGTGCCGGCGATGATGCCGACTACCGGCGTGTAGCGGCGCAGATCGACAATCGCCGCGTGAATATCAGCGATGGCGGCCAGACCGAGGTTGGCCTCCTGCAGACGTACGCCGCCGGTTTCGAGGCACAGCACCGCCTGCGTCGGGATACCGTTGCGGTTATCTTCCGCCGCCAGCTCCAGCGCGGCGGCCATTTTGGCGCCGGACACTTCGCCCATACTGCCTCCCTGGAAGGTGCCCTCGATGGCAATCACCACCGCAGGCTGGCCGTTGATCGTGCCTTTGGCGACCACCATACCGTCGTCGGACTGCGGGACGATGCCCTGGGCGCCGAGCCACGGCGACATAATACCGTCAAACGGATCCAGCAGTTCGCGGTAGCTGCCGTCGTCCAGCAGAGCGTGGGCGCGTTCGCGAGCGCGCAGTTCGATAAAGCTGCGATCGTTACGCATGAGCGGCCTCCTCAAAAACCTGTTCAATACGAATACGGGCGACGCCCGGCGTGGCGCCGAAGTCGTGGATAATCAACTGCCCGGCGGGCAGGCCGTTGATCAGGTTCAACCTGTCGAACAGCGCCTGCCAGCGCGCCTGGCTGTTATCCACTGAGGTGGTGATCTGTACGTTGAGCGTGGCGCTCTGTGCGGCGGTATAAAGTACTTCCATATCGCCTGAACCCACGACTCCTGCCAGCGCTCGGCCGCTGAGGGCGCGGCTGGCAGGAAATGACAATGTAATCTGTTCCATAACATCCTCTGAATGCGTTAGCCGGCAACTCTGTCGAGAAACAGGGTGGCGGCAAGGAGATCGGCGGCGCCTCCCGGCGAGGCGTTTAGCGCCAGCATGATTGCGTCCAGGCGGGCCAGGGCGGCGCGCCCGGCGAAACTGGCGCAACCGCCAGCCGCCAGCACCTCACAAGCGCCTTGCTGCATGGCCTGCAGCCCGGCCATACCGGCGCGCGACAGCACGCAGGTATCGCTCAGCGAGGTCATGATGGCCATCAGCGCATCAAGCTGCGCCTGCGGCTTACTGGCGCCTCGCGCCCGGCTGTGCTGCAGTTGCGGCAGCGCCAGGCGGGTGATATGCGGGAAACCACACTGCGCTTCCTCGCGGGCGCCTGGCACCTGCCAGCGGCGGCTGGCGCGAAGCCCTTTACTAAAGCTTTTCGGCGCGAAGCCGTCGGGCAGGCGGGCGAGGGCGGCGGCCGCGTCGGCGATCGCCTGTGACTGACCCTCTCCACCCAACATCGCCACCGCGCTGACCAGCAGGCCTAGCGCCCATATAGCGCCGCGGTGGGTGTTAACCCCACCCGTCGCCAGCATCATCTGCGCTTCGCCTTCGCGGCCAAGGCGGCCGACGGTTTCGCGCAGGGCGATGTCCGCCGGGCGACGCCAGCTTTGCTCGGCCAGCGCGTGAAAGGTCGGCTGCAGGCTGCGGGCGGAGCGCTCCATCAGCGCCAGATTCAGGTCCTGATGCGCGCCGTTGCCGCGGCTATCCACCAGACCCGGTTTCGGGCTCAGACGGGCTTCGTCAATCAGACAGGCGCTGGCGGTATGCGCCAGCCAGCTGACGCGGCTTTCTGCGTGCAGGGGGGAGAGATTTTTCATTACCAGCTCCGGAATTTTGCCGGTGGGTTGTACAGTCCGTCGGACCACTCCACCAGGTCGGCGACGCTGCCGGCGGCCAGCAGGGAGCGGGTGGCATCGCTGCGGCGAATCCCGAGATCTTCCGGGTAGACCACTTTGCCGCTCTGACGCAGCGCGGCGACGCGTTTGGCGTCCACACCAAGGCCGATATCGGTGATCCCGGCCACCGCGGCGACCATCGCCCGGCGCTCTTCAAGGCTCTCCGCACGGTACAGGTAGGCGATACCCTCTTCGGTCAGGACGTGGGTGACGTCATCACCATAAATCATTACCGGCGCCAGCGGCATGCCGGAGGTTTTCGCCACCTCAACTGCATCCAGCGTCTCAACGAAGGTTGGTTTCACGCCGGCCTGGAAGGTTTCGACCATCTGCACCACCAGCTTTTTCCCGCGCTGCATCGGGTCCGGCTCGGTGATCATATTGAGCCATGCCGGGGTGGCGTGGCGGCGACCGTGCGGGTCGTGGCCCATGTTCGGCGCGCCGCCGAAGCCGGAAAGACGGCCGCGGGTGACGGTCGAGGAGTTAGCCAGACCATCCACCTGCAGGGTTGAACCAATGAACATATCTACCGCGTACTGGCCCGCCAGCTGGCAGAAGGCGCGGTTAGAGCGCATCGAGCCATCCGGGCCGGTAAAGAAGATATCCGGGCGGGCGCGGATGTACTCTTCCATCCCCAGTTCGCCGCCGAAGCAGTGCACGCTCTCCACCCAGCCGCTCTCGATGGCCGGGATTAAGGTTGGATGCGGATTCAGGGTCCAGTGTTTACAGATTTTGCCTTTCAGGCCGAGCTGCTCGCCATAGGTCGGCAACAGCAACTCGATGGCGGCGGTATTAAAGCCGATACCGTGGTTAAGCGACTGCACCTGATGTTCCGCATAGATGCCCTTGATCGCCATCATCGCCATCAGTATGTGTTCTTGCTTAATCAGGCGCGGATCGCGGGTGAAGAGCGGTTCGATAAAGAACGGCTTGTCGGCAACCACCACGTAATCGATCCACGAGCCGGGAATATCGACGCGCGGCAGATCGCATTCGTCGTCCACCAGTTCGTTGACCTGGGCTATCACAATGCCGTCGTGGAAGGCGGCGGCTTCCACCAGCGCCGGGGTATCTTCGGTACTCGGTCCGGTATACAGGTTGCCTTTGCGGTCAGCTTTATAGCCGGCAATCAGCGCGACGTTTGGCGACAGATCGACGTACAGGCGCGAGTAGAGTTCGATATAGGTGTGGATGGCGCCGATTTCGAGCAGGCCATCTTCCAGTAGTTGCGAAATGCGCAGGCTCTGGGTGCCGGAGAAAGAGAAATCCAGCTTGCGGGCAATACCTTTTTCAAACAGGTCCAGATGCTCGCTGCGCCCCACGCTGGGCATAATCATATGCAGGTCGTGAATTTTTTGCGGATTAACTTCCGCCAGCATGCGCGAGAGGAAATCGGCCTGTTTCTGGTTGTTGCCTTCCAGCACAACCCGGTCGCCGGGGGCGAGCAGGTTTTCCAGTACGCTGACCAACTGGTCAGTCGGGATGACCTTACCTGGCATGTTCGCCTCGGTCAGCCGCCGCTGTTTTTCCGTTCGGCGACGGTTCCAGACCCGCCCCGTCGTTTGTTCGGCATTCATTAATAACCTCCTGATTCGACAAATCGTTTTGTTTGTCCTGGTGGAGATTAGTGTGCGACGCGAGGCTATGAGCATCAATTAAGCGCGGTGGCCGATCGTTAGCATCAGAGTAACGATTCCGCCGCAACGTTTGTGATGCGGATCAATAATACATAAGGCGTAGTGGTCTACGGAGAGAGTGTAGGGCAGGGAGCAGGCCGGCGAAGCGCCGGCCTGCGGAAGGACTACTGTTTACTGACATCGCTTAATAAGAAAGCGATACTCTGCCCGCCGCTGGTCTGCTCGAGGGCAATTTTGACGATAATCGTCAACGGCACCGAGAGCAGCATGCCAACCGGACCCAGCAACCATCCCCAGAAGATTAAGGACAGGAATACCACCAGCGTCGAGAGGCCCAGCCCGCGCCCCATGATACGAGGTTCGAGAATATTGCCGAATACCAGGTTGACGATCAGGTAGCCGGCCAGCACTACCAGCGCCTCGTACAGACCACCGAATACCAGCACCTGCAGGATCGGCGGAATGGCCGCCAGCACGGAACCGATATTGGGAATATAGTTCAGCGCGAAGGCCAGTAGCCCCCACATAAAGGCGAAGCGCACATCCAGCAGCACCAGCATGCCCCAGACCACCAGGCCGGTGATCAGGCTTATCGCAGTTTTCAGCACCAGATAATGCGATACGCTGTCGATGGCCCGCTGGATCGCGCCCATGCCTTCTACTGGTCTGGACATTAACTGCTGCAGCTTAGCGGGAAGCTGCGGCACCTCCAGCAGCATAAACACCACCGTCAGCAGCAGCAGAAAAATGGAGGACATGGCGTTCGACAGCTGAGTGAGCAGGCTGGTGACCAGGGTCATTACGGCGTTAGGGTCGATGTACTTATTGAGCTCGACCACCGAAACGGTGAATCCCATACGCTGCAGCCAGGGCGCGATGGTTTGCATCGGCTCATAGAGATAGTTGCGATACTGCGGCAGGGTGCGCGCCAGCTCGTTGAGCGAGGTCCCCAGCGAGGCCAGCAGCACAATGGCTAACATAACAATCAGGCCAATCAGTAGCGAGATCGCCAGCACGCGCGGCACCCGGCAGCGGACCAGTAGCTGAACCAGAGGATTGATGATCACCGCCAGAAAAAGCGCCAGGATAAACGGGACGATTATGTCCGCCGCAAAGCGAATGCCGGTAAGGATGATCACCAGCATGCCCAACATGATGACCATCTTTAATCCGTTAAGTGTAATAATGGGTTTAGCCATAGGATCCCGACCTCAAACTTCCTTGCCTATTAACAGGTTGCGTTACATTAGCATAATGACGCTTTTTTGCAGAACAAACGCATTGAAGAAAAACCGCGGCGTAAAGAATTGCAAAGTCTTTGAATTAAATGTAGCACTATGCTACAAATCTACCTGTGTTTAACTACTGAGGACAATTTTCATCCGCACCGGACGAGAAGCAACACCGCGGATAATTGTAATTTTATGGACAATCAGTTCAGGATGTATATTTTAAATCACCCCGCAGTATCCCTCACTTTTTCCCGTTTTGCCGGCGAACAGCACTGGCATTCGGCGCTATAGTCACCTTCTTTCTGCCTGAGCTGGCGCCAAGCGCACAGCGATATCTACGTCAGAAATTTTCCTGTTTACGTCTCGCGTAAACGGTAATGGATTATATTCTCAAGCAGGAGAAGGGATCATGTTTTATTGGATTTTATTAGCTTTAGCAATTATTGCTGAAATTACCGGCACCTTGTCTATGAAATGGGCAAGCGTGAGCGGCGGGCACACCGGCTTTATTTTAATGCTGGCCATGATTGCCCTGTCATATATTTTTCTTGCCTTTGCGGTTAAAAAGATTGCCCTCGGTGTGGCCTATGCGTTGTGGGAAGGGATCGGTATTTTACTGATTACCCTGTTCAGCGTGCTGCTGTTTGATGAGAGTCTGTCCCTGCTGAAAATAGCCGGCTTGACCACCCTGGTGATAGGGATCGTCTTAATTAAGTCCGGCACCCAGAAAAAAGCGTCTTCCAAGCAGGAGGTGGCCCATGCAGCAGTTTGAGTGGATCCACGCCGCCTGGCTGGCAATCGCCATTGTGCTGGAAATTATTGCCAACGTCTTTTTGAAGTTTTCCGACGGCTTCCGCCGCAAGATCTACGGCATCCTGTCCCTGGCGGCAGTATTGGGCGCGTTCAGCGCCCTGTCGCAGGCGGTTAAAGGGATCGATCTCTCGGTCGCCTATGCGCTGTGGGGCGGCTTCGGTATCGCGGCGACCATCGCCGCCGGCTGGGTGCTGTTTGGTCAGCGTCTGAATAACAAAGGCTGGGCGGGGGTTATCCTGCTGGTAGCCGGCATGGTGTTAATTAAACTCGCCTGACGTCTCGCCGCCTGCAAAGCCAGGCGGCAAATGGAAACTTCATTCACGCCTGGCCCCGCTGTAATTGTGTCAGGTGACGCTGAGGGCTGCGCAGGTTCACTGCTTTCGGCTGGCGGAAAATCATTTCCGCCAGGACGATGTCAATAATGATATTCTTCACCGGCCTCGGTCCATTACTCACCGGCAAGCGCCTCCAGCTTATCGCGAAAGCCAGTCACCGCAATGGCGCGATTGTCCGCCCGCCAGCGATCCTGCGGGCCGGGGGCCGAACTCTGCACGGCGATCACCTGCCAGCCGTCCTCCGTTTTCAGCAGCAGCGGCGAGCCGCTGTCGCCAGGCAGGGTGTCACACTGATGCGACAGTACGCTGGTTTGCGCCCACCCTGTCACGATGCAATCCTGGTGGCTGTAAAGATTATCGAGATGATCTTCAGGATAGCCAGACTGGGTAACTTTACGGTCCGCCGCCTTCAGCGCGGCGGTGAGATCGGCCTTGCTGCCCGGAAAGAGCGGGATCGGCGTAATGCCAGACGGAGCATAGCGCAGCACGATCAGGCCAAAATCGGACGGCGCCGCAGCGGAAGGGACAATCCAGCCGTCGCCATCGGCTTTCAGGCGTCTGCCTAAGCTGGGATCGACTCGCCCGTCAATGCCGTGGATCTCATAGACCCAGTTGCCCTTGCGGGAAATAAAGCGCAGGGCGACCGCTTTGTCCGGCTTGCCGCGCGGGGGCGTTAACAGACAGTGGCCCGCGGTCAGCGCCAGATGCGGAGAGATGAGCGTCGCCGTACACAGATTGCCGCTGGCGGTTTCCAACTGGCCAATCGCGTCCCACGGACTCTCCTCGGGGCGGTTCACCGCTTTGCGGTCATCGTGACCGAAAAACAACGTCTTAATATCTTTGGCGCTCAGTCCGCTATCATCGGCATGTGCGCCCAGAGGTAACAGATAAAATGAACACAGTAATAACAGAACGTCTCTACGCATATCACTCTCTGGGGAGGCTATGATGTCTATTGACAGTAGCAGGAGATTTAAGTTTTTGAAAGTAAACAATAATTCTAAACAGGCCAAACTGTATACCACATCAGCGCGCGGTGGGGTCTGGCGCTGGTAAAACCTCCTGATTTCAAGCGGTTAATACCAGTGTTCTGCTTGTGCTATTTCCGCAGAAAGTGGCGTCTTGCGCAACAAAATTCATGTATCAGAACGTACTGAATTCGGTTAATAATGCAGCAATTCATCCGTGGGATTATTCCTGGTTTGTCAGCATAATGCCCAAAAATAATACTTTTACCCACCAGATCTTCACCGGAATTCGCACTTCTTTACGCCTCTCGTAATTATTTTCAATGCGAAACATTTTCTCACCGAAAACGTTGTTACCGTCGCCCTGCCGTTGAGTAAATAGAGAGGTAGTACCGGCGATGATAGCCTGAACTCTATTTCCCCTGCGTTCGGAGGGCTTATGTCTAAAAAAGGTATTCGCGCACTGGTTTATGTTTCCTTGGTCTCAGTCGCTATCTGGGGCGCGACCGGCTATCTGGTGATGGAAGCCGTGCGTGCATTGTGATGGACGCACCACCCGGCAAGGGCCAGGCGTGCGAGATATTACGACTAACATGTCTGGCGTCTTCTGGCGCCGGACATTTTTTTGCGCCGCAGAGAGTCACAGGATAATGGGAAGCGGGAAGCGGGGAGCGGGTCAGCGATAGCCGCACGGTATTCATTTTAATGAAAAGCTGGTAGAAGCAGCAAAATGCGAGCGCGGGATAAATAATTAAGAGAGGAAAAAACGGGTTGCAACCACTGCGCATATAATTAGCAGGATCAGGATGAGCTCAAAACGATAGCGCCGCAGCATAGTGCTCTCCAGAAAAAACGGCGCTGAAACAGCGCCGATTATTAAGAAGGTTGGTTCACCGGGAGGAATTATGCTGCCGGCTGTGCAGTCGGTTTAGCGGCCTGGTGTTTAGTGGTTTTGTGGTGTTTTTTCGCTGCCTGCGCTTTCTGGGCTGCCGGTTTAGCCGCAGCTTTGTGATGCTTTTTCGCCGCCTGAGCTTTCTGCGGAGCAGCTGGTTTAGCTGCTACTTTTTTGTGTTTTTTAGCGGCCTGGGCTTTCTGAGCAGCGGCTGGTTTAGCTTCTGCTTTTTTGTGTTTTTTGGCAGCCTGAGCTTTCTGCTCTGCAGCCGGTTTTGCCGCGGCTTTGTGGTGTTTTTTGTGATGGGTGGTCTTGGCAGCCGTGCTGTGGGTGGCAGCCGGTGCCTGAGTGGTGCTTACTGCGTCAGCAGCGAAAGCGGCGGAAGAGAGACCCATAGCAGCGGCAACGACCAGAGCTAATACTTTTTTCATTCTGATATCCTCGAAAAGTTTTCTTAATTTCAACCCCACTGCGGGGCCGGTGAAATCACTATATGCTTGTCTTTTCGAGCTTTCCGTGAGTGTTTGGTATCGGCGTGTAACCGAATGTACAAGGCGGGAACGACAGGACGCGCCGGGTAGCCCGGCGCGTATGATTACAGGTAGCGAGTGGTCAGGTGCTCGCGGAAGTAGCGGCTATTAAGATCCTCACCGGTGGCCTGCTGAATCAACTGCGAGGTGGTGAAGCGGCTGCCATGCTGCCAGATATTCTGCCGCAGCCAGTCGAACAGGGCGCTGAAATCGCCTTCCTCAATATCGCGATCTAATGTCGGCAGCGCGCGGCGGGCCGCGGCCATCAACTGCGCGGCATACATCGCGCCCAGGGTATAGGAAGGGAAATAGCCGAATCCGCCGTCGGTCCAGTGAATATCCTGCATGCAACCATCCCGATAGTTGCCGGTGGTCGACAGCCCCAGCCAGTGCTGCATTTTCTCGTCCCACAGCGACGGGATATCATCTACCTCAATCTCGCCGTCGATCAGCGCACGTTCAATTTCATAACGCAGGATGACATGCGCCGGGTAGCTCACCTCATCGGCATCGACGCGAATAAAGCCGGGTTTCACCTGCTGATTCCAGGCGACAAAATTGTCCTGGCTAAAGGCCGGCCGATCGCCAAACCGCTCGCGCACCGCCGGTAACAGGCGGTTAAGAAACCGCTCGCTGCGTCCCAGCTGCATTTCAAAAAACAGGCTCTGCGACTCGTGGATAGCGGTGGAGCGGGCGAGTCCTACGGGCTGGTCGACCCACGGGCGAGGTAGATTCTGCTCGTAGCGGGCGTGGCCGGTTTCGTGGATCACGCCGAACAGAGCGCTGAGCAGGTCGTTTTCGTTGTAGCGGGTGGTGATGCGCACATCCTGGGGTACGCCGCCGCAGAACGGGTGGGCGCAGATGTCGAGGCGCCCGCCGTCGAAGTCAAAGCCAAGGATACGCATCGCCTGCAGGCCCAGCTCCCGTTGTTCAGCAATGGGGAAAGGCCCCTGCGGGGCGATTAGCGTCTGCTTCGCCTGCTTCTCCACCGCCTGGCTAAGCAGGGAAGGTAGCCACGATTTGAGATCGGCGAACAGGCTGTCCAGCCGCGCGCTGGTCATATCCGGTTCGAAAATATCCAGCAGCGCGTCGTAGCGTGAGCCGCCCCTGGCATCGGCGCGGATCTGCGCTTCCTGACGGCTCAGTCTGACCACCTCGCGTAGGTTGTCGGCAAAGCCCGTCCAGTCATTGGCGGGACGCTGGCTGCGCCAGGCATGCTCGCAGCGGCTGCCGGCCAGCGATTTTGCTTCCACCAGGCTCTCCGGCAGCAGCGCCGCCTGATCGTACTGACGCTGCATTTCCCGCAGGTTGGCCTGTTCAACATCATTAAGATCCTGCTGGCGGGCCTCCTGTAACCATTGTCCCACTTTTTTATCGGTCAGGATCTGATGCTGCAGCACGCCGAGCTCGGCCAGCGCTTCGCCGCGGGCGACGCTCCCGCCCGGGGGCATCATCGCGAACATATCCCAGCCGGCGATGGCGGCGAGATGCGAAAAGCGCGACAGGCGCTGAAAGGTACGGGTAAGCTGCTGATAAGGCGTATTTTCAGTCATAGTGGCGTTCGGTCCGTGACAGGTGAATAAAGAGATTATCGCTTTGCCTCTACACTATCCTGATACGCCCGGCGGGTCGAGCGTTGCGCACAGGGGAAGGGAAAGACACATGGCGGGAGAATAAGCTCACCTCTGTGATCGGTGTGACAGAAAACGGTAACATATCGGTACTAAACTGTGATCGATTACACAGGTCTGGAGGTTCGGGGGTGGTTTATGAATCCGTTCACCTGGCTGTTTATTGCACTACTGTCCGTTGATGCCGTCAGAGAGCTGATGGGCTTGTCTTCCATAATGGGCATGTGGTGAAACGTGGCCCGCAGGCCACGTCACACGCGACTATTTCAGTCGCTGATGTAAGCAGGTGCCGGTCAACAGCGCGGCAAGGAGCAGCAGCGCGATAAACCCACCGACGCCGTTCCAGCCGTAGTGATGCCAGAATACCCCGCCTAACGTCCCGGCAAGACTTGAACCCAAATAATAGCTGAACAAATACAGCGATGACGCCTGACCGCGGGCGCGGCGGGCGCGTGGGCCAATCCAGCTGCTGGCGACGGAATGCGCGGCGAAGAAGCCAGCGGAAAACAGCAGCATGCCGATGAAAATAAGCCACAGGGAAGAAAAGAGCGTCAGCAGCAGGCCGCAGAGCATCACCGCTGTAAAGCCAAGCATCACCGGCCCGCGGCCAAAGCGTACGGTCATGGCCCCTGCCTTCGGTGAACTCCAGGTCCCGGTGAGATAAGCTACCGACAGCAGGCCTACCACCGCCTGGCTTAACGACCACGGCGACATCATCAGCCGGTAGCCAATATAGTTAAACAGGGTGACAAAAGCGCCCATCAGCAGAAAACCTTCGATGAACAGCAGCGGCAGGCCACGGTCGCGCCAGTGCAGACGGAAGTTAATCAGCAGCGTTTTCGGTCGCAGCGAGGTCGGGCGGAAATGGCGCGACTCGGGCAGGATACGCCAGAACATAATCGCCGCGGCCAGCGCAAAGCCGCTGATCGCCGCCAGCGCCACGCGCCAGCCGAAGAAATCGGTAAAGACCCCGGTCAGCAAGCGGCCGCTCATGCCGCCGATGGAGTTGCCGCTGATATATAACCCCATCGAAAAGGCGACGAAACTGGGGTGGATCTCCTCGCTCAGATAAGTCATGCCGACCGCCGCTACGCCGCTCAGCGACAGGCCGATGAGCGCGCGCATAATCAGGATGCCGTGCCAGCTGGTCATCATAGTCGACAACAGTGAACAGCAGGCGGCCAGCAGCAGGGCGGTGACCATCACCGGCTTGCGGCCTATAGCGTCCGACAGCGGGCCGGTAAACAGCAAGCCCACCGCCAACATCGCCGTGGAAATTGAAAGCGAAATACTGCTGCTGGCCGGCGACACGCCAAACTCGTTCGACAGCACCGGCAGGATCGGCTGCACACAGTAGAGCAGGGCAAAGGTGGCCAGACCGGCGGAGAACAGCGCGAGAGTGACGCGCATAAACTGCGGGGTGCCACGTTTAATAAACGGATCCGGGCGGGATGCACCAGCGACGCTGACCTCGCCCGCCGGCACGGTGTCAACGGTTGTTGTACGACTCACAGAGAATTCCTTGCGTAGAAGTTGCTGCTTACCAACAGAGTGTTGTGACCATTCAGCTCACATTTTTAGGGTATGAAAATGTAAATATTCTGTCTAATATATTAATAATCTCAAATAAGACGTTTTAAATATGAATATCGAGTTGCGTCATTTGCGCTACTTTGTCGCCGTTGCTGAGGAGCTACATTTTGGCCGCGCCGCGGCGCGACTGAACATCTCTCAACCACCGCTAAGCCAGCAGATTCAGATCCTTGAGCAGCAGACCGGCGCTCGCCTGTTTGCCCGTACCAACCGCAGCGTCAGCCTGACGGCGGCCGGAAAGCAGTTTCTCGCCGATAGCCGACAAATCCTCGCCCAGGTGGATGAGGCGGCTGCTCGCGCCGCCCGTCTACACCATGGCGAAACGGGTGAGCTGCGCATCGGCTTTACCTCCTCGGCCCCTTTTATTAAGGCCGTCTCCGATACGCTATCGATGTTTCGCCAACGCCTTCCGGATGTGCATATTCTCACCCGCGAGACTAACACCCGCGAACAGATAGTGCCCCTGAGCGAAGGGGCTCTGGATTTGGGGCTGCTGCGCAATACTCAACTGCCGGACACCCTGGCGTGGGAGCGGGTTCTGCGCGAGCCGCTGTTGGCGATGGTCCCGGCGAATCACCCGCTGGCCCGCCAGCCCTCGGTCAGCCTGGCGGCGCTGGCGCGCGAGCCCTTCGTCTTTTTCGACCCGCACGTCGGCACTGGCCTGTATGACGACATCCTCGGCTTGCTGCGCCGCTACGGCCACACGCCGAAGATTGCCCAGGAGGTGGGGGAGGCAATGACGATTATTGGTCTGGTGGCCGCCGGCCTGGGGGTATCGATCCTCCCGGCCTCCTTTCAGCGCGTCCAGCTCAGTGAAATGCGCTGGCTGCCGATCGACGAACAGGATGCGGTATCGGAGATGTGGCTGGTGTGGTCTAAACACCATGAGCAAGGGGCACTGGCAAAACGCTTTCGTGAGGCGCTGCTCTCCTGGAAAAGCGAGCATAATTGAGGCGAAAAGGGGTTGGAAATGTGCGGTAAATCACAAGGCTAAGTAAAAATTTGACGTTCACCGTCGAAGTGCTTCACCATAGCCGAAAGTTTATTTCGAAGCGCGAAAATAAGGGAGTCAATGGTGGTAGCGGATAGTCAACCAGGCCATATCGATCAAATAAAGCAGACCAATGCGGGCGCCGTGTATCGCCTGATTGATCAGCTCGGCCCGGTATCGCGTATCGACCTTTCCCGATTTGCGCAACTGGCGCCGGCCAGCATCACCAAAATCGTCCGCGAAATGCTGGAAGCGCATCTGGTTCAGGAGACCGAGATCCAGGAGCCCGGCAGTCGCGGCCGCCCGGCGGTGGGGCTGATGGTGGAGACCGAGGCATGGCACTATCTGGCGGTGCGCATCAGCCGCGGTGAGATCCATCTTTCGCTGCGTGATTTAAGCAGTCAGCTGGTGGTGGAGGATCAGCTGGAGCTGGCGCTCACCGACAGCACGCCGTTTCTGACGCGCGTTATCGACCATATTGATCGCTTCTTTATTCGCCATCAAAAGAAGCTGGAACGCCTTACCTCCATCGCCATGACGATGCCCGGTATTATCGATACCGAAAATGGCATTATTCATCGCATGCCGTTTTATGAGGATGTTAAAGATGTCCCGCTCGGCGAAGCGCTGGCCAATCATACTGGGGTGCCAGTCTATATTCAGCATGACATCAGCGCCTGGACTATGGCGGAATCTTTGTTTGGCGCCTCGCGCGGCGCCCGGGACGTCATTCAGGTGGTCATCGATCATAACGTCGGCGCCGGGGTGATCACCGATGGGCGCCTGCTGCACGCCGGCAGCAGCAGCCTGGTGGAGATTGGCCATACCCAGGTCGATCCCTACGGCAAACGCTGTTACTGCGGCAACCATGGTTGCCTGGAGACGATTGCCAGCGTAGAAAGCGTGCTGGAGCTGGCGCAGATGCGCATGGCGCAGTCGATGAGCTCGCTGCTGCACCAGCGTCCGCTGAGCGTGGAGTGGCTTTGTCAGGCGGCGCTGCAGGGCGATTTGTTAGCCCGGGACATCATCAGCGGCGTGGGTAATCACGTTGGGCGGATTCTGGCGATCATGGTCAATCTGTTTAATCCGCAGAAAATTCTGATTGGCTCGCCGTTCAATCTGGCGGCAGAAATTCTTTTTCCGGCAATTTCCAGCTGTATTCGGCAACAATCTCTCCCAGCCTATAGCCGGCATATTACCGTTGAAAGTACTCAATTCTCCAACCGCGGAACGATGGCTGGCGCGGCGCTGGTTAAAGATGCGCTCTATAACGGATCCTTACTCATACGACTGTTACAGGGTTAACATTTTTTCATAGTCACACCAAAAATTGCGCTATCTCAAGCTGACCTCAGACGGCTTCACGTAGACTTTGCCCACCGTTGATTATTTCTCTCCCGTATATTTCATCGACAAAACTGTGGGGTTAGTGATGTTTAAGCGTTTCTTTATTACAGGTACAGACACCTCTGTCGGGAAGACAGTGGTTTCCCGTGCGCTGTTGCAGGCACTTGCTGCCAGAGGCAAAAGCGTGGCCGGGTATAAGCCTGTGGCGAAGGGCAGCAAAGAGACGCCGGACGGTTTACGTAACAAAGATGCGCTGGTGTTGCAGAGCGTCTCCACGCTGGCGTTACCTTATGAGGCTGTCAATCCCATCGCCTTAAGCGAAGACGAGAGCAGCGTGGCGCATAGCTGCCCGATCAACTACGGTCTGCTGTCCGATGGTTTGCAGCGTCTGGCCGCGCAGGTCGAACACGTGGTGGTTGAAGGCACCGGCGGCTGGCGCAGCCTGATGAACGACCTGCGGCCGCTCTCCGAGTGGGTGGTTCAGGAGCAGCTCCCAGTGCTGATGGTGGTGGGGATCCAGGAGGGGTGCATCAACCATGCGCTACTGACAGCCCAGGCGATCGCCAATGACGGTTTACCGCTGATTGGCTGGGTGGCCAATCGGATCAACCCCGGTCTGGCGCACTACGCCGAAATCATCGATGTCCTCAGCAAAAAGCTGCCGGCGCCGCTGATCGGCGAGCTGCCTTATCTACCGCGCGCCGAACAGCGTGAGCTGAGCCGCTACGTCGACTTAGACATGCTCGGCAACGTGATGGCGATAGATCGAATCCCGGCGTAACGTCCGCGACAGCACAGACGACACGACGCAGGTTATCAGCAGACCGGGCAGCAGCGTATACTGCCCGGTCATCTCGCAAATCATCAGGGTTGACATGATCGGCGCATGGGTCGTGGCGGCCAGAAACGCCGCCATGCCGGTCAGACCCATCATGATGGCCATTTCTTCACTTCCCGGCAGCCACAGCCTGCTGAAGCAGGCAAACAGCATGCCCATCGCCAGGCCGACAAACAGCGTCGGGGTAAAGACCCCGCCAGGCGCGCCGGAGCCGCTGCTGGCCAGCACCGCCAGCAGTTTGCAGATAAATACGCCCACCAGCAGCGCACCGGACGGCGGCAGCAGCAAATAGCTTTGCACTACGCTGTAGCCGTTGCCCCATACTGCCGGGGTGATGAGCGATAAGCCGCCGACAATCAGCCCGCCCAGCGCCAGCTGCCATGGCGGCGCCAGCTTCAGTTTAACGAATCCGCGGTGGCTGTAGTCCATCAGCCAGATAAACAGCGGCCCGCACAGCCCGGCCAGCAGGCCAGTCGCCAGCATTAAGCCATAGTGCAGGGCGCTGAGGTTTTGCTGTAACACGACGTGATACAGCGGCGCGGCGCCGCCATTAAGAAACTGCGTCAACAGCAGGGCGATCACCGCCGAGATCACCACCGGCCCAAGCGAGGCCAGCATCAGCGTGCCAAAGAGAATTTCAGCAATAAACAGGCTGCCGGCCAGCGGGGCATGATAGGCGCTGGCCATCCCGGCAGCCGCGCCGCAGGCGACCCATAGCTTCCATTCACTCTGCGGCGTGAAGCGACGGGCAAACAGCGAGGCCGCCAGCGCGGCCAGCAGGATCATGGCGCCTTCCCGGCCAATCGCGCTGCCGGTCACCACGACCAGCAATGACGCCAGCGATTTCACCAGGCTTGCCGGCGTATCGAAACAGCCGTCGCCGGTCTCCAGGGCTTCCATATAATCGGTGGCGGCATGTGGACGCGCGACGCTGCGTCGTTGCCAGAGTCAGAGTAAGGTTCCCGCCGTCAGGCCGCCCAGCGCGGGGGTAACCAGCCGACGCCACGCCGGCAGCGACTGTGCGGCGTTGACCAGGCTCCCGCTGTCATTACTGAGCAACAGCGTTTCCAGCACCACCATAGCGTGGCGAAACAGCGCCACCGCCAGGGCGGCGAGAAGGCCAATCAGGGTGGCGATCAGCAGGCGGCGAAACATCACCTGCACATCAGGGTAGGGATGAAGACGATGCATTAGTCACGGCGAGGTTCAGAAAACATTGGCTTATTGTGATAGGGAATAACCTTAGATGCAAAAGCGATAAGTGCGGGTGAAAGGCTGGGAAGCGGCAAAATAAAACCGCGCCGGATACCGGCGCGGCGAAGGGTTAACGATAGAGCGGTTTTTGCGCCACGGCGATCGGCAGATTCTCCTGCCACTGCGCCAGAGTCGCCTGCGCCAGCTGACCCAGCGTCTGATAGAAGGGGTGGGCGGCATGGTCGACAAAGACGCTCAGGAAACGCCCGGACCACGGCAGCAGGTGCCAGGCCAGCAGCTGAGCGAACAACGCATCCTGCTCCGTTTCGCACTACCATGCCGCCAGGAGTAGCACGGTGCCGAAATGATCTTCCGGTTCGTTGCCATCGGCCTCCAGCGCGATACCGTTCTCGCGCATCCACTGGCGCAGAGCCAGCGTGGAATCGCCAAACAGCACAGACTCTTTATCCAGCCAGACAGAGCCCCAGGGCGGCGCCGGCAGGGCCCATGGCCCGATAAACAGGCGCTGCCAGGCTTCCGGCAACGTTTCTTCAGCCGATGCGGCAAACCCTGACGCCAGCGGGGCTGCGACCGGGAAGGGCCACTGCTGCTGCCAGCTCCCGTCCTGGAAGGCGGCGACCAGCGGCGCAATTTCCGCGCTATTCGGCGCATAAGAGAACAGCGCGCCCAGGGTGCGGGCGCTTAACGCGACGGCGTCGCGATTTGGGATCGGCATCATCACTTATTCCTTTCTGCGGCGCGCGCCTGCGCGCCGTCTCATTAACCGGCAACCGCCATACCGACGGTCATATGCAGACCATAAAACAGGCCGCGGCCAATACATTCGGCGATCAAGACCAGCAGCAGGCCGATCAGCAGCCCCGTAGCGCGCGGCGGCTGGCGGCGGATCAGCGGACATAGCCAGCAGCCGAGGCCCAGCGCCAGCAGTACCAGGCGTAGCGCCTGGAGTTTGCCGTAATCTGGCAGCAGGTTGGCCGCCTGCTGAACCGAGCTGTGAAGGGTACTGAGCCCGGCGCTTTGCATAATGATAACTGCGGCGCTGATGACCAGCGCGGCCACGCTCAGTCCGGCAAAAAACCAGCCGTTAAAGTCGACTTTCGCCAGCCGCAGCAGCAGGGCGGCAAACAGCGGCCCGCTGAGGAGCACCGTCAGAAAGAACGCGCTGGTGGTGTAGCCATTGTACCATGTTGGCACGGTATTGATTTGGTAAACCCGGGTCATTGCGAGGACAAACAGCAGCCCTAACAGCATGGCGATCGCCAGCCAGACTTTACCCAGCGTCGCCGGCATTTTTTCCAGCACCGCCAGCAGCCACCAGAATCCGCCCACGGCGAAGAACAGAGCGCCGCTGGCGATTTCGTTGCTCAGCGCCGAGGCGCCGATGCGGTTCAGCGAGTTAAACGCGCGCAGCGGTGAACCGAGATGCATCACCGAAGCAAGAAAACCAATGCCCATCAACAGCCAGATAAAAAACATATTGCGCACCAGCCGCCGCCGGGCTTCCCGTTGGTCCCCCAGCGCCAGCCAGCCAAGACCGCTGACGATGGTCGCGCCGACCACGCACTGACCCAGCACCGTAAACAGCACCAGCGGCCATTCATGCCATCCGTTTCCCATCTCACACCTCCTTCGGGTTCGCCAGGTAACCGGTGGTATCGCCACACGGCCGGGCATTGGCGTTAGGTTTGATAACGATACTCGGCCGGGTAAAGTGCGCCGACGGCAGCGGCGCTACCGCGGCCAGCTGGCCGTGCTTAGCGCGCAGTTCGGCAATCGGCCCGAAATCCAACGCCCGCAGCGGGCAGGACTCGACGCAGATCGGCTTTTTCCCCTCGGCGACGCGCTCGTGACAGCCATCGCATTTGGTCATATGGCCTTTGTCGGCGTTATACTGCGGGCGCCGTACGGGCAGGCCATATGGCAGTAGCGGCAGCCAATGCATACCTCTTCGTTGACCACCACAAAACCGTCTTCGCGCTTATGCATCGCGCCGCTCGGACAGACCTTGGTGCAGGCCGGATCTTCACAGTGGTTACAGGCGATGGAGAGGTAATAGGCAAACACGTTCTGCTGCCAGACGCCGTTGTCCTCCTGCCAGTCGCCGCCGGCATACTCATAGATCCGGCGGAAGCTGACCTCCGGAGTCAGGTTCTTGTAGTCCTTACAGGCCAGCTCGCAGGTTTTGCATCCGGTACAGCGAGCGGAGTCGATAAAGAATCCATATTGCGTGCTCATGGTTTACTCCTTAAACCTTCTCGATATCGACCAGGTTGGTATGCTGTGGATTCCCCTTCGCCAGCGGTGACGGGCGGTGGGTGGTCAGGGTATTCATGCAGGCGCCATGGTCGATCCGATCTCCGGTCATATTGGCGTCGTGCCAGGCGCCCTGGCCCATCGCCGAGACCCCCGGCATGATGCGTGGCGTCACTTTCGCCGGAAGACGGACTTCGCCGCGCTGATTAAAAACGCGCACCATATCGCCGTTTTTAATCCCGCGTTTTTCCGCGTCAAGCGGATTGATCCATACTTCCTGGCGACAGGCCGCTTGTAATACCTCAACGTTGCCGTAGCTGGAATGGGTGCGCGCTTTATAGTGGAAACCAAACAGCTGCAGTGGATACTGGCTGCGCAGCGGATCGTCCCAGCCTTCAAATGTGGAGGCGTAGACCGGCAGCGGGCTGATAACTTCGTCTTTCTCCAGCTGCCAGCGGGCGGCAATCTCTGCGAGTCGGCTGGAGTAGATTTCAATTTTGCCGGACGGGGTTTTGAGCGGATGCGCTTCAGGATCGTGCCGGAAGTCGCGATAGGCGACGAAGTGGCCGTTCGGGTCTTTGCGCTTGTAGATGCCCATTCGCTTCAGATCCTCGTAGGCCGGCAGCGCCGGATCTTTCGCCACCATTTTGGCGTACAGATACTGCAGCCACTGTTCCTGGCTACGTCCCTCGGTAAAACGTTGATGCACGTCGTCGCCGAGTCGTTTCGCCACTTCGCTTAGGATCCAGTAAATCGGTTTGCGTTCGAACTTCGCTGAGGTGGCGGGCTGAATAAAAATCAGATAGCCCATATTGCCGGCGTAATCGTTAGGAATGATATCCTCCTGCTCAACGGTCATCAGGTCGGGCAGCAGCAGGTCGGCGTATTTCGCCGACGAGGTCATAAAGTTGTCGATAACCACAATGGTTTCGCACTTGCTTTCATCCTGCAGAATTTCGTGGGTCTTATTGATGTCGGAGTGCTGGTTGATGATGGTGTTGCCCGCGTAGTTCCACAGGAACTTGATCGGCACATCCAGCTTCTCTTTTCCGCGTACGCCATCGCGGCTGGCGGTCATCTCTGGACCGCGCGCGATGGCGTCGGTCCAGGTAAAGCAGGAGATGGCGGTCTTCACCGGGTTTTCCAGCACCGGCAGGCGCTCAATGGTGATGGTGTAGGTTGATTCGCGGGCGCCGCTATTGCCGCCGTTGATGCCGACGTTGCCGGTTAAGATCGGCAGCATGGCGATCGCCCGGGCGGTGAGTTCGCCGTTTGCCTGGCGCTGGGGCCCCCAGCCCTGGCAAATGTAGGCCGGCTTGCTCATGCCGATTTCGCGCGCCAGCTTAATGATGCGCTCGGTGGGGATACCGGTAATACGCGAGGCCCACTGCGGCGTTTTAGCGATCCCGTCGTCGCCCTCGCCGAGGATATAGGCTTTGTAGTGACCGTTCGCCGGCGCCCCGGCCGGGAGCGTTTTCTCGTCGTAGCCAACGCAGTATTTATCAAGGAAAGGCTGGTCCACCAGATCTTCGTTAATCAACACCCAGGCGATACCGGCCACCAGCGCGGCGTCGGTGCCGGGGCGAATGGGGATCCACTCATCTTCCCGACCGGCGGCGGTATCGGTGTAGCGCGGATCGATGACGATCATTCGCGCGTTAGAGCGCTCGCGGGCCTGCTCCAGATACCAGGTAATACCGCCGCCGCTCATCCGGGTCTCCGCCGGATTGTTGCCGAACATCACTACCAGCTTGCTGTTTTCAATATCCGAGGTGCTGTTGCCGTCGTTACTGCCGTAGGTGTAGGGCATGGCGCAGGCAATCTGCGCAGTACTGTAGGTACCGTACTGGTTAAGCGAGCCGCCGTAGCAGTTCATTAAACGCGCCACCGGCGACGCGGAAGGCGACGAACGGGTGATGTTGCCGCCGACGATCCCTGAAGAGTAGTTAATGTATACGGCTTCGTTGCCATACTGCGCTACCACGCTCTTCAGGCGGTCGGCGAGGGTATCCAGCGCCTCCTGCCAGCTGATGCGGACAAATTTGCCTTCTCCGCGCTTGCCGACGCGCTTCATGGGATAGTTAAGGCGATCCGGATGATTGATGCGCCGGCGAATCGAACGCCCGCGCAGGCAGGCGCGGACCTGATGGTCGCCGTAGCGGTCGTCGCCGGTGTTATCCGTTTCGACGTAAACCACTTCATCATCACGCACGTGCAGCCGCAGGGCGCAGCGGCTGCCGCAGTTAACCGAGCAGGCGCCCCAGACAATGCGGGTTGTGTCGCCTGTAGCCTGCTGAACTGCCGCCGCGGCGCGGCGCAGCGTAAAGGGCAGGGTCAGCCCGCCGGCGGCCAGCGCCAGGGAGCCGAGGGCTGTAGATTTTAGTAGCGCGCGTCGGCTGACGCCGCCGGGAGATTCCTGATTCGACATTGCTCACTCCATGATAGTTATGCTGTGCGGAGAAGGACCGCCACGTCATTAACCGACGCAGGGGTGAGCGATAATACGTTATGGGTAGCCAGCAGACCTTATCCCTGGTCAATGCAGGGATAAGATCTTTCATTTGAAACCGAAGAGGGCCTACTGAGCGTCGTTTTCGGCGGGACTGTCGCTGTTACGCGTATAGGTGATTTTGAAGGTGTCGTTGGCGCAATGACCGACCACCTGAACCCCGGGCTGGTCTGCCTGATCGTTTGGCACAATGGCCAGGCTGAAGGCGGTTTCCGGTACGCCATTGTTGATGATCTTCTGCTGGATGTCGCTTTTGACCCGTTCACAGGAGTCGGGAGCCGCCAGTACGGCCGTGGAGCACAGCAGTAGCGCAGCGCCGGTGCAGAGGGATAGTTTCATCTTACGCTCCTTATCGATGTTATCCAGATTTAAGCATAGCAGAACTGGTGTAAACAATTGTATTTGCTAATATGATCGGATGTACACAAAAGGAATCGTCTGTGAAAAGATTGTATTGGCTGATCCCGGCAGCGCTGCTGCTGACGGCATGCGACCGTAAAAGCGCCCCGGACGCCTTCACCCCGGAAATGGCGAGTTTTTCCAATGAGTTTGAGTTTGATCCCCTGCGCGGGCCGGTGAAAGATTTTAGCCAGACGCTGCTGGATGAACACGATGTGGTGGTCAAGAAGGTTAGCGCTCAGCTCTCAAGGGAAGGGTGTTTCGATCTGCTGACCCTGGAAGATGTGGAGAACAAAACCGGCGCCACGCTGCTGCTGGACGCCAACTATTACGTCGATGGGCGCACCCACGAGAAGCGGCTGCGCCTACAGGGCAAGTGTCAGCTGGCGGAGATGCCTGCCGCCGGGGTGAGTTGGGAGACGGATGATAACGGTTTTATTATCAGCGCACGCGGCAAAGAGACCACCGCCACCTACCGCTATGACAGCGATGGCTATCCGCTGGGAAAAACCACCACCGCCAAAGAGGAGCGATTTACCGTCGCCTCAACGCCGTCAAAGGATCCGCGTAAGAAATTGGACTATACCGCCATCAGCACCTTCAACGATCGCACGCTGGGCACGGTGCGTCAGACCTGCGACTACGACGATCACGACAATCCGCTGAGCTGTGAGCTGCAGGTGGTCGATGAAAGCGTCCAGCCGCCGCTGACCCGCCACTACACCATTAAAAACCGTATCGATTATTACTGAGCCGTCGGCTTCAGCAGGGACGGCCCGGGCGTTTTGTGCTCGGCCAGATACTGGTGCTGGAACAGGCACATGCGGATGGTGTTGCGGTACTCGCCGTTAATGAAAAACTCATGGATCAGTTCACCCTCGACCATAAAGCCGAGCTTACGGTAAATATGGATCGCTTTTTCATTCTCTTTATCAACGATTAAATACAGCTTATACAGATTGAGCACGGTAAAGCCATAGTCCATCGCCAGGCGTGCGGCGCGGGTGGCGAGACCTTTTCCCTGGAAGTCGGGGGAGATGATGATCTGGAACTCGGCCCGGCGGTGCACATGGTTGATTTCAACCAGCTCCACCAGTCCGGCTTTATCGCCATTGCATTCGATGACAAAGCGGCGCTCGCTTTGATCGTGAATATGTTTGTCGTACAGATCGGAGAGCTCAACGAAGGCCTCGTACGGCTCTTCAAACCAGTAGCGCATGACGCTGGCGTTGTTATCGAGCTGGTGGACGAAGCGCAAATCTTCGCGCTCAAGCGGGCGGAGTTTGACGTGTAGCGCGTCGGTCATGGAGATTCCTGTGGTCAAAACGGAAAAGGGATTACAGAAAGGCGGCGCCCGCAGGCGCCAGCGTGGTCAGGGAGCGGCTCAGGGATTGATCGCGCGGCCGGTGCGACGGTCAAGACAGCGCAGGGTGTTTGGCTCCCAGTAGGCATTGACGTTGGCGCTCTTCTGGCAGTTATCCTGCGCGTCGAAAGCGACATCGGCTTTATCCCACTCTTTTTCCGCCCGTTTGTTCACCTTCTGGCGCAGGCTGCGGGTGTCGTTCCATTGCTCTTTTTCCATCGACGCCTGCTGACGGCTCTGCGCGCTGTCGCCAGATTCAATCACCAGCCGGTCGGTGGCGGCATAGGAGCTGGAGGTGTAGACCACAGCGCTTAACGCCAGAATGGCGGTCAGGCACCAGCGTTTATTCAGTGTCATGTTCATCACGATTTCCTTTAAGTGATGGGTTAACCCTCAGGTTCAGTTTACTACAGCTCTTTTGTCGGGCATAGCCGGCAAAACAGCGTGGGGCAGAGGCCATTATCGCGTAGAATAGTTCAACGCTTTGTCTCTTTTACGAATCTTTTAATGCTCAAAACAACGCTGCTGTTCTTTGCTACCGCTCTGTGTGAAATCGTCGGCTGTTATCTACCGTGGCTATGGCTCAAGCGCGGGGCAACGCCGCTGCTGCTGATCCCCACCGCCCTGGCGCTGGCGCTATTCGTCTGGCTCCTGACGCTCCATCCGGCCGCCAGCGGGCGGGTATATGCCGCCTACGGTGGGGTGTACGTTTGTACCGCATTGCTCTGGCTGCGGGTCGTTGATGGGGTCAAATTAACCCATTATGACTGGGCGGGCGCGGCCATCGCCCTGTGCGGCATGCTAATCATCGTGGCGGGGTGGGAACGGGCCTAAGCCCGTCATGTGTGATTCCTGCCGCTTTTTTCAACCCTAATTCTTGTATGGTAGTCGACCTGTTGCCTTACTTATCAGACATCCTATTTCATATGACTCTGTAAGGAACAACGATGGCTATCGAGACTCTTGCCGCCCGGACCAGGGCGACGCCGTTACGCATCCGTCGGGTGCAGAAGATCACCCTGACGCTGCTGTTTATCGCCGGTATCGTCAACTTTCTTGACCGCTCTTCGCTGAGCGTCGCCGGGGAGGCGATACGCGCCGACCTGGGCCTTAGCGCCACCGAGTTTGGGGTGCTGCTCTCCGCCTTTTCGCTCTCCTACGGCTTCGCGCAACTGCCCTCCGGTATTTTGTTGGATCGCCTGGGGCCACGGATTGTGCTGGGCGCCGGGCTGATTTTCTGGTCCGCGATGCAGGCCCTGACCGGGATGGTCAATTCGTTCTCGCATTTTATTCTGCTGCGCATTGGCCTCGGGATCGGCGAAGCGCCGTTTATGCCAGCCGGCGTGAAATCGATCAACGACTGGTATGCGCAAAGAGAGCGCGGCACGGCGGTGGGAATATTCAACTCCTCGACGGTGCTGGGCCAGGCTATCGCCCCGCCGGCCCTGGTCATCATGCAGTTGGCCTGGGGTTGGCGAACGATGTTTGTGGTGATTGGTTTAGCCGGGATCGTGGTCGGCCTGTGCTGGTATGTGGGCTACCGTAACCGTCGGCAGTTTACCCTGCAGGAGGAGGAGCAGCAGTATCTGGCCAGTGAGGAGGCGGCCCGCCCGGCGCTGAAGTTTAGCGAATGGCTGGCTCTGTTTAAACGGCGGACTACCTGGGGGATGATCCTCGGCTTTTCCGGTGTGAACTACACCGGCTGGCTGTATATCGCCTGGTTGCCCGGCTATTTGCAGGCGCAGCAGGGGTTAAGCCTGGCCCGTACCGGCTGGGTGGCGGCGATCCCGTTTCTTGCCGCGGCGGTGGGGATGTGGGTCAACGGCCTGGTGGTCGATGCCCTGGCGCGCAGAGGCTACGATCAGGCGAAAACCCGCAAAACGGCGATTGTTATCGGTCTGGTGCTGTCGGCGCTGGGCACCTTGCTGGTGGTGCAATCGTCCACGCCAGCCCAGGCGGTGGCTTTTATCTCCATGGCGCTGTTTTGCGTTCATTTTGCCGGGACGTCCGCCTGGGGGCTGGTGCAGGTAATGGTGGCGGAGCATAAAGTGGCTTCGGTGGCGGCGATCCAGAACTTCGGCAGCTTTGTGTTTGCCTCCTTCGCGCCGATCGTGACCGGCTGGGTAGTGGATACGACTCACTCTTTCAATCTGGCGCTGGTGATCGCCGCCGGGGTGACCTTTGCCGGGGCGCTGTGCTATTTCTTTATCGTCAAAACTCGCATCGATTAACAACGCTCGGCGATTCGTCAACAGCAGGCCCGCAGGGACGCGCGGCCGCCATGTTCTTCTCCTCCCGTTACCTGCGCTATCCTGTCACTGCGGCGATTGCAGCCACGTGCCCCGTGCTTTATCAGGCGAGATCTTCTTGTATGGTAGTTGACAGAAATCAAAGATGTTATACCAATTGCGTGAGATGGTTGAGGCACAAAGGCATTCTCCTCGAGAGTTCTCCCCGAGAATGGTTGATGGGCTACATAACAACGAGAGTCATCATGGAAAACACCCTCTTAACCGCTAACGCCACGCTGCCGACCTACGATCGCAGCGCACTGATCCCCCGTATCGTTCATCTTGGTTTTGGCGCGTTTCATCGCGCTCATCAGGCTGTGTATGCCGATATACTGGCCAGCGAGTACGGCAGCGACTGGGGCTACACCGAAGTTAATCTGATTGGCGGCGAGCAGCAGATCGCCGATCTCCAGCAGCAGGATCTGCTGTATACCGTCGCCGAAATGTCCGCCGACGCCTGGACCGCGCGCGTGGTTGGTGTGGTGAAGCAGGCGCTGCACGCCGGGGTTGATGGTCTCGAAGCGGTGCTGGCGGCGATGTGTCAGCCACAGGTGGCCATTGTCTCCCTGACGATTACTGAGAAAGGCTATTGCCATTCGCCAGCCAGCGGCGAACTGCAGCTCGATCACCCGCTGATCGCCGCCGATCTGCATAACCCGCACCAGCCAAAATCGGCGGCGGGGGTAGTGGTGGAGGCCTTATCTCGCCGCCGGGCGGCCGGCCTGCCTGCTTTTACCGTGATGTCCTGCGATAACATGCCGGAAAATGGTCACGTGATGCGCAACGTCGTCTGCGCCTACGCCCGGGCTCTGGACGAGGATCTTGCCGCTTGGATAGAGCAGAATGTCACCTTTCCGTCGACGATGGTGGACCGGATTGTCCCGGCGGTGACTGCCGAAACCCTCGATAAAATTACCCAGCTGACCGGGGTGCGCGACCCGGCCGGGGTGGCCTGCGAACCTTTCCGTCAGTGGGTGATTGAGGATAACTTTGTTGCCGGACGTCCGCAGTGGGAGAAAGCGGGAGCGGAACTGGTCGCCGACGTGGTGCCTTTCGAAGAGATGAAGCTGAGAATGCTCAATGGTAGCCATTCGTTCCTCGCTTATCTCGGCTATCTGGCCGGTTATCAGCATATCAACGACTGTATGCAGGACGATAACTACCGTCGCGCGGCGCTGTCGTTGATGCTGGACGAACAGGCACCAACGCTGAAGGTGCAGGGGGTGGATCTGTCACGCTATGCCAGTTTGCTGATTGACCGTTACTGCAATCCGGCGCTGAAGCACCGCACCTGGCAGATAGCCATGGACGGCAGCCAGAAGTTGCCCCAGCGCATGCTGGACTCCATACGCTGGCATCTGGTGCATCAGCGTGATTTTACACTGCTGGCGCTGGGCGTGGCAGGGTGGATGCGTTACGTTGGCGGCGTTGACGATGCGGGCCAGTCAATCGAGATATGCGACCCGTTGTTGCCGGTTATCCAGCAAGCGGTGGCTGCCAGCGCCGATGGCGAAGCGCGAGTCAAAGCGCTGCTGGGTATTGAGGCTATTTTCGGCGTCGAACTGCCGCAGGAGTCACGCTTTGTCACGGCGGTGACCCGCGCCTACTTAGCGCTGCAGCGGCAGGGGGCTAAAGCTACCGTCGCCGCGTGGGCCGCCGCGCAATAATCTTTTTCCGGTGTCGGTCCCGGGGTCGACACCGGCTCTTCAGTTATTTCTACGATACTCCGCTGATGTCTATTTTTTGCTAGCGATCGGTTTTAGCAGACGCAGAATATGATCGAACGCAATGTCTATACATAACTCTATATTTCCCTGATTTACTAAAGATAATTAGCTGTTATTTTTCCGAACAATGACTGGTATTTCACCGCAATAATGGCATAGTTAAGTTATTGAAAAAGAACTTTCTCTGCAAAAGGAGTACGGGCCATGTATAAAAAAATTTTATTGCCTGTTGATGTCTTTGAAATGGATTTAAGCGATAAAGCGGTGCGTCACGCGGAATTTCTCGCTTCGGCCGAAAATGGCGAGATCACCTTGCTCAACGTTCTGCCGAACAGCAGCCGTTCGCTATTGCGCGGTTTTACGGCGGATATTCGTAAGTTTGAAGCCTATATGAAAGAAGAGTCGGAGAAAAAAATGCGCGAGGTGGCGCGACTGTTCGCCATCCCCATGACGCGGATCCATACCCGCGTAGTCTTTGGCAACGTGCGTGACGAAATTCTGGCTCTCAGTAACAACGAAGAGTTCGATGTCATTGTGATTGGTTCCCGCAAACCGGGGATCTCCACCCATCTGCTGGGCTCCAACGCCGAGTCAATTCTGCGCTACGCCAAAACGCCGGTATTGGTCGTTAGATAATCCCTTCAATGAGACGACGGCTGCGTCGGCCATGCCGGCAGCCGTCTGGCTCTTATTCTTCACTAAACCAGTCGCGGTTCTCCTGGCGAATCAGCAGTACGGATTCGCTGATTTCATGCAAATGGATACTCATGGCTTTTTCTACCGCCTCGGCATCGCGTTTTTCCAGCGCGGTGAAAATCTCATGATGCTGGCGCAGAAGCATCTCCGGAGAGGTGACATGGTCCAGACTCATATAGCGGACGCGATCGATGGCGGCTTTAATATTTTCCACCGTCTCCCAGGCCAGCTGACAGTCGGCGATAATCGACAGCTTCTGGTGAAATTCATCATCGAGCAGGAAAAAGTCGTTTAACTGCTGCCGATCAACGGCAATACGCTGCTGGTGAAGATTCTGTTCCAGCTGATAAAGTTGCTCTTCGTTAATCATGCCGGCGGCACGGCGAACCACCGCGCACTCAATCGCCTGGCGGACGAAGCAACCATTACGCACCTGCGACAATGAGATTTTATTGACGTAGCTACCGCGCTGGGGACGAATCTGGATAAGTCCGTTTTCCGCCAGCTTAATGAAGGCTTCGCGCACCGGCTGACGAGACACTGCAAAACGCACGGAGACTTCTTTCTCCGACAGCGGTGTACCAGGCGGGATCAGGCAGTGAACGATATCCCGGCGGAGGATGCGATAAATTTGCTGATTGACGGGTTGCGTCGGATTCAGTTGCGATTCTGCGGCCATTGATGGTTACTTTTTAGGGGGTTATGCGCACTATTTTACGCGTTTTTTGCGTTTCCGCCCATACCCGGCCCGCAGGCCGGGTGGCTGACGGTTAGCCCTGACGGTGAACGCTGAGTCCGGCAAAGCTCTGACTCACCGGCATCATCTCCAGGGTGTTGATGTTGACATGTTTCGGCAGGGTGGCGACCCACCAGACCGCCTCGGTCACATCTTCCGGCGTTAGCGCTTGGGTATTTTCGTAAGCTTTTTCGGCTTTAGCGTCATCGCCCTTAAAGCGGACGTTAGAAAACTCGGTGCCGCCCACCAGACCCGGCTCGATGTCGGTCACGCGCACCGCGGTGCCGTGCAGGTCGGTACGAAGATTGAGGCTAAACTGACGGACAAAGGCTTTGGTCGCCCCATAGACGTTTCCGCCGGCGTAAGGCCAGCTGCCTGCCGTAGAGCCGATATTGATGATATGGCCGCGATTGCGCTCCACCATCCCCGGCAGCACGGCGCGGGTCATGTACACCAGCCCTTTATTATTGGTGTCGATCATATCTTCCCAGTCTTCCACACTGGCGCGGTGCGCCGGCTCCAGACCAAGCGCCAGGCCGGCGTTGTTCACCAGCACATCGATAGCCTGCCACTCGGCCGGCAGGTCAGCAATCAGCGTCTCAATGGCGGCGCGGTTGCGGACGTCAAGTTGCGCGATATAAAGGTTATCGCCCAGCTCGTCTTTCAGCGTCTTCAGGCGCTCTTCACGACGACCGGTGGCAATCACTTTATGACCGTTAGCGATAAAACGGCGAGTAATACTTTCACCAAAACCGGCGGTGGCGCCGGTGACCATGATAATCATCTTACTGTTCCTCAACGCTTTTTGTGTTTTCATACCATAGCACGCACAGGCGGCGACCGGTAACGGAAATCATTGCGACCCCTTAAGGAGAGGCCTAATCTTACAGCATTAGCCTGTACAGGAGAGAAAGATGTCCGAACGAAACCCCTTTTTTAGCGTCAGTACGTTGCCTTACCAGGCGCCGCCGTTCGATGTGATTGACGACAGCCACTATCGCCCGGCGTTTGATGAGGGCGTCCGGCAGCAGCGGGCCGAAATTCGCGCTATTATCGACAATCCGCAGCCGGCCAGTTTCGCCAACACGCTCGAGGCGCTGGAGCAGAGTGGTCAGCTGCTGGCGCGGGTGACGCGGGTCTTTTTCGCCATGGCTGGCGCCCATACCAATCCTTATATTCAATCACTGGATGAACAATTTTCCGCCGAACTCGCCGAGCTGGGGAATGACATCTGGCTTAATGCGGCCTTGTTTCAGCGCGTGAACAGCGTCTACGAGCAGCGCGACGCGCTGGCGCTGGACAGCGAGTCCTATCGTCTCCTGACCCTGACGTGGCAACGTTTTGTTCACGCCGGGGCGACGCTGGCTCCCGAGCAGCAGGCGGCGCTGCGCACACTGAACACCGAAGCGGCTACGCTGCAAAGTCAGTTCCAGCAGCGACTGCTGGGAGCGGCAAAAAGCGGCGGCCTGGTGGTTGATTACAGGCATCAACTGGCTGGCCTGAGCGATGAGGAGATAGCGGCGGCGGCTGACGCAGCGCGTGAAAGAGGGCTTAGCGACCGCTGGTTGCTGACGCTGACCAATACCACCCAGCAGCCGCAGCTGCTTGCGCTGCGCGACCGGCAAACGCGGGAGAATCTCTTCGCCGCCGGCTGGACCCGCAATCAGCAGGGCGATGAGCATGATACGCGTGACCTGGTACTGCGGCTGGCGGCGATCCGCGCGCAGCAGGCTGAGCTGTTGGGAGCCGCTGATTACGCCAGCTGGGCGCTGACCGATCAAATGGCGGCTTCCCCGGCGGAGGCATTGGGCTTTATGCGTCAGATCGCGCCGGCGGCGCGGGCGAGGGCGGAACGTGAGTTGGCGGACATCCAGCAGGTGATCGACAACGAAGGCGGGGGTTTTCGCGCGACGGCATGGGACTGGCTTTACTACAGCGAGCAGGTGCGGCGGGCTGCCTATGCCATTGATGACGCGCAGCTCAAACCCTATTTTGCCCTCGAGCGGGTGCTGCACGACGGCGTCTTCTGGACGGCCTCGCAGCTCTTTGGTCTGCGCTTTGTTGAGCGCTTCGATATACCGGTCTATCACCCGGATGTGCGGGTCTGGGAGATCTTCGATCACAACGGCGAAGGGATGGCGCTGTTTTACGGTGACTACTACGCTCGTGACTCAAAGAGCGGCGGCGCATGGATGGATGTGTTTGTCGAACAGTCGACTCTTCGCGCGCAGCGCCCGGTTATCTACAATGTCTGCAACTACGTCCGCCCGCAGGCAGGGCAAAGCGCGCTGCTGTCGTGGGATGAGGTGATCACCCTGTTTCATGAGTTCGGCCATACCCTGCATGGGCTGTTCGCCAGCCAGCGCTACGCCAGTCTCTCGGGGACCAATACGCCGCGCGATTTTGTCGAATTTCCTTCGCAGATCTTCGAACACTGGGCCAGCCAGCCGCAGGTGTTTGCCCACTACGCGAAGCACTACCAGTCCGGGGAGCCGATGCCGCAGGCGCTACGCGACAATATGTTGCGTGCGGCAACCTTCAATAAAGGGTACGACATGAGCGAGCTGTTGGCTGCTGCGTTACTCGATATGCGGTGGCATAGCCTGTCGACCTCGGCATTACCGGAGGAGGTGGACGCGTTTGAGCAGCTGGTGCTTCGGGAAGAGAACCTGGATCTGGCGGCGGTCCCCCCGCGCTATCGCAGCAGCTATTTCTCCCATATCTTCGGCGGCGGCTATGCGGCAGGCTATTACGCCTATCTGTGGACCCAGATGCTGGCCGACGACGGCTATCAATGGTTCGTGGAGCAGGGCGGTTTGACCCGTGAGAACGGTCAGCGTTTCCGTGAGGCGATTTTATCACGCGGGAACAGCACTGATTTAGCTGAACTGTATCGCCAGTGGCGCGGACACGATCCGCAGATTGAGCCGATGCTGAAAAATCGCGGGTTGAGTGCGTAGGGCAATTTTAGTCTGACAAGATAACCGGGCGTGCTGCCCGGTTTTTTGTCTGATCTAGTCGTAACCTTATATTTCTTTTACCTCACGCTGCCTAAATCTCTATCGCTCTCTCTCCCTTTAAGCATTAACGTGGCTTCTTCGATACGAATGAAGCGCCCGGAATCATCTATTTCAGCGAACATATAAACTTCCATGTCCACCTCTTCTCCGCTGCGCCTGGTGCACAGAACGCGATGCCTTGTGGCATAAAGATTCCCGTTACGAAGTTCGTCATGTAACTCAATTTTAGCGAAGGCGATAATTTCCCGGAGTCTACGCGCATGCTGAGCAAAGCCATCTAATCCTTCCCACTTGTTATCAGTGCGCTGCCGATAACCGGGACTAAAATAGCGACTGAGTATCCGATCCAGTGGTATCTGTTGGTGGTTGATAATGTCATCCAATACCCTAGTAATAGTAATCATTTTGATGGTTAGTCCTCTGTGAAAGTGATGAATACTTTACAATCGACTAACTGGCTTCAGTACGGTATAAAAGACATTAAACACCTCAAACACGCCAATATGCACGATCCATTGATTCCATTCGAACCGGTGTTTTCACCCCAGGGACCCACTTTACTCGTCGCGGTACGTCAGTCTGAGGTAATACGGGAGACTCCACGCCACCATCACAGCTGTGGGCAGTTAATCGGTGCCATACGTGGGCTACTTACGGTCGATGGCGGTGATTGTCGCTGGGTGGTACCGGCAACACATGCCGTCTGGATACCGCCAGGTGTTCCGCACGGCCTGCGCTCGCACGGTCCATATTCAGGATGGAGTGTTTATGTTTCTGCCAAAGCCTGTGGCGAGCTACCTGATAAGCCATCTGTTCTCTCAATGACAAATCTGCTGCGTGAAGCGATAACGCGAGCGGCTGCATGGCAAGGTGTAGAGCTTAATGCGTCCCAAAAACGTTTAGCTGGCGTTATTCTTGATGAAATTGGTTCCCTTCCCAGGGTTAATCTTGGGCTTCCAATGCCGCAAGATAGCCGATTGCTCAGAATCGCGCAGGCGCTGTCAGCAAACCCGGACGACGGGCGCAGGTTGGAAGAATGGGCAGCCTGGGCCGGCATGTCATCACGCACGCTCACGCGACGATTCCGAGCCGAAACGGGTTTTAGCTTCAATGAATGGCGACAGCGGATACGCTTACTCAGGGCTCTTGAGCTACTGGCTGCCGGCAAGCCAGTGACGGCGATAGCGCTGGATCTGGGATATGACAATGTGAGTGCCTTCATAACCTTGTTCCGTCGGATGTTCGGCACTACTCCAGGGCGGTATAAAATTTAATTATCTCTTCGCTGAATATGATGCGTTATCCGCCGCTTTGATTACGTTTGTCATGGGCTGAGAGGGGCAAGTAATTCGGGCCCCTGATTTTTCACATTGCCGACCGCCCGCGTTACCGGGTGCCAGGTAAAATCGTCGGCGGAAACGGCTCCGTCGCTGGCAATCTCCGCCGCTTCCGCGCCGGTGACATCCTGCCTCATCCATTCCCGGGCGGCTTCAGGCGTCAGGACCAACGGCCGACGGTCATGAATATCGACAAGACCGCGATCGGCGGCGGCCGTCACGATCAAGAATCCTTCGGCATGGTCCCCACGTTCGAACGGAGTCCGACCAATCGCGGCCATAAAAATTGGCTGGTCATCCTTACGCTGGATAAAGTATGGCTGCTTTTTATTTCCTTCCTTTTTCCACTCAAACCAGCCGTCGGCGAAGCAGATCGCCCGTCCGTGCTCCCACAGCGGCTTGAACATCCTGCTGGAGGCTGCAGTCTCAACCCGGGCATTAATCAGCGGCGGTTTATCCCACCATCCTGGCGCATAGCCCCAGTAAACGGCATCGAGATGGAGTTGCTCATCGCGTTCATTGAGGAGTAAAACTTTTGTCCCGGGCGCGACGTTATAGCGCCCGATAGGCGCCGGGTCCCAGGCAATATCTCGTTCGGCCGCTTCCACGAGATGCGCCAGGTATTCTTCCCGGCTTTGCGCTTGCGCAAAACGTCCGCACATAGCCACCTCCAGCGTGATGTCTGACTAACAGTATAGAACAGCTGCAAAACGGTGTTTTCACCTGCCCAATCACCACGCTCCTTCCACGTCAGTAGACCATTATTTCAGGCCGTCATCTTGCCTGACGTCGCGACAGTACACGCTGGGCGTTAGGCCTGGCATCGTCCGTTTATGCTTCATCGTTATTACCCTAACGCCTGTCTGATAAAGGAAATCGTTTTTACTCTTTTTATTATCTTTCAGAATTATCGCACGGAGTTTTACCTTTGTCTGAAATGGTTGTCGCTGGGTTGTATTTGAAAATATCCACCCCTTATTATTTAAAAAATCATCTTTATCTTTTAAAAGGTTGTTATGAGTAACTTACTATTATTAGTCCTGGCGGTGGTGTTATTGTTTACATCTTTGTTTTTTGGCCTGTCCTATGTTAGAGAAAGAAGAAAAATGAAGATGCGCTTTAATAAATTCCGACGTTAACCGATCCTTCCTGCGGAAAGCGCAAGAGCAACAGATGAGAATCTCGTTAACTCTTGTTTGGTAGCTATTTGGAATTTTTTCATAATATTGATTTTGTGAGAGAAGACCGTCTTATGGCTGATGCCCAGTTCTTGCGCTATCTGCTGATTGTTCATTCCCGTTCTGATCGCATCGATAATATAAAGTTGTGATTTGGTCAAGGTTAACCGAGGGCATTTGACACAGCGTCTGCTGTCTTTTTCCAGCCCACCGCAACTAGATGTTGTCGACTCCGTCAGACGTTTTGCAATCTGATTTTTTACGCGGCGCAAGTCGCTGTTCATGCTGATAAAAGTGGCATCGCGTAGACAAAGTGGTAACCGTTCAACCTGCAAAGCGCTGTCGGTGGCGACGAAAATAAAAATAGACGTGTGCGGAGGGAGTTTTTTGAAAAACGGGTGGCATAGATAATGTTCACCAGCGGCCATTTCTGTGAACAGCATATCAATCGGACCTAATATATCTGTGGAATAGTCTACAACGGAATACGGTTCACGGATGTGTTCTTCCTTCGCAATCTCGCTAAGCAGTTCGCAAATTCCGCGATTAAGAAATATGTTTTCAGTGTTAATTAAAATATCAGGCATAGTCATGGCGATCGTGAAAGTTGTCATGCATTTTAAGTGGAGAACATTAAATGCGTATGCCTTTAGGATATTTCTAATAATCAACAAATGCAATAAGTCTAATTTTGGACTTTGAGCTGGCGAGTAAAATTAATGGTATATTAATCAATGACTTATTTTTTAGCGTTGCGCGGGCATGACCGCTAATTTGGCACAAACTGCTTAAATTGCTTATATTGCATGCGTTAATTCTGGTCTCAAATATATTAATCAGAGTTACTTATTCACTGTATGAATTGCTTTTTCAAAAATACCTTTTGCAGGCGCGGGTCCTTGAGGAGATTGCGCCTGAGCGAAACCTGGGGTGGTCATTGATAAAAAGGGGCGGGGTAGACCCGCCGCTGCGGAGGGTGAACAGCAACGGCGTACAACAGAATCAGTTATCAGGATTGTTGGAAATGCTTTTCCACACCATTCCCAGGCCGATCAACATCGACGCGAAGAGGGCGAACAGGGTGGTTGAGATAAAAATGCTGGCCATGGCGGTGCCTCAGAAAGTGCGTATGCAGATCATTAGGCACGGTGTCGGATGAAAGGTTCCTTACCCGGCCGGGTATATTTTCACCAGCGGCGTCCGGTTGACGGCAACAAGGCGAATGCCACGTCGAAGCGCCGCTGTTGGCAAGGGGATTCTGAGAGGCAGCCGGGTTGCTAACCGCGCTGTTCAAGGGGAGAATACACAACGGCAAGGGGGGAGCGATTCGGACGTTGACATCCCCTTAAACAAGTTATATATACATGTCGCTTCTGTTTATTGAATGTTAAACAGCATCAGTTATGGGACTCAGAAGCGCCACAGCCCCCGCCGTCGGGCGGGGGTAACTTCGCCACCGGCATGCTTATTTTTCACTGAGGCTGGCGAAGAAAATTTTTTTATTTCGGGTCTTGAAAAACGCGCCTTAGATATTATTTTATATAGCGGACAAGCAATGCTTGCCTTTATGTTGAGCTTTTGAATGGATATTCAGGAGGTTAATTATGGCACTCAAAACCTTGTCAGCACTCCCGGTATTTGCTGATTCTCTTTTTGCCGATCGCTTTAATCGTATTGACCGTCTTTTCAGCCAGTTAACGGGCGATACGCCGGTGGGCACTTTACCGGCTTATGATTTACAGAAAGTCGACGACAGCAATTTCCTGCTCAGCGTCAGCGTGCCTGGCTGGAAAGATGATGAGCTGGAAATAGAAACCGTAGGGGGGAATCTGCATATTTCCGGGAAACGCCAGGAAACCGATTCCTCGACAGACAGCGGTGAACGCTGGATTTATAAAGGTATCCGCCGCGCTAATTTCCAGCTCAGTTTCTCTCTTCCTGAACACGCCCAAATTAATCAGGCGCAGCTGGATAGCGGCATCTTAAAAATAGCCATCCACCAGGAAATCCCGGAGAGCGAAAAACCGCGTAAAATTGCGATCGAGAATCAGGGGCGCGTGATAGAACATAAAGTTTGATTCACCGTTGTTCCGAGGATGTTACCTTAAAGGCCCGCCCTGCGGGCCTTTATCCTTTCCCCCTGAAAATATAAATGGCCCCCCGACGACAAAGAAATCGATATGCTATTCTGTTAACAGACGCAGTGAGTCTGCTATTTCTTTCAGTTTCGGCGAGGAGGAAGAATGACTGACGAGATCGATAGCGACGCAAACAATACGCATGAACTAACCGCTGAAGTGGCTCGGGCGCTGATCGCGTGCGGTTTGCGACTGACCACGGCGGAGTCCTGCACCGGAGGGAATCTGGCGGCAGCGCTCTGTGCCCAGGCGGATACCGCGGCATTTTATGATACCGGCGTAGTGACCTTCAGCGATGAAGCCAAGCGCAACGTGCTGCAGGTTCGCGCGGAAACCCTGGCGGTACACAGCGCCGTCAGCGAAGCCTGCGTTCAGGAGATGTCCTCTGGTATTCTGGCGCTCGCCGGGGCCGATATCGCCATCGCCGTCAGCGGCTACGCCGGACCGGAGGGCGGGGAAGATGGTACCCCCGCCGGCACGGTATGGTTTGCCTGGAATTTTCGCGGCCAGACTGAAACCAAACGGATGTGCTTTGCCGGCGACTGTGAGACCGTGGTGGCGAAAGCGGTACGATATGCCCTGGCGGCGCTGAGCGAAAAGCTTGCCCACTGGGAGTGACGATGCCCGGGGGCGCGGCCTTACAGGTCCATTGCCTGGCGCGCTACCGGCCAGCAGATCTCGCCGATGCCGTTAAGGCAGGGTCGGGAAAAGAGAAAGCCCTGAAACAGGCGAATGCCCACCGACTGCAGCCAGCACCACTCCTCCAGGGTTTCGACACCTTCAGCCACCACCGTAATGCCAAGATCCTCGCAGCAGCGGACGACCGAGGCGACAATCGCCTGTTTGGTGCCGCTAATATGGATATCGCGTACCAGTTCCGCATCCACTTTGATTTTATCAGGCTGAAAACGGGTCAGTAACGACAGGCCGGAATAACCTGCGCCAAAGTCGTCGATGGCCAGCTTCATGCCCGCGACGCGCAGGGCTTTGAGCACCTTGCGGAACTGGTCAAAGCAGGTGATCACCTCTGTCTCGGTGACCTCGATCAGTACCTGATCCGGTCTGAGGCCGGCCGCCAGCAGGCTGTCCATCAGCCAGCCTACGGCGTCAGGGTGGTGATACAGCGATCCGGGCAACAGGTTAATCGCCAGCTGATGTTTCCCGAGCGGCAGCTGGCCGGCGAGAGCGAATGCATACGCTTTGCTTTCAAGATCAAAACGGTAGCGATCCTCCGCCGCAATGGCGGCAAACATTTCCACGGGAGAGCCGCCGGTTGGGCTGCGGATCAGAGCCTCGAAGGAAGAAACTCGCTTTTTAGCCGGCTCGACAATAGCCTGCAGAGCAAACTGGCAAGGTTGACCGGGCAGGTGCTGCGGTGCGGCCGTACCTGACGCGGGCATCATCATCCAGCGAGAGGGCTGCAGCGGCTCGGGCAGGCAATAGCGGCCGCCGTCGGCAATGAAGGCGCTAAGCAGCCGGAACATCCGGTCGTTGACCGGTTCGGTGACCCCAAACGTGCTAAAGCGCAGAATTTCCTCCAGCGCGCCATCGGTTTCAAACAGCCGGAGATCCAGTATGCGCATTCCGGTGCCGTGAAAACGTCGGTAGGCTGAGTAATCGCGCATCAGCTCCACTACGTCGCGATGACGCGGGTCGCTTTGGATTTCGCTGAACAGCGACTCAAGTGCCTCCTCAGTCCCTTCCAGGACCTGGAAAAACTGCAGGCCGTTAAACAGCAGAATGCCGGTGATGCCAAGGGGCAAATTTTTACTGCTGGCGCGATGGACTAAAGCGTCGAGATCGACGGGCGGGCGGTCAGGATGAACCTGGCTGCGGTAAATCAGGGTGGTTAGCATAGTTGTTACGATCGCTCCCGCGGCGTAAGAACATCCGCGCTCAGCATGCAAGATGAGTATGGCCTGACCCTAAAGGAGGGCGAGGCTGATATGTACAAACATTCAACCAACCGTGATGTCCGCTACGCGGAACGCGAGCTTCACTTTGTGATTCCCTCCACTGTACAGGGAATTACACATTTGGCTATCTTTTTCTCATCCTCAATGCAAAAAGACGCTAACAGGCCTCTCATTCCCTCCTCAGACACTGGCGCTGCGTCTTATTTTACCTGTTAATATTCGCTACCAGGAATTATCCTACCATTCTATTTCCCACTCTCAAAAATGAGGCGCTGGTCTTGCCTGAATATAATCGAGTGAATATTATCACTCTAAATTAAATTCTTTTGTCAGGTTTGATATGAGCGACTTCTTTATTATTTTGTGTCTGATTTTATGTCCCATCATTTCTTTATGGAGTGGCTTTTCCTATATTCAGGAAAGGCGCAAGAGACGGTATGTTTTCCGTTCCAGAAGATGATTGTTTGACAGAATAAAACGACGAGTTGTATCAGCGTTTGGCGAGCAGTTGCACAAGGTTGTTAAACTGCTGACGGCTATTCAAATTAAATTTACTCATAATATTCTTTTTATGTGAATGAATCGTTTTGGGACTAATATTTAGCGCAGCGGCGACTTCATGCGGGCTCAGGCCAATACTGAACGCGTAAATGACTTTGGTTTGCGCGTCGCTGACCGACCTGCAGGCGCAATTAATGCAACGCCGCAGACGATTGAACGGCGGGTCTTGCCGCGGTAGCAGCGGACGCTCAATGGCGTTAGCTATCTCATCTTTCAGCCGCTGAACGCGAGCGTGAGGCGGTATAAATACCGCATGCTGCAGACAATTCGGTAAACCCTCATCTACGGTAGCGTGTTCATTGTCCGGGAAAATAAAAAGCGTATATTGTTCCGGGGCATGCTGAAAAAGATCCTGGCACAAGTACCACTCCCCCGCGACCATTTCCGTAAATATCACATCAGCTTGCGCCATCGATCCTGCATCCCATTGTTGAGAAAACTGATAGTGTGGCCGCCCGGCGGCCTTCATCGCTTCATCAACCAGTTCAGCAATAGCGACTCGCAAATAGTGATTTTTTATATTGAACAAAAAATTAGTCATATAACTTCCCTGTGGGCATTAAAAAACATACTTGGATAAATTAAAGAATATAATGATGATGCGGGTACAATTTTTAGCCGTGGTAATCTAAGGGATGTTTTCCATTAATGCAATATCTGGTAGGGAAAGTGAGATAACGGTATATTGATATGCGAAAGTTCCTAATAAACAAAACCTTAAGCATATATTTGTAACTATTTAAAGCCGTTTCCTGTTTTTTTATTTTTGCGATGCATAAAAAGCTTAGTGATAGCCGCGCTCTGTTGTTAAAATTAGCGGAGGACAAGAATACAGGATGTATGCCGTACTTATGAAGCAGATGCTCTATTTGAAAATGCTGGCGTGGCTGGAGGATAATATCTATTGTAACCCGGCGATCGATGACCTGGCGCTGTATATGGGCTATTCACGTCGGTTTGTGTACGACGTGTTTTACCAGTATGGCCAGTTACCCATCGGGCAGTATATTCGTCTGCGGCGGTTGACCATCGCAGCGGTCAGTCTGCGCTTAACACGACAACCGATCGCCGCTATTGCCTGGCAGTTAAGCTATGACTCGCCGCAGACCTTTTCCCGGGAGTTTAAGAAGCGCTTTTCGCTCTCGCCACGTGAATACCGTTGCGCGGCGCACTGGGACACGGCAAAGCTGTTGAAAAAGTTTCACCCGGACGGAGAGAGCCTACCTCTGGCTCGTTTTTTTTCTCTGCCGGAACAGGTCTATTACGGCTATCCGATGAAGTATGAACTGCGCCTGTCGGATTTGGTGTTGCAAAGCACCGCTAAGACGAGCATCAGACAAAAGGTTGACCGTTTTTTCACCGCTGGCGGAGGCTCGCTTTCCGTACTTTCCGACTACGCCGCGGCGAGCAAAAATGAGCTTAACGTCGAGGTTAACGCTTTTGTCGGCTGTCATGAGGCGGGAAAGCTGCCCCCCGCGCTGGGCATGAACAGCTCGCTGACCACCCGGTCAGGGCTTTATGTCGGGGTTGAATTCTACGGCAATTGGTCACGTTATGCTCGTTTATCCAGCGATCTGTATATGGAGCTGCTGCCATCCCTGGGGGTAAGTCGTCGGGACGGCTATGACATTGAATGTTTTATAACCCGCCATGCGGAAGGCGAAGAGGCAGGGGACAGGCGCTATCGCGTACGCTATTTTATCCCGGTGACGCTGTCGGCAGCGGGTCTGCGGTCTGACAGCGGTAGTGGGTCAGGGCCTGTGCCGGGGCGAAGTTAAGGTGGCCGGAGCCACCCAGGTTAACATCAAAGCGCAAACCACAGCAGCCAGGTGATGAGAAAGCCCGTCACCCCCATGATGGTTGTCAAGACGGTCCAGGTTTTGAGTCCATCCGGCACCGAGAGTCCGAGATAGCGCGTGACGACCCAGAACCCGGCGTCGTTGACGTGCGACAGCCCGAGCGAGCCGAAGCAGGTCGCCAGCGTCACCAGCACCAGCTGCAGCGGCTCCAGACCGACAACCGCCTGCGACAGCAGACCGGAGGTGGTGAGGATCGCCACGGTGGCCGAACCCTGCGAGGCTCTGAGCACCAGCGATAGCAGAAAAGCGGCGGGCATCAGCGGCAGATGTATTGTCTCCAGCGCCTCGGCTAAGGCATTACCGATGCCGGAAGCGACCAGTACGCCGCCAAAGGCGCCGCCGGCGCCGGCGACGAGGATCACGTCCGCCGACGAGGGGATCGCGCTGCCGGTGACTTCGCCCAGCTTTTTCAGGCTCATCCGCCGACGGATGCCCAGCGTCCAGCTGGCCAGGCCCAGGGAGATCAGCAGGGCGACCGGCGGGGTACCAATGACGGTCATCAGCTGGCGAACCGCGTTTTCCGGCAGCAGAAGCGCCTGACACAGCGTCCCGGAAACAATCAGCATGATGGGCACCACGATCAGCCCACCGATAACCAGCGCATTCGGCGGCGGCAGACGGGTCTGCTGCGCGTTAACCGAGAGATCCGGTACTTCCGCCGTTTGTTGCTGCTCCAGCACGTTAATCGACAGATGATAATGGCGCCGATTGATAAACCGGGCGACAAAATAGCCCACGATACCGACGACCACCGACACCCCAATCCCCGCCAGCATCAGCCAACCGACATCGCTATGCAGAATGCCTGCCGCAGCCGCTGCGCCAGGATGGGTGGGCAGCGCCACGTGGACGGTTAACATCACGCCGGCCATCGGCAGGCCAAACTTCAGCGGCGACACGTGGGCGACTTTGCTGAAGCCGTAGATTAACGGAATGATGATGATAAAGCCGACTTCAAAAAAGACCGGGGTGCCGAGAATAAAAGCCACAATGGTTAAGGCGGCAATGGTTCGTTTTGCACCCAGTACGCCGGTCAACGTTTTCGCCAGCGATTCGGCGCCGCCGGACATTTCAATCAGCACCCCCAGCATTGAGCCCAGAATAATAATGCTGGCGATGTGGCCAAGCAGGCCGCCCATGCCTTTTTCAATGGTGGTTATAATTTTATCTGCCGGAATGCCGGTGGCGAATGCCACCAGCAGACTGACGATCAGGAGCGCCACAAAAGGATGTGCTTTCGCTTTGATCACTAACAGGAGCAACAGCACTACGCTGGCTAACGCAATAAGTAACAGCGCCGATGTCGACATAGGTTTGCCTCGGGTATTAACAGGTGTACAGAGAGTTATTTTTTTAGAAAACGGCGTTTATTTTTTCCGGTAGGGCGAGAACCACCCCAGCCCGGAAAGCGTGTCTGTCCGGGGGATATATTCGCAGCCGATCCAGCCGTCATAACCGGTTTTATCCAGTAGCGCATAGAGCCACGGATAGTTTATTTCGCCCTCATCCGGTTCATGACGGTCGGGCAGGGAGGCAATCTGAATATGGCGATACTGGCCGGCATATTCGGTAATAAGATGGCTTAAATTGCCGTCCACCTTCTGCGCGTGAAACAGATCTAACTGCACCGCCAGGTTCGGCCTGTCGACCCGTTTCACCATCGCCAGCGTCTGATATTGACTGTGGTAGAGATAGCCCGGTTTGGTCTGCGGATTCAGCGCTTCGATGAGTATCCGCTTGTCGTGGCGGGCAAAGCACTCCGCGGCGTAGCGCAGATTATCGATAAGCACGGCCTCGCAGTCTGCGCGATCCGCTCCCGGCGGCACCACGCCGGCCATGATATGCACCTGCGGGCAACCGAGCTGGCAGGCATACTCCAGCGCCAGCTCAATATCGCGTCGGGCCTCCGCGCTTCTCCCGGGAATGGCGGCGAGCCCCCATTCTCCGGCGTTGACGTCGCCGGGTGGGGTATTGAACAGCACCAGCTGCAGCTGGTTCTCCTGCAGGCGCTGTCTGATTTCCCCGGCGGCATACTCATAGGGAAACAGAAACTCAACGGCTTCAAATCCCGCCCGGGCAGCGGCGGCAAAGCGTTCCAGGAACGGCAGTTCGGTAAACAGCATGGATAAATTTGCAGCGAATTTTGGCATGGTTTTATCTCAGTTCTTTCACTTCGTCAGCGGTCAGGTAGCGGATCTCGCGGTTGCCGAGGGTAAATATCAGCCGTGCGGTCTCTTCCAGTTCCTCGGTATTGTTGGTGGCTTCGCGCAGCGATGAGCCAGTAACCACCGGTCCGTGGTTGGCCAGTAAAAAGGCGTTATAGCGGGGCGCCAGCCCGGCCAGCGCCTGGGCAATACGGTCATCGCCCGGCCGGTAGTAGGGAACCACCGGGACGTCGCCGACGCGCATCACCACATAGGGGGTAAAGGGGCGGATACAGTTGCGGGTCGAGCCCCTGCAGGCAGGAGAGCGCGGTCAGATAATGGCTGTGCAAGTGGACGATCGCCTTGCAGGCCGGGTTGTGCAAATAGACCGCCCGGTGAAAAGTGACCTCTTTCGATGGTTTATCGCCGGAGATCCATTCCCCTTGCAGCGTCACCACCGACAACCGCTGAGCCTGCAGTTCGCCGAGGCAGGCGCCGGTCGGCGTCGCCAGCAGGTTGCCGTCCGGCAGCAGCAACGACAGATTGCCAGCGGAGCCGGTGGCATAGCCGCGGCTAAACAACGAGGCGCCAATCTGTACCATTTCCTCTCGCAGTTGTTGCTCAGTCATGACGAAACTCCTGCTGGGCACGGGCAAAGAACTGGATATCGCCGAAGTTACCTGACTTCAGCGCCAGGGAGAGCGGCTGGCGGGTGTCACGCACCCAGGGCACGCCAGGGGAGATGGTCGGCCCAATATGGAACGCCTCAACCCCCAGGGTCTGCGCCACAATGCTCGACGTTTCCCCTCCGGCCACAATAAAGCGGGTAAATCCTTTCGCCTTCAGGGCGGCGGCAAGAGCGGCAAACAGCTGTTCCACCCGTTCGCTGCTGGCCTTGTCGCCATACTGCGCCTGGATCCGCTGCAGCGTTTGCGGCTCGGTGGTGGCATAGATCATCGGCGCCAGCGGCGCATCGCGCTGCGCGTCCACCCAGTCAGTCAGCGTCCTGACGTAGCTCTCCAGATCGGTAAAGCAGGCGCTTAAGTCGACGGCGCGGGCGGGGGCCTGTTGACGATAGGCCGCCACCTGGCTGTTGGTCATCACCGAGCAGGAGCCCGAGAGCACCACCGCCGGGCCGACCAGCGGCATGCCGGCCTGAGCGCTTTCACCCCGGGCGCCATGGCGCTGCGCCCAGTCGCGGGCGAGGCCGATGGCGAGGCCGGAACCGCCGGAGACCAGCTTCATCTCCCGCAGCGCCACGCCCTGGGTGAGCAGATCCTGTTCGCTGAGGGCGTCGAGCACCACATAGCGCACCGCCGGATCGTTGACTGCCGCCAGCGCGGCGGCGACCGCCTCCGGCCCCCGGGCGACAATCGGCCAGGCAATCAGCGCGGCTTTTCCGCGCCCCTGGCGCTCAATTAAGCGGCCCAGGTGCGCATCCTCCATCGGCGTCACCGGATGGTGGCGCATCCCGGACTCATTCAGCAGTTGCTCGCCGACGAACAGATATCCCTGATAGACCGTGCGGCCGTTAACCGGCAGCGCCGGGGAAATCACCGTCCGCGTCTCACCCAGCTCGGCCAGCAGGGCATCCAGCACCGGGCCAATGTTGCCCTGCGCGGTGCTGTCGAAAGTGGAACAGTACTTGAAATAAAACTGCTGACAGCCCTGGGCCTGCAGCCAGCGCAGGGCCGCCAGCGACTGGCTGACGGCCATTTCCGCCGGGCAGGAGCGAGTTTTCAGGCTGATGACCACCGCCTCGCTGGTCAGCGGAAGATCGCGGGTCGGCACGCCATTCAGTTGCACCGTCGGCATGCCGTTGCGCACGAGGAAGCTGGCAATATCCGTGGCGCCGGTGAAGTCATCGGCAATGACACCAAGCTGCATGTTGTCTCTCCTCACTGTTTATGGCCCGGCAGGGTGATGCCGTTGAAAATCTTGATCACCGCGCTGTCATCTTCCCGACCGAATCCGGCATTACTGGCGGAGGTGAACATATTCAGCGCGGTGGTAGCGAGCGGCAGCGGGAAGGTCAGCGCCCGGGCAGTGTCATTCACCAGCCCGAGATCTTTGACAAAAATATCGACAGCGGATTTTGGCGAGTAATCGCCATCCAGGACGTGCTGCATGCGATTCTCAAACATCCAGGAATTACCCGCCGCGTGGGTGACCACGTCATACATCGTTTCCAGTGGGATCCCGGCGCGGGCGGCAAGCGCCATCGCTTCGGCGGCAACGGCGATGTGCACCCCGGCCAGCAGCTGATGGATAATTTTTACCGTCGATCCAAGACCAATGTCGCTCCCGATGCGGTAGACTTTGCCGGCCACGGCGTCCAGCACCGGCGCGAGTCGGGCAAAGGCGGCATCGCTCCCGGAGGCCATCACCGTCATGTCGCCGGCGGCCGCTTTCACGGCGCCGCCCGATACCGGCGCGTCGAGCATCAATAGCTGGTACTCCGCCAGCGCCTCGGCAATGGCCTGAGCATCGGCGGAGGCGATGGTGGACGACACCATCACGACGGTGCCCGGCTTCAGATGGGCGGCGAGGCCGCTCTCGCCGAACAGGATCCCCCGCACCTGGGCGGCATTGACCACCAGCAGCACAACTGCATCCAGTTACGCGGCGAACGGCACCGCGCTGGGGCCCGCGCCTTTGGCGCCCGCCGCCAGCAGTGCGCGACAGTTGTCGGGATTGATGTCAACGCCCCAGGTGTTCAGGCCCGCCTGCAGGCAGGCGCGGGCGGCGCCCATGCCCATTGAACCCAGTCCAATCACGCAGACGTTAGTGTGTGCAGCCATGCTGGTCTCCTTGTGAACATTAGTTAATTAATGTGATTTAATGATAGAATAAAGCGTTATCATGTGAATTTATGTGAGAGTTATCACGAATAACCCACATGAATATAAAAAATTCACAGGCGGAAAGAGGCTGCACAGCGGCGATTCTTGCCCTAAAATAGCGTAAAAAACAGCGGCAAAGCGCGATAACAACACCGGGTGTCGCCAGGGCCGTAGTCTGGGTGGTGACGCCTGGTGTGAAAAAATGGTAAGGGGAGAGCGGTGATTCCAATAGAACGACATCAGCGTATTTTAGCCCTGGTGGAGCAGCGTGGGGCGGTAAGCATTAACGAGCTGACGGAGATCCTCGGCGTGTCCCATATGACCATCCGTCGGGACGTCAGTAAACTGGAGGAGCAGGGGCTGCTGGTCAGCGTCTCGGGCGGCGTACGCGCCGTCAGCCGGCTGGCCGCGGAACCCAGTCATCTGGTGAAAAGCACGCTGCAGAGTGAGGAGAAACAGGCGATCGGCGCGCTGGCGGCGAGTCATATCGCTAAAAACAGTTGCATCTATCTGGATGCCGGGACTACCACCCTGGCGCTGGCGCGGGCGATCCTCGACCGGAACGATCTCCAGGTGGTCACCAATGATTTTGAGATAACCCAGCTGCTGATCGATGCCAGCCAGTGCGGCGTGATCCACACCGGCGGCACTCTGTGCCGGGAGAACCGCTCCTGCGTGGGCGAATCGGCGGCGCGTACGTTACGCCACCTGGCTATCGATACGGCCTTTATCTCCGCCAGCGGCTGGGACAGTCGCGGGATATTCACCCCTGATGAGAACAAGGTTACCGTCAAGGAGACCGTCAGCCAGGTCAGCGCGAGAAGCATCCTGCTGTGCGACAGTTCGAAATACAATCAGGTGGCCACGTTTATGGCGTTACCTTTGACCCGGTTCACCACCATCATTACCGACCGGCATCTCTCCGATGCCGCCGCCAGTCATATCGCCCGGCACGCCTGCGAGGTGCTACGAGCCGGATAACGCGCGCGGCCACCGCCGGGTTAGCGTTGCCAGTGCTCGATCAGCGCCGCGCCGATCCCGGCGATTTGCTGATTTCGCTCGGCCATGCTCGCCGGCGTATCCCGCAGATAAATCACCACAATCCGCTCTGCTTTGTTATTCGGGCCAAGCAGGGCGACAATCCCGCGCGCACCCCGTTCGCCAGCTCCGGTCTTATCGGCGATAAACCAGCCCGCCGGCAGCACGGAGCGGATCAACGGTCCGGCGACCCGATCGTCCACCATCCACTGCAGCAGCTGCCGTTGCGAACGGGCGCTCAGACGCTGGCTGGTCAGCAGCTTGCGCAGGGTCGCGGCCATGCTGGCCGGGGTAGTGGTGTCGCGGGCGTCGCCGGGAAGCGCCTCATTCAGTTCCGTTTCCCAGCGGTCAAGGCGGGTGACGTTGTCGCCGATCTGGCGCAAAAAGGCAGTCAATCCTGCGGGGCCGCCGACGGTGGCCAGCAGCAGATTGGCGGCGCTGTTATCGCTCATGGTAATGGCGGCGGCACAGAGTTCGCCGACCGTCATGCCGTCGGCAAGGTGTTTTTCGCTGACCGGCGAGTAGTCCACCAGATCCTGCTGGCGATAGTGGATCTTTCGCTCCAGCTGTTCGTCACCGGCATCCACCCGCGCCAGCACTGCGCCGCAGAGCACTACTTTAAAGGTGCTCATCATGGGAAAGCGTTCATCGGCGCGCCAGGCGGTCAGCGTGCGGCCGCTGGCCAGATCCATTTCTATCATGCCTACGCGGCCCGACAGCTGGCTTTCGCTTAGTTTAATTTGCTCAAGCGGCTGCGGGCTGGCGTGTACCGCCAGCGGCAGGGTGGCTAACAGGGAGATAATACACAGGCGAATATAACGCTTAACCACAATACATCCTTGAGTGAGGGCCGATAAAGGCGAGTAAAGAAGCGACAAATAAGAATAACCCGGCGTTTTGCTGATTCACAATTCCTCTTTTTTCCTTCATCATTTGTCATCTTTTATTTCGAATAATCAATATCTAGCCCTGCCTAAGCACGCTATTTTTTGACTCAAGGCCGTGATGAACTATAAGAAAGTACTAAATACCGCACTCTGTCGGGCGTCGCTGTTTGCCGATCATCACGCCCGCCGGTCCCTGCGGTTCGCCAACGCTATATGCCATCCCGGGAGGAACTGGTGCACCCGATAATTAAGGTCATGCTGGTGGGCGGTAAGGCGGACGGGCTGTTGGTCAGCGTCGCCGATGACGCGACCGAGGTCTCGGTGACGCCTGCGCAGTACGGTGCGCTATCCGGGCAACCGTTGAGCTACCGAATTGTTAGCCAAACCATTGACGATGAACGCTATTTTTTTGGCGTTTTCAGCGACGCCCATCAGGATAGCGATAAGCTGACGCGGGTCGCCCTGACCCGTGGAATGAAAAAAATGTTCTGTTAAACCCTGCCCGAAAGGGGGCGTAAGAGGGTATGCCGGGCGCCGCTGTGCTACTGTGGCAGCCTTCTATTTCCAGGGCCGGACGCATAATGATTCAGTACATTCGTATTCAAAATTTTCGCTCAGTGAAGGATATCGCGCTGGAGCTCGGGCCGCTGAACATTGTCTTCGGCCCTAACGGCTGCGGTAAATCCAATATTTATAACGCCATCCACCTGCTGACCGCTGCCGCTGAGGGCAGGCTTTCGGGGTTTATCAGCGAAGAGGGCGGTCTGGAGAATATGATGTGGTCCGGGGAGCGTTCGCCCCTCGATCGTCACCCCCGCCGGCTGCAAATCGCCTGCCGGACCGACAGCTTCGATTATGAGCTGCAGATAGGCTTCCCTGAAAAATTGCCCTATCCGACGCAATTCATGCTCGATCCTATCGTTAAAGAAGAGAATATCTGGCTGGCCGGCTACTCCCGCCGGCCTTCCTCCCGCGTACTGCAGCGCAAGAATCAGGCGGCGTTTCTCGTCGATGTCACCGGGGAGAAAAGTACTTTCACCGAGAGTATTTATGAAAATGAGTCGGTGTTCGGTCAGCTTGGCGAGCCGCACCGTTTCCCCGAAGTATCGCGAGTGCGGGAGACCTTGCGCCGTTGGCGGTTTTATCATGAATTCGCGATTGGCCGTCATTCGCCGCTGCGTCAGCCGGCCGTGGGTTACCGTTCGCCAGTCCTCGACAGCGATGGCCAGAATCTCGCCGCCGCCTTTCAGACCATTGTCGAGATCGGCGCGGAGGAGATTTTGCATGAAATCCTTGCCGACGCCTTTCCCGGCTGCCAGTTTTATTGTGAAAACGAGCACTCGCGTTTCGCTCTGAAAATGCGTCGCGAAGGGATCCGCCGCCCGCTGCTGGCGGCGGAGATGTCCGACGGTACGCTGCGCTTTTTGTGCCTCGCCGTCGCGCTGCTCAGTCCACGCCCGCCGGCGTTTCTGGCGATCAATGAACCGGAGAACAGCCTGCATCGCGACATGTTGCCCGCGCTGGCCCGGCTGATTATCGAGGCCTCGCGCTACAGCCAGATCTGGCTGACCAGCCACTCGGCGGAGCTGGCGGAGCTTATCGCCGCCGGGGCGCCTTGTCAGCGCTATGCGCTGGAGAATCTCGGCGGGGAGACGCGGATTGTCGAGTGAAGCCCGTCATCCCTGACGGGGGCGCTGGAGTCAGGCGGGGCTCTGCGTCTCTGCGGTCGGCAGCAGACGGTTGCCGCCGCGTAGGGTGACGAACGAGAGCAGGGTGAAGCTCAGGGTTATGCAGCCGAGGATCAGATAGGCCTGATGGAAGCCGACGGTGTCGTACATCCGGCCCACCCAGGCGGAAAGCACCACCCCGGACAGCTGTTTTGACAGATTAAAACCGATCAGGAACAGGGTGGCCGAGAGGCGCGGGTTAAAGGCGGAAGAGATATATTTAAAAGTTCCCACCAGCAGGAAGGGGATCTCAAACATATGCAGCATCTTGAGGATCACCACCTCGACTGCCGATGAGGCGAAGGACGACCCGAGAATACGCACCGACATGATCATCCCCGCGGTCAGCAGGGCGTTTTTGGCGCCGATGCGGTTAACGATGGCCGGCGCGCAGAACATGATCAGCGCGTTGAGCAACTCGCCGCCGGTGGTGACGAAGCCAAACACTTCGGTACCGCGCTGCGGACTGGCGAAAAAGCTTTTGAAAAAGTTGGCGAACTGCTGGTCAAACACGTCGTAGACGCTGGCGACACCCACCACATAGACGATAAAGCCCCAGAAGCGCGGCATACGCAGCAGCTCTGCCGCCGTACGCAGCGAAAAGGCCTGGCGATTGGCGCCCAGCGCCTCGATAACCTGGGCGCTGTTGCTGCTTTCCGGCCGCGACAGCCAGAGCAGCAGACCGAGCACCAGCGCAAAGCCGGAGGCGATCCAGAAGGTGATATTGGGATCGATGCCGAACAGCACGCCGGTTATCGAGGCGCATAGCGCCCAGCCGACGCAGCCTGCGACCCGCACTTTGCCATATTCAAAGCGGTTGGCCCGGCTGACGCGTTCGATATAAGCTTCCACCGCCCCGGAGCCGCTGGAGAAAACAATCCCCAGGTAGATCCCGCCTACCAGCGAACCAGCGATAATATTCATCTGCAGCAGCGGAGAGAAAACGAAAATAAAGAATGGCGCGAACAGAATTAACAATACCGTAATGGTCCACAGCAGATGTTTGCGCAGGCCGAGCTTATCCGACATCAGGCCGAACACCGGCTGAAAAATAATGGCGAATAACGAGATAGACGAGAAAACGATCCCGGTTTCCGTTTTAGTTAAATGGTTAACGTCCGCCAGCCACACCGGAAAAAACGGGAAGTAGGCCGACATAATGAAATAGTAAAAGAAAAAGAACAGCAGGAAATAGACGAAATTATGCCGTTCTCGTGGCGCCAGTTCTGAGAATTTCATCACCATGATCCCTTGTTATTCTGTTTGTGGGGTGGGGGCTGTCGCCCCCACGGATTAAAAGCAACGCAATGAGACCTCGTACTGCCAGCGCGTTTGGCTCAGGAGCCACTGCGGCAGCACGCTGGGGGTCCAGGAGTCATCGCCTCCCACCCCCATATGCAGGCCGTCGAGGGTGATCCACACGCCGTCTTCGGCCTGCATCTTGTGCCAGTGGTCGGTCTCCATCAGCTGACGGGTGCTCCATGGCTGAACGGAGAAGTGGAAATGACCGCTGATGTGCCAGCGCCCCCAGTCCAGCGCCTGGGTATCACAGCGCAGGCCGTTTTCCGTCGGGAAGATATAGGGGGTGGTCATCGCCGCCAGCGGCTGCTCCCAGCGGGCGAAGCAGGCGCTGCTCCGCCGGTCGGGGTAGTTCTCATGCGGCCCCAGACCCAGCCAGCTCACCGGCGCCTGCTGATCCGCCACCTGGAAGTGCAGCCCGACCCGCGGCAGCGGCGGCAGGGTTTCCGCCCGTTCGCCGTCCACCGCCAACCGCAGGGTTCCGTCAGCAGTGAAGTGCATGCGCCAGTGGCTGACAATCACTACCTCTTCGCCGCGCAGGTAGTGCCAGCGGCAGTCGACGAGGGTTTCATTTGCCAGGCGCTGCGCATCGCACTGGACGCAGTGCGCCTCAAGATCGTACAGGCCGGCGCTTTTCCAGCGCTCCACCCAGGCGTTGGGGTCGATACGCTCTACTTCGCTGACCCCAATGTCGTTGTCGAGCGGCGCGCGAATAAACTGGTCACGCAGGGGGGTCAACAGCTGCTCCTGACCGCCAACCGACCAGCGGCTCAGCAGACCCGTCCGGCGATCGATGGTCCAGCATTGCGAACCGGCGCGGATCTGCCAGACCTCATCGCTGACGATAAGATCCGGAGCGCCGGCAGACACGGTGGGCGCCGGCAGCGCCAGCGGGGCGGGCAGGGGAAACTGTTGCCAGGCGACGCGGTGCTCCGCTTCTGACCAGGCGGTCGCCTGGGGCTGGGTCACCTCCAGCGTCAGCCACACCGCGCGGGCGCCTTCAGGCAGGATCAGGCTATCGAGCAGCGTTATCTCGTCGCTGCCCTCAGGGGGCAGCGCCAGGGTCAGGTCGCCGTGATACAGGGGTTCACCGGCCGCCTGCACCTGCCAGCGCAGCACTTCGTTATCGGTTGGGCGGAACAGGTATTCGCTGATGATGCGCACCCGCAGCGGCGAGGTCGACAGCAGCGTGAACTGAAAATACTGCTGGGCGTGCTTCGCCTCCACCAGCGACGGATGCGGCGTGCGATCGGGAAACACCAGACCGTTCATACAGAACTGGCGATCGTTAGGCTTATCACCAAAGTCGCCGCCATAGGCCCAGCCGACGCTGCCGTCGGCAAAGGTTTTGCGGATCGCCTGGTCGGCCCAGTCCCAGATAAACCCGCCCTGCAGCCGCGGATACTCGCGAAAGGCCTGCCAGTAATCGGCGAAGTTGCCGAGGCTGTTGCCCATCGCGTGGGCGTACTCGCAAAGGATCAGCGGCCTCTGCTCACCGGGCAGGCTGATCCATTTTTTGATCCCCCATTTGGGTACCGCCGGGATCGGCTGGTCGCGTTCGACGCGGGCGTACATCGGACAGATAATATCGGTGGCGGTGGTATCCGCGCCGCCGCCCTCGTACTGCACCGGACGGCTCGGATCGTTGCGTTTCAGCCAGTGGTACAGCGCTTCGTGGTTGCCGCCGCCGCCGGACTCGTTGCCCAGCGACCAGATGATAATGCACGGATGGTTGCGGTTGCTCTGTACCATCCGGGTGACGCGGGCGCTGAAGGCTGGTAGCCACGCCGGATCGTCGGACAGCCGATTCATCGGCACCATCCCGTGGGTTTCAATATTGGCTTCATCGACCACGTACAGACCGTAGCGGTTGCAGAGTTCATACCAGCGCGGCGCGTTGGGATAGTGCGAGCAGCGCACGGCGTTAAAGTTGTTCTGCTTCATCAACAGAATGTCCTGCACCATATCCGCCTCGGTGACCACCTGCCCGCGCAAATGATGATGCTCATGGCGGTTAACGCCGCGGATCAGCAGCGGTTTACCGTTGAGACGCAGCAGGCCATCGGCAATCTCGATGCGGCGAAAACCGATGTCCCACGCTTCGGCCTCCAGCAGTTCGTCGCCGCGCCACAGGGTGACCACGGCGCGATAACAGTTCGGGGTTTCCGCGCTCCAGTGCGCCGGCGTCGCCACCGCCAGGGAGAAATCGACCCGTTCCGCGTAGTGGCCGCGCTCATCCACCGTCGGGGTACCTAACGGCTGCCGCCCGGCGGCGATCTGCTCCTCGCCGCGCCACAGGCTAACCCCGACGCTGAGCCCGGCAAGCGCCGCCTCAGTCGCTTCGACGGTCGCCTGGACCTGCAGAGTGCCGTCGCGATAGAGGGCGTCAAGGGCTGGCGTCAACTGCACGTCGCATAGCCGTTGCTGCGGCTTATTCAGCAGCCATACCGAGCGGAAAATACCGCTCATCCGCCACATATCCTGGTCTTCCAGCCAGCTGCCGGCGCTCCAGCGCATGACCATCACGCACAGGCGGTTGTCGCCCGGACGCAGAAAGGGGCTGAGATCGAACGCCGCCGGCAGGCGACTGTCCTGCGAATAGCCGACCCACACGCCATTGCACCACAGATGAAACGCCGAGTTGACGCCATCGAAAATAATCTGCGTTTGCCCGTTCTCGCGCCATGTGTCCTCAACCGTAAAGTGCAGGGAGTAGCAGCCGGTCGGGTTATCCTCCGGCACCCGCGGTGGGGTGGTGTCAATGGGATAGCGGACGTTGGTGTAGATCGGCGCGTCATAGCCCTCCATCTGCCAGTTGGAAGGCACAGGCGTGCCGCGGCAGTCCGGTAGATCCTGCGTCAACCACTGCGCATCGACGGCAAACGGGCTACGGGCGTAAGAGAACTGCCACTCGCCGTCCAGTTGACGGCGGCGGGATGAAGGTAGGTTATCGCGGGCGGCAAGCTCATCGCGCCAGCTGGCGAAAACGGGATGCGCTGGCAGGCGGTTAAGGTGGGTAATGGTCTGGTTCTGCCAGTCTTCACGGGCGAGGACGGCGTGAAAGTCAGGAGTGTGGCTGCGGCCGGTATCGCTAATTTGCATATTAAACCCCGGTAAGTCAGAAATTGTCGTTCGCTAAACAGGATGGTTAACGTTATCGGGCAATTTGTTTTGTCCAGCAATCTCGGGGGAATCGAAATTAACAGACGATCACGAAAGCGGGGGCGAAGCGCTGTTTTTTGTCGCGCGTTAAACATAAAATGTTAGCGCACGATATTGTTATTGCTGAGGAGAAAAGATGCCGCGTCGTACCGCAACCCTGGAGGATGTCGCCCGCGCCGCGGGCGTGTCCCAGCAGACGGTCTCCCGGGTGCTGAACCGTCCTGAGGTGGTGTCAGCCCGCACCCGCGAGCAGGTGATCCGCGCGATGCAGGCGCTGCACTATGTGCCTAACCGCTCGGCGCAGCTGCTTGCCGGCAAAGCGGCGCCCTCCATCGGGCTGATTACCGCCTCGCTGACGCTGCACGCCCCCTCGCAGATCGCCGCCGCGATAAAGAGCCATGCCAGCCTGCATCAGCTGGAAGTGGCGATAGCGATGCCGGCGCAGGCTGATTTTGTCGCGCTGCAGGCCCGGCTGGACGAGCTGCGCGCCCAGCATATTCGCGGGGTGATCGTCAGTCTGCCGCTGGAGAGCGCCACTGCCGAGCGGCTGGTGCAAGACAATCCGGATATGGCCTGCCTGTTTCTCGATGTCTCCCCGGAGGCCGATGTCTGCTGCGTGCGCTTCGACCACCGCGACGGCTGCGGGGCCTGCGTGCGCCACCTGTGGGAGCTGGGGCATCGCGAATTTGGTCTGCTGGCGGGACCGGAAAGTTCGGTTTCCGCCCGTCTGCGTCTCGCCAGCTGGCGCGAGGCGTTGCACAGTCTGAATATTGCCCGCTCTACTACGGTGTTTGGCGACTGGAGCGCCGCCAGCGGTTGGCAGAAAACTTTCGAGCTCCTCCACCTGCAGCCGCGGATCAGCGCCATAGTGGTGGCAAACGATCAGATGGCGCTCGGTGTGCTCAGCGCGCTGGCCCAGCTCAATCGCAGCGGCAGCCAGGCGGTATCGGTGACCGGCTACGATGACACCGCCGACAGCCTTTACTTCCAGCCGCCGCTCACCACGGTGGCGCAGGACTTCGATCTGTTGGGCAAAAGGGCGGTGGAGCGGCTGATTGCCCTGATGGCGGCCCCGCAGCTGCGGATCCGCGAGCTGCTGCCGACCCGGCTCATCGTGCGCCAGTCGGCCTGGCCTGTCGCCGCCGCGGAGGACCGGCAGCAGACCCTGGCGCAGTTGAAAGCGCTGGTGGAGAAGCTTTAGCTGCTGGTCGTTGAGGCTTTATTGAAGTTGAGCATGCTAACTTCGGCAGCAAACGTAGAGAGGTAAAGCTTATCTGTCTGCGAAAAATGCAAAACACAATCTATCCATGCAAGCATTGATTTACCGCCAGTCATATGGCGGTTTTTTTTGCCCCTTCCACCCTGTACCGACTGCTTCAGTCCGGCTTTCCATCTGGCATATCCTGCCGCGGCATGCTAGATCTTGCTTCCGGGAGACGACGGGAGACAAGGTCATGATGGTGATTGAGGGTAAAGAGGCAATCGGGCGGGTGGACTGGCAGCGAGTGCGAACGATCATCGCCGAGGCCGGGCTGAATGAGCGTGATGTTCAGCAACTGGAGCAGGCGTTCCGCCAGAGCACCTTCTGCTGGTTTGGCTATGAGAACGGTCAGCTGATTGCCGTGGCGCGAGCCATCAGCGACTGTACCTGGAGCAGCTATCTGGCGGATGTGGCGATCGTCCCCGCTCGTCAGGGACAGGGCTACGGGCAACAGCTGATGCTGGCCATCCGGGAGCAACTCCTGCCCTTTGGCAAAATATTTATCTATGCGGTGGCCGATAAAATTACGTTTTATCAGCGCTTTGGCTTTGCCATGTTGACTACCGGCATGGTCTGCGCCAGCGAGGAAGGCATGCAGAAAATGCAGGCGCAGGGCTATATCCGTCAGCCCTGAAAGCTGACGCTTAGAAACGCCTGGCTTAAACGTGTAAACCAGGCGCAGGCTATCAGAGGGGGCGTTCGAGCACGAAAAGATACGCTTCCCGCGACCAGAACAGGGCGGTACGGCGGCGCTCCACCGACATGGTTTTCACTTCCCATCCCTCACGGGTATAGCTGCTGAGAAACTGGCTCATTTTGTCAGGGTCGGCCTTGGCTTCGCCAAAAAACAGACTGCCCAGCAGCCCCTCTTTATAGATCACTACCCGACACTCTTTCTTCATCATCGACCCTCCTGGCGACCGGTTTACTGTGGCCGTCTATTGTCCGTGGCTGCGACGATTTTGCAATCGGAGAAGGCGTAAACTGTTTACGGTACTGCAGCGGGCTGAGCGCGAAGTGCTGGCGAAAATGGTGGCGCAGGGTGCCGGCGCTGGCAAACCCGCAGCGCTCAGCGATCTGATCGATGCCCATCGTGCTCTCCGTCAGGTGCTGGCGGGCGCGCAGCAGTCGTTCCTCCAGCAGCCAGCGGGCGGGCGTTTTACCGGTGGCCTCCTCAAAGCGGCGCAAAAAGGTGCGCGTCCCCATGCCGGCGCGCTGGGCGAGGGAAGCGACGGTATGGCTGGCGGCAAGATGCTGGTGCAGATAGTCAAACAGCTGACCGAGGCGCAGGCTCTCCCGGCTGCGGGCTACCGGGCGCAGGACCTGCTGCGCCTGACCGCCGTCGCGATGGGGAGAGACGACCAGGCGGCGGGCGACGACGTTGGCGGCTTCGCTGCCGAAATCTTCACGCACCAGATGCAGACAAAGGTCGATCCCCGCCGCGCTGCCGGCGGAAGTCATCAGCAAAGCATCGCCCACGTAAAGGACGTCCTCCACCACCTGGATCTGCGGAAAACGGGACTGCAGCGCCGCGGTGTAGCGCCAGTGGGTTGTCGCCTGGCGGCCATTGAGCAGCCCGGCGGCGGCGAGAACGAACACCCCGGAACAGATAGAAATAATCCGACATCCGCGGGCGTGGGCGGAAGCCAGCGCGGCGCACAGCGCCTCGGGGACCGGGGCGTCGACGCCGCGCCAGCCGGGGACCACGATCGTATCCGCCTGGGCGAGAAGTTCAGGACCGCCGTCGGTCATCAGGCGGATGCCGCCGGTGGCGCACAGCGGCCCTTCATCGACGGCGGCGACGGCGAACTGGTACCAGTTGTCGCCCATTTCCGGGCGCGGCAGGCCGAAGATCTCCACGGCTACGCCAAACTCAAAGGTGCACAGGCCATCGTAGGCGAGGGCGACCACCTGATGATGTGACGGTGTCACAGAAGGGGTTGTCAGGATGTTAGCGTTTTCTGTCATGGTTGTCGGCAGATCAGGGTGATGGGCGTCAGTAAAGTAGTGTTATCACAGACAAGGAGAAGACGCCATGAGTGTAGTAACCCAATTTCCCCCTGCCACCTCCGCTGAGGCTATCCGCTGGTTCAGCCATAAGCTGCATCTTGAGACCGACTGCGCCGATGTGCACAGCGCCCAGCGTGCCGGCGAGGTCGACTTCGTCCTGCTGCACGTGGTCGGCAGCGAGGAAGCTTTCGCCAGACGTCACCTGCCAGGCGCGCAGCATCTCCCGCACAGCCAGATCACCGCCGAGCGAATGGCGGCCTGGCCGGCGGATACCCTCTTTGTGGTCTACTGCGCCGGGCCGCACTGCAACGGCGCTGACGTTGCCGCGCTGAAGCTGGCCGAGCTGGGGCGGCCGGTGAAAATGATGCTCGGCGGACTCACCGGCTGGGAAGATGAGGGCTATGCGTTTGCTTCCGGTGATTGAAAATTTTTCATGTACCATGAAATATTCTCGTTTGCGACCCACCACTCTGCATGCCAGTATCTGGACATATAGCCATCCAGAAGTCTAAAAATTCAAGTAATGAACTATCACGGTGGGCAACTAACGCGCCCACCGCTAAGGAGACAGCATGCAACGTCAACAGGCCCCGTTCCGCGCAGACATCGTCGGCAGTTTTTTGCGCCCGGACAGCATTAAACAGGCGCGTCAGCAGCTGGCTGAGGGGATTATCGACGCCGCTCAGCTACGCGAGATTGAGAATAACGCGATCCGTCATCTGGTTCAGCAGCAATGCGACTGCGGCCTGCACGTGGTCACCGACGGTGAGTTTCGTCGCGCATGGTGGCATTTCGATTTCTTCGATGGCCTGCAGGGCGTTGAACGTTACGATGCCGAGCAGGGGATCCAGTTCAACGGCGTGCAGACCAAAGCGCACGGCGTTCGCGTCACCGGCAAGCTGGCGTTTGGCGACCACCCGATGCTGGAGGATTTCCGCTATCTGAAAAGCATCAGCGGCGACGCGCAGCCGAAGATGACCATTCCCAGCCCGAGCGTGCTGCACTTCCGCGGCGGGCGGAAAGATATCGATGCCACGGTCTACCCGGATCTTAGCGACTACTTCGACGATCTGGCCACCACCTGGCGCGACGCCATCCGCGCGTTTTATGACGCCGGCTGCCGCTATCTGCAGCTGGACGATACCGTGTGGGCCTATCTGTGCTCCGATGCCCAGCGCCAGCAGGTACGTGAGCGCGGCGAGGATCCGGATGCGCTGGCGCGTATTTATGCCCGGGTGCTGAACCAGGCGCTGGAGGGTAAGCCGGCCGATCTGACGGTGGGCTTGCACGTCTGCCGGGGTAACTTCCGTTCAACTTGGATCTCGGAAGGCGGTTACGAGCCGGTTGCCGAGGTGCTGTTTGGCAGCGTTAATGTCGATGCCTTCTTCCTGGAGTACGACAACGACCGCTCCGGGGATTTCGCGCCGCTGCGCTTTATTCGTCCCGGCCATCAGCAGGTGGTCCTCGGGTTGATCACCACCAAAAACGGCGAGCTGGAGAATCCGCAGGGGGTAAAAGCGCGACTCGCCGAGGCCGCGCAGTACGTGCCGCTCGAGCAGATCTGCCTCAGCCCGCAGTGCGGTTTCGCCTCCACTGAAGAGGGGAATGCCCTCAGCGAAGACCAGCAATGGCAAAAGGTCCGTCTGGTGACCTCCATCGCCGCCGACGTCTGGTAATTGCTTTCTTAGCGCAGCGTTGCACCGTGATGAGGCAACGCTGCCATCCTCTTCGCCACTATCGCCCACCTGCGCCGCATCCCGCTGTTTTCACAACCTGGCACCTTTTTTGCCTTATCACCTCTGGTTAGCTGTTAATTCTTTATTTTTTGCGCTACTCAGGAGTGAATCATGCAACGTAGAACGTTATTAAAAGCTTTTGCACTCTCCGCCTCTGTTATGGCTATGGGTCTCTCCTTCCAGGCCTATGCCGCCGACACCATCAAAGTCGGGATCATGCATTCGCTCTCCGGGACGATGGCGATTTCCGAAACGCCGCTGAAAGACGTCGCGCTGATGGCCATCGACGACATCAACGCCAAAGGCGGGGTGCTGGGCAAGAAACTGGAGCCGGTGGTGGTCGACCCGGCCTCCAACTGGCCGCTGTTTGCCGAGAAGGCGCGCCAGCTGCTGGCCCAGGATAAAGTGGCGGTGGTGTTTGGCTGCTGGACGTCGGTCTCGCGTAAATCGGTCCTGCCGGTGTTTGAGGAACTGAACGGCCTGCTGTTCTACCCGGTGCAGTACGAAGGGGAAGAGATGTCCCCCAACGTCTTCTATACCGGCGCGGCGCCTAACCAGCAGGCTATCCCGGCGGTGGAATACCTGCTGAGCGAGGACGGCGGCGGCGCTAAACGTTTCTTTCTGCTGGGGACGGACTACGTCTATCCGCGCACCACCAACAAGATCCTCCGCGCCTTCCTGCATGCCAAAGGGATCCAGGACAAAGATATCGAGGAGGTCTACACCCCGTTCGGCTACAGCGATTACCAGACCATCGTCGCCAATATCAAAAAATTCGCCGCCGGTGGCAAAACGGCAGTGGTCTCCACCATCAATGGCGATTCCAACGTACCGTTCTACAAAGAGCTGGCTAACCAGGGTCTGAAAGCGACCGATGTACCGGTGGTGGCGTTCTCGGTGGGGGAAGAGGAGCTGCGCGGCATCGATACCAAACCGCTGGTCGGCAACCTCGCGGCATGGAACTACTTTGAGTCCGTCGATAATCCGACCAACAAAGCCTTTGTCGCCGATTATCGCGCGTATGCCAAAGCGCACAAGCTGCCGAATGCCGATACGGTGGTGACCAACGATCCGATGGAAGCGACCTGGGTGGGCCTGCATATGTGGGCGCAGGCGGTGACCAAAGCGGGCACCACCGATGTTGACAAAGTACGCGAGGCGATGGCCGGGCAGACCTTCAACGCGCCGTCCGGATTTACCCTGACCATGGATGCCACCAACCACCATCTGCATAAGCCGGTGATGATCGGTGAAATTGAAGGCAACGGCCAGTTCAACGTGGTCTGGCAGACCGATGAGCCCGTTCGCGCGCAGCCGTGGAGTCCGTGGATCCCCGGTAATGATAAGAAACCTGACCATCCGGTGAAAACCGTCAGCCAGTAAGCGCCACGGCCGACGGGGCGGGAGCGTCGCGCCCGTCGGCCGCTGACCAGAGGAGAACGACATGAACGCATTGCGTCTCATGAGTGTGTTGGCGCTATTGCTGACCTTGCTGCCATGGCGGGCGCAGGCCGCGGAGGCGGACGACTTCGTTGCCGCCAGTCGCAGCCAGCAGGCGCAGCTGTTGACCCAGTGGGCGGCAGCGCCGCAGGCGGATCGTCTGCCGCTGCTGCGGGCGTTGACCACCGAGAGCCTGGTGATGGACGACGGAAAACATGCTTTCCGCACCCGACAGGGCGGATTACAGCCATTGGGCGCTGTCGCCGCGCCGCAGGGCGAAACCCGGCCGGTCCGTCTGACCAACCGGCTGCGCAATCTGGCTGCCGGCGCGCTGGCCAGCCACCTTATTTTAAGTGACAACGTCACGGAGAGAGCTTCCGCCGCACGAACGCTACAGCGGGAAGCGACTCCGGCCATGGCCGCGCTGCTGCAACAGCGGCTGCAGGCGGAAACCGATGATAATGTGCGGGGTCTGCTGGAGGTGGCGCTGGCGCGCCTGCAGCTCACTCAGCCTGAGGCCAGCGCGCGGCTGGCCGCCGTGACGCTGCTCGGCCATTCCGCGGACCCGGAAACCCAGGCGCTGCTGATCCCCTTTACCGATGCCCAGCATGAGCCGGATGCGGCGGTGCGCGAGGCGGCCAGCGATAGCCTGCAAAAGATCAAACATCGTCTGCTGCTCGGCGATCTGCTGGGCCAGGCCTTTATGGGGCTGTCGCTGGGCTCGGTGCTGCTGCTGGCCGCGCTGGGGCTGGCGATCACCTATGGCCTGCTGGGGGTGATTAACATGGCCCACGGCGAGATGTTAATGATCGGCGCCTACAGCTGCTGGCTGGTACAGCAGGCGCTGGCGCAGCTCGCGCCGCAATGGCTGGCCTTTTATCCGCTGGTCGCGCTGCCGGTGGCGTTTCTGGTGACCGCCGGGATCGGCATGGCGCTGGAGCGCACCATTATTCGTCATCTGTATGGTCGGCCGCTGGAAACGCTGCTCGCCACCTGGGGGATCAGCCTGATGCTTATCCAGCTGGTGAGGATGCTGTTTGGCGCGCAGAACGTGGAGGTGGCAAACCCGGCCTGGCTCTCCGGCGGCGTGCAGGTCCTGCCGAACCTGATCCTGCCGTGGAACCGGCTGGCGGTGCTGGCGTTCGTCCTGCTGGTGCTGTGTTTTACCTGGCTCATCCTGAACCGTACCCGTCTGGGGATGAACGTCCGCGCCGTGACGCAGAACCGGGCGATGGCCGCCTGCTGCGGCGTGCCTACCGGGCGGGTGGATATGCTGGCCTTTGGCCTCGGCTCTGGTATTGCCGGGCTGGGCGGCGTGGCGCTGTCGCAGCTTGGCAACGTCGGGCCTGAACTGGGTCAGGGATACATCATCGACTCGTTTCTGGTGGTGGTGCTGGGCGGCGTCGGCCAGCTGGCCGGCAGCGTGGCGGCGGCCTTTGGGCTGGGCATTTTCAACAAAATTCTCGAACCGCAAATGGGCGCGGTGCTGGGCAAGATCCTGATCCTGGTGATGATTATTCTGTTTATTCAGAAACGCCCACAGGGTCTGTTCGCGCTGAAAGGGAGGGTTATCGACTAATGAGCCAACCAATCACCTTAACGCTGGCGCAGCGCGCGCCGCGGCCTCTGCGCTGGCTGGGGATCCTGCTGGTGCTGGGGCTGCTGAGTATGCCATTCCTGGCGCTGCTGCCGGCCTCGCATCCGCTGGCGGTGCCGAGCTGGCTGCTGACGCTGAGCGGCAAAATCCTCTGCTACGCCATTGTGGCGGTGGCGCTGGATCTGGTCTGGGGCTATGCGGGCATGCTGTCGCTGGGGCACGGGATCTTCTTTGCCCTCGGCGGGTACGCCATGGGAATGTACCTGATGCGCCAGGCGGCGGGCGACGGTCTACCGGCGTTTATGTCTTTTCTCTCCTGGAGCGAGCTGCCCTGGTTCTGGTGGGGCACGCAGCATTTCGCCTGGGCGATGGCGCTGGTGGTGCTGGTTCCCGGTCTGCTGGCCCTGGTGTTCGGCTGGTTTGCCTTTCGCTCGAAGATCAAAGGGGTCTATTTCTCGATCATGACCCAGGCCCTGACCTATGCCGGTATGCTGCTGTTCTTTCGCAACGAGACCGGGTTTGGCGGGAATAACGGCTTCACCGGTTTTACTACGCTGCTGGGTTTTCCTGTCACCGCCACCGGCACCCGCGCCAGCCTGTTTATGGCCACGGTTTTGCTGCTGTTGCTGACCCTGTGGCTGGGCGCGGCGCTGGCGCAGAGTAAGTTTGGCCGGATCCTCACCGCGGTGCGTGACGCCGAAAACCGACTGATGTTCTGCGGGTACGACCCGCGCGGCTTCAAGCTGCTGGTGTGGACGCTGTCGGCGGTGCTCTGCGGTCTGGCGGGGGCGTTATATGTCCCGCAGGTCGGGATCATCAACCCCAGCGAAATGTCGCCGACCAACTCCATCGAGGCCGCCATCTGGGTGGCGCTCGGCGGGCGCGGCACCCTGATTGGCCCGGTGCTTGGCGCCGGATTGGTCAACGGTGCGAAAAGCATTTTCACCGTGGCGATGCCAGAGTACTGGCAGCTGTTTCTCGGCCTCATCTTCATCATTGTGACCCTGTTTTTACCCCGCGGGGTGATGGGCCTGCTGCGTCGAGGAGACCGCTAATGCAACCGGATGAAGGACTATTTACCCGCCAGCTGCCCGGCGATCGCTTTCGCGAACAAACCGATCCGGTGCTGCAGCTGGAGAACATCAACGTCAGCTTTGACGGTTTCCGGGCGCTGACGGATCTGTCGCTGGCGATAGGCGTCGGCGAACTGCGCTGTGTGATCGGCCCCAACGGGGCGGGCAAGACCACCCTGATGGACGTGATCACCGGCAAGACCCGGCCGCAAAGCGGCAAAGCGCTCTATGACCAGTCGGTGGATCTGACCACTCTTGACCCGGTGGCCATCGCCCGCCAGGGCATCGGGCGCAAGTTTCAGAAGCCGACGGTCTTCGAAGCGCTGACGGTGGCGGAAAATCTCGCCCTGGCGATGAAGGGGGATAAATCGGTGTGGGCCAGCCTGCGCGCCCGGATAAGCAGCGAACAGGACGATCGGCTGAATGAGGTGCTGCGCCTGTTGCGTCTTGACGGCGAGCGCTACCGCCAGGCCGGTCTGTTGTCCCATGGTCAGAAACAGTTTCTTGAGATCGGCATGCTGCTGGTGCAGGAGCCGCATCTGCTGCTGCTTGATGAGCCGGCGGCCGGCATGACCGATGCGGAAACGGAGTATACGGCGGAGCTGTTTCGTACCCTGGCTGGACAGCACTCCCTGATGGTGGTGGAGCACGACATGGGATTTGTCGAGACCATCGCCGACCGGGTGACGGTCCTGCATCAGGGCCAGGTGCTGGCGGAGGGATCGCTGCGGGAGGTACAGGCCAATGAGCAGGTCATTGAAGTTTATCTGGGACGTTAAGGAGCGCCAATGTTACAGGTGAGTCAGCTACATCAATACTACGGCGGCAGCCATATTTTACGCGGGGTGGATTTTTCCGCCCGCCAGGGCGAAGTCACCTGCCTGCTGGGGCGCAATGGCGTCGGTAAGACCACGCTGCTGAAATGCCTGATGGGGCTGATCCCGGCGCGCAGCGGTGAGGTACGCTGGCAGGATCAGAACATCACCCATCGCAAACCGCACCAGCGGGTGCAGGCCGGGGTCGCCTACGTCCCCCAGGGGCGCGAGATATTTCCGCGCCTGACGGTGGAAGAAAACCTGCTGATGGGGCTGTCGCGCTTTCCCGCCCGCGAAGCGCAGCAGGTGCCGGAGGAGATCTACCAGCTTTTCCCGGTGCTCAGGACCATGAAGCAGCGGCGAGGCGGTGACTTATCCGGCGGCCAGCAGCAGCAGCTGGCGATTGGCCGCGCGCTGGCCAGCCGCCCACAGCTGCTGATCCTTGATGAACCCACCGAGGGGATCCAGCCCTCGGTCATCAAAGAGATTGGCGAGGTGATCCGCCAGCTGGCGAGCCGCGGAGACATGGCGATCCTGCTGGTGGAGCAGTTCTATGACTTTGCCGCCGGACTGGCGGACCACTACCTGGTGATGTCGCGCGGCGCCATCGTCCAGCAAGGCAAGGGTGGTGATATGGAGAGCGACGGCGTGCGCGCCATGGTGACCATCTGACCATGCCGGCGGCGGTCGCGCCGCCGGTTTGCGGCCTATTTGCGCAGCAGCCGCTGCAGGCGCGCCTGGCGCCAGTTTTTAATCCATTCGCCGAACACGAACAGGCGTAATCCTCTCACCACCAGCAGGGCGCCCCAGATCAGGGCGACCCAGCCGGACCAGTAGTACTGTGGATTAGTGAAGCGGTTAAGCACCGCCAGCAGCACGCAAACCACCAGCGCCACCGACAGCGAACGGAAAAAGCGGCTCTCCTGATGCACCCGCGCTTTGGCTTCCTCTATGCGCAGATCCAGTGAGGCTTCCTGGCCCGGCGCGTCTTCCCGCCGGGCTTCGCCGCCGATCTCGGCCACCGTCACCTCAAAGACCGCGGCGAGGGCGCTGAGGGTCTCCAGCCCCGGGCGTTCGCCATTCTCAATGCGCTGGATCGTGCGGACGCTGAGACCCGCCATTTCGGCCAACTGCTCCTGGGACCAGGCGCGCTGCAGCCGTAATTGTTTGACCTGATTGTTGCTGTTCATATTCGTATGCTCCATAACGTTCTGCGGATGTAAACCTGTGATGGAGTATGGTGAACCGGGCCGCCAGCCACCACGACAGCGACCCGACAACGGCCCGACAGCAACCTGACAGCCGCATGCCAGCTGGCGTCAGGCGTTGGCCAGCGGAGAATCCGGTTGCCAGGGGCGGGCATTGATCCCGCGGAAAATCATCAGCCAGGCGGCGACAATCGCCACGATAAGAATGACAAAAAGCGACCAGTGCGGCAGATGGGTGAGGATCAACCCCGTCAGCATCGGGTTGAATGCCGCCCCCAGCCACCCCAGCGACTGGGCGGAGAAGTAGCTGGCCTTCATCCCCGGCGGGGCAATATGGTCAATCAGCATATACTCCCCGGGGGCATAAATCACTTCCCCGAGGGTGAAGATCGCCGCCGAGATCCCCCACGCCCACAGGCTGGCGCCAGAGAACATAAAGCCCACAAGGCCGATCACAAAGCAGACGGTGCCGAAGGTCATCAGCGGGCGGATATTTCTCGCGCTCAGCCGCCGGCCAACCGCGTACTGCAGAGCAACCACCACCGCGGCGTTGACCGGCAGCACCACGGCCACCACTTTCTCGGCGAAATCGCTGCTGGCGACCACCAGCACATACTGCGAGAGACAGGAGGCGAAGGCGCCGCCGACGAAGGAGGCCAGCAGCCCGGAGCAGGTAAACCACAGCAGCGCCCGGTCGCGCAGCAACACCGAAGGCGACCAGGGCGCGGCGCCCGGCTGGGCCGCGGCGGCGTCATCCCGCTGAAGAAACAGCTGAATAAACACCAGCGGAAAGGCGGCGCAGGCGGCCGCCAGCCAGAACGGCAAATTGATACTGTGCATTACCAGCAGGGTGCCGATGGGCGGCCCAACGGTCCAGCCGATGTTGAGGATGGTGTAGTTCAGCGAGAAGATGCGCGCTTTTTTCTCTGCCGTCAGCCGATCGGCGAACCAGGCTTTCAGGACGGTGGAAAAGACCGAGTAGGCGCAGTTGATCAGCGCAAAGAAGATCACCACCAGGGGGGCGTTATTGACCAGCGGTATTGCGCTGAAGCCGAGAATAAACACCAGCACTGACCACACCATATAGCGCTTTTTATCGAACCTGTCAGCGAGGATGCCAAAACCCATGCTGAACAACACCCCAACCACCAGCGCCAGCGACAGGGCATAGCCAATCACATCCACCTCCAGCTGAAAGCGTCGGGTGAGATAGATGGTCATAAACGGCAGTGTGGCCCCGCGGCCGATAGTCAACAGTAACGACGATGCCAGCAGCGCGATGGTGGAGCGCCGGAGAGTGGTGATCATGATTTCCTTGCCTGTCATGTTGTTATAATTTTATGTCTTCGATCACAAATAACACGGTCATTACGCCTTGTACAGGTCATCGCGGTCGACGGGCGCACTTCCGGGCCTGCCAAAAATAATGATCTATCCCGGCGGCCGCTTTTTCGCTACTTTGATTTTGTTCACAAAAATTCCAATAACGACAGAGGCAGGGGTATGACGAGGAAAGATGGACTACTGGCGCTGCTGGTAGTGGTGGTGTGGGGGCTTAACTTTGTGGTGATTAAGCTGGGGTTGCACAATATGCCGCCGCTGATGCTGGCGGGGCTGCGCTTTATGCTGGTCGCCTTCCCGGCGCTGCTGTTTGTCGCCCGGCCAGCTATTCCGCTGCGCCTGCTGCTGGGCTATGGCCTGACCATAAGTTTCGGTCAGTTCGCCTTTCTGTTCTGCGCTATCGGCCTGGGTATGCCGGCCGGGCTGGCCTCCCTTGTGCTGCAGGCGCAAGCCTTCTTCACCATCATCCTTGGCGCCTTCGTCTTTGGCGAACGTCTGCAGGGCAAGCAGCTGGCGGGGATCGCCCTGGCGATCTTTGGCGTGCTGGTGCTGGTGGAGGGCAGCCTTGGCGGGGAGCATGTGCCGCTGGTGGGCTTTATGCTGACCCTCGCGGCGGCGCTCAGCTGGGCCTGCGGCAATATTTTCAACAAGAAAATCATGTCCCAGGCGAGCCGGCCGCCAATCATGTCGCTGGTGGTCTGGAGCGCGCTGATCCCGGTGCTGCCGTTTATGCTGGCCTCATTGTTGATCGATGGCCCGCAGACCATGCTGGCGAGTCTGCAACACATCGATCTGCTAACGATACTGTCGCTGCTTTATCTGGCGTTTATCGCCACTATCGTCGGCTATGGCATCTGGGGATCGCTGCTGGGGCGGTATGAAACCTGGCGGGTGGCGCCGCTGTCGCTGCTGGTGCCGGTGGTGGGAATGGCCAGCGCTGCGCTGCTGCTCGGGGAGACGCTGAGCGGACTGCAGCTCACCGGGGCGGTGCTGATTATGGCCGGACTCTACATTAATGTCTTTGGCTTACGTTTGGTGCGGCCTGGCATGGCGCGCGGATAAAAAAAAGCCCCGGAGACGGGGCTATACACAATTATGCGTGTAATGGCATCACAGGTCGTGCTGCTGGTAGTACGGCACGCCAAGTTCGTCAGATTTATCATTACCAGCCGCCATATGATTGAAATCAAACGGCGAATCATTATGTTCTGAAGGGATAATCATTGTATCACGCTGGTTTTGACGCACCGGCGTGGTGTTTTGCTCCGCATAGCTGAGGCTGGAGGCCAGCGACAAGAGTACGATAGCTGCGGCAGCGAATAGTTTCATGATTTCCTCAATACGTCTTTTATAGTGCAGGCGATTAACATCAGTTATTTAGCGGATGTAGATAGCGGGATTCGCCAGGTACATTCGTTATGCGATACTTGTGGGGCGGAACATCGAAATAGTTCTTGAACGTTCGCGTCAGGGTCTGCTGCGACTCGAAACCATAGCGTTCCGCCAGGTACAGGATTGGCTCATTACTCTGCTTGAGCTTCTGCGCAATCTCCGTCAGCTTGCGGCTGCGGATGTACTGGCCGAGGGAATGGCCGGTCTCTTTCTTAAACATACGTTGCAGGTGCCACTTAGAGTAACCGGAGCGCTCAGACACTTTTTCCAGCGACAGGGGCGATTCCAGGTTATCCTCGATCCACGACAAAATACTATGGATAGTGATGGCGTCATTATTACGTCTGGACATCATCTTACCTCTTCTTATTTTTACGGCAGGACCTTCTTGAGCAGTTGCTCAAGCATGGCGACTTCGTCCGCCGACAGATTTTTCGTTAACTCCTGGTGTAACTTCTGACCCACAACCTGATGACACTGCTCGCAAAGGGCTGCGCCGTCCGGCGTCAACTGCACCAGCACGCCGCGCTTGTCAGCTGGGTTGGGTAACCGTTCAATCCAGCCTTTGCACGCCAGGCGGTCGAGCATGCGCGTCATCGCGCCCGGGTCGACGGAAAGCACGGTTTTCAGCTCAACGGGGGTAATACATACTTCGCAACGAATGGAGCAGAGCACGCGAAACTGGGTCGCGGTAATATCCATAGGTGAGAGGTAGTCATTGAGCAGGCGATCTTTTTTCTGGTTAACCATCTGGATCAAGCGACCCAGCGGGATCATTTCATTAAACAGGTCGCTGGTACTTTTCATAATGGTTGCCCAGGCAAGTAATTAGTTGCAAGTGATACTATTTCCCAGGCAATCATAAGTCAACATTATGAATTGGCCGATGCCACGATTTGCTAAAATGGAAAAGTACGATGTGGGTCACTCTTTATGATTTTTCTAACGCTTGTTATTTTTTTGCAGAAGTGATTTATCAGCAGGCTGGCGTCAAATTTGTTGAAGCCGATATACTCACGGAGTGAAACCATTCTTAAAAAATGAATATTAACGGGACTTTAATTAACTATGTTCGATTTGTTTAAAGCAATAGGGCTCGGCCTGGCGGTGCTTTTACCGCTGGCGAATCCACTCACAACCGTGGCGCTGTTCCTTGGCCTGGCCGGTAATATGAACAACGCCGAGCGTAATAAACAGGCGTTAATGGCATCGGTGTATGTCTTCGCCATCCTGATGGTGTCGTGGTATGCCGGTCAGGTGGTGATGAATACATTCGGCATATCAATACCTGGGCTGCGTATCGCCGGCGGATTGATTGTGGCCTTTATCGGTTTCCGCATGCTGTTTCCCCAGCAAAAAGCCCACGATTCGATGGAAGCGAAGATCAAATCGGAAGAACTGCAGGATGAACCGACCGCCAATATCGCCTTTGTGCCGCTGGCGATGCCAAGCACCGCCGGTCCGGGCACCATCGCGATGATTATTAGCTCCGCCTCGACCGTTAAGCACGGCGTGGACTTCCCGGAGTGGGTGGTGCTGGCGGCGCCGCCGATCATCTTTTTGCTGTTAGGGGTGATTCTGTGGGCTTGTCTGCGCAGTTCCGGCGCGATTATGCGTCTGGTTGGCAAAGGCGGCATCGAGGCCATCTCGCGACTGATGGGCTTTCTGCTGGTCTGCATGGGCGTGCAGTTTATTATTAACGGCGTGCTGGAGATCATTTCGACCTGGCATCCCTGACCGCCCGCGATGCGCAGAGAAAAAAAGCCCGCCGGCGCGATACCGGCGGGCTTTTTTGTGCGACGGAATCAGGAGTGGTGCGGCTGATGGTCTTCCAGCGATACCGGCCAGCGACGGAATATCATCAGCGACCAGACCAGCGCGACCAGCGCCGGAATGGCGCCGACGTAGCCGACGGAGGCCATGGAAAGATGCAGACTCACCTGGCTGCCGACCAGCGCCCCGGCGCCTATGCCGATATTAAAGATGCCCGAGAACAGAGACATGGCGACGTCGGTGGCATCCGGAGCGGAGGCCAGCACTTTCACCTGCATGCCGAGACCGATAATCATGATCGCCACCCCCCAGAAGATGCTGAGCAGCATCAGGTGCTGCGGGTTATGCGAGGCCGGCAGCAGCAGCAGCAGGCAGGCGAGCAGCAGGGCAATCGCCAGGCTTATCAGCCCCGACGCGTGCTGGTTACCGAGTTTACCGAACAGAATGCTGCCGATAATACCGGCCCCGCCAAGGATCAGCAGCAGTACGGTGGCAAAGTTGCCGCTCAGGCCCGCTACCGTCTGGACAAAGGGCTCGATATAGCTGTAGGCGGTATAATGAGCGGTCACCACCACCACGGTCAGAATGTACACGCTGACCAGCGCCGGGCGGCGGAACAGCACCGGCAGGCTTTTCAGCGAGCCAGAATGTTCGCTCGGCAGGGTCGGCAGCAGTTTTACGAGGCAGGCCAGGGTGGCTAACGCGCCGAGGCCGATCGCCAGGAAGGTCATCCGCCAGCCAAAGTACTGGCCGATAATGCGCCCGATCGGAATACCAAACACCATCGCCAGCGCGGTACCGGTGGCGATCAGGCTCAGCGCCTGCGCCCGTTTGCCCGGCGGGGCCATGCGGATGGCCAGTGCCGACGTTATCGACCAGAACACTGCATGCGCAAAGGCGATACCAATGCGGCTGATCACCAGCACGTCAAAATTCCAGGCAAAAAACGACAGGACGTGGCTGGCGATAAACAGAATAAACAGGCCGATAAGCAGGCGCCGGCGCTCCACTTTGCTGGTCAGCAGCATAAACGGCAGCGACATTAACGCCACCACCCATGCGTAGATGGTCAGCATCATGCCCACCTGGGCGGTTTCCATGCCGAAGCTGTCGGCAATATCCGACAACAGACCGACCGGGGCAAACTCTGTGGTGTTAAAAATAAACGCGGCGATGGCCAACGTCACGACACGTAGCCACGCTACCTTGCGTGAGACCGTATTCGTAGTCATAAGCTCTGGACTGGTGATTCAGGGAAAGATGTGACGCTGATCTTAAAACGATTGTTGGCGAAAAGACAATCATTTTGTGATCTGCGTCTCATTTCATCGCAAGGGGCTGGCCGCGGTTAAGCGATTAATTTTGCTATGGATAGTGTCAAGGGGGAGCTTTTATGTCATCTTGAAGGAAAGTAAAAAAAGTAAGGACAGGGTATGCAGGAAATTCAATTTTATCTGGTCGATGCTTTCAGCGATAAAAACTTTGGCGGCAATGCCGCGGCCGTCTGCCCGCTCAGCGAGTGGTTAGCCGACGATGTGCTCCTGAAAATGGCCCAGCAGCATAATCAATCCGAAACGGCTTTCTTTGTCCGTACCGACGAGGGCTATGAGCTGCGCTGGTTTACCACACTCGCTGAGATCAATCTCTGCGGTCACGCGACCCTCGCCGCTGCGCACGTTATTTTCGAATATCTCGACCATCCTTCGGCGACGATTCTCTTTAGCACCCGTTTTGTTGGTGAGCTGCGGGTCACCCGTAATGGCGACTGGCTGACGCTCGATTTCCCTGCGTGGTCGACCTCTCCGGTGGAAAACCCGCCGGCGGATCTGCTGACCGGGTTGGGACTCGAGGCCGCCGTTGAAGTTCGGGAAGGGCGCGATTATCTGGTGGTGCTGGCGGATCGCCAGCAGGTTGAAGCGGTGCGACCGGATATGGCGCGGCTGCGAACGCTTGGCAAAATGATCTGCGTCAGCGCGCCGGATGAAGAGTATGACTTTGTCAGCCGCTTCTTCTGCCCGGGAGAAGGGGTGCCGGAAGATCCGGTCACCGGCTCCGCCCATAGCATGCTGATCCCCTGGTGGGGCGAAAAGCTGGGGAAAACCACCATGATGGCGCGCCAGGTCTCCGCTCGCGGCGGCGACCTGCGCTGCCAGTGGCAGGGCGACCGTGTGCTGATTAGCGGCCAGGCCACCACCTATATGCGCGGAACGGTTTACCTGCGAGGTTAACAATGTGTTTACGCCCGGTGGCGTCCTCTACCGGGCGGATTGGACTTAATGTTGTTCTGCGGCATTAAGGACGGGTGATTTTCCACCTTTGTCATTGATAGGTTCAATTTTACCCATCAGGAACAGGTAGTTGATTATCCCGATAACGACAAGAATGGCCGAGAAAATCAGTGCCCAGTTGAATGAGCCTGTCGCAGCAACGATCGCACCCGTAATGATCGGACCGACTGCGCCTCCCATATTCGAAACCGTATTTTGCAGCCCAGCGACAATTGAGACGCTATTTTTGGGTGCAACATCACCCGGTAAGGCCCAAACCTGCGATGCGGCGACCGTCGTGCCTGATTTTGCGACACACAAGAGAAAGACGGTCATAAACACAGAGTCGGTAAATGGTGCAAAGCCGATACAAAGTGCCATAAGCAAGCCGATAGTCAAAAACAGTTTACGGGTGGCCGTAAGAGACAGTACTTTCTTATGTACCAGACGATCCGAGGCCCAGCCAGCAAAAACTTCAATAACCATCCCGCATAATAAAGGCAGAGCGGCTACCATTCCCATTTTAATAAAATCCATACCTTTTTCTTTTACCAGGTAAGTAGGGAGCCAGGTAATAAAAAAATAGGAGGTATAATTGATGGTAAAAAAGCCGATGCACATTGCCCAAATGTTACGATAACGCAAGAGCTTATACCATTTCATGGGCAATACAGTTTTGTCGCCGTGATGTTGTTTTTGGCCATCACGAATAATACGCACTTCTGAAGGACTGATGCGTTTGTGTTCTTCCGGGTTTTCAGCATAGATAAAATACCAGGCGATAACCCATAAAATGCCCACACTGCCGATAATCAAAAAGGTCAGTCGCCAGTCAAAGGTGTAGATCATCCAGACGATAAGCGGCATGGCAATCGCCCCGCCAAATTTTGACGCACTATCGAAGAGTCCGGATACGGTGGCACGTTCTTTATCCGGAAACCAGCGTGCGGCGATCCCTGCGTTGCTGGGGTAGGCGGCGGCCTCGCCAACACCTAAAGCCAGACGCAGTGCCAGAAGTGATTTAAAACCCGTGGCAACACCCATCATCGAGGTGGCAATTGACCACCAGGCGACGGCTAAACCAAGACCTTTTTTCTGACCAAAACGATCGGCGAACCACCCGGCGGGGATCTGTAATAACGAGTATGACCAAAAAAAAGCCGCCATGATAAACCCCATCATTTCGGGGTCGAGTTTCAGTTCATCGATTAAATGTGGGGCTGCGGCAGATAATACTGTCCGGTCGATATAGTTGATGGCAATAGCCAACCACATTAACCCGGCTATCCACCAGCGAATACGAGTAGTGTTAGCTGTCGTGTTCATATATTCGGCTCTAAGTAGATGTTCGTTACCATGGTGGGAATGGCATGCTTCCCACCTCGTTATTTACAGCGAATTCATAATGTTTTCAGGTCGTTTACCACGACAGACGCAGGTAATAATATTGTTGACGCAGCGCGCGCTAATATTGCTAATTGCGCCATCCGTATATCCAGCAATATGAGATGTTGGCGCAAAATTCGCCAGGGTAAATAAAGGGTGCGTAGCGCAAGGTTCCTCGAGAAAAACGTCAGCTGCGGCTCCGGCGAGGTGTCCTGATTTTAGTGCTTCATACAACGCTTGTTCATCAACAATACCGCCTCTGGAAACATTGATCAGGAATGCCCCTGATTTCATCTGCTGTAGCCGGGCGGCATTAAACATATTTTCAGTTTCCGGGGTTAAAGGGGTATGCAGGCTAATAAAATCACTTTGCGCCGTCAGGGTATCCAGTGAGACATATTCAATCTGGTGTTGTTGTGCAAATTCTCTGTCTGGCCAGGCGTCGGTGGCGAGCACTCGCATATTGAATCCGCGCGCACGTCGCGCCACTTCCTTACCGATATGGCCTAAACCGACGATCCCCAGGGTTTTGCCATATACATCAGTGGCAAAAATACGAGGCCAGTTGCCTGCTTTCGTTTCACTGATTGCCTGATAAATCTGGCGGGCAGTATTGAGAATTAAGCCAAAAGCAAAATCGGCCACCGCATGCTTGTTGGCATCAGGAACGTTAGTGACAAAAATTTTGCGCTGACGTGTAGCGTTAAGATCGATGTTATCCACACCAACGCCGTGTTTGCAGACAATTTTTAGCCTCGGGGCCTTTGCCAGCAGCGATTCATTGATGTCGGTGAAGGCGACAATCATCGCTATGGCATCAGGCAGATGCTGAGCCAGCATCTCTATAGAGGCATCGGCAGGCAACATGACCAGTTCAAGATCGGCCTCTTTCAGTGCCGAAATGGGCGCATCGTCGTATTTGGCGAATGAGGGCGAGGTGCAAATTACTTTCATAACCGTTTCCTGTTTACTGGCGACAATGAGCGTCGCAAATACAAGACCTTGCCCCAGCCAGTGATGGCCGGGGCGGATACGTAAATTAGTGAAGGTAGGTGTTAATGATATTTTTAATCTGCTGCAGCTGGTGGTCACTAAACTGCACCGCGTAGCGGCTGTCGCCCACCTCGTGACCCATTAGCTGCAGGGCTTTCTTCACCGCCGCAGGCGAGAACGCCACTTTATACAGATCGGTGCGCAGGCCCGTTACCTGCTCCTGGGCCTGGCGCGATCCGGCGATATCCCCGGCGTGAAAGCGCGACCAGATGGCGTTAATTTCAGCGGGGGCGACGTTGGCAAGCCCCGAGATGCAGGCCGAGCAGCCGTCGACGAATCCCTGATGGATAAGCGAGTCCGGCCCGTTCAGAACGTCGAAACCGTCGATATCGCGCACTGCGTCGAGAAAGCCTTTCAGGCTGTCGTAGCTGCCGGCGCTATCCTTAATGCCGACTATATTCTCGTGGCGGGCCAGCTGGCGCGCGGTCTCCGGGGCAATAGTGTTACCGGTGCGGGCGGGAATGTTGTAAAGAAAGAGCGGGACGCTCAGCGCGTCGGCGATCGCCGTATAGTGGTTAATCAGCTCTTCCTGCTTCAAGGGCACGAACCACGGGGTAATGGCCGATACCGCGTCAACTCCGAGGAGGGCGATCTGCTGGCCCAGCCGGCGCGTCTCCCGGGTGGAAACCTCCCCAATATGGGCCACCACCGGCGCGCGACCGGCCGCCTCTTCCACGCAGGTTCTGGCGATGGCGATCTTCTCTTCCTCATTGAGGACAAAAAACTCGCCGTTGGTGCCGCCGCAGAAAATACCGTTGCCTGCGGCGAGCTGGCGCTGCACCTGCTGGCGTAGCGCCGGCAGGTTAAGCGCTCCCTCGGCGGTAAAGGGAGTGACAATGGCGGTGAGTACGCCGCTAATAGCTTTCCTCATTTAACTTTCTCCTGTTAGGCATGTTCTGGATACAGCGTTTGGTAGATGGCCGCGATCTCTTCGCGGCTGACGCTGCATGGGGCATTGTTCATCAGGCGTTTGACGTTTTGCGCCGCTGCGCTGAGGGCGGAAATACTCTCCTGAGGCACGCCTAGCGCGGCCAGGTTGTCCGGCAGCGGCAGTCGTTTGACCAGCGCCGCCAGCCATGCGACCAGCGCATGGGATTTCTCTTCCGCGCTGAGCGTGCGATCTGCATCAGGGATCAGGTCCCAGACTTGAGCGAACTTCGCCACCGCGTGAGGGCGGACCACCCGCATGCAGGGCGCCAGCAGAATGGCGTTGGCCACCCCGTGCGGCAGATGCCAGGTACCGCCAAGCGGATAGGAGAGCGCATGCACCAGGTGAGTGCCGGCATAGTTGATCGCTGCGCCGCCGTACCACGAGGCCCAGAGCATCTCCAGCTTCGCCGTCAGATCCTGCGGCTGATTTACCGAACGCTCGATATGGCGTACCAGCTTGTGTAAACCGTTTAACGCCGCGTTATCGCTCACCGGGTTGGCGACGGTGGAGGTAAAGCACTCCAGCAGATGACACAGAGCATCGATTCCGGTCGACGCCGCGATGCTGGGCGGCATGCTGGTGGTCAGCTCCGGCAGCAGGGCGACATAGTCCGGAAGCAGCACCGGGGAGATGATCCCCACCTTCGTCTGCTGCTCGGGGATCGCCAGAATGGCGTTCGGCGTCGCTTCGGATCCGGTGCCCGCGGTGGCCGGGATTAACAATGAGCAAATTCGTCGTTGCGGCTGCTCGCCTGCCAGCAGGGACGTCAGCGAGGGCGCCTCAGGGTGCAGAAGTACTGACAGCAGTTTTGCTACATCCAGTACGCTCCCCCCGCCGATACCAACGACCATCTGCGGCTGGCTGGCGCCCAGCTGGCTGACGATCTGCGTAACATCGTGATGGTTGGGCTCAGCTGGCACGCTGTCAATGACCTCAACTTCACGTCCTTCAGCCGCCAGCAGGCGATGAATCGCCTGGGTTGCCTCCAGCGCCCCGACGTTCTTGTCGGTCACCAGCAGGATTGAGGTTTTACCGGCCAGCAGCGGGAGCAGGGCCGATGAGGCGCCAGCCCCGCTGATGATTGTGCTGTGTATCGTCGCCACGCGTTTCTCCTTGGTAGTAATTGATTGAATTCAATCATTCATAAATCTTGCCACTCGTCTGATGGGGAAAAGTTATAATTTATACGGCAGCTTAATAACTTGAACTTGCTCACATTTAATCAAATATGATTGAATATAATCAATTTAAGATTTTATCGACTACAAGGCAGGACAATGAACGACGGCAATAACAGAGTGCTGGTGCTGGCGGATGACTTTACCGGGGCCAATGACGCCGGGGTCAGCCTGGCGGAGGCGGGTATGTCGGTGGAAGTGGCCTTCACCGCCGGACAGCCATCAACCGCCCGGGCATTAATTCTCAACAGCGACAGCCGGGCGATGAGCGCCGCGGCGGCGGCGGACAAGGTCGCCGCTCTGCTGCGCGGCGCGGCGACATTCGTCCCGCACTGGCAGGTAAAGAAGATTGACTCCACGCTGCGCGGTAATCCCGGCGGCGAACTGGAGGCAATGATGGCGGAGCAAGGCTGCCGGATGGCTGTGGTGGCCCCGGCTTATCCGGCAGCCGGGCGGCATACCCGGGACGGGCGCTGCTATGTGCATGGTGTGCCCCTCGATCAGACCGAATTTGCCAGCGATCCGAAAACGCCGGCGAGCCGGGCGGAGATTAGCGAAATTATCGCCATGCAGAGCCGTCTTCCCTGTCTGACCCTGAACGCTGGCCAGCTTCCGGCGGCATTAGCGACGGCGGGCGAGGAGAAGCGAGTGTTGATTGTCGACGCCTGGGAAGACAGCCATCTGGACCAGGTGATCGACGCCGTTGCGCCCCATGCGCGGGAGACCCTGCTGGTCGGCTCGGCGGGTCTCTGCGAGGCGCTGGCTCGCCGCCTGCGCCGCAGCGAGCAGGGCCCGCTGCTGGCGGTGGTCGGTTCGATGAGCGAGATGGCGCAGCGTCAGGTTGCTGCGCTGCAGGTCCATTCCCGAGTACGGGTGATTGAAATTGATGTCGAACAGACCTTCAGCGGATCGCCAAAGGAGGAAGCTTCTCGGATCGCCGGGGCGCTGCGTGAGGGCCAGCACTGCGTGGTAACCACCCGCCCGAATCACGCCGTCCGGCAAGGGATTGAAGCCCGGTGCCGTGAACGCGGCCTCAGCCGCGCCGCCTACGGGGAGCACATCTGCGCCTGGCTTGCCGACGTCACGGCGCAGGCGGTGGCGCAGTCTTCCCCTGGCGCGCTGTATCTTACCGGCGGCGATGTGGCCATCGCCGTCGCGCACGCGCTCGGCGCCACAGGGTTTCAGATCCGCGGCCGGGTGGCGGAGTGCGTTCCATACGGGCATTTTCTCGGCGGCCGCTGGTCGCGGCCGGTGATGACCAAAGCCGGAGGATTCGGCACCGACACCACGCTATTACATGTTGTGAATTTTATTGAGGAGAAACTGAGTGTCTAAGATGATTGCAGTGACAATGGGCGACCCGGCAGGGATTGGTCCGGAGATTATTATCAAATCCCTCGCCGAGGGGGCGCTGAGCGGCGCGCCGGTGGTGGTGGTGGGCTGCGCGCAGACGCTGCGGCGGATCCTGGCGCTAAATATCACACCGCGGGCGGAGCTGCGCATTATTAACCATCCCGCCGAGGCGAGTTTCTCCCCAGCGACCATCAACGTCATTGATGAACCACTCAGCGACCCGCAGGGGCTGCGCCCTGGCGAAGTCCAGGCCCAGGCAGGGGATCTCGCGTTTCGCTGCATCAGGCGGGCGACCGCGCTGGCGCTGGAGGGCGCGGTCGCGGCCATCGCTACCGCGCCGCTGAATAAAGAGGCGCTGCATCTCGCCGGGCACGCTTATCCCGGCCATACCGAACTGCTGGCCCACCTGACGCAGACTACCGATTACGCCATGGTGCTCTATACCGAGAAGCTTAAGGTTATCCATATCACTACCCATATTTCCTTGCGCCAGTTCCTCGATACCCTAAACCAGCCGCGGATTGAGACGGTGATTGGCGTGGCGGATCGCTTTCTGCGCCGCGTCGGCTATCCGCGTCCGCGCATCGCGGTCGCCGGCGTTAACCCGCACGCCGGGGAGAACGGCCTGTTTGGCGATGAAGAGATCCGTATCGTCGCCCCGGCGGTCGCCGCCATGCGGGCGAAGGGAGTGGAGGTGACCGGCCCCTGTCCGCCGGACACGGTGTTTATGCAGTGTCACGAAGGCATGTACGACATGGTAGTGGCGATGTATCACGACCAGGGGCATATTCCGCTGAAGCTGCTGGGATTCTATGACGGGGTGAATATTACCGCCGGGCTGCCGTTTATCCGTACCTCCGCGGATCATGGCACTGCGTTTGATATTGCCTGGACAGGTAAAGCGAAGTCTGAGAGCATGGCAACCTCCATTGAGCTCGCCATGCACATCGCGCAGGAATAACATGAAGGGATATAACCGGTTAGAGCAGATTATGGACTTCCTGAAAAGCCATAATCTGGTGACAGTCGACCAGCTGGTGGCGGCGACCAACGCCTCGCCGGCCACCATTCGCCGCGACCTGATCAAACTCGATCAGGAAGGGGTGATCAGCCGAACGCACGGCGGGGTGACGCTGAACCGGTTTATTCCTTCCCAGCCGACGACGCTGGAGAAGCAGGCTATCGCCAGTGCGGCGGCAGCGCTGGTGAAAGCCGGCGACGCCATTGTGCTTGACGCCGGCACCACCATGATTGAGCTGGCGCGGCAGATCACCCATCTGCCGCTGCGGGTGATCACCAGCGATTTACATATCGCGCTGTTCCTATCGGAATTTAAGCAGATCGAAGTGACGATTATCGGCGGGCGCATCGATGACAGCAGCCAGTCGTGCATCGGCGATCACGGCCGCCGCCTGCTGCAGACCATCTGGCCCGATCTCGCCTTCGTCAGCTGCAACGGCTGGGACCTTGAGAAGGGGATCACCGCCCCGACGGAGGAAAAGGCCGCCCTGAAGCGCGATCTGATGGCCAATGCCCGGCGGCGTATCCTGCTGGCGGACAGCTCCAAATACGGCGCCTGGTCACTGTTCAACATCGCTCCGCTGGCGTCGTTGACCGATATCGTGACCGACGCCCACCTGCCGGATAAAACCCGCGAGGCGCTGGAGACCCTTTCCCCGCAGCTGATCATTGCCGACTGACTCGCAGGCTGCAGTCAGGGCAGACGGGCGATATTGGCCTTGATCACCGCGATCGACTGGCTGAACTTCGCCTGCTCTTCGCCGGCCAGCTGCAGTTCAATGATCTGCTTCACGCCACCCTGGGCCAGCACCGCCGGCACCCCAGCCGCCGCGCCGCTGACCCCGTACTCGCCGTCAAGAATGCAGGAGACCGCCAGCGCGCGGTGGCTGCCGGTGAAGATATTGCGGCAGATCTCGGCGATGGTCCCTGCCACGCCATATTCGGTGCAGCCTTTACCCGCGTAGATCTCAAATCCCAGCTTGCGCACTTTGTCAGCCATCGCCTCGCGATCGAGCGGCAGGCCGGTGCGCTGCTGGTAGAGGTAGGCGATTGGCGTGCCATATACCGAGGAGTGCGACCACACCGGAAACTGGGTATCGCCATGCTCGCCGAGGATAAAGGCGTCGATGCTCTGGGCGCCAATCTCCAGTTCCTGCGCCAGCAGGCGACGCAGGCGGGTGGTATCCAGCCAGACGCCGGTGCCCAGCACCTGGCTGCGCGGCAGGCCGGAAAGCTGCCATACCTGCCAGGTGATGATGTCGCAGGGGTTGGTGGCCACCAGAAAGATGCCGTTAAATCCGTTGGCCATCATCGTCGGCACAATGCTCTTCACAATCTTCGCGGTGGAGGTCAGTTCATCCAGCCGGCTCTGGCCGGGGCGCAGCGCGCCGCCGGAGACGGTGATCACCGCGATATCGACATCGGCGCAGTCGCTGGCCTCGCGGGTGGAGATGGTCATCATCCCCGGCAGGTAGGCCGCGGCGTCGCTCAGGTCCTGAGCGTGGGCCTCAGCGCGCTGTTGGTTAAGGTCGACGAGGATCAGCTCCTCGCAAATGCTCTGGTTGAGCAGGGCGTAGGCCGCCGACGCGCCGACATTGCCGGCGCCAATAATCATCACTTTACGGGCTTTGGTGTGCATATTCAGATCTCAAGTACGAACGGCAGGGGATAAAATTACTGTGTTTCAGTGGGTTAGCGCAATAGGCGGGCGGCAATATAAGTTAATGCTATGTCGGGAAAAGCCGCCGGCCGCGCTACAGTGGGGTAAAAAAGGAGCTCACCTATGTACACCATCACCGACATCGCCCCTACCGACGCCGAATTTATCGCCCTGATTGCCGCCCTCGACGCCTGGCAGGAGACCCTCTACCCGGCGGAGAGCAACCACCTGCTGGACCTTAGCCAGCTGCCGCCGCAGACGGTCATCGCCCTGGCGATCCGCAGCCCGCAGGGCGAGGCCGTTGGCTGCGGGGCTATTGTCCTCAGTGAGGAAGGCTTTGGCGAGATGAAGCGGGTCTATATCGATCCTCAGCACCGCGGCCAGCAGCTGGGAGAAAAGCTGCTGGCGGCGCTGGAAGCGAAAGCGCGTCAGCGCGACTGCCATACCCTGCGCCTGGAGACCGGTATCCATCAGCATGCGGCCATCGCCCTCTACACGCGCAACGGCTACCAGACCCGCTGCGCGTTTGCGCCGTATCAACCCGATCCGCTCAGCGTGTTTATGGAGAAACCACTGTTTGCCGATCTTCGTTCAGCAGCGCTATAAACGCCTCCAGCTGGCGGGTTTTGGCGCCCCGGCGCCACACCAGCCAGGTGGTGAGCCAGCGCCACTCTTCGGCCAGCGGCCAGGCGGAAACCTGCTGATGGCCGGGCATACTCTCCAGCATGCTGCGCGGGATCAACGCCAGGCCGGCGCCGGCGATGACGCAGGCCAGCATCCCGTGGTAAGACTCCATCTCGTGGATCCTGCCCGGGGTCGCTCTGTCGGCATGAAACCAGCTCTCAAAATGCCGGCGATAGGAACAGTTGGCGCGAAAGGCGTAGACGTTGGCCCCGTTCACTTCGCTGGCGCGGGTGATGGGTGCGTGGCCGTAGGGGGCGACGATCATCATCTCTTCAGGGAACACCGGCAGCCCCTCCAGGCCCGGATGCACCAGCGGGCCGTCGACAAACGCGGCGCTCAGGGCGCCTTCCAGCACGCCGTCGATCATCGTCCCGGAAGGGCCGGTTGAGAGCGCCAGATGAATTTTCGGGTAGCGCTGATTAAAGTGGGCCAGAGTGCTGGGGATCCGTACCGCCGCGGTGCTCTCCAGCGAACCAAGAGAAAACAGCCCCTGGGGTTCGTCGCCCGCCACCACCATTCGCGCCTCGTCCACCAGGGCGAGGATCTGCTGGCTATAGCGCAAAAAGCTGTGTCCCGCAGGCGACAGGCGCAGGCGCTGGTTCTCGCGGATAAACAGCTCAACGCCGAGGTCGGCCTCCAGCTGGCGGATGCGGGTGGTGAGGTTGGACGGCACGCGATGCACTTTCTGCGCCGCCTGGGTAATGCTGCCGGTGCTGGCGACAGCGTTAAACATCTCTAGCTGAGTCAGGTCCATGATATTCTTCTTTTGTGAATGTGTTGCTTAATATTATTCATTTTCAATGAATGGAAAGGTAAGCCAGAATACGGACACTTCGCAAGCAACGAGAGAGAATAATGATGAATTTATCTGCAACGCACGCCGTCTCCGTCAATCCGACTACCGGTGAGGTGGTCTCCTCGCTGCCGTGGGCCAGCGAACGCGAGGTCGACGCGGCCATCGCGCTCGCCGCAGCGGGCTATCGCCAGTGGCGTCAGACGCCGCTTGCCGACCGCGCCGACGCCCTGCGCCGCATCGGGGCCGCGCTGCGCGCCCGTGGCGAAGAGGTGGCCCAGATGATCACCCTTGAGATGGGCAAGCCGATCGCTCAGGCGCGCGGCGAGGTGGCGAAATCGGCCAACCTCTGCGACTGGTACGCTGAACACGGCCCGGCGATGCTGGCGACGGAAGCTACCCTGGTGGAAAATAACCAGGCGGTAATTGAGTATCGTCCACTGGGCGCCATACTGGCGGTGATGCCGTGGAACTTCCCGGTCTGGCAGGTGATGCGCGGCGCGGTGCCGATCCTGCTGGCCGGCAACAGCTATCTGCTGAAGCATGCCCCGAACGTGATGGGCAGCGCCCGTCTGCTGGGCGAAATTTTTGCCGCCGCCGGCCTGCCGGATGGTGTATTTGGTTGGGTGAACGCCACCAATGACGGCGTTTCGCAGATTATCAATGACGACCGCATCGCGGCGGTGACCGTCACCGGCAGCGTCCGCGCCGGGAAGGCGATTGGCGCCCAGGCGGGCGCGGCGCTGAAGAAATGCGTGCTTGAGCTGGGGGGATCCGATCCCTTTATCGTGCTCAACGATGCCGATCTCGATGAAGCGGTAAAAGCCGCCGTCACCGGCCGCTATCAGAACAGCGGCCAGGTGTGTGCGGCGTCGAAACGCTTTATCCTCGAAGCCGGCATTGCCGAGGCCTTCACCCGCAAATTTGTCGACGCCGTGGCAGCGCTGAAGATGGGCGACCCGCGCGATGAGCAAAACTACGTCGGACCGATGGCGCGGTTCGATTTACGCGATGAACTGCACCAGCAGGTAACGGCGACCCTTGATGAAGGAGCGACTCTGCTGCTGGGCGCGGAAAAAATCGAAGGGGCGGGCAACTACTATGCGCCAACGGTGCTGGGCAACGTCACCGCCGGGATGACCGGCTTTCGTCAGGAGCTGTTTGGTCCGGTAGCAACCCTGACCACCGCTCGCGACGCTGACCATGCACTGGCCCTCGCCAACGACAGCGAGTTTGGCCTGTCCGCCACGGTCTATACCACCGACGAGGCGCAGGCCCAGCGCTTTGCCCGCGAGCTGGAGTGCGGCGGCGTCTTCCTCAATGGCTACTGCGCCAGCGACGCCCGCGTGGCCTTCGGCGGCGTGAAGAAGAGCGGTTTTGGCCGCGAGCTGTCGCATTTTGGCCTGCACGAGTTCTGTAATGCGCAGACCGTCTGGAAAGACCGTCGCTAATCAACGTTAGCCCCTGACGACCGTCGTCCACGTCTGCTATACTCGCCCACCGAATTTTGATGGTGGGCAAGGAGCCGCGTGTGGCGACGGTTATCAATAATGCAATGCTGGAAGCCATTCTGGCAGAAATCAGGCCGCTGATTGGCCGCGGAAAAGTGGCGGATTATATTCCGGCGCTGGCCAGCGTCAGCGGCGACAAGCTTGGTATCGCGATCAGTACGGTGGACGGTCAGCACTTTGCCGCTGGCGATGCCCATGAACGTTTTTCCATCCAGTCAATCTCCAAGGTATTGAGCCTGGTGGTGGCCATGAACCACTATCAGGAGGAGGAGATCTGGCAGCGGGTGGGGAAAGATCCTTCCGGCCAGCCCTTTAACTCGCTTCTGCAGCTGGAGATCGAGCAGGGCAAACCGCGCAACCCGTTTATCAACGCCGGGGCACTGGTGGTCTGCGACATGCTGCAGAGCCGGCTCAGCGCCCCGCGTCAGCGGATGCTGGAGATTGTCCGCCGTCTGAGCGGCGTGGCCGATATCGCCTACGATCCGGTGGTAGCTCGCTCAGAGTTTGAGCATTCGGCGCGCAACGCCGCCATCGCCTGGCTGATGAAATCCTTTGGTAACTTCCATAACGACGTCGCCACCGTGCTGCAGAACTATTTCCACTACTGTTCGCTGGAGATGAGCTGCGTTGAGCTGGCGCGAACCTTTCTGTTTCTCGCCGACCGCGGCATTGCCCCGCATCTCGACGCGCCGGTTATTGCGCCCATCCAGTCCCGCCAGGTTAATGCCCTGATGATGACCAGCGGCATGTACCAGAACGCCGGTGAATTCGCCTGGCGCGTTGGCCTGCCGGCGAAATCGGGCGTCGGCGGCGGGATCGTGGCGATTGTCCCGCAGGAGATGGCGATCGCCGTGTGGAGCCCGGAGCTTGACGACGCCGGGAACTCGCTGGCCGGCGTGGCGATGCTGGAAAAACTAACTCAGCGGATGGGGAGGTCGGTGTTCTGATGGTCGATCAGGATCGCTTGTTTGCACGCCTGGCGCGCTCGACGTTTCGCTCACGCTTCCGTCTGGGGGGGAAAGAGCGGCAATATTGTCTCGATAAGGGACCGGAGATTATCGATCGGCATGCCGCAGACTTTATTCGCCAGCGGCTGGCGCCCGCTGCGCCGATCAATGATGGCAAGCAGACGCCGATGCGCGGTCACCCGGTGTTTATCGCCCAGCACGCGACCGCTACCTGCTGTCGCGGCTGCCTGGAAAAATGGCATGCCATTCCCCACGGCCGCGCGCTGAGCGAGCCGGAGCAGGACTATATCGTGCAGGTCATCCACCGCTGGCTGGTGCTACAAATGAATGCGCCGTCTGTGCGCTAATTTGCATTTGATCGGCGCCGGAGTATGCCTGATAAATATTCTCATGTTATGATAATCCGCTAACTAACTATTAACATAATAATTTCCTGAAACAATTAGACGGATAATTACTGAATGTCTTCACTGTCGATTCGGTCATTTACGCTGTTTCGTGAAGAACAACCCGTGCGCGATGCATTGGTCTTATTTACGTTAACGCTACTGCTGCATTTTCTTGGCGCTATGCTGCGTCTGGTGCAGGAGCTCTCTTTCTTCTGGCCGCTCAATGCAGTGATGGCCGGGATTTTTGCACGCTATGTATGGCTTAACCGCAGCTATTTTTATGCCGTCTGTTTTGCGGCAATGCTGGTCTATGACGGATTAACCTCGCGCTGGGGAATGGGCTTTGCCTCATTGCTGATTAACTTTTCCAATATTGTCTTTATTGTGACGCTGGCGCAGCTGGTGCTGTGGGATAAACGTCGCGCCGACTCCATGCCGGGCCCGATAAACGCGCTTAATTTATTCTGTTTCTGCCTGTTAGCCGCCTTACTGTGCGCAGCGGTCGGCGCGCTGGGGTCGGTGGATGTTGAACGCGCCACCTTCGTTCCCCAGCTGGCGGACTGGTTTAGCGAACAGTTCTCAACGGCGGTATTAATCCTGCCCTTTATTCTGACCCTGACGCTGCCTTCGGCATTAAGCGGTTTTCGCTTTCGCCAGCTGCTGCCGGTGCTGGCGCTGGTCCTGTCAATTGCGCTTGGCGTGGCGGTAGGCGGCGCGGGCAGCATTACCTTCCCGTTACCGGCTTTGATCTGGTGCGCTGTACGCTATCCGCTGCCGCTGACCTGTCTGCTGACTTTTCTCACTGGCATCGGCGAAATACTGCTGGTCGCTAATTCGTTAATTCACTTTTCGCCAGATGCGCGAATGCAGCCGTGGCAGCTGTTCTCCACCCGCCTCGGAATTGCCGCCATGCTGATTAGCCCGGTGATTGTCGCATCCAGTGTCGAAGCGATTAACACGCTGGTGAAGCAGCTGGCCCTGCGCGCCGATTTTGACTTTCAGACCCGCGTCTATTCCCGTTCCGGACTGAGCGAAGCGTTGAAGCGTCAGACGCTGCCGGCGGATAAGCTGCTGACGGTGATGGTGCTGGATATCGATGGCTTCAAACGGGTGAATGATGCTCTGGGCCATGAAGGCGGCGATTGCGTGCTGACCCAGTTTGCCCAGCAGGTTCGACAGCTGGTGGGTGAGCAGGGGATGGTGGCCCGTATCGGCGGCGAAGAGTTTGCGGTGGCCGCCGTCGTCGACAGCGCCCAGCAGGGCTATTTGCTGGCGGAAAAGATCCGTCACGGTGTGGAGTCGCAGCCTTTCGGCCTGGGCCAGAACCCGATCCACCTGACCATCAGTCTGGGACTGGAGACGCGCGAGGTAGGCCACGCCCGCATCACCGAGCTGTTTAACCAGCTGCTGTTGGCGGCGGACGATGAGATGGTGAAAGCCAAACAGAGCGGTCGTAACCAAATTTGTATGCCGACGCTGACCGAAAGCGCGCCATAAGAAAATCCTATCGGGATCCTGCTTGTGCTAATTTTTGGTTAAAAACATAGTGATGTGGTCGATAACAGGGAGCTTTTATGACCACATCCTTTTCACTGCGCACGCTCTCGCGTGACGATATTCTCCATCACCTCCCGGCATTAAGCGAGATCCTGGCAAGCTGTGTCAACGGCGGCGCCTCGGTGAGCTTTATGCTGCCTTTCGCGCCGCAAACGGCGATAACGTTCTGGCAACGCACTGCCGACAGCGTGGCGGCCGGGGAGCGCATTGTGCTGGCCGCCTTCGACGCGGAGGAACGTCCCGTTGGCACCGTGCAACTTATCACCAGTCAACCGGAAAACCAGCCCCATCGAGCGGATGTCGCCAAATTATTGGTTCACCAAAATGTCCGCCGCCAGGGGATCGCCCTGGCGTTGATGAGCGAGCTGGAGCGCATTGCCCGGCGGGAAAGGAAGACGGTGCTGGTGCTGGACACGGCGACCGGCAGCGGGGCGGAACAGTTCTATGCCCGCTGCGGCTGGGAAAAAGTGGGGGAAATTCCGCGCTATGCGCTGATGCCCGACGGCGAAATGACTGCCACCTCACTATTCTATAAGTTTCTGCCCTGACGGCCGCTATTGCAGATTGCTTTGATCAAAACAGGGTTTCACTGGTAGCAAAACCTGATAACTTATTGGACCAATTACTCAGGTTGTATGACTACTATTAGAGGGAACCCATTGTGAAAACTTTAAACCGTCGTGATTTCCCCGGCGCGCAGTACCCTGACCGTATCATCCAGTTTGGGGAAGGTAACTTCCTGCGCGCATTCGTTGACTGGCAGATCGACCTGCTCAACGAGCATACCGACCTGAATGCGGGCATCGTGGTCGTGCGGCCTATCGCCACAGATTTTCCGCCTTCGCTGAACACCCAGGATGGCCTGTACACGACTATTATTCGCGGCCTGAACGAGCAGGGCGAAGCGGTCAGCGATGCGCGTCTTATCCGCTCGGTCAACCGGGAGATCAGCGCTTACGCAGACTTCGACGCTTTTTTACGCCTGGCGCATAACCCGGAGATGCGGTTTGTCTTCTCCAACACCACCGAGGCGGGCATCAGCTACCATGCCGGGGATCGGTTTGACGACGCGCCGCCGGTCAGTTATCCGGCGAAACTGACCCGTCTGTTGTTTGAGCGTTACCAGCATTTCGCCGGTGCGGCCGACAAGGGATGGGTGATTATTCCCTGCGAGCTGATCGATTATAACGGCGAGGCGCTGCAGGCGCTGGTGCTGCGCTATGCTAGCGAATGGGAACTGCCGCAGGCATTTATCACCTGGCTGACCTCAGCGAATACCTTCTGTTCGACGCTGGTGGATCGCATTGTGACCGGCTATCCGCGTGATGAAGTGGCGGCTCTCGAGGCGCAGACCGGCTATAAAGATGCTTTCCTTGATACCGCTGAGCATTTCTACCTGTTCGTTATCCAGGGGCCTGCCTCGCTGGAGGCCGAGCTGCGTCTCGATAAACTGCCGCTGAATGTGCGCATTGTGGACGATATCAAGCCGTATAAAGAACGCAAAGTGGCGATCCTTAACGGGGCGCACACCGCGCTGGTGCCGGTGGCCTTCCAGGCCGGGATCGACACCGTGGGTGAGGCGATGAACGATGCGGAGATTTGCGCGTTTGTCGAAAAAGCGATTTATGACGAGATTATTCCGGTGCTGGATCTGCCGCGCGATGAGCTGGTGTCATTCGCCAGCGCCGTGACAGGGCGCTTCCGTAATCCCTATATTAAACATCAGCTGCTCTCGATTGCGCTAAACGGCATGACCAAGTACCGCACCCGTATTCTGCCGCAGCTGCTGGCGGGGCAGAAAGCGCATGGCGCGCTGCCGCCGCGTCTGACCTCTGCCCTGGCGGCGCTGATCGCCTTTTACCGAGGAGAGCGGGATGGTGAGAGCTATCCAGTACAGGATGACGCCGACTGGATATCGCGCTATCAAACGCTGTGGGCCCGCCATCGCGATGGCCAGATGAGCACTCGCGAGCTGGTCACCGCCGTGCTCAGCGTGGCGGATCACTGGCAGCAGGATCTGAGCCAGATCCCGGGGCTGGTGGAGCTAGTGACTGCCGACCTTGACGCTATCCTGACCTGCGGTATGCGCGACGCCGTCAAACCTCTGTGCTGATAGTCCATCTATACACCCGGCTGCGGCCGGGTTGTGCAGGATCTTTATTAGTTACAACATACTATTATACTAACCTGTAACAGCCGGTCAGTGGCTCCTCTGCATACGGCTTTTTAGTGCCAAATCGTTCCGAACAGCAGGAGAATTATGGCCGAAGCGCTTGAACAAATATCTGCGCAGGAAAATAATGGCCTCAACTCATATCTCCTGCCAATATTCGCAGGCTAATGCATTCATCTGTAAGGAAACTCTCATGGTCATCGATATCCGGGAAGTACGGCCCCACGACAAAGCCGAATGGCTTCAGCTTTGGCAAGGCTACACTCGTTTTTACGGTAGCCCGCAGCCGGAAGAGGTGACCGAATACACCTAGCAGCGGATGCTGGATGTAAACTCGTCTGTATTGGGTAGAGTCGCGGTGGTGGATGATGCGGTGGTCGGCTTCGCTATCTGTGTTCTTCATGAGGGAACCTGGGTTACCACGCCGATCTGCTATCTGGAGGATCTGTTTGTCGATCCCGCCTTCCGTGGACAGGGTATTGCCAGAACCATGATTAAGTCGCTGCAAAGCGAAGGGGCGGACAAAGGCTGGTCGCGGCTGTACTGGCATACGCGCCGTGATAATCCCGCCCGTCATCTGTATGATGAGTTTACCCCGGCTGACGATTACGTACGCTACAGGATCACGCTTGAGTCCTGAAGCGGTAAGAGGTTGTTAAGCTTTTCCCGCTATAACAGGGGAAACAGGCTCAGGAGAAGCAACGATGGAAAAACGTCTTGAAACAGTGGTCAATGTGATTATGTTTCTTTCGCTATTGGCAACGGCCTGGGATCTCTCGCTGGTGCATCATCTCGCGTGGTAGTAAATTATATCATCTGAAACGCGGCGCCTCTTCCGGCGCCGCCTGTCTCATTCACCCGCCATCTTCCCTGCGCTAAAACTCCAGTCCTCCAGTTGGTTAAACTGGATAACCACCATCACGTCCTGCGGGCTGACCGCCATCTCATCGTCTAACCGCGCGCAGAGCCGACGATAGAGTCCCTGTTTCTGCGCCCGGCTGCGCGGTTTTCCGGCGAAAATATGAAACAGCACGAAGCGGGCGCTGCGTCCTTCGCTGAGGTAGTGCGGGTCGTAAATGCGCTGCTCATCAGCGGCCCGTTCGATAAACTGAAATCTATCTGCTGACGGAACGTCGAACTCCGCCACCAGACACTCATGAAAGAGCGCCGACAATTGAGCAAACTCCGCGGGACGCCAGGCGGTGCCAAGCGAAATTCGGGTCAGGGGCATGACGCCTCCTGCGCATTCAGGCAGGTCAGGGCGCTGGCCGCCGCCGGCCAACCGGCATAGAACGCCAGATGGGTAAACAATTCGACAATTTCTTCCCGGCTCAGGCCATTCTGATAGCCGAACGCGATGTGCCACGGCAGCTGTTCAGTTTTGCCCTGCGCCGTCAGGGCGGAAAGGGTGATCAGGCTGCGTTCGCGGGGCGACAGCTCGCTCCGCGCCCAGATATCGCCAAACAGCACCGTTTCGGTCAGCTCGGCTAGCTTTGGCGCGATAGCAGCCAGCGTTCGGCGATCGACAGGAGGAGTACTCATAGTGATTCTCTTTGCAGGTTAAAGGAGTCATCACTGTCGCACGCTGACTAAGATATTGAATATCGCAACGTTCGGGATTATCAATCCTGAAAATCAGGATGGTATAGCCAATCCTTTACACCTTTCATCACTCCGCTTTTCTGCCCACCTATCCCAACGGTCAGGCGGCGATCTTTCGCGCCACGATAAACAGCCGTGGGAAACGCAGGAGCACCTTCCCGTTACACTGTAACGGATAGTGTGCGGCGAGCAATGCGAGATAGCGTGTGAGAAACGCGCTTCCGGCCTGCTCGTCCAGGCCTGCCAGATAGGGGCGTAACCCGGTGCCCTGCAGCCAGTCGACAATCGCCTGATGAGAAGCAAGGGGATGAAAATAGGTGGTGCGCCAGATATCAACTTCGCAACCCTGGCGGCTGAGCAGATCGTACCAGGCGGCGGGCGGGAGTAACGGCTGGCGTCCACGGTCCGGCAACCCCATCTCGCTGGCAACCTGACGCATCAGGGTATGGGAAGGTTCCTGCCAGTTATCCGGCATCTGCACTGCCAGCGTTCCGTTGTCCGCCAGCTGGTTTACCAGATGGGGGAAAAGCGTCTCATGATCCGTCAGCCACTGCAGAGAGGCGTTGGCATAGATCACATCTGGCGGTTGCGCAGGCCGCCAGCGGGCAATATCGGCGTCGATGAACTCACAGTCGGGTAAGGCCTGCGCCGCCTGGACCAGCATGGCCGGGGAGTTATCGATACCGACGATCGTCGCCAACGGCCAGGCGGCGCGTAGCAGGCGGGTGCTGTTTCCCGGCCCGCAGCCGAGGTCGACGGCGTGCTCGACCTGCAGATGGGCAATACGCGAGAGCAGGTCGGCCGCGGGGCGGGTACGTTCAGCGTCAAATTGCAGATACAACGAAGGATTCCAGTCGGCCATCGGGTGCAGTTCCTGTGTGAGGAGGGAGACAGGGTAAAGCATAGAACGCGTCAGGCGGCATGTCAGCGGTTAATGAACCTCAGCGGTCACCTTTGTGCGTGACAGTGTCACAAAATAGAACGTGGCTGGATTGCGCCTGCGCTGTTGGCCGAACCTGGGATTGAGACATGGCAGGGAACGTCTCTGCGCCCGTGGCGGGCGCAGGAGCCTATTCGGCGTTTTTGAGCGCCTCGGCGCGGCTGGCGGTGGCGTAGACAAAATCCAGCATCGGCTCGAGATCGGTGTCATAGCCAGCCTGAATAATTTTTCCTCGCAGCCATTCGATTTCACTGGTGATATCGGGAGGAAAAATGTTGTTATCCTGCGCCCGGCGCAGCCATTTCAGCAGAAAGTTATTCTTTCCCCTGATACCACCTGCTTTTTTCGATTTTCCGTGCATCTTCAGCGCGACCAGGACGCAGTAATAGAAATGAACGCGCTGATTAAAACTTTGGTGCATGTCTGTGTTTCCCGCCAGAATCAGGAATTCACCGTGTGGGTCAGTGATTCGGATTGGACTACGGTACCGGGCTGGATCGTTGCGCGAACTCTGTTGTCTACCAGTACCGTCCATGCATCTGTTGCCAGACGCTGACGGGATGTTGGCACGGAAGCCGAATCGTCGTCAATTGCCGATTCATTTTTTGCCGGCGTCATCGGACCGCGGCGGCCCGCGAGCCGGGCCACACTACTCTCTGGCGACAAGCCGCTGTTGCCGATGGACGCGGAAAATCAACAGGAATGCGAGCGCCACCACGATCGCCGCCAGCAGATACAGCGTGGCGAGATCGTAGAACCCGGCGACCCAGCCGGCCAGCGGCCCGGTCAGGCCCAGCGCCAGATCAAGAAACGCCGAGTAGGTGCCGAGGGCGGTTCCCTGATTTTGCTCTTCCACCTGTTTTACCGCCTCAACTCCTAAAGCCGGAAAGACCAGCGAGAAACCCGAACCGGTGAGAAAGGCGCCGACGCCGGCCATCCATGCTGATGGCGCCAGCCAGATAAGCAGCAGGCCGAGACTTTCGATGATGAAGCAGGCCAGGGAGACCGGGACTCCGCCAAAGCGGGTAATGGTATTTCCCAGCACCAGGCGAACGCAGATAAAGCCGACGCTGAACAGCGAAAGGGTAAACGCGGCGCCCTGCCAGCTGTGCGCGGCGAAGTAGAGGGTGATAAAGGTGGCGATAACGCCGAAACCGACGGTGCCAAAGGCCAGCCCCAGGCCGTAAGGCCAGATTTTTCGCACCACCGCGTGAAAGGGCGCTCTGGCGCCGGCGGTCACCTTGACGTCCTGGCGGGTACGAGCGAACAGCAGACCGATGGCCGCGACCAGCACTACCACCGTAGCAAAGCCGCTGATGCCAAAATAGTGATTGAGGGTAACTCCCAGCGGCGCCCCGACCGCCATCGCCACATAGGTCGCCACGCCGTTCCAGGAGATAACCCGTGACGTGTGGATCGCGCCGACGGTTTTGATCCCCCACAGGGTGGCGCCGGTGGCGGTAAAGCTCTCGCCGACGCCGAGAAACACCCGGCCCGCCAGCAGCGCGGCAATGGCCAGCATCGGCGTTGCCTGCAGGACTACCGCCAGTAGCGTGAAGGCGCCACTGAGCAGGCAGCAGACGATCCCAAGGCTGACCACTTTTTTCGGCCCCCAGATATCGGTATAGCGCCCGGCGTGCGGCCGGCTTATCAGCGTCGATATGTACTGCAGACTGATCACAATTCCGGCCACAAAGGTGCTGTAGCCCAGCTGATAGTGAATATAGCCCGGCAGTACGGCCAGCGGCAGACCAATGGAGAGATAGCAGATACAGGTAAAAACAACGATCGAAATAATGCGCAAATTGAGTTGTGTAGTGCTGACGGAAGTGCTCATAGGGATAGGAGGTTAATACAACGGGATGTGTAGCATAGCGCGCCGTGAGGGCGCTGGCGAGGCGCGACAGCGTTTTATCGGTAACCGACGGGAACGATATTTGTACGAATGTAAATAACTGCTTTTACAGCGCTTAACGCCCGCCTCGCTCAGCGTCAGCTCGCCGCCATACCCGACGAATCACACACCATGCCCCAGGCGCGGTTTTGCAATACCGTGCGGTAGCCGTCCCGGTCGACGAAAGTGACGCCATTGACCTCCCAGTAAGGGTTAAACGCCGTAACGCGCAGAAATCCGGCGGCGTCCATGGCTGCGCACTGTGCCTCCCATGCCGCCTGCTGCGGATAGTACAGCACCAGCAGATCTTCATCGCCTGCCGAGGGGGTGACGGGATGGTGGCGGCAGTGGGTGAATTCCAGATGCCAGCCCGCTTCGGGCGCGCCGAGCATTATCCCGCTGAATCCTTCATGATCGGTAAAGCTGCCGAGCAGCTCGAGTCCCAGCCCGGCGCAATACATGCTGGCGGTGGTGTCCAGTTCGCTGACCGGCCTGGCAATGCGCATATGACAGAACGACATAATGACTCCCGTGAGCATAGGTTGAGTTGATACTGTACCGGTAAATCGGCCCGGCGTGTGTTAAGCCGTGCCCAGGCGCCACCTTCTCTCTGTAAATACCATAGCGGATTAACATCCGCCTTGCGCCAACAATACCTCTTCATCATAATAAAAAAGAATTATACAATATTATTGTTCTTAAATTGAGAATCATTGTGGGGTGGTGGATGAATAACCAATCGCGCCAGGCCTTATGGCTGGCACTGGCTGGATCGATAGTACTGATGATCGGCATGGGCTATGGGCGCTTTGCCTTCACCGGCGTGCTGCCGCTTATGCTTAATGAAGGTCTGTTAACCCTGCACGAGGGCAATCTCGCCGCGTCGGCCAATTACGCTGGCTATCTGGTCGGTGCGTTGCTGCTGGCGCGGGTGCAGCCTGGGGCCGCCACCCGACTGAGCATTATCTCCGCCGGGTTGACCATCGCCAGCCTGGCGCTGCTGGCCTGGGTGAGCTCGCCGTGGACCATTATTACGCTGCGCGCCGTCGCCGGCGCGCTGAGCGCGATAACGCTGATTGCAGGTTCGCTGTGGCTGCTGGAACATATGGGGCATCATCACGGGGCGCCGTTGCTGTATGCCGGGGTGGGGCTGGGGATATTTATCTCCGCGGAGGGGATCGCCCTTGGACATGCCCTGAGCCTCACCAGCCAGCAGATCTGGCTGCTCTGCGCATTATGCGCCGGTCTGCTGCTGGCGCTGGCGATCCGTTGGCTGCTGACTCCGCCGGCTGCACTGGTGCGGGTTTCCCATGTTGAAACCTCCTCGCCTGCGTCCGGGAGCGATACCCGTCGCGCGGCGTGGCGACTCTTGATGGTTTACGGTCTGGCGGGCTTCGGCTATATCATCACCGCCACTTATCTGCCGTTGTTTCTGTCCGGTTCGCTGCAGAGCGTTGACCCGGTCCATCTGTGGGCGCTGTTTGGTCTGGCGGCCGCGCCGTCCTGCCTCATCTGGCATAAGCTGGTGCTAAAGTGGGGATACCGGCAAGCGCTGACCCGCAACCTGCTCGTCCAGGCGCTTGGCGTGATCCTTCCAGCCTGCAGCGCTTCATTGCTGTTTTGCGTGCTAAGCGCGCTTTTGGTGGGCTTTACCTTTATGGGCACCGTAACCATTGCGCTACCGAAGGCGAAAAGTCTCAGCCATCAGGTGAGCTTCAATATGATTGCCGCGATGACTGCACTGTACGGTGTGGGACAGATTGCCGGGCCGCTTATCGCCGGCGCGCTGTATCAGATCGCGGCTTCATTTAACCCGGCGCTCTATGCCGCGGCGCTGGCGCTGCTGATTGCCGCAGGGCTGGTCTTTACCGAACGCCAGGCTTAGCCAATCGCCACGCTTTGCAGCAGCTTGCGCCACTCGCTCAGGGCGGGGGCGCTCAAGCCGCTGCGCCAGATAAGCTGGGTGGTCGCCTCGCACAGCGGTTCGCTAAGGCAGTTTTCGGGAAGCGTCATCAGCGACAGCACGCTCTCCGGCAGCAGGCAGGCGTAGCGCCCGGACGCCACGCAGGCAAGCATGCTGTGATAGGAATTGACCTCATGCACCTCGACGGCCGCCTGCTGTTCCGCCAGCCAGCGTTCTCCCAGCGCGCGGTAGCTGCAGCCGCTGGCAAATGCCGCGAACCGCAGCGGACCCGGGGTCTGCGGACGGACCAGCATCAGGGTTTCATAAAACACCGGGGTGAATGCCAGTTCGGCGGGACAGGCAGGTTGCCCATCGGCCCCTGGCGGCAGGCAGACCAGCGCGGCATCAAGGGCGGCGGTTAACACCCCCTCGGTTAACTGGCGGGTCGGTTGGGTGATGAGGGTGATATCCACCTGTGGGCACTGCTGTTGGTAGCGGGTAAGCAGCGGCGGCAGCCGGCTGGCGGCGGTCGCCTCCATCGCGCCCAGACGCAGACTGCCGCCTGGGGTTGTCGGATGCAGAGCCTGCTTTGCCTCTTCCGCCAGGCTCAGGATCCGCCGGGCATAGCTGAGAAACTGCACGCCTGCCGGGGACAACACCATTTTTTTGTTGCCGCGAACGAAGAGCTCAACGGCAAGCTCCTCTTCCAGCTGCTGAATGCGGGTCGTGATATTGGACTGTGCGCGGCCCAGCCGTTTTGCTGCCTGGGTGACGCTCTGCGTTTCTGCCACCTGAATGAAGATCTCGAGTGTGCTGTGGTTCATATTTTTCTTCTCAATACGATAATAATGTTGATCTTACCATCTTTAAAGGAGATGGTAAGCCTCCGGCATCGTTAATGCATGAGGAAACCATGAGCAACCCGCTGCTTTCGCTTCTTGATATTGATTATCCCCTGATTCAGGCCCCGATGGCGGGCGTCTCCACCCCCGCGCTGGCTGCCGCGGTAAGTAATGCCGGTGCGCTGGGCTCGCTGGGGCTGGGCGCTTCAACCGTTGCCCAGGCGGAAGCGATGATAGTCGCCACCCGCCAGCTGACGGACCGCCCGTTCAATGTCAATCTGTTCTGCCATGCGCCGCCCCGGCGCGACGCCCGGCGGGAAGCCAACTGGGCAACAACATTACGTCCCCATTTTGCCCGCTATGGTAGTACGCCACCGGATTCGTTAAGCGAGATATACCAGACATTTGTCGGTCATGCGCCGATGCTGGAGCTGCTTCTCGACATCTCGCCGGCGGTGGTGAGCTTTCATTTCGGCCTTCCTGAAGGTGAGACGATCCTGCGTCTGCGGCGGCAGGGGATCGTTACCCTGGCGACGGCAACCTCGCTGCAGGAGGCGCTGCTGATTGAACAGCAGGGGATCGACGTGGTGGTCGCTCAGGGCTATGAGGCGGGCGGGCACCGGGGGATCTTTGCTCCGCAGGAGCCTGACGCGCAGCTGAGCACCTTCACCCTGGTGCAACTTCTGCGGCGTCGGCTAACCATCCCGGTGGTGGCTGCCGGGGGCATCATGGACGGAGCGGGGATCGCCAGCGTGATGCAGTTGGGGGCGCAGGGCGTACAGCTCGGTACGGCGTTTTTACTGTGTCCGGAATCGGCCGCCGACGCCGGCTATCGCGCGGCGATCCACAACAGCCTTGACGGGCGTACGGTGCTGACCTCCGCGATATCCGGGCGTCCGGCACGCTGTCTGGCGAATGCCTTCTGTGCGCTGGGGGAAGGCTATCCGGCGAGCGCCGTGCCGGATTATCCGCTGGCGTATGATATCGGCAAAGCACTGGCCGCCGCCGCGAAAGCCCAGGGTGTCCATGAGTATGGCGCCCACTGGGCCGGGCAGGGGGTGGGGTTGATCCGCGAGTGTGACGCCGCCACTCTGGTCCGCCAGCTGGCGGCAGAGGTCGGTAAATTCGCTGTCCGGACGCGCCACCACCGTCGGCGTGCCGTTATNNGGCGGTGGGCCAGGCTACGCACCAGCCGATCGCCGGCCATTTGCACCCCCTGGACCATCGCCACCAGGATCAGCACTGTGCCAAACATGACTTCATTATTAAACCGCTGATAGCCGTAGCGGATGGCGAGGTCGCCGAGTCCACCGCCGCCGATCACACCGGCCATGGAGGAGAAACCAATCAGCATCACGATGGTCAGCGTGATCCCGGCCAGCAGCGTTGGCAGGGCTTCCGGCAGCAGGGATTTAAAAATGACGTGCCAGACGTTGCCGCCCATCGACAGAATGGCTTCAATTCTCCCGTAGTCCACCTCGTCGAGCGCGTTTTCCGTCAGACGGGCAAAGAATGGAAAGGCGCCGATGGTTACCGGCACGATGGCGGCGGTGCTGCCCAGCGTGGTGCCGACGATCAGCCGGGTAAAGGGGATCAGGGCGATCAGCAGTACGATAAACGGCAGCGACCTGCCGATGTTGATCACCGCGCCTAACAGCGCGTTCAGTTTCGGCATCGGCGCCAGCCCGTTGGCGCGGGAAATAAATAACAGCACGCCGGTGGGCAGCCCGATCAGCACGGTAAACAGGGCCGCCAGGCCCACCATATAAAGCGTATCCAGCGTGCCGTCGAGTAATAACGGCCACAAATCTTCCCAGCTCATGCTACTCCGCATAATGGCCTCCCCTGAACGCCGTGGCGGGTAAGAAATTCCTGTTCAGCCTGCGGGTCGTGCAGCAGCGACTGGCGCAGCCGCGACCATGGAGTCACCAGCAGGTCGGCGAGTTTACCGCTTTCGACAATCTCGCCCTGTTCCAGCAGCGCCGCGTGGTCACAGATGGTTTTCACCACCTCCAGCTGGTGCGTAATCAGCACAATGGTCAGATTGAGGCGCTGGTTAATATCCGCCAGCAGGGCCAGCACCGAGGCGGTGGTCTCGGGATCCAGCGCACTGGTCGCCTCATCGCACAGCAGCACTTCCGGCCGGGCGGCCAGCGCCCGGGCGATGCCGACGCGCTGCTTTTGCCCGCCGGAAAGCTGTGACGGGAAAGCAGCGGCCTTTTCGCTGAGATCCACCAGCTCCAGCAGTTCGCGCACCCGGGCCTCGCGAGCGGCCCTCGGCACTCCGGCAATCTCCAGCGGCACCGCGATGTTGTCAGCGACGGTGCGGGCATGCAGCAGATTGAAGTGCTGGAAAATCATCCCGGTGCGCAGGCGATAATCCCGCAGCGCCGCCTTGTTCAACTGGGTAATATCCTGTCCGTTCACCAGAATGCGGCCCGAGGTGGGCCGCTCCAGTAAATTGAGACAGCGGATGAGCGTACTTTTGCCGGCGCCACTGCGCCCGAGAATGCCGTATATTGCCCCTTTCGGTATCTGCAACGCGATATCGTTCAGCGCCGGTCGGCCGGTTCCGGCGTAGGTTTTGCTCAGCCCTTCGATGGTTATCATGACTGAGGGGCCACCGGGATCACCGAGCCGTTGTAGGTTTTACGGATAAACTCCGCCACCTGCGGCGAGGTCAGATCTTTCGCCAGCGCCTTAATGCGCGGGTCATTCGCCAGGGCTGGGGTGGTCACCAGAATATTGGCGTACGGGTTATGCTCGGCGCTTTCCAGCCCCAGGGCATCCTTCGCTGGCACCAGGCCGGCTTCCAGCGCGTAGTTACCGTTAATCACCGCCAGGTCGACATCGTCGAGGGAGCGCGGGATCTGCGGCGATTCAATCTCCAGAATCTTCAGGTGTTTCGGGTTCTCGACAATATCCTTCGGCGTCGCCAGGGTGGTGGCCGGGTCGGTAAATTTAGGGTCCAGCTTAATAAGCTTCTGCGCCTGCAGCAGGAACAGCGCCCGGCTCAGGTTGGTGGTGTTATTCGGCACCGCCACGGTGGCGTTTTCCGGCAGTGATGAGAAATCTTTATGCTTATGCGAGTAAATTCCCAGCGGCTCAATATGCACGGTGGCCGCGACGGCAAAGGTTTTACCCAACGCTTTCTCCTGATCCTTCAGATAGGGAACATGCTGGAAGTAGTTGGCATCCACATCGCCACTGGCCAGCAGTTCATTGGCGTTGACCCCGCTGGTCAGCTCCACCACCTTCAGATCGAGGCTGGGATCGATTTTTTTGATGTAGTTGAGGATCTCCGCGTGGGGAACCGGGTCCGCGGCGACGCGCAGCGCGGCAGCCTGGGCAGACGTCCATGCCAGAGAAAGAGACAGTGCGACCCCTGCCAGTTTAAAAGCGGCATATTTCATGGTGTGTTCCTTTTTAGTTATGGTTAAACGATCAATTGCTCGGCGCGTTCGCGAAACACGTCCTGATAGTAGCGTTCCGCCACGTCCGGATGGGAACGCAGACGGCCCTTGAGATAATTCCAGCCGACATCGCGCAGCAGCGGATTGTGCGGGTCGCTGTCCGGCCCTCGCGCTTCACGCGCCAGCTCGGGCGGCAGGGTGTAAACCGGCACCACCGCGTCAAGCTGGGCGCCGAGGAAGAAGGCGATGGAGAGGCGCTGCTGCTGCGCCGGCGGCGACACCACGCGATGGACGGTAGCGCGCAAATACCCGTTGGTCGCCAGCTCCAGCAGTTCGCCAATATTGACCACAAAGCTGCCGGCCAGCGGCACGGCGTCGATCCATTCTCCAGGCGCGACCTCAACCTGCAGTCCTTTCTGCTCGTCCTGCAGCAGGAAGCTGAGGAAACCGGAATCTTTATGGGCGCCGACGCCCTGGCTGCTTTGGGTCTCCTGCTGGCCGGGATAGCGGATCAGTTTGATATGCTCGTTGGGTTTCTCGCCGTAGAGCTGATCGAAAGCATTCTCCGGGAGCTGCAGGGCTTCGGCAAAGGCGCGCAGCAGGCGGATGCCCACCTGGGTCATTTGCTGTTGCCAGTGAAGTAATACCGGTTTAAGCGACGGCAGGGCGGCAGGCCACAGATTCGGACCCTGCAGGCGCTGCCAGCGCGGGGCGTCGTCGCTGAGGGTCAGCGCCGGACGTTCGGCGCCGATATCAAACTGTTCTCGCCAGTCAGGCTGGCCGCGCGTCAGCTCAGAGGCCACGCGGTTATAGCCGCGAAAATGGGGGGAGTGGATCATCGCCACCTGCTGTTTTTGCGCCTCATCGAGAGCAAAAAAGCGCTGGGACTGGCGCTGAACTTCATATTGAAGCGCGTCGTCGACACCGTGGTTGATCAAATAGAAGAAGCCGATGTCGCGGGCGGCATGACGCAGGTCGGCCAGGAAGGCCGCTTTATCCGCGGGGTCCGCGTAGCGGGCCAGGTCGAGAATCGGCAGGGTGGTCGCGTTCATTGTGTTCTCCGAAAACGGGGTAATAAGTTATGGGTAGATTCAGGTTCTGGGTTCGGGCACAACAGCAGCGCATGGTGATTTCCTCTGTCCGGGGCTGAACACAGCTTGCCTCAAGGCCAAATAAGCAACCAATAACGTTATTTTCTAATTTATGACTGCGCGGGGTTCAGTGCTTTTGCGTTAAATAGATATAGGCGCGAAGCGCGTAATGAAGCCGGTTGCGCCCGTCGGTGAGAGCCAGTAAGGTAGGCGCACTTTTTAATGCGGAACGGACGTATCGTAATGCACAGCTCGAAAGATCCCCTGCACGGCGTGACGCTGGAAGCGCTGCTCAATGCCCTGGTGGCGCGCTATGGTTGGGCGGAAATGGCCCGCCAGGTCAACATTAACTGCTTTAAAAGCGATCCCACCATTAAGTCCAGCCTCAAATTTCTCCGCCGGACGCCGTGGGCGCGCAAAGAGGTAGAGGCTATGTATCTCGCCTCCCTTGATGATGACGCGCCGGTGGAGAAAGCGGATCCCTGGGCAAACTGGCAGAAAAAATAACCCTTACCACAGGACACCACCATGCAGAGCTGGAGCAGTAAAGATTTCACCGCCGACCGCGCGTGGGGCGCGCTGGATATTGCCAATTTTTCCGGCACCACCGTGCGTCTACACTGGACCGACCAACCCTATATCTGGCACATCAATGATGGTCAGGAGGTGTTTGCCGTGATGGATGGTCAGGTGGCGATGCATGTGAAAGTCGACGGCGAGGAGCAGATCATCATGCTAAACGCCGGCGATATCTTCTACGCCGGGGTGGGATGCGAGCATGTCGCTCACCCGCAGGGGGCGGCGCGTATTCTGGTGATTGAGAAAGAAGGGTCGGTCTGACCCCGTGGCGGGCGGTTCTTTGCCCGCCGTTTCATCGCCTGTCAGATGCGACATACCGCGTTGATATAAATCACTTATCCTGCTTTCGATATATTTAATTCTTGTTTGCCATTCCCTTCACCCCAGCACTATCTTTTGCCGCAGGCGCCTGACCAGGCACAATCGCGGGAGAGATCATGGCAACCTTGCAGTGGGACCACGCAGTACAGTTTGTGAATCAGCCGGAAGCGGCGATTGAAATCTTTGCCGGGCAGCAGCTGTGGGCGGTGGCCGGTGGGCACCATCCGGGGTGGGGAACCCGCAATGCGCTGAGCTATTTTGGCCTGACCTATATCGAATTCCTCGCCATTGCCGACCCGGACGAACTGCGCGCCGCGACGGACAAATTCCTCCTTTCGCGCGACGCCGCACGGCTGCTGCCGGAGAATGAGGCGCTGTTTCGGGTGGCGCTGCGCAGCGACGACATCGACGCCACCCATGACCAGTTGCGTCGCACAGGGGTGACAGTGTCACCGATTGTTGATGGCCAGCGCAACGATCCGCAGGGCAATATCATCCGCTGGCGGATCTTCACCATCGATGGCGACACTGCCGGGCTGGTCTATCCCTTTGTGCTGCAGTGGGGAGAAGACGACGCCACCCGGCTGACGCGGCTGCGCGCCCAGAGGCTGGACGCGCCGCATCCGCTGGGCGACATTACGCTTGAGCAGGCGGTGTTCGTGGTGGTCAATCCGCAGGCGGTGCGCGATCGCTGGCAGGCGCTGCTGGGCTTTCCGCCCCTGGGGGAGCAGGGACTGGACGTGGGCGGCCAGCAATTTATCTTCCGTGAAGGGGCTGCCAACCAGCTGACCGAACTGGTGTTCCGCGTCGCCAACCCGGCGCTTAAGGGGCAGCGCTTTCGTGTCGGCAACGGCGTGTATCGCTTTACATAAAGGCTGACTCTAGCGTGCCGTGGCGCGCAGGGCCCCCGGCGGCTGGCCGGTGATGCGTTTGAAAGCCCGGCTGAAGGCCGCCAGCGACTGATACCCGAGGCTGAAGGCGACTTTTTCCAGCGCCTGGCCTTCATGGGTGATGTACTGCACCGCCAGCCGCATACGCAGCTCGGTGAGATAGCGGGCGGGGGTGGTGCCGGTGGCGGCGAGAAAACGTTCCGCGAACAGCGAGCGTGAAAGACCCGCCTCCCGCGCCAGATCTTCCACTTTCCAGTTGACCCCCGGGCGCTGATGCATGGCGTAGATCGCTTTCGCCAGCCGGGGATCGCGCAGGACCTGTACCCAGCCGGTGGCGTTGCCGCACCCGCACGCTACCCAGCCGCGGACAATCAGCGCGGCCACCACGTCCGCCAGCCGGGCGAGGATCCCGGCATAGCCTGCCTGGCGGGTGAGCGATTCCCGCTCCATCGCTACCAACAGCGGCTGGATCTCCGGCCAGGTGTTTAGCAGGCTGCTGACCCGCATCACCTCGGGCATGGCCTTGACCAGCGGCTGCATGCCGCCGAGCTCAAAGTCCATACAACCGCTGAAAATGACGGCGCGCTCTGGGCAGTCAGGCTGGTCGCCAGCGTTGATACAACTTACCGTGCTGCACACCGTTTCGCTGGGCAGCTGCGCCACGTTGACCACCGTGGCCTGCGGATCCGAGAGCAGGGCGTGCCCGTCGCCGTTGGGAATAAACAGCGCATCGCCGCTCTCGAGGGTGAACTGTTCTCCGCTGGCCATGCGCAGCAGCACCGGCCCGCGGCTGATGAAATGGAACTGGGCTTTACCCGCCACGGCGCTAAAGCCGACGCCGAACGGGCGTGCGGTTTCGATGCGCCGGTAGTTAACGCCGGAGAGGCGCATACCGCGCAACAGTTCGCTGGTCAGGTCGATGGCAGGCTGGCTCATGGTAATTCCGGACGAATAATCAATAACTGAAGAGTATGCATCATATATCGTCCGAAAGTAAGTCCCTAAGATGACCAGGATGTTAATAAACCTGGAGAGTTGTATATGAGTTCCTGCATAGCTGCTGACGAGAGCCTGTCTCCCGCCAAACCTGCCTGGCGCGCCGTCTATGCCCTGGCCCTCGGGGTGTTCGGCCTGATCGTGGCCGAGTTTCTGCCCGCCAGCCTGTTAACGCCGATGGCCAGCAGCCTCGGCGTCAGTGAAGGGATGGCCGGACAGGCGGTCACCGCGACGGCGCTGGTGGCGTTAGTTACCGGCCTGCTGATCGCCACCGCTACCCGCAATATCGATCGCCGCTGGGTGCTGATGTTCTTTTCCGTGCTGCAGATAGTCTCCAGCCTGATGGTCGCTTTTGCCGATTCGCTGGCGTTTCTCCTGCTGGGCCGTCTGCTGTTGGGGATCGCCATCGGCGGCTTCTGGGCGATGTCCACCGCCACAGCGATGCGTCTGGTGCCGGCGGCCCATGTGCCAAAGGCGCTGGCGATCATCTTTTCCGCGGTGTCTGTCGCCACGGTGGTGGCCGCGCCGCTCGGCAGCTACCTCGGGGAGCTGATCGGCTGGCGCAACGTGTTTATTCTCTGTGCGATACCCAGCCTGCTGGCGCTGCTCTGGCAGCTGTGGGTGCTGCCCTCCATGCGCCCGGAGAGCGTCGGGACCTTCTCCACGCTGTTCAGGGTGCTGCGCCGCCCCGGTATGCTGGGCGGCATGCTGGCGACGATCCTGATTTTCAGCGGCCATTTCGCCTTCTTTACCTACCTGCGGCCGTTCCTTGAGACCGTCGCGCAGGCCAGTGTCGAAGGGGTTTCGCTGATATTGCTCGGCTTCGGTGTCGCTAACTTTATCGGCACTTCGGTGGCGAGCTATCTGCTGAGCCGTAGCCTGCGCCTGACCCTGGCGCTGGTGCCGTTGATGATGAGCGTTCTGGCGCTGCTGATGGTGACGTTTGGCCATCTGACCGTGCTGGCCGGGCTGCTGGTCGCCCTGTGGGGATTTGCCTTCGGCCTGGTGCCGGTGGCCTGGTCCACCTGGCTTGCCACCACCGTGCCGGATGAAGCAGAAAGCGCGGGCGGTCTGCTGGTCGCCTCTATTCAGCTGGCCATCAGCGCCGGGGCCGCCGGCGGCGGGGCGGTGTTTGATTTGCACGGCGCCAGCGGCGTCTTCACCGGCAGCGGTCTGCTGCTGTTGAGCTCGATGGTGATTGTCTTCGCCGCCGTACGGGTGAAACCGGTCGCCCGCGCCGACCAGCCGGTGACGGGCCGCTTATCCCGCGAGATCGATAACTAAATTGGCCGACAGGCTGCGGGAGCAGCACAGCGCAATATGCTGCTCTGCGGCCTGTTTTTCCGCCTCCGACTGCACGGTATCCCGGTGGTCGACGGTTCCCTCGCGTACCGGCGTCAGGCAGGCGCCGCAGATCCCCATCTCGCAGGAGAGCGGCACCGCGACGCCATGCTCCTGCAGCACCTGGGCGATGGTTTTGTCCCCCGGCACCGGCCAGCGCTCCCCGGTGGAGGCGAGGGTGATGGTGAAGGTTCCGTCCGCCGCCGACGCCGTCGTCGGGGCGGGCGGCTGGAACGCTTCGCTGTGCAATTGCGCCTCCTCCCATCCGACCGCCCGCGCGGTATCGCGAACCCGGGCCATAAATCCGGGCGGACCGCAGAAGTAGACCCGGGTGTCGGCGTCCGGAGCCCCCAGATCCTGCGCCAGCCGCTGGCGCGGACTCTGCCCCTCGTCTGAGCAGTGGATCTGGCAGATTCCACCCGTTAGCTGGCGGGCGATCTCGGTGGCGAAGGCGGCCTCCTGCGCACGGCTAACGTAATAGTGCAGCGTAAAGCTGGCGCCGGACGCCGCCCGGGCGTGTGCCATCGCCAGCAGCGGCGTAATGCCGATCCCGGCGGCGAGAAGCACCACATGGCCGCCCTCGTGCAGCGGAAAGTGGTTGCGCGGGGCAGAGATCATCAATGGCTGTCCCGGGCGCAGGGTGTCATGAATATAACGGGAGCCACCGCGAGACTGCGACTCGCGGGCGATGCAGAGCAGATAGCGATCCCGTTCGGCCGGGCTGCCGGTCAGGGAGTACTGACGGATCAGCCCGCAGGGAAGATGGAGATCGATATGGGCGCCGGGCGTCCACGCCGGCAGCGGTTGCCCCTCGGCGCTCACCAGACGAACGGCCAGGTTTTTCGCGCCCTGGCGCCACAGGCCATCGACCACCACCGGGAGTATGTCGCGCATATGACCTCCACTCATACCAGAAAGAAATCGCCAAAGCCCATCTTCTTCAGCCCGCGCCGGTAGGCGATAGAGCTGCGGTCCGCCGGAATATGCGCCTCCAGGGTCAGATCCAGCGGCAACCGTTCCGGACGCTGGGTCTCGACCATCAGGCGGTCCTCTTCAAATACCCGCAGGTTGAACGCATGTACGTCTTCCACCGGCACGTGCAGATCGAAGTTGCGGGCAATAGGGGCAAACATCCGCGTCACCCGGGACGACACCGGCGAGGCGGCGTTCATGATCACCAGCCTGGCGTCGGCGGGAAAATGGATGGTCAGCGTAGCGGTGAACGGCAGATGCATTTCAAAGTGACGCAGCCACTGGAACCCTTCCGGCGCGCGGAAATCAGAGCTGGCCGGGTAATTGCCCACCGAGCTCCAGTAGTCGGCAACAAAGCCGAACGGCGTCTCCTGCGGGGTATAGTCCGGCACCTGCTGGTTGTCCGGATCGGCGAAGGTATCGGTGTGGATCCACGCGAAGTGGGCGACATCGAGAAAGCCTTCGACCTGGCGGCCGGCAAATCCCTTTACCTCGAAGGCCGGGCAGTTGATTTGCTGAAAGCCGGCGTCGTCCCAGTGCGGCATGGTCGGTAACGGCGGCGGATTGTCCGGATCGCAGGCCAGGCAGGTCCAGATCAGCCCGTAGCGCTCCTCCACGGCGAAGCTGGTGAGATGCAGTTTGGCCGGAATGGGTTGCCCCGGACTGGAGGGGATACGGTTGCAGCGGCCATCCTCGCCAAAGCGCAGGCCATGATAGGGGCAGACGATGCCTTCTTCTTCATGAAACCCCAGGGTCAGCGGCACCCCGCGGTGCGGGCAGACGTCGCGGGCGACTACCACCTGGCCTTTAATACGATAGATAACCAGCTGTTCGTCCAGCAGGGTGGCTTTCACCGGGGCGCCGGCAATATCGCAGGCGCGGGCCACCGGGTGCCAGCAGCGGGCCAGCCGCAGCCAGTCTTCCGGGTCAAAGGTGCAATGGGCGGGGGGCGTGGGGGTGATTGTCTTCATGATTTCTCTTCCTGCTCACATCGGTGATTGTTTTATTGTTGTGAGATTATTGTTGTCATATTAGGGTGTTCACATCCATCACCATTAATTCACTCTGCTGTTGCAAAAAAGAGTACAGGGGCGCCATGAGTCCATTTTCCCGTTTCGCGCACTATTTCATCGCCGTGGCCCGCTGCGGCAGCCTACGCCGGGCCGCCGAGCAGCTGCATATTTCCGCCTCGGCGATTAACCGCCAGATCCTGCAGGCTGAGGAGGCCTTCGGCACCCCGCTGTTCGAGCGCCTGCCGGAGGGACTGCGGATGACCACCGCCGGTGAGTTGCTGTATGACAACCTGCTGCGCTGGCAAAAGGAGTTTCGCCAGACGCGGCAGAAATTCGATGAGCTGCAGGGGATGAAGCGCGGAAGCGTTAGCGTTGGCATGGTGCAGGCGCTGGCGGAAGGGGGTTTCGCCGCCGCGCTGGCGGAGATCATCGCCAGCTGGCCGTGGCTGGAGCTGGATCTGCAGGTGGCTGACAGCCACACCGTCAGCCAGAAAGTGCGTCAGGCGGACCTGGACGTCGGCCTGATCCTCGATCCGCAGGGGCAGGCTGGACTCAGCGTGCTGGCCTTTGCCGAGCTGGAGGTGGGGATTGTGATGCGTCCGGACCATCCCCTGGCGGGGGCGAAGGCGCTGTCTTTGGGCGAGCTCAGCCTGGAGCGGCATATCGTGCCCGGCGCGCCGCTGATCGTCCATGAGCGGGTGGCGCTCCTCTATCGCCACCATGACTTTGCGCCGGAGAATACCATCAGCTGCAATGATATCCGGCTTATCAAGTCGTTGGTGCTGCGCGGCAGCGGCGTGACGCTCCTTAGCCTGCTCGACGTGCTGGACGAGGTCCAGCGTGGACAGCTGGCCTTTGTCCCGCTGCGCAGTACGCTGCTGCGACCGCTGACCCTGGCGCTGTGTACTGCACCCTCGCGTCAGCTTTCGCGGCCCGCGCAAATGGCCATTCAGACGCTGAGTGCGGTGATCGAATCCATGGCGACGGTCAGCCCAGCGGCCCGCTGAGGATGGTGTCGCACATGCCGTTGATAATGCGCTCCCCGGTCTCCTCGCGCAGCTCCTGGTACCAGGCTTCGGTGAGCTGCATATCCTTCCCGTGGGTAATATCGCACCGTTTGCGCGCCTTCAGCACCAGGTCACGAACCCGGTCGCAGCGCTGGGCTTCGTACTCGCGCAGGGCGGCCGCAATATCGCGGGTCTGGCGGAAAACGGCGCCCAGCACCACTGCATCTTCCATCGCCGCGCAGCCTCCCTGGCCAATATCCGGGGTGGTGCTGTGTCCGGCATCGCCGAGCAGCGCGACGCGGCCGCGCACCAGGCGGCTGAAAGGTTCGATATCATGGATTTCAATGCGGTTGGTAGTCTGCGGGTCGAGGGCGGCGATCAGCTTCTGCACCGGCGGCGCCCAGCCGGCAAAGTAGCGGCTGAGGTCAGCGCGCAGGGTGTCACGATCCTCCGCCAGACCCGCCGGAAGCGGCACATCAAAGAAAAAGTAGAACCGGCCGGCGGAGACCGGCATCAGCGAGACGCGCTTGCCTTCGCCGACAAAGGTGGTCCACTGGTCGCCGGGGGCCAGCGCTTCATCTATCTCCACCAGGCCGTTCCAGTTGACGTAGCCGGCGTAGCGGCGCTGCGGGGTAAAGCCCAGCACCCACGGACGCAGTGCGGAATGGCTGCCGTCGGCGGCAATCAGCAGATCGCCGCTGGCGCTGCTGCCGTCGGTAAACCATACCGTCACGCCGTCGGCGTCTTCTTCACAGCGGGTGACGCGTTTGCCGAACTGCACGCTGTCCCGTCCCCAGTAATCCAGCATTTCCCGCTGCAGTTCTGCCCGGGAGACCGGGCAGGGACGGCTGCCGGTGCGTTCGATCAGCGGGGCGAGACTGAACTGGGTCATGTTCTCGCCGCTGCGGAAATCACGATACGCCATCCGGCGCAGCGGCCCGCCGAAGGTCTCCATGATGTCGCCCATGCCGAGGTGGGCCATGCACTTCACGCCGTTGGGCCACACGGAAATCGCTGCGCCGACCGGTTTGATCTCTTTCACCGCTTCATAGACGTCGCAGTCGATCCCCGACTGTTTGAGCGCCACTGCCGCACTTAAACCGCCGATGCCGGCGCCAATCACGATTGCTTTCATTTTTTTCTCCTTCTCCCGATGTTGTGACTGACTACAGCAATTTGCGTACCAGTTCGCCGGAGGGAGGAAAACCGCCTGCCTGTGGCACAGCGATGGCTCATGACGCACCGCATCGGTGCAATGTGAGGTATTGGTTGCCTTTTTATGAATCAAAAGTTTCTGTATGTTGCATTAAGAATCTATCGTTTCAGACGCCTGGTTCAGCAGCGGAGAGGGGTGATGCATCACGAGTGTAACCTAAGTTGATGATTTTGGAGTGATAATAAATTTATTGGTGCCCTTTTGTCGTCTCTGGCCTGCTTTGTGCACTAGCCCATGCACTTCTCTTTGCTACGGGATATCACTATGTCTGACGAACATCACAGTGGCCTGCTTTACGGCCTTGAACAGCGGATCCCACCGCTTCCGGCCTTTTTCAGCGCTCTCCAGCATGTGCTGGCGGGCCTGGTGGGGATCATCACGCCGCCGCTGATCATCGGCGCTACCCTCGGGCTTGGCGACTGGCTGCCGTATCTCATCAGTATGTCGCTGCTGGCCTCGGGCATCGGCACTTTTCTGCAGTCCAATCGGGTATGGGGCATCGGCGCCGGGATGATCTGCATGCAGGGCACCAGTTTTGCCTTCCTCGGCGTGACGGTGGCCGGAGGGATGTGGGTAAAAGCCCAGGGCGGCGGGCCGCAGGATATGATGGCGATGCTGTTTGGCGTTAACTTTGTCGCCGCTCTGGTGCCGGTGATTGTCAGCCGCTTTATCGAACCGCTGAAGAAAATCTTTACTCCCATCATTACCGGCAGCGTGATTGCGCTGATCGGCATCAGCCTGATCAAGGTCAGCGTCATCAACTGGTGCGGTGGGGAAAAGGCCGAGGATTTCGCCAGCATGAGCAATATCGCGCTCGGGGCGGGCACCCTCGGGGTTATCGTCCTGCTGAGCTGCGCCAAAAACCGCTGGCTGCGGCTCTCCTCGGTGGTGGTGGGCATTGCCGTGGGCTGCATCGCAGCGGGGCTGAGCGGTCAGTTCCATCTCCACAGCCTGGGCGACACTCTGTTTCGCCTGCCGACGCTGTTTCCGTTCGGCTTTCAGTTTAACAGCGCGATATTTCTGCCGGTCGCCCTGGTGTCGCTGGTCTGTATTCTGGAGGCGGTGGGCGATCTGACGGCCAACTCGCTGATTTCGCAACAGTCTGTTGACGATCGCGCTTTCCGTAACCGGCTGAAGGGCGGTATCCTGGCGGATGGCGTCAGCTGTATGGTGGCCGCCATGCTCTGTGCTTTTCCGAACACCACCTTCGCGCAGAACAACGGCGTGATCCAGATGACCGGGGTGGCCAGCCGCTATGTCGGACGCTACATTGGCGTGATTCTGATCCTGCTCGGGCTGTTTCCCCCGGTGGGCGAACTGCTGCGGCAGATCCCGGCGCCGGTGCTGGGGGGCGCCACGATGGTGATGTTTGGCTGCGTGGTGGCGGCCGGGATCCGGATTATTACCCAGACCCCGCTGAGCCGTCGCGATGTGCTGATCGTGGGGCTGGCGTTTGGCGCGGGTCTTGGCGTGGAGTCGGTGCCGGCGTTTCTCAGCCATTTTCCGCCGATGGTCGGCGATCTGTTCGGTTCGGCGGCCACCAGCGGTGGGCTGGTAGCGATAGCGCTGAACCTTATTCTGCCGCAGGAGCAGGCGGCGACGAAATCGTTAAGGAGTCAGGATGATCGCGCTGAGTCAGTTTAACAGCCTGAGCAAAGATGAGGCGGCGGGGCTGCTGGCCCCTTGCGTGGCGATCCCGGCCTGGGGCGAGATGCTGGTGAGCTTACGACCTTTCGCCAGCCGCCATGCGCTGCTGCAGGCCGCCCGTAAGGCGATGGCTAACTGGGGAGAGGATGAGCTGAACGCGGCGCTCAGCGCCCATCCGCGGATCGGTGAGAAGCCGACCGGCGGCCAGGCGCATGCGGCGCTGTCGCGCCAGGAGCAGTCGGCGGTGGACAGCGAGAATGAGCGGCTCGCGCAGGCCCTGCGGGAGGGCAATGCCCGCTACGAAGCCCGCTTTGGCCGGGTGTTTTTAATCCGCGCCAAAGGGCGCAGCGGCGATGAGATGTTGCAGGCGCTGACGCGCCGGCTGCAGCATACCGCCGACGAAGAAGTGGCCGAGGCGCTTGCCCAGCTGCGAGAGATTACGATGTTAAGACTGGAAGGAGTGATTGGCGAATGAGCACCCTGAGCACCCATATTCTGGATATTTCCACCGGTACGCCGGCAGAAGGCGTAACGGTCAGCCTGAGCCGGGAGGGCGAGACGCTGGCGAACCTGGTGACCAACGCCCAGGGGCGTATCGCCACCTTTAGCGCCGAGCCGCTGCCGGCGGGGCGCTATTGCTTAACAGCGGAAACCGGGGCGTGGTTTGCCCGCGCCGGGCGCGAGAGCGTCTTTACCCGGGCGCAGATTGATTTTGTTATCGGAGAGGCGGCAGAGGACCATTTCCATCTGCCGTTTCTCATCGCCCCGGGCGGGTGGTCGACCTACCGCGGCAGCTAAGCCGGCTGCTCGCTGCCGGGCGGCGCTGCGCTTGCCCGGCCTGGATCGTAACGGAGCGGGTAGAGACAGCCCGTAGGCCCGGTAAGGCGCAGCCGCCACCGGGCATGTACAGGTGGCTCCGGCGATCATCCTTCCTGTTTTATCCCCACACAAGGATAATTATTCTCTTATCCCCATCAGGGGATATCCTTGACATTATCCCCTGTAGGGTATAAAACCAAGTTTATCCCGACAGGGGGATAAATGATGGTGAGGAACAAGGCGATGAATTCCCCGCAGATATACAGTCCCGTGCAGCTGGCCAATTACATGAAGCTGCTGCGCCAGCAGAACCACTGGACCCAGGATGCGCTGGCCAGGCGGATCGGCATTAAGCAGGCCACGCTGTCCAATTTTGAAAATCACCCCGACAAAACCACCTTAACCACGCTGTTTAAGATCCTCCAGTCGCTGGGGGTGGTGATGACGCTGAACGCCAAAGCTGCTGAGACGGCGCCGGCTCCCGATAACAACACGGACCTTGACTGGTAATGGCGACGCTTACCACCTGGATGAACAATGTGCGCGTGGGAACCTTAACCCGCCAGGCTAACGGGGCGCACAGTTTTCGCTATGAGGAAGAGTGGCTGCGCAGCCCGCGCGCCAGACCGCTCTCCCTCTCACTGCCGCTGCAGTATGGCAATATCACTGCCGACGCGGTGTATCACTATTTTGATAACCTGCTGCCCGACAGCCCGCAGGTCCGCGACCGGATCGTCAGGCGCTATCAGGCGCGCTCGAAGCAGCCGTTCGATCTGCTGGCCGAAGTCGGGCGGGATAGCGTAGGGGCGGTGACCCTCCTGCCGCCGGGGGAAGAGGCGCACCTGGAAGGATTACGCTGGCAGACGCTGGACGAGGCGCAGCTCACCGCTTTGCTGACCGCTTACCAGTCGGATATCCCCCTCGGGATGATTACCAGCCAGGACGATTTCCGTATCTCGGTGGCCGGCGCCCAGGAGAAAACGGCGCTGCTGCGGATGGGCGAGCAGTGGTGTATTCCGCAGGGCGCCACGCCGACCACGCATATCATTAAGCTGCCCATCGGCGAGATCAAGCAGCCCAATGCGACGCTGGATCTGCGTGAAAGCGTGGATAATGAGTATCTGTGCCTGGCGCTGGCCAGAGAACTGGGCCTGGCGGTGCCGGAAGCGGAGATCATCACCACCCCGCGGATCCGCGCCCTGGCGGTAACCCGCTTCGACCGGCGCTGGGCGCAGGAGGGACGGGTGCTGCTGCGTCTGCCGCAGGAGGATCTGTGTCAGGCTTTTGGTCTTCCTTCAGCGATGAAATATGAGTCTGACGGCGGGCCGGGTATCGCCGCGATCATGACCTTTCTGCTGGGCTCGAGTGAAGCGCTGAAAGATCGCTATGACTTTATGAAGTTCATGGTCTTCCAGTGGCTGACGGGGGCGACGGACGGTCACGCAAAAAACTTCTCAATTTACCTGTTGCCCGGCGGCAGCTACCGCTTAACACCGTTCTACGACATTATTTCGGCGTTTCCGGTGCTGGGCGGCACGGGACTGCATCTGCGCGATCTGAAGCTGTCGATGGGGCTCAATGCCACAAAAGGGCGTAAAACAGAGGTTAACGCCATCTATCCGCGTCATTTTCTGGCGACGGCCAAAGCGGTGAACTTTCCCCGGGAGCAGATGCTGGCTATCCTCCAGGAGTTTGCCGGGCATGTGCCGCAGGCAATCGAAAGCGCTCGCCGGACGCTGCCGGCGGACTTTTCCAGCCACGTCTGGCAGGCCATTACAGAGAACATGCTGAAGCTGCACGCCCGCCTGCAGCAAGGGCTGCAGGCGCTATAGCAGAGCCGGCTGGCGGCTAGCTCTGCGGCTGCCCCCAGCGGCTGCGCAAATAGTTAACCGCCTGCCGGGTTTGCGGCTGATTGAGGTTGTTTTCGCGGAACAGGATGGTGCCCTGGATCTGCGGCAGAGTCTCATTGAGATCGAGCTGCTTTTTCAGCTCCGGCACGCCGCCGTCCACCGTCCAGTCAGGCTCATTTTTGGACGGTTCACCCACCTTGTACAGCGCCACGCCGATATACAGCCGGGTATGCGTCGGTTTAACCACCTCGGCCCACCAGTTGGCCAGCACATCATAGCGCGCGGCATCGCGGGCAAACGGCCAGTAGATCTGCGGCGCGATGTAGTCGAGCAGTCCCTGCTGCACCCAGCTGCGGGTATCGGCATAGGACTCATCATAGGCGGCCGCGCCACGGGTATCCGACCCCGCCGGATCGTGGGAGCGGTTGCGCCACACCCCCGCCGGGCTCACGCCAAACTCGACGTTCGGATTGAGCTTTTTGATAGTAGTGGAAACCTGGGCTATCAGCTGCTGGGTGTTATGCCGCCGCCAGTCGCCCTTCGAGGCATAGCCCTGCCCGTAACGGCGGAAAGTCTCGTTGTCGTTAAGAGGGGAAGAGGCGGTTTCGGTATAGAAATAGTCGTCGAACTGCACGCCGTCAATCGGGTAGTTCTGCACCACTTCAGCGACGATGCTGGTGATCCAGTCACGCGCTTCGGGAATGCCCGGGTCGAGAACAAAGCGATCGCTGGCGGTGCGGATCCAGTTACGGTGCAGGACGAACACGCTGGCCGGTACCTGGGTGAGGGTGTTGTTCAGCTCGGCAATCGTCGACGGTTTGGTGTTGACCGAGACGCGGTAGGGGTTAAACCACGCGTGAACCTTCATGCCGCGCTTGTGCGCTTCATCCAGCATAAACTGCAGCGGATCGTAGCCAGGGTATTCGCCGATTTTGCCGGTCAGCATATCGGACCACGGCAGAATATCCGACCGCCAGAGCGCCGTACCGTCCGGTTTCACCTGGAAAAAGACGGTGTTGATCCCCAGGCGCTGCAGGTTATCGAGTTTAGCGATCAGCGCCAGCTTCTGCTGCGTGATGCGGCTCTCCGGCGTGCTGGCGATAATCGACCCGACCGGCGGCCAGTCAAGGCGCGAAACGGTGGTGAGCCACACGCCGCGCACCGGCTCCCGGTGCGCCTGCCCGGCTTTGACGGCGGCAGCGTTCGGCGGCGTGACAAGGGATTTAGGGGCTTTACTGGTGCAGCTGAACAGCATGCCAGCGGCGATGAGCGCCGCGCCTGCCAGCGCCACTTTGCTGGCTAAGGGGAATCGACGAGAATGGCTGATGATGAACTCCCGTGTACTCAGATCGTCGCGTGTAGGCGCTATTCTCTTACGATTCGCCGGTCAGAGCAATTCCTTCATCCTCTTCATCCGTCGGTTCGCCATCGCCTAGTCATAATGCAAGGTATAGGTCGCGACGGCCGACACCTGACCGGCGGTGATCCGGGAACGTGTCTGGTAGTAGCGGGCAGTGAGCGGCAGGGTAAACCGGCCCGCGCTCGCGCTGCCCAGCGTCATCTCATGATTCAGTACGACCGGCTGACGATGGTAAAGCAACTGCACGCCAATACCCTGCGCCCGATCGTCGGTGGCGTCATTGCGCAGAACGCCATGCCCCCGGGCGGTGAGGGGCTCCGCGCCGTCAACTCGCAGGGAAACCGTGACCGCGCTATTGCAATCCAGCTGCAGCGCGAAAGGGGTGTCGCCGGTGGTTTTGCCGACGCCGCCGAAGTGGTCAAGCATCGCCGCAGGGAGCTTGATCAGGGCTGGCGTGGCGTCATTCACTGAACATCCCGCGGTGCTGATCCTGCCGGTTAAGTCTAACGCGGCCAGCGGGGTATGCTCCGCCATTAAAAAGCGCTCGCTGTGATACTCAAGCTCGCCCGGCGTCGCCGCGGGACCGGTTTTAATGAGCTCAATCGTCAGGCGGAAATAGCCCAGTTTCCACACCGCATCGGGCAAGGCGGCGGGATTGTCCACCCGTTGGCTAAACGGCGAGGGCGTCGGCCGGTCAGGAAAGCCGCCATAGCCGCCGATAGCGCGCAGCGATACGCGAACGCCAATGCCGGCGAGGTTAGTTTGATAAACCGTCGGTCGCGTCACTCCCCCGGACAGCAGACTGTCCAGCAGCAGCGGTGACAGCCCGTGCGGATCGTCCGCGCAGCGGATCCACTGTTCGCCGCCGTCGCTAAGGCGGTTCCAGGCGAAACTTTTATGATACAGCGGGGTGCCGGGTCTGGCGTCAGCCGGAACCGTGAGCTGCCCCACGTTCAGCCGAAGGGTGGAGGCCTGGCCGCGGACAAACACTGGCGTACAGGCCCATCCGCTGGCGGCCGGTAACAGAATAAATAACAGCGTCATGGCGACCCGACGCAGGAGAGTTAAAAAGGACATGATAACGTCTGCTGTAAAATGAGTGGATGGGGGGTCTGCGCCAGCGTCGGGGTGAGATCGTAGCGGGCGCTACAGCGCTGCTGAGGGCCCGGCCCCCATTGCGCATACAGGGTGCCTTTTGGCGCCAGGCCGGCCAGGTACACCTGACCCTCGCTGGCAACGATGCTGCTGGTGTCTTTGACGCGTACTTCGCTGCCAAAGGGCAGCGGTTGTCCCCGCGACTGCAGCGTAAACAGCGCCTTATAGCCAACGTGGGTGTGAAAGCGCGCCAGAACCACCGCGTCTTTGGTAGGGACCAGCGTCACGGTGCTGTTGGCCAGATCCACATTCTCCGGCAGCGAATGGCTGTCGAGAGAGACGTCGTTGCGGTGATAGGCGGTGGCGAAGGGCAGCACGGCGTACCCGTCACCATTGGTGGCGATGGTTTTCTGGTTGGCGAGGGTCACACCCCCGGCGCCACCGGCGTCAATCAGGACGACAGCGCCATTCATTTCCGGCGTAAAGACTACCCCGTGGCGGTGAATCAGAATGCCCCCGCTGGCGCCGTAGTTCAGACGAGCGGCCTGCGAATCGTGGCTGTAGCCGAGATTCAGATCGCCCCTTCCACTGCTGTACCCGGCCGTCAGGCTGCCGCTGGACCCGTTTTGCCGATCGCGGGTTTGGCTGACGGCGTAGCTAAGCGCGTGATTGTCCAGCAATGTGCCGTTGAGGCTGACCATCTGACTGCCAACGCTGTGGCGGGAGGAGGTCAGGGTATAGCCGGCATAGCTCCCCGGCAGCAGGTGGCTCAACGGCACGGAAAGTGACAACGTCACCACTTTGTCGGAATGCGGCTCGTCATCCTCCTTGTCACCGTGGCTGCTGCGGGAGTCGCTGTAGCTGAGCGACCACGCGATACCGTGAACCTGGCTGCTGATCCCCATATTGGCGGTACGCTGTGTGGCGCCCCCTGACCAGTAGCTGTCCTGGTCGAGACTCACATAGAGGGTGATATCGTACGGCAGGCTCTGGCTGGCGGTGATTTCCAGGGTTGCTTTTTTGTTGTCGCTATCCTGCAGGTCGTCGTCGCTACCCGGGCTGGAAAACGCCTCGCTCAGCGTGGCATAGCGCTGATGCGAATAACGCCAGCCGGTGAAAGTCAACTGCGTGCCGAGACGATCAAAACCTTTGCTGTACTGGAGCTGCCAGGCCCGGCCATCGATCGGATCCTGCTGGTGCCGGTCGCGGGCGTTTAACAGCTGCAGCGAGAGCGCCCCGGCATCACCCAGCCCCTGTCCCGCGCCGAGCGAGAGGTTATGGTATTGCGCCGCGCTCTGCAGTCCGCCAAACAGCGTCAGATTGTGGGCGAACCCGCGCATCAGCGACAGCTGCATCATCAACGGCCGCTGGCTGGCATCGTCGCTATGGTAGCGCCCGGCGACCAGGTTGTATTTCAGGCTGCCTTCGCGCTGCATGCTGGTCACCGAAGCATACGGCTGGGTGAAGCGGCGGATTTCGCCATCCGACTCTTTGACGGCAACCTCAAGATTGCCGCTGCTGGCGGTGGGATAAAGATCGTCAATCACGAACGCGCCGGGGGTGACGTAGGTTTGATACAGCACGTAGCCATTTTGCCTAACCGTGACCTGGGCGTTGGTTCTGGCAATCCCGCGGATGGTCGGGGCAAAACCTTTCTGCGAGTCCGGGAGCATCGCATCGCTGGAGGCGAGGGATATTCCCTGAAACTGTACCGCGTCAAACACATCGCCCGACGTGAAGGTATCTCCGAGGGTCAGTTCACTCTGCCAGCGCGTCAGGTCGCGCTCAAGCCAGGCGCCGCTGGTCGTCCACTGGGGCTTATCATCGCTGTTGGCGGTCAGGCTATTGCTGGCGCGCAGGCGCCAGGCGCCGACGTTCACGCCGCTTTTCAACATCAGATAGTTATCGCGCTCGGTGCTGCCCTCGCGGGTACGCTGGCTGGCGCCTGAATAACGATAGTTACTCTGAAAGGCGCTAATACCTTCGTCCCACAGCGCAGAGGGAACATTATCCCTCGCCCGGTGCGTCATCAGCGCCTGAGGAATGGTCATTACCAGCCGCTGATGAGCAAAATCGAAATTGACCGTGCTGCCCGGCAGCAGTGCGTTGAGTTTGGGACATGAGCGGGACGTTGCGCCGGGCGCCTGGGACAGCACGGCCGGGTTAACTCCGGCCTGCAGCAGATCTTCCGGCTTAAGGCAGGGCGTGAGCTGTCCGCGATCGTTCTGGCGAAACGTGACGGTCTTACGGGCGTCCAGCGTGACGCCGTTGACCTGCCAGCTCACCGGATAGGCGCCTGGCGGCTGGCCCGCCTGCTGATTGAAGCGTTGCAGATCCACTGCCGGCAAATGGTCGTTTTTCTCCAGCAGATCCATATTAAAGGTCGCCTGGGCGTGCAAGAGCGCGCTCTGTCCGCCCAGCAGGATGGAGAGGCTGACGATGGTAACGGTATGAGCCGGGCCGTGGCGCATCGCGACATCAGACGCTTAGTGCGCCGAAACCGGGGCGCTAAACGTCTGCACAGCGCCAAAGTCATCCAGAATGCGCCAGCTCACCTCGCGGGCGCAGGCCTCGCCGGGGAGGGCATACTCTTCACGGCTGTGAGGAGCAATCACGCTGCGCTCAAGCGGCGTTTTCTGGTTCTGGCCCGTGCAGCTGAGCGTGGTGATAGTCACATAATAGGGGGAGCCATTCTCCGCCTGCAGATGGTTGCCGCTGACCCGCCAGCGCAGGTGCTGCGCCGCGTCGAGCGCCGAGCCAGGGAGCCCTGCCGGGCGATAAATGAGCTTCAGTTGATTCTTAATAGCAAATTGCAGAATGTTCTCGCCAGCCGGCGCGGTATTGGCAGGAATCACTTTGATATTCAGGGTGAACAAACTTTCCCGATCGTTTGGCAGTTGCGCCGAGGTTAATAACACGCGCAGATCGTTGCTGTCTCCGGCATCCAGACGGAACAATGGCGGGGTGACGATAAACGGTGATTTATTATTATCAGCCAGATCGTCTACCCAGCTCTGAATAAGCACCGGATCGTGAGGATTGGTGTTTTTTACCGTGATGTCAGCCTCATGGCTTTGTTCATTATAAATGACACGTGTGCCGGCAATGGCAACCCCGGCGGCAGACGCCAGGAACGGGCAAAAGAGAAGGCTCAGGATAAAAGCCGCTTCATAACACTGCATAATTGAGGATCCGGTCACGAGGAATGAGAATAAGGGCAGGGGGACGCTGCCCTTGGAAAAGTGGCAATCAGGACATTCTATTCGTACACAATATCAATATTGGCCGTGGCATTAATATTGCCGGCGGTGACATCCTGTGAGGAATCGCTCTTCAGATCGGCAATAAAGTTAAATGCAATATCACCGTTTTCGTCGGCTTGCGAAACCGCCGTTTTGCTCTGCTTGTCAAAGGTCAGCTGAGTGCCTTCCGTTGAGCCGTCAGGGGAAGAGAAGACTTCAATGCCCACCCCTTTGGCGGTATCCGCGGCGTCAGAGAGCGCCAGCACGGCGGCGCTGGTGCCGTTAGCGTTGGTGTCCGGAGTACCTTCCAGGCTGATACTGATGTTCTGCGCCAGTGGGCAACCGGTGAGGTTGATAGTGAACGGCGTTTCTGCGGTTTTCGCTTCATGGGATTTCAGCGCCGACATATCGACGTTGCCAAAATCGACATTAACATCGCCACCGTTATTGGCGATCTGGCAGGACTCGTTAATAATTTTACCGGTGAAATTCAGTGTACCCGCCGCGCGGGCGGTGGTCACAGTAGCCAGACTTAAGGCCAGCAGTGAACCAACAACCAGCAGGGTGCCTTTTTCTTTCATACTCAAACCTTATTAAATAATCACAAGTTAACAAAAGCGTTTAACATTTTTAAAGCATGTTTTTTATTTCTGTTCACAAAAAAACGGTAAGCATCGCTAATGTATATTACCGTCGGGGGCGGGATTATACGGAGAACATCGTAAAGGCCCATTGATAAGATGTGTTAAGCTGTAACATTATTTATTTTTTGGTGTAAGTATAATCTCATTAAATATTGAAAAGAGTCCCATACGTATAATGCATTATTTCCGGGAGATAACTGTTCTGAGCAAATTTTACGAAAAAGTTGCTGTTATTCCCGGCAGTTGACCGGGTGGCCCGGGATAATCATTTACGCTGCCGCTATTTTGCAGTAGCGTGGAGTGACGGCAGGAAGCCGCAGGTTGTAGGGCACAGAAACGATGCTGTGCCGCGCAGTGTCACCCGTTATCAAGGAAGATTGCTATGTCTCCATTCCGTCTCGCTCTGCTATGTCTGTGCCTGGCGCCGCTGGCGTCGTCTGCTGCGCTTTCCGGCCAGGTTCATTTTTCAGGACGGGTCATCAATCCGGCCTGTGTTATCGCCCCCCGGCACGATCGTATCGATGTCTCGTGCCAGCACCATTCACCGGAACAGGTCGCCTTGACAAACAACCGTCCTCGCTACGCCATGCCGGACAATCGTGGTGAGGTCAGTATTCACTGGCGAAATGCGCAGCATAGTGAAGCGGATGTCATTATTCGCTATCGCTAAGGCGGGATAAAGGCAATGAAGAGTAAGCTGATGCAAGGAGGTAAAGGATAAACCGTTGTGCGGTTTATGCGCGCATCAGCCATAACCAGCGGGCAGACGCGCGCGCAGAAAATCATTCATGAAAACAATTATTGCCGCCGCCCGGCGGCAGAATCAGGTGTCGTCTGGCGCCCAAGCGAGCTCCGGGATCGGAAAGCGGCCCACCGTCATAGAGAAAGGGAAGCAACTCAGCGGATCCGCGACTGTTCATCGTCGCGTAACGTCAGCACCTCAAAACCGTTGGCGGTAACGGCCACGGTGTGCTCCCATTGCGCGGAGAGTTTTTTATCGCGGGTAACCACCGTCCAGCCATCTTTTTTGGTTTTGATACGGCTGTCGCCCTGGTTGACCATCGGCTCAATGGTGAACACCATGCCTTCCTGCAGCACGGCGCCTTCTCCGGGGCGGCCGTAATGCAGCACCTGCGGTTCCTCATGCATTTCCTGACCGACGCCGTGACCGCAATATTCTCTGACCACGCTATAGCCATGTTCCTCCACCCAGCGCTGAATAGCGTGGCCAATATCGCCCAGCGTCGCGCCAGGCTTCACCACCTCAATGCCTTTCCACATCGCTTCATAGGTAGTCTTTACCAGCCGGCGGGCCAGCGGGGAGACATCGCCTATCAGGTACATCTTACTGGAGTCGGCAATCATGCCCGCTTTCTCGAGGGTGATATCGACGTTAACAATCATCCCGGCGCGCAGATGTTCGGTCGCTTTGGGGATCCCGTGGCACACCACATCGTTAATGGAAGTGTTCAACACATAGGGAAAATCGTATTGCCCCTTGCTGGCCGGGCGGGCGTGCAGCTGGTTGACGATAAAATCTTCCACTCGATCGTTAATCGCCATCGTCGTTACGCCGGGAACGATAAAAGTATCCAGCATATCAAACACTGACGCCAGCAGCTGGCCGGCATGGCGCTGCCGGGCGAGTTCGTCGGCGGTTTTAATGATTATTGATGGCATTGATCACCTCCAGCAGACGGTCAGAGCCGGATTTCAGCATCAGCAGTTTGATCTGCTGGTGGTTAAGCTCAGGGTAGAGTTCGCTCATCATGCCCAGACGGATCCAGTATTCCGCCTGGGCATTGACGGAGCGGGACATGGCTTTGCTGGCATCACGAATATCATCGTGCAGCAGATCGGAGATTTTGACGATTCCCATAGATATATACCGTAACGATTCGTATATACATCGTATACAATCCAGCGCGGGATGTCCTTGGCATTTTGTGGCGTAGATGGCGAGCACCATGCAAAAAAGCCCGACCAGCGGGCTTATATTCAGCATTTTTTCGGGTTAAAAATTCGCGCTGTGCACCATGGCGAAAATTACCCATTAGATTATCGGTATGCAGAAAGAAAATAACATGATGGCGACGCATCAATATATTTTATGCAGGTGTTAATTTTGCGTATTAATATTCTCCCGTCAGGCCGGGAATCCGAAGGATTTACAGCGCGTCAGTGAGTTTATCCACCACCACTTTACCCGCATTATCGAACTGCGTAATGCGGAAACTGTCGCTCCAGGAGCGGCGGGTGGTGAAGCGGTCAAACAGGGATACCCGGCCTTTGCGCTGGCCATCTTTACTTAAAATAACCCATTCGGTCACCGAAGAATAATGCTGGCTATTGTCATGCCGACTCTGTTGTTCAACAAGCTGGTCTTCTTTTTCCACTTTTAAATAATCACGCAACATATTTAACCTCCATAGAAAGTATTATTAACATTACTCCTTTTATTTATTCTTTCAATCAAACTTTTTAATCAATAAAAGTAACTATTAGTGGGCGACCTAAGTGCAAAAATCGCGGGGAATATCACTCCTTCGGACGGCCTGGTCCACTACTCTTAACGAGAGCGTCCGCGGCGCCTACTGCGGTGTCCGGGTCAGAAAGAGGCCAACAAAAGGCTATCTCCTTGTATTCTTAATAGGCGTAATTCTGCTATATCTAATGCGTTTTGCCACGATCAAGCCACAGAGAGCGCTGTACCATGAGTAACGATCACCTGACGGATATTGCCTATCGCCACTTTATTGAAAGCGTTAAAGATTATGCCATCTATATGCTGAGCGCCGACGGCACGGTCATTAGCTGGAATGAGGGCGCCCGCCGGGCAAAAGGGTACCTGAGCGATGAGATCATCGGTCGCTACTTCGGTCTCTTCTATAGCGAAGCTGAGCAACTCTCCGGTGTACCCGCAAAAAACCTGGAAATCGCCCTGCGTAGCGGGCAGTTTGAAGGGGAAGGCTGGCGGTATCGCAAAGACGGGTCCCGATTCTGGGCGCATGTCATGATCGATACCATCCGCGATGAGCAGAACACCCTGCTGGGTTTTGCCAAAATTACCCGCGACATTAGTGAACAGAAGGCGATTAACGACCGCATCGCCTGGATGGCGCGCTACGATGCGTTAACCGGTTTACCCAATCGGGTGGAGTTTTTTGAACGGGTGGAGAAGCTGATCACTGGAAATGATGCCCGCCGCTTTGCCATTTTCACGATCGATTTAGACAAATTTAAAGAGATTAACGATCTGCAGGGCCATCTGATTGGTGACCAGCTGCTGCAGCGCGTTGCGGGCGCCGTGCTCAAAACGCTGCAGAAGGAGGAGATGGTCGCCCGCTTCGGCGGCGATGAGTTTGTGGCCGTTAAACCTTTTTCCGATGAGGGGGAAGTGGATGCCTTTGCTGCGCGCCTGTGGCACTGCTTCAGCGGTAAGCAGACGTTTGCCGCGACGGAAGTGGTTCTCTCCGCCAGCATTGGCATCTCAGTCTACCCGGAGGACGGCACGGATATTAATACGATACTGAGCAATTCCGATCTGGCTATGTATCGGGCAAAAAGCAGCCTCGACCATAAGATTTGCTGGTATGAACGTGAAATGGATGACAAGACGCGGCAGCGCAATATGATGGCCGCCGATATCCGGCGCGGTATTCACGCCGGGGAGTTTTCGCTCCACTATCAGGCTATCCGCAACATCAAAGATCGTAGCATCACCGGTTACGAGGCGCTGCTGCGCTGGCAGCATCCGCAGCTGGGGACGATCCCGCCGGACGTGTTTATTCCCATCGCCGAAGAGAGCGGCGCTATCGTGCCCTTAGGTTACTGGGTGCTCGAGCAGGTGTGTAACGAATCGCTGGAAAATGGTTTGAACAGAAAAGTTTCGGTCAATATCTCTCCGGTGCAGTTGCGCCATCGTAGCTTTATCGAAAAAGTCCGCGAGATCCTGATGCGTACCGCCTACCCGGTCAGTCTGCTGGAGTTTGAGGTCACCGAAACGGCGTTTGTGATCAATAAACAGCTGGCGTTCAGCGTTCTGCATCATCTGCAAAAAATGGGGATCAGTATTGCGCTGGATGACTTTGGCACCGGTTACTCCTCCCTGAGCATGCTGCGCGATTTTCATTTCGACGTCATCAAACTCGACCGCAGCTTTATGACAGATGTGGAGAGCAACCCTCAGGTACGCTCATTCGTGCGAGCCATTATTTCGCTGGGCAATTCGATCAATACGCCGCTTATCGCCGAGGGGGTGGAAACGGCTGGACAACTGCAGATCCTCGAAGAGGAGGGATGTGACGAGATGCAGGGATTTCTGTTCGGCGAGCCGGTCGATATCAAACACCTGCCCGACCGGCGCTGATGCGCCCATCCTCCGCTGGTGGGCGTAAGGGCGTTATTGATGCGCAAGCGCTGCCTGCCCGGAAAGATGCAGCAGCGCCGAGCGCAGCGAGACCTCGAACATCTGACCGTGCGTCAGGCCGGGGTAGCGCCAGAAGGCTACGGTCAACCCTTTACTGGCAAGCTGCTGTTGGGTTTGACGCAACACCTCAAGCGAGGCCTCGTGCCCGGACGGCTCTCCACGGGCTTTACCGTCACCCTCGAGTAGGTACAGCGATTTCCCGCGAAAGCGGACGGCATCAAGACTTTGGCTTGCCTGCAAAGGCGATTGCAGGGCCTGACCTAGCGACGGGCTGGCGGAATAGTAGATCCCGAACGGCGAAGCCTTCCTCCACGCGTCGAGCACAAACAATCCGCCGTAGGAGTGGCCCCAGATAGCGCGCTGGTGGGGATCTATTTTCAGGTTAGCTTCCGTCTGGGGAACCATCGTTTCGGTCAGCAGCTGGCGAAAAGCATCATTGCCGCCGGTTTTACGCGGCGGTAGCGCGGGTTTCCCGGCGCGAGGCTCATGCGTCTTTAGCGGTGGGGTGTAATCCCAGGCGCGGGCTGCGGTATCAAAGGGCAGCGCGGTCTGGTAGCCGATAGCGACGATCACCGGCGGGGAGCCGGCGAAGAGCTGCTGCAGAAACGCGTCGTCGAGTTTATCCATCACCGCGTTGCCATCCAACATATACAGTACCGGATAGCCGGCGGCGGGCGGGGCTTTGTCCGGCACTGCGGTCCATACCCGGTAGTGACGTTCGCCATCGGCAGAGTCATACTGGCGTTGCGTAAAGTGGTAAAACGCCGACCCTTTATCCGCAATGTTCGGCCCCAGCGGCTGAAGATCCGGCCGGGCAATACTGCCGCTGCTGTAGAAGAGTGCGCCAATCGCCAGCGTCAGCAGCCCGCTCGTACGACCTGTTGTGATGCTCCTTGAACTCAACTTCACCTCGTCTGTCCCCCTGTTTTGTTGCTTCTGGCGTTATTGTTGGGCTGACACGTTAGCACAGCTTTTATGATAATGGTTCTCATTTCTTTTTCTGGCGTTGCCACAAACTGTATGCTGGGGGAACGGGTGGCGGGATAAACGGAGATGACGAAGAGAAGGCCCCCTGTAGGCGGTCATAAAAGAAAATTCAGGAACGATCGTGAAGGTGACTCAACAGTTTTTTGACCAGCGGAGTGAGCGCAATAAACAGCAGCGCAATAATTACGATCAGCAAGAGCGTCAGCCCTTTATGGTGGCTGATAAGCACCAACAGCATCGCCAGCGTCATGGTATGATCCTTTAATAAATGGCGTTAACCACCGCCAAGGTGAATAAAATTCAACAGAATGGTCATGACCACCCAGGCCAGCAGCAGATAGCGTCGTTTATCGCGTCGAGCTTCCAGCGCAGCAAAATAGTTAGCGCTGTACCAGGTCGATATGATAATAGCCAGCGTGATGATGACCTGCCAGATCGCCTCGCTGAAACCGGTGACGCTGCTTATGCCACGAAAGCAGAGGACAATCGCAATACCGTTAAACGCATTACACATCAGCCATCCCCACAGACTTGCGGGTCGGCTAAATAAATAGCCCAATCGTAAAACCAATGTCGTATTCACCCTGCTAAAATAATCGCGCTGTAAAATGCATTTTAACGATCGAACAGGTATTGATATAAATCAAAACTAATGGAATACCGCAGGAATCACTGGCGTACGGTGCTAACAGCGCGAGCAATAAACCTGAGGGTCAGTAGCCCTGGAGAATATTTAACTCATTGTTTTAATGGTTTTTTAGTTATGAGATGCCTGCGCTAATGCGCGTACTTCAAGCAAGTAGCAATACGTTGGTTTCTCTGGTTATTATTACCATTGAGGTTATAACGGGGAGAATCAGATTATTCGCCATGTTTGCTGGGCGAGGGGTGAAAATCCGACCGGGGCCAGAGCTCCGGTCGGTGTCATACTTAATGGGGCAAGGCGTTATGCTGCAGAATTTTCAGGAAATCATGTTTGTCGGAGATTAATGACAGTGCGTTAGCGATCAGCTCATCGCTAAATATCGAGGCAATTTCCTTGAGTACGTCAATATGCTCTTTCTCTTTCGCGATCACGCCGATGGCAATAAACATTACATTGCTCCGATCCCAGATTACGCCATCAGGAAACTGATAGATCTCAATCCCGGTTTTAAGGATGATATCCGTCGCGGATTTCGGCAAATGCGGCAGGGTGATGCCATTGCCTAAAAAGGTCGAGACCTGATGTTCACGCTCCAGCAGAAAGTGGACACATTCCTGATTGACATAGCCTTTGGCTTTAAACTCCGCGCCGATCATGGCGATGACTTCCGCTTTATTACTGGCTTTGCAGCCAATATGCAGATTATCCAGCGTGATGTTATCGATCATAACCAACCTCCCTGGTGAGACGAGTGGATTTTTTATCTTCATGGTTTGCTGACAGCTCTGCTTCTAACTGCTCAAGCGATTTATTGGAGGTCTCGGGCAGGGCAAAGACCACGAAAAGAATGGCTAAATAGTTAATGGCGGCGAAGATAAAGAAGACTGGCCCAAGGCCCAGTTTTGCCTGCAGTAGCGGGAACAGATAGCTGACCACCGCGTTCATGATCCACATGAAAAATACCGAGATCCCCATCGACAGTCCGCGGAATTTCAGCGGGAACAGTTCGGCTAATACCACCCAGGTAATAAAGCCCATGGAGCCCTGCATCACGCCGACGAACAGCGCGCCCAGCAGCCAGATGGCGGTAGCTTTCAGGTCACCCACCAGGGTGTAATCGACAGCGGCGATAATCAGATGCAGGGTTGCCATAATGGCGAAACCGTAGATGATGATTGTCTTACGTTTGAAGCGGTCGACAAGGAACAGTACCCCGATCAGCATACCGCCCACGGAGAAAACACCGTTCAGCACGTTGCAGATCAGCGAAGTACGCTCTGAGAAACCGGCGGCACTCAGGATTTCCGTACCGTAATACATAATGACGTTAACGCCGGTGGTTTGCTGCAGTGCGGCCCAGGTAATGCCGACCAGCAAAATTTTGAGGATCCAGGGTGTTTTGACAATCGTCGCAAAGGTGCTCTGGGCGCTGTACTTATTACCAGCTTCAATTTTGATCAGGGTAGAGATGTCATCGTACTCCTTCTGCGCGCGTTCCGCCGGGCGGATTTGTTTGAGGATATGCAGCGCTTCATCATGACGATTTTTGCTGATCAGCCAGCGCGGGCTTTCCGGCGCGCGCCACATGCCAACGAACAGGCAGATGGCCGGAATCGCTTGTACCAGCAGCATATAGCGCCAGACGTCCGGCAGATGGCCCCAGATGATGCCAATGATCGCGTTGATGGCAAACGCCGCCAGCTGGCCAATGACGATGGCGACTTCATTCAGGCCGGTCAGCTTGCCGCGCATCTCGGTAGGCGCCACTTCTGAAATAAAAGTGGGGGCGGTGACCGAAGCGCCGCCGACGGCATAGCCCAGCAGGGCGCGGGCAATCAGCAGGGTAGTGATATCGGGGGCCGCGGCGGAAAGCAACGCGCCGATGAGAAAAACAAAGGAGAGAAAGAGTAAATATTTACGCCGGCCGAAGTAATCGGCAAATTTGCCGCCAAACACGCTGCCCAGCGCGGCGCCGACCAGCAGAACGCTCATTACCAGCCCTTCGGTGGTTGGGGTCAGCGCCATGTACTGCTTCAGTGAGGAAAAGGCGCCGTTGATAACGCCGGTGTCGTAACCGAAAAGCAGGCCGCCGAAGGTGGCCACTAAGGTGATCTGATGAAGTCGTTTTCTCTGTTGCTGGTTCAGGTTTGTTATAAATGACATGGTAGTCCCTTTATTTTGTTGAACGACACAAGATAAAAATACATCTCCCCAGTCAGGATTTATCACGCCTGTGTTGTCGTATCTAACTGAATTAAATGATTTTCTTCTTTGTGTAATTGCTCAGCACAAGGCAGGGTACGCTAAGCAATGGCGGTCAAAGAGGTTTACGGCTTGGTGTTGACATGGATGTAGTCGATATCCGTTCTCCTTTGCGGGTTAGCGGTCTTTAGTGCGTCAGTCGCGACGACATTTGCCGATGAACAGCGCTCTGGTGTGGCACGTTGCTGTCGCTCCGGCGATTTACCGTGGTAAGAATATGGCACAAAGAAATGGAATGAACATGCAACAAGATCACATTATGAAAATTTAATTTCAAATCAGTGTTGCAGAATGGTAAATGCATGAAGCCAATCACAAAGGCTAAAGGGAGTATATCCCCATGAAAAGCAGTTTAAATTTACAGTGAGGTAATAACGATGTTGTTTTCAGTGGGTTAATGTAAATCGAAGAATACTACGCAGATCACATTTTTACGCCATAATATTGAAGAATAGAATTTATATTTCATTGTCACGATCGGGGCAAAATGAAGATAGAGGCCTTTTACCTCCGGTCTGAAGGGGGAAATGAGCGATTCGCTTTGCCCACGGGGGAGGAGGTTAAGGATGAATGCATCACCGGGGGAAACACCGGGTAAAAATGCAGAGAAGGTGGATTCTCTGCATCTTACCCATCACGAAAAAGATCAGTGCAGTGCGGGCCAGTAGCCTTCGTTGGCGACGATCAGTTCATCGAGGATAGCTTTCGCCACCGAAGCGCTGGGCACCGTTTTCGACAGGGCGATGGCCTGCCACAGTTTCTGGTAACTGCCCTCAATCCAGGCGTCAACCACCAGTTTCTCAACTGCCACCTGCTGCTCCATCAACCCTTTCTGGAATGACGGGATTTTCCCCATCGCCAGCGGTTCCGGACCATTAACGCCCACCAGGCAGGGGACTTCCACCATCGCCGTCTCATCGAAGTTGGCGATGGATCCGTTGTTCTCGACGATCAACAGCATCCGCTCCTGGGTGTTAAAGGCGATGGCGCAGGCGAGGTCGACGATAAAGGTGGCATGGGCCCCGGCATGGAAATGCGCGCCTTCCGCCGTGCCGCGACGGGTGATCTCCCGGGCCATATCAAAGACCTCTTTTTCGCGTCCGGCCATCACCTCGTTGGCCCGCGTAAACTCCGGGTCGGAATGCGCCACTTCATAGTCCGGGTAGAGATAGTATTTCAGATAGGTGTTAGGCAGCGTCTTCGGATCGAGGGCAAACACATCCTTCACCTTTTTAAAGGTCTCGATCCAACTCGGCGCCTTATGCTGAAAGTCTTCTTTTGGGCTGCAGTATCCCTGCTCCGCCACGTGACGCTTCAGCGCCGGCATCAAATCGTTACCGGCTTTATCGGTGATGCTGGTCCACCAGCCGAAGTGGTTCAGGCCATAGTAACGAACGTTCAGCGCTTTGCGCGACGGCAGGCCGAGGATGTCGGCGAACAGACCCTCGATAGCCACCGGCATATCGCAGATGTTGATGATGCGCGCGTCGGGCCGCAGGCGACGGGTCGCTTCCGCGACGATAGCCGCCGGGTTGGAGTAGTTGAGCATCCAGGCCCCTGGTGCGTACTGCTGCATATAATCGACCAGCTCCAGCACCCCGGCAATCGAGCGCATACCGTAGGCAATCCCACCCGGACCACAGGTCTCCTGGCCCGGCACGCCATATTTCAGCGGGATCTTTTCATCCTTTTCCCGCATCTCATACAGGCCAACGCGAATATGCGCCATCACGAAATCGACGTCGGTAAAGGCCGCCTGCGGATCGGTGGTATAGCTGAACTTCACCTGTGGGAAGCGTTCAGCCACCAGGATGGCGCAGGCGTCGCCGATAGTCTTCTGACGCTGGTGATGGTTGTCATACAGACGGATCTCCCGCAGGGGAAAGCGCGACATATTTTCCAGTAACATCATCACAATCCCAGGGGTATAAGTACTGCCGCCGCCGGCAATGGTGACCACAAAATTATCTTTCATTTACCACCTCGTTATTCAATAACACCCAGACTGGCGTTGACCGCCGTTCGAATTTTGTTAACTCCCAGGCCATAGATAACCTGGACATGGTTTCCTTTAATCAGCACGCTGCTCCCGCCGCTCTCTTTCAACAGCGTCTGCTGGATAAGGGCGGGGTCCCGCACATCAACCCGCAGACGGGTAAAACAGTTGCCCACCGCACAGACATTCTCTTTCCCTCCCAGCCCGGCAATCACCAGCGCGCCTTTATCCGGATACTCGCTATTAGCCTGTTGCGAATGCTCATCTTCGGCTGCGGTTTCTCGGCCCGGGGTGAGCAGCCGCAGACGGGTAATACAGAAGGTGCCGACCAGGTACATGGTCGCGGTTTCCAGCAGACCGAGGGCGACAAACACCGGCCAGCGCGTCGCGCTGACTCCCGCCGGGAGGTTATAGACGACGAAATCGATGAGACCGTTAGTGGCGCAGACCCTGACGTGAAGCAGCCAGGCCAGCATCTGGAAAAAACCGTCCAGCAGGGAGTAGATAAGCCACAGCAATGGGGCGGTGAAGATAAAGAGAAACTCAAAAGGTTCGGTGATCCCCACCAGGACGGAGGTAACAATCAAGGGGATCAGCGTGACTTTCAACCGCTGCTTATTCTCCGGTTTCGCCGTACGGTAGAAGGCGAGCGCCATGCCGGCGGTGCCAAAAATCTTCACCATCCCATAGGTGAGGAAACGGGCGGAATCACTGAGCGCGTCAACGGGGTGGCGGGCGATTTCGGCCAGGAAAATAGGCTTAGCGCCAATGACGGTCTGACCATCGATCAGCAGCTGACCGCCGATAGAGGTAAAAACGAACGGCGACCAGATCAGATGATGCAGCCCGGTGGGGATCAGGAACCGGTTGAGAAAGCCGTACAGGAAGACCCCGATGGCGCCAAAGGATTTCATAAAGCCGGTCAGCGCCGAAATGCCCAGCTCCACTACCGGCCAGAGATAGACGGTGGCGATGGCGAACATGCCAACCAGCGGCAGCATCACGATCAGCACCAGCTTACTGTTGCCGTAGATCGACAGCGCGCCGCGAAACTCAATCCCAATCACGCGATTATGGACAAAGGCGACAGCGCAGCCAAGGATAATCCCAAGGAATACGCCCATATCGATAACCTGAAAACCGAAGATAAAGGTTTGTCCGCTGCCGTACAGTTGCGCGTTGGTGGCTCCGGTCGCCAGGCGATGGGTGAGGGTTAGCCAGCTATTATTCGCCGCCAGGTACATCAGCCAGGTCATGGCCGCCACGAAGGCCGCTTCGGCCTTGCGGGTTTTCGCCAGACCGCTGGCCAGCCCAAGGCAGAACAGAAACCCAAGATGGTTCATCAGCGCCCAGAGCATACTGGAGACAAATTTCCCCATCAGGTAGAGCCCGCTGCTTTCATCCACCCACAGCCGGTTGGTCGTCATGCTGAACAGGGCGATCAACAGGCCGATAGCTGGCAGATACAGCACCGGCCCGATCATCGCCTTGGAAAAGTCCTGAAGCTTTTTCACTCCAATCATGGTTGTCCTCTCGTCTTTGCAGACCGCTGTCATCACCTGATGAATAGGCTTATCAGACTAGGAGCAGACCACCGGGAACCCGAGCAGGAAAAGGGCCATCTGTGACGAAAATCATATATATTATTGCTGGACAGATATATAAATATGGCGTGATTTATAGATGTGTCATTGTTGATTTTTTCGCTGCAAGATAAAAATAATCATCTAATTACATGAAGTTATTCATGGTTACCGTTGACTGGCGCCACTCCATCGAGACATCTAAAAGTGATTTATAAAAAGATTGCCACTGAACTGCGGACCCGCATCAACAGCGACGACTATGCCGTCGGCGATATGCTGCCCAGCGAAAAAGCGCTCGCCGCGGAGCTGAAGGTCTCGGTGATGACGCTGCGCAAAGCGCTGGCGCTACTGGAGGAAGAAAAGCTGATCGCGCGGCGGCACGGCAGCGGAACCTGCATTGTGCGTAAAAGTAACTATCATGGCGGGGAACTGGAGGGCTTTAACTACCAGATGCAGGTGGTGGGCGTCACCAACTACCGTAACAAAGTTATTGAATTTACGCTGCTTGATGCCCCGCCAGCCATTGCCCAGCAGTTAAAGATCCAGCCGGGGGAGAAAGTGTATTACGTCAGACGGCTGCGGCTGATCGATGAGGTCCCAATCCTGGTGGAAAACAGCTATATCCCCTTCGCCACCTTCCCCTGGCTCAGCGTGGGTAACCTCGAGCAGTCTAAGTTCAACTATTTCAAAAAAGAGTGCCATATCACCATCATCGAGAGCCACCGCAGCTATACCCCGGTGCTGGCGACCCGTGAGCAGGCGGAGCTGCTGCAGGTGGCGCCAAACAGCCTCCTGCTGCGGGTGCAGTCGCTCAGCTACGCCCAGAACCGGGCGATCGTCGATTTCTCAGAGATCTACCAGAACACCAGTAAGTACAATGTGAAGCACATTACCCGCCGCTAGAGGATTCAGACCAGCCATCCCCGGGCGATCAGCTCTATCCCCAGCGCCAGCAGGAACAACAGAAAGCCCTGACGAAAGCGCTGCGGGCTGAGACGCGAGCGGATCCGCTGTCCCAGCCACATGCCGAGCAGCGCCGGCAACAGCGCCAGCGCCGACAATAGCCATGCATCATCATGCCAGCCATCGTGCAGGGCGAGGCCAGCCGCCAACGCCAGAGTGGAAAGGGTGAACGACAACCCCAGGGCCTGCACCAGCTCGTCGCGACGAAAGCCCAGCGCCTGTAGCCAGGGAACGGCCGGAATAACAAATACCCCGGTCGCCCCGGTGATAACGCCGGTCAGCCCGCCCATGAGCGGCGACAGCCACTTCTCCACGCGGCCGGAAACCTGAAACACCGGACTGCAGAGCGCATACCCGGCATAGACTATCAATGCGGCGCCAAGCGCCAGCGCCGACCACCGAGGATTGAGGCCGATCAGCAGTGAGGATCCGGCCAACGTGCCAATAATAATCCCGGTCATCATAAGCCAGAGACGGCGTACAATCTGCGCCAGCGCCGGGCCTGCCAGTAACTGCCAGAGATTGGTGAGCAGCGAGGGAAGGACCAGCAGCGGCGCTGCGGCCTGCGGCGGCATCAGCAGGCCAAGCAGGCCCATCGCCACGGTGGGCAATCCCATGCCGGTCACCCCTTTGACCAGCCCGGCGGCAATAAAGATCAACAGGAAAGAGATCGTGTGTAAATCGAACATTATGGCTCACTTTTCAGGGTAGAAAGGGGCATTGAAACAGCTGGTCGTGAGGGCCACAATGCGGTATGTTGGCCATAGACTACGGAAAAACCGAAGGGAAAGGAGGGCCTGATGCGACTGGATCTGGCCGATCTGCGGCTATTTATCGCCATCGTGGATACCGGTAGTATCACCGGCGGAGCGGCGAATGCCCATCTGGCCCTGGCGTCCGCCAGTGAGAGGCTGCGCAAGATGGAGGCCGAGATCGGCGTGCCGCTGTTGCACCGTCATGCCCGCGGGGTGACGATGACAGAGGCCGGGGAGGTACTGGCGCGCCATGCCCGCCCGCTTCTTGCGCAGCAGCAGCGTCTGCGCCAGGCGATGCACGCCTTCGCCTGCGGTCAGCGGGGGACGCTGCGCCTGTTCGCCAACACCTCGGCGATGTCGGCCTTTCTGCCGGGGAAGCTTGCCGCCTGGATGGCAGCGCACCCTGCGGTGCAGATCGAAACCGAAGAACGCACCAGCGCGGATATCGTCAGCTGTATCCTGGCGGGCGTGGCGCAGGCCGGAGTGGTGTCCGATGCGGTCGACGCCGGGCCGCTGCGCCTCGATCCCGTCGCTGACGACCCGCTGGTGCTGATCGTGCCGCCAGCTCGCCCTCTGGCCGAAAAACAGGAAGTGGCGTTTGCGGCGGTGCTCAACGAGCCGTTGGTCGCCCTCTATCAGACCAGTGCGCTACAGCAGCATATCGAACAGCACGCAGCTGAACTCGGCCAGGCGCTAAACGTTCGGGTCAGGATGAGCCATTTTGCAGGGCTTTGCGAGATGGTGGCGCACGGCGCCGGCGGGGCGATCCTGCCGCGCGTTATTGCCGAGCGTTACCGGCAGCGCTATTCGTTTGCCGTCATCGGGTTACAGGACCGCTGGGCGCAGCGCCGTTTGTGCCTGTGCTATCAGGATGACGCCAGCCTGTCGCCAGCGATGCGCCGCTTACTGGAATGGCTTCGTCAGCCTTGAGAACATCAGTGACAGTGTCACTTTTCATGCCCGTTATTGCTACTGACATCCGTGCCAGAGATGCGATAGTAGAGGTCCGCTTTTATTAAGACGCGAATCAGGACAGACAAGATGAGTATATTACCAAAGGTCGCGGTGCTGGGACTCGGCGCCATGGGACACGCTTTTGCCAGTAACCTGCTGAAAAACGGCTTTACCGTTGCCGGCTGGAACCGTTCGCCAGCCCGCGGCGAAGATTTACAGGCGCATGGGTTATCTCTGCACGCCACGCCGCAGCAGGCGGTGGCCGATGCCGAGGTGATCATCAGTATGCTCGCCGACGGCGAGGCCACCCTCGAGGTACTGGCGCAAATCGCGCCCGCCTGTCAGCCGCAGGCGATCTATTGCCAGATGGGCACCATTGGCCTGCCGGAGACCCGGCAGGCCATCGCGTTGTTGCGGGAACTTCAGCCAGCGATGACCTATATTGAAGCCCCGGTGTCGGGGACCAAAGCCCCAGCGGAGAAGGCACAGATCCTGGTGCTCGCCAGCGGCGTTAGGGAAAAGGGCGCCGCTGCCGAACCGGTGTTTGCGGCTATCTCCCGCGGGACGCAGTGGTTTGGCGAGGCGGGCAACAGCCAGAAAATGAAGCTGGTCCTCAATGCCTGGCTGATTTCGATGATGCAGGGCATCGCGGAAAGCGCCCAGCTGGCGAAGACGCTGGGCTTCACCCCCGACCAGCTGTGGAGCGCCCTGGAAGGCGGCCCGCTGGCGGCGCCCTATGTCAAAGTGAAACTGGACGCCATCGCCAGCGAGCAGTTTACCCCGCAGATGCAGCTGGCGCATGCCCTGAAAGATGCCCGGCTGGCGCTTTCCCTGGCCGAGCCGCACACCATGCCGGGGCTGGAAAACATCGCCGAACTGTGGCAGCAGGCGGCGGACGCGGGATATGCCGGAGAGGATTTGTCTGCGGTATATCAGTGGCTGTCGCCGTCGTCAAAAGCGTAGTTTCCTACCCACGCCAGGAAAGAAGTGGCCATAGTGGCCACTTATCCTGGCGGATGGGGCATCAATTCGAATCTACCGTACGTTAGCTTAAGCTATCAATCCATTCGCTCTGGCGCGGATTCAGCCGGCGATAACAGTGTACCGACACCGCCAGCTGCGTCAGGTCGGTGAAGACCATCGGATCGAGCTGTATATGCTTTTTAATTTGCTGCAGCCGATAGGTGAGCGTATTACGATGAATCCCCAACAGCAGCGACGTTTTGCCCGGTTCGGCATTATTGGCAATAAAGCTGCTCAGGGTATCCAGCAGCACTTCGCCGGAATCATGCTCAAGCAGCTGGCGTACGTTATTGATAAAAAAATTGACCATATAGCTGTCTTCCAGCACCCTGAACAGGCAGAGCATTGCCATTTCGCGAAAGTAGTAGATCTGCCGCTGCGGCTGCACTTTGCTACCCACTTCGATCACCGAGCGGGCGAACCGAATGGCCTCGCGAATGTCCGGGGCGCTGTCCGCCTGCACGCCAATCCCGATATGGTAATGGCTTATCTGATTACTCAGTACAAACTCAATGCCCCGCAGCAGAGTTTCCTGGGCTTCGCTTAGCGCGTTGAGGATCAATATTTCATGGCTGCCCAGCAAAATAACGTCACTTACGCCGGAGAGCTGCGAGAATTCCCGCAACAGCGTACTCAGTATGTCGCTTAACTGATGCTGTTCGACCTGCACGGTCACTACGATCGGAACCCGCGGTGTATCAAAATCGAAACCAAGTTCCAGCAGGCGATGAAGAGCTTCTTGCCCGGCGGGCGTAGCCCCTTGTTCCAGATACTGACAAAACAAGGTGTCACGCAGACGTTGCCGCCAGTTGGTTTCCCGCATCTCTATGGCCTGGCGGACCAGCAGTTCGGCGGTGAGCACCGCCAGTTCAGCATAGCGGCTTATCGCCGCGGGATCGCCGCTGATGCCTACCACCATCACCACGCGATCGTCATAGATAATGGGATGATTAATACCAGGATGCACGTTGTGAAAACGCGCGGCTTCCGCGGCGTTGTTAATACAAATGCGTTTCCCGGTGCGTATTACCTCCCGGGCGACTTCATGCTGTTCGCCGATACGATGCCGTTCACCTGAGGCAATGATCTGTCCATGATGGTCAATCACATTCACGTTATGATGAATTATCGCCATTGCCCGGGCGACAATTTCATTAGCCAGCGCTGTTGTAATAATCATACAGTTATCCGCTTATGTGCCTCTCCGCGCCACCCGCTCAGAAAGGTTCGTAGAACATTCTCCGCGGCGTCGGCGAGGAGCGGTTCGCATGTGTTCATCGACTCTGCCAGCGCCATAGGGCGCTGGCAAATAGACCACATTGCGTCAATATGGTGTTGATATAATTGCCGGCTGCTCTCATCACGCCCGCCGCAAAGGGCCACAACCGGCACGCCATGGCGTGCGGCTTTGCCTGCCACGCCCACCGGGGCCTTACCAAAGGCGCTCTGCCGATCGAGCCAGCCTTCACCCACGATCGTCAGCGCGGCATCGCGAAGATGGTCGTCGGCGTTAAGCAGCTCCAGCACCAGGTCAATGCCCGGACGCAGCGTGGCGCCGGTATAGGCGATAAGCGCAGCCCCCATACCGCCCGCGGCCCCGGCGCCGGGCCGCTCGCTGACGTCGAATCCGAGGGTTTGCGTAAGCAGCTGGCTATAATGCGCCATTCCCGCCTCCAGCTCGCTGAGCGCTGCCTCGTCCGCGCCTTTCTGCGCCCCATACACCCAGGTGGCGCCATGCTCGCCAAGCAGAGGGTTAGTGACATCGCAGGAGGCCTGTATTTCGCTTTGCTGTAGACGCGGGTCCAGACCGCTCAAATCGATGCGCTGAATATGCGCCAGGTCCTGACCTGCCGCGGGAGCCGGCAGCAGGGTGCCGTCCTTACGCCAGAATCGTGCGCCGAGCGCCTGGGCAAAACCGATGCCGCCATCGTTGGTCGCGCTGCCGCCCAGGCCGATAATCAAGTGCCGACACCCGGCGTCCAGCGCCGCCTTTACCTGTTCGCCCAGCCCGTAGCTGCTGGCCTGACGCACATCCCGCTGCGCTGGCGGCGTGAGTTCGAGCCCACAGCTTTGCGCCATCTCGATAATGGCCCGCTCGCCGGGCAGGATCAGGAAATCCGCCTGCAGGGAGAGGCCATAAGGCGAGGTACAGCGCTGCTGTTGCCACACCGCCCCCTTAAGCAACGGACTATCCGCCAGAGTCGACAGCAGTCCCTCTCCGCCGTCGGACACGGGCATTTCGACCAGCTCCAGCGTCTGGTCAACCCGGCGCAATCCCTGGGCTACCGCTGCGCAAGCGGCCTGCGCGCTACAGCTACCTTTAAACGAATCCAGCGCGATAACAATCTTCATACGTTCTCCTGCGTTAATGCGCTTTGCGCGGCGTTTTATCGGTGGTCATGAGCTGTAATAACATCCCCAGCAGCGCACATCCCGCCATGGTAAAGAAGGCGTAGATATAACCCGCTGGATTTTCCCAGCCGCCGCCAAACTGAATGAGCCAGCCCATAAGCAATGGCGAAATGCCGCCGCCGATAAACATCGCCGTGGTGATAATTCCGTTAGCGGTAGAGGTGGCGCGTTCTTCGGCGGAGTCCGACGCCATGGCGTAGTAGATAGGCCACACGGCGTTGGCCACCAGGCCAAAAAATAGCTGAATGGCGATAAGGCGCGGCATATTGGTGGCGAAATAGAACAGCGCAATGCCGATACTCATCCACAGACCGCAGACGATCAGGGTTCGTTTACGGCCAAAGCTATCCGACAGCCAGGGCCAGATTACCTGACCCAGGGTACCGGTAAGCGTGAAGATAATACTCAGCCCGGCGGACGCCGCCAGCGACAGGCCGGAGACGTGATAAAGATACGGGGGCAGTACAACGTTAATGCCCATATAGACGATTTGCGTCAGCAGGGTATTGCCCGCCGTCAGCGAAATATTGCGGTTGCGCAGGGTGCGTAAAAAGGTCTTCATCCCTTCGCCTTTGGCGACATGGCTGCTTTCCTGCGTCGCCGGGCGCGTCAACCCCTGGCTGTCGATATGCTGATAAAGCGTGTTGATGCGGTCGGCGGTAGAATATTTTGCCCAGAAGATCATTAGCGGGATGGCGACGAGCAGCGCCAGCAGGAAGCAGTAGCGCCAGCTGCCTTCGCCAAACGTGGCAAGCACCAGGCTTGCCACCACGCCGCTCAGCAGCGCGCCAATCGGATAGCCGGTATGATGCACCCCCAGCGCAAAACCACGCTTCTCTTTCGGCCACCACTCCGCGGTGTTGCTGACGCCGACGGGTTCGCCCCAGCCGGCCCCAAGGTTGACGCCCACGCGCAGCAGCACAAAGGCCGTCAGCCCGTGGCTGATCGCTTTAATCCCGGAAATAAAAGACAGCGCGGTATAGCCCAGCACCAGCGGTACCTGAAAGCGCGCTCGTTTCCAGCCAGACCCGTAGCGATCGCTCCAGATGGAGCCGGGAATATCCAGCACCGCAAGGGCTACCATGATCAGGGCGACGATATTGCCCCACTGTTCCGGCGAGAGCGAGAACTCCTTAGAGATGACCGGGCCAAGGCGCAGGATCATCTCGCGATCGTAGGCGTTAAGCACCCAGATTAGCCAGCAAACCAGTAGCGAAACCCAGGAGAAGCGATGTATCAGCCGCTTTTTGCCACGTTGTTCGCCGGCAGGTGTGTGATTGATTGTTGTCATAGTCGTGTTTACTCCGCGGCGTCGCGACAGCATGATGCGCGCCGCCTGGTGTCAGGGTCAGAGTCAGTTCGCCGGGTATTATTGTTATCGCGGCGAGCCGGTGGTTCGTTTAGCCGGCGAAGCGCCGTTCCGCTACGCCGGTCACGCCCAGGTCGTAAATGGCGAACAGGCTGCCGCGCAGCTGATTATCTTCCGGGAAGCGCGGCAGGGGCGGCTGCGCCATGGAGGTGACGTACAGCACATCAAGGTTTTCGCCGCCGAACATCACGCTGGTCACTTTTTTCACCGGCATCTCAATGATGCGATCGACCTTGCCCTCCGGGGTATAGCGCACCAGCTTGCCCGCGTAGACCAGCGCGTTCCACAGATAGCCTTCGCTGTCCACGGTGGCGCCGTCCGCCGCGCCGCCTTCGCTGCGATCGACATGGCAAAAGACCCGTTCGCCGGAAAGATCGCCGGTCGCGGTGTTGTAGTCCCAGGCGCAGATTTCGCCCGTCCAGGTATCGGCAAAATAGAAGGTCTCGCCGGAGGGGCTCCAGCAGGGGGCGTTAGAGACGATAATGTCTTTCTTCAGCACGTGCAGGGACAGATCGGGGTCCAGGCGATATAGCGCGCCGCTCGGTTCCTCTTCGCGCATATCCATTGACCCGAACAGAAAGCGTCCCTGACGATCGACTTTGCCGTCGTTGAGCCGGTTAAAGGGTCGGTCCGCTTCCGGATGGTGCAACAGCGTCAGCTCGCCGCTGGCGAAGTCGAGCAGATGAACGCCATTCTGCAGCGCCACCACCGCGCCTTCGCCGTTCTGGCGCAGGGCGAAAGAGCCAATTTTCTGTCGCACGTCCCAGCTCTTGATCGCGCCGCCCTGCGCGTTGCAGGCGAACAGGCGCCCGTCGAGGCTGTCCACCCACCAAAGACGCTGCTGTTCGACATCCCAGACCGGGCTTTCGCCGAGTCGGGTTTTTAAATCCAGTAACACTTCAATGCGCATAATGGCCTCCTGATTACACTTTTTCGCCGTGGGCCTGTTTCGCCGATACGGAGCCTGGGGATGAGGAACTTTTGAGAAACAGGGACACCAGCGCGCCGATAATCAGTAGCGCGACAGCGAACCATAAGCCGGACGTTGCCGCACCGGTGCGGTCCTCAAACGCGCCGAGAATAAACGGCCCGAGAAAGCCCCCGCACAGCCCGAGGCAGTTGAGCAGGCCGAAGCTGCCCGCCAGCATATGCCCGCTCATGATGGACGGGAGCCAGTTAAAGATGATGGATTGCATAGCGAAGAACATGAAAGCGGCCAGCGAGAAGCCAAGCAGCGCCACACCGTGGCCGGCAATGGCGCCAATCGCCATGCCGGTCGCCATGACCAGATATCCGGCCATCAGCATGCTGCGGGAACGCTGTTCCGTGCGGGCGAATCGCGGCAGCAGGATCCCACCCGCGGCGGCGGCAATCCACGGGATGGCGGTCAGCAGACCAATCTGCAGCGGAGTAAGCTGGCCCCAACTACCGATGATCCCCGGCAGGAAATAACTCAGGCCGTAAACCGAAAACTGGTGGGTAAAGTAAATCAGCACCAGCAACAAAAACACTCGGGTGGACAGCGCGGTTTTCAGGGAGAAACGGCTCGGCGTATGGCGCGTTTCCTCGGCTTCTTTCGCCAGTACCGCGTTAATGGCTTGCACATCGTCGCTGTCCAGCCAGCGGGCGTCGGCTGGTTTATCCGGCAGTCTGCGCCAGACGACGAACGCCAGCGCTATCGCAGGCAGCCCTTCGATAAAGAACATCCACTGCCAGCCGTGCCAGCCGGACATGCCATCAAGGCTTAATAACAATCCGCCCAGCGGCGCGCCGATAATATTGGCCAGACAGACCCCCAGCAGGAACAGGCCGGTGGCTTTTGCGCGCTCTTCGCGGCCAAACCAGAGGGTGAGGTAGTAAATAATGCCCGGATAGAGTCCCGCTTCGGCGGCGCCGAGCAGAAGGCGCATCACGTAAAAGGACGTAGGCCCGGTGACAAACGCCATACCGCAGGAGAGGATGCCCCAGGTAATCATGATGCGAGCTATCCAGCGCCGTGCGCCAATCCGGGTGAGAAACAGGTTACTGGGGATCTCCAGCACTGCGTAGGTGAGAAAAAACAACCCGGCCCCGAGGCCGAATGCGGTTGCGGAAAGGCCGATATCCACCGACATGGTCGCTTTCGCCATGCCAATATTGGTACGATCAATAAAGCTGATGATGTACGCCACGATAAGCAGCGGCATCAAATGGCGGTAGATTTTTTTATGGGTGCGTTGCAGCTGCGTCCCGTTTACCGCCTTTTCATTTATTGCGGACATGGTTATTATTTCCCCGTATTCGTGGTCAGAAGCCTTGCCGGGATCGAGACGATCCCGTTCGTCAGCTCACAGGTTGTCGCCGGGTGCTGACCCGAACGACGCCCGGCCCGAAGCCCCACTTCGGGCCGTCTTTTGCTAAGCGCCTTCGCGCTCGAACAGCATAGAAATCCCCTGGCCGCCGCCGATGCACATGCTGACCAGACCAGTGCGTGCGCCGCTGCGCGCCATTTCATACATCAGTTTGACCGGCAGAATCGCACCGCTGGCGCCTACCGGGTGGCCGAGGGCGATCGCGCCGCCGTTGACGTTAACGCGGGCCGGGTCGAGACGCAGATCGTTCATCACCGCCAGCGCCTGAGCGGCGAAGGCCTCGTTGAGTTCAATTAAATCAATGGACTGCACATCTATATTGAGACGGTCCATCAGGCGTCGGGTAGCGGGAGAGGGACCAAACCCCATAATCTCCGCTCCGCAGCCGGCGACCGCCCAGCCGCGAATGCGCATGCGCGGGGTTAAGCCGCGTTTTTCCGCCTGCTGGCGGGTCATCATCACCAGCGCCGCCGCGCCGTCGTTAATGCCCGATGAGTTGGCCGCCGTCACCACGCCGTCGGCTTTAAACGCCGGACGCAGCGTGGCGAGCTTTTCACGCGGGGTGTCGCGCGGGTGTTCATCGGTCGCAAACAGGCGGGTCGCTTTTTTGCCGTCCGGCACCTCAAGGGCCAGGATCTGCTCGCGAAAGCGACCCTCCGCGATCGCCTTCAGCGCCTTCTGCTGGCTCGACCAGGCGAAATCGTCCATCGCTTCGCGGGTAATACCGAAGCGTTGCGCGACGTTTTCCGCGGTGATGCCGTTGTGATAAGGGCCTTCCGGCCAGGTGAGAATGGAGATCAGGCCATCTTCCAGCTCGCCATTGCCCATGCGATAGCCATCGCGCGCTTTACGCAGGTAGTAGGGCAACTGGGTCATATTTTCAGTGCCGCAGGCGACGACCACCTCGGCCTGGCCGCTTTGCAGCTGCATCATGCCGTCCGCCAGGGCCTGAAGTCCGGAGCCGCACTGGCGGTTAACGGAATAGGCGGTGCTCTCCTGCGGGATCCCCGCGCGCAGCTGACAGATGCGGGCGATAAAACCGCTTTCGGCGATTTGCCCGACGTTGCCGACGATCGTTTCGTCGATATCCTGCGGCGCAATCCCGGCGCGGGCGATCGCTTCGCGAATGACGGCGGCCCCAAGGTCATGCTGATGGGTATGTTTAAGACTGCCGTTAAACGTGCCAATAGCGGTACGGACGCCGCTGACAATCACAATATCATTAGCCTGGGTCATTGTTTTTCTCCTTACAGCACCATGCCGCCGCCGACGTTAATCACTTCACCATTGATATAGCGCGCGCCATCGGACGCCAGAAACGCCACGCACTCGCCGACGTCTTTCGCCTCGCCGGCATAACCCGCGGGGATTTTACTGATCATGATTTGCCAGACGTTTTCCGGTACGCCGCGCGTCATGTCGGTATCGATAAAGCCCGGGCAGATGGCATTCACCGTGACACCTTTTTTCGCCAGTTCGCGGCAGGCGGTTTTGGTCATTCCCACCACGCCGGCTTTTGACGCCGAATAGTTGGTTTGCCCGACGTTGCCAAGCCAGCTGGCGGAAGCGATATTGATAATGCGGCCCGCGCCGCGCTCGCGCATGCGGATAGCGGCCTGCTGCATACAGAGGAAAGTGCCTTTCAGGTTAATGTCGATAACCGTGTCCCAGTCCGCTTCCGTTAATTTGTGCAGCATGGCGTCGCGGTTGATTCCGGCGTTATTCACCAGAATGTCTACCGGGCCAAACGCCTCTTCGGCCTGGGAAAACAGGGCTTCGACCTGCGTTTTTTCAGCGATATTGCAGCTGATAAACAGCGCCTGTGCGCCCGATTCGCGCAGGGAAGCGGCGGCGGCTTCGCCGTGTGCATCACGATCGGCGATAATCACTCGCGCGCCTTCCCGCGCAAGCACCTGGGCAATGCCAAAGCCGATACCGCGTGCGGCGCCGGTGACAATGGCGGTTTTACTGGCAAGTTTCATAGCAACGTTCCTTATGAGTCAGAGGATGAATTCCGGGACAGATGTTCCGCGAGACCGCAGGGCGGCGGGGCGAACATTCGGCTGTCCATAACCTGAAGATCCGCGGCGATCGCCGGATGAAAATCCATATGCGCCAGGATGTCGCGCTCAAGATCGATGCCGGGGGCGATTTCCGTCAGCACCGGTCCTTCCGGGCGCAGTTCGAAAACCGCCCGTTCGGTGACGTAATGCATGGCTTGTCCTTTGGCGCGGGCCAGTTCGCCGTTGTAAGAAATCTGGTTTACCCCGGCGACGAATTTACGCACCTCGCCTTCGCGGCGGATATGCAGTGCCCCGTGTTCACAGGCGATCTCCAGCCCTTTGGCGGTAAAAGAGGAGCAGAACACGACGTGGCGGGCATTCTGGGTGATATCGATAAAACCGCCCGCGCCGGGGCAGGATGCGCCGAGCCGTGTGGCATTGACGTGCCCGTGCGGGTCCATCTCGCCGGCGCCCATAAAGGTGATGTCGACCCCTGCGCCGTTGTAGTAGAGCATTTGATCCTGGTGGCTAATCATCGCGCTCAGATTACGGCCGATACCGAAATCCACGCCACCCGCCTGCTGCCCGCCGTAGATCCCTGACTCGACGGTGATGGTGACCTGCTCCCCGAGCTGTTCCTCATGAATAATGGCGCCAATCACGTCATTGGGAATACCGGTGCCGAGATTGATGACGCAGCCGGGGGTCAGATAGCGGCAGGCAATCCGCCCGATAAGCTTGCGCAGATCCAGCGGCAGCGGTGCATTCTGCGCGGCGGGCAGTTGGATATCGCCGCACAGCGCTGGGTCGAAGGCCCAGCTTGAAGTCTGGCGGTGATCCGTCTGCGGCTCTTCGCACACCACAATGGCGTCGATCAGGTTGCCGGGAACGGTGATGCTTTTCGGATGCAGCGAGCCTTTCGCTACGCGATATTTCACCTGCGCCAGCACCTTCGCCCCGTAGCGTCTGGCGGCGAGAACGGCGTGCAGGACTTCCAGCTTCATCACCTCTTCATCGGTCGTGAGGTTACCGTCTTCATCAGCATGGGTGCCGCGCACAATGACCACGTCCAGAGGAAGGGCCGGATAAAACAGATATTCGTCGCCGCGAAACGTGACGTGCTCGATCAGATTGGGTCGTTCGCGGGTGCGGGCGTTCATCCTTCCGCCCTCTATGCGCGGATCGACAAAGGTACCGAGACCGACGGGAGAAAGCCGCCCCGGCAGTCCGGCGGCCATCGCGCTATAGAGATGAACGATCTGCCCCTGCGGCAGGCACCAGGCTTCCACTTCGTTGTTGTTGATCATCGCCATCCAGCGCGGCGCCAGGCCCCAGTGCGAACCGATAAGGCGGGTCACCATACCCGGATGGGCAAAGTGCTGGATACCGCGCTGGCGATCGCTTTGCCCCGCGGCATGCAGTAGCGTCAGGTCACGCGGTTCGCCCGCGGTCAGAAAGCGCGCTTCGATGGCGCTTAAAATGGACTCCGCCGCGCCGATAAGCGTCATCCCGACGGTGCAGACGGTGTCGCCGCTGGCGACCCACCGCGCCGCCTCATGGGCGTCGATAAATTTGCTGCTCACTTTTTATCCTCCGTTGATAGCGTGATGATGGATTCTGCGAGACGCGTTTTGAGCTGCTGTTTGCTCACTTTGCCGTTGTGGGTACGCGGTAAAGCACGGGTGAAAATAATGCGCGCCGGTAGCTTAAAGCGGGCGATTTTGACCTTCAGCCAGTCGAGGATCTCTTCGCTGGTCAGGTGATGCTGGCCATCCGGCACGATAAACGCCACGGGCTCTTCGCCGTAGACCGGGCTGGGGGTCGGGATGACGGCAACTTCCCGTACTCCCCGATAGGTAGAGAGAATGTTTTCCAGCTCCAGTGAGTAAATTTTCTCGCCGCCGCGATTGATCATGTCCTTGCTGCGGTCTTTGATGTACAGCCAGCCTTCGTCGTCGAGATAGCCCAGATCGCCGGTACAAAACCAGCCCTGCGCATCGCAGCTCGGGCGTCGCTCGCTGTGCTGCCAGTATTCGCGGATCACCACATCGCCTTTTAGCCAGATATGGCCGATTTGCCCGGCGGGGAGGGGCTGCTGGCGATCGTTGCGGATGGTAATGGCGAGACCCGGGATCGCCTGACCTGAACTGCCGCATTTATCGCTGCCCCAGACGTCGCCCGGAAAAATCGTCGCAGGCGAGGTCGTTTCGGTGAGGCCGTAGATCGGCTGAATCGCGGTATGCGGGAACAGGGTTTTTAACTCCTTGATCAGTCCATCGCTCAGGTGGCCCGCGCCGCAGGCAATCGTGCGCAATGCCGGAAAATCGCCGGGATGGCTGGCGCTCTGCTCACGCGCAGCCTGACAAAGAAGGATAAAAATGGTGGGCGAGCCGTGCAGAAAGGTAATGTTCTGCTCGCGCAGGGTGGTGATCACCTGCGGGGCATTGAACCGATGCTGCAGCCAGATGCTCGCGCCGAGGCTAATAAACAGCGCCAGCAGCGCCGACAGGCCGGTGATGTGATAGATAGGCACCGCCAGAATGGTGCTATCCGCGGCGGTGAGATTCAGTTTTTGCGTATAGGCGTCAATCGCGCAGAGCAGGTTATTGTGGGTGATAATCGCCCCTTTAGGCTCTCCGGTGGTGCCGGAGGTGAACATCATCACCGCCGTATCGTCGCGGTTAACCGGGACCGGCGGGCGGGTCAGCGGTTCGGGAAGGCAGAGCGCCTGCCATTCGCTGAGTGAAACCGCACGCGCGTCAGGGGTGTTTTTCAGCCAGTCCTGTACGGTCGCATCGAACAGGACAACCTGGGGAGCGATATGGCCTACCAGCGCCTCGCTTTCGGCCTGCTTAAGCTTGGTGTTGAACGGCACCACTTCGATGCCCAAACCCAGCGCGGCAAAAAGGACTTCGCAAAAAGCGGGGTGATTGCCCCAGGCCAGCAGAATACGGTCGCCTTTGCGCAGCGACCAGCCGCGATCAAGCTGCGCCATCGCCCGCTGTACCCGCAGATGAAAATCGCGGTACAGATAGCGCCGATCCTCAAACGCCAGCGCCAGGGCATCCGGGCTGCGGGCGGCGCTGTGGCTCAGGGCCTGGTACAGATTCTGGAAGTCGGCGGAGGTGCTGTTCATGTGTCTCTCCTGATATCGCGTATTGAGTAGGAGTAGTCTGGGGAAATTCAGGAGAGGAAATTGCCGAATGGCTCACAATAGAAAATCAACAAAACAGAAGCAATTTTGTAACATTGCACAATGGGCAGGAGAGACCGGGTGGGGGAGAGATATCTGCGAATCAAACCGACGTGAATAATGCCAGAGGACGCTATCTTTTAGACCCGTATTAACCGGGCCTAAAAGAGTGAAGGGGTCAGCCCTGCCGCTTAGCGTTTACAGGCATCGAACTCGAGCCGTTCGCCATCGGGGCCGCGAATAAGCAGGAAGCGCACGTTGTCTTCTTCTATCGGCCCTTCATCGAGCGGATAACCGAGCGCCGCCAGCCGCTGCTGCACCGCATCCAGGTCGCTGACTTCCAGCGCCAGATGATCGATACCGCAGCGAGGGGCGTCAAAGGGCGTTCCAGCGGGAAGCTGATACAGCTCGAGGACGGCGCCCGCCATTTCCAGGAACGCAACTTCAATAGTGCCCTGTGGCGATGGCTTGCTAAACCGCTGCTGGCGCTGAAAGCCCAGCGGTTCATAGAAGGCAAGCGAACGCGTTAAGTCACTGACCTGATAGCCAATATGAGCAATCGTGTTGATAAGTTCGCGCATGTTATACCCCCTTACGCACGCACCAGAAGCCGTAGAAAGCGACATACACAAAGCACAGGAGCGGAGCGATAAAGGCGATTTGCATATTGCCGCCGTTCATATCCGAGATAATGCCCATCACCAGCGGAATTACGGCCCCGCCGATAATCGACATCACCACGATCGAGCCTGCGGTCTGGGTATCTTTCCCCATCCCTTTGATCACCAGACCAAAGTTCGTCGGCCAGCATGGCGCCATACAGAAGCTGACCAGAATGAGCGCATAGACCGCCAGCATTGAACCGCTGAAAACGGCAATCAGTAACAGGGCGGTGGCGGCCAGGGCAAACGTTCCGAGCAGCATCGCCGGATTCAGACGGTTCATCAACCAGGTGGCCACGGTTTTTCCCACGGCGTAAATCACCAGAGAAGCCAGCAGCCAGTAAGTCGCGGAGTGCTCGCTGGTGCCTTGCTGCACGAGCTGCACAAAGCGAATCGTGAAGCTCCATACGCCAACCTGGGCGCCGACGTACAAAAACTGCGACAGGATCCCGAGGCGAAAGCGCGGGATAGCAAACAGGCGTTTCAGCGTTGGCCCCATGCTTTCCGTCGGGAGTTGCTGTTGTTGAGCGGGCGCGCCCTTGCACGACGGGAATTTAATAAACACGAACACCAGCGCCAGCACCACCAGTACGGAGCCGATAATCAGATAGGGCCCGACCACCTGACCAACCATCTGATGGCGTGCAACGTCTGCAGCGGCGGCGGGCATCGCCAGCAGTTGTTCATGACTCGGATCGTTTTCGCCAAAGACCATCAGCTGGCCAATTAATACGCCGGAGATCACGCCCAGCGAGTTGAAGATCTGCGAAAAGTTAATACGCTGGGTGGAGGATTGAATCGGACCCAGCAGGCTGGAGTAGGTGTTTGCCGACGTTTCCAGAAAAGAAAGTCCGCAGGCGATCACTCCGAGGCAGGCGAGGAATGCGCCGTAGGTCATGATCTGTGCGGCCGGAACGAACAGGAAGCAGCCGAGGGCGTACAGGCACAGCCCAATAATAATCGCCGCTTTATAGGAAAAACGCTTAATCAGCGCCGCCGCGGGCAGGGCGACAAAAAAGTAGCCGAGGAAAAAAATCGACTGCACCAGCGCTGTCTGGGTATCCGTTAAATCGAAGCCCTTTTTAAACTGGGCGATCAAAATATCATTCAGGTTGCCCGCCATCCCCCATAGCGCAAACAGGCAACAGACCAGTAAAAATTGCAGCCAGGGGGTATGGGGTAAATACGCACTGGTGTCCAGTTTTTCTTTTTGGACCGCTGCGTTCTCGACCTTATCCGTGATTAGCGTACTCATTGAGCTATCCTCTTAATGTTTTTTATACAGTAGGGTTTATGCCATTTCATAATCAGCGGCGGCACGGAGAAGCCGTTCCTGTGCCTCCAGGTACTCAGGTAAAGATGAGGCGCCTTGCTTTTCGACACTGACGGCGGCATAGGCCGCCGCGAATCGGGCTGCGGCCTGTAGCGGTTCCCCGCAGGCCAGCCGCGCCGCCAGCGCGCCGTTGAAGGCATCGCCCGCACCGGTAGTGTCTCGGGGGTGAGAAGGAAAGCAGGGAATAGGGGATTTCACCCCATGCTCGCTCAGCAGGGCGCCGCTGGCGCCGAGAGTGATAATGACGTTGCGCGCGCCCTGAGCATGTAACACGTCGGCGGCCTCAGCCGCGGCCGTCAGACTGTCAACCCGGCGTCTGGTCATTAACCCGGCCTCCGTGGCGTTCGGTGTAAGTAAATCCACTTTGCTTAGAACGGCGTGCTCAACGGGCTGCCAGGGCGCGGGATTGAGTATTACCAGGGCCCCGGCTTGTTTGCCGGCGTCTATGACCTGTTCAATAGCAGAAAGATTGTTCTCCAGCTGAACCAGAACCACATCCGCGCAGCCGATAGCGGGAATGCAGCCGGCGATTTCATCATCGGTCACCGTCATATTCGCGCCGGGATCGACGGCAATCATGTTTTCGGCATCGTTACCGGCGACATAAATCAGCGCATTGCCGGTGGGGATCTCTTCGGCGACCAGCAGCGTCACAGCATTGAAGCCCACGCCTTTCAGATGACGGCGGGCAAAATGGCCGAAGGTGTCATTGCCAATCTTGCCGATATAGTGGACATTTGCTCCCGCTTTTAGCGCGGCGGTGGCCTGGTTCGCCCCTTTACCTCCGGCGCTGGTCATACTTCCGCAGGCCACTAACGACTCACCTGGTACCGGAAAGCGATCCACCCTGGCGACCATGTCGAAATTGAATGAACCAAAAACACAGACTTTTCCTGACATCATTCGCTCCTCTATACCAGCTCGGGGGAGTGCAGCGCGGCGGACAGTTCGCGGGACATGGTTTCCCAGGCCAGCTCGAGCGGCATATCAGCGCGGAATAAACCGCTGCTGCCCATCACTAATATCTGTGCGCCGGCGCCCAGCAGCGCGCGGTAGGTGTTGCGGTTACAGGAGCCATCGACTTCCAGCAAGAAGCGGAGGCTGCCGGTCTCTTTGAGCTGATGAAGCTGCGTAATTTTGGCGAGCATTTCAGGAATAAACGGCTGACCGGCATAGCCTGGGTCGACGGTCATCACCGTCACCTTATCGAGCAGATGCAGATAGTGCTGGATGCTCTCAACCGGTGTGGCGGGATTGAGCACCATTCCCACCTCTTTCCCCGCCTGACGAAGCATATTGATAACCCGGAACGCTTCGCGGCAGATGGTCTCCGGATGCAGTGAGAAGGCGTCTGCGCCGGCGTCTAACAGCGCCGGTATAAACGAAGCGGGCGCTTCGACCATCAGATGGACATCGATAGGAAGCGAAGTGTAGGGACGGATCTGCGCCACAAAGCTGGCCGACAACGCCAGATTTTTGACATAGTGGCCGTCCATGATGTCGACATGCAGCCTGTCGGCTTTGCTGTTTAGAAAGCGCAGCTGTTCCGTCAGCTTCATCATGTCCATACACATCAGCGAGGGAGAAAGGTAATAACGCATAAGGCCTCATTTATTCCGGTGGTGGCTGAATTCAGGCAAAGTCTGGCCCTGCCGCGGTAAGCAGCGTTTCGACATTGCGCGTATTAACCGTCACGTCATGACGGCGTACTCAGGCGATTTGCAGGCTGACGTTATGCCAGGTCATCTCTTTTTCCAGCAGCGGATCGACAAACCTTTCAGTCACCAGACAGTCCAGCTCGCCCAGTCCGCCGATACGCGCGACGCCTGTTCGCCCCAGCTTGCTGCCGTCGACCAAAGCCACAGTCTGACGGGCGGCCAGCAGCATCTGTTTCAGCAGGGCGGCGTGGGCTTGCGTACCCGCATACAAGCCGCTATCGCGCTCCAGCCCCTGGCAGGAGAAAAAGAGCGTATCAATGGCATATTCGCGTAGCGTTCGTGAGGCGGTTTCCCCGAAGAACGACTCTTCGGTCGGGGAGAAATCGCCCCCCAGCCCGACGAGATGCAACGAGCGTCGGCTCATCAGAGTTTGTAAGATGCGAATGGAGGGCGTAATCACCGTCAACGCCATCTCCGGCATCTGCCGGGCCAAAAACCAGCTGGTGCTACTCCCGTCCAGGACAATGGTCTGTCCCGGTTGGAGAAACTGCAGTGCTTTACGGGCCACGCGCATTTTGCCTTCGCTGTGCAGCAGCGTTCTGTGCTGAAAGCTTTCCTGGCTATCTTCAACTGGCAGGGCGGATGCCGCCGCCCGGGTCGCCGGCAGCGGATTTTCCGCCGCCAGCGCTCCACCGTGACTTCGGGTTAAGATGCCTTTGCGTTCCAGCTCGCTCAGATCGCGGCGAATCGTTTCCCTGGAGACCCGAGTCGCTTGCGCAATCTCATTCACGCGCATGACGCCGCGTTGGCCCAGCAGTTCAACAATCAAACGATGACGTTCCAGCGGCAACATAGCTCTCTCCTGAAGTACATAATCAGATTACCGTTCCCTTGCGCAGGGCGTTGAGACCTTGGGAATGTCCGGCGAAGGCAAGCTTTCCGCAGCCGAACACTGTGATAGCGCCCGCATTTCGCATCACTTGCGCCAGCGGTTTTCGCTATTTCGTCCGTTATTCAGGCATAAACAAAAACAAACAAAAATAAATGCAAGATTGCCTTTGCGCCCGTTTATGCCCGATTACGCGCGCTCTGCAAGGGTAGCGTTCATTTCATGCCTGCTAATTAAAAACAAATGAAAATAAAAAAATGCTAATTTGATCACGTTATTTTCATTTGCTGCGTTTTTAAATGGATTTAGACCAGATAACAGCATTAAATGAAAGCAATTAAAAACAAAAAGCAGGATAAAACCATGAATGAAACAACCCGTCGTTTTGCACGTTTAGTTGATCTGAGCGCAGTTCAGGCCACCAGTACCGAAGCGGATGTTCGCGCCTGCGCCGAGCTGGCTGCCAGATACAATATTATTTCCGTCCACGTACTGCCTTGCTGGACGCGCTTTCTCAGTACGTTGCTGCCGCAGCAGGGTACGGGAGAGGTGATGATTGGCGGTCCGGTCGGCTTTCCCGGCGGTGGGCATACCACCGATACCAAGGTTCAGGAAGTGCGGCAGCTGATTGCCGACGGCGCTCGGGAAGTGGATATGGTCGTGAATATCGGCAAAGTGCTCTCCGGCGATTATGACTATGTGCGCGAAGATTTGCGCCGCGTGGTGGAAGCCGCCGCCCCGGTACCGGCCAAAGTGATCCTTGAAACGCACTATCTTAATGAGGAGCAGATTCGTCGCGTGTGCGAAATTGCCGTAGAGGTGGGGATGAAGTGGGTCAAAACCTCTACCGGCTGGGCGCCCACCGGCGCCACGGTGGAAAAAGTCAGGATCATCGCCGACCAGCTTAAAGGCCGAATCGATATCAAAGGCGCCGGGGGCATTCGCGATCTGGCCACGGTGCGTGCGCTGTACCAGCTTGGCGTGCGCCGCTTTGGCATGAGCCATGGCGCGGTAACCAAGGTGCTGGCTGAACTGGAGCAGCACCCGGAACGTTTTCCCGAGCTGAACGCCGATTAAACTGAGAGACCGCGGGCCTGGTGGCCCGCCTTAAGACGTCACCGGAGTTAGTGATGAAAGATAAAATACTCACGATTGATGTTGGCACTGGCAGTACCCGCGCCGCTATTGTGCGCATTGACGGCGCGATGATCGGCTTTGCGCAAAGAGAGTATGAGCAAACCACGCCGCGTGCAGGTTGGTCAGAACAGGCCCCGTCTTTATGGTGGCAGGCCGCCTGCGACTGTATACGCGAGGTGCTTTACCGCTATCCTGAAACGGCAGCGCAAATTGCGGTTATTGGTGCTTGCGGACAGATGCATGGCACCGTCCTTCTGGACGACCGTGGCGAGCTGGTGGAGGACAGGGCGCTGTTATGGAATGATAAGCGCAGCCAGCCGCAGGTGGATGCCTTTATCGCGCGCGAAGGGCGGGAAAAGTGGCTGGCGCATTTGAATAATCCGCCTGCGGCAGCATGGCCCGCTTTCAAGTTAGCCTGGTGGCGCGAAAATCATCCGGATCGCTGGTCGCAGCTCGCCAAAGTATTAATGCCGAAGGACTATATTAATTTCATGCTGACCGGTGCCATGGCGACCGATTATAGCGAAGCGTCATGCTATTTCCTGATGGACAGCGAAACCCGTAGCTGGTCTTCGCAAGCCTGCGAAACGTTTGGTCTGCGGGTCGATCAGCTCCCGGAGCTTAAACTTTCCAGCGACATAATCGGCCAGGTGACGCAGCGCGCAGCCGACCTGACGGGCCTGCCGGCGGGTATCCCGGTGGTTGCCGGGACGTCGGATATGGCGGCCTCTCTGCTGGGCTCGGGTGTGTATGAACCGGGGATGGCGTCTGATTCAACCGGCACGTCGACGCTGATGACGGTGGTGTCGCCGCGGCCGTTACACCATCCGCTGGTTAATAATCTTCATCTTGCCAACGCGGCCTGGGGCGGATTTACGATCCTCGACGCCGGCGGCGATGCCGTCCGCTGGGCGCGGCTGGCACTTGCCGATAACCAGATTACGCATCCACAGCTTTTACAGGAAGCGGCGGCGGTGCCGGCGGGGGCAGAAGGGCTGCTGTTTCTTCCCTATCTGACGGGAGAACGTCTGGCCGAACACACGAACTCGCGGGCACAGTTTTTTGGCCTGCAGCGCAAGCATCGCCGCGGTCATTTATTCCGCGCAGTTCTGGAAGGGGTGGCCTTTGCATCCTGGCGCAATCTTCGGCAGCTGCAGAAGTGCGCGCAGTATCCGCAACAAATGATCGCTTCCGGCGGCGGCGCGCGCAGCTCGCTGTGGCTTGAAATCAAAGCCGCGGCGTACAATCTGCCGATATTATCTACGCGTAATCAGGAGAATGGCGTCACCGGATGCGGTATTATCGCCGGGGTTGGCGTAGGGTTGTACGCCGATTTTGCCAGCGGCGTGCGGCAAACGGTGCAGTTCGACAAACTGATCTCACCGGATCCCCGTCTGCGGGATTATTACCACGCCTGCTGCGAGCTTTTTGATACGCTGTACCGGCAATCCGCTGCCTTATACGACAGGCTGGATGCGCTCAGCGTGGGGCCCGACTGATACGCAAAAGTAAGCCGTAACGTGCCGTAAAAAAGAGAGAGGCAGAATGTTTGCAGAAGAAAGACAGGAGAAGTTACTCGGTATTCTCAGGGAAAAACGCAAAGTTGCTGTTTCTGAGATGTGTGACGTCTTTAATGTATCGGGCGCCACCATTCGTGCCGATCTCCGCCAGCTGGAAGAGGAGGGGTTGCTGACCCGAACGCATGGCGGAGCCGTTCTTCGTACCCGAGCGAGCTTCGAACAAGCATCGGACGCCCGCGAAATTGTCAATCTCAGCGCGAAAGAACGGATCGGCCAGCGCGCGGCGGCGCTGGTTGAGGATGGCGATATAATCGTGCTGGATACCGGTACCACGACGCTACATATCGCGCGCAATATTCGTGACAGACAGAACGTCACGGTGGTTACCAATGATTACCAAATAGCCCGGGAGCTTGAGGCCAGTCCCTCGATTCAAACTATTCTGCTGGGTGGGATCGTCAAGAAGGGATACCACTGCGTGGTGGCGATCAACGGACGTTCCATTCTCGACACGCTAAACGTCGATAAAGCATTTATGGGCACCAATTCGCTGTCGCTGAAACACGGCGCCTGCGTGGCCGATATCATGCTGGCAGAAACGAAACGAGGCATGGTGGAACACGCCAGTCAGGTGATTATTGTCTGCGACTACAGCAAGCTGAATAACACCTCGCTTGCCCAATTTACCGCCGCAGATCGAATTGACACGGTGGTGGTGGATCGTCTGCCTGATGATGTTCAGGCGTATCGTAATGCCGGCATTCAGGTGATCTCGCTGGATGAAGAGGAGCATCTTTAGCGCGCTGCTGTGACGTTGTCACTAACCAGCGCGTCGTAAAACCCCGTCCCTCAGGGCGGGGATAAAGTTCCGGGTATTCGACTCACGTGCCGGGGGATATCGAAGACCAGGCATGGTACAGGCGGTCCAGAATTGATTAAAGCTTACCCGCTGACTTTCTCAGTTCAGTAATATCCCTCTTGGGCGATTCCCCGAACATCCGCGTATATTCCCGGCTGAAATGGGACAGGCTTTCGTAACCGACCGCATAGGCTGCTGTGGTGACATCGTAATGTTCATTCAGCATCAGTCGCCTGGCTTCATTGAGGCGCAGCCATTTCTGATACCGTAGCGGGCTCATCCCCGCAAGCTGCCTGAAATGGTGGTGGAAAGAGGGCGTGCTCATTTGCACCCGACTTGCCAGTTCCTCGACGCGTAAAGGTGATGCAATATTGGTCTTTAACCAGTCGATAGCTTTACCGATACGGTAGCCATGGCCGTCGACTGCTGCAATCTGTCTGAGATGATCGGACTGATCGCTCATCAAAAGCCGGTAGTGTATCTCTCTTTGGATCAGCGGCCCGAGAACAGGAATGGCTTCAGGTTCGTCAAGCAAAGAAAGCAGACGGCAGAAAGGCTCCAGCAAAGCATCGGTAATAGTACCTATCCCGACACTCGTTCCCGCGTCTCGTTTTTTGACCGGCGGCAGGCTTCCCTGGGCAATTAATTCCATTAGCACGCGCTGGTCAAGCTTATAGGCTACGCCGACGCAGGGCTGGGATGTCGAAGCCTGCAATATTTCCGAACTGGCCGGCAGGTCAAGAGAGGTAATCAGGAATTTTTCCGCATTATATTCATAAGGTTCACCCCCAACCCACATGATCTTCGCGCCATCGGCCACCAGAACGATACTGGGAGGGACCAGGCAGCTTACCGGGGGAGCGGGTTCGTTTCGGCGAAACAATTCGAGCCCTTCTACGGCGGTAGGGAAATCGCCGGTGCCGGGTGTGCGCTGTGCAATATCCCTCGATAGCTCACCCAGCAGTATTTCAACCGATTTGTCAGGAATCATTCTGTAATGCCCCACACTTTTGACCTCTTTTGAGGTTATCAACTTAGCAGCTATGAAAACTGAAATACACGCTTTGAGATTAGGTTCAGAGGATCAGGCAAATAATGCAGAGTATTTTAATAACACCTTTTATTAAAGACATTCAAAATAATAACTCTGAAATGAGGCAGTGTCCTGAAATCAGGGTTCACCGCGAGCAAATTTAACCCGTTCAGGTTTAAGCCATTTTTTAACTGCCACGACGGCATCGCTGCGCTTGAGAAGTGGTTTGAAGAAATTGGTACGCCAACACGTCTTGAACAGCTGAACATCAAGGAAGCAGATCTGCCCGCTATCGTTGAGAACGTCCAGATCAATGTCAAAGCGTTTGGTATCGCCAGTGATTACCGGCCGAAAGTTGTAACTGAAATACTCATGCATGTTGTCTGAAATAGGTCCCTCAATATCCAATGAAAGGTTTTAATATCATGACGCTAATATCTTCGACGCGCTTTTTTAATGGCGCACTCCTTGCCGGGGCGATGGCTCTGATTTCAACAGAAGTTGCGGTGGCCCAGCCTGCACCAGGCACAGCAGATTCTTCAGGCCGTCTGGTTCAGACGTGGGATAAAACTTTCCCAAGGAGCGAAAAAGTGGATCATCAAAAAGTTACTTTTAAAAACCGTTACGGCATTACGCTGGCCGCAGATGTGTATCTTCCAAAAGATCGCGGGAACAAGAAGCTTGCTGCGCTTGTTATTTCCGGGCCTTTTGGCGCGGTAAAAGAGCAGGCCTCGGGTCTCTATGCTCAGACTTTAGCAGAGCGCGGATTCGTGACGCTGGCATTTGATCCGTCTTATACCGGTGAAAGCAGTGGTGAACCCCGCAATATTGCTTCACCCGATATCAATACCGAAGACTTTATGGCTGCAGTCGATTTTATGGGACTACAACCTTATGTGGATCGTGAACGTATCGGTGTCATCGGTATCTGCGGCATGGGGGGGATTGCCCTGAACGCTGTTGCCGTGGATAAGCGCGTAAAAGCGGTCGTTGCCAGCACCATGTATGATATGAGCCGCGTAATGTCAAAAGGCTACAATGACAGCGTAACACCGGAGCAACGCGAGCAGGCGCTGGAGAAGATGAGTCTTCAACGCTGGGAAGATGCAGCAAACGGCAAACCGGCATACCAGCCAGCGTATAATAAACTGAAGGGCGGTGAAGCACAGTTCCTCGTGGACTATGCGGACTACTACATGACTAAACGCGGCTATCATCCCCGAGCCGTCAACTCTGGCAATTCATGGTCCGTGACAACGCCGATGGCCTTTATGAATTTCCCGCTCATGACCTATACCCTCGGACCCTGAGCTTGAAAGTAAAATTGATCAGGCTTACCTGAAAAAGTACTCCGGCAGCAGCTATGTTTCCGCAATGACAGGGATACGCGCCAGGGCAGCCACGATTGAGATTCTACCTTCGTGATGTCCTGTCAAAGTGATGCTGCCTGTACTGTGAGGCAAAATCTACCTGTTTAACGTTCATCTCCCTGAAACTGAAGGCACGTATGAAACCACTCTTTCCGAGCCTTCAGGTTTTTACATCCTTTTGTTGACTTATTCTGTAAAAAGATTACTTTTCAGGACATGAAAAAGATACTTATTATTGTACCCGATGGCGGCATGCTGTTTGAATCCGCCGGTATTGCTGACATTCTGATGCAGGCCAACCGCCTGCACCCGGAAAGTGCCCGGGAAATCTGCTACCAGGTCAAGCTAGCGACAACTCAACCGCATCAGGTTATCCATGGTCAGTCAGGTTTAAATCTGCTGGCCGACCATCGTCTGCATGAGATTGACCCTCGCGAGCCCCTCGATACCATCATGATTACCGGCAGAGGTCAAAACCCGCAGGAGGGGATGGCGGTGGTTGACTGGCTGCGCCTTGCCGCTCCCCATGCTCGCCGCATAGTCTCCATTTGCGGCGGTGCGATGCTGCTGGCGCAAACCGGACTGCTGGACGGCAGACGGGCCACTACCCACTGGAAGCTGCTGGAAACCATGCAGGCGGAATTCCCGCAGATCCGCGTCGAGGGCGGGCCGCTCTATATTCAGGACGAACATATCTGGACCTCTGGCGGGGTCAGTTCCGGCTTTGATCTTACGCTGGCGCTGGTTGAAGAAGACTATGGCTTCAGCCTGGCGCGCGATATCGCCCAGGACTTCGTCATGTATCTGCGTCGCCCGGGAGGCCAGCTGCAGTTTAGCCGCTATAACCTTCAGCAGACCGCCACCCAGGGCCCGATTAACGATCTGCTGGCGTGGTTGCTCGAAAACCTCACCGCCGACCTCAGCGTAGATAAGCTGGCGGAAAAAGTCGCCATGAGTCCGCGAAATTTCACCCGCGTCTTTACCCGGGAAACCGGCGCTTCGCCAGCGCGGTACGTCGCGGAAGCCCGCCTGGCCGCCGCGCGGCAGCGTTTGGAGCAGACTCACGAGACGCTGGATCGTATCGCCGAGCAAACGGGATTTGGCAGCAGTATTAACCTGCGACGCTTGTTTGAGAAACAGCTTAACCTCACTCCAGGTGAATATCGTCAACGATTTCACTGTCGCAAAATGGCGTAAAGTGATCCTTTTTTGTCATTTACGCCATAACCCGTCCGTCCTACTCTGACTCCAGCGATAATCGATAAGGAGTTAATTATGGTAAAGGTCGGTATTAACGGTTTTGGCCGGATCGGACGCAATGTACTGCGCGCAGCACTGAATAATCCGGATATTCAAATTGTGGCAATCAACGATTTGACGGACAGCAAAACGCTGGCGCATCTGCTGAAATACGACTCGCTTCTCGGTAAGCTGGATGCAGAGGTCACCGCGGGTGAAGGGGGGCTTGTTGTTGATGGTAAACCCATTACCGTATTCAGTGAACGCAACCCGGCCAGTATTCCGTGGCGTCAGTGTGAAGTCGACATCGTTATTGAGGCTACAGGATTATTCACGGACCGTGAAAAGGCTGCTGTACATATCCACAGCGGTGGCGCCAAGCGCGTGATTATCTCTGCCCCGGGTAAAAACGATGATTTAACCATTGTGATGGGCGTTAATGAGAGCCTTTACTCCCCGGATAAACACTACGTGATCAGCAACGGAAGCTGCACCACCAATGGTCTTGCACCTGCTGCACAGGTCCTGCACCAGCATTTCGGTATTAAGCATGGTCTGATGAACACCACCCATGCCTACACCAACAGCCAGGCGCTGCACGATCAGCCGGAAAAAGATCTGCGCGGGGCTCGCGCCGCCGCATTGTCGATTGTGCCTTACTCCAGCGGCGCAGCGAAGGCTCTGGGTAAAGTTATTCCTGAGCTGGATGGGCGTTTAACGGGATACTCGCTACGCGTCCCTGTGCCAGTGGTGTCCATTGTTGACCTCACCGTCACGCTTGAGCGAGATGTGACGGTCGAAGAGGTGAACAATGCTTTTCGCGAAGCCGCCGCAGCGGGACCTCTGAAAGGGATCCTGGGTTATAGCGATGAACCGCTCGTCTCCAGCGATTACCAGGGAGACCCACGCTCGTCGATTATCGACGGTCTATCAACGCTGGTGATTGGCGGTAATATGGTCAAAATTCTGGCGTGGTACGACAATGAATGGGGATTCTCTAATCGTCTCGTTGATCTGGCATTGATGATGGCAAAGCGTGAAAGCTAATCCACTGTGTGTTGTATTCATCTGTAAAAGTATAAGCAGTTCAGCTGGATGAATAGTGGCTCGAGTATCATTCATAGATGAAACATAACAAATCTTTCTGACCGCGATATAAAAGCATAAATGCCCGAGAGAGCATTTATGCTTTTTCGGCGATGAACGGAATTGCGATATGTTGTAGTCAGGTGCTCCCTGGTGGTAGCTAATCACCAGATACAAGGGAAGGGGGAGGTGAGGCAGAGCCTGTCAACATGGAAGCCGGCTGCGTTGGGCTTCAGTACACCATTCAACTTCAGCTGGCGGTTCTGTTTATGGTCGCGATGGCACTCGCCATTTGAGTGCGGAAAACGAAGCTGGTATCTTTTTGATAATCACGTCTGTGGCTGATCAAGCCCGGTTGATACACACTGCAGGCGGCGCGCTATCAAATGAGCATTTCATCTGGCATCCCGTGACGCGTTCGGTCAGAAAATGCAACAGCAGTAAGATATGCCGGACAGTACAAGCAGCAGGTGTGGCTGAATGAATTTCCCTGGCTTTTACTGTAGGAGAACAGGCTGTAGTGGGCGAAGTGATTGTTAAAAGCCATGCTTGATTTATCACCTCGAACATTTTGCCTTATAGCGCAGCATTCACGTGCATGAAAGGAATGACGGTCATAGTGTTGATGTGGGAAGAGGCAGCTATCAAAGATGACATTATTGAGTACGACATTGCATTTAACATAATATACATTATGCGCACTCATGTTGTAATGGCTCAATAGTAATGTCCGCCTGTGGCTCAATTCAGATGTCCGCGCTATGGTAAGCTTCACTGGTCCGTTTAAACTACCGGGAGGCATATCATGAGCGCAGAAAGCTCAGGAGTGTTTACTTTGAAAGAGATCAACCGGATCAAGATTATACAGGACGTCATTGAACGTCGCATCACAACGCGCCGTGCGGCCGAGCACCTCGGTATCAGCGACAGGCAATGCCGCAGACTTCTTGCCCGTTACCGTGAAGGCGGACCGCTTGGTATGGCCAGCAGACGATGTGGCATGCGTGGTAACCGCCAGTTGCCACCCGGGCTCGCAGATCAGGCTCTGGAACTGATCAAGACGCGTTATGCTGATTTCGGTCCGACTCTGGCGCGTGAAAAGCTCGAAGAACTCCACGGACTGTTTCTTGGCAAAGAAACTGTCCGGCGCATCATGGTGCGGGCTGGCTTATGGGTTCCCCGTAAACAACGTGCCGCAAGGATCCCTCAACCACGGTACCGGCGTCCGTGTACTGGTGAGCTGATACAAATAGATGGCTGTGATCACGACTGGTTTGAAGGCCGTGGCCCGGCCTGCACCGCGCTGGTCTATGTTGATGATGCAACCAGCAAACTGATGGAACTGTTGTTTGTTAAATCGGAGTCCACGTTTTCTTACTTCGAAGCCACGCGGCGCTATATCGATAAGCATGGTAAACCGCTGGCACTGTACAGCGATAAAGCCGGTGTTTTTCGTGTTAACAATAAACACGCCACAGGCGGAGACGGGCATACTCAGTTTGGGCGAGCCATGCATGAACTGAACATCCAGACTATCTGTGCAGAAACCAGTCCCGCCAAAGGGCGTGTAGAACGAGCTCACCTCACTTTACAGGATCGTCTGGTCAAAGAGCTGCGGTTACAGGGCATTTGTTCAATGGAGGCTGCAAATGACTTCGCTGAGGCCTATATGGCTGACTATAACCGCCGTTTTGGCAAAGTACCGCGACATGATTTTGACGTACACCGTGCTGTAGAACATGATGAGGACCTGGGGCTTATTTTCACTGTTCGTGAAAAACGTAAAGTCTCAAAATCGTTGACGATACAATATGATAAAATGTTGTACCTGATTGAAGACAGCGAACTGAGTCGCCGTGCAATAGGTAAATATATCGATGTGTATCACTATCCTGATGGCAGAAAAGAGCTGCGCCTGAACGGTACGCTACTTCCCTACTCTACCTACGACCGACTGTCAGAAATCGACCAGGGCGCGATTGTCGATAACAAGCGTCTTGGCCGAACCCTGGAGTTTATCAGTCTGGTGCAGAGCAAGCGGGATAACACGCGCTCTCAGTCAATTCCCGCTGGAGATGGCCCTTCCCGACGACGGCCAAAGCAGGAAGGGAAGAAATCCCAGCGCTCACTGGATAATGATGACATGCTCGAAGCACTCAAACAGCTTCAGTCACGTTCAGAGGACATTTTTGGTAAAAGAGCCCGCTGATGGTACTCACTGGCCGGACAGTGGTTGCTCACCAGTTGATATTGTCCGGCCAGACCCATGATGTATTATTCATTTCGTTCAGCATCTTTATGTCCTGCTTTTCACGGGCATACTTACCCCATAATGAATGAAAAGAACGAACAATACTGATTAACTGCTTTTTTCTTTGCTCCGGAGATAGGCTGATAAAATGGCAGCACCTGCTGTCAATATTATCCTCAATGAAATTAAAATCAGAGTCTGATGCATATTTTACTGTTAGCATAATATCATTCGACGTTGTTCTCTCAGACTCTGTTAATGCTGATTCTATCAGGTATTCAAAGGCATACATGACAGACAGCTGGTTTTTGTCTGTCTGAATATAACCCATTGAGTTTCTGAGTATTGAGGACTGTACCAGGACCAGAGGCCATAAAAGCTCAACACCATAAAGCTTATATGTATCATGTTGATCATACTGATGTTGCTCAACACGACGATTACCTTCCCGTGCTTTACGAATATCATAGGCAAGGGATAACATAAATCCGTCTTTAACTTTAATCAGTGGGCTTTCATCCACGATGTAATGAATGAGTTCATGTAATTCATTCAGGGCTTCTGAATCTCCCCACAGTATAAAACCTGCATTGTTCGGCGTTAACTCGTATCGAAGCATGGGCTCAATCATCCTGTTGTTTCAGTCGGAGGAAAGTCTATCAGTAAAGAGAATGAGAGATCAAAGTGGTCATTTTAATTGAGCTGGATAACGGACATTTCAATTGAGCCTTGACACATGTTGTAGTAGCTAAATTGAGATGTCCGTCTCTGACCAAATTAGACATGTCCGCGCTACAGTCTCACCACAGCGATCACTGCTTTCAAAGGATGAGACTCATGACGGCATACGGAACGGAGTTTTTCTCAATGAGAGATGTAAACCGACTCAGGATCCTTCAGGATGTCATCGACCGCAACCTGCGTCCTGGTCTGGCAGCCGAAATGCTCGGTATCACGCCGCGCCATTGCAGCCGCCTGCTGAAACGTTATCGTCAGTCCGGGCCACTGGGCATGAATAACCAGAGTCGTGGTCGCACCGGAAATCGCCTGCTTTCCGCATCATTGACTGATCAGGCCCTGAATATCATCCGTGAACGCTATGCCGATTTTGGCCCCACACTGACGTGGGAAAAGCTCGCTGAAAATCACGGTTTACTGATGAGTTTATGACCGCTTATAACCGGCGCTTTGGCAAAGCACCCCGGCATGACTTTGATGTTCACCGGCCACTTGAAACTGATGATGATCTGACCGCATTTTTCACATGGCGGGAACCGCGCCGTGTTTCAAAATCCCTGACGGTGCAGTATGACAAAGTGCTCTATCTGATTGAAGACAATGAGTTAAGCCGAAGGGCTATTGGCAAGTACATTGAGGTATGGCATTACCCGGATGGCCGGAAAGAGCTCCGGCTAAACGGGGTTGTCCTTCCCTACTCCACCTATGATCGCCTTCAGGAAATCGACCAGGGGGCTATCGTGGACAACAAGCGCCTCGGGCGTACACTTGAATTTATCAAACTGGTACAGGACAAACGCGACAATAACCGGTCACAGGCTCTCCCTGCCGGAGATGGCCCCTCGCGCCGACGCAGGAAACCCACAGAGAAGAAATCCCAGCGATCTCTGGACGAAGACGATATGCTCAATGCGCTGAAGACATTACAATCACGTTCTGACGAGATTTTCGGTACAAGGAAATGACATGGAGATGATGGCAGACATAATCCCATCTTCATAGAGCTGCAATGCAAGAGAGTTTAAGGTCCGCTTTGAGCGAGGAGCGGACATAACGGTCAATCTCGTCACCAGTTACTCCAACGTAAAAGTGTGATTAAATCAAAAGGCTCCATGTTAATAAAGCATAGTGATGGCATGATACATTAGGGGATAAAATTGCTAGTTCAAACTAATCGATTGTACCTTCGGCCTGTAATCTCATCAGACTTAAACGATCTATTCAAAATTTATGGTGATCCCGCTACGAACACTTTTAATCCTGCGGGACCATATCCGAACATTGATCATGCAAAAATGGTTATGAATCGCTGGCTCGACCATTGGCAAACTCATAGTTTTGGAAACTGGGCAATTTCGCTTCTTACTAATCCTGAAAAAATCATCGGTTTTGGCGGGCTGGGAATTCGTAATTATGACGATATAGTTATCAATAATCTTGGGTATCGCTTATCTACAGAGGCTTGGGGGAAGGGTCTGGCCACAGAATTTGCCATATACGCGATAAAATTTGGATTTGATGTTATTAAATTAACCGAAATTTCGGCTGTTGTTCGAGAGAATCATCTGGCGTCACAGAAAGTGTTACAGAAGTCGGGGTTAAGATATGTCAAAGAGATTCATGATGTTAAAGATGCACCTCCAAGCCTTCTGTATTCAATATCAGTGGATGAGTGGTTAAGAAATTTAGAAGTGAACGCATCCGTTTAAAATCCCCTTTCAGGTCCATTAGAGGATTTAACATACTTATCTAGACAACGTCCGCCTCTGGCACGGAGTGGGCGGATTCGCTGAGCAGAAAGTCCGCTATGAGCGAGAAGCGGACGATAAGCGCAGTTGACGTGGTAAGAAAAGGTATTCTCAATGTGCACTTATAGACTGTAATCTATATTTATTGGAAAATCCGAAATGAGGGTTTAAATTTTATTTAAGAGGGATTACATGCGTACTCGTCCAGCCTCTCGATTGATAGTCCTTTCACCTGAAAATCACGTTCTGCCCTTTAGATTCTGCCATAAAGATGATGCTCTGGAAGGAAAAACATACTGGGCAACGCTTCAATATCTTCTTGCAGCGTGTAGTTCAGGTAAATAACAAACGTTAAGTTGAAAATATAGCAGGGATGTTTGATACGATCACCGATGTTACTTTGTGGGGACTGTACTTCGATTTTAATTCCATTGTCGACTACTTGTGAAAAAAACTCATAACACTATTCAATGGCGCATGCTGGTTCCCTTCATACCAGTGCAATACCCTGTCACATACAGAATTGCTGGCAACAAAAGAAGGAACACCGAATGAAGTATGTGAATCTGGGTCGTAGCGGGTTGAAAGTCTCCCGTCTTTGTCTCGGTTGTATGAGCTATGGCGAACCTGAACGTTTGCCTCAGCCCTGGTCCCTGGATGAAAAGGCGTCAAGACCGCTCATTCGTCAGGCGCTTGAAGCCGGCATTAATTTTTTTGATACCGCGAATATCTACTCGGGCGGTAGTTCAGAAGAAATTACAGGAAAAGCGCTGAGAGAGATGGCCAGACGCGACGAGATCGTTGTGGCGACAAAGACCTTCTTTCCGTGGCGCAACTCACCCAATACCGGGTTTCTTTCCCGCAAGGCCATATTTCAGTCTATTGACGATAGTCTGATGCGCTTAGGTATGGATTACGTGGATCTCTTTCAGATTCACCGCTTTGACTACTCCACGCCAGTTGAAGAGACCATGGAGGCTCTGCATGACCTCGTTAAAGCAGGAAAAGCGCGTTATATCGGCGCATCTTCTATGGAAGCCTGGCGCTTTGCAAAAATGCAGCATACCGCTGAGCGTAACGGTTGGACCCGATTTATCACGATGCAACCGCAATACAACCTGCTTTACCGGGAAGAAGAGCGCGAGATGCTGCCCCTGTGTGAAGACCAGGGCGTTGGGGTGATCCCCTGGAGTCCGATGGCACGCGGCAGGCTCACGCGCGACTGGAGTGTCACGTCCCGACGAACGCAAAACGATGCCTTTGCGTTAAAAATGTATGAGAACGCAGCCCTTCTGGATAAGCCCGTTATTGATGTTGTTGCCAGCATTGCCGAAAAGCACGCTGTGCCAAGAGCTCATGTTGCAATTGCCTGGCTGTTATCAAAATCCGTCATCACAGCACCGATCATTGGCGCAACGAAACCAGAACATCTTTCCACGGCTATCAGCGCGCTGGACTTTTCACTTAGCGATGCCGAAATTACGGAATTGGAAGCTCGCTATCTGCCGCACCCCGTTGACGGGATCATTCCCCCGCTTCCGGATACGCCGCCTTCCCTCACGCCGCCTTCAGCGTTCCAGAACTATTAACACCCTGCCCTGGCCCGGCGTTGCCGGGTCTCCCAGACCACACATTCCCGGTCACTGATGTGAAAAGGGAAACGGTGCCGGCGCGAATGCGCCCGATCGAAAAATCATCGCGCCACCAGGTTCGGTCCCGCTGTTAGCGACAATAAACAACTCGCGATGCCCGGGGCGGATCGCCAGGCTTGTCGATTTAAGGTTACGGCCTTTGTCGCGGTCAGGCAGCACAATTTGCCCAATAGGCAGTCCGTTGCGGTTGAAGACCATGACGCGGCCCTGGCCTGAGATGGACACATATACATTGCCTTCGCTGTCGACACGGGCCCCGTCTGGCGCCGGCCCGGTGAACTGATAGGTAACAACTGAACCAAACGGGGCGATCGTGGTGGCGTCTGACAGTCTTACGCGATGAAGCCTGTTTTTAGCGTGTTCTGTGGCCCATATCTGAGAGCCAGCGGGGTCAATCGCTATGCCGTTCCCGACCGCGAGTCCAGGCAGGATGGCATGAATTGACCCGACATTGGGACTAACGTAGAACACCCCACCCTGTGGATCGGCTGAATTTCCCCGACTGTCAGTGAAATAAAATCCGCCCTGATTATCAAAGACCAGGTCGTTGACAAGAAATCCGGCATCAGTAGCAACAATCATCTGCTCACGAGTGCCGTTGGGTTCGATAGCCCGAACAGAACCTCGCTGCATATCGCCCACCGAGGCGATAAAGATCCGTCCATCTTTGTGTACCGCCAGGCCGGAAGCACCGAACGTATTCTCCTTAAGGACAATGGAAAGCTGCCGCTCCGGGGTTAGCTTAAACACGCGCCCCGTCGCCACATCAACAAACAGCAGGTTATTGTTCCGATCGAACACGATCCCTTCAAGCACGAGCGACGCCTGTGAAACGCTGAAGTACGGCTGGGCCTCCACGGTCTGAAGAGAACGCTCCCAGGGCGGTATGGGGACGGCACTGCATGTAAGCGCGTTATGATTTAGTCCATTCATGTGATTTATCCCCGGCAATAATACAGAGGGAGACTTCACCTGCAGTCTCCCTGTGAGAGCAGGTATTAACTTTTATCAAACTGACTTTCGGTAAACGGATCGGCGCGACCGCCCTGCAATGGGATTTTGGCAAGCGCCGCATCGATTTCGCGTAGCTCGCTGTCCGTCAACCGGACTTGCGGTGCACCGCTGTTTTCTATCAGGTGCGGATATTGCGTCGTACCCGGGATAGGGACAATCCAGGGCCGCTGCGCCATCACCCAGGCCAGCGCGAACTGAACCGGAGTGGTGTTTTTGCGACGGGCCCACGACTGCGCGAATTCAAGCAGCACCATGTTTTTGGCCAGGGCATCGGGCTGGAAGCGTGGCAGGTTATGCCGCCGATCGGTGCTGTCGAACCGCTGGCTTGGATTGACTGCTCCGGCAAGGAAGCTGCGGGCAGTCGGGCAGTAAGGTACGAAACCGATACCCAGCTCTTCGAGCGTTGGAAATATCCGCGTCTCTGGTTCCCGCCACCACATGGCATACTCACTCTGCACTGCAGTCACAGGGAGTACCGCATGTGCGCGGCGGATTGTCCTGGCACTCGCTTCCGACAGTCCCCAGTGTTTCACTTTCCCCTCCTGGATCAGCGCCTTCACGGTTTCCGCCACATCCTCGATCGGCACATTCGGGTCGGGGCGATGCTGATAAAGAAGATCGATGTGGTCCGTTTTCAGACGCTTTAGTGAGCCCTCTACGGCACGGCGGATATGGTCAGGGTGGCTGTTAAGGGAAGTGGGCTTCCCCTCCTCCACGCCGAAGCCGAACTTGGTGGCAATCACCACACGATCGCGAACGGGAGCGAGTGCTTCCCCGACAAATTCTTCACTGAGATGGGGGCCATAGACCTCGGCAGTATCAAAGAACGTGATACCTTGTTCGAAGGCTGCCCGGATAAGCGAAACCATGGCTTTACGATCGCGCGGACCTCCGCCGTAATAACCCACCATCGGCAGGCACCCGAGTCCCATGCTGGACACCTCCAGCGAGCCGAGTTTACGCGTGGTTAAGGTTTCCTTCCGGACGGGAGCAGCATCCGAAGGGGCGTTCGGCGTGTCCTGACCAGCCGGTTTCGCCATCACGGCGCCGCTCCTGCCAAGGGTGGTTGCGGCCAAAGCCAGACCGGCGCCGGCGATCAGAAAATTGCGCCGGTCCCGGGAAGCGGGTACGGCAGCAGAAGGCTGGTCATGCATCATCTTGCTCATAAACTGGAACTCCCTATAACGAAGAAAGGATTCATTAATTTGGTCATTACCAGGCATAAGCCTGGGGCGCTTCTCCCCCGGGGCCGGGCCAGATTTCGTCGAGACAGCTCATGGTGTCGTCTGATAGCGTGACTGTCGTTGCGTGAAGCGCCTGCTGGAGTTGTTCGACCGTACGAGGCCCAATCAGTGGAGCGGTAACGACAGGATTCTGCAGGAGCCAGGCCAGCGCCACATCGGAGGGGGTTTCGCCGAGGTCCTCACATAATCCTTCATAGGCTTCCAGCTGCGGACGATACTGTTTGATTAGACGGGCAAACGCGGGCCTTGCACGGCGCCCGCTTGCCATCTTTTTCAGTACGCCGCCAAGCAGCCCTCCGGCAAGCGGGCTCCAGGGGATCAACCCCAGGCCAAAATGGCGGCATGCGGGAATGACCTCCAGCTCAATGGTGCGGGCTGTCAGATTATAAAGACTTTGCTCGGCGACCAGGCCCAGGAAATGACGGGCCGTGGCGACTGACTGCGCAGTCGCAATGTCCCAGCCCGCGAAATTGCTGCTACCGATATAAAGAACCTTTCCCTGCTGAACAAGCAGTTCCATGGCCTGCCAGATCTCTTCCCACGGCGTATGACGATCGATGTGATGCATCTGATAGACGTCAATATGGTCGGTCTTAAGCCGTCGCAAACTGTCCTCGCAGGCTTTGCGAATATGATACGCAGAAAGCCGGCGATCGTTCGGGCCCGGTCCCATAGGCTGATAGACTTTTGTCGCCAGAACGATGCGTTCACGGCGGCCACCCTGCTGAAGCCAGCGACCAATAATTTCCTCGGACAGCCCCGAGCCTTGCTGGATATCGGGAGATTGTTCAGTGCCATACACGTCTGCTGTATCAATGAAATTGATACCCGCCTCAAGCGCCTCATCCAGAATGCGGGCGCTGGTCTTCTCGTCGGTGACGTCACCAAAATTCATGGTTCCGAGACAAAGGCGGCTGACTTTCAGGCCGGTGCGGCCAAGATGCGTATAGTTCATAAACGGCTCCGTTAGATGAGTGTTCCGCCCTGGCCTACCAGCCAGAGCGCATGATTTTCAAGAATAACGAAGCACAACGTGTACAGTGAGTGGACGTGCATGAATGGACTTGTGAAAAAAATTCAGCAATGGATTAGCCCTAATCGGTCTAAGGTGTATATCATTTCTTCATCAACGCATTCCGGTTTTAACGCCGCATAAGGAAAACTATTCTGTATGCAAATAAGCAGAGCTGATGTTGCCGATCTTATTTATTTCATGGCGATTGCACGTCATCGCAGCTTCAGCCGTGCGGCAATTGAACTAGGTGTCAGTGCATCAGCGCTGAGTCATGCCCTGAAGGGGCTGGAAACCCGGCTCGGGGTTCGCCTGCTTAATCGCACGACCAAGAGCGTCACCCCTACGGCAGCTGGTGAGGAACTGGTTCAGTCTGTTCTTCAGCCTTTCGACACCATAGAAGGCGCGCTTGAATCGCTTAACCGGTATCGCAATACCCCTACCGGTCGTATCCGCATCAATGCAGCCGTTGAAGCGGCAAATCTTTTGCTTGCGCCGGTCATGCCCGCTTTTATGGATCGCTATCCCGATATTGAAATCGATATTGTGGCCAGCAACCGAATGGTTGACGTGACTGATGCGGGCTTCGATGCCGGCATCCGCTACGGTGGCACCGTCCCGGAGGACATGGTTGCCCGGCGTTTATCTGCCGATATTCGCTGGGTTATCGCGGCCTCCCCTGATTACCTGGAACGCTACGGAACGCCTGAACATCCGGATGATTTATTACACCATCGCTGCATCAGCAATCGTCTCGGTGACGATCGGGTTTATCGCTGGGAACTTGCGCGAGACGGCGAAACATACCAAATGACAGTGCCAGGCTCAGTGACGGTCAATCATGCCGAAACGGGTCTGGTGGCCGTATTGGGCGGGGCTGGCCTAATGTATTTTCCGGAGCCTCTTGTTGCACCCTATGTCAAGGATGGACGGCTCCGTCTGGTGCTTACGGAATGGTCCCCACTGGAGGAAGGTTTTCATATCTATTATTCAAGCCGCCGGCAATTGCCGACCGGGCTTCGCCTTCTGATTGAGTTCATACAGGAGGCCAGGCCGCTGGGGTTGTGAAATAGTGCCTCCATACTGAACGATGCGTTATCGGCTTTATCGCCCTGTCGCTTATTCAGAAAGCTCAGTTGCAGGAAGCCGCAGGTAGTCTGCAAGGCGTGCTGTTTGCTAATAATGGAGAAACAAGAGGTAACGCTGTGAAAAATTACAAAAAAAACATGGGTTGTAGTTTATTTGAAGGCTAGCCCAGGTGACCCGCATCAATAAGTGCCATACGAAGATGTTTCTGAATGAAATCCGCTTTATAAATGCTGTATCGGTGGCTGTCATTTTCACATAATAACATCGCGCTTTTTTTCATTAAAGCGTACTGAATGGCTACGTCATTGTGTTTAATAAGGTAATCACGGAATGCCAGGTGTTTTATGATTTGAGCATCCCCGGTGGTAAACGCATGGATATGATGACTACGCTGACTTCCACCTTTTGTAAAGTACCTACGATTTAAAATGCCGTTTTCACCACGCACAGTATATCCTACACCCTCCATTGCCTGATTCAAACTGTCCAGTTCTTCAAGATTAGCAACTTCGATTAATATATCTATTACTGGCTTAGCTGATAATCCAGGCACCGAGGTGCTACCAATATGATGAATCCGGGATATCACTTTACCAAGCGTCATCTGCAACAGAGTACGTTCGTTCTCAAATAAAGTCGGCCACATTTCATCATAATCAACTACAGTCAATATTCGCATGTTCAACAGTCACACCTTTTAAGGAAATTTAAGCAGTCACAATAACATAAATCGCCTCTGCTGACTTGAAGGCATTTATAATCTGTATCTGTCCTCATAATTTTCAACCATCGTCTGACAAGATGCCCTAAACCCCTTTGTAGTGCTCTTTATTCAGACCATACTTCTTCATTCTGAGATAAAGTTTTTTACGCGGTATCAGCAGATACTCCGCCACCTCATTAATACGTCCCTGGTGGATATTCAGCGCTTCGGTGATGATCTGCCGTTCGACGTCCTCAACCCGCTGATCCAGCGGCGTCGGCTCGCCAATGTGCATCAGCGGATTAACCGTTTCTGCGAGTGGTAATACCCCTACTGCAAACAGCTCGGCGGCGTTCGCCAGTTCGCGAACGTTATTTGGCCACACCCGGCGCATCATCCCCTTCAACAGACCAGCATCCACCTCCGGGACGGGATGATTCAGCCGTTGACAGGTTTTTTGCAAATAGTGATGAAACAGCGGCTCGATATCATCAGGTCGCTTTGACAGAGGCTGGCAGCCAATTTGCGTCATCGCGAAGCAGTAATAGAGTTCCGCCACTATCTGGCTGCTGGCGGCCAACTCCACCAGCGAAGCGCTACCGATACCAATCAGGCGAAAAGGCCGCTTCTCATGACTCTGCAGCTGTACCAGCTGATGCTGTTGCTCGTGAGTCAGATGCTCGGGGTGACTTAAGACTAGCGTCCCGCCCTGGGCCTGGGCGATCAGTTCATTAAGCGTATGGGCGTTAGCCGGAGTCAGCTCGCAGGCGATAAACGGACCTTCAGCGTGCCGTCCTAACTGGTGCAGGTAACGCGCGCCGGTCATGCGGCCGGTTCCCGGCTCGCCGTAAAGCCATACCGCAATATCCGTTTCTGCCAGCTGCTGAAGGCGCTGGCGATACCGAACCGTCCATTGGCTGCGGCCAATAAGCTCAACCTGTAATTTTTGCTGACAATACTGGCGACGGGCGATAACCGATTGCCTCTGACGCAGCGCGGCGTCCACCAGCGTGAGCAGCTTGCCCGGATCGATCGGCTTTTGCAGGAAATCCCAGGCCCCTTTTTTCACCGCCTCCACCGCCATCGGCACATCGCCGTGACCGGTGATAAGCAGAATCGGCAGCAGATCGTCATCCTGATGAAACACTGTCATTAAATCGATACCGGAGCAGCCGGGCATGCAGACATCGCTTAAAACGATGCCGGGCCAGTCCTTCGGCACCTGCTCCCGCGCATCAAACGGATTATTACAGGCACTGACATGATACCCCGCTTGCTCAAGCAGCTGCGTATAGGCATCCAGCACATCGGCATCATCGTCAATCAGCAGAATCGAACAGTTATTACTCAACATCTTTTACATCCGTCAAATTGAATTCCAGCACCACGCAGGCACTGCGTGTAAACGTCGACGCCAGGCGCAACGCCCCTTCCATTTGCGTCATCAGCGAAACACATATCGAAAGCCCTATTCCGAGCCCCACGGTTTTACTGGTAGTGAACGGCTTTAACAGCGAAGGGAGTAAGGCCGCAGGCCAGCCAGGGCCGTTATCGGCAATCAACACGCACAGCCTTCCGCCCTGGATTTGCCAGCTCACGGTGATTTGCGCGGCGTGCGGGCAGGCGTCGAGGGCATTGGACAGCACGTTCACCAGCACCTGATGGACGCGCACTTCGTCCCCCAGGATCCAGACAGTGTCATCCGGTATCACCAGCGTCCCCTGCTGAGGCTTATGACGCATCTCCAGCAGTTCCCACGCCACGGTAAACGTCTGACGCAAATCGACCGGATGCAGCGGCGTTTCCAGTTCTGCGCGGCGGGTAAACTGGCGCAGGGAGCGGATAATCGCGTCAATGCGGTTGATCAGCCCTTCTGCTTTGCTTAACGTCGTCCGCGCCTGCTCCGCCTGTCCCTGTTCGATCGCCCTTCCCGCCGTAAAAAGATACATCGACAGCGCGTTCAGCGGCTGATTAATCTCATGCGCCAGGGTGGTCATCGTCTGCCCCACCACCGCCAGTTTAGCGGTCTGGATCAGCTCGTCCTGCGTGGCGCGCAGATCGGCCTCAATCGCTTTTCGCTCGCCAATCTCCTGTTCCAGCTGCTGTTTTTGCGCATTAAGCTGACCCAGGGTATGACGAAGCAAACCGGCAATACGTCCCAGCTCGTCGCGCCCGTAAACCGGAATGGTCGCCTCGGTCCGGCCCAGACCAATCTGCACCACCGCCTGATTCAGCGCGGTAAAGCGTTTCACCAGCCGCGAGCGAATAAAATAATGGTTCAGCCCCCATGCCAGCAGCAGCGCCAGCAACGTCGCCACCAGGATTAACCCGCCGCTGACCCGGACAATCTGCGCCATACGCTGATTAAACATCTGCATCTGCTGGTGACTGCTGCCAAGCTGGGCTTCCAGCAGCGTTCTGAAGCGCCCCAGCGTCGCTTCTCTGGACCGGCTGGCTTCCACGAGCGCTTTTTGCGCGCTAACATAGTCGCGCATGGTATCCGGCATATTATTTTTCACCATGCCAATTTCCAGCAGCTCATCAATCGTTTGTCGCAGGGTAATGGTGCTCGGCCAGTCATCCAGCGCACGGATATTTTCATCCGCCGTTTTTTTCAGGTTTTCAAGATAGCGGATATGCGTCTCCACCAGCATGCCGTCATCATTCCCGGATTTCAGTTCATTGAGCCTGTCGCGCAGGTCGTCAACGATCTGATTTTCAATACGAGCCAGGGTATAGACCTGCTGCTGTTCATTCTGCACTTCCCGGGCGCGTTTCAGATACTGCCTCGCATCCCCCTGTCGGGCTTCAATCTGATCGAGCAGCGTTCCCTGTTGCCAGGTAAAATCCTGCACCAGCGAATTTAGCTCGGTGGTGAAATCATCGTGCAGCCAGTCGATCCGCGCCGCAAGCTCTCCCACCTTTTCACGAACCAGAAACATGTTGTAGAGCACGCGATCCAGTTCCGCCAGCAGCGCGCGGCTGTCCTGCAATATCACCCCCAACTGCTGGCGTTCTGCCGGCGACAACCCCTGACTTAGCCGTTCTATTTTGTCCAGATGCTGGATAATCTGGTTGCGCAGCTGCAGTCGTACCGTGGTATTTGGCGCCAGCAGAAATTCATTGAGCTGATCGACCACCAGGTTGAGATTCCCTTCAATCAGAAAAGCCGCATGGATGCGCGGAAAATACTCATCCAGCGAATAGCGGATCTGCGAACTTTGTTCATGCCAGGAATAGAGGCTTACGCTGCTGACAATCAGCGTAAGCAGCGCCCCCGTCAGAAATGCCCCGCGCAGACTGCTACTGATACTGATTTGCCGCAGGCGTTGCAGCATGGACCTGTCCGTCATTTCAGTTCTTCCAGTTTAGTAATCGCCTGTCGCTGGTTGTTGAGAAACCAGAGCTGCCACTCCATCATCTGCTGTTCCGCAAAACTTTTGTTGTCGAACTGAGCCAGCCAGGCTTCATCCTCACTGCTGGCCGGATCCACCGGGACACGGGTGAGCAGCGCCCGTATCTCGGGCAGCGGACGCTTAAGACGGACCTCCGCGCTATGCAGCGCTCGCCAGGCGTCTTTGAGCTGGGCAAGACGAAAGCTAATCGCCGTATCAAACATCCGCTGAACCAAACGCTGACGTTTGAGGATCAATCGATAGTTTAATGGCGGTTGATTCATCAGCATCGCCTGCTGCGCCGCCCGTGGATTGCCTGGCGCCAGCGGTGTTACCGAATACTTCCCGGTATTAGCGTCGGCGAGGATCGTCTGGCCCTCCGGACTTAACAGATAGCGAATAAACCGCCGCGCTTCGCTGGCGTGCTGGCTGTTTTTAAGCACTGCGACATAGGTCGGCGAAACCGCCGACTGGGGGAAATAGGTAAAAGCCAGGTGCGGATCGTTCAGCAGCAGATTGGCGTAATTATCAATCACCGGACCAGCCACGCCCAGGCCGCTTTTAATCTTATCTGCCACCCCAAAGCTACGGGATGAAATGGTCACGAGGTTTCCCGCCGTCGTCAACAGCGTTTCCCATCCTTTAATCCAGCCTTTTTGTTGCAGCAGCGACTCCACCATCAGATGGTTGGTATCCGAACGCGACGGACTGCTCATCAGAAGCGCCCCCTGATAACGGGGATCGGTCAGGTCATCCCAGTCCGCTGGCGCAGGCAGATGCCGGGTCATCAGCGCTGAGCGATTCATCAGCAAACCGAACCCGGAGATCGCCACGGCCACGGAGGTGGAGCGAATGGATTCCGGCACCAGATGTTGGCTGACTGCCGGCGCACCGCTGAACGGCGCCAGTTTTTGATGCTCCTGAAGATGCTGCAGCAGCATCGGCGACGAAGTCAGGATCAGATCGACATTTTCGGCATTTGCCGTATCAAGCAACTGTTCCAGCGAGGCGCTGGTGCGGTTGAGCGTCCTTATCATCACCGACCCCGGCTCTTTCTGCCAGCGATCGATAATCCACACGGTGGCGCTGGGAGAAAATGTCGTCGCCATCACCAGCTCATTGCCTTGCGCCGCACAGGGTCTCAGCCATGCGGTCAGCAGCAGCAGCGCGAGCATTTTGCTCACTATCCTGACCCCACGAAGAAATATGTTTGTGATCCCGTTCATAAATATTGAAATACCGTAAAAACCGCGTTGAGACAAAACTTACCCGTTTATGACATCTGGTGAATTAATCGCCGCGAGCGGAAAAATAGTCAAACGGGCGTCCGGGAATATCGGGAAAGATTACCAGATAATGATTAGGCAATTTGTTAGTGTCCGCACAAGCCGGACATAAAATCAGCGCAAAATTAATTGCGCAAAATCTCACTCATGCCACATGGGTCAAAAACAACCCGTCCCTGCTTTATTTTGAGTCAATTTTGACTCATTTCGACGATTTGAATTTTTTAGCCGCTTATTTCACCCTTCGGGATAATTACTCCTGATGTTCATATCAATATAAATACAGGTGACGACATGTTATCATTATTAAAAAAAGGCCCGTCGGCGAATAAAGTTCCTGCTGAGAAAATTCAGGCAACCTATGGTCGATACCGTATGCAGGCGCTGCTAAGCGTATTTCTGGGATACCTGGCGTACTATATCGTGCGCAATAACTTCACCTTATCCACGCCCTATCTGAAAGAACAGTTAGACCTCAGCGCCACGCAGATCGGTTTGCTCAGCAGCTGTATGCTCATCGCCTACGGGATCAGTAAAGGCGTAATGAGCAGCCTCGCGGATAAAGCCAGCCCGAAAGTCTTTATGGCCTGTGGCCTGGTGCTGTGCGCCATCGTCAACGTCGGATTAGGATTCAGTACCGCATTCTGGGTCTTCGCTGCGCTGGTTGTCCTGAACGGCCTGTTTCAGGGTATGGGGGTCGGCCCCTCTTTTATTACTATTGCGAACTGGTTCCCGCGCCGTGAGCGTGGCCGCGTAGGGGCGTTCTGGAACATTTCCCATAACGTCGGCGGCGGAATTGTCGCCCCGATCGTCGGCGCCGCATTCGCCATTCTCGGCACCGAGCACTGGCAGAGCGCCAGCTACATTGTACCGGCCTGCGTGGCGGTGGTATTCGCCATTAGCGTACTGGTGCTGGGTAAGGGTTCGCCGCGCGAGGAAGGTCTGCCTTCGCTGGCAGAGATGATGCCGGAAGAGAAAGTGGTGCTGAAGACCAAACACGGCCAGAAAGCGCCGGAGAACATGAGCGCATTTCAGATCTTCTGTACCTACGTACTGCGTAACAAAAACGCCTGGTATGTCTCCTTTGTGGATGTGTTTGTCTATATGGTGCGTTTCGGCATGATCAGCTGGCTGCCAATTTACCTGCTGACGGTGAAACATTTTTCCAAAGAACAAATGAGCGTCGCATTCCTGTTTTTTGAGTGGGCGGCGATTCCGTCTACTCTGCTGGCCGGTTGGCTCTCCGACAAGCTGTTTAAAGGGCGCCGGATGCCGTTAGCTATAATCTGTATGACGCTAATCTTCATCTGTCTGATTGGCTACTGGAAAAGCGAATCTCTGCTGATGGTCACGGTATTCGCGGCGATTGTGGGCTGCCTTATTTATGTCCCGCAGTTTCTGGCCTCGGTCCAAACCATGGAAATCGTCCCCAGCTTTGCCGTCGGTTCAGCCGTGGGTCTGCGCGGATTTATGAGCTATATCTTTGGCGCATCGTTAGGCACCAGCCTGTTCGGCGTAATGGTCGATAAAATGGGCTGGCACGGCGGGTTCTATCTGCTGATGGGCGGGATCGTCTGCTGCATACTCTTCTGCTACCTCTCTCATCGCGGCGCGCTGGAACTTGAGCAACAGCGTAAAATCACCGAGCAGGAAGAGGCCCGACTGGCACTGGCTGACGCACAGTAAGCGCCTGAACCCGGGGGAACAAAGAGCCAGCTTGCTGGCTCTTTTGCCGTTGATAGAGGAATAGATGTCCGCGGCGGCTTCCGACAGCGGTATAAAGCAAGTATTCCTGCCATCACTGATGTTGCTGCTGAGTGGCCTACTTCGCCGGGATAATCAGCACCTGACCCGGATAGATTTTGTCGGGATGGGTCAGCATCGGTTTATTGGCTTCAAAAATGCGTTGATACTCATTGGCCGAGCCATACATCGCTTTTGAGATTGCGCTCAGAGTGTCACCGGATTTGACCGTGTAAAAACGACTTTCCGCCCCGCTTTGCGTCACCTTAACGCCGTCACTGACCTGGCCTACGCCAGTGACATTCCCGACCGCAACCAGAATTTTTTCCTTATCCTCCTGCGAAGCGACATCACCAGTGACCGTTGCTGTGCCATCTTCCGCAACATCAATATTGACCTTTTCGGCGCCAGGCAGATTAAGTCCATCGATATGTTTTTTCAGCTTATCGGCCCGATCTTCTTTACTGTCGCCGGAGACGGCATCCCATATTTTCTCGCCCGCTTCTTTCACAAAATTTAATAATCCCATCTTTCCATACCTCCACGACTGTTACATGAACACATGTTCCTCGGCCCCGTTGACCCAATGTTCGGGATATTGGTTTTGATATCCACCATCGCGACAACTGCTTGAGGCAGCACAAGCTGCCATCAAAGTATAATCAATGAGCGTCAAAGTGCAGGAAATTTGCCATGGCATGGCAGGAAAGTCTGTATTCCGGCAAGGTGACACGAAACTAAAGCGGACATTATCCCCCCTAACACAAGGCACCTGGCGCAGAGGCTGATTGATTGTGAAAGGATATGGGACCTTAAATGGCAGGCTGGGAGTTGGCACCCCGCCTGAGGGCTCCTGATTCTGGTCGCCAATGCTTTCAGGACGTTTTTCTTACTGAGATCGTCTCAAAAACATTCGCTGATTTCTGACGCAGCAGCTACAGTAAATCCAGGTTAAACTGGTATGACCACACAAGGCGAGACTCATGGAATCTGTCATCATCCCCGTAAGCCAGGGCGGCTTTGTCGCCGCCACGCTCTGGCAAAGACACAAAGCCAAAGCATTGGTGATCGTTCACCCGGCGACGGCCGTTGTACAGGGATTTTATAAAGGATTCGCTGAATACCTTTATAAAAGGGGGTTTAGTGTCATTACTTATGATTACCGGGGCACTGGTCTTTCGAAGTCCGGGAGAGTCCGTCACAACAAAAACACCATGTCCGACTGGATCGAGCAGGACGTCGGATGCATCACCGCGTGGGCGAAAGCCCGAGCCCCTGGCCTTACCCTGCTGGCGATTGGGCACAGTATTGGCGGGCATGCCGTGCTGTTATCTTCCGCCTCCACCGACCTGCGAGCCGCCGTCATGGTTGCCTCACACGCAGGCGTGACAAGCACTATCAGCCAAACGAAGGAAAAGCTGCGAGTATGGTGTTTACTGCGCGTTTTGGGGCCGGCACTTTGCCGGCTCTTTGGGTATATGCCAGCCAGACGTCTCGGGCTGGGTGAAGATTTACCGGCTCCGGCGATGCTTCAGTGGGGACGCTGGAGCGCGATGCCTGAATATTTCTATGACGACCCGGAGTGGGATGCGCGTCAGCGGGCAGGAAAGATAACCTTACCTATTCTGGTGTTGGGTTTTGATGACGACCCTTGGGCTAATACAGAAGCCATCTCACGCCTGCTTGCTCCAGCGCAAAACGCAAAAATAGAACGCCGTGAAATACGGCGGGCGGATTACGGACTTTCATCCATTGGTCATATGGGCTTCTTTCGTACCCGGAATGCGGAGAAATTATGGCCCCTCGTCGCACAATGGCTGGAGAGACATTGCCCGGATAAGAGGCGGACGACCTGAGCAATATTTCAGGAGACGCCGCTTCCGGCGCCTCCTGTTCTTCACCTCGCGGCTACTCCTCGTACGCCGCGTGATGGAAATCAATTTCCCACTGCAGCACCTCGCCGTAAAGCGCCGATAACGCCTGCTTTTCGTCTTCACTCAGCGCCATGGCGCAGCGGTCGAGTTCGTTTTTTAGCCAGAGAGCCTGCTGATAAAATTCGTCCTCCGCGTGCATTTCCACCCAGCGTCGTAAATCAGCATCGCTCTGATAATGTTCGCTCGCCCGTCGGCACCAAAAATAGTACATCCATTCCGCACCGAACATCAGGGTCACAATCTGCTCATAGCTGCCCTCGTGGGCGGTCCGCAGCATACCGTCGCGAAAGCGCCGTACCCCGGGCAAATCATCCGGGTACTCAGCGGGATCGATCTGCCGCGCTGACAACACCTGTTCAAACCACGCGATCTGTATATCAACCAGGGCATTCAGCACGCCAATCAGCCAGCGCTGCTGTTGAATACCCGGCGCTTTGCTGACCCCGAGGGCAAAAATCGCGATTGCCGTCGCGACAAAGTTGCCCTCAAACACCAGATAGCGGTTGAAGACGACTGTCGGCAGACGATCCTGTTCGATATCAGTCACAAACGGGTGCTGCTGCATCGCCTGCCACGCCGGTTGATGTTCGCGCAGCAGGCGTTCGCTAAACGCTTCCATTAAGCTTCCTCCAGCGCGGCCTGCGCGACCGACATAAAATGTTTCACCCGGGCCAGCTCAACATCGTTCCACCAGACGCCATCGACCTTCATTGTACTGGCCACAATGACCCCCTGAGTCCGCCCGAGGATCTGCTTCACGTTAGCCGGTGTCACCCCGGAGCCCACCAGGAGCGGTAGTTCCGTCGCCGCGCGGATCTCGTCAATTTCCGCCATCGTGGCGCTATCGCCCGTACGCTGGCCGGTGGCGATCACCGCGTCAGCCTCGAAGAAATCGACATCGCGCGTCAGTTCCTGAATCGAACGATCGGCGACAATGGCATGGCTACCGTGCTTAACGTGGCTATCGGCAAAAACGCGAATATGTTCAGCGCGCAGCATACTGCGGTAGCGCAGCGTCTTAGCGGCCGCCCCTTCTATAAATCCTTCGTTGGCGATATAGGCGTTGGCCCACTGGTTGACGCGGACGAAATCGGCGCCTCCCGCCAGGGCGATCGCCATTGCCGGGATCGCCGCGTTAGCCAGAACGTTAATGCCCAGCGGCACAGCAAAACGTTCACGAACTTTCTCGGTAATGACCGCCATCAGCGCTGAGGTTTCATGGCCGATATCCTCAGGTTTAGAGAAAGGAATATCGCCATGATTTTCAATAATCAGACCATGAACACCGCCTGAAATATAATTTTCAGCATCGCGAAGCGCACGTTCAACAATATCCGAGACTGATTTTCCTCGATATTTTGGCGAGCCAGGAAATGGGTCGCAATGAATAACACCAATAACAGCCTTGCTTCGTGAAAAAATAGCTTGTATTGCATTCGTTTTTTCTGCTGAGATAGCAACCATCTTATCCATCCTGTTAAGGGAACACTATGCGTGTTTACGTTACTGGTAATATTACCGTAGATGAAACCTGGTCCATTCCGGATATACCGAAAAAAGGAGCCTCCATTCACGGCGTTAAAGTGTCGCAGGATATCGGCGGTAAAGGCGCGAACCAGGCGATTATATTATCCCGCTGCGGAATAGAGACGCGTTTAATTGCCGCCACGGGAAATGACAGCAACGGCGCGTGGATCCGCCAGCAGATAAAAAATGAACCACTGACGCTACTACCCGACGGCCATTTCAATCAACATAGCGATACCTCGATTATTTTAAATAGCGCTGATGGCGACAACGCCATCATTACCACTACGGCGGCGGCCGATACATTCAGCCTGGATGAAATGATTCCGCATATGGCGGATGCCGTCGCTGGCGATATTCTGCTACAGCAGGGCAATTTCTCCCTCGATAAAACGCGGGCGCTGTTCCAGTACGCCAGAAGCCGCGGCATGACGACGGTATTCAACCCCTCACCTGTCAATCCTGACTTTTGCCATCTGTGGCCCCTCATCGACATCGCGGTGGTCAATGAATCCGAGGCCGAGTTGCTCCAGCCATACGGGGTGAAAACCTTAGTGATTACCCAGGGCGCCGCAGGCGCCTGGCTGGTCCAGGAGGGCCAGCGTCAGTTTTGTCCCGCCGTGCCCGCCGAGGCGCTTGATACTACCGGCGCGGGCGACACGTTCCTCGCCGTCATGTTGGCCTCCGCCCTGCTGCGCGGCGTCGCGCCGGATGCGCTGGCGCTGGCGCACGCCAGTCGCGCTGCCGCCATTACGGTTAGCCGCCGGGGGACGCTCAGCGCGTTTCCCGGCAGCCGTGAGCTCGCCGCCCTGTTAACCACGGACGGGGCGCGCTGACCTACTTAAACAGCGGACGGTATGAATCGACGTTCGCTTTGGTTACCACCGTCGCCGGAACCAGAATGGTTTTCGGCACGGTTTTACCCAACGTGATGCTGTTCAGCGCATTCAGGGCTTCGGCGCCCATCTTTTCCGGGTCCTGCTGCAGTACGGCGGTGACGTAGCCGCCGTCAATACCGGAAATCGCCTTCGCCGTCAGATCCCAGCCAAAGACTTTAATATCCTTCTGCCGCCCCTGGTTTTCTACGGCGGCGATAGCGCCGAGCAGCGCGGGTTCGCCGGTGGCATAAATCGCTGTCATATCCGGATTACCGGTGATCAGGTTTTCCGCCGCGGTCATCGCTTTATCCTGCACATTCTGCCCGTCGACCACGTTAGCGATAGTAATCTTCGGATTGCTTTTCAGCGTCTCTTCGAACCCTTTCTGCCGCTGGTTCTGAATGGCCGAATTCAGCGCGCCGACTATACCCAGTCGCGCCTGGCCGCCCATCTCTTTCTGCACGTAGTCCACGAAGTATTGACCGATAATTCTGCCGCCTTCAATATTATCAACGCCGACCTGAGCTGCCTGTGGCCCGGCCGGTAATACGGCATCAATCGCAATCACCGGAATGTTTGCGGCGGCGGCTTCTTTAACCGCTGGCATGATCCCGTTAACGTCGATAGCAGCAACCAGAATGCCTTTAACGCCTTGCTGAATATAGTTTTCTATCGCGTCGTTTTGCGCCACGGGATTATCGTTAGAGTTAAAAATAACTAAATCCTTGCCACTGGCTTTGGCCGCATCTTGTGCGCCTTTATTCATCAGATTAAAGAACAGCGCCTGTTGGTTGATTTGTACCAGCGCATAAGTCGGACCGGCAGCGCTGGCGGCAGAAATAAAACTCATTGATGCCAGCATGGTCGTGGCGACAGCAAGTAAACGCAGTTTTCCGGTGTGAAATAACATCATCAGTATCCTCGTCGGGAATAGTTGATAGCCAGCAGAGTTCCGCGCCGCATGCGAACGCAGAAGGATTATTTTTTTGGCGGGCAAATATCGTCTATATCGCCAGAACAATCATTGAACGTTCGGCGGATACCTGCTTAATGTCATCCCGGCAACCGGTCCGTGTCGGTGCGCGACTGGAATAACTTAAACGGGGTTGGGAATGACTTCCCGGATAATGCGGTAAACTGCCTATACAATTCTCTGCTGATTAAAATTTGTCAAGCATTTATTTTTGGTGATTGTTCGCAGAGAAATTGCTGTATCCACCGCGCTTAACTATGTTACAGATAGCCGATTCTGGCAGAAATGGCGCAGGAAATGAGTATAAAACGTGTATTGTTATCCGATGTGGCAAAGCTGGCCGGGCTGTCGAAGGCGACCCTGTCGCGCTATATGAACAACAGTATTGTGCTGCCGCAGGACACCATCGACCGCATCGAAACCGCCATTCGCGAACTGGACTATCGCGGCAATAGCCTGGCACGCCGTCTTAGCAAAGGCGGCAGCGAAACGCTTGGCCTGGTGCTTCCCGATATTACCAACCCCTTCTTTGCCGAACTGGCCGACGCAGCCGAAGAGGCCGCTTCTGCCAGCGGCTACAGCCTGGTGCTGTGTATCACCCGCAACAACCCGGAAAAAGAGTGCCAGTTCATTCGCTGGCTGGATACCTGCCAGGTCGACGGTCTGCTGTTCACCACCAACCGCCCCGATAATGGCCTGCTGCGCAAGGAAGTCCAGCGTCACGAACGGATTGTCCTGCTGGATGAAGATATTCCCGGCAGTAAGGTACCGAAAGTGTTTGCCGATAACGTCCAGGGTGGGCGGATCGCCACCGAAAAACTGATCGCCGCCGGGCATCGCCATATCGCTTTCGTCGGTGGCCCGGACAAGCTGATGAGCGTCCGCGAGCGCTATCAGGGCTTTTGCACCGCGATGGAGCAAGCGGGCCTGAGCTGGCCGCCCGAATGGGTGATGTATGGCGACTACCAGCGCGAGTTTGGCCAGCAAGCGTTGCGGTACCTGTTCAGCCAACAGGTTCGCCCTACCGCCGTCTTCGCTGCCAGCGACTATCTGGTGCTCGGTCTGCTCGACGGCTTGCGCGCCAGTGGGCTCCAGGCGCCAGAGGCGCTATCGTTAGTGGGCTTCGATGACGCCAACTATGCCGATTTTACCCAGCCGCGGATCTCCACTATCCGTCAGCCCGCCCGCGAACTGGGCCGCACTGCGGTGAACATCATGATGCGCCTGCTAAACGACGATCCGGATATCCCTGCGGAAACCCGCCTGCCGGTTGAATGGATTGGCCGCGACTCGATCAAGATTTGTTAAGCCCGTCCCAAAATGGCGCAAAAGCGCCCGCTTTTGGCGCAAAAAACGATCAATTAACAATTTATTCACTATAATCAGTAAACCGGTTTACCGGATTGTATTCAATTAAGTGTATTGAATACATAAGGTTAAGTTACAGGGCTGCTGTGTGGTTACTGCCCTGGCACGGATGCTGCAATGTTCTTACTGGCGAACAAATATCTTACATAGCGTTTGTCCTGACTGCACTGGCGAGTGCTCTGGTCCGCAGGTAAACCGGTTTACTAGGTTGTAAACCGTGTCGGATAGAGTCTCTCCCGCAGGATGGCGAACATTTTCCCGGCCACAGCGATGGGAGTTATCAGATGCAGCAGCCACAAACTACCCCGCCAAGGGTAGAGATGATCAATATCACCAAGACCTACGGGTCGATACGCTCATTGCGCGGAGTCAACCTTGAGCTGGCCCCGGGCGAAGTGCTGGGCTTAGTGGGCGATAACGGCGCGGGGAAATCCACCTTGACCAAAGTGCTCTCTGGCGCGGTGATCCCCTCCAGCGGCACGATTCGTATCGACGGTGAACAGCAACAGTTTACGAATCCGGCCGATTCACGCCGTTGCCATATCGAGATGGTCTACCAGGATCTGTCGCTCTGTGACACGGTCGATGTCGCGGGCAATCTGTTTATGGGCCGTGAGCCGATGAAATCGGTCCTCGGCATCCCCTTTCTCGACGAGGCCAAAATGCACGCCGATGCCAGAGAGATGCTTAAAGGGCTCGGGATCTCCATTCCGGATACCCGGCTGCTGGTGCGAAATCTCTCCGGCGGCCAGCGCCAGGCTATAGCCATCGCCCGCGCCGCGGCCTTTGACCCGAAAGTGCTGATTATGGATGAACCCACCGCCGCGCTGGCCGTCGCGGAAGTTGAAGCGGTTCTGGAGCTCATTCGCCGCGTTTCCGCTCGCGGGGTGAGCGTGATTCTGATTACCCACCGCCTGCAGGACCTGTTCCTGGTCTGCGACCGGATCATGGTGATGTATGAAGGTACCAACGTCGCCGACAGACGGGTGTCCGACACCAGCCTGAGCGATATCGTTAACCTGATTGTGGGCGAAAAATTCACCGCCCGCTCTGCGGCAGCACATTGAGGTAACAGGATGAGTATCATGAATTTAAGCAGCTCACGCATGATCCAGCATTCGCTGCCGCGCCGCCTGCTGCATAACCATTCAGGCGTAGTCAGCATCGCGCTCTTTTTCGTCTTCTGCTGCGTGGTGTTTTCGCTGATCACCAGCAACTTTCTCACCGGCACCAACTGGCTCAACATTATCCGTCAGAGCGCCCCGCTGCTGATCGTCGCGACGGCAATGACTCTGATCATTACCACCGGCGGTATCGATCTGTCGGTAGGCTCCACCCTGGCGCTGGTCGGCGCGCTCTCCGCTATCGCCCTGAATAGCTGGGGTCTGCCGTGGCCGGTGGTACTCCTCGGCGGCTTGCTGCTAGGCGGATTCGTTGGCGCCATCAACGGCTTCTTTATTGCCTATGAAGGCATTCCGGCGTTTATCGTCACGCTCGCCACCCTGGCCGTAGTTCGCGGCATCGCGCTGCTGGTCACCCAAGGCTACTCGATTCCGGTGCCGGCTGACAGCCTGTTTACCTTTATCGGACGCGCGTGGGTCGTCGGGATCCCCATGCCCGCACTGCTCGGCATTCTGATTCTGCTGATCGGGCATATCGTTCTCAACCATATGCGCTTTGGCCGCTACGTGACCGCCATCGGCGCTAACGCCGAAGGCGCGCGGCGCAGCGGCATTAACACCAAAGCGGTCACCATGAAGGTCTATATCATCAGCGGAATGGCCGCCGCGCTGGCGGGGATGATCATTACCGCACGCCTCGGCAGCGGCTCCTCCAACCAGGGCGAAGGCTTTGAACTGCAGGTCATTGCTGCCGTTGTGCTAGGCAGCACCAGTCTGTTTGGCGGCTTCGGAACTATTATTGGCACGCTGCTGGGCGCACTGTCGATTGCGGTCATTCAGAACGGGCTGATCCTGTCGCATATTTCGCCGTTTTACACCCAGATAGCCACCGGCACCATTATCCTGCTGGCTATCTGGCTGAACACCCGCATTCTCAACCCGACGCGCTCCGCGGCAAAAGGATAGCTGATGAAAGGATCAATTTTTCGCCATCCCTCCCCGCTGCCGGTTGGCGTTAGCAGCGGTTATGTAATGACTGTGCTTGGCCCACTGCCGATTAACGAAATGGGCGTTACTCTGATGCATGAGCATATTCTGCTGGATGCCTCCGGCAAATGGGTGCCGCCCTGCTGCTGCAGCGATCGCCATCTTGCCGAAATGCCGGTGAAAATGGAAAACCTTGGCGAACTGTCGCTCAACCCGCTGATGAGCCGCGATAACTGTCAGCTGTTTGATGTCGACGTTGCGATTGACGAGCTGACTAAATATCGCGCCCTTGGCGGAGAAACGGTAGTCGACCCGACCAATATCGGCATTGGCCGCGATCCGAAAGCGCTGGCGCGCATCGCGCGGCTGACCGGTCTGAACATCATTATGGGTACCGGGCTCTATCTGGAACCTTCGCACCCTGAGTGGGTAAAAATCAGCAGCGTCGAACAGCTGACCGAACGGCTGATTTACGATCTTGGCGGCGCGGAGGAGAAACCGGAGGTGCTCGCCGGGCTCATCGGCGAAATCGGTATCTCCAGCCGCTTTACGCCGGATGAGGAGAAATCCCTGCGTGCTGCGGGTCGGGCCAGCGCCGCGACCGGCGTGCCGATCGAGGTCCATCTGCCCGGCTGGGAGCGGCTGGGCCATCGGGTGCTGGATATTCTCGAGCAGGAAGGCGCCGATTTACGCCATACCGTGCTGTGCCATATGAATCCCAGCTTTGCCGATAAGCGCTACCAGCGCGAACTGGCGCAGCGCGGGGCGTTTCTCGAATACGACATGATTGGCATGAGCTATTACTACGCCGACGAGTCGGCGCAGTCGCCCTCCGACGAGGAGAACGCCCGCGCGATCCGCGAGCTGATTGACGACGGCTACATCCAGCAAATTCTGCTGTCGCAGGACGTCTTCCTGAAAACCATGCTCACCCGCTACGGCGGCCACGGTTATGGCTACATACTCAAGCATTTTGTTCCCCGTCTGCGGCGCCACGGCGTCAGCGGCGAACAACTTGAAACCTTAATGATTGGAAACCCCCAGCGGGTCTTTGGCGGATAAAAGGAAACGTCATCATGCAGAAAAAAATCTTACTTGTCGGTGAGTCCTGGACCAGCACGTCAACGCACGTTAAAGGCTTCGACCAGTTTGCCACCGCCACCTGGCACACCGGTGCAACGGACTTTCTGGCCGCGCTCGCCGACAGTCCCTATGCCATTACCTATATGCCCGCCCACGCGGCGGCGACCGACTTTCCGCTGACGCTGGAAGCGCTGCAGGAGTGGGATGCGATTATTCTCTCGGACATTGGCGCCAATACGCTGCTGCTGCATCCGGACACCTGGCTGAAGAGCCGCCGAACCGCCAACCGTTTAACGCTCCTGCATGATTACGTGGCCGGCGGGGGGGCGCTGATGATGATCGGCGGCTATTACAGCTTCCAGGGAATCAACGGCGGCGCGCGCTACCGCCATACCGAGGTGGAGAAAGTGCTGCCGGTACGCTGCCTGGCCTGGGACGATCGCATTGAAACCCCGGAAGGCTGCTATGCCGAAGTGACGGAGTCTCACCCCCTGTTTAACGATATTCCGGGCGAATGGCCGTGGCTGCTGGGCTATAACGAAGTTGAAATGCACCCGGAAGGCAAACTGCTGGCGACCGTGGCCGGTACCGGTCATCCGCTGTTGGCTGTTCGTGAATATCAGCAGGGACGCTCGCTGGTGTGGACCAGCGACATGTCGGCGCACTGGCTGCCGGAAGAGTTTGCCAAATGGCCCGGCTATCGCCAGCTGTGGATTAACTGCCTCGACTGGCTGACGGAACGCCGCTGATGACCGCGACTCTTGAGCTCGCCCGGCAGCTGCTGGGCTTTAACACCATCAACCCGCCGGGCTGCGAAGCCGACTGCATGCGGTTCTTCGCCGACTGGCTTGATGATAGCGGTTTTGAGGTTTCGCTGTCGTCGTTCGGCGAAGGACGCTGCAATCTTATCGCCAGCCTGCCCGGGGCGAAGAGCGGTAAACCGCTGGCCTTTACCGGACATCTGGATACCGTCCCGCTGGGAAATGCCCGCTGGCAGTACGATCCTTTCGGCTCGCAGATGGAAGACGGGCGTCTTTATGGCCGCGGATCCAGCGATATGAAAGCGGCGATAGCGGCGTTTGCCGTCGCCTGCGTTCATCAGCAGGAAGCGATCCTCGCCGGACGCGGCGCGGTATTGCTGATAACCGGCGGAGAAGAGACCGGCTGCGACGGCGCGCGGGCGCTGATCGCCTCCGCAACGTTGCCGGAGGTGGGCGCGCTGATCGTCGGTGAACCCACCGCCAACTATCCGGTTATCGGCCATAAAGGCGCGCTCTGGCTACGCTGCGAAACGCGGGGGAAAACCGCCCACGGCGCGATGCCGGAGCTGGGGATCAATGCTATTTATCTTGCGGCGGATGCGTTGGGTAAGATTCAGCATTTTTCGCCAGGCGCGCCGCATCCGCTAATGAAGCAACCCACCCTCAACGTCGGACGCATAGAAGGCGGACTCAATATTAATTCCGTACCGGACCGCACGCGTTTTGATGTCGATATCCGCAGCGCGCCCAATTTACAGCACGCCACTATCCGGGAGCGCTTGACGACGCTGCTTGGCGAAAGCGTCACCGTCTCCACGCTGGTCGACCTGCCCGCCGTCCTCAGCCGGGAGGATCATGCGTGGATTAAGCAGGTTTATCAACGCTGTCAGCCGCTGCACGCTGAGCCGATTGCGCCGCGCGTGGTGCCCTACTTTACCGACGCCTCGCTGCTGCTGCCTGCATTGGGCGATCCGCCCTGTATTATTCTCGGCCCCGGCGAGCCGTCGATGGCGCATCAAACCGACGAATACTGCCTGCTCAGCCGACTAGCGGAGGCCGAACAGCTATACGGTGACATCATTCGCGACTGGATGGCATCACCGCCCGCGACGAAAGTAAAAAATGAGTGACACTGTCACTGAAAGCGCGTACCATGCAATTCAGCGTTTGAATAATATCGCGGAATAACAGAGGATAACCGCCTCGTACACGACGGTATCACCACCAGCAAGGAGGCTTAGCATGTCCGTGAAAACCAACGCTGTGCTCGTTTGCACCCTCTCTTTACTCCTTTCCGCCTGCTCGGGTCGTGCTTCTGCGCCGGGCAGCGCCGAAGACGCTAAAATATCGGCTGAAGTGGATAAGATACTTCGCGATTATCAAACGGGTTCCGATACTTCACCCCAGGCCAATGCCTCACGCTATCTGGCACGGATCCAGGCGGCTATCTTCGCTAACATAGACCAGCCGGCCTCCTGGCAAGGGCAAAAATGCTCGGTGCGCTTTATGCTGCAGCGTGACGGGACGGTGCAGGATCCAACGGTCGAGAGCGGCGATCGGCCATTCTGCGCGCAGGTGATGTCCGCGCTGAAAAAAGCCAACATCCCGCCCGCGCCGGACGAAAAAACCTATCAAACCTTCAGTCATGTCGTGCTGGACGTGAAGCCCTGAGCTTGCCCGCAGAAATGGCCCCGGCCATCACCAGGGCCATTTCGAACAAGATAAGCTGACAGCCCTGCTTAACAGACGCTTTTTGGCGATCAGCGAGGAATGATTCAATAGTAACAGGCTGGCGCAAGCCTGTTTTTTTTCCATTCTTCAGGATCGTGGCCGGGTATGAATACCGCATGATATCGCTCGGTAAGCTGACGCAGCTTTCGCACAGACTGAGCGACATCAGTAGCAGACGTCATTAGCCCCGGGAGCGCCTTCTCATGGTAATGATCTAAGGTATAAGCCGCATCAATCGCTAGCGTAAAATTTGTACCACCCGGTAAGCGGATAAGAAAAGATTGATGGCCCGGTGAATGCCCTGGGGTGAAAATACATTGTAACGTGCCATCACCGTAAAGGTCATAGTGATCATCGGACAACCCGTTCAGAAATAGCCAGTTAAGTTGGGGACGATCGAAATCGCGTCGGCAATAGGCTCCCGAAGTAAACCAGTCAGGGGCAAAGGCATATTCATACTCTTGCCTCTGGACAACATGCGTAGCATGGGGGAAGCGACCAATTGCTCCCGTATGATCAGAGTGCAAATGGGACAGGACCACATAGCGGATATCCTCAGGAGCAATGCCAATCCTCTTAAGTTGTTCCACGCAACCCTGTTCTTCTGACATCACCGGTTTAAACTGCTCTACAGCACTTCCCCAATAACCGCTGGGATCTTTCAATCCTTCGACAGCCAGACCGCCGTCAATCAGCGTAAACCCATCCGGATGGGTCAGCAGAAACCAGGGGACAGGGATCTCATAATGCTCTCCCACGCCCTGATTCATCCGGATATGCTGATATCGACAATGCTGTGTTCCTGACTGGAACATGAAAAGCTTTATCTCTGGCATCATTATTTTCCACCAATAAATCAATTAAATAGATTGAAATTTAGCCTGACTCAGGCCTTGAGTCTGGATTTTTCATCATTTCGCAGTAAAGCAGTAGATACCTGTCCCCACTTACATTTATCGGTAAAGCCAATATAATTGGTGAATGGATCTCTTCTCAGCAATGCGCATATTTATCAGGGTGGTTGAACGGGGCAGCATGTCGGCTGCAGCCCGCGATCTCGGTATTGTCCAGCCCGCCGTGAGTGAAAGAATAGAAAAACTGGAAGCTCATCTTGGGACACGTTTGCTTAGGCGCAACACGCGTAACATGTCTCTAACGCAAAGCGGTAACGTGTTTTATGAGCGAAGCAAAACGGCCGTTCAGGCGGCAGAGCATGCTCTTTCTGTGAATGAGGAAAATCAGGGGCTGCAAGGCAAAATCCGTATTGCCGCGCCCTATTCCGCCGGAGAAAGCCTGCTGATGCCTGCATTGTTGCAGCTTCAGAACGAGCATCCGGAGCTACAGGTCGATGTCATTTTTAACGACCGCGTCATCAATCCCGTCACCGAGGGGGTCGATTTATCGCTGAGATTAGGTGATGTCTCCGAAGGTTTTTTTGTCGCACGCCCGCTTGGCACCGTGCGCAGAGTGTTACTCGCCTCTCCGGCTCTGCTGGCGAAAATGGGTCATCCTGACACGCCGGATGCGCTGACAGATTATCCATTTGCTGCTGTTTCCGGTGTATTCGCCAGTAATCGCATTCAATTGGTCGCTTCCGAAGATCAACTCATTAATGTTCCCGTCAATATTCAATTTCAGTCCACGCACTGGCGGAGTGTCCTCTCCTGGTTATTAGCGGGACATGCCATTGGTGTTTTGCAAAGTCCGGTTTGCAGAAAAGAAATGGCAGACGGCGCGCTCATCCCCCTCTTAAGCCACTATCCGATCCCGCCATTTAGTGCCTGGTTGCTCCATCCACCAGCTGGGATGATGTCGTATGAAACGCGAATTTGTGCCTCCCTGCTGGAGGGCTATATCAGAGATTTGTTGCTTGAGCCGGCCGGCTGAATAAAACAGCGCTGCCCTGGCGCGCTGAAGATGGCCTCTTGTTAATGACTCAATCTCTGATGCATGAAATCAATAAGCGCTCTTGTTTTTGCCGGCAAGTAACGCCGATCTGAATACAGAGCGAACAATTGCAAGGGGGCTGCCGATTGTTCAAATTCAATCTCGATTAACCGCCCATCATCAATATAGGGTTGGCAGGCTTGTTTCGACAGGATGGCAAAACCGACACCTGAGATGGCCGCTCGCCCTGCCATCTCTCCGCTGTTGACCCGATAACGACCGTTAACCTTGATCGTCTCGAATCCGCCCTTTTTATTCACAAACTGCCAGGGAGCGCCTTTAAGCGCATTCACCGTTGTAATACAGGGTAACTCTTCAAATTGCTGTATTCGAGAAGGCGTGCCATAACGCTGGATGACGGAGGGGGCCGCAACGATGGTGCAAGGGATCGTCACCAGATGACGGGCGATGTAGTCACTGTCATCCATCTGACCACGGCTAACAATGACAGCTAAATCCAGATCATCTCGCAGGGATTCATAACCCGACAAATTTGTGACGCAACTCATCTCCAGATCCGGATGCTGACAGGCGAAATCAGCAACAACAGAGCCCAGCAATACAGGACCGATTTCATTGGGAATACAGATACGTAATGGCCCCTTGAATTGCATTTGTCGCAACGTTAATTCGGTTTCAGTTTGCTCAAGTGCTTCCAGTAATGGCTTCGCCCGGGTATAGAGTAGATGCCCAGCCTGTGTGAGCTTCATATGTCGGGTACTGCGCTCAATGAGCTGAAGGTTCAGTTTGTCTTCTAACTGAGAAATGCAACGGCTCACATTTGATGTCGGCATTTCCAGGGCTTTCGATGCCCCGACAAAACTGTCTCTTTCCACCACAGCAATGAAGATTTTCAGCGCATTAAAGTCAAGAACTGGCCGCATCAACTATCCCACATATGATAATAATGAGTGCCATTTTTACCATCTAATCGACAAGTTTGATAGCAGTTAAGCTAGGATATCTTTCATCCACAGGTCGCTTGCTATGCCACTGGTCACCACAACATTTAATCAAAAGACGCTCATTCGGATTGCTATGGTAATCGCTTTTGTCCAGTTTACTAATGCGCTGGAATATATGATGTTCAGCCCTGTTTTTACATTTATGGCTGCAGATTTCGCTGTTCCCGTCACCTTCTCAGGCTATGTATCCGGTATGTACACATCTGGAGCCGTCCTGTCGGGAATTATCGCCTTTTACTGGATTGATCGTTGCAATAAGAAGCATTTTTTAATCGCTAATATGGTACTGCTAGCCATGGCGACACTGTTGACGACATTCACTACCAGTTTTCCTCTTCTTCTTACATTGCGCTTCTTCGCAGGACTGGTTGGCGGTACGACAATGGCTGTGGGGATCACTATTTTGATAAACCACACACCGGCTGACTTGCGCGGAAAAATGTTGGCGACGGTGATTGCGTCATTTTCGATGGTCAGCATCGTGGGGATGCCCGCTGTACTATTTTTGTGTACTCATTACGGTTGGCATGTCGCGTTGTGGTTAATTTGTACACTGTGTTGGTTGGCATTGCCACTGATCGTCTCCATCATCCCTCAGGATCCCGTCACTTTCGACACGTCCCACGCGCTGCCCCTCGATGTAGATACTTTACTGTTTGCTTCCGGTAATGCGCTGGTACAGTTTAGTCCAATGCTGATCATTCCTGTCCTGGCGCCATTAATGACGCAGCTGTTGGGGGCTTCTCAAGGTCTGCTGCCCTGGTTGTTCTTCGGCGGGGGCCTGGCGGGGTATCTGTCTACCAGAATGACAGGCGCATTAACCTCTCGTGTTTCTGCTTTGAGTTTGGCGACCGGGTCGACCCTCGTTTTTATCCTGAGCTTACTGATACCCCTGATGGGCTATCCGCATCCAGCGCTATTTATTACGTTATTTCTCGGCGCAGCTTACAGTCGTCTGGTGTCATCGTCGGCGGTGACGATTCAGTTTCCTGATAACAAGCAACGAGCGGGATTCTCTTCATTACAGACATCCATGATGTATCTGATGACGACTGCCGCATTTTTCCTGTCTGCTTTTTTGTTACCCGACCATCGCATGGCGCTACAAAATATGGATACGCTGTTGGCGGTATGTGCAATTACCGCATCAGGAACCCCAATTATTGTCATCGTTTTGCAAAAGAAACTGGCTAAGCGTTCGTTCGAGCCCGATCGTTTCACCACTGAGTAGTACTCCACGGGTTGCTCATTTTTTAAGGCAAAAACAGGGGCATACGCCCCTGCGTGACTACCGCCGACTCATGGCCAGCTTCGCGGCAAACAACAGAAACAGGCAGCCGGTCGTTCGGTCCATCCATTTCACTACGGCTGGTTTTTTCAGGATGCCTGCGGCATAGCGAGTGGCGGTAATCAGCGTTAACGACCACAGCGTACCAATCAATACATGGATAGCGACCAGGAGAAAAGTCCAGCTCACGGGTGAATGCCCGGCGGGGATAAACTGGGGTAAAAACGAAACGTAGAAGACGCCCATTTTGGGGTTAAGCACATTCCCTAGCATCCCACGCAGGAACCAGTTACTCGTGGAATCTGATTCGGCCGGGTGGGTGTTAAATTGCTGGCGTGGTCGCAGGAGCAACTGGATGCCCAGCCAGCAAAGGTATCCTGCTCCGCACCATTTCAATAAGGTATAAGCCAACTCAGAAACCGCCAGTAGCGCACCTAAACCAAAGGCCACCAGCGCGCCCCAGATAAAGCACCCGAGATCGATGCCTAACGCGGCATGCAAGGCTTTGCGTCCCCCTTCAGCAGTCGCCGTGCGGAGAATAAGAGCAGTATCAAGACCTGGCGTCAGGGTAAGCAGTGTAGCAGCGAGGGTGTAAGCAAGAAGTGAATCAGTGACGAGCATTTCCTGTCTCCGAAAGAGACAAGGCTACTGAAGGGTTCACATTTTTGCAACAAGATTATTTCCCCTGATCTTCTGCTTACCCTGCTCCATTTTTCTTCGGGGATGACAGATGCAAAGAGTAGCCCATGACTAAGTAATGCTTAGTCATGGGCTGATGTTCTTACAGGAAGAGCTTAATGTTGATTTAAAATAACCCTGGGATACGTTAGCTCACTTTAATATCATCCAGGTCGATATCCTCTTCTTCGTAATCATTATCAACAATCACGTCGCGAGGGATATCTTTTTTGATGACGGCATAGACCGTGGCGGTAACAACGATATTCACCAGCAGGGCCATGATGCCTGCCATCGGATGTGACATCGTGGGGATCATCAGTACTCCGCCAAAAGGAACCGTCGCATCCGCACCATAGACCATGGTGACCGCCCCGCCGCACGCGCCGCCGATAGCCGCCGCCGCGATACCGCGCACAATATCATTCATGACGATCGGGATAGAACCCTCAACGATATTCACAATCCCCATCGGAACCGCTGATTTTAAGGTTTCTACTTCTTCACGGTTATAGATATTTTTACGCAGCAGTTTGGCAATAAAGAAAGCCAGGCCAAATCCGATAGGCGTAGCGGTGTTAACTAACTGAAGTGCGGTAATGGGTTCATTTATCCCCTGCGCCTGCAGGGTCAGCACGAAAGCAAAGCATGTCTTATTCAGCGGGCCGCCAAAGTCAATGATACACAATGCGCCTATGACTGCGCCTAACACCAAATTCGAAGACGTGCCCATGCTTCTCAGGAAAGACGTAAGCGCTTCCGTAAAGATACCGATAGGCGTACCGATGATATAGACCATAATCAGGCAGCTGATAATGGAGGCAAAAAAGGGAACGATCAGCGTCGGCATCAACCCGCGGGCCCAGTCAGGCACCTTGACGTTTTTAATGATCGCCAGCGCAATATACCCCGCAATATAGCCACCAATCATCCCACCGATAAAGCCTGCGCTTATAGTATTCGCCGCCAGCCCGACGACAAATCCTGGCGCGATGCCTGGTTTGCCGGCAATCGAGCCAGATATTCCCACGGCAATCACCACCGGCAACAGCCCAAGCGCCTTGGCGCCCAGGGTGGCCATCGCCTGCCATACATCAAATTGTCCCGGAGTTAACGTGTCCTGCACCGTTCCGCCAAGCCCCATACCGATGGCGATAATAAACCCAGAACCACAGACAATGGGGATCAGAAACGAGATAGCGGTCAGCAGATGTCCTTTAGGGTTTGCTGCTTGCCATATTTGTTTTAGAGACATAAGTCACGCCCTTTAATGTAGAGTCGCCAGGCCGAAATAAAATTATGAATTGACTATTTCACTGAGTTTTTCAATCAACTTATTGGGGGATTTGACTGCCGTTTCCGTCGCGACTTTAACGACTTTCTTGCCGGCAAATCTCTCCTCGCCCGTTACTTTGACATCGGCAGCAAGCAGGACAATATCTGCTGCGGCAATCTCATCAGCGGTTAACGGGTTCTCAATGCCGATGGTTCCTTGCGTCTCGATTTTAACGTTATGTCCGGCTTTTTTAGCCGCAGTTTCAATTTTCTTTTGCGCAATATAGGTATGTGCAATCCCCACCGTGCAGGCGGTAACGCCGACAATATTCATAATGTTTCTCCGTTAATTAATTTAATAAATTACAAATCGATATTAGCAAGTTGGTATTAAGCATCGGCGTTTTCAGTTTCTGAATTGAAAAGCGCAATGATTTTATGTGGATCAGATTCAACAAGTAATTTAGCGATAATGTCTTCATCCGCCAGTGACCCAGACACTTGTGCCAACAGGCGAATATGGGTGGCATTTTGATCCACCAGGCAAACCGCAAATAAAATAACACAGCGGACGTCGCTGCCATCCATGGTCTCCCAGGGAATGGCATGTTGCGTGCGTCCGATGGCTAATGCGGTACGGGAAACACCGGAAGATTTACCATGTGGAATAGCGATATGGTTTTCAAAGCCGGTAGAGCCTAGCTCCTCGCGTAACCAGACATCACGAATAAAATCTTCCTTATTGGTGACGGCGCCATCCTGGATAAGTAAATCGGTGAGTTCTTCTATCACCTCTTCTTTGGTTCTGGCGGTCATATTTAACTTGATGTTTTTAACATTAAGCACTGTCGAAATATCCATGGTTCACCCGCATTCATATAGAGTGGTCGTTAAATAACAAACCAGCATCGCTGGCGTGATGCAGATCTTTTAAGGCTTATTCAAATACACACTGTGGTTCGAAGAGAAATAACCCGTTATGCAGCGACAGTTTCCCGCTGGAAGATCTCGATCATTCTGTCCCACGCCTGGCTGACATCCTCATGGAGCGAAAACAGACCCGATGTGCCGACGATAAAGACATCTACCCCGGATTCAGCAATCTGACCGAAGGTTTTCTCATTGCAAGAGCCATCAATTTCCGTCAGATAGTGATAGCCATTATTTTTGCGCATGTTGATGAGCTTTCTAATCTTGTTCAGCGACTCAGGAATAAACTTTTGTCCGGCATAGCCAGGGTCAACCGACATGACCGTCACTTTATCCAGCAGATGCGCATATTCGGCAATGCTTTCTGCCGGTGTCGCCGGGTTCAGCACCACCCCGCACTTTTTGCCCGCATCCTTGATCTGATTCAGCAGGCGGAATATTTTGTTATTCGCCGTCTCGGGATGAAAGCTGATGATATCGGCGCCGGCCTCGAGACACATGGGAATGATATCTTCCGGATGATTCACCATCAGATGAACATCAATGGGCACAGTAGTAATTTTTTTCAGATTCTCAATAAAAAAGGGAGACAGTGTGATATTGCGGACGTAATTGCCATCCATTATATCAACATGGTAAAAATCCGCTTTTTTATTCATTGCCGTGATCTGCTCTTTGAACTGCGTTAAATCCATGCACATCAGTGACGGTGAAAATTTAGCGCTCATAAACCACCTCCGATAAATAGTTAGTTAAACATTGCGATGATATGACCCAGCACGATGCCGACAACGCCAAAGTCTGCGTCTCCAAAGGTTGTGGAGCCCAGTCCCATATCCCCCATCATGGGCAAGAGAATGGCAGGCAGGAACGAAATGAGCAGACCGTGAGCAAAAGCCCCTACCACCGCCCCGCGACGTCCGCCGGTAATGTTGCCGTAAACCCCCGCCGTGGCCCCGCAGAAAAAGTGGGGAACCAGGCCCGGGACGATGACGCTCAAGCCGAACAGCGGGCAGAGGAACATACTGACCAGTCCTGCGACAAAGCTTGCGAGGAAGCCGACGATGACGGCATTCGGAGCGAAGGGAAACACCGTCGGACAGTCCAGCGCCGGCTTCGCGTCTTTAACCAGTTTGTCCGCAATCCCTTTAAACGCCGGGACGATCTCGGCAATCACCATCCGAACCCCGGCGAGGATGATATAAACTCCTGCAGCAAACGTGAGGGACTGAATAATGGCGAAGATAATAAAGTTCTGACCAGCGCTCAGGGTCTCCTCGACAAAGGATTTGCCCGCAACGAGCACCAGCACCAGAAACAGAATCATCATGGTGAGAGAGATGGCCACCGATGAGTCGCGAAGGAAATTGAGCGACTTAGGTACTTTGATCTCTTCAATCGAGGGACTACCTTTACCAATAATTTTGCCCACCAGCGCGGACAGCAGGTAGCCAATAGATCCAAAATGCCCGAGCGCCAGATCGTCGGTGTTGGTTATTTTACGGGTAAACGGCTGCAAGATAGCCGGGGAGATGACCATCATCGCACCGAGAATAACCGCCCCGATGGCCACCACCCATCCCCCTGACAAGCCCCCTACAGACAGGATAACCGCCAGCATCGCAGCCATATAAAGCGTATGATGTCCGGTCAGAAAGATGTACTTTAATGGCGTTAGACGCGCCAGGGCGATATTGATCAGCATGCCCAATACCATAATGGTGGCGGTTTCCGTGCCGTAATTCTTCTGCGCCAGAGCGGCCATGGCATCAGTGTTGGGCACCACGCCCTGAATATGGAAAGAATGTTCAAATAACTGGCTAAAGATGGTTAACGTATAGGCTATAATACCGGCGCCGGCGGTCAATATGACAAAACCCATGATGGTTTTCAGCGTGCCTGAAATAACGTCTGAAATTCCTTTTTTTTGCAACAGCAGACCGATCAGTGAAAATAAACCAACCAGTATCGCCGGTGTTCCTAGCACATCATAAATAAGAAAATGAAGCATGTTTAACTCCACGAATCAGATAGCCGTTGCTTAAATGTTTTCTGCTAAAATTTCTTTAATTTTATTGTTATCAAGTAAATTACTTAATCCAACGACCTTTGCAGAGTGACTGCTAAGATGTTCTGCAATGTCTTTGGCGCTGAGAATAAGATCGGCAGTTTCGCTTTTTGCCGACGTCAGATCGGTATGTGCGACTTCAGCTTCTTTATTCATTTCGGCAAGGATCTTTTTGACATTCATTTCAACGATGAAGCTGCTGCCTAAACCATTACCGCACACGATAAGTACTTTTTTCATTCTGTTTTCCTTCAGTCAATAACGGCCTGAATCGCCTTGCTATCATCGGCATTTAACAATCGGTGTAACTTTTGCTGATCGCTAAAGATTTCAGCCAGTTCACCAATCATCGTGATATGTTCATTTCCGGAACGAGCGCATAGTATGATTACCACGTATACCGGATCGTTCTCTGTCGAGCCGAACGACACCCCTTCTTTAATATGAAGAAGCGATAATCCATTTCTTAATACCCCCTGTTCAGGACGGGCATGAGGCATCGCCAAGCCGGGAGCTAATACGTAATAAGGCCCAAGTTCTTTATGGCTTTGCAAAATCGCCTCAATATACGACCCGGCTATATACCCTTGCATCAGCAAGGGTTCTGCTGCAAGTCGAACGGCATTTTCCCAGCTATCTATTGAGTTAATGACTTTAATTTTATCCGGGGTTAACCAGTCTCTGATCATATGCTCTCCCGAGGGGGTCTATGTGCTGCACTATAAACAGCTAAATAAAATGCAACTGTGATACACCTCCCAAAGTTAGCGCTAACAAAGAAAAATGTTAAAAAGTGCGTTACCGCTAACACTGGCTATAATGTGCTTTCCCCCTCGCTGTGGTAAGTTATAATGCGATTCGCAGATATACTTTCGTTATATTTTATTTTTCAAACGGTTGGTGATTTTGGTGAAGAGTTTAGACGCGGACGGTAGCCCGAAAGAAAAACGACGTAAAGGAACGGGTAAGATAACCCTGACCGAGGTGGCTGAGTTTGTCGGTGTGAGCGCCATGACCGTCTCGCGAGCGCTGAGAATGCCTGAAAAAGTGAATCCTGAGCTTCGCGATCGCATCGATGCGGCCGTCAGTCAACTCGGCTATGTCCCTAATCTGCAGGCACGTAATCTGGCGTCGGTCCATTCCGATCTTATTCTCGCCGTCGTTCCCACCTTCTCTTCGCCGGGTTTTTTGCCGGTCTCTGAAGCGCTGCAAAAAGTGCTGACCGAACGCGGATATACCATGATGTTTATGGAATCCGGGCATGACGGTCAAAGTGAACAAAAGACGTTTGAAAAAATGCTCGCCTATAACCCGGCGGCCATTATTCAGTTCAATATCGATACCATTGAGAGCTGCACCCAGCTGCTGGCCAACGTGGATGTTCCTATTCTGGAAATTGGCGCGCTAAATACCCACCCTGTGGGTATGTGCATCGGCGTGGATTACGGTAAGGCCGTAAAACAGATCGTGACTCATCTGGCCGACGCCTCATTAAAAAACATCGCACTGCTCTGTACCCCGGCTAATAACACAATGTTTCGCCAGTTGCTGAGCGGATGGAATACGGCGATGCTCGCTCTGAACCGCTCCCCGCACCGGGTGGTAACCACGCATTTGCCATCTACCATCGCCACAGGCGTCAATATATTCAAGGATATGATGATTACCTGGGGCGATCTGGATGCGTTAATTTGCACGTCGGATGAAATGGCCTGTGGATGTATGATGGCCTGCCACAGTGCCGGCATTAAGGTGCCCAATACCGTAGCCATTGCGAGTTTAGGCGGAGGAGTGTTATCGACAGTCTGTTCCCCTGCCCTGACAACCGTTGAGTTTCCCTGGCATGACATTGGGGTGAAAGCCGGTAAAGCTCTTCTCGAACTGCTTAACGATAAGCCTGGTGAAAAGTTCATTGAAATTCCGTCAGTGCTCAAAGTCCGGGCCAGTACCGCGGCATGAGTTTAATATAGGGCGATAAGGCTTCCCCTATCTAGTATCTGTGTGTGGTAGCCAGGGTTTCTACCAGGAAGAATGTCTCTCTGCGAGAGTCCATACAATAAATGCCCAGCTCATAAAGCAAAAAATAGTCGGGACAGTAGCGTTTTTTCGCTACTAAGCGGGTAAACCGCCAGCCTCATTTCCCGTTTATCTTGCCAGCCGCCCCAGGCGGTGATTTCGTAGCCTCGACCCGCCTGGGCGGCTTTGCACTGAAGTCCGTCTAGCGCCACTCCAGGATATACGATGTCTCCTACGCCAGTTAGCAGGTAAAGCGCACCGCGATAATTCATTTGCACCGCCCTGGTGCCGCACATTCACCATGCCGCCCCCCGTCAGACATGCCCTCATTACATTAACCAGTTGAATATAAAAAATTATTTTATATGGCACGTTTAATGCTCTTCGCTTGTATACCGCAATGTGGACAAGAACGTATGCCATATGGCCACAACAGGTCGCCAGTCTGCGGTCGCAACCTTCCCCTTTCTGTGAGGCATCCAGGGTGGATGCGTTTCACGGAAGCCTGCTTACTGAAAACGGAGAACAACATGACGACACTCAGCGAACCGTTGGTTACCCCGAAATATGGCAAGTGGCGCCAGCTGGTGCTGGGCCTGATCTGTATGGCCGCCATCTCCAGTCCGCAATATGTCTGGACGCTGTTGACAAAACCCCTGGCCGCCAAACTTGGCGTCGGTCTGCCAGAATTGCAGGTCACCTTCTCGCTGCTGATCATCCTGCAGACCTTCTTTTCCCCTTTTCAGGGGCGGTTAGTGGAAAAATTTGGCCCACGGCGGCTGATCGCTATTGGCACAGTGATGGCGGGAATGAGCTGGGTGCTTTCCGCGCAGGTGAATGGCCTGGCAACGCTCTGGCTGGTTTATGGCTGCATGGGCGGCCTCGGGACCGGGATCGTCTACATCGGCGTTGTCGGCCTGATGGTCAAATGGTTCCCACAGCAGCGGGGATTTGCCGCCGGCGCGGTGGCGGCGGGCTACGGGATGGGGGCCATCATAACCACCTTCCCCATCTCCCTGTCGCTGACCACTAACGGCCTTGAACATACGATGACGACTTTCGGGATCCTTTTCGCCCTCGTCGGCTTCATCGCCAGTCAGGGGCTGAAGCTGCCGCCGCCCGCTGTCTCCCAGCCCGTCAGTCAGACGGTGGCGCAGAGCAGCAGATCGTTTACTTCCCGGGAAATGCTGCGCCAGCCGCTGTTCTGGCTGATGTTCGCCATGATGGCGATGATGTCGACTTCCGGGCTGATGGTCACTTCGCAGATGGCGGTGTTCGCCGAGGATTTCGGCATTAGCCAGGCGGTGGTGTTTGGCATGGCGGCGCTGCCGCTGGCGTTAACGATAGACCGCTTTACCAACGGCTTAACCCGGCCGCTGTTTGGGTTTATTTCCGACCGCTTCGGCCGCGAGCAAACCATGTTTATCGCCTTTGCGCTGGAGGGGGTAGCGATGATGCTCTGGCTGGCGTGCCGGGAAGATCCGCTGCTGTTTGTCCTGCTCTCCGGGGTGGTGTTCTTTGGCTGGGGGGAGATCTTCTCTCTCTTCCCGTCGACACTCACCGATACGTTCGGCAGCGAGCATGCCGCCACCAACTATGGCTGGCTGTATATTTCTCAGGGCATCGGGTCAATCTTCGGTGGCCCGCTGGCGGCACTGCTCTATCAGTACACCCACGGCTGGCATGTAGTCTTCAGCTGCGCTATTGGCCTTGATTTTATCACCGCCGCCCTCGCGCTGTGGGTGCTAAAACCGTGGCGCGCGCGCTTTATCCGCCAGCATAGCTAATCGTCCGCCGGGCAGAAGTGACGGTTCGCCCGTCACTTCACTGATATTCGCTGCGCAGCAGCGCGTACAGGTACTCATCGCCCCACTCGCCTTTAAAAAAGATATTCTGCCGGTAATGCGCCTCGCGACGAAAGCCCAGCCCTTCCAGGAGTTTGATCGCGCCGGTATTGCGTGTGTCTACCACCGCTATCAGCCGGTGATGGGCTAACTGTTCAAAGAGTAAGGCCATCACCGCCCGTATGGCTTCCCGGGCATACCCCTGATGCTGATACGCAGGGGAAAAGGTCATCCCCAGCTCGGCTTGTCTGCCGTGATCTAAGAAGTGGATCCCCACATCTCCCGCCAGCGCACCGTTGGCCTGGATCTCTACGGCAAGCTGGAACCAGCTCTCATCCTCAGCAAAGGCCTGCGAACGCTGTTGTTCATAGAAGGCTGTCGCCTCTGTCATGCCGTAGTGGGTCCAGCTCTGGAAGCGGGCCACCTCCGGCAGATTGCGATAATGGCTGAAAGTCGGCAGATCTTCCGTTCTGAACCGGCGCAGCAGCAGCCGGGGCGTGGTCAGGGGTAACATCATCTCTTCTCTTCTTCTCAATGAGACGGGCAATGGCGGGGCCATCTTAACCTGCGCAGCCTGGCGCTGCCAGGCTCATGGCGGAGCCTCATCCCAGCGATAGATTTTGGTGGTGGCCAGGGTCAGCATGGCGAAATCTTCCGGCGTATCGCCGTAGGCGAAGATCTCCTCGTAATCGGTTAGCTGGGAGTTCAGGCGCAACACCGGTCATTCCATGAGTCACGATAGATAATATTCCCTTCGGTATACTTCCAGGTGATCGCCTCATAACGCAATTCGAGTGTTTCGAGATGGGTACTACTCATCCCACCCGGAGAAAGAAATGGTGCAACCGTGGTAAATTTGACGTTTTCCAGAATGATATTGAAATATTCGGCTTCGATACCTGTTTCCAGAATGCGGTACATCTTGATTGTCGCCTTCTTCATCGTTCGGCCTTCGCAGACGGCTCTGTACAAGAGCGGTGTTGTTTGATCGAACTCTTTTACGATCGTTACAGGTTGATGGATCCGCGTACCGGTTAGTTTTCCCCAGTTTGGATCTACCGGAATAGTTACCCCATGAGAAAAGGATTTTAACTCGATAGAACCCAGGCGCAGTGGCATCAAACAACTGCCGAGAATTGGGGGAGCCATTTTCATCTTCCAGCCATAAATGTGCGGGTATAGACATATTATTTCCTTATAAATTTAATATAAAGTTAAGTTTTCAATGTCAAAATTTTACAAATCGATAAAACATTACAATTACAAATACGAAAAACAGGGGAACAAGCCAGAGAGGCGTCTCTGGAAAAAAGAGCCCTTGTGCCATGGCGAAGAGGATTGTCAATACAGCAGGGCCATAATATGAAATTAACGATCTGAATATTCTTTGCAGCAATCTTTTAATAAGATTCATCATAGCTATCGGATCATCCTGGTAATGATGTCTGCAATACCCTCATTCGAGGCCTGTTGTGCTGTAAACGCCTCAGATTTTAGAAACAATGGTTCTATCAGAAAGTACATCATTTCCAGCTCATGTGCGTAAAGTACCGAATAATACGCAGGTTCGGAAACGCAAAGACGATGTGCACTCTCTGCTGCTTTCTGCACAATACCATATATTCCGATAGCGCCTACCACTCCCCCTGCCCGGCGTCCAGCCAATGCACTAAGTTCAAGATTGAGGTTTATACCTGTAGCGACAAATGAGGCTGTTGCCAAAGCAAATCCAGCGTTGGTCAGTGAGCTTGCGGCAATATGAATGTTAACAGCCATAAGTATTCGCTTTATACGCTCCAGTTCCTCTGAAGCTTTGTCTTTGAATATTTGTTCAAAATATAGCTTGAGCATATCGTATGCAATATTTCCATGTTTAAGGAGATAAATCACACCGTTTTTAAATCGTATGTCTTCGGTTTTTTGTTGCAGGCACACATCCTGGTACTCATCGGTAAAACAGGACGTATAATAAAGCGCACGCTTTGCACCTGCGCCTATGGTTTCAATTTGGTTTGCTACGGCCTTTTCTGCACCCGCTACGGCATGTTCGAGTTTTAACGCAAGAATATTGTTAGCCTGTAAATAACGGACAATTTCATTCTTGTAGTACATAACCATTCCTTGTTAATTATTTATTTTTCCAGGTGTTGTCATCGCTCTTCATGAGCAAGCCCTGAGTCAATCGCTGACTATGAAAGATGGTATTTCCTGGTCAGAATACTGATTATTAACGCGACTCCTCCGTACTTATGCAAAGCGATTTATCGCAGACAAGTATGGTGACTTGTGTATGTCTACGCAATCTTGTTTTTATTGAGGGAACCGACGCCGCATAAACCGCGGCTGATTTACTTTTTGCCCGTCTGGCGGCAAGATCCGGCATAATGCACCGCTGTCGCAGGACGGCCGTGTCACCGGCAATCGTGACAGCGAACCATTCGACAGGAAAACGCATGAAGCCAAAACAAGCGGACATTCTCCGCCACGCCAGCACGCTGTTTAATCGCGAAGGATATCAGTCGCCCAGCATCGAGCGGATTGCTGAACATGCTGGCATCTCCAAAATGACCTTCTACCGCTATTACGCCGATAAAGAGGCGCTCATTCTGGCTATCCTCAAGCAGAAAGAGAGCGAATTTATGCAGGATTTGGCGCAGATCACCGCGGATAAACCCAGCGCGCGGGAAAAGCTGTTTGCCGTGTTCGACTACTACCATCGCTGGTTTACCTGCGAAACGTTCCACGGCTGCATGTTTACCCGCGCGCTGTTTGAATATGGCGCGTCATCGCCGGCGATCCGGGAGCAATGCTCCCGATTTAAGTCGCTCCTCTGGCAGTTCTTCCGCGATATCCTCCTGCAGGTGTTAAAACCAGAGCCTGCCGAGCGGGTCGCCATGATGATGGTGATGCTCATCGATGGCGCTATCGCCGCCCAGCAGGCCGAGTCCGCCGAATGTCGGGAGATCCCGCCGGGGATGACCGCCTGGAGCGCGGCCAAAGCGCTTATTTACTCAGAAGGCGGTACGCTGTGAGATGATAAGCTGCCGCCCAGCGACTGCAGGGCCGCCAGCAGACAATCATAGTAATCGTTGCAGGTTTGCAGACGCAGCGCGGCGCCAAAGAAGACCTCCTCCATCGCCGCCGGATGTTTTTTGCCAATCGGCACAATCACATTGTTCAGCCAGCCATCCGCATGACCGATGTCGACCGTGATATGTTCGGCATAGTAATGCACGTCGCGCTCGGAAAGCCCAATCCGCCGACAGCCCGCCACCAGTTTTTCATACTGCGGTGGGTCGAGCAGCTCGGTCATCGCCATCACGCCCAGCGATTTGTAGTAATGCTGACGGTTTACGCCGCCCAGCATAAAGGCGTTATACCCTGCCAGCCCCTGCCACTCGTACAAATGGGCAAAATGATTGTCCGGTAAGGCGATATTTCGCCGCTTCAGTAAATCCTTATACAGATTAACGTGGGTGATCTCGGTGCTGCCCTGGCCTATCTCATCCCACAGATTTTGCGCAATCTCAGCGCGGGTTTCCGGCAGCGAGCCCACCAGCCCCATCGCCACCAGATCGAAGAAAAGCAGATTGAGGGCGCTGTCGCTTTTGAAGAAATAGTCGATTTGCGCCGCAGAGGCCTCGCTGGCAAGGAAATCGAACAGCGGATGATGAGACGCCGGGTGCTGCTGGCATAAGGCGCGCAGTTCGTCGACGATATTGCCGGCGTTAAGCATTGGTCTCTGGTAGTGGAAGCGTTTGCTTTCCGCCCGCAGCCACTCAGACTCGATGTAATTTCTGATCCCGGAAAGCAGCGGATGAAACTGATTGGCAGCCGCTGGCGAGAGCGGGTCGGCAAGCCAGGACTGATAGAGAATGAACAGCGCGTTGTGCGCACGCTTTTTGGCCTGTGGATCGTCAGCGGAGAAGGCGCGGATGCAGGTATTCTCAGTGAGATGCCAGGCTCTGTCGGCCACCAGCGGGTTGGCCGTCAGCTTCAGCGACAGCGCGTTGCTGTGCAGAAGCTGGTCAATTAACTCATCCAGCGCCAGCCTGGCCATCACCGCGGTCTGGTCGCTTCCAATCACCCCATTATCTGTGTTACGCATGATTTATCCCTGTGAAATACATGGCTACTATACGGTATAGTACCGTCCATAATGCGGCAACGTAAATTTCACACGCGTTGTCAATTTACTGTTTATTAAAGAATTTAAATTAATACAATAAAAACCACTAAAATATTATTGATATTATAAAAACAATAACATTACCATTCAGTACAGTGACAAACGACACAAGGAATCATCATGCCTTATCTGTTACTGACGCTGGCGGCTCTGTTCTGGGGCGGGAATTATGTTGTCGGGCACGTGCTGGTGCAGGGCGTGGATCCGATCCTGATGACCGAAGCGCGCTGGGCGCTGACGGCGCTGCTGCTGGGCCTGCTCTACCGACGGCAAATCGCCGGCAGTCGCCGCCTGCTGCGGGCAAACGCGCCAGCGGTGGTGGTGCTAACCCTCTGCGGCCAGGTCAGTTTCCCGCTCACGCTCTATATTGGCCTGCAAACCACCTCCGCGCTCAACGCCGCCATCTATATGTCCGCCACGCCGAGCATGGTACTGTTGATTAACCGACTATTTTTCCGCGATCCGGTATCAGGGCGTAACTGGCTCGGAGTGGCTTTTAGCACCCTCGGCGTGATGATCCTCTTATTTCAGGGAAATCCGCTGCACGCCGCCTCTCTGCACACCTTTGCCATCGGCGACCTGTGGGCGATGGGGTCGGCGCTGAGCTGGGCGCTCTACTGTTCGCTGTTACGTCTGAAGGACCGCCGAATCCCGGCGAATGGCTTTGTCGCCGTCAGCTCGCTGCTCGGCGCCCTGATCCTGCTGCCAATCGTCATCTTCTGGCTGATGCGCCACCCGGCGCAGGACTGGGCAGCCTGGCGCGAGCCGTTTTTCCTCAGCGGCCTGGCGTATCTGGTAATTTTCCCATCGTGGCTGGCCTATTTGTTCTGGAACAAAGGTATCGCCACCATTGGCGCCACGCGGGGCGAAATTTACACCCACATCATCCCCCTCTCCGGCGGGGTGTTGAGCATCCTCTTCCTGCATACCCAGCCGCATGCCTGGCATCTGTTTAGCGCGCTGTTCATCATGGTGGGGATTGTCATTTGCTCGCTGGAGAAACGCCAGGCGGCGTCTATTCGTCTGCGTGACTAATGTATGCGACCGGGCGCCTGGCCACGCCCGGTCACAAAAGTTAACGGCTGGTGGAGAGCGGCTGGTGATGTCCCGCTCCTGCGGATTGGATCACCCGGCCTTCGCGACCAAAAAAGGTCAGGACGGTAATGACAATCGCCACCGTCCCGGCCACCAGGGCCATTGCCAGGCCGTAGTTATGCCCATGATGCTGGGCGATTGATGCCTGGAGAGTGGCATTCACCGAAGCCAGCAAATTACCCAGCTGGTAGACGAAGCCGGGCAGCACCGCCCGGGTGTTGGCCGGGACCAGTTCATTGAGCCAGGTGGGGATCACCCCCCAGGCCCCCTGGACCATAAACTGCATCAGGAACGCCCCCGCCCCCAGCGCCAGCGAGCCGCTGGCGAAAGCCCACAGTGGAATGACCGGCAGCGCCAGCAGGGCGGCGATCATAATCGCTTTGCGTCGGCCAATCTTCTCCGACAGCGAACCGAAGAACACTCCACCAATGATCGAGGCGATGTTATAGCAGACCGCGATGATGCTGACCGTTTTAGGCTCGAAGCCGTGCTGAACTTTCAAAAAGACCGGGTAAAGATCCTGCGTCCCGTGGGAGAAGAAGTTGAAAGCCGCCATCAGCACCACCAGGTACAGGCACAGCTTCCAGTGGCTACGCAGTACCGGCAGCAGGGCCGTACTCTCTTTATTCTGCCTGGCCGCCTGCCAAACCGGAGACTCCTCGACGCAGAAATAGATAAACGGCAGCAGCAGCACCGGCGCGGCGCCAATGACAAACATCCCGCGCCAGCCGAGTTGTTCAAACAGCAGCCCGTAGGCGACGGCCGCCAGCAAATAGCCGAAGGGGTATCCCGCCTGGAACAGGCCGGACATCAGGCCGCGCGAGCGGTCGGGGATCGTCTCCATCGCCAGCGAAGAGGCCACGCCCCAGATCCCGCCCATCGCCACGCCGTACAGCACCCGCAGCAGGAAAAACAGCATCAACGACGGCGCGGCGGCGGAGAGCAGCTCAAAAGCCGAGAAGAACACAATGTTGAGCATCAGGATTGGTTTGCGACCAAACTTCTCCGCCGCCCTGCCGAAAATTAGCGCGCCGACGGGCCGCACGGCCAGAGTCAGCAGAATCGCCAGGGTGACCTCCTCAAGGTCGACATGAAACGAGTGGGCGATATCGCTCAGTAAAAAAACTAACAGGAAAAAGTCGAAAGCATCGAGCGTCCAGCTTAAAAAACTGGCTATCGCCGCATTACGCTGTCGTGAGGTCCAGCCGTGCATCTTGTCATCCCTATCCCGACGGCATTGCCGGGAGTGTGCGCGGCGTCCAGCAGAGCGAGCTGGGGTCACCGCTTGTGTAAATTGTTTGTATAGAAAGTTGCTCTTTTGTTAATTACACCCCTTTTACGACAATCGGCAAGTTTATTAGCATGCTAATTTGTTTCAAATTGCGTGTTCCCCTCACCGGTTCGGCAATTTTCGACCAGAATTAAAACCAGGTTCGCTTAAGCGAAGCGTCATCAATGCCGCATCTGCCCACAGGAAGGGAGAGAATCATGAAGAGAATTGCCATCGTCGGCGTGGGGCCGACGGGGATTTACACCTTTTATGAACTGGTGAAGCGCGGTGAGCCGCTGGCCATCACCTTGTTTGAAAAAGAGGCGCAGGCCGGGGTGGGTATGCCCTACAGTGACGATAATACCGCGGCGCAAATGCTGGCCAATATTGCCAGCATTGAGATCCCCCCCATCGACCTGACCTACCTGCAATGGCTGCAGCAGAAAAGCGATGACTGGCTGGCGGCGCGCGGGCTTGAACGGCACGCCCTGCATGAGCGCCAGTTTCTGCCGCGGGTTATCCTCGGCGAATACTATCGCGACCGTTTTCTGTACCTCGTTGAGCGGGCCCGGGACGTCGGCTTTGTGATTAGCGTTTGTGAATCCTGTGAAGTCACGGATATTGCGGTTCAGCCCACCGGGATCGCCATCCACACCGATAGTGCAGCAGACCCGGTAATTGTCGACCTGGTGGCGATTGCCACCGGCCATCTGTGGCCTGAAGAAGAGCGCGCCAGCCGACAGTACTTCCCCAGCCCGTGGACCGGCCTGATGGAGGCCCGCATTGCCCCCTGCCGGGTGGGGATCCTTGGGACTTCATTAAGCGCGATTGATGCCGCCGTGGCGGTAGTGGCCCGCCACGGCGTTTTCCATACCGAGGACGACAAAACGACCCATTTTTCCCTTCATCCAGGCAGCGAAGCGCTGGAGATCACCCTGATGTCACGCCACGGCGTGCTGCCGGAGGCCGATTTTTACTGCCCGATCCCGTGGGAGCCGCTGGAGATTGCCACTCCCGCCGCCCTCGAAGCGGCCATTGCGGAGGGTAGCGACGCTCTGTTAGATCGGATTTTTGAGCTGATCGTTAAAGAGCTGGAATATGCTGCCCCCGACTGGAGCGAGGCGATCGGGCTTCGTCAGCTGACGCCTGACAGTATCGCCGACGCCTGGTTTGCCGACCGCCTCACCCATGACCCCTTTCAGTGGGCGCAGCGCAATCTGCAGGAGGTGGAGCGCAATAAGCGCGAACACCACACGGTGCCCTGGCGCTATGCCATTCTGCGCCTGCATGAGGCGATTGAAACCGTGGTGCCGCAGTTCAACGATGCGGACAGCCGTCGCTTCCGCCAGGGCCTCGCCCGGGTATTTATCGATAACTACGCCGCCATTCCGCCGGAGTCCATACGTCGGCTGCTGGCCCTGCACCGGGCTGGCATTCTGCGGATCCTGACGCTGGGCGAAGATTATGAGCTGCAGCGGGAGCCTGACCGGACGCTGATTGTTCATCATCGTCAGCGCTGCGAATTCGATGTCTTTATCGATGCCCGCGGACAAAAGGCGCTGAAAACCCGGGATCTGCCCTTCCCTTCACTGCGCCAGCAGCTGCTGGCCTGCGGCGACGACATTCCGGACGTTGGTGATGACTACACGCTGCAGGCGCCGGAGACAGTGCGCGGTCGGGTCGCCTTCGGCGCCCTTCCCTGGCTGATGCACGATCGCCCCTTTGTGCAGGGGCTGACGGCCAGCGCCGAGATTGGCAGCGCAATGGCCCGCGCCGTGTCGCAGCAGGCCGCCGGCCGACGGCGCCGTCTCTGGTATATCGAATAGCGGAGCGCTTAAGCGCAATATCCGAATACTGGGGGGGGGAACAGGCGTGCTATAAACAGCAACTGTCCGTCCCCTGCACGACCACGTTTAACATTTACGAGGTATTCATGAGTCATCTTTTTAGCGCGACGCGAATTGGTCAACTCACCCTTGATAACCGTATCGTTATCGCCCCGATGTGTCAGTACTCCGCCGACGAGGGTAAGGCGACCTCCTGGCACCGGATCCATCTTGGCCAACTGGCTTTCTCCGGCGCCGGCCTGTTAATTCTGGAAGCCACGGCGGTAGAGCCTGCGGGGCGTATCTCCCCGGGGGATCTGGGGCTGTGGGATGATGAAACCGAAAACGCCCTGCGCGGCGTAGTCGAAGATATTCGGGCCTGGTCGCCGATCCGTCTGGGGATCCAGCTGGGTCATGCCGGACGCAAGGCATCCTGCGCCGCCCCGTGGCAGGGAGGCCATCAGCTGGCGCTCAACGATGGTGGCTGGCAGACCGTCGCCCCTTCCGCCGTGGCGTTTCACGATGGCGATCGCGCTCCCGCTGAACTGAGCCATGCCGATCTGGCGCGCATCAAAGCGGCCTTCGTCGCCAGCGCGCTGCGCGCCCAGCGGCTGGGCTTTGAGCTGATTGAACTGCACGCCGCCCACGGCTATCTGCTGCACCAGTTTCTCTCGCCGCTCAGCAACCAGCGCCGCGACGAGTACGGCGGTTCGCTGGAGAACCGAATGCGCTATCCGCTGGAAGTCTTTAAGGCGATCCGCGAGGCAGTGGGCAACACCATGGCGGTGGGCGTCAGGCTGTCGGCTACCGACTGGGTCGAAGGCGGCTGGGACTGCGAGCAGTCCATTAAGTTTAGCCAGCAGCTGGAAACGCTGGGCAGTGACTATATTCACGTCTCCAGCGGCGGTTTGTCGCCGCAGCAGGCGATCACCGTTGGGCCGGGATACCAGTTGCCTTTCGCCCGCGATATTCGCCAGCAGGTAGCCATCCCGGTGATTGGCGTGGGGCTGATCACCGACCCGCAGCAGGCGGAAGCGGCGCTGGAGAATGGCGATGCCGACCTGATCGCCCTCGCCCGCGCGGTACTCTACGATCCGCACTGGCCGTGGCACGCAGCGGCCAGCCTTGGCGCCCAGGTCCGTGTGCCGTCGCAGTATTTGCGCTCGGAGCCGCACGGCCTGAAAGGCACCCTGCTGCCAAACCGTTGAACCCACGGCGGGCATAAAAAAGGGGTATCGTAAGATACCCCTGAGCAGGATGTTATTGCGGTCCATGTGCCGGGCGGCGGCGACGCCTTGCCCGGCCTACAAAAGGGTGATACACGGTCATTGCGCAGCCAACCCGCCCCCTGCGTAGGCCCGCGCAAGCGCAGCCCGCCGGGCAATCTATCAGGCTCCGCTCCCTATATTTCCGGGCGGCGGGTCAGACAAACACCGCGAGTTACTGCTGTGCGGCAGGCGGCGCGGCGTTCTGTTTATCCTTCGCGATACTGTCCTGGATGGCTTTGGTTTTGCTCGCCGCTTCAGCCGAGAGCTGATTGGCGTCACCGATGGCGTTGTCTTTGATCTGACCCGCCTCTTTGACTATGCGGTCACTTTCCTGCTTTGCGTTCTGCTTCACCGCATCGGCCTGGGCTTTCGCCTGCTGGGCGATGGCGTCCGCCTTCTTGTCCGCCTCGGCCTTGATGGCGCTGGCCTGATCCTTCAGGCGATCGGCCTCGGCGTCAGCCTGGCTTTTCAGCGTATCGATTTGCTTATCCGCATCCTGTTTAATTGCCTGCGCTTTATCCGCCGCGGCATCCTTCATCTGCTCCGCATTATCTTTAGCCTTATCCAGTTTGTTATCAACTTTCGACGCATCGTCGCAGCCAAACAGGGTCAGGCACAGGGCGGAAGCGAGTAGTGTTTTATTCCAGAGTTTCATCAGCATTCCCTTACAGGTTAAGTCGTTATCCAGCTTTGTGATTCGTTGCATTAATAGCATTCACATTTTATATATAAACGCTCAGCCGATAGAGTCAAGGCGACAGCGCCGATTGTCAGTCCAGGGTCGCTACCAGCCCCTGCAGCCAGTCGGCAAAGACCCGAACCTTATGCGAGAGATGCCGGTGCGGATAGAGCAGCGACAACGGTCGACGCGGCGCCGGAAAGTCCGGCAAAACTTCCACCAGTTGCCCGCTGTCGATATAAGGTTGCAAAAAGAAACGCATCCCCTGCAGCATCCCCAGCCCCGCCAGCCCGGCAGCAGTAAAGACTTCAGAGTTGTCCAGCACCAGTTTACCGGGAATGGCGATCTGCCTGATGCCCTCCGGGGTCTGGAATCGCCAGGGCATAATCTGCCGGCTGCTGCTGTTCACCCAGTTCACCGCCAGATGCGACTGCAGGTCCTCCAGCGTCGCGGGCGCCCCATAGCGCGCCAGATAGCCCGGACTGGCGCAGGTGGTTAACGCCACCTCCCCCAGTGAACGCGCCACATAGTCGCCATCCTCAAGATCCCCCACCCGCAGCAGGCAATCCAGACCATCGCGCAGCATATCCCGGCGTACGTCGGAGCTGCTGAGGACAATCTCCACCTCCGGATGGGCCTGATAAAAATCCGGCAGGTGCGGGATCACCAGCAGCCGGGCAAAGGCGATCGGCATATCAACGCGCAGCTGACCGCGGATCGGCCGGTCCGGCGCGAACGACTCCAGCAGATCGTCGGCCTGGGAGAGCAACGGTTTACTGCGACGATAAAACTCTTCCCCCTCCGGCGTAAGATACAGACGCCGGGTGGTGCGCTGCAGCAGCCGGACCCCGCTCTCCTGCTCCAGCTGCTGCAGTGCTTTGGTCACCGCCGGTCGGTGGATCTGCAAATTTTCCGCCGCCTGGGCAAAGCTGCCGGCATCGACGATTTCAATAAAAATTTTAATATTTTCAAACAGATTCATTTGCATGATGGCCCGCCTCCCACCTCTTCATCAGTTCACATTATTACTAATTTAATAATAGTGATGAAAGTTTTTGCTCATTTTTTAAAACAATAAAGACGCCTACACTGCCCTCATTGCCGCATCGCTGGGGCGAACAAATTTATAACTTATTAACATACAAGGAAAAATAGCATGCAACCTAACCGCGTCGCCCGCATTCTGGGTATTGAAAAACCGGTGGTCCAGGGGCCCCTCTCCTGGCTAACCGATGCTCGTCTGGTGGCGGCCGTCGGCAACGCCGGTGGGCTTGGCGTGCTGGGCCCGAACGCCGGACTGACGGCGGCAACCGCCGTCTCCACCCCGGAGGCCACCGCCGCGAAAATGCGCGAAGAGATCCGCAAAACCAAACAGCTGACGGAGAAACCCTTTGGCGTCAACCTGATCCCGACGGCGGAAAATGACATCTGGACGCCGGCGATCCTCCCGGTGATCAAAGAGGAAGGGGTTAAGGTGGTGGTCTACACCGGCTACGGCGACGGTTCGTTAAAACCGGCGCTGTTCGACGAACTGAAAGCCGCCGGGATCACCATTATCTATCGTGACATCAACCCGACGCCGGAGAACAGCCGCCGCGCGGAGCAGGCCGGAGCGGATATTATTGTCGCCACCGGCTTTGACGAAGGCGGCACGCTGCCGGGTACCGCCCTCGGGACCTTCACCATCGTCCCGCTGATCGTTGACGCGGTACAGCGGGTTCCGGTGATGGCCGCCGGAGGGATCACCGACGCCCGGGGCGCGCGCGCCGTTCATGCCCTGGGGGCGGAGGGCGTCTTCGCCGGTTCGGTATTTATCAGCACCATCGAAAGCCGGGTTCCCGACTCGGTGAAAGCGAAAATTGTGGCCGCCAACGGTCTGGATCTGCGCCTGTTCCGTACTCTGCCGGACTACTACCGCGCGCTGCCCGGCAAACTGAGCGACACACTGGTGGCCATGGACCGGGCCGGCGCCTCCAGGACCGAGCTGGCCCAGGCGATGGGTGGTCTGCGCGGGATGCGGCTGGGCATGCTGGAGGGGAATACCGATGAGGGATATATCTCGGTGGGCGCGGGGATCGGCAACATCCATGCCATCACCTCCGTCGCCGAGGTGGTCAACCAGCTGGCGGTGTAAAGCCGCCAGCCGGGGCACGGTGACCGGCGCGATCAGGCGTCGGCCACCTTCTCTACCGCCCGGGAGAAAGCGTCGATAGCCAGCCCGACGTCGGCGGCGGTGACCGACTCCGCCGGGTGATGGCTGACGCCCCCCAGGCAACGCACAAACAGCATCGCCGATGGCCAGCGCTCGGCGATGGCGATAGCATCATGCCCTGCGCCGCTCGGCAGCGTCAGGGAACGCCCCTGCACCGCCACCACCGCCTCGCTCAGCACCGCCTGCAGGTGACTGTCGCAGGCGGTGGCGGCGATGCGATAATACTCCTCGGCGGCGAAACTCAGCTGGCGGCGCCCGGCAATGGCCTGCGCCTGCCCCAGCAGTTCCTCCAGCAGCGCCGTCAGCGGCGCATCCTGCGGGCCGCGAATATCCAGCGTCAGCTGCACCTCGCCCGGTATCACGTTTACCGCGCCCGGCGCACAGCGCAGGGTGCCGACCGTCGCCACCAGGTTACCGCCGCGCTGCCGGGTCAGGTTTTCCACCTGCATCATCCATTCCGCCGCCGCGGCGAGGGCGTCCTTGCGATGAAGCATCGGCACCGTGCCGGCATGGCCAGCTTCGCCGGTAAAACGGCAGTTCAGCCGTCTGGCGCCGTTAATCGCCTCCACCACGCCGAGCGCCAGCCCCGCCTGCTCCAGGCACGGCCCCTGCTCGATATGCAGTTCCAGATAGGCGGCGATATCCCGCGGGTGACGGGCCGCGTGGGCGATCCGCGCCGGATCGAGTCCGGCATTCACCAGCGCCTGGGCGACGCTCACCCCGTCGGTATCGCACTGTGACAGCCAGCTTTCAGGCCAGGTGCCGGTGACGCCGCGACTGCCGAGCAGGGTGATGCCAAAGCGGGTGCCCTCTTCATCGCCAAAGCCGACGATCTCAATTGCCTTCGCCAGCCGTCGCCCCTGCTGATGCAGACGCTGGACCACCTCAATCGCCGCCAGCACGCCGAGCATGCCGTCGTAGCGCCCGGCGTTGCGCACGGTGTCGAGATGAGAGCCCAGCAGCACCGCCGGCGCGCCCTCCTGCACGCCTTCATAGCGACCGCAGATATTACCGACGCTGTCCTGCCATACCATCATGCCGGCGGCCTGCATCCACTGGCCCACCAGCTGGTTGGCCTGCAGATGTTCGGGCGACAGATAGACCCGGGTCAGGGCATCGGCGGTTTCGCTGAGGGCGGCCAGCCGATCGGCACGCGCCATCACCCGGCTGGCGGCCGCCTCTCTCTCCGCCTGCTGGCGGACGGTGTCACTCATAGGGTGGCCTCGGTGCGGTAGTGATCCCAGGCCGCCTGCATCGCCGCGCCCTGGGTGGTGGTGAACCTGAGGTAGTTCAGGACCGCTTCCAGCGCGCTGAGCGTCTGCATCACGCAGTCTTTACGCGCGTTATAGCCCATGGTGCCAATGCGCCAGACTTTACCGTGCAGCGGACCAAACGAGGTGCCAATTTCAATGCCGAAATCTTCCAGCATCAGTTTGCGTACCTGATCGCCGTTGACCCCGTTGGGGATCACCACCCCCAGCACGTTATTCATTTTGTGCCGCAGGTCGCCAAAGGTCTCGAGCCCCATCGCCTGGATGCCCTTCAGCAGCGCATCGCCGTGCAGTTTGTGGCGGGCGATGCCGTTGTCGAGTCCCTCCTGGAGGATCAGGCGCGCGCACTCCCGGGCGGCGAACAGCGCCGAGGTCGCTTCGGTATGGTGGTTAAGGCGCTCCGGCCCCCAGTAATCCATCACCATGCCGAGATCGAAATAGTTGGAGTAGATCATCTCGTCGACGCCATCGTGATGGGCATCGGTGCGGATCCCCTGCTCAATGCAGCGGCGGCGGCGGATGACCTCTTCCATCCGCGGGCTGAGGGTGATGGGCGAGGTGCCGGAAGGACCGCCCAGGCACTTCTGCATCCCGGCGGACACGGCGTCCAGCTGCCAGGCGTCGGTTTCCAGCGGGTTACCGCCGAGCGACGCGGTGGCGTCGGTATAGAACAGCACATCGTGACGACGGCAAATCTCTCCCAGCTCCGCCAGCGGCTGCAGCATGGTGGTGGAGGTATCGCCCTGCACGGTGAGCAGCAGGCGCGGCCGCACGCGCTTGATCGCATCCTCAACCTGATCCGGCGTAAAGACCTCACCCCACGGCACCTCGATGGTGTGCACCTCTGCCCGGCAGCGACGCGCGATCTCGCACAGCAGATGACCAAACCGGCCGAACACCGGCACCAGCACCTTGTCACCGGGACGGATCGCCGACAGCAGAATCGCTTCGATCCCGGCGCGCGAGGTGCCGTCGACCAACATCGTCCAGCGATTTTCGGTGCGAAACACGCCGCGGTAGAGCGCCATGACTTCATTCATGTAGTGGGTCATCGCCGGATCGTACTGGCCAACCAGCTGGCTCGACATGGCGCGCAGCACGCGCGGGTCGGCATTGATCGGCCCCGGCCCCATCAGCAGGCGCTGCGGCGGGTTAATTTGCGAAAACTGAGTGATATCCATCTGCCATTCCTTACGTTAGTTAAGACCGCGCACCGAGGAGATAAACTGTTTCAGTTCGCTGGTCTGCGGGCTGGCGAACAGCGTTTTGCTGTCGCCCTGCTCCCAGACGCGTCCCTGATGCATAAACACCACGCGGTCGCCCACTTCGCGGGCAAAATTCATTTCATGGGTGACGAGGATCAGCGTCATACCTTCCGCCGCCAGTTGCTCCAGCACCTTCAGCACTTCACCCACCAGTTCCGGGTCGAGCGCCGAGGTGATTTCGTCACAGAGTAAAACTTTCGGCGACATGGCCAGCGCCCGGGCAATGGCCACGCGCTGCTGTTGGCCGCCGGAGAGATTGGCCGGATAGTAATCCAGACGGTCGCCAAGACCGACCTTCTCCAGCATCCGCTGCGCCAGCTCCCGGCATTCGGCCTGGGACTTCTTCAGTACCCGCCGCGGAGCCAGCATGACGTTCTCCAGCGCCGTCATGTGCGGGAACAGGTTAAAGTTCTGGAACACCATGCCGATGGAGCGGCTGATCTCCCGGGCCTGGGAATCGCGGTTGGTGATGGTCATGCCCCCGAGCTTGATGCTTCCCTCCTGGTAGCCCTCCAGACCATTGATACAGCGCAGCAGGGTGCTTTTACCCGAGCCGCTGCGGCCGATGATCGAGATCACTTCCCCCATGTCGATATCCAGATCGACGCCCTTCAACACATGGTTGTCGCCGTAGTACTTCTGCATCTGATTAATGGTGATGAGAGGCATTGAATTTGTTCTCCAGATAGCGGCTGTAGCGGGACAGCGGATAGCACAGAATGAAATAGCCCAGCGCCACAAGGGCAAACACTTTAAACGGCTGATAAGTGACGTTGGTCAGCATCGTCCCGGCCTTGGTCAGCTCCACAAAGCCGATAATCGATGCCAGCGCCGTGCCTTTGATCACCTGTACGGCAAAGCCCACCGTCGGCGCGATGGCAATGCGCAGCGCTTGCGGCGCCACCACCCGGTACAGGGTCTGGCCGAAGCTCAGCCCGAGACAGCGCGAGGCTTCCCATTGGCCTTTCGGCAGCGCGCGAATGCTGCCGAACCAGATATCCAGCAGAAAGGAGCTGGTGTAGAGCGTCAGGGCGACCGAGGCGGCGGTCCACGCCGAAACGTCAACGCCGAACAGCGCCACGCCAAAGAATGCCAGAAACAGCTGCATCAGCAGCGGCGTGCCCTGGAACAGCTCAATATACCCGCGGATCAGCCGTTTCACCTGGCGTCCGCCGGTGAGACGCAGCAGCAGTAACGGTAAGGTCACCAGCGCCCCGCCGGTGAACGCGACCAGCGACAGCAGCACCGTCCAGCGACCGGCCAGTAGCAGGTTGCGGATAATGTCCCAGTCGGTAAAAGTGGTCATCAGGCCTGTACCCCCAGCCATTTACGCCCCGCCGCCATCAGCAGCTGGCGCATCGCTATCGATAACGCTAAGTAGATCCCGGTGGTCACCAGATAGACCTCAAAGCTCAAAAATGTCCGCGACTGGATCAGGTTGGCGGCGAAGGTCAGCTCCTCATAGGAGACCTGCGACACCACTGACGAGCCGAGCATCACAATGATGCACTGGCTGACCAGCGCCGGGTAAATCCGCTGCAGCGCCGGGGGCAATACGACGCGAACGAAGGTTTGCGTCCGGCTAAGCCCGAGCACGCGACCGGCTTCCCACTGGCCCTTCGGCGTCACCTGAATACCGGCGCGGACGATCTCGGTGCTATATGCGCCGAGGTTGACCATCATCGCCAGCAGCGCCGCTTCACCGGCGGTCATCTTCAGTCCGAGGTTCGGTAAACCAAAGACGATAAAAAAGAGCTGCACCACAAACGGCGTATTACGGATGATTTCCACATATCCGCCCCATACCCGGCTGAGCATTCCCGGGCGACCGCTGCGGATCGCCGCCCCAAGGATGCCGATCGCCAGTCCGCCTATCGTCGCCAGCACCGTCAACTGCACCGTCACCCACAGGCCGGCCAGCAGCTCCGGCCAGTGCGGCCAGAGCTCAGAGAAATGAAGTTGCTCCGTCATCCCCAGACCTTACGCGCCGAGGCTGGCAGGCAGTGGCGCTTTCAGCCACTTCTCAGACAGACCGTTGAGGGTGCCGTCCTTAATGCCCTGCTCAATGAGGGTATCCACTTTCGCCTTCAGCGCCGGTTCGTTCTTTTTCAGACCGATAAAGCACGGCGAGTCCTTCAGCATAAAGCTCGGCACCGGCGCTTTGTCGGCGTTCTGCCGGGAGATGGCCGCCACCACCAGATTGCCGGTGGCGACATACTGCACCTGACCGGACAGGTAAGCCGACAGCGTAGTGTTATTATCCTCGTAGCGCTTAATCTGCGCCGCCTGCGGCGCCACGCTGGTCAGTACCATATCTTCCACCGCCCCGCGGGTCACGCCGATGCTTTTGCCGCTCAGCGCGGCCGCGTCCTTCAGCTCCGCCCCTTTCGGGCCAAACACCCCGAGGAAGAACGGGGCGTAGGCGCGGCTGAAGTCGATCACCTTCTCGCGCTCGGCGTTCTTGCCGAGGCTGGAAATCACCAGGTCCACCTTATCGGTCTGCAGATACGGCACGCGGTTGGCGCTGGTCACCGGGACCAGCTGCAGCTTGAGCTTCATCGATTTCGCCAGATAGCGCGCCATATCGATGTCATACCCCTGCGGCTGCAGGTCGGTACCCACCGAGCCGAACGGTGGAAAGTCCTGGGGTACGGCAATGCGGATGACGCCGCGTTTTTCAATATCCTGGAGCTGGTCAGCCTGCGCGGCAGAAACAGACGATAGGAGACAAGCGGCCCCGGCCAGCGCGATCAACAGTTTCTTCATGATGTTTACCCGTTACGTTAGCATGAAACAAAAGATTCTTTGAATCTGTTTTTGCAACTAATGTGCCAGATACGGACGAGGCGAGGGTTGGCGAGGAATTAAAACAAAAAGTGAGAAAGGACAAGCGTTAACGGAAAAGTGCTCAGAGAGCGGCGGCGCCATCACGTGGTTTTTATTGCACCATAATAATGCACAGCACCACGCTGGCGCCCCATCAGCGTTGTTCCAGCTCGTCCAGCTGCTGGTAAAGCGTGGCGATATCGTGGATGCGCGGACGACCGCTGTCGAGCGTTTCATGGAGAAAGGCATTGGCCAGCAGATTAATCAGGCTGTTGACCGAGGCATAGCTATCGTAGGCGGAGACGCTGTCCAGCGGCGCGCAGAGCTGCCAGCGGGAGAGCGGAAACAGGCTGTGGGCCTGCGGCTCGCACATTAACAGGACCGGCACCCCGTCGCGCTGCAGCTGCTGCAGCAGCGGGCGTACTATTCGCGGCCGGCGGCGAAACGCCATCATTACCACCAGATCATCGGCGGTCAGATCGACCAGCTCTTCGCTGAGACTCTGACCCGGCTGGGGCAGCACCAGCACCTGGCCGCGGGCCTGCAGCAGCTGCTGGCGCAGATGCAGCGCCGCCGGATAGGCGTTGCGCATGCCAATCACCACAATGCGGCGGGCGGCCACCATCGCCGTCAGCGCCTCAGCGAACTGGCGGGCGTCGAGGGCGTTGACCCACTGGGTGAGGTTTGCCATCTCCTGCTTATAATGGCGCGCCAGCAGCGTGTTACCCTGCACCGCGTCGCGCTGGTCGGTGAGCGGCATCCCGCTCTGACGCAGAGTGCGCAGTTCATCGCGCATATCCTTATATTTGTCGTAACCGAGGCGCTTAAACAGCCGGCTGACGGTGGCTTTCGACACGCCGCTCAGCTGCGCCAGCTCGGCGCTGTTGTAGCTTATCAGGTCGTCAAAGTGGTCAAAGATGAAATCCGCCACCCGCTGCTCCTGCGGCGACAGCGAGGCGTATTGCCCTTTCAGTCGTTCATCGAGTTGTTGCATAGCGCCCCTGTAACTTTCGTTTCATCATCCATTCCTCATCATACTGTATCTGCTATGCCTTACACATAGCGTGCCAGTGGGAAAATTCTGGTCATCGTTTTTATCAATGAAACGAAACGTTCAGAGATGGAACAGCTTTTGCAGTGTTCTGCGGGTGATTCGTTCAGAAAGGATAATTTATGCACAGTAGCAACGTTTCGACCCACGGCATGGCGGTGGCCCCCCACCACCTCGCCAGTCAGAGCGCGCTGGCGATCCTGCGCGAGGGCGGCAGCGCCATTGAAGCGATGGTGGCTGCCGCGGCGGCCATCGCCGTCGTCTATGCCCATATGAATGGCCTCGGCGGCGATGGCTTCTGGCTGATCGTGCCGCCTGAGGGAGACCCCATCGCCATTGACGCCAGCGGGGCCGCCGGATCGCTGGCGACCCTCGAGGCCTACGCCGGACAGCGGCATATTCCCCACCGGGGACCGCAGGCCGCGCTGACCGTCGCCGGCACCGTCAGCGGCTGGGACGAGGCGCTGCGTATTTCTCGGGACTTAACCGGCCGCGCGCTGCCGGTGGCCCGCCTGCTGGCCGATGCGATCGGCTATGCCGAAGACGGCATTCCGGTCACTGCCTCGCAGGCCCACGCCACCGCCAGCAAACTGGAAGAGCTGCGCCATCAGCCGGGCTTCAGCGAAACCTGGCTGGTCGCGGGCGAGGCCCCGCGGCCCGGCAGCCGCTTCCGCCAGCCCGCCCTCGCCGGTACCCTGCGCATGCTGGCCAGCGACGGTCTCGACAGCTTTTATCGCGGGCCGCTGGCCGAGCGTCTCGCGCAGGGTATGGCCACGCTGGGGATGCCTGTCACCCTCGGCGACCTGCAGGCCCACCGCGCCAGGCGTCCGGGGCCGCTGACGCTCCAGCACCAGCAGGGCACGCTGTGGAATCTTGCCCCACCCACGCAGGGGCTGGTGTCGCTGGCGATCCTTGGCATCACCGACCGTCTGAAGATGGCCGATGCCGACGACGCGCAAACGGTGCACCGTATCGTCGAAGCCACCAAGCGGGCATTTGCCCTGCGCGATGCGCATATCACCGATCCGCGCCATCTGGATGTGGATGTACAGCAGTTGCTCACCCCGGAAGCCCTGCAGCCGCTGGCCGACAGCATCGACGACGCCAGCGCTTCCCCCTGGGGCGGCGGCAAAGGCCCGGGCGATACCGTCTGGATGGGCGTCGTGGATAACAGCGGACTGGCAGTGTCGTTTATTCAGAGTATCTATCACGAGTTCGGCAGCGGCGTGGTACTCCCGGACACCGGGATCGTCTGGCAAAACCGCGGGGCGGCCTTCAGCCTCGACCCGCAGCATCTCCTGGCGCTGGCCCCAGGCAAACAGCCATTCCATACCCTCAACCCTGCCGCCGCCCGCCTGAACGATGGCCGGGTGTTGGTCTATGGCTCGATGGGCGGCGACGGTCAGCCGCAAACGCAGGCGGCGCTGTTTACCCGCTATATCCTGCAGGGGGTGCCGTTGCAGGAGAGCATCTCCCGTCCGCGCTGGTTGCTGGGCCGCACCTGGGGCCAGTCCTCCGATTCACTGAAGCTGGAGGGACGCTTTGCCCCCGCCTGTATCGCGCGCCTGCGCGAGCTGGGGCACGACGTAGAAGTGCTGGCTGATTTCAGCGAAGCGATGGGCCACGCCGGCGCCATTGTCCGCCATCCCAACGGCCTGCTTGAAGGGGCGACCGATCCACGCAGCAACGGCGCCGCCGCCGGATACTAAGGAGCAGACTATGACCACACAGCCAGACTGGAGCGAGTATCTGACGCAGATGACTCACCTGTTGGATATGGAGCTGGATGCGCCGCGCCGTGAGGAGCTGGAGCGCCAGTTTGCCCGCATCGCCGCCATGGCGCAGCCGCTGATGGACTATCCCCTCGGGCCGCGCGAGGAGATTGCGGGGGTGTATAAAGCATGACTCTTCAACACTTCACCATTGCCGATCTCCAGCGTGCGCTGCACGATGGCGAACTGAGCGCCCGGGAGATCGCCCGCCAGACGCTGGACGATATCGCCCGCGTGAATCCGCAGATCAACGCCTGGACTGAGGTCACCGCCCATCGCATGCTGGCGGAGGCCGACAGCATCGACGCCCTGCGCCGGGAAAAGCGCCCCCTGCCGCCGCTGGCAGGCATTCCTTACGCGGTGAAAAATCTGTTTGATGTCGCCGGGCACACCACCCTCGCCGGCGCCGAACTGCTGAGCGACCGGCCGCCGGCAGCCAGCGATAGCTGGGCGGTGCGCCAGCTGCACAGCGCCGGCGCCCTGCTCAGCGGGATGCTCAATATGGACGCCTACGCCTATGGCTTTACCACCGAAAACAGCCACTATGGCGCGACACGCAACCCGCACGATCTGTCGCGGATCGCCGGCGGATCTTCCGGCGGTTCGGCCGCGGCGGTGGCGGCCGGACTGGTCCATTTCAGCCTCGGCAGCGACACCAACGGCTCGATTCGCGTCCCCGCGTCGCTGTGCGGGATCTTTGGCCTGAAACCCACCTTCGGTCGCCTGTCGCGCTCTGGCAGCCATCCGTTTGTCGCCAGTCTGGATCATATTGGTCCCTTTGCCCGTCGGGTGGCCGACCTCGCCGCGGTGTATGACGCCCTGCAGGGGCGCGACCCGGCCGATGACTTTCAGGCTGATAAAGCCAGCGAGCGCACCGGCAACCTGCTGGAACGCGGGCTGGAGGGGCTGCGCTGCGCGCGGCTGGGCGGCTATTTCACCACCTGGTGCGATGACGACGCCCGGGCGGCCGTGGATCGGGTCGCCCACGCGCTGGGCGCCGACAGCGAGCTGCAGTTCGCGGATGCCGCGCTGGCCCGCTCGGCGGCCTTTATCATCAGCGCCAGCGAAGGCGGCAATCAGTACCTGACGGATCTTCGCCACTCGCCCGAGCGCTTTGAACCTCACTCCCGCGAGCGGCTGCTGGCCGGGGCGATGATCCCCTCCGCGTGGTATCTGCAGGCTCAGCGTTTTCGCCGTCATGCTCGCCAGGCAATGAAATCCCTGTTCAGCCAGGCCGACGTGCTGATCGCCCCGGCCACCCCATGCAGCGCCACGCCAATAGGCGCGGAGGAGATGGTGATTAACGGCCAGCCGCTGCCGGTGCGTGCCAGCATGGGAATGCTGACGCAGCCGATCTCCTTCCTCGGTCTGCCGGTGGTGACCGTGCCCCTGCGTACCGCCAGCTGCAAGCCGATTGGCCTGCAGCTGATTGCCGCGCCGTTTAACGAACAAGCCTGTCTTCGCGCCGCGCGGGCGCTGGAAGCGATGGGCATTACCGATGCCCGAGTGGCGGAGAGTGCAGCATGATCAATCTGGATAATGTAGACCGCCCGGCGATCCTCGCCGAGGTGACGGCGGCGTTTTATCAGTATGAAGAGGCGCTGGTCAGCAATAACATCGAGGCACTGGATGCGCTATTCTGGCACGACCCGCGCACCGTACGGCTGGGAGCCGGCGAAAATCTGTATGGCATCGAGGCGATCCGCGCCTTTCGCGCCGCCCGCCCCGCCGCCGGTCTGGCCCGCGATCTGCGCCATACCACCATTACCACCTTTGGCGCGGATATGGCGGTGTGCAGCACCGAGTTCACCCGCGAAGGCAGCGCGCGCCTGGGCCGCCAGCAGCAGACCTGGGTACGCTTCCCCTACGGCTGGCGGATTGTCGCCGCCCAGGTCAGTCTGATGGACTGAGTGGCATAGACTGGAGCGGACCGGGGAATAAGGTATCCGCCGGCCCGCTTCCGGTCCGGTAACATGTTATTTGGAGTCGAATATCATGGTGTTCATCAGAGCTGCGGAAGCAAAAGATATCCCCTCGCTGCAAACGCTATTTCTGCAGTTGGGCTATCAGACGGAGACGGCGATCTTAGCGCAACGCATCACTGCCCCGCAGAGCATGATGAGTGCGCTGGTGGCGGAAACAGAAAACGCCGTGTGTGGCGTAATCGTTATCAATTTTATTTTACCGGTACATGAGAACCGTTTATGGGCATTAATTTCCGCGCTGGTCATCGAGGAATCGTCACGTGGATCAGGGATAGGCCAGCAGCTTCTCCAGGCCGCAGAGCGCCTCGCCCGCGATAAACAATGCGCTCAGATCGAACTTTCAAGTAGTGAAAAAAGAATCAGAGCGCATCAATTTTATGAAAATAACGGCTACAAGGAGGTTCGCAAACGCTTCGTTAAACATTTGTCTTAACCGCCTGCGCGCGAGGGCTTTCCCCGGATGACCGTAACTATATTTTGCCCAGCAGGATATTTAACATGCGGCGCAGGGGCTCCGCAGCGCCCCACAATAGCTGATCGCCAACCGTTAACACCGAGTAGACTGGGTCATTATTTAGCGACATTTTCTTGTAGCGGCCAATACCTACCTGCAGCGAACCACTAATAGCAGCCGGGGTCAATTTACTGACACTCTCTTGCTTATTATTGCGGACATAGTTTACCCACGGATGGGAATGGGTGACTAACTCAGCAAATTCCGCTTCGCTGACCTCACGTTTAAGTTTCAGCGTAATCGCCGCGCTGTGACAGCGGATCACCCCGACCCGAATGCATAAACCATTGACCGGGATGGTACCCGGCGCAAGGCCAAGAATTTTATTAGTTTCCGCCTCGCCCTTCCATTCTTCGCGGCTGTTTCCATCGCCCAGATCGCTGTCGATCCACGGAATGATGCTGCCCATGAGGGGGACGCCAAAAGTCTCCACCGGCATGCCCGCGCTGTTAATCAACTCACTCACTTTATTTACCAATGGCAGCACGGAACCTGATGATGTCAGTTCATCAGCGGATAAATGCTGACTGATATAAGCGCTTTGTGCGATTAATTCCCGCACCTGTTTGGCGCCCGCCCCGGAGGCAGACTGATAGGTCATCACGCTCATCCATTCGATAAGATCCGCTTTTATCAGCCCGGCCAACCCCATCAGGCTCAGCGTAATGGAGCAGTTGCCGCCGACAAACAGTTTAATTCCCGCTTTTACCGCACGATCGATATTTTCGCGGTTGACGGGGTCGAGAATAATGCAGGCTCTTTCATCCATCCGCAGCGCCGAAGCCGCATCAATCCAGTAACCTTGCCAGCCATGGTTAATTAACGCCGGATAGATGGCTTTGGTATAATCCCCGCCCTGACAGGTGATGATGATATCCATTTCGGCGAGTGCGCTAAGGGAATTCGCATCTTTCAGCCTGTCGCTTCTACCATTAATAACCGGGCCCGGGGCACCCGCACTGGAGGTACTAAAAAAATGCGCTGTAATATCGTCGAAATCATTTTCTTCGATCATGCGTTGCAACAATACTGAGCCCACCATCCCTCGCCAACCAACAATACCCACCTGCTTCATTTATTTAACCTTTATAAGTTATGAGAATGTTAATTTGAGTGTCGCCATACCTTATATCGTATCCCCCAATAAAGGTCATTACCCAGCACATCGATTTTTATCATTATTAAAATGTTTCATCTGCCATCAGCGATATTTATCTCTTATTACGGTCAAGAAGATATAAGGCGGCGGCGACTGTCCAATATTCGGCATTCAAAGGTGAAACGGCGTAGCGAAACGGGAGCAGCTTCTTCTCTGGGTACCATGAAGAGTAACTTGCATTTTGATAGTTACTATGTCAATTTGCTGGCAAAAGCCACCTGGTTACTGGACAGCCCATGAAAAATGAACCGCTTTGCCACGCTCTCTGCCCCATCGCCCGCAGCCTGGGCCGCATCGGCGACAGCTGGAGCATCATGATTCTGCGCGATGCCTTCGCGGGCTTTACCCGCTTTGACGAGTTCCAGAAAAGCAGCAACGTCGCGCCCAATATTCTGTCGCGCCGCCTGAAGGAACTGGTCGATGACGGACTGCTGGAGAAGGTGTGCTACAGCAGCACCCCGCCGCGCTACGAATACCACCTCACGCCGCGCGGCCGCGATTTCCGCATGGTGCTGCTGGCGCTGGCGGAATGGGGTAATCGCCACTTCGCCCCCGAAGGGCGTCAGATGCAGCTGGTGGAAATGGCAACCCAGCGCCACGTGGAGCCAGTCATGGTGGATAAAGCGACTGGGGAAGAGATTATCCCGGGTAAATACGCCATGGTGCCGGGCCCCGCCGCCTCGCCGCTGATGAAATATCGTCATGAATATCTGCTGCGCAAACGCGAAGGCGATAGCGGACAAAAATTCCAGCCTGAACCTTACAGAGATGCCAGCAATGAATCCGACCAGTAAGAAAAATATTCTTGTCCTGGCGGCCCTGGGCGCTGCCGCCCTGGCGGCAGCGAGCTACGGCGTTTACTGGTGGCATACCGGGCGCTTTATGCAGACCACCGATGATGCCTATGTCGGCGGCGACATTAGCGCCATCTCCAGCAAAGTCTCCGGCTATATCCAGCAGCTGGCGGTGCAGGACAATATGGCGGTGAAAAAAGGTGACCTGTTGATCCGCATTGACGACCGCGATTATCGCGCCGCCCTCGCGAAAGCCGCCGGAGAAGTGGCGGCGCAGCAGGCCGCGCTGGCCGATATCCAGGCTACCCGCCAGCTTCAGCAGGCGACCATTGCCGGCTCTGCGGCCTCGTTACTGGCCGCCACAGCGGCAACCGAAAAACTGGCTAACGACAACCGACGCTATAACGCCCTGGCCGCGTCGAGCGCGATTTCCGCACAGATCCGCGATAACGCCTCCGCCGATTATCGCCGGGCGCACGCCGAGCAGGAGAAGGCCAAAGCGGATAAAACCGTGGCCGAACGTCAGCTGGCGGTGCTGGATGCTCGCCAGCAGCAAATCCTGGCTGCCCTGGCGCAGGCCCAGGCTAACCTCGAGATGGCCAGGCTGAACCTCAGCTATACCGACATTCGCGCACCGTTCGATGGGGTGATTGGCAACCGCCGCGCGTGGTCCGGCTCCTTCGTCAGCAGCGGTACGCAGCTGCTCTCCCTGGTACCCGCGCACGGCCTGTGGATTGACGCTAACTTCAAGGAAAACCAGCTGGCGCATATGCGTGCCGGCCAGCCGGTGACCATCGTCGCCGATGTGCTGCCGAACCATACCTTTAAGGGGCATGTCGCCAGCCTGGCGCCGGCGACCGGCTCACGCTTCAGCATTCTGCCGGCGGAGAACGCGACCGGGAATTTCACTAAAATCGTGCAGCGGGTGCCGGTCCGCATTGCGCTGGAAGGTGACGGGGCAAAGCTTGACGTCCTGCGCCCGGGACTGTCGGTGATCGTCACCGTGAACGAAAAGAGCCCTCGATGAGCACCGTTCAGGCGCTGTCCGCCCCGCAGGGTCTGTCGATGCCGACGGCGAAGAAGATCTTCGCCTTCGCCAGCATGTGCGTGGGGATGTTTATTGCCCTTATCGACATCCAGATCGTCTCCGCCTCGCTGCGGGATATTGGCGGCGGCCTGTCGGCGGGCGACGATGAAACCGTCTGGGTACAAACCAGCTACCTGATCGCCGAGATCATTATTATCCCGCTTTCCGGCTGGCTGGCCCGGGTCATGTCGACCCGCTGGCTGTTTGCCGCTTCCGCGGCGGGCTTCACGCTGATGAGCCTGCTGTGCGGCTGGGCGTGGAACATCCAGAGTATGATCGCCTTCCGCGCCCTGCAGGGACTGGCGGGCGGGTCGATGATCCCCCTGGTGTTCACCACCGCTTTCGCCTTTTTTCAGGGCAAACAGCGGGTCATCGCCGCGGCGACGATCGGCGGCCTGGCCTCCCTCGCCCCTACGCTGGGTCCAACGGTGGGCGGCTGGATCACCGAAAACTACAACTGGCACTGGCTGTTCTTTATCAACGTTGTTCCGGGGATTTACATCGCGGTGGCAGTGCCGCTGCTGGTAAAAGTAGACAGCGCCGACCCCACTCTGCTGCGCGGCGCCGACTATCTCAGTATTCTGCTGCTGGCCTTGTCCCTCGGCTGCCTGGAATATACCCTCGAAGAAGGTCCGCGCTGGGGCTGGTTTGATGACGCGACCCTGACGACCACCGCCTGGGTCGCCCTGCTCTGCGGCGTGGCCTTTGTTATCCGCACCCTGCGCCATCCGCAGCCGGTGATGGATCTCCGCGCCCTGCAGGATCGAACCTTCAGCCTCGGCTGCTATTTCTCGTTTATGGCCGGCGTCGGCATCTTCGCCACCATCTATTTAACCCCGCTGTATCTGGGGAGTGTGCGCGGTTTCAGTGCGCTGGAGATCGGCCTGGCGGTATTTTCCACCGGTCTGTTCCAGGTCATGTCTATTCCGTTTTATTCGTGGCTCGCCAACCGCGTCGATCTGCGCTGGCTGCTGATGGCCGGGCTGATCGGCTTTGCGGTGTCAATGTACAGCTTTGTTCCGATCACTCACGACTGGGGGGCGGACCAGTTGCTGCTCCCGCAGGCCTTTCGCGGACTGGCGCAGCAGTTTGCCGTCGCGCCAACGGTGACCCTGACGCTGGGCAGCCTGCCGCCCGCGCGCCTGAAGCTGGCCTCCGGGCTGTTTAATCTGATGCGCAACCTCGGGGGCGCCATCGGCATCGCCCTGTGCGGCACGGTGCTTAACGACAGAACCAATCTGCACTATAGCCGCCTGGCGGACCATCTGAATAACGCCAACCTGGCAATGAGCGATTTTGTTCAGCGCAGCGCGGCAAACTTCACCGTCCAGGGGATCTCGCCGGATGCCGCGCAGACGGCGGCGCTGAAAAATCTTTCCGCGCTGGCGCTACGGGAGGCGCGAACCCAGGCCTTTTCCGATGCGTTCTACCTCATCATGATGGGTTTTTTACTTGCCGCGCTGCTGGTTCCCTTGATGAAAAAGCCGCCGGCACACTGATACTACAGGAGAGTTAACTATGGGCGTTTCCGTTAAACGCATTGTCGTCACCGGGATGGGGATTGTCAGCCCGCTGGGCTGCGGCGTACAGCACGTCTGGCAGTCGCTGCTGGCAGGAAAGTCAGGGGTCACCAGGCTCAGCGAGCAGCTGGTCGCGGATATTCCCTGCAAAGTGGCCGGCCAGGTGCCGTCCATTGACAGCGATCCGCTGCACGGCTTCGACCCGCTGGCGACCATCCCCGCGAAAGAGCGCAAAAAGATGGATCGCTTTATTGAGTTTGCGCTGGTCGCCGCCCGTGAAGCGCTGACCCAGGCCGGCTGGTCGCCAGCATCTGCGGCCGAACAGGAACGTACCGCCACGGTGATCGCCACCGGGATCGGCGGCTTCAGTGAGATCGCCAATGCGGTACATACCACCGATGAACGCGGGCCGCGTCGCCTCTCCCCATTCACCATTCCCTCTTTTCTGGCCAACCTGGCCGCCGGGCATGTGTCCATCGCCCACGGCTTCCGGGGCCCCATCGGCGCGCCGGTCACCGCCTGCGCAGCGGGTGCCCAGGCCATCGGCGATGCAGCGCGGATGATCCGCAGCGGCGAGGCGGATATTGCCCTCTGCGGCGGCGCGGAAGCGGCAATTCATCGCGTTAGCCTGGCCGGGTTTGCCGCGGCAAGGGCGCTCTCCAGCGCCTCCAACGACCAGCCAGAAGCCGCTTCCCGCCCCTTTGACCGCGACCGCGATGGATTTGTGATGGGAGAAGGCGCGGGGCTTATCGTGATCGAGTCGCTGGAGCACGCGCTGGCGCGCGGCGCCACGCCGCTGGCCGAGCTGGTGGGCTACGGCACCAGCGCAGATGCTTATCACCTGACCGCGGGCCCGGAAGACGGGAACGGCGCGCGTCGGGCCATGGAAACCGCCCTTCGCCAGGCCGGAGTGTCCGCGGAAGAGATTGACCATATCAACGCCCACGCCACCTCGACGCAGGTCGGTGATAAAGGCGAGCTGGCGGCGATTAAAACGCTGTTTGGCGCCCATCCGGTCGCCATTACCTCGACGAAATCCGCCACCGGCCATCTGTTAGGCGCGGCCGGCGGGATCGAGGCCATCTTCACCATTCAGGCGCTGCGTGACCAGGTGGTGCCGCCGACGCTGAACCTGCATCACCCCGATGAAGAGGCGGCAGGTCTCAATCTGGTGGCGCTGCAGGCCCGCCCGCAGAAGATGCGTTACGCGCTGTCGAACGGTTTTGGCTTTGGCGGCGTTAACGCCAGCCTGCTGCTGAAACGCTGGGAATAATCGTCAACTCCCCCCGCGGTACTGGCCGACGGGGGATTTCCACCGTTGCGGCTTTTGCCCTGCTGCTGGAGTAAATCAAGTACAGCGCAATACCCAGGGAGACAATGGCGCCGATTCGGCTCATCGAGAATGGAATCGACGCATTGTCCAGCCAGCCGAAGTTATCGATCAAGGTCAGTTTTGAGCGAAGAACGGACCACACTATCTAAATAATGATATCGCCTATTATGTTGGGACCGCTCATGTTAAAAAAGGGATAGCTTTTCTTTTCATTGACGATAACGAAGGAATTTTCATGGTTGAGGTTGAGGAAATAAAAAAGAAATATCCCGGCGCAGATGCCTGGCAAATGGGTGACAGTCCGCAACTGGCTAACGAGCTGGCTGACCTGATCAAAAAAGGGATCAAAACGGCCTCTTGCGGATCTTTTGCCTCTTACCAGCAGGAAGAATCCGCCCCGAGAATCGGGAGTTATAACATTATTCTTGATGGTCAGAATGTTCCAGTTTGCGTGATCAGACTGATTTCGATGCAGCTGGTTCGTTTTTGTGATGTCACTGAAGCGTTCGCCCGCAAAGAAGGTGAAGGCGATTTAAGCCTTGAATACTGGAAGAAAGAGCATCAGAGATTTTCAGCTCTGAAGGTCATTTTTCTGAAGATATGGAGTTGATCGCAGAAGAATTTGAAGTGGTTGAGGTGCTTTAAGGCAAGGTCAACGGGCTGACGTTTTATCACTGGCCACTCATAACACTGTTCGCTTCTGGCGCGGAGCGGACAAGCTGTCGAGCTAAAGGTCCGCATTGAGCAAGGAGCTGACGTGCCAGCTATAATTGGTAATAAAATGAGAGTAGAACTATTCTGATTTGTTTAAAAAAACATTTTTACATCCAAGGGCAAAATATTTTTTATGCTATCTTACATGCTATCTCAATATGCCAGGCTACCTGTGCCTGAAGTTACTCTACGTTCATGGTTAAAACAATGGTTGTCAGAGCAGGAATCGAGGTGTACAGACAGAAGTTTCTCGGCGCGATTTCCCTGGAGAGAAACTGGATTATGTCAGGAATATTTTTTACAACGAAAACTCAAAATTGATGGAAAGCAATTTCTTACTGGCCCCCGTTATCAGGGCGGAAATATTAACAAACCTTTTATTGATATTGTAGGTATGGATTCTGACCTAAATCATACTGCATTAGAACTCATTAGTAAGGAATGGTCACAACTCAGAGCTCAGTATGTCCGCATTCTTGTACCCGGCCAGTCCTTCCTGCAGGGTATTCCCGACCAGTATATATATGCCGCGTCTTTTTCTGAACCCCCTGAATTCAATGATAAATCTCTTACTTTGCAAGTGGCGACATACGAAGATTTTGACTGGTGTTGTCAGGCCCTGGGTGATGCCTATAAGCATACATGGCAGACAGTTCGCGAACTGTCTGCAAGCAATTTGGTAGCAGTTGATGACGAAGAGTTGTGTGACCATATTTCAGAGAGAGAAGTATATATTATCTATGAAAACGATGTTCGCGCCGGGTTGCTAATATGCCAGAAAGGAAACATCGCTTTTCTGAGAGGATATCGTATTACTGACAAAGTAATACTTCCTGCTTTTCGTGGTCGATCATTGTCGGCCCGAGCGCAACGCCTGCTGTACCGATTATTAACTCATTCCGATTCGGAACTATCTTTGTATATGGGCACAATTATTCCGCAGAATATCCCCTCGATGAAAACTGCAGAAAGAGCGGGACGAACTTGCATCCTAAGTTATCAATTTCTACCCATCTGCAGAACCCACGATTAACAGCAATGCTAATTTATCTTCAGCCTACACAGGGGACGTCCAGGGCCCGGGAGTACTCCCCTGGACGCATTAATGGGCAGGATGTGATTGTTGCGCAGGCTATCATATGGCGTGAGGTACAGCAGAATCAGGCTTCGTAGCAATGAGGGGCTCACAGCGTCCGGAATCCACCCGGTGCCGTAAATCACCGCAAGGTCTGTCATAAGGTAATTTCATCACGCATCGCGACACCTTTTTTCTTCATGCAGGCCTTCTCTTTCACGGTTTGTCAGAACTGTGGACCGCAGTAATCTCCACTCCGTGCTTTAATCAATGAGAGTGTGTCGGGTGCAAATTAAACTACCTTTCTCAACAGCAAAGGCGGGATACCCCTACCCTCGCAGGGTTTCTGCGTCTGGTAATATGCCCATGACAGTCTCAAAGACCGCTTTGAGGGTTTCCCGGTTTAAGGCACAAAATCGCGTGGCGTTGCCCCCAAAATGCAGCGAAAAGCAGCGGTAAAGGCCGCCGGGCATGAGAAACCAAGCTGGTAAGCGACCTGTTTGATTGGAACACCGTTCGCGAGAAGATCCAACGAAGCGCAAATTCTGGCTCTCTGCTTCCATGTTCTAAAACTAAAGCCTGTATCCTTCATAAACAATCGGGAAAAGGTCCGTTCCGACATGGCCGACATAAAAGCCAGCTCGCTCAGCGATGCTTCCCAGCGCTGATTGACCAGTAGCGATCTGGCAGCGCTGAATAATCGCTCATCATTCGGCATGGGAAGCGCCATCGTTAAAGGTGGAGCCTCGCTGAGAATTTCCAGAAGCAACAACGCTATCTTCCGTTGACTCGGTCTGGCGTAGTCCTCACTGAACAGCCCAGCGATAAGCTCTTTGACTAAGGGCGTAGCCGTGATCACATGCACCTGTTGACTCTTCGTAAAGCTCGTACATTCTGCGATAAGGCTACTGCTGAAATAGATCGCCCTGAGATCGGTTTGTGAAAGCAGATGATAACTATGGATATGCAGAGGCGGTAGCCATAATGCCCGTTGAGGAGGGATCACCCAACGGTCGCTCTCTGTTTGCACCAGCATAACCCCTCTGGTGGCGAAGAGTAGCTGCCCCTCAACATGATGATGGGGAGGATCTGCCTCGCCGCGTTGATAGCTTATCGCAGTACTGGACCAGCCTGTGGTTTCATCATGTCTTGGCGCTTTATCTATACTACCTGGCATTTCAGATTTAGCCCCTGCCATTATCATATCGAAACTGGAACCACCCGGAGTAGAGCCTTAGGCAATGGGTGCGTGACTTATCATCCTGATCATCAAAGATATTACAGGAGCTTAACCTCATGCGTGTACACTTTATCGTACATGAAAGTTTTGAAGCCCCGGGCGCATATGAAACCTGGGCAATAAACCAGGGTCATGATGTAACTTACTCACGCGTCTATGCAGGCGATCGGCTACCTGATGACGCCGTAGGCATCGATTTTCTTATCGTTATGGGCGGTCCGCAAGATCCTGACACCACGCTTGAAGAGTGCCCACACTTTAATGCTAAAGCGGAACAGGCGCTGATTGCTTCCGCGGTTAAAACCGGTAAGGCGGTGATCGGTATCTGCCTGGGTTCACAGCTCATTGGTGAAGCGCTGGGCGCGCCGTTCTCTCATAGCCCGGAAAAAGAGATTGGTAAATTCCCGATCACATTGACCGAAGACGGCAGGAAGGATGAGATGTTCTCTCACTTTGGGAAAACACTTGAAGTGGGTCACTGGCATAACGATATGCCAGGTTTGACGCCAGAGGCTAAAATTATCGCTTACAGCGAAGGCTGTCCGCGGCAGATCGTTGCCTATTCAGACCGCGTCTTTGGTTTCCAGTGCCACATGGAGCTCACATTGGACGTTGTAGAACGGCTGATCGCTCATTCTGAGAAAGACCTGAGCCGTGCAGCAGAATATCGTTTCGTTGACACGCCTGAAGCGCTCCGGGCGCACGATTACAGTGAAATGAATCAAGTACTTTTTGGCTTTTTGGATAAGCTGGAAGCACGTTACACAGCAGCGCAAGCATAATGTTATGCTCGGTAAGCTTGCCATCGGTTTTGATTTTAATGTCCGCTCCTGGCACAGAGCGGACAAGCTATCTGAGTTGAAGGTCTGATATGAGCGATCAGCGGACGTTGGCTACACTGTTAAACGTCGCAGACTCAGCTTCTGACTGCCAGTTTTTCGCGAGTTGGGCCTTCAAAGTAGATGCTCCTGATATGGCAATTACGGGGTTGAGTCAGCACAAAGCGAATTGTTTCCCAGACTGAACGCCCATTCATCAGACGTTCCCCCATTTTGGGCTGGCTATCGACAAACGCCTCTAACCCTGTCAGCTCGAAATCCGGGGGATACAACCCAGTCACACGTATATTTTCTTTAGACAACTGGTACGAAAGTTTAGTTGTAAACCCGCTAAGCCCGTGTTTACTGGCAAAAAAAGCGGGGTGCGCAATTGAATCTGTAAAATTAGGAATCCCACATGAAGAGTAAGCGTACAGCGAGAACCGTATTGACGGGGATGTGTTATTCAGTTGGCAGTGTGATGCGCCAGGGTAGCAGCTCGCTGACCCGGTTGACCGGCCAGTCAGCTATGACGTCAAGGACATGGCGAAGGTAGCTTTCTGGATCCACGCCGTTCAGTTTGCACGTCCCGATCAGACTGTACAGCAACGCTCCCCGCTCACCACCGTGGTCTGAGCCGAAGAACAACCAGTTTTTACGACCCAGACTGACCATCCGCAGCGCATTTTCAGCGATGTTATTATCGGCTTCGGCCCAGCCGTTTTCTGCATAGTACGTCAGGGCCGGCCACTGGTTCAGGGTGTACGTGAACGCCTTTGCCAGCTCCGAGTGTCGCGACAGCGTTTTCATTTTTTCACGCAACCAGCTTTCCAGGGTACTAAGCAGCGGTTTCGTTTTCCGCTGACGTTCAGCAAGCCGTTGTTCCGCCAGCATTCCTCTTATTTCCGCCTCCACGGCATACAGTTCGCCGATACGCTTCAGGGCTTCCTCCGTCAGGGCTGACGGCGTGCGAACGTGCACATCGTGGATTTTACGGCGGGCGTGAGCCCAGCAGGCGGCTTCCGTTATCCGGCCATCGCGGTACAGCTCGTTGAACCCGGCGTACGCATCCGCCTGTAGCACACCGCTGAACCCCGCAAGATGGGTCTGCGGATGGATGCCTTTTCTGTCGGGGCTGTAGGCGAACCACACCGCCGGTGCCAGCGCTGACCCGGCGTTGCGGTCATCACGAACATACGTCCACAACCGCCCGGTCTTCGTCTTCTTATTGCCCGGCAACAGCACCTGGACCGGGGTATCATCGGCATGGAGTTTACCGTCAGTCAGGACATAGTCCTGAAGCGCCTCCTCCAGCGGGGACAGCAGCCGGCAGCATGCATCCACCCAGCCCGACAGCAGTGAACGGCTCAGTTCCACGCCCTGGCGACCGTATATTTCAGACTGACGATACAGCGGTGTGTGCTCTGCATACTTTGAGGTCAGCACGCGGGCCATCAGCCCCGGTCCGGCGATACCCCGCTCAATGGGGCGCGAAGGCGCGGGGGCCTGCACGATGGCATCACATTTTGTGCAGGCATGTTTTTCCCGTACGGTCCGGATCACCCGGAAGGCGCTGCGCATCAGCTCCAGCTGTTCAGCGGCATCCTCACCCAGGTAACTCAGCGCACCACCACACTCCGGGCAGCAGGAACCCGCTGGCCGCAGGCGTTTTTCATCGCGGGGGAGTGATTCGGGGAACGGTTTGCGGGTGCGGGTCTGACGCAGAGTGCGCTGTACTGCCGGGTCATCCACCCGACCGGTCAGCGTATCGCTCTCTTTCTGAAGCCGGTTCAGATCGGCTTCCATTTGTGCGATACGGCGGGAGACTTTTTCGGAACGGCTGCCGAAGTTCATCCGGCGAAGTTTATCCAGCTGCGCCTGCAGATGGTCTATTTCGCGCTCCCGGTCTGCCAGCTTTTCCAGCAGGGCACGGTTCAGCGCTTCCTGTTCGGCAAGGCGCTGTTTCAGCAGAAGGATGTCGTCAGAAGAGATGTCATTCATAAGCCAGCATTTTACCAGGCTTATTCTGCGACAACCAGGATAAAGAAGCCTACAGCATGGTCAGGGAGGTCAGCAACCGCTTCGGCTGTCGCCAGTCGATGCCTTCCAGCAGCATTGCCAGCTGCGCCGGGGTCAGGAACACTTTGCCATCGCGAGCTGACGGCCAGGCGAAGCGCCCGCGCTCCAGCCGTTTGGTCAGCAGGCACAGCCCGTCGCCGGTGGACCACAGAAGTTTAACCTGACTGCCGCTGCGGCCCCGGAAGATGAAGACATGGCCGGACATCGGTTCGTCTTTCAGCGCCGTCTGCACTTTTGCAGCCAGCCCGTTGAAGCCGTTTCTCATATCGGTAATACCGGCAACCAGCCAGATTTTGGTGCCTGTTGGTAGCGGGATCATCGCTTCAGTTCCTGTATCAGCAGAGTCAGAAGCTTTTCGCTGACAGTGCCGTTGAGGCGGAGTGTCCCGTGCCGGAACGTTACCTCACAGCAGATGCTGAGCTCTGAGTCCTCAGCGGGCGGTTCTGGTTGTACGGCGGTGGCATCGAGAGTCACAGGAAGTAACTGAGGACTCTCAGAGGAAGGTAATAGCAGCTTTCCCTCGCGCCACTGCTGGCGCCATTTAAAGAGCAGATTGGCATTAATGCCATTTTCAAGCGCCAGTTTTGAGATGGATATCCCGGGTTCGCAGGAGGCAGCAACGAGTTGCTGTTTAAACTCAGGAGAATAATTAGGGCAGCCTTTACGCCTGCCGGGAGTCATATTTTTCTGCATATCTGACACTTTGGTTCCCACTACTTATTTGGTGGACACCACTTTGTCGGATGCTTCAGATTATGACCAGACGGTTCACGCTGTACGCTTACCATGAAGATATAATTGAGACGATATCCGCACTTTCTGAACGTCTTAACCCGGGTAGCAATGCCTGAGTCAGCAGAATAGAACCTGTCAGGCCTGAACTGATAGTATTTATGATTTCTGTGTCTGATTGATCGTCTAACGTTCCTGAAAGCCACTGAGCAGCATTGAGGATTAAAATGTCTATGGGCTTGTCTAAAGTTAACAACTGTGAAGAAAACTGAGAAAGGGATTCAGGTAGGGTTAAATCACAGAGATGCCCTTTCGCCATTCCGCCTTCAGCCGTAATGATACTGCAAGTTTTTTGAATGTCATCAGCGCGCCTCGCGCAAAAATCCACCTCGACGCCTTCTCGCGCTAACCATACGCTCAGCGCCTGACCAAATCCCGTGCCACCACCGGTAATTACAGCTCTTTTACCTCTCAGCATCTTCATCCATCCTTTATTAATGAATAGGGGGGAATGTAGATATATATGAGGAAGCAGATTGACATCTTTCAGTTAGTGCCATTTTTTGACGATAGGGATAAGTTGTACTGCTACATTTCCATCGCGCTCCTGTGGGCATGCAACATCCGCTCCTGGCACTAGTCTGCCGTAAAGGGCAGCTTTAAGGGAGGAGCGGACGAGCTAACGCAGGTGAAGATCCGCTGTGAGCGAAAAGCGGATTTTTGTCGTTCTGTCATCAAAACTGGCGACTTATATTAGGATATCGCAATACCCCTCGCCCTCAGGCTACGTCTGCTTGAATTGATTGCCTCAAGAAGGCGGAGGCGGCTTTCCGCTGATTGCCGCTACGCGCACAGCAGGCGTACCGGTCATTTATGTCAGCGTCGGATTCCGCAAGGGGTATCCAGAGGTCAGCAAAAACAACACTATCTTCGCTTCGATTAAGGAGAATGGAGTTTTTATGGCTGATAACGAGAGCACGGCTATTCATCCTGATGTTGCTCCAGCAGAAAATGAAGTCGTCATCGTCAAACGCAGAGTCGGAGCTTTCTCGTTTACTGAACTTGAGATGATCCTTCGTGCTTAAGGCATCGAAAACCTGATTCTTACGGGTGTAACTACCAGTCGTGTGGTGCTTTCCACAGTCGGACAAGCTTTTGATCTGGATTACCGCCTTATCGTTGTGAATGATTATTGCGCAGATCCAGACCCTGACACCAATATGTTTTTACTTAAAAAAGTTCTACCTCAACATGCTTTTGTTACCAGTTCCTCTGAAATATCAAAACCTGGGCATAAAACTATGAATTTCTGACGTCAAAAAACGGGAGGATATAACCGGGGATCCCCAGTCATCTGAACGTCCGCTCCTGGTGGCGATAGTCAGCATCATGTCTGGCCCAGGAGAAATCTCCAGAAGCGTCAGTGCGAGAAGGAAAGTCATAAACGTTTCGATGAAAGGCATCCTGGTAGAGTCCGAAAACATATTTCCGCTACGTTACCTCCGTTCGATGCGGGCAAGAAGCGGACGTTGTACTTCAATCATCATCGATTTGAATGACAGCAAGGTAACGGCTAATCCAGGTGACGTAAATGTGTCGCGATCCCCCAGCTTAGAACGGTACAGCTTCCATTAATCAGCTCGAAAACGGCGTAACTCGCATTGGGTTGTGCATAGCGGTGAAAATCATCCACAGATCCACTTTTTAATGTCGCAAGCACGCCCTGAATGACCTGCCCGTGAGACACAATACATATTGTTCGATGATGATGTTTTTTTTCCAGACTGGATAAAAAATGTATCATTCGCTGCGAAGCATCTGAGAGAGACTCACCCCCTGGCGGACAATACTCTGCATCCAGGGTGAATAATGCTTCTGCGGCGTCCGGATTATTTTGCAGCAGCGCTACGGTTGTCATGCCTTCAAACTGACCAAAAGCCTGTTCTTTCAAAGCCGGTTCAGCTATCAGTGAACAATAAAAACGCTCAGCCAGGCGCTGTCCCATTTGCCAGGCCCGGCCAAGTGGAGACGCGTAAACACATTCTACCCGGTAATCACTCTCTGCAAACGCTGCCAATAAAGCTGATGTTTGACGCTCCCCACGAAGCGTCAATGCGCTATCACTGTGTCCCTGAATAATATTTTTTACATTCCATTCTGTTTCCGCGTGTCGAACCAGTATCACTTGCATCATTGCAGGGTCACATAAGCCGTTATTTGAAATGTTATCATCTTAAAACCCTCCTTTGATATGCAGGCAAGTTCTCAGCTCTCGACGAAAAACAGGAACAAGTGTAGCTGATAATGGTTATGTTCAGCTTCAGAAGTGACGTAGTTATCGACGTTAACGTCTGCTCTGGCACAGAGCGAACGCTTCCCCTTGTCGACGCGAAAAGCAACTCTGCCCATGCCTCTATCTCAGTAATACCTGTATCAGTTGAACGACGATATACACTCCCGCTACCACCTGTATGATTCGAAATCCCCATCTCAGATAGCGCCATTGATAACGTTCGCTGGCATCAGCCGCTTCAATCGCGGGATCATAGCGTTTTCTTTTCCTGGTTCTGAAGGTATCGAATCCCCACAGGATGAGAAGAATGATGATGATGATTTTTTCAACGATAAGATGGTTCACAAAGAGAGACTCCGGTCTTCTCACGGTTACAGGCAGAATAGATAAACCGCCTGGATGTAGCCACCACTAAATGTAGGGGTACCTGAAAACGAAGCCAGGCCTTCCTGGATTATCTGTCTTATGACCGCGTAAACGCATAGCAACGCCATAAAAGCGACATTCTTTTCCGACACATGCTGCGGGAGTCCCCTTCTCCGACGCCTCAGGCTGGGTGATAAAACGACGGCGGCTGCCCGGTCACGCGGCGGAACATGGTGGCGAAAGAGGACGCATTGTCGTATCCAAGGGATAATGCCACTTCGTTCACCGGTTTGCCTGCTATCAACCATGCCAGGGCGCTCACCACGCAGGCTCGCTGTCGCCAGGCGGAAAACGACAGGCCCAGCTGCTTCAGGAAATGGCGGCGAAAGGTACTAGGACTCATAAACAGCGCCCTGGCCCAGCGCGCCGCAGGATCATGGATAGAGGGGTTAAGCAAAAAAGCCTGACAAAGCGCCAGCAGCGCCGGATGCTGCGGCAACGGAATGTCAAATTCGCGGACCGGCATGGCGGCCAGTTCCAGCAACATCAACTGTATCAGCGTGCGATCGCGTGGGCTGTCGTACAACGGTGGTAAATCCACAGCCTCAAGCAGTAGCTGGCGCAACAGCGGCGAGACGCTGATCACTTCGCAACGACGGTGTTTAATGAAAGCGGCCACACAATCTGGCTCAATATACAAGCTACGCGTGGTCACCCCTGCAAATCTGACGGCATGCACGGTTTCAGGGGGGATCCAGACAGCGTGTTGCGGAGGAACCACCCATTCTCCGTCTTGCGTAGTGACATACATCAGTCCGGTCGCGCCATACAGTAGCTGTGCGCGACGATGCTGGTGCGGGGGCAGGATAAATCCCTGCGCATAGTCATTACCTAACGCCACCACATCACGATCGAGTCGATCGAACTCGTCAATTTTTACGTTGCGCACACCTGCCTCCCTCTGACCGATTTACAAAGGTAATTGAGCGCTACGCAAATGGGAAGCAGTACGCGACCGGTATAAGCTGCTCGCTCATTTTCAGGTCGGGGATACTCTCTTGAATGAGATCGTTATTATTGCGCTGGCAGGCTTTACTACCGGCATTACCACGGTGCTGTTCGGCTTCGGCGGCGGCTTTGTGGTGGTGCCCTTTGTCTATCAACTGATGCTCCGGCAGCCGGCGATCGCGGGCAACGCCATGCATGTCGCAGTGGCTACCTCAACGGCGGTGATGATATTTAACGCCGGCTGGGTCAGCTATCGAAACTGGCGGGCGGGCAGGCTTGCCGCGCAGACGCTGTTTCCGTTGTTATGGTTTATTGCCATTGGGGCGGTGGTGGGCTCCTGTCTGGCGGGGATATTGAGCGAGAATATTGTTCGCGCGCTGTTTATTCTCTATATGCTGGCAACCATCAGCGATTGTTTGTTGCGCAAGGGTTTTTTCACGGGCAGCGCTCGGCGTCGCCTGTCCCTGCCAGTGGTCACCGGCGGCGGTGTGATTATCGGTACGATCGCCGCATTGCTGGGCGTGGGCGGCAGCGTCATGACGGTGCCCCTGCTACGGCGACACGGGTATGCAATGCAGGAGTGCGTTAGCGCATCCAACCCGCTTTCTTTGCCCGTGGCGCTATGCGGGGCTGTGACCTATGCCGTCATTGGCTGGCACAGCATTCCGCTGAGCGGATTTCTGGGGTTTATCAGCCTGAAAATTTTAGGCCTGCTCGTCCTGACCGGCTGGGCCGGGATAGTGTTTAGCCGCCGGGCAATCCCTGCGGTACCTGATGTATGGTATGCGCGCATCTATGTGCTGCTGCTGTGCCTGGTACTCCTCGCCATGCTTATTCAATAATCAAATTACATTCTGGTAAACCGGTGTAACAGACGCGACCGGGCGGAGCCCTCTCCCTGAAGAGAGGGCCAGGATCAGGGGCAACAAGCTACCCGCGATACGGATGGGTTTCGCGCCAGTGGTCGGCAATCTGCTGCCGGGTGCAGACCCACACCTTGTCGTGCTGCTGGATATAATCAAGGAAACGCTGCAGCGCGCGGAAACGGCCTGGACGCCCAAGCAGTCGGCAGTGCATCCCCACGGACATCATCTTCGGTGCGGTTTCACCCTCGGCGTATAGCACGTCAAAGCTGTCTTTCAGATAGGTATAAAACTGCTCCGCGGTGTTGAATCCCTGGGCGGTGGCGAAGCGCATGTCGTTGGCGTCGAGGGTATAAGGCACGATCAGGTGCGGCCGCTGGCTGCCGTCGCTGCAGGCCACTTCGCTCCAGAAAGGTAAATCATCGCCGTAATAATCGCTGTCGTAATCAAAGCCGCCGTGCTCCACCACCAGCTGGCGGGTGTTAGGGCTGTCGCGGCCGGTATACCAGCCGGTGGGCGGTTTGCCGAACAGGTCGGTCAGTACCTGCACCGCTTTTTGCAGATGCTCGCGCTCCTCGGCAATATCCATGTGCTGATAGTGGATCCAGCGCCAGCCGTGGCTGACCACATCGTAATCCGCAGCCTTGATCGCCGCCACAATCTCCGGATGCCGCGCCAGCGCCATCGCCACGCCGAAGACCGTCAACGGCAGCCCGCGCTGGCTGAACTCGCGATGGATGCGCCAGAACCCTGCCCGGCTGCCGTACTCATAGAGTGAATCCATCGACATATGGCGCGCCGGGTAGCTGGCGGCGCCGATAATATCGGACAGGAACTGTTCCGAACCCGCATCGCCATGCAGGACGTGATTCTCCGCGCCTTCCTCATAGTTGAGGACAAACTGCACCGCGATCCGCGCCCCGCCCGGCCAGCGCGCGTGCGGCGGCTCCCCTGCATAACCTCGCAGATCGCGAGGATAGTGTTCCTGGTTCTCTCCCATCTCCTGCCCCTTTTAAAATGGATTTAACGACTGAAACTGTCCGCTTAACGCTTTTTTCTCCGGGAACGCTAAGTCCCCATGCTTGCTGGTCGCCAGGCCCAGCGCGACCAGCGACTCCACCATCTTCACCGCCGCGCTGACGCCATCGATCACCGGCACCCGCAGCTCGCGGGTCAGCTCCTGCGCCAGGGTCGCCATCCCGCCGCAGCCAAGAACAATCGCCCCGCTGCCATCCTCTTTCAGAGCGCGAATGCAGCGCTCACGCACTTTCTCCTGCGCCAGGCCACTGCCGTCTTCCAGCGCCAGCACCGGCAAGTCAATGGCGTGCAGCGCCGCGCAGTGTTGATGAAATCCGTACTGGTGCAGCAAATGACGGGCGATGATCAGCGTGCGCGGCAGCGTGGTCACAATGGAGAAACGGGTGGCGACCATCGTCGCCATATGCATTGCCGCCTCCGCGATACCGATCACCGGCCCCTGGGCCAGCTCCCGCGCCGCCAGCAGCCCCGGGTCGCCGAAGCAGGCGATCACATGCCCATCCACCCCCTGCTCGCGTCCGGCCCTGATCTGCTCCAGCACGCCGACCGCCGCGATGGCTTCGTCAAAGTGGCCCTCAATTGACGGCACCCCGGCGCGGGGACAGACCGCAAGGATCTCGGTGCCCGGTGCAGCGACCGCACGCGCAGCGGCGCCTATCGTTTCAGTCATCGCCAGGCTGGTGTTGGGGTTAATCACTTGTATACGAACGGAAGACATCACGACTCCTTGTGGCCGGCGAACAGCCGGGAAAAATCGGGCAGGCTGACGCCATCGCGCTCGAAGCACAGGCTGGCGACAATATGATCAAAATGGTGCATCAGCGCCTCGCTGAGCGGCTGCAGGGCTTTATCCCGCAGCAAACCGACCAGCTGCTGGTGATCGTCGCAACGGCAGCCCTGTCGCCAGGGGGCGCCCCAGGCGGCAATCACTAAAGAGGAGCGCTGGCTGAGGCGGGTCACCATCTCGGTGAGCACCGGGTTGCCGGAGATAGCCTGCAGCTGAATATGAAAGTCAGCGGAGTGGCGGATCGCCGCCGGGCCGTCGTGCGCCGCATGGGCCTGCTGTTCACGCTGAATAATGTTCTCCAGCGCCGCCAGATGCGGCGGCTGACAGCGCGCGATCACATCGGGGAGATTGGCGACCTCGAGCAGCGCCCGGGTGCGAAAGATCGCCTGGGACTCTTCCACGCTCGGGCTGGTGACGTGTGCACCACGTTTGGGCGTCAACGTGACCAGTTGCACAGCGGCGAGTCGTTGCAGCACCTTTCTGATGCCGGTGCGGCTCACGGCGAACACCTCCGCCAGCGCCTCTTCCGGCAGTTTGCTGCCCGGCGGCAGCTGATGTTCGACGATAGCCGTCATCAGCGCCTGGTAAATGCTTTCGTCCTTGTCCTGCAGCGCTGGCGCGGCCTGGAGACGATGTTCATTATTCATTAACCCACTCCGGTTTCACTTATCGATAGCAGATCGTATACATAAAATTTAATTTTTGTATACAAGATTCATCATTCTGGCCTGGATCCTGCAATAGCCTCAGCAATCCATATCAAAGGGTTTTCATTCAGAGGAGCAGGTTTCATGCCACATTCATCCCACACGCAGCAGACGAAGACTCACAAGGCGGCCGCCGGCTACAGTCCGCGGCTATGTAATGACGATCTGGCGCCGACCCGCGACCAGAACTGGAGCTGGTACAATATCTTTTCATTCTGGATGTCGGACGTGCACAGCATGGGCGGCTACGTAGTGGCGGCGAGCTTCTTTACGCTTGGGCTGGCCAGCTGGCAGGTTCTGCTCTGCCTGCTGGTGGGCATCTGTATTGTCCAGCTGTGCGCCAACCTGGTGGCGAAGCCGAGCCAGATGGCCGGGGTGCCTTACGCGGTGATTTGTCGTCAGGCGTTTGGCGTTTTCGGCGCCAATATCCCGGCGGTGATCCGCGGGCTGATCGCCTTTGCCTGGTACGGCATTCAGACCTATCTGGCGGCGAATGCCCTGATGCTGGTCCTGCTCAAGTTCTGGCCCTCCCTTGCCTCGCTGACCAGCAGCAGCTTTCTCGGGCTGTCGCCCCTAGGCTGGCTGTGCTTCGCCACTATGTGGCTGCTGCAGGCGATGGTGTTCTGGCATGGCATGAACGCCATCAAACGCTTTATCGATATCGCCGGTCCGGCGGTTTATGTGGTGATGCTGGCGCTGGCCGGCTGGATTGTATACAAGACTGGTCTGGACGGTATCTCCTTTACCCTCGCCAGCAAATCCTTGAGCGCCGGCGAGCAGACCTGGCAGATGATCACCGCCACGGCGCTGGTGGTCTCCTACTTCTCCGGGCCGCTGCTTAACTTCGGTGACTTTTCCCGCTACGGCAAAAGCATGGGCGAGATCCGCCGCGGTAACCGCTGGGGACTGCCGTTTAACTTCCTGCTATTCTCGGTGGTGACCGTGGTGATTGTCTCCGGCACCCAGTCGCTGTTCGGCAAAATGATCACCGACCCGATCGAAACCGTCAGCCGCGTGGGTAACGATCTGGCGGTGGCCATCGGCCTGCTGACCATGATCACCGCCACCATCGGCATCAATATCGTGGCTAACTTCGTCTCGCCGGCCTTCGATTTTTCCAACTGCGCGCCGCAGAAAATCAGCTTCCGTACCGGCGGGATGATTGCCGCGGTGGGCTCGATACTCCTGACGCCGTGGAACCTGTTTAACTCGCCGGAGCTGATCCACTATACCCTCGACGTGCTGGGCGCCTTTATTGGCCCGCTGTTTGGCATCCTGATCGCCGACTTCTACCTGATCAAACGCGGCCGGGTGTCAGTGGACGATCTGTTTGACGATACGCCGCAGGGTAAATACTGGTACCGCAACGGCTTTAACCCGAAAGCGATTGCCGCCCTGCTGCCGTCGGTGGGCCTTGGGCTGATTATCAGCTTTATTCCGGCCCTGCATGAAGTGGCGAACTTCAGCTGGTTTATCGGCGTCTTTCTCGGCGCCACCGCCTACCGCTGGCTGGCTCGCGACGAGCGTGAAGTGCAGGCGAAAGCCGCCTTCCGCTCCGGCGCGGTGGCGCAAAAAGAGTAACCTTCCCCTTCTGCCGCGGCGTCTGGCCGCGGCAGGCTGCAAACTGGCACCAATCTTGCTGTTTATCACTATTCCCAGAGCGTTAAGAGAAGGCAGGTTCGATGATGGATTACCAGACCGCGGTGCGCGGTGCATTTTTTGATATCGCCGGCGTGGCGGAGACCCCGGATGAGGTGGCCGCCCAGGCCCGCTATCTCGATGATGGCCTGTTGTTCCTGCAGGAGGGGAAAATTATCGCCCTGCTGCCATGGCAGCAGGGGGAAGCCTTTCTGCATCCCCTGAAGGGCTATGTCGATCTGAGGGGTAAGCTGCTGCTGCCGGGGTTCGTTGATGCCCACGTTCACTATCCGCAGACCGAGATGATCGGCGCCTTTGGCGAACAGCTGCTTGAGTGGCTCACCACCTACACCTTCCCGGTGGAGAGCCAGTTTGCCGATGCGGAGTATGCCCAGGAGATAGCGCAGTTTTTTGTAAATCAGCTGATAAGCCATGGCACCACCACCGCGCTGGTGTTTTGTACCCTGCATCCGGCCTCGGTGGAGGCGTTATTCAGCGAAGCGCTGCGTCTGAATATGCGCCTGATCGCCGGGAAAGTGATGATGGATCGCCATGTGCCCGACTACCTGTGCGAAACCGCCGGGGAGAGCTACGAGCAGACCCGGGCGTTGATCCGCCGCTGGCATCAGCGCGGCAGGCTGGGCTATGCCATCACCCCGCGCTTTGCCCCCACCTCAACCCCGGGGTTGCTGGAGGCGGTGCAGCGCCTGCGGGCCGAGTTTCCCGACACCTGGCTGCAGACGCATCTCAGTGAAAACCGGGAGGAGATCGCCTGGGTTAAACAGCTGTGGCCTGAGCATGCGCGCTATCTGGATGTCTATCATCACTATCAGCTCACTGGCGAACGCAGCGTCTTCGCTCACGGGATCCATCTCGATGATGCCGAGTGGCAGTGCCTGCATGACACCGGGTCCGCCGTCGCCTTCTGCCCGACGTCGAATCTGTTTCTCGGCAGCGGGCTGTTCCGCCTGCCCGCCTGCTGGCAGCACCAGGTGCGGATGGGCATCGGCAGCGACGTCGGAGCCGGGACCACCTTCAGCATGCTGCGGACGCTGGGCGAGGCCTACAAGGTAGGACAACTGCAGAGCTATCGCCTGCGCGCCAGCGAGGCCTTCTATCACGCCACCCTTGGCGGGGCGCGCGCCCTGCGGCTGGAGGAGAAAATTGGCAATTTCCAGCCGGGCAAAGAGGCGGATTTTGTGGTGATTGACCCGGCGGTCACCCCGCTGCAGCGCCTGCGCATAGGCCGCTGCCATGACATTTATGAGCAGCTGTTCGTGCTGATGACCCTGGGTGATGAACGCAATATCAGCGAGACGTGGGTGAATGGCGAGCGGGTGTGGTGTCAGGACTGACCCCTCAGCCAGTCCCACTTCCTGAAAAGAACGAGAAAACGCACCATACCTTGTTTGCCACCTTAACGCAGGCTAACCCACTACAGGCGGGGGCTTATTCAGGCGGCGCCATCTCTACTGCGCCGTCGCTCAGAGCTGTCAAAAGGCATGCGCGTCACCCGATTACGCCCGTCATTTTTTGCCGCATACAGCGCTTTATCGACGCGGGAAAACAGTTGATCAACCGTTTCGCCGTCATGATGTTCAGCCACGCCGATGCTGACGGTCACCGACAGCGTCTGGTATTCGCTAACCGCCTGGCGGATCCCCTCCGCCAGTATCAGCGCGCGGCCGATCGGCGAATGGGGCAAAAAAAGCAGAAACTCTTCTCCACCCCAGCGATAAATTTTATCTTCGCGGTCGACCGACGTTTCCAGAATACGAGAGAGCACCAGCAGGACCTCATCGCCTTTTTGATGGCCGTGAATATCATTAATGCTCTTGAAATGATCGATATCGATTAACAGCAGACAATAACCCCGGGGGATAAAAGTTGGCGCCTCAACCAGACGGTGAAACTCCCGGCGATTAAGCAAGCCGGTTAACGGATCGTGGGCGGCGGAAAATTCCAGCTCTTTTTTCAGATGCACTTCTTCGGTGATATCGTGAATGATGCATAGCATCAGTCGAATATTATACAGCACCACCGGCCCGGCATAAGTTTGGACATGACGTAGCGAGCCGTCAGCCAGAATATGCGTAAAATTAAGCGGTTTATGACCGCCAGGCAGACTGGCAATATTATTCATAATGGGGATGACGTCCCGGCCCAGGGTATTTATTTGCCAGGTATGTTTGGTGCGCATTTCCTCATCGGAATAATGATAAAAACGTAGCGCGGCAATATTGGCATCGACAATCCGGCCATCTTTATGAGGGTCAATCAACAGCATCGGCGCGGTATTGGTCATAAAAAAGCGAGCGAAAAAGCCATTGTTACGCCGCTGGTAGCGGCGGGAGCCGGTATGAATCGACTGATTTTGCGCCAGCAGCTTCACGGCTTCAAACAGCAGCAAGCAACCACAGTCTTCGGTATCAATCAGGGTGGTTTTGCAATACACCGACTGCAACCCATTGGCGGTGGGTAACGTCCAGACTTCGAATATCTCGCTCATGGTGTCGAGATAGCGAAGGTAGTGCTGCAGTTGCGTTTCCGGACAGGTGGAATAAATACCGTTACGCATCTCATTGAGCGACATCTCGCCGCTCAATGTCCGGGAAGCCTGATTGGCATAGACCACCCTTTCGTTAAAAGGATGAACTACCCATATCGGGGTGCTTAAGACCTCAAAAACAGCCAGCTCTTTTAATAACATACAGGCCCCAAACCGACCCACTGCCGGCGCGGAACGGCACTTAACGCTGTGCAGCCCCAACGCTGGTTTAAAGTGAAAGCAAAATAGACACCGAGAAACCGCAATTACGCGCGAGCGCGCCAAGTATAGTCGGTTATGCGCCCAGTAAAGCCCTCTGAGGGTGACTTTGCGCGCAGTTTAACCAACAGAAGCGATGCTGCCTTTAATAATAATTTTATTTCAACAGCATAGCAGCGATGCCAGAACGGGTAGTCGCTTTTGATCACAGAGTGTGCATCGCCAACAGGGTTACCCGGCAGGCACAGCGGCATAGGCCAGGGCGGGCAGAGAGTCGCTTTTCTGCCCAGGCTAACCGTGATAGTTTCTATCATTACGCTCATTCATAGCGACAAATACCTTGAAAAAAATCGCCACTAAAATCACCCTTGCCGACATTGCGCGTGAAGCGCGCGTCGGCGTAGCCACCGTCGACCGGGTGCTCAATAAGCGCGCGGCGGTGAAAGAGTCCACGGCGCGGCGCGTGCTGGAGGCCGCCCGCCGGCTGGGTTTTACCCTCGAGCAGCCCCACTATCGCCTGGCTGCCGGCAAAGCGCCGGTCACGATCAGAATGGGCTTTATCCTGCTGCAGGAGAGCCACTCCTTCTACCTGCCGTTGGCCCGGGCGCTGACGCGCGAGGCTGCCCCATGGCTACCGGCGGGCCAGGCGCCGGTGATACTGCATTTTGCCATCGATGCGGTGGAAGCGATGGCTCAGGCCATTCACCGACTCAGCGATGAAGTGGAGGTGCTCGGCCTGGTGGCGCTGGATCACCCGCTGATTCGCCACGCGGTGGCCCGGGCCGCCGCCCGCGGCGTGCGCGTGCTCACCCTGCTTTCCGATCTATCGGTCCCCCAGCGCAGCGGGTATATCGGCCTCGATAATCATAAAGCCGGGCGCACCGCCGCCTGGTTTATCGAGCGCTTATGCCGGGGGAATGGTGAAATTGGCATTATCATTGGCGATAATCGTTTTACCTGCCAGGAAAGCTGTGAGATCAGCTTTCGCTCCTGCCTGCGAGAACAGGGCAAGGGGCAACAGATCCTTGAGCCGGTTCGCAGTCATGAACGGGCGGATATCGCCAGGACCGTGACGGAACAGATGCTGACTCAGTACCCGGCCCTGCAGGCGATCTACGCCCCCTGCGGCGGCGTCGAAGGGATCGTCGACGCGCTGCGCGACAGCGGCCGTCAGCAGGAGATCGCTCTGGTCTGCCACGGTCCGCTCAGCGACAGTGAACTGGCCCTGATCGATGGCACCATCGACATCATGCTTAACCACCGGCTGGATGAGTTTGCCGCCGTTACGCTGCGCGCCATGGCGGACGCCGCTTCACGCCCCCATAGCGAGGTGATTTCACTCCCTCAGCCTTTCGATATCATCACCAAAGAAAATATGTAAATTTCCGGCTCCGTCTCCAGCGGAGATGGTTATCGGGCGGACCGCGCCACCTCTCGACTTGATAAAAAATTATCAAAATATCCATCAATTAAAATCATGATGATTATCATAAAATCAAAATTCCATCATTGTTGACAATGAAATCTTTATTCAATACTCAGCGGCATCCCTTGTATGAAAAAGGAAGCCGACATGATACATCCTATCGCTAACGCCCCCTGCAGCTGGGGCGTCGATGACCCGAAAAACCCTAACCTCCCTGCCTGGGCTACCGTGCTTAAGGAGGCGGCGCAGGCTGGCTATCGCAGCATTGAGCTCGGCCCCTGGGGTTATCTCCCCACCGATCCGGCCAGCCTGCGCGCGGCGCTGGAGCAGCATCAGCTGTCGCTGGTCGCCGGCACGATCTTTGACGATCTGGTGAGCGAGGCCCATTTCCCCACCCTGGTGGCGCTGACCCATCAAATCTGCCGCAATCTGTCGCAGGTAGCCGCTGCCGAACCGATCCCGGGCCGCCCTTTCCAGCCGCCCTATCTGGTGATTATCGACTTCGGCAACCCCGAACGGGCGCGCTTTGCCGGGCGCTGCGCGCTGGCTCCGCGCCTCAATGACAAAGACTGGCAGCGCATGATGGAGCACATTATCGCCCTTAGCACCCTCGCCTGGCAGGAGTACGGTGTGCGGGCGGTTATCCATCCGCACGCCGGGGGCAGCATTGAATTCGCGGATGAGATCGAGCGGCTGGCCAACGATATCCCGCACGACGTCGCCGGGTTGTGTCTGGACACCGGACATCTCTATTACGCCGGGATGGATCCGCTCGACTGGCTGGATCGCTATTACCACCGCCTGGACTATCTGCACTTCAAGGATGTCGACCCGCAGGTTTATCAGCGCGCTATCCATGAAGGTATCGACTTCTTCACTGCCTGCGCCGAAGGGGTGATGTGCCCGCTCGGCAGCGGCGCCATTGACTATCCGGCTATCCAAGACTTTCTTGCCCGCCGGGGGTATCAGGGCTGGATAACCATTGAACAAGAGCGCGACCCGCGCCATGCCGCAGGCAGCCTGCAGGCGGTCACGGAAAGTCTGCGCTATCTGCGCGACGTCGGATTCTGACAGGAGGCACGACATGATTAACGGTTTAAAACCTCTCGACCGCACCCTGCGCTGGGGCATGGTCGGCGGCGGCGGCAGCAGCCAGATCGGCTATATTCACCGCTCTGCAGCGCTGCGCGATAACACCTTCACGCTGCTGGCCGGCGCCTTTGATATTGATGCCGAGCGCGGACGCCAGTTCGGCCAACAGCTGGGGGTGGATCCCGACCGCTGTTACGCCGACTATCAAAGCCTGTTCCGCGGCGAGGCTGCCCGGCCTGACGGCATTCAGGCGGTGTCAGTTGCCACGCCAAATAACACCCACTATGCCATCTGCCGGGCCGCGCTGGAGGCCGGGCTGCACGTGGTGTGCGAAAAGCCGCTGTGCTTCAGCAGCGAGGAAGCTGACGAGCTGGTGGCGCTCAGCCAGCGGCGGCGCAAGATTATCGGGGTGACCTACGGCTATGCCGGCCACCAGCTGATCCTGCAGGCCCGGCAGATGATCGCCGACGGGCTGCTGGGCGATATCCGTATCGTTAATATGCAGTTTGCCCACGGTTTTCACGCCCAGCCGGTGGAACAGGAAAATGCCAGTACCCGCTGGCGGGTCGATCCCCGCTTCGTCGGCCCCAGCTATGTGCTGGGCGACCTGGCCACCCATCCGCTGTTTCTGGTCGAAACCATGGCCCCGCAGCTGAAGATCACCCGGCTGATGTGCGCCAGACAAAGCTTCGTCAAAAGCCGCGCGCCGCTGGAAGATAACGCCCATGTACTGATGGAGTATGACAACGGGGCCATCGGCTCACTGTGGAGCTCCGCCGTCAACTGCGGTTCGATGCACGGGCAAAAGGTGCGAATCATCGGTGAAAAAGCCAGTCTCGAATGGTGGGATGAACAGCCCAACCAGCTACGCTACGAAATCCAGGGCGAACCCGTGCGCATCCTCGAGCGCGGTATGGACTATCTCGATCCGCTGGCGCGTCAGGATGATCGCATCGGCGGCGGCCATCCCGAGGGCCTGTTTGAGGCATGGTCGAATCTCTATCGCCGCTTCGCCATCGCCATGGATGCCGCCGACCGTCGCGACGAGGCGCTGCTGGCCGACTTCTGGTACCCGGACGCCCGCGCCGGGGCGTTCGGCGTCCGCTGGGTGGAAAACTGCGTGCGTTCTGCCGACAACGGTGCCTGCTGGGTCGACTTCCGCTAACTCGCCGGCTCAGGGCGTTCGTCCTGAGCCTTTACGGCTATTTTTCTGTCCGCGCCAGCTGGGTTTTATCCGCCTCATGGGCGCGGTCCGCCAGCCCCTGGAACGCTCCGGCGCCATAGTATTGCGCGGGAACCGGCAATGCCTGCATATCGTGCCCTGGATAGATCTGCAGTTCGCCGAGGTCGCGTAAGCGGAATCCCCCGACCTGCTCCGGCATGGTCAGGCGATACGGCGGCATGGTTTCGAATGGGACCGGCGTCGGCAGCCGGTTTTCCTGTAGATCGTAGTTACGCTTCAGTACCAGAAACTTATCCGGCACCCGCCGGTGACTGTTCCACCAGTCGCCGTCGATCTGCTGAAACATCGCTTCCGTCTCTCCGCGCGTCGCCACCAGCAGCCGGGTCAGCACTTGTTTCAGCGCCGCATCCATGGCCTGGTTATAATCCTCCAGCGAACCGCCGTGGCCGCTGAGGATGACATTAATCGCCAGCCTCGCGCCCAGTAAATTGGAGTAGAGATCCTCGGGCGAAAAAGCGGAAATCTCTTCGGAAAACCCGGGGACCGACTGGAAGCCATACCACTGGGCGATCTCATGCCACTGGGCGATTTCGAAGGCCAGATGCCCGGCGAGCCAGGCCGCCAGCTGATAGCGCTGCCTGACGCCCGCCGGCGGCGTAAAGGCATTCAGCTGCACGCGGCGCACGCCCAGTTCTTCACTGTAGAAGATCCGCCCCGCCTGACCCAGCGTCGGCGCAATACGATTGAACAGATAAAAGGTGTTGTCCGCCGTATCGCGCACATGGGCGATATCAATAAACCCGCCGCGGCGGGTATAGATAAGCCCGTTCTGCTCCTCGCTGAGCCCCAGCAGATTTTTCACCGCACCGAACGCGCTGTCGTTGTAATGGTGCTTACCCAGCGTACCCAGAGTCAACACATTACCGATCTGGTACATCGGGATCGGAATGCCCGCCGCGCGCACGTGCAGGTCGTAACCAAAAGCGCAGCACGGTCGCAGCGACTCCGGCGGCGGCAGCTCACCGAGGGTGGGCGCCGTATGGATCGCCGTCACGGCGGGTAGCACCGGATCCTGCGCCAGCGCCGGCAGCGCCAGCGCCGGCAGCGCCAGCGCGAATAATAGCCAGAAGGCTTTACGCATCAACAGCCTCTCCACAGCAATAAAAGTGCGCGCATCTTACCGGCAGATAGCGCCTGCGGTTTTAGTTAAAAACGGTATTCAGCGCCGACAACGAAACTATTGCGCGCGTAAAAGCCGCTCTTCCGTTCGTCGCGGCCCGGTGGTTAGTAGTTCTTGCGCGGAAAAGCGCTGGCTATCCCCCATTACCATCATCCTGCGTCAAGGTGGCGCGGTGATTGTATTCAAAAGGTGAATGTCGTATAACATAGCGCTACCGAGGGGTGTCCCGTGAGGGCTGAGATGGCGCAAGCCGAACCCTTTGAACCTGATCTGGGTCATGCCAGCGAAGGGACGGGTCGGCAATTTTGCCAGCATTACCGCCATTGCCTGTTCACACCCCTGCACGCCCGGATCTCCCCTGAATAAATGGAGGTCCTGTGATCGTTCCCGCTTTTAGCCAAGGTCTTTACGGCCGTTTACGCCAGCTGGCCGCCGCTGACTGGCAGCGCTATGTGGCGCATCCTTTCGTCCAGCAACTTGCCGATGGGACGCTGGCGGAAAACGCCTTTCGTCGCTATCTGACCCAGGATTATCTGTTTCTGATTCACTTTGCCCGCAGCTACGCGCTGCTGGTGAGTAAACTGCGCGCGCTGCCGGAGATGCGGGCCGCGGCCGCCTCAATGAATGCCATCCTCAACGAACTGCCGCTGCACGTCGGCTACTGTGCCCAGTGGGGGATTAGCGAACCGGAGATGGCCGCCCAACCTGAAGCCCCCGAAACCCTCAACTATACACGCTACGTGCTGGATATTGGCCACTCGGGTGACGCGCTGGATCTGCTGGTCGCCCTGATGCCCTGCGTCGCGGGCTACGCCGAAATCGGTCTCGGCCTGCTGCAGCATCCCGCCACCCGACTGGACGATAACCCCTACGCCTCATGGATCCGCAACTATGGCGATGAAGGCTATCTGCAGGGCGTCAGCGCCGCGCTGGCGCTGTTGGAAACGGTGTGGCAGCAGCGCGGGAGCGAGGCGCGAATCACTGAGCTGAGCGAGATTTTCACCACCGCCACCCGCCTTGAGGCGCAGTTCTGGCAGATGGGCCTCAACGCCGCGGCGGAGACCCGGGCGTGACGGCGCCGGGTATCGAGGTCCGTGGCCTGAGCCTGCATGTCGGCGACCGTCGGCTGTTCGACAACCTGTCGTTTACGGTCCCCGGCGGGCAGTGGGTGTCGCTGCTCGGCGCCAGCGGCGCCGGCAAAACCAGCCTGCTGCGGGTAATGGCCGGTCTGGCGCCCGCCACCCGCGGAGAAGTGGTCGCCAGCGATGGGCAACCGATTCAGGGCCGTCTGGCGTGGATGGGGCAGAAAGATCTGCTCTACCCCTGGCTGAGCGTTCGGGACAACGTCGCCCTCGGCGCGCGGCTGCGCGGTGAAAAAGTCGATCGTGCCCGGGTCGCCGCTCTGCTTGAACAGGTTGAGCTTTCATCCTGCGCCGACGCCCGCCCGGCGACTCTCTCCGGCGGCATGCGTCAGCGCGCCGCGCTGGCGCGCACGCTGTATGAGGATCGCCCCATCGTGCTGATGGATGAGCCTTTCTCGGCGCTGGATACCCTCAACCGTACGCGCATTCAGACCCTGGCGGCCACCCTGCTGGCCGGTCGCACGGTGGTGCTTATCACCCACGATCCGCAGGAGGCCTGCCGGTTGAGCCACCGCCTGCTGGTCCTCTCGGCGGCCGACGGCGACATTGATGATAGCCATCACCTCGCCGGCACACCTCCGCGCGCGCCGGACGCGCCCGATCTCCTGATCGGCCAGGCCGCCCTGCTGCAGCAGCTGATGAGGGCCCAACCATGACTGGACGTCTCTGGCGCGGCGGCATGGTATTCGGCGGGCTGATGCTCCTCTGGGGTCTGGCCAGCCGCAGCGGCATTCCCCATTTTCTTTTACCGTCCCCGATGGCGGTCGCCGAGGCGCTATGGGTTAATCGCGCCTATCTCGGCTGGCATACGCTTATCACGCTCAGTGAGATCCTGAGCGGCCTGGCGCTGGGCGTGACGCTCGGCGTCACCCTGGCGCTGGGCATGATCCTCTCCCCCCGTCTGCAGCGCTGGCTGATGCCGCTGGTGCTCACCAGTCAGGCGATCCCGGTCTTTGCCCTCGCCCCGCTGCTGGTGCTGTGGCTGGGCTTTGGCATGAGCGCCAAAGTGGCGATGGCGGTGCTGGTGATTTTCTTTCCGGTGACTTCCGCCTTCTTTGATGGCTTGCGGCGGGTCAACCAGGAGTATCTCGATCTGGCGCGCAGCATGAATGCCTCCTTCGGCGCGCAACTGCGACATGTCCGCCTGATGGCCGCCCTGCCGGCGCTGGGCTCTGGCCTGCGCATGGCGGCGGCGGTGGCGCCCATTGGCGCGATCATCGGCGAATGGGTCGGCTCCGCCGAGGGGCTGGGCTACGTCATGCTCAACGCCAATGCGCGACTGCAAACCGATATCTGCTTCGCCGCGCTGTTTATTTTAGTACTACTGACCCTCCTGCTGTGGCTGGCGGTAGATACCCTGCTACACCGGCTGATCGACTGGTCGCCGGAATAAGAATGACGTAATAAAGGAAAACAGATGAAAAAGTCGCTATTCGCCGGGGCAACCTTGACGGCCCTGTTCAGCGGCCACGCGCTGGCCAATGAACCGCTGACGCTGGTGCTGGACTGGTACATTAATCCCGACCATGCGCCGATTATGGTGGCCGAGCAGATCGGCGCCTTTAAGGCCCAGGGGCTGGACGTCAGGATTATCCCCCCTTCCGATCCCGCGCTGCCTCCGCGCATGGTGGCCGCCCGTCAAGCGGATCTGGCCATCACCTACCAGCCGCAGGTGCACTTCTTTGCTGACGAAGGGTTACCGCTGGTGCGTGTAGGGACTCTGATTAATTCGCCGCTGAATACGGTTATCGCCCTGGATAAGCAGATCAAAACCCCGGCAGATCTGCAAGGCAAGAAGGTGGGCTACTCGGTCAGCGGCATTGAGCAGGCCACCCTGGCGACCATGGCGCAACATGCGGGGATCGATCCGGCCAGCATCAAACTGGTGAACGTCAATTTCCAGCTGACCAGCGCCCTGCTGGCCGGCCAGGTGGACGCGGTTATCGGCGGCTATCGTAATATAGAAGCGCAGGAGCTGAAGCTGCAGGGCAAAACGCCGGTGGTGATGAACGTCGAAGATTACGGCGTGCCGGCCTATGACGAGCTGGTGATTGTCGCCCATCGCGACGCAATTCATGAGGCGAAGATCCGTAAATTCCTCACCGCCCTGCAGGAGGGAGTGGGCTATCTGCGCGCCCATCCGCAGAAGAGCTGGGAGGCGTTCGCCGCCGCCCACCCGGAGCTTAGGACCGAACTCAACCACCAGGCGTGGTTGCAAACCGTGCCCCTGTTCGCCACCGATCCGGCAGCGCTGGATAAAGCGCGCTACGAGACTTACGAACAGTTTTTATATAACAATAAGTTGGTGAAAAAAGTTACACCTTTAACAAATTATGCGGTGGAACTGCATTGAGTCTTGCTATCGCTGACGGAAGGCATTCCGTCAGCGCTTTAACGTAGCGGCAATAAAAATATAGAGACTTTCTCACTAATAATTACACTTTAAAGGGTTATAGTGACAGAGCGTTGTTCTATTATAATTCAGCAAGTTACGTTAATTTTGCCCCTGGTAAGAATAACGTCAAAATAGCGCAATCAATAAAACGTTGAATGCGGATTTAAAAAGCCATATATTGTGCGCGCTTTATGAATGCCAATTCAATTTCTTACACCAATTATTCAACCAGCGTTCAACCGCAATGCTGGTTGTGGGAGTGATATGATGACGGATAAAGTCCGTATTGATACTTTACGTGCCGATTTATTAGACGCAAACAACGAAACCTTTTTGGCCCGTCAGGCCGAATTCGAATCGAATGTCAGGAGTTACCCGCGTAAGCTGCCGCTGGCTATCACTAAAGCCGAAGGCGTGTGGCTGACGGATGCGGATAACAAACAGTACCTGGACTGCCTCGCGGGCGCCGGTACTCTCGCTCTGGGCCACAACCACCCTGATGTATTGCAGAGCATCCAAAGTGTCATTACCAGCGGCTTGCCGTTACATACTCTCGATCTTACCACCCCGTTAAAAGATCGCTTCTCCGAATACCTGCTCTCTTGCCTGCCGGGCGAAGGGAAAGAATATTGCCTGCAGTTCACCGGCCCGTCCGGCGCTGACGCCGTGGAAGCCGCGCTGAAGCTGGCGAAAAAATACACCGGTCGTACCGCGGTGATCAGCTTCTCCGGCGGCTATCACGGGATGACCCACGGCGCGCTGTCCGTCACCGGCAACCTGTCGCCGAAAGCGGCGGTTAATGGCATGATGCCGGAAGTCCAGTTCATGCCTTACCCGCACCTGTATCGTTGCCCGCTGGGCATCGGCGGCGAAGCCGGCGTGAAAGCCCTGACCTACTACTTCGAAAACCTGATCAACGACGTGGAGAGCGGCGTCCGTAAACCGGCGGCGGTGATCCTTGAAGCCGTTCAGGGCGAAGGCGGTGTGAACCCGGCGCCGGTCGAGTGGCTGCAGCGCATCCGCAAAGTGACCGAAGAGCACGACATTCTGCTGATCGTCGATGAAGTGCAGGCCGGCTTTGCCCGTACCGGTAAATTCTTCGCCTTCGAGCACGCCGGTATTCAGCCGGACATCATCGTGATGTCGAAAGCGGTTGGCGGCGGGCTGCCGCTGGCGGTGCTGGGCATTAAAAAGCAGTTCGACGCCTGGGAACCGGGTCACCACACCGGCACCTTCCGCGGTAACCAGCTGGCGATGGCCACCGGCCTGACCACCCTGCGTCATCTGCGCGACAACAAGATCGCCGACAAAGTCGCCGCCCAGGGCGAGTGGCTGAAAGGTAAACTGGCCGAGCTGCAGAAACGCTACCCGGTGATTGGCCACGTTCGCGGTCTCGGTCTGATGATCGGTATCGAAATCGTCAAGCCGAACGAAGCGCAGGATCACATGGGCTGCTACCCGGCTGACGGCGAACTCTCTGCCCTGCTGCAGAAGAAATGCTTCGAAGCGGGCCTGATCCTCGAGCGTGGCGGTCGTCACGGCTGCGTGCTGCGCCTGCTGCCGTCCCTGCTGATCAGCGACGCGGAGCTGGACGTGTTCCTCGACAAATTTGAACAGGCCCTGCTGGCCGCCGGCGTAAAACCGGTCTGAGTGGAGTAAGTGACCGCCATGTCCACATTGAATCCGATTCTTGCTGGTTCAGCGCAGAGCGTTGAAGCCTATCAGCAGGTTATCGAGCAGACCAGCCAGGCCGTTGTGCAGTGGCTGAAGCAACCTGAGATGTATCAGGGGAAAAGCGTTGACGAGCTGCGTGAGCGTATCTCCCTAGAATTTAACGAACAGGGTTTGGGTAACCAGGCGGCGATTGATCGTGCGATCGAGTACTTCCTGAAAGACAGCCTGTCGGTGCATCACCCGCAGTGCGTGGCGCACCTGCACTGCCCGAGCCTGGTGATTAGCCAGGCGGCGGAAGTGCTGATTAACGCCACCAACCAGAGCATGGACTCCTGGGATCAGAGCCCGTCGGCAACCATTATCGAGATGAAGCTGATCGAATGGCTGCGCGCCCGGGTCGGTTTTCCGGCGGGCGACGCCGGCGTCTTCACCAGCGGCGGCACCCAGAGCAACCTGATGGGCCTGATGCTGGCGCGAGACGCCTTCTTCGCCCGTCAGGGCCACTCCATCCAGCAGGATGGGCTGCCGGGAGATATCCGCAAGTACAAAGTCTTGTGCTCGGAAAACGCCCACTTCTCGGTGCAGAAGAACATGGCGCTGATGGGCCTCGGCTACCGCTCGGTAACGCTGGTGAAAACCGACGAATTCGCGCGGATGGACGTGTCCGACCTGCAGGCGAAGATTGCGCAAGCGCAGGCTAACGGCGAGCAGATCATGGCGATCGTCGCCACCGCCGGCACCACCGACGCGGGCGCTATCGACCCGCTGCGCGACATCGCCGGTATCGCTGCGGAACATCAGATCTGGCTGCACGTTGACGCAGCCTGGGGCGGCGCCCTGCTGCTGTCTGAGCAGTATCGCGACTACCTTGACGGTCTGGAGCTGGTGGATTCCGTTACCCTGGACTTCCACAAGCAGTTCTTCCAGACCATCAGCTGCGGCGCCTTCCTGCTGAAGGACGCGCGCCATTACGAGCTGATGCGTTATCAGGCGGCCTATCTGAACTCCGAGTTCGATGAAGAACACGGCGTACCGAACCTGGTGTCTAAGTCGCTGCAGACCACCCGTCGCTTCGATGCGCTGAAGCTGTGGATGGGTCTGGAAGCGCTGGGCCAGAAACAGTATGCGGCGATCATCGATCACGGCGTCACGATGGCGAAAAACGTGGCGGAGTACGTGAAGTCGCAGCCGACGCTGGAGCTGGTGATGCAGCCGCAGCTGGCGAGCGTGCTGTTCCGTTCCCGTCCGGCGCAGATGGCCGGGAGCGACGCGGCGGCTATCGCGCTGCTCAACCAGCGCGTCGGCGACGCCCTGCTGGCCTCCGGCCGCGCTAACGTCGGCGTAACCGAGCACAACGGCGTTACCTGCCTGAAGCTGACCCTGCTGAACCCGGTGGTGACGCTGGATGACGTGAAGGTTCTGCTGAACCTGGTGGAGCACACCGCTCAGGAGCTGCTGGCGCAATAACCTGCCTTAGCGAGGCGGCGCCTGCCGCCCCGCTGTCAGCCTTGCCTGCAATAAGCCGATAATGTCCTTATCGGCTTTTTTTTTATTTCTTTCCGCACCGCTAATGCTCTCTTCGCAGGGCCCGTTGACCCCTGCCTCTCGCGATGCCACAGTACTATCCCGAAAATAACAACGTTCAGGATAAACGTCCTGAAAATGGGGATGATGATGGAGAAACGCTTACCAGGGCTGGATCTCGACGCCCTGCGCAGCTTTGTGACCGGCATGGAGTGCGGCAGTTTCGCCCAGGCAGCGCTGCGCCTATCGCGTTCCACTTCCGCGGTCAGCGCCCAGCTTAAAAAGCTGGAGAGCCAGTGCGGTGCGGCGCTGGTGACCAAACAGGGGCGGCATCTGGTGCTCACCGCGGAAGGCGAAAAGCTGATGAGCTACGCCAGACGCCTGCTGGCGCTCAATGATGAAACCCTGCGCGCGCTGCAGGGTGAGCGGCTCACCGGCGAGATCCACCTTGGTATGCAGGAAGATTTTGGCGAATCGCTGATGCCGGGGATCCTCGGGCAATTTAAACGGCATCATCCGCAGGTGCGGATAGTCGCCAGGGTGGATCGCAATGGTCCGCTGCACCAGGCGCTGGCGGAAGAGGCGCTGGATCTGGCGCTGCTGTGGCAAAACGAAGATCAGGGTTCCGGGCTGGGCCTCTGCCCGCTGGCGTGGATTGCGCATCCTGACCTGGATATTCGCGCTCTGCTGGTCTCCGGCGAGCCGCTGCCGCTGGTGATGTTCGACAGCCCGTGTCTGATGCGCTCCCGCGCCATTGCCTGTCTCGATGCCGCGGGGATCCCCTGGCAGGTGGTGTTCGTCAGCCACAGCCTGAGCGGCATCTGGGCGGCGGTGCAGGCCGGGCTGGGCCTGACGATACGCACCCGCATCGGCATGCCAGGCAACCTGCGCCCCGCAGGAGGACTCCTGCCAGCGCCAGGAAGTCTGGCCGTCAGCCTGCGACAAACCCCGCGTGAGGAACACCATTCCGCCGCCGTGGCGCTGCTCGGCGAACTGATGACCGAGGCCCTGCAGGGATGGCTCGACAGGTGACACTGTCACGTCATTTCCATTCACCCTCACCCTAACCCTCTCCCTGAAGGGAGAGGGAACCGTACGGCAGCATCTGTTACCCCCTCCACATTCTGTCTCCCGGGCAAGCGTAGCGCAGCCCAGCCCAGCGCCTCTCCCGCTTCAATGCCCGGTGGCGGCTGCGCCTTACCGGACCTACATTCTCCCTGCGTGCTGATGTAGGCCGGGCAAGCGCAGCGCCGCCCGGCATCGGGTATAAAGGCTGGAGAGATCCGTCCGCCAGACGCCTGCGCCGCGGGTCAAGCTTTGCTCTCCTGCAGCAGCTGCTGGATCACCTGCTCCTGGCGGGCATAATCCCCTTCGCCGAATGCGGTATAACGCAGCTGTCCGCGAGCGTCGAAAATGTAATGCGCCGGCCAGTACTGATTGCCGAAGGCGTTCCAGATGGCGTACTCATTATCCGCCACCACCGGGTAGGTTACCCGCCAGTCCTTCACCGCCTGGCGCAGCAGGGGCAACGAACGCTCCCAGGGATATTCCGGGGTATGAACGCCAATCACCACAAGGCCCGCCGCGCGGTATTTGTTCGCCCAGTCGCGCACGTAAGGCAGGGTATGCTGACAGTTGATACACTCCCGGGTCCAGAAATCCACCAGCACCACTTTGCCCTTCAGACGCTCCTGAGTTAACGCCGGGCTGTTGATCCATGCGCTGCCCCCCGCCAGAGAGGGCATCGCGCTGCTGGGCTGCGGCGCGGCGATCGGCTGGAGGCTGGTCTTTTGCTCCGGCTGCGGCAGACGGGCGGCCAGCCGCTGCTCCAGCGCCTGGCTCAGTCCACCAGCGCTTTGCAGATAGCGATCGCCGCCGCTAGCGATCAGCGCCACCGAGGCCAGCATTGCCCCCCCTGCCAACCGGCGCAGCCGTTCGCCGAACGCCTGTCCGCGACGCAATCTGGCGATCAACGCCGCCCCGCACCACCCCAGCAGGAATAACATCAGCGCCCCGCCGCTGCCGTAGGCCAGCAGCAAGCCGCCGGTAGTCGCCTGCCCCGGATGCACAAAGCCCAGGCTAAGTATCGCCCCCAATACCGGCCCGGCGCACGGCGCCCACAGCAGGCCCACCGCCAGCCCGGCCAGCAGAGAACCGATCCAGCCGCGCTGGCGTGAACTGGCATCGTTAAGCTGATTCCCCAACGCTACCAGGGGTGAGGTCAGCCGTTGCGCGACGCGTTGCGAAAGCAGACTCAGCCCGACCAGGGCGAAGAACGCCAGCGCCAGACCGCGGCCTGCGAGGGTCAGATTCACCACCCAGCCGCTGGCGACCGTCACCAGCCAGGAGACAGCGCCGAACATCAGCGCCATTCCTGCCAGCATGATCGCCAGCTGCCCCCGGCGGCCCCGGACGCTGGCGAAAAGCAGCGGGATCACCGGCAGCGTACAGGGGCTCAGCAGGGTTAACATTCCGCCCAAAAATGCAATTAATATCGACATCGCCTTCTCCTCATTATGCCGTCGCTGCCGAGAGTGGCAGCCACGACATTACAGCAAGGCCATGTAAGGCGAATGTGTCGGGAAAGGGGGAGAATTGTCGGCTTAGTTATCCGTCTTTCCCGGAGATACAGCAGGATACAATCCCGCCGCGGCAAGGCGAACGCTGGCGTCCAGGCCGCCCTGCGGGCGGTTGGCCAGGCGCAGCGCGCCGTCCATCTGGCTGACCAGCTGCGCGGCGATCGCCAGCCCCAGGCCGGTGCCGCCGGTATCGCGATTGCGCGAGTCCTCCAGGCGATAAAACGGCTGCAGCACCTCCTGCAGCGAGGCCTCCGGGATCCCCGGCCCCTCATCCAGCACATGAAGGGTGATATCTCCCACGGCGTCACGGGTCAGGGTTACCGTGGCCGTCGTACCGAATTTCAAGGCGTTATCGATAAGATTGGTCATCACCCGGCGCAGAGCCTGCGGCGGGACCCACACCACCCCGGCGGTCTCTTCGGGACAAAACTGGACCGGCCGGCCGACATCGGCATAATCGCAGACGATGGTGTCGAGAAACGCATCGAGATTCAGCCGCTGTCGCGCCTCCTCCAGCGGCTGCGAGGTGCGGGCGAAGGCGATGCCCTCCCGCACCAGACGGGTCATATTGTCGAGATCCTGCAGTAGCTTATCGCGCAGTTCCGGCTGGTCGGCCATCTCCACCCGCAGCTTCATTCGGGTTATCGGGGTTTGCAGATCGTGGGAGATGGCGGCAAGGATCCGCGCTCGCTCCTGCAGATGATCGTGGATGCGCGCCTGCATCGCGTTAAACGCGCGGGCGGCGCGACGCACCTCCTCCGGCCCCTGCTCGGCCATAGTTCCCGCCGTGTCGCTGGCCGGCTCCAGGGCATTTACCGCGTGGGTAAAGCGGGAGATGGGCAGCAATACCTGGCGAACCGCGTACCAAGCGCAGGCCAGCAAGAGGACAAACTGAGCGATCAGCACCACCGGCAGCCAGCGGGCGATGGCCGGTAGTTTCGGCCACAGGTCGAGGGTTAACGGCGCGCCGTCGTGAAGGGTAATATGGGCCTGAATATGCTGCCGCGGGCCGGGGATCGCCACAATACTTACCGGATACTGCGCGCTCAGCGCCTCCTGCAGGGAGCGGGCAGCGTCCCGGGCGCGCCAGCTGGCCGGGTAATCGCCGCGCTCCCCGGCGTCCAGCAGATAGCGATAATTGCCGCGCGCCAGCTTCGGCAGCCATTGTGGGCGCTCAGCGGCCGGCAGGCGGTCAAGGATCGCCACGCTGGTGGCGACATCGGAAGCCAGATTCCCCAGCATCACGCTGCGAGCGCTGCTCATACGCTCATAAAACAGCAGCGACAGGGTTAAGGTATTCGCCAGCAGCAGCGCCAGAAACAGCAGCGCCATCAGCCTCGACTGCAGCGAGGCGGGCCAAAACCTCATTCATGCCTCTCGCGAATGGAGACCGGCACCGACAGCACATAGCCTTCGCTGCGCACCGTTTTAATGTAGGCCGGCTCGCGGGCATCCTCCCGTAGCCGTTGGCGCAGTCGGCTCACCAGCAGGTCAATCGACCGCTCAAACAGTTCCGCGTCGCGTCCCTGGGTCAGATTGAGCAGCTGATCGCGGTTCAGCACCCGCTGGGGATGGTCGAGAAACACCCGCAGCAGCCGATACTCCGCCCCGCTGAGGGCGACGATGGCGCCGCTGTCGTCCAGCAAATGGCGAGCGGCAGTGTCGAGCAGCCAGTCGCCAAAGGCGATCAGCCTGCCCGCCTCGGTGATCTGCAGGTTGGGCGGCAGCGCCCGGGTGCGGCGTAAAATGGCTTTGATGCGCGCCAGCAGTTCGCGGGCCACAAAGGGCTTAATCAGATAATCGTCAGCCCCCATTTCCAGGCCGAGGATCCGGTCGCTGTCATCGGTGCGGGCGGTGAGCATCAGCACCGGGATATCCTGCTGCGGGTTGGCGCGCAGCTGGCGACAGAGCGTTAAGCCATCCTCGCCCGGCATCATAATATCCAGCACAATCAGGTCAATTTTATGGTTTTTGAGTACCGACCACATGGCTTTGCCGTTCGCCGCGCCGCTGGCGCGATATCCCGATTTTTCCAGATAGTCGACTATCAGTTCCCGGATGTCGCGGTCGTCGTCGACGACCAGGATGTGGTCAATACGCTCCAAAGGCTGCTCCTGCGGCAAAATAAACTCTTCACAAGCATAAGCCGTGTTGCCGGAAGCGCAACGTCGCGCCGCCGGCAAGGCGCGGGTTACAAACGATCGGCGTCCACCACCGCCTGCACAAACGCCGTCGGATCCTCCTGCGGCGGGTTATGGCCCACCGCTCCCGGCAGATCCCGGTGCTCATATTTACCGGTAAATTTGGCACGGTAGCTGGCGGGAGCCGGATGCGGCGCGCCGTTATTCGCCCCTTCCAGGGTGATGGTGGGCACGGTTATCGGCGGTAGCGCCGCCAGCCGTTGTTCATAGCCGGCATACTTCGCTTCCCCTTTCTCCAGCCCCAGGCGCCAGCGGTAGTTGCTGATGGTGATCGCCACATGGTCCGGGTTATCCAGAGCCCGGGCGGTTTTGGCAAAGGTCGCATCGCTGAATTGCCACTGCGGCGACGCCTGATGCCAGATAAATTTCGCAAAGTCGTGGGTGTTTTGCCGGTAACCGGCCTCCCCACGCGGGGTGGCAAAATAGAATTGATACCACCACGACAGCTCAGCCTGCGGCGGCAGCGGTTTTTCGCCAATCTGCTGACTGCTGATCAGATACCCGCTCACCGAGACCAGGGATTTCACCCGCTGCGGCCACAGCGCGGCGACGATATCCGCCGTGCGCGCGCCCCAGTCAAAACCGGCCAGATCCGCCTGCCTGATGTTAAGGGCGTCCATCAGATGGACAATATCGGCCGCCATCGCCGACGGCTGACCGTTACGCGGCGTGCTGGCGGAGAGGAAACGGGTCGTGCCGTAGCCACGCAGATACGGCACGATCACCCGGTAACCCTTCTGCGCTAGAGCCGGCGCCACCTGGGCATAGCTCTGAATGTCGTAGGGCCAGCCGTGCAGCAGGATCACCGGCTGGCCGTCGCGTGGGCCGATATCCACGTAGCCAATATTCAGGTCGCCGGCGCGGATCTGCTGGATCTTGTCGAACGCCCCCGCGTCTTCAGCGGCGCAAACGGCGGCGGACCACAGGGTGGATAACCCCAGCGCCACGGCGCTGGTATAGCGGACTAGGGATAATCTGTTCATCGTTTTCTCACCTTTTATCGTCATCAAGAGAGTACGTGACCAGTAAAACGGAAATTTGTATCCGCCATGTGCCCGACCGGGGCCATTTTTATCTCTTAATGTCAGCGCTGCGCCGCGAGATACAGTGTGATACAAAGTCGAGGTTGGCAATTGTTGCGGGCATGTGAATTTATGCTTGCCCCGGGAGATAAATCCGTTACCGTGGCAGGCATTTTTCACCACTTAAGAACGCAGGAACCCGCTATGGCGATTTTTGATGGTCACAATGACCTGCTGCTGAATCTCTGGCTTCACCATCGCGAGGATCCGGTGAGCGCCTTCTTTGCCGGGATTGAGAACGGCCATCTCGACTATCCGCGCATGCTGCAAGGCGGATTTGCCGGCGGGCTATTCGCGCTATTCGTGCCACCGCAGGAATATATTGCCCGTATGACGCCGCAATACGCCAGCCAACGATGGGATCCGATCGATATCCTCTGGCAGCAACTGGCCATCCTGAAGCAACTTATCGCGCACTCCGCTGGACGCTTGAGATTGTGTCTGAGCGCGGCGGATATCGAGCGCTGCCGCGAGGATAAGGTACTGGCGATGGTGGCGCATATTGAGGGTGCCGGAGGTTTTGATGGCGAGGGCCGCGACCTGCAGGCCTTTTATGCCGCCGGGGTCCGCAGCATTGGTCCGTTCTGGAATATGGCGAACCGCTTCGGCAGCGGCGTTAACGGTTCGTTTCCCGGTAGCCCGGACACTGGGCCTGGACTGACAGCGGCAGGTATCGATCTGATTAAGCAGGTCAATGCCTTGAAGATGCAGATGGACGTGTCTCATATGAATGAAAAAGCGTTCTGGGATACCGCCCATCACTCAACGTCACCGCTGGTGGCCACCCACTCCAATGCCCACGCCCTGTGCCCGCAGCCGCGCAATCTGACCGACCAGCAACTGCGGGCGATCCGCGACAGCGGCGGCGTGGTGGGCGTCAATTTCGGCAATGCTTTCCTGCGCGCCGACGGCCGGCGCGATAGCGACACGCCCTTAACCACCATTGTCCGGCATATCGACTATCTTATTAACATAATGGGTGAGGATCATGTGGCCCTTGGCTCGGATTTTGACGGCATCACCCTGCCGGACGAGCTGGGCGATGTGGCCGGCTTACCGCGGCTTATTAATACGTTGCGCGCTAGCGGCTATGATCAATTGGTGCTGGATAAGCTGCTGTGGCGTAACTGGCTACGGGTATTAAAAAATGTTTGGCAACAATAGGTTATATTGTAAACATAAAGTTAATTCCTTACAGATTCCGGGTTGATCTCTCTCCCGGTGAAGCGCAATATGCGGCAGCCGTCACAGATCCACCATTATCCGTGAGGCCTGTAGTCATTTTTAAGAGGAACAAAACATGTGGAAGAAACCTGCTTTTATCGATTTACGTCTCGGTCTGGAAGTGACGCTGTACATTTCTAACCGTTAATCGCCCCGCCCGCCGTTCGCGCGGGCACCTTCATTCATTACCCGGTCCGTCTTCATGTTCATTAAAGTCCTCGGTTCCGCCGCCGGCGGCGGTTTCCCGCAATGGAACTGCAACTGCGCCAACTGTCAGGGTCTGCGCGATGGCACCATTCAGGCTGCCCCCCGCACCCAGTCGTCAATTATCGTCAGCGACAACGGTAAAGAGTGGGTGCTGTGCAACGCCTCGCCGGATATCAGCCAGCAGATTGCCCATACCCCCGAGTTAAATAAAGCCGGCGTACTGCGCGGAACACATATCGGCGGCATTATTCTCACCGACAGTCAGATCGACCACACCACCGGGTTGCTGAGCCTGCGGGAAGGCTGCCCACATCAGGTCTGGTGCACCCCGGAGGTTCATGAGGATCTCTCCACCGGCTTCCCGGTGTTTACCATGCTGCGGCACTGGAACGGCGGCCTGGTGCATCATCCCATCGCTCCGCAGCAGCCTTTTACCGTTGACGCCTGTCCTGATTTGCAGTTTACCGCGGTGCCTATCGCCAGCAACGCGCCGCCCTATTCGCCGTATCGCGACCGGCCGCTGCCGGGTCATAACGTGGCGCTGTTTATCAAAAATCGCCGCAACGGGCAGACGCTGTTCTATGCCCCGGGGCTGGGTGAGCCGGATGAAACCCTTCTGCCGTGGCTGCAAAAAGCGGACTGTCTGCTGATCGATGGCACCGTCTGGCAGGATGACGAGCTGCAGGCCGCCGGCGTCGGGCGCAATACCGGGCGCGATATGGGCCACCTGGCGCTCGGCGACGAGCACGGGATGATGGCCCTGCTGGCCTCCCTGCCGGCAAAACGCAAAATTCTCATTCATATTAATAACACCAACCCGATCCTTAACGAGCAGTCTCCCCAGCGCCAGGCGCTAACGCAACAGGGGATCGAAGTGAGCTGGGACGGGATGGCAATCACCCTTCAGGATACCGCATGCTGATCACTGACACGCTGTCGCCGCAGGCCTTTGAAGAGGCTCTGCGGGCTAAAGGCGCCTTCTACCATATTCACCACCCTTACCACATCGCCATGCATAACGGCGACGCGACCCGCGAGCAAATTCAGGGTTGGGTGGCGAACCGGTTTTATTACCAGACCACTATTCCGCTGAAAGACGCGGCGATTATGGCCAACTGCCCGGATGCGCAAACCCGGCGCAAATGGGTGCAGCGGATCCTCGACCACGACGGCAGCCACGGCGAGGACGGCGGGATTGAAGCCTGGCTGCGGCTGGGGGAAGCGGTCGGTTTGAGCCGCGACGATCTGCTCAGCGAGCGTCACGTGCTGCCCGGCGTGCGCTTCGCAGTGGATGCCTATCTCAATTTCGCTCGTCGCGCCTGCTGGCAGGAGGCGTCCTGCAGCTCCCTGACCGAGCTGTTCGCCCCGCAGATCCATCAGTCGCGCCTCGACAGCTGGCCGCAGCACTATCCATGGATCAAAGAGGAAGGCTACTTTTACTTCCGCAGTCGTCTGAGCCAGGCCAATCGCGACGTTGAGCATGGCCTGGCGCTGGCGAAGGCCTACTGCGACAGCGCTGAAAAACAGAACCGGATGCTGGAGATCCTGCAGTTTAAGCTCGACATTCTGTGGTCGATGCTCGATGCCATGACCATGGCCTATGCCCTGCAGCGCCCGCCCTATCACACGGTCACCGACAAGGCGGCCTGGCACACGACCCGACTGGTGTAATCATGCAGAAAACGTCCATCGTTGCCTTTCGTCGCGGCTACCGACTGCAGTGGGAAGCCGCCCAGGAGAGCCATGTGATCCTCTATCCGGAGGGTATGGCCAAACTCAATGAGACCGCCGCGGCGATCCTCGAGCTGGTCGATGGCCGGCGCGACGTCGCGGCGATTATCGCCATGCTTAATGAACGTTTCCCGGAAGCCGGCGGCGTCGATGACGACGTCATCGAGTTCCTGCAGATCGCCTGTCAACAGAAGTGGATCACCTGCCGTGAGCCAGAGTAAACCCACCGTCAATCCGCCACTGTGGCTGCTGGCGGAGCTGACCTACCGCTGCCCGCTGCAGTGTCCCTACTGTTCCAATCCGCTGGACTTCGCCCGGCAGGATAAGGAGCTGACCACCGAACAATGGATCGAGGTCTTTCGCCAGGCGCGGGCGATGGGCAGCGTTCAGCTGGGCTTTTCCGGCGGCGAGCCGCTGACCCGTAAAGATCTGCCGGAGCTGATCCGCGCCGCGCGCGACCTCGGGTTCTATACCAACCTGATCACCTCCGGGATAGGGCTGACGGAGAGCAAACTGGACGCCTTCAGCGAGGCCGGGCTGGACCATATCCAGATTAGCTTCCAGGCCAGCGATGAAGTGCTCAACGCCGCGCTGGCCGGCAACAAAAAAGCCTTCCAGCAGAAGCTGGCCATGGCCAAAGCCGTGAAAGCGCGCGACTACCCGATGGTGCTCAACTTCGTTCTCCACCGGCACAACATCGACCAGCTCGATAAAATTATCGAGCTGTGCATTGAGCTGGAAGCCGATGACGTTGAGCTGGCCACCTGCCAGTTCTACGGGTGGGCGTTTCTTAATCGCGAAGGGCTGCTGCCGACCCGGGAACAGATCGCCCGCGCCGAGCAGGTGGTCGCTGACTACCGGCAGAAAATGGCCGCCAGCGGCAACCTCACCAACCTGCTGTTCGTCACCCCGGACTATTACGAAGAGCGGCCGAAAGGCTGCATGGGCGGCTGGGGATCGATTTTCCTCAGCGTCACCCCGGAAGGCACCGCCCTGCCTTGCCACAGCGCGCGCCAGCTGCCGGTGGCGTTTCCGTCGGTGCTGGAGCAGAGTCTGGAATCGATCTGGTATGACTCATTCGGCTTCAATCGCTACCGCGGGTATGACTGGATGCCGGAGCCGTGCCGCTCCTGTGATGAAAAAGAGAAGGACTTCGGCGGCTGCCGCTGCCAGGCCTTTATGCTGACCGGCAGCGCCGATAACGCCGACCCGGTGTGCAGCAAATCCCCGCATCATCACAAAATCCTCGAGGCCCGGCGCGAAGCGGCCTGCAGCGACATAAAAGTCAGCCAGCTGCAGTTCCGCAACCGTACCCGCTCGCAGCTGATCTACCAAACCCGGGACCTGTAATGACGCTGGCGACCCGCACCGTCACTTTGCCGGGCGGCCTGCAGGCCACCCTGGTCCATCAGCCGCAGGCGGATCGCGCGGCTGCCCTGGCGCGGGTCGCCGCCGGCAGCCACCACGAACCGTCGCGCTTCCCTGGGCTGGCGCACCTGCTGGAACATCTGCTGTTTTACGGCGGAGAGCGCTACCAGGATGATGACCGACTGATGGGCTGGGTGCAGCGCCAGGGCGGAAGCGTGAATGCCACCACCCTGGCTCGCCATAGCGCGTTCTTTTTCGAGGTTGCCGCCGATGCTCTGGCTGATGGTGTCGCGCGTCTACAGGAGATGCTGCAGGCCCCGCTGCTGCTCAGGGAAGATATTCAGCGCGAAGTGGCGGTGATTGACGCCGAGTACCGCCTGATCCAGCAGCATGAGCCATCGCGCCGGGAAGCCGCGGTGCGCCACGCCGCCAGCGCGCCCCCGGCGTTTCGCCGCTTTCAGGTAGGCAGCGCCGACGCGCTGGCGGGCGATCTCGCTGCGCTGCAGGCCGCCTTAGGCGATTTTCACCGCACCCATTACGTCGCCCGGCGAATGCAGCTCTGGCTGCAGGGGCCGCAGTCGCTGGAGGCGCTCGGCGAGCTGGCGGCCCGTTTCGCCGCCGGGCTTGCCGCAGGCGAGGCGCCGCCGCCGGCGCCGCCGCTGCGCCTGGGCGAGTTCACTGCACTGCAGCTGGCGGTCTCCAGCCAGCCCGCGCTGTGGCGCTGCCCGCTGATCGCTTTAAGTGACAACGTCACGTTACTGCGCGAGTTTTTGCTGGATGAAGCCCCCGGCAGCCTGATGGCCAGCCTGCGCCAGCGCCGGCTGGCCGGGGATGTGGCGCTGAACTGGCTGTATCAGGATCGGCACCTCGGCTGGCTGGCGCTGGTCTTCGCCAGCGACCGGCCGGAAGAGGTCGACCGGCAGATAACCCACTGGCTGCAGGCGCTACAGCAAACGACGCCTGAGCAGCAGCAACACTACTATCAGCTATCCCGCCGCCGCTTTCAGGCGCTGTCGCCTCTCGATCAGCTGCGCCAGCGGGCATTCGGCTTTGCCCCCGGCGCGCCGCCCGCCGGGTTCGCCGATTTTTGCGCCGCCCTGCAGGCCGCCCCGTCGGTCAGCCTGGCCTGTCAAACCGTTTCCCCATGGGAGCCTGTTGCCACCCAGGGCTTTAGCCTGCCGCTTAGCCGCTGGCGCCGCCGCCCTGAGTCTGACCCGGCGCTGGCGTTCGCTTTCTATCCGCAGGCCGCTGGCGATCTCGTTGCCAAATGCCCGGAGAAAGCCGCGCCGCTGCTCCATCTCCCGTTACCGGAAGAGCCGCCGAGGCTCCTGCTGCGACCGCCCTTCTACTACTCGCCCGATCAGGCCGAAGGACTGGCGCGTGGGGAACAGCTGCGCCCACTGCTTGCCGCCCTGCGCCATGCCGGGGGACACGGCGAGTGGCATCTGTTCGACGGCAGCTGGCAGTTGACCCTCCAGCTGCCGGAGCCAGGCCGACGGCCGGAAGCGATCCTGCAGGCCATCCTGCGGCAGCTCGCGCTCCCGGTCGCCTCGCTGACCCCACCGCCGGAAAGTATCGCTATCCGTCATCTCATGGCTCAACTCCCCGAACGGCTGGGTACATCCGGGCATCAGAAAGGTTGGCTGGCGGCCCTGGCCGGCGGCAGCGCAGAAGATGCGCAGTGGGTAGCGAGTCAGCTGAGCCTGATTACCGCCCCGGTTAATCCGCCGATGCCCGCTCCGGCACCCTGCCGCCGCGGCGTCGAACGTCTGGTTTATCCGGGAGGCGATACGGCGCTGCTGGTCTTCATTCCGCTGCCGGATGGCGCCTCGCTGGCGGCCCTGCGGCTGCTGGCGCAGCATTGTGAGCCGCTATTTTTCCAGCGCCTGCGGGTGGAGCAGCAGATTGGCTATGTGGTGAGCTGCCGCTATCAGCGGGTCGCCGATCGCGACGGGCTGCTGATGGCGCTCCAGTCCCCGGATCGCCGCGCCGGGGAATTGCTGCGCTGTGGTAAAGACTTTCTGCGCCAGCTGGCCCCCATGGATGAGGCGACCTTCAGACCGCTACAGCAGCGCCTGGCCGCTCAGATCCGCGCCAGCAGGCCGCCAGAGGCGCGGGCGCTGTCCGCCCTGCGTCAGGAGTATGGATTACCAGAGCTAACGCCGCAGGCGGTTGACGCGCTGCGCGTTGCAGAGGTGGCCGATCTGGCACGCGAAATGACCCGCCGGCGTCGCCGCTGGCAGGTGCTGTTCACGACAGGGGATTAATGGCCGGGGGCATAAGGGGTCAGAAAGGCGCTGACGAAGCGCGTAAGGATCGCCGCGCCCTGCGGGCTCTCCTGCACCTCGTCGTGTAACCGCTGCGCGTCAATACCTTCCGCCTGCAGCACCGCCTCCCGGTGGCGGATCAGCGAACGGGCTATCGGCGCGGTAAATTCCGGGTGAAATTGCGTAGAGACCGCGTGCGGCCCATAGCGCACAATCTGGTGGGGATCGTGGGAGGACGCGGCCAGCACCGTGGCCCCTTCCGGCAGACGAGTCACGGTTTGCAAATGGCTCAGATGCGCGGGGAATGTAGCCGGCAGGCCGCTCAGCAGCGGATCATCGACACCCCATGGCGACAGCGTAATGGTTTGGCTGCCGCTTTCCCGCCCGCCAGGATGATACGCCACCTCGCCCCCCAGGGCATGGGCCATCAGCTGATGACCATAACAAACGCCGAACAGCGGCATGTCGATAGCCACCGCCTGCCGGATCCAGTCGGCGGTCCGTTCGCTCCACGCCAGACGATCGGTTACCATCGCCCACGAGCCGGTTAGCACCGCTAAGGTTTGGTTATCCGGCGTCGGCAGCGGTACATCTTCAAACACCCGCACCGTGGTGAGCTGCGTCTGCCACGGCGCCAGCAGCGTGCGAAACCAGCGCGGCAGATCGCCATGCGCCTGGCGAATGGCCGTCGGCGGCGTGCCGGTCTGGACCAGCAGTAATCGGTTACGTGTCACCTTTCCTCCTCGCTCCGGGTCATGTTTCCGTAAAACACTATGCCGCTGGGAAGACGATGGGACAAATAACCAATTACTATGGACGATGCGCCTGCGGAATAAGTCCTGTCGCTTACTGGGCATCGGCGCTATCACGCTGCGGCACATCGGCTGCCGCCGAAGATGCCTGCTGCGGGACAAAAATATGGTCCAGGATGGCGCGCGCCGTCGGTCCGGCTACCACCCCATCCCCGCCACCGTTCTCCAGAATCAGCGCCATCGCCACCTTCGGATGCTGATAAGGGGCAAACAGGGTGTAGAAGATATGGTCGCGCAGACGCACCGGGATCATTTTGGCGTTATAGGTCTGGTTTTGCTTCAGGCTAAAGACCTGCGAGGTCCCGGACTTCGCCGCGATCTGATACGGCGCAGTATGAAACAGCTTATAGCCGGTGCCGTTGGGCTGATTCGCCATCCCATACATGCCGTTGCGCACAATGCCCCAGTACGGGGATTTCGGGTCACCCACCTGCGGCAGGTTCGCCGGCTGCTGATAACGTTCCACATGGTTGCCCTGCTTCATCGAATAGAGCAGATGCGGATCCTGTACTTTACCATTGTTCAGCAGAGTGGTAAGCGCCTTCACCATCTGGATCGGGGTGGCGATCCAGTACCCCTGGCCGATGCCGACCGAGATGGTGTCCCCCTGATACCAGGGCTTTTTATGCACCCGCTGTTTCCACTCCCGGCTGGGCAGCACCCCGGCGTACTCCTCATTAAGGTCGATGCCGGTGGACTGGCCGTAGCCGAACTTGCTCAGCCATTCATGGATCCGGTCAATGCCCATCTCGAAGGCGACCTGATAGAAAAAGGTATCCGCTGACTCTTCGATGGCTTTAGTCACGTTGAGCATGCCGTGGCCGGTTTTCAGCCAGTCGCGGTAGCGGCGTTGCGTGCCCGGCAGCGTCCACGTCGGCGCCCCGAAGAAGGTGGTGTTCGGGGTGATGACCCCAGCGGAGAGCGCCGACAGCGCCATATAGGGTTTGACCGTCGAAGCCGGAGGATATAGCCCCTGGGTGACGCGGTTGATCAGCGGCCGGTCCGGATTCTCCAGCAGCGATTTATAGGCCTGATAGCCGATACCTTTGACGAACGGATTAGGATCGTAGCTGGGACTGGAGACCATCGCCAGCACGCCGCCATCCCGCGGGTCGACCACCACCACCGCCGCCCGCTGTCCCTTCAGCACCGACTCAATATACTGCTGGAGATGAAGGTCGAGAGTCAGATAGAGGTTTTTTCCGGCCACCGGCGGCACCTCTTTCAGTAGACGCACCACCCGGCCGTGGTTATCCACCTCCACTTCCTGATAGCCGGTGGTGCCATGGAGCGCTTTTTCATAATAGCCCTCGATGCCCTGCTTACCGATATTGCGGTCGGCGGCGTAGTTCTCCTCTTCGCCGTTTTTCGCCAGCCGCTGCAGATCGCTGTCGTTGATTTTCGACACATAGCCCACCACGTGCGCCAGCTCTGCGCCGTAGGGGTATTCCCGTTGTTGGTAGCTCTCCACCGTCACGCCGGGGAAACGGAATTCGTTGACCGCGAAGCGGGCCACCTCCACATCGCTGAGGTCTGACTTGAGGGTGACCGCTTTGTAGCGGCTGGTGTGGTGCATATCGTCGCGAAAGCTGGCGATGTCGTCCGGCGTCAGGTCGACGATAGGCGTCAGCTGCTGCAACAGCGCGGCCATATCGGGAATTTTGCTCGGGATCACCTGCAGGCGATACAGGGTGATATTCTGCACCAGCGGAATGCCGTTGCGATCGAATATCAGCCCGCGGCTGGGGGCGATGGGCAGCATTTTGATGTCGTTCTGGTTTGACCGGGTCTGGTAAAAATCGTGCTGCTCCACCTGCAGATGGTAGAGGTTAACGATCAGCACGCCAAAGCAGACCACCACCAGCAGAAAAGCAATTGCGGCCCGGCGGATAAACAGCATCTCTTCCGCGGAGTGGTCGCGAATTTCATCTCTCAAAAGGGGCATTAGCGGTACATCACCTGAATCACTGGAAAAGCCAACGGCGTAACGGCCGGGAAGCATAGCCTTATCGCAGCGCCAGCCCTACTGAAAGGTTGCTAATGATCTGGCAGAAATGTTTCAGCATGTTAGAGGGATCGTTATTCTTAACCTTGCCCGTGACGCGTCAGGCTATATTCACGATGCCCGACGCGTCGGCGCAGCTCACTGTTCTGCGCGGGCCGCCTCGTGGGAGGTAGCCGACTTCCCTGAGGTGTAGATTAAGTACAGCGCGAGGGCCAGACATATCACCGCCGCCAGTCGCGCCGGCGAGAACGCCATCGTGCTATTGCCCAGCCAGCCAAAGTTGTCGATCAGCAGGCTCATCGTCAGCTGGCCAAAGATCACCGCCACGGTAGCCGTAGCGGTGCCTATCCGCTGCACCGCCAGCACCATAATGACGATGTAGGGCACGCCGCAAAAAGCGCCCAGCAGCTGCCACTTAGGCACCTGTAGCAGGTTTACCGACGTCGCTGGAGCAAAAAACAGGATCAGCAATCCCGTCACCAGCGCGCCGGTGGCGAAGGTTAAAAAGGCGCTGCGCAGCACCCCCACCTGGCTGCCAAGACGGCCATTTATCGCCGCCTGGACGCTAAGCAATGCGCCGCCGCACAGTGCCAGAATGATCACTATCGTATCCATTTCCCCTCCTTAACCCAGAGCCACCAGCAGTAACGCCGCCATAATCAACATCAGCGCCATGGCGCGCCGCGGATCGATTTTGCGCCGTGGGCTGCCGAATAACCCGTAATGGTCGATCGCCAGGCTTTTCGCCACCTGACCCGCCAGGATGCCGATCATGGTCATGGCAATACCAATCACCGGCGTCGCCACGGTCAAGATCACCACGTACCCCGCCCCCAACAGACCACCGGTGAGTTGCCAGCCGGGCAGAGAAAAGAACGACGGGCTGCTACGCGGGCTGAAAAAGAGCATCAGAAAAAAGGTTAACACTGCGCCAATCCCAAAGATGCTCATGGTTGCCCACAGATCCCCCACCTGGCTCGCCAGCGGCCCCAGCAGGCCGGCCTCGACCGATAATCCCATGCCGCCGGCAATCACTAATAAAATGAATAATAACGCCATTACTGCGCCTCCTCTGTACAACAGGCGGCTGAGGATAAAACAGCGTGCTGATGCGATAAACGGTATAATGCAGAAAACACTATTGCAGGAATTGCACAGATGGCCGATGCCAGCAGCGTCGATTTTCGCGCCCTTCAGCTTTTCATCGCGGTTTACGATAACCAGAGTTTTTCCGTAGTGGCCCGCCGCGAAGGGGTCTCTCCCTCGTTGATCTCGCGAACCATCCAGCAGCTGGAAGATGCCCTCGGGCAGCAGCTGTTCTACCGCAACACCCGTGCCGTGGTACCGACCGAAGCAGGACGCCTTTTCGCAGCGTCCGCCCGGGAACTGCTGGGACAGTACGCCGACGCGCAACGGGCGTTACAGGATCGGGCACAGGTCCCCGGCGGACTGGTGCGGATCAATGCGCCGGTCTATTTTGGTCAGCGGCATATCGCCCCCTGGCTTCCGGAACTGGCGGCCCGGCATCCCAAACTGCAGTTTGACCTGATGCTGACCGACGATTTTATCGATCCCCATCGCGATGCGACGGATATCCTTTTTCGCATCAGCAGCCTGCCGGACGCGGGCTATCACGCCAGAGTGTTTGGCAGCCAGCGCTATTACCTGACCGCCTCCCCGGAGTATGTTTCACGGTACGGCAGCCCGACTTCGCCGGAGGCATTGCATCAACATCGCACGCTGGTGTATGGCGGTTCGCAGGGAGCCAACCGCTGGCTGTTTCGCCAGCGCGAAGAGGCATGGGTGCACTATCCGTTGACCCCGCTCATGACCTCGAACAATGCCGATGCCCTGCTCACTTCAGCCATCGGCGGGATGGGGATCGTGTTATTTCCCGACTGGATGGTCAGCGAAGCGCTGCACAACGGGACATTAGTCACGCTGATGGATCGCTATTCGGCGGCCATCAGCCACACGCCATCGTATATCGCGGCGATTTATCCTTATACCCGCCATCCCTCTCTCAACGTGCGGACAGTGATTGACTATTTTGCCGACGTGTTTGGATCGCCGCCCTACTGGCAGCGCTAATGCGAGTTTCGTAGTAAAACTTGTCATATCTCAAACAATTAGCATTCCTTCGCCCAGCTTGACGCGGATCGTTTCCTTTGCCGCCTCGTTACGGCTATGGTTACTAATGAGGTTAATCTCAATCTCCAGGCCGACACGGTCCCACCAGGAGGTTGCCTAACCCTTCATTGAACGGAAATAGCTATTAAATCCGTAGATTCATTCAAATATCGCTTATTGGTAGCAGTGTATATCGTAACGGCATTCACAAAAGCAAACGGAGCCTGATATGAGCACGTCTAACGACCCATCCAACAATGCATCCGCCGGGAAGTGCCCTTTCCACGCCGAGACGCCAAAACAGAGCGCCGGCAGCGGCACCGCCAACCGCGACTGGTGGCCGAACCAGCTGCGTGTCGATCTGTTAAACCAGCACTCCAATCGCTCCAACCCGTTGGGTGAGAATTTTAACTACAGGGAAGAGTTTAAAAAGCTCGATTACTCCGCGCTGAAGGCTGATCTCAGAGCGCTGCTGACCGATTCGCAAGAGTGGTGGCCGGCAGACTGGGGTAGCTATATTGGCTTGTTTATTCGTATGGCCTGGCACGGCGCCGGCACCTACCGCACCGTTGACGGTCGCGGCGGCGCAGGTCGTGGACAGCAGCGCTTTGCCCCACTGAACTCCTGGCCTGACAACGTCAGCCTCGATAAGGCCCGCCGTCTGCTGTGGCCGGTGAAACAGAAATATGGCCAGAAAATCTCCTGGGCCGACCTTTACATGCTGGCTGGTAACGTCGCTCTGGAAAACGCCGGCTTCCGCACCTTTGGCTTTGGCGCCGGTCGCGAAGACGTCTGGGAACCGGATCTCGACGTCGACTGGGGCGATGAGAAAGAGTGGCTGGCCCACCGTCATCCGGAAAGCCTGGCGAAACAGGCCATCGGCGCCACCGAAATGGGTCTGATTTATGTCAACCCGGAAGGTCCGAACGCCAGCGGCGAGCCGCTGTCCGCCGCGGCGGCCATTCGCGCCACCTTCGGCAATATGGCGATGGACGATGAAGAGATCGTCGCGCTGATCGCCGGCGGCCATACGCTGGGCAAAACCCACGGCGCCGCAGAAACCAGCCACGTCGGCGCCGAGCCGGAAGCCGCGCCGCTGGAAGCGCAGGGTCTGGGCTGGCACTCCAGCTACGGCAGCGGCGCAGGCGCGGACGCCATCACCTCCGGTCTGGAAGTGGTCTGGACGCAGACGCCCACCCAGTGGAGCAACTACTTTTTCGAAAACCTGTTCAAATACGAATGGGTGCAGACCCGCAGCCCGGCTGGCGCGATCCAGTTCGAAGCCAAAGACGCGCCGGAGATTATCCCGGATCCGTTTAACCCGGAGAAAAAGCGCAAACCGACCATGCTGGTCACCGACCTGACCCTGCGCTTCGACCCGGAGTTTGAAAAAATCTCCCGTCGCTTCCTCAACGATCCGCAGGCCTTTAACGAGGCGTTCGCCCGGGCGTGGTTCAAGCTGACCCACCGTGATATGGGGCCAAAATCCCGTTACCTCGGGCCGGAAGTGCCGAAAGAAGATCTGATTTGGCAGGATCCGCTGCCGGCAGCGACCCATCAGCCGAGCGCGGAAGATATCGCCAGCCTGAAAAGCGCCATCGCCGGCGCCGGCCTGTCGGTCAGTGAGCTGGTCTCGGTCGCCTGGGCGTCCGCCTCCACCTTCCGCGGCGGCGATAAACGCGGCGGCGCTAACGGCGCGCGTCTGGCGCTGGCCCCGCAGAAAGACTGGCCGGTTAACGCCATCGCCAGCCGGGTGCTGCCGACCCTGCAGGCGATCCAGCGCGCCTCCGGCAAAGCGTCGCTGGCCGATATTATCGTGCTGGCCGGCGTGGTCGGCGTTGAGCAGGCGGCCGCTGCCGCCGGCGTCAGCGTCAATGTGCCGTTTACCCCAGGCCGCGTCGACGCTCTGCCTGAGCAGACCGACGTCGAGTCGTTTGATCTGCTGCAGCCGCTGGCGGATGGCTTCCGCAACTATCGCCGTATCGAAGGCGGTGTCTCGACGGAAACCCTGCTGATCGATAAAGCGCAGCAGCTGACGCTAACCGCCCCGGAAATGACCGTGCTGGTCGGTGGCTTGCGCGTACTGGGCGCGAACTACGACGGCAGCAAACACGGGGTGTTTACCGACCGCGTCGGCGTGCTCAGCAATGACTTCTTCGTTAATCTGCTTGATATGGCTACCGTCTGGAAAGCGGCCGATGATAACGCGGAGCTGTTTACCGGCAGCGACCGTAAAACCGGCGAAGCGAAGTACAGCGCCACCCGCGTGGATCTGGTGTTTGGCTCCAACTCGGTACTGCGCGCCCTGGCGGAAGTGTACGCCTGCGCCGACGGGCAGCAGAAGCTGGTGCATGACTTCGTTGCCGCCTGGACCAAGGTGATGAACCTCGACCGCTTCGATCTGTAATCCTCTCGCCCCGGCTCCCGCCGGGGCGTTTTTCTTATACCGCCCGCGGCAGCTGTTGCAGGCGACTCCGCGTTCGTTGAATATCCTCCAGTTCCACCCCTGCCACCAGCGTCTCCAGGTCGCAGCGGGTCACCAGCAGCAGGCGGATCTGCTTTTCATACAGCACATCAATCACATTGATAAAGCGCTGCTGGGCCGCCGGCCCCACCGTAGCCAATGGCGGCACCTCGTCCAGTAGCCAGACGGCATAGCTTTCGCAGAGCGTCAGATAGTCCATCACCGCCGTGGCGGCCTGACAAAGCTGGGTAAAGGTGAAGTGCAGCAACGCGGGCGACGCCGCGGCCGCCAGCAGCGTGCGATAGCCTACCGTCAGCGAAACCGGTTCGCCAGGCAGCGACTGCAGGTCATACAGCTGACGCTGTTGTGCATTCGGATTAACCCACATCCGCCCGCTGCAGAAGGCGTTATCCTGGCTCAGATGCCGTTCGCGATAATCCTCCTCGCCGTTCAGCGCCACCACCGTTAGATGGGCGCGGATCAGCGCGATCGACGGTAAAAAGCGATCGTGATATAGCGGATTGGGCAGCAGCATCTCCGGTGGGTAGTTTGAGGTGGCCAGCAGCACGATACCGTGTTGAAAGAGGTGTTCCAGCAAGGCTTTAATCAGCATGGCGTCGCCGGGGTCGTGCAGATGAAATTCGTCGAAGCATAGCAGGCGGCAACCGGATGTCATCTGCCTCATCACCGTTTGCAGGTCGGGCGCTCCGGGGGCATTCAGCCGCTGGTGCAGTTCGCGGAAGAAGTGATGAAAATGGACCCGCCGCCTGGCGGCGAGCGGCAGGCTGGCGAAAAAGTGGTCGAGGATAAAGCTTTTCCCTCGCCCGGTACGTCCCCAGACGTATACCCCCTGCGGGCTGCCTGTCGTGGACACCAACTGCTGACCGAGGGCGTCAAGGCGGGCGATGAGTGACAGCTGATCGTCGTCCAGCGTCAGACGCGCCCGCGCCGCCTGCTCGGCCATCACGCGGGTAAAACGAAAATCAGCCGTCACCTCTGTGGGACCAGATTGCGAGGGTACACATCCATTATTTAACATTCTTATAACCTCCTGCGAGGAGGCCATTCTAGCCGCTTTCCCGCGGGATGGCGAATCGCGCGACGAGCGGCCGTTTCCGCTGCTCCGCCGCCAGCCCCTACGCCTCTCCGACACGCCAGTGCACCGATGTGACGTTCTGCTGAACGCCCATTTGCGCCATAATTTGCGCCAGCGTTTTTTGGTGCTGCTTATGGCTAATCAGCTGCGCGCAAATCTCCAGATGGTCCGCTGTGTCCGCCGCCGCCGACTGCAATCCCTGCAGGGTAAACCGCTGCTGCTGCGCAATATTCAGCAACAGCTGACGTACGGCATTTTCATGTTCGCGCAGACAGGTGACGCGTAAGACATAGCGTTTCTCTTCGTCACCGGCCCCCGGCAAGGCATGAATGCGCTGCGCCGCCTCGCGCAGCAGGATATTGGCGCACAGAATAATCAGCGTAGCCGCCGTCGCGTTCCAGAACTGTCCCAGGCCGCAGAGTACGCCGATCCCGGCCGAACACCACAGCGTGGCGGCGGTATTGAGGCCGCGGACGTTCATACCATCGCGCATAATCACCCCTGCCCCAAGAAAGCCGATACCGGAGACGATCTGCGCTGCAATACGCCCCGGGCTGTCCGGCGAGGCCGACATCGCGCTGAGAATAAACACCGCCGCGCCGGTGGCCACCAGGGCATTGGTGCGTAAACCGGCCATACGTTGTCGCCACTGTCTTTCCGCGCCGATCAGCGCCCCCAACAACATTGCCGCGAGTAAATGTGTCATATAAGGAAATACCATCGCGCCTTCCTCCAGAAAACAGAAAGCCAAAAATTACAGATGTAGCGCTCAGCCGCGCCGGGCGATTAGCGGGTGGATGATGGTGGAGGAAATAAGGGTCTGGAAAACATAAACATAACGCTGCCTCTCGCGCTCAATGGCGCATAAATTATTGAGGGAGGCAATCCGGAACTGAGAGATTGCTGCCCGCCGGGACGGCAAGCAGCGAAATGATCGCGTTAGCTTGCCGGAAAATCGCAATAAGGGTGACTGTCCAACGAATGACTCCTGAATAAAAGTGGGCACATTATAGCCCGGGGTAATGATGGGTAAAGCACGAAAACGCCGCCGGTGACGATTCGTTTAGTTTGTCTTTCGCGGGTCCTGCGTAGCGTGACATCGCCAGGCGACTAAAATGCCGTCAGCGGTGATTTACTTCAATTCCGTCGCTGGGATGCGGCGAAAACCAGCATGAATATCATCTTTATGTCTCCCCAGCGCGATCTTACGCTAAAGAATGTCGCTAAGGCTAAGGATTAAAAATTTAAAACTATTAACAATCAATTAACATTAGCAGGCAAACCATTCTTCCTGAGGAACACAACACCATGTCTACCACCCAGGTTCTCGGCGAAACGCCCTATGCTTCGCCAGGACAACCGCACGCCAGCTTAACCGGACGCATTGATGCGCTGCCCGCCTCATTTGGGTTATGGTCGTTTATTACCCTGCTCTCACTTGGCGGCTTCTTTGAGCTCTACGATCTCTTCCAGACCGGGTATATCAGCGCGGGCCTGCTGGCGGAGGGCATTTTCCACACCGGACAGGCGGGCATCTTCGGCATCGCCGACCAGGCGGCCTTCGCCTCCGCCACCTTTATGGGGCTGTTTATCGGCGCCAGTCTGCTGGCGCCGCTGGCGGACAAACTGGGCCGCCGCCTGACCTTTATGGTGGCGCTCGCCTGGTACGGTCTTTTTTCGCTGCTGATGGCGACGCAGAGTAGCGCGGAAGGGGTGATCTTCTTCCGCTTTCTGGTGGGGATCGGCCTCGGCATTGAGCAGGTGACCATTGATACCTATCTCAGCGAATGGGTGCCAACCCATCTGCGCAATAAAGCCTTTGCCTTTGCCTTCTTCATCCAGTTCCTCTCGGTTCCGGCGGTGGCGCTGATGTCCTGGATGCTGGTGCCGACCACCCTGTTCGGCCTCAGCGGCTGGCGCTGGGTGATCATCTTTGGCGCACTGTTCTCACTGGCGATCTGGTTTATCCGCAAAAAGCTACCGGAGTCAGCCCGCTGGCTGGAAAGCAAAGGGCGGCATGATGACGCGCATACGGTGATGTGTGAGATGGAAGCCCGCTGCGGCCTGACGCCGTCGCCGAAGCATGCGCATGCGGCACAGAGCGTCGTCAAACGCGGCACCTTCCGCGAAATCTGGGCGCCGCAGTATCGGCAGCGCACCCTGATGCTGATGGTGATGAACTTCTTCCAGGCGATCGGTTTCTTCGGCTTTGGCAACTGGCTGCCGGCGCTGCTCTCCGGTCAGGGCGCCAGCATCACCCATAGCCTGCTGTACGCCTTCTTTATCACCCTCGCCTATCCGCTGGGCTGCCTGTTCTGCACCCGCTTCGTGCATCGCTTTGAAAACAAGTGGCAGATTGTCCTCTCCGCGCTGATGACCGTTATCTTCGGCACCCTGTTCGCCCTGCAAAACAACCCGATTCTGCTGGTGATTTGCGGGTTTATGATCACCTGGTCCAACGCCTGGCTGACCATCAGCTATCACGCCTACCAGGCCGAGGTCTTCCCGACCCATATTCGCGCCCGCGCCGTCGGCTTCTGCTACTCGTTCAGCCGGCTCTCGACCGCGGTGACCAGCATTCTGATCGGCATTATTCTGCAATACGCCGGCACGCCGGGAGTAATTAGCTTTATCGTCGTCAGTATGCTGATGGTGATGCTGTCGGTGGGGATCTTCGGCCCGAGAACGCGGGGCATTCGTCTGGAGAATATCTGATGGCGGTCGCCGCCGGAGCTGCAAATACATATCGGTTGTTGTTAACTTAAATGACGGCTGTTGTCATAGTTAATATTTGTGATGTGTACTGCAGGAGGGATAAAAAATTGTCATTAAGGCTTGTAACTTCTGGACAGCATTAAGCGGCGCCGCAATACCACTTTTACCAACGGTCCAGCATCACCGGGGCTATATTGACACTCTCCCATCAGAGGGGCGTTTAGGCATTTTAGTGACAAGCCGCCAGGTCGGCGGCCCGGCCTCAGCCAAATATCCCCTGCGCCTCGGCGAAGCATTTTTCCGCCAGGGTCGAGACTGGTTCCTGCTGGCGCATAATCAGCGCCAGCTGTGAATCAACATGGGTTTCGGCGATCGGCAGAATTTCAAGATTATCGCTTAGCGCTTCGAGGCCGTTGTTAAGCGGCATAATGGCGCAGCAGATCCCCGCCTGCACCGCCTGGATAATCTGAAACGTCGAATCACTTTCAAAGACATACCTCGGCGTTAGCCCTTTGGCCTTAAAGCTGATTTCAATCGATTCCCGGTAATACATCCCCTTGGTCAGAAAGCCGAGGGGCAGCGTCGCCAGCGTCTCCCATCCCGGCGTCCCGGCGCTGAAGTCGAAATGGCGTTTATCGTGCAGGAGCCCCATCCGGGTTTGCGGCAAGCGAGCAATCTTGAACTGACCTTCATCCAGATGCTGCAGATAACAGATCCCCAGATCCAGCTGATTACGGCTGACGCCATCGATAATCTGCTCCGAGGTCATCGACAACAGGCTGAACTGCAGCGCCGGATATTTCTCCGCCAGGGGTTTAATCAACTGCATCGGATTGAGGCTCGCCAGCGGCACCATACCGACCCGCAGCTGGCCGACCATCTGCCCGCGACAGATGGCCGCCTCTGCCGCCAGGCCGTCATGAGCGGCCAGCACCGCCCGCGCCCAGGCCAGGATCCGCTCTCCCTCCGGGGTAAAACCTTCAAAACGTTGGCCGCGCTGGATCAGCGTCAGGTTCAGCTCCTCTTCCAGGTTACGAATGCGCATGGAGAGCGTCGGCTGGGTAATATGACAGGCCGCCGCCGCCTGGCCAAAATGGCGCGTCTGATCGAGCGCGATCAAATACTTGAGTTGCTTAATATCCATTCTCTTTCCCGTTTGAACCCCGCCGTTCACCCCCGGGGCCGCGCACAGGTTACCAGAATGTTAGTTTCGCTAGCGATAAATTCAAGCGAGGACACCACGAGGTGCTGCGGGGCGCAGGACGGCGCGACGCCGCTCTGCGCTATACCTTTTTAGCGCCCGCCGGCCAGCGGACGGATCTCTTTCGAGCGCAGCGTCAGGCGAACGGGAACCGACTTATATGAAGGGGTGCCGCTCTCTTCATCGAGATAGTTCAGCGGCACCAGCACGTTGGCTTCCGGATAATAGGCGCCGACGGTGCCCGGCGCAATGCCGTAGGCCACCACCGTGATATCTTCCAGCGTCAGCTCGCTTCCCGGCAGCGCGGTATGGATATCCACCCGATCGCCATGCTCCAGACCCTGGGCGGCCATATCCTGCTCGTTCATAAACAGCACGTCGCGGCGGCCAAAGACGCCACGGTAGCGGTCATCCATCGCGTAGATGGTGGTGTTGTACTGGTCATGACTGCGCAGCGTCACCAGGCGCATCACGTCCTCACCCTCCACCACCACGTTCTCATGCACCCCTTTAAATACCGAGAACATGGCTTTACCGGTGGCGGTAGGCCAGATGCGCTCGGTCGGCGGCAGCGGCATGCGGAAGCCTCCAGGATGGCGAATGCGCTGGTTATAATTCTCGAACCCTGGAATGGTCTGTTCGATCAGATCGCGAATGCGATCGTAGTCTTCCACGAGGTACTGCCAGTCCACTTTGCTGGCCGGCAAGGTGGCCTTCGCCAGACCGGCGACAATCGCCGGCTCCGAGCGCAGCATCGGCGAGGCGGGCTTAAGCTTGCCCGACGAAGCATGCACCATCGACATCGAATCCTCGACGGTGATCGACTGCCGGCCGCTGGCCTGCAGGTCAAGCTCGGTGCGGCCCAGACACGGCAGAATAAAGGTCTCTTTCGCCGTCAGGAGATGTGAGCGGTTGAGCTTGGTGCCGACGTGAACGCTGAGCTCAAGGCCACGCATCGCCGGGAAGGCGCGTTCGTGGTCCGGCATCGCCACGGCGAAGTTGCCCCCAAGGCAGATCAGCGCTTTGGCATCGCCGGCGATCATGGCCTCCAAGGCCTTTACCGCATCGTGGCCATGATGCCGCGGCGGCGTAATCCCCATCACCCGCTGCAGGCTGTCGAGGAAAGCCGCGGAGGGTTTTTCGCTGATCCCGACAGTGCGGTTACCCTGGACGTTCGAGTGACCGCGCAAAGGACAGATCCCGGCCCCCGGCTTGCCGATATTGCCGCGCATCAGCAGCAGGTCGGCAATCAGACGCACGTTGGAGGTGCCTTTGTTATGCTGGGTGATGCCCATACCGTAGGTGACGATGGTGGCCCTGGATTTGGCGTAAGCCGCCGCAACCTGGGTCAGGGATTCGCGCGTCAGGCCAGACTCCTGTTCGATGTCCTGCCAGCGGGTGGCGTGGAGGTCATCGGCGAAGGCGGTGAATCCCTGGGTATGTTGGGCAATAAACGCGTGGTCGAGCACATTGCCCTGCTCCTCCTCCAGCTGCAGCAGCGCTTTGGCGATCCCTTTCAGCGCCGCCGCGTCGCCGCCGGCCCGTACCTGGTAGTAGGTCGAGGCGATCGGCGTCGAGCGCCGGGTCGCCATCTCCATCACGTTCTGCGGATCGGCAAAACGCTCCAGCGCCCGTTCACGCAGCGGATTGAAAACGATAATCGGCACGCCGCGGCGGGATAGCTCATGCAGGGTGCCCATCATCCGCGGGTGGTTGGTGCCCGGATTATGGCCGATGGAGATCACCAGCTCGGTCTGGTCAAAATCGTCGAGGGAGACGGTGCCTTTACCAATGCCGATCGACTGTGGCAGGCCCACGCTGGTGGATTCATGACACATGTTGGAGCAATCGGGGAAGTTGTTAGTGCCATACTCGCGGGCAAACAGCTGGAACAGCCACGCCGCTTCGTTGGAGGCTCGGCCAGAGGTGTAGAATTCAACCTCATCCGGCTGTAGGCCGCGGAGGATCTCGCCGATACGGGCGAAGGCTTGCTCCCACGCCACCGGGCGCAGGGTATCGCTGTCCCGGTCGTAAACCAAAGGATGGGTTAAGCGGCCGTAGCCCTCCAGTTCAAAATCGCTTTTTGCCAGCAGGGAAGAAACGGTATTTGCCGCGAGGAATGCGGGCGTCACCCGTTTGGTGGTCGCCTCCCAGGTCACGGCTTTGGCGCCGTTTTCGCAAAACTGGAAGGTCGATTTATGTTCTTTATCCGGCCAGGCGCAGCCCGGGCAGTCAAAACCGTCCGGCTGGTTGGTACGCAGCAGCGTGGCGGGCGCCTCAAAGGCATCCATCTGGGTGCGCACGGCGATGGCCGTGGCCTTCAACGCGCCCCACCCGCCTGCCGGACCGTCATAGGGGTGAACACCGGGAACCGCGCGTCTTTTATTGGTCATCTCTTTACTCCTGCTGCTCTGTTCTGGCTGTCTCTAGCCGAAAAAGGCGTACGACAACCCCGGCGACGAAGCGTGAATCGCATGGCGTCACCTGAAAAGAATGCTGTTTCTCAAGGATAGTACGATGGGAAAGCGTAGGTACTGCGTTTGTTAACTGAATAATAACATACACCACAATTCTGTATAATTGATGTTATCTATCAGGTGTTAAATTTAACTTATTTGCAAATTTTGCGGTTTTCACCGCGGTGCTGTGACGGATAAATTGCTACGGAAAGTGATGACCGGGCAGCGAAACCGCCCGGTGGGCCAGGCTCAGGTCAGATTGAAGTAACGGTCCGGACGCAGCGTCTCCGGCAGCGGATGCTGACCGGTCATGTCGAGCAGATTGCGCTCGATGGTATTGCACATCGCGTTCAACGGCAGGTCATTGGCTGCGGTGCCGAACGGATCTTCCAGCTCTTCCGCCAGCGAATCCCACGATAAAAAGGTGTAAGAAATAAAGACCGAGACAAACGGCGTCATGTAGTGCAGATCGCCGACCAGGGCGAACGGCAGCAGCGTACAGAACAGGTAGACGGTACGCTGCAGGATCAAGGTATAGGCGAAAGGCACCGGGGTGGTGGCCAGCCTTTCACAACCGCCCAGCACGTGCGCCAGCTCGTCGAGTTTGTTGTCCATCAGCCCGTAAGTGATGTCGCTGAGCTTGCCCGCCTTCCGCAGCTGGCCAATTTCGTTGCCGGCCAGCAGCAGGATCCGGTTGGTGGGCATTGAGCTGGCGAGGATCTCCGTCACCCTCTCCTCCGGCAGCAACCGCCGCAGATCAGCCGTCGGTTCGGTTTTGCGCAGCTGGTGCTTCAGGCTCCAGCTAAAGGCCACCAGATAGCTGACGATGCGGCGATGGGCATCGTGTTCCGCCGGCAGGATATTGCGCAGCTGACGCACCAGCGTGCGTTCGGCGATAAGCACCGTCCCCCACAGATTTCGCGCCTCGACGAAGCGGCTGTAGCTGGCGCTGTTGCGAAAGCCGAGGAAAATCGCAATCGCAATCCCCAGCAGGCTGAACGGCGCCACGGTTAAGTGGATCCCCAGCTGTTCGTACCATTGATAGCTGATAATGGCGATGATCGACATCAGCACATTTAGCAGCAGGCGAAAGATGATTTTCGACAGCACGGAGCCGTGCCAGTCAAATAGGCGAAGAAACCAGTGTTGTTCTGGCCGAATGATCATTGTCTGACTTCCTGAATTACCGCTCTGGTCATTATCTCTGAATACAGAATAGAGATTATCTATGAGCCGATTGGTTTATTTTATCGTTAACTGCGATGGGCAGATCTGCGCCATTATTTAGCGATGGTAATGGCGTTTTTAGTATGGGCCTTTTTTATATTTCAGGCAATCAATGCGCCAGCAATAATGGCTCAGAAGAAAAAATAACCGCTGAGCCAATTCATTTTTCCGCTTATGCTACCGGGTGTATCAGACCGCTTTCGTCAACCCCTGCGCTTCGCAGGGATCGAGATGCACCATCACATTAAGCACCGGATGCTGCGCCAGCACCCGCTCCCGCGCGTGACGGGCAATCTGATGCCCTTCGGCTACCGACATCTCGCCAGCCACCTCGAGATGGACATCCACCAGCACCAGATCCCCCGCCTTACGGGTTTTCAGATCGTGGAGGCCCGCCACGCCCGGCGTGGTTCGCAGCGTATCGGCGATCGCCTGCTGCATCTCTTCATCAACCGCACGGTCCATTAAATCATGCAGCGCGCTGACGGCGAAACGATAGCCCATGCGCGCAATCAGCAGCCCCACCGCCAGCGCGGCGAGCGGGTCGAACCAGGCGAACCCGGCCAGATTACCGATAATCCCCAGGGCCACCACCAGGGAGGATGCGGCGTCAGAGCGGGCATGCCAGGCATTGGCGATAAGCAGCGACGAATTCAGCCGCCTGGCGGCCGCCAGCATATAGCGAAACAGCCCCTCCTTGACGGCCAGCGCCACCAGCGCCATCCACAGCGCCGCGCTGTGCACCGGCGGAATAGTTTGCGGTTGCGCGAGATGGCCCGCCGCGGACCATAGCATGCCACCCCCGACGAGCAGCAGCATCGCGCCGATGATTAGGGAGGCGCCGTTCTCATAGCGCCAGTGGCCATAGTGGTGATCGTGGTCAGACGGTCGACGGCTCTTTTTATTCGCCATCAATACCACGCCATCGGCGACCAGATCGGAAAAAGAGTGCATTCCGTCGGCAATTAATCCCTGAGAGCCGGAAAATATTCCCACGACTACCTGTAAGGCAGAAAGGAAAATATTAACCACCACGCTAACAAGGGTACTCTTTCGCGCCTGCACCGAACGCTCATGATATTTATTATCATTTTCAAAATTATGTTGTGTCATTATTTCTCTCCCTTTGTGAGCGGGAAGAATAAACTGACAAACTGAGTTTATGCTTAACAATATAAAAGCCATTGCCTTGCCGTTTAACGATATCGCGGCGGTCGGTAATGACTATTTACTGTATGTGCCGTTGGAACGCTGCAACCTTGCGCCTATGAACTATCTTTTGAAGGGTGGCCACAGGTCGGGCCACTTTAGCTTAGCCACCACAGGAGTCAGCGATGTCACATAACAAACCATCCCGGCTGCGTTTCGCCATTAATCTGGGCAATGCGGTCCTGGCCCATCTCGGGGAGACAGGAAAGCCCGCGGGCATCACCGTCGAGCTCAGCCATCGGCTGGCGACGCGCTGGGGCGTCAGCGCCGAATTCGTTCCCTATCCTGCCGCGGGTAAAGTGGTGGCTGACGCCGGTGGCGAGCACTGGGATATTGCCTTTCTGGCCATCGATCCGGCGCGGGAAGCCACCCTGCGCTTTACCTCGCCCTATATCACCATCCAGGGCACCGCGCTGGTCAGCGTTGATTCGCCCTGCCAGAGCGTGGCCGACATGGATCGCCCGGCAACCACCATTAACGTCGGACAAAACGCCGCATACGATCTATGGCTAACCCGCCATCTGCAGCACGCCAGCCTGCATCGCCTTCCCTCTTCGCAGGAAGCAATCGACGCCTTCCTCGCCGGTGAAGGGGATATGGTCGCCGGCATCCGCCAGCCGCTGGAGGCGACAGCCCGTCAGCACGCCGGGGTGCGGGTACTGGCGGATAATTTTACCGAGATCCAGCAGGCCATCTGCGTCGCCCGGGCGGACGTGGACCGTTTTCACGCGGTAAACGACGCGCTTAGCGAGTGGCGGGCGGATGGCAGTCTGCAGGCGCTGATTGCCGGTCACCTGGGCCAAGCGAACTGAATCACGCCTCCGTCATCCGGCGCATGGCGCAATGCCAGGCGCCGTTGCGTACCGAGGCGCGCAGTACGCGGGCCACGCCATGCACCATCAGGCGCGTCGTGCGCCGCTGCAGCGGCGTGAGCGACAATCCCAGCATCTCCTGCGCCCATTCCGGCAGGAGGTCAATTCCTGCGTTCATCATCACCCGGCCGACCGGCTGGCTCATCCGCCCCGGCAGACGGGTGGAGAGCAGCACCTCGGCTACCTCCCGGGTACGTTCGTCGCAGCGCAGTCGCGGGCGCATCGCCTCGAGATAGTCCGCCACCTCCTGCGGTGTCTGAGGGATATCCCGAGCCCCCAGCCGCCGGGCGATTTCCGCCGACTCACGAAAATAGTCCTCCTGGCGCTCGGGACTGACCACCGTCCGCTTGTAGCGCAGGTGGGAGGCCATAAAGCAACTGCACTCGGCGACGTGCACCCAGGTTAACAGCGCCGGGTCGCTCGCCTGATACGGGGTTCCGTCCTTATCCACCCCGGCGATCCGCTGATGGATCCCCTGTACTTTGGCGATTAGCCGTTCGGCGTCGGGGGTAGTGGCAAAAGTGGTGGCAGAAATAAACTGGCTAGTGCGGCGCAGGCGGCCCAAAATATCCTCGCGAAAACGAGAGTGATCCCAGACGCCGGCCAGCGCCAGAGGATGCAGCATCTGCAGCAACAGCGCGCTAATGCCGCCGCAGAGCATCGAGGTAAAATCGCCGTGCACCTGCCAGATGGCCGACTGGGGACCAAACAGCCCCGGCTCTCCTTTGGGTCGTTCAAAGTCGATCTCTTTTAGCGCCATGCCGGTCAGGCCGAGCACCTGCGCCTCGATCATCCGGCGAATGCCGATCATGATGGTATCCCTTACGTGCAACTAAAGGACAAAAGATACCACTGTTGGACAGTATTGGGAGAGATATTGCGGAAAGAGTGCCCGCAGCACGCGGGCACGACGGCTTACGGATTCAGCTGGTAATCGAGGGTAATGTTGGCCTTCAGCACCTGCGATACCGGGCAGCCTGCTTTCGCTTTCTGGATGATCTCATCGAACGCCGCCGGAGACACGTCCGGCAGGACGATCTGGCTTTGCAGCGCGATATCGGTAATCGCAAAGCCGCCGTCGGTTTTATTGAGGGTGACCACTGCGGTAGTGTCAATGGACGTTGCGGTATATCCCTCTTCGCTGAGCATCAGCGACAGGGCCATCGAAAAGCAGGCGGCATGTGCAGCGCCGATCAGCTCCTCAGGGTTGGTGCCCTTCACCCCCTCAAAACGGGTGTTAAATCCGTAGGGCTGCTGGCTCAGCGCCCCGCTTTCTGTCGACACGGTGCCTTTGCCATGCTTCAGGTCGCCTTCCCAGTGCGCTAGCCCTTTCTTATGAATCGCCATTTGATTCCTCCTGTAGTGATGTCGAACAAAAAGTATAGTGCGTGATGCCGAAGCTGCGTCTTTTCGCAGCCTCTGGCCCCCACGTTCCCCTGGTTTTCGTGTCGTTGGTGACGCTATCGGCCATCCTGCGGATGCCAGGGATCGGATTTGTCATCCTTGCTGTCGTCCCGTTTACGCGGAACTTCGCCCTGCTCCCCGGGCGCCTCACGGGCAGGTTGCTTACCGCGCTCTTCGTCTTGCGAGTGAGAAAAGGTGCTCATATCGACGTGCTCCGCTTACTTAGGCGACTGCTTGAGCAGACGATCGATTCGCACGACCGGCGGCGTCATTTTGCGATCCAGACTGCCGTTGATATTGACCAGATCGTCTGGCTCTACGTGTTGTTCGTTAAACGCGGCGACCGGGATAATAACGGTGATGGTGCCGCTTTTATCACGAAACTGATAACGGTCATCTCCCTGCCGCTTGAGCAGATTGCCGCGCAGCGAAACGGTCGCGCCATCGTGCATGGTTTTCGCCTGCTCAACGGTCATGATCCGGCCATCCTCGACGCCGCGATAGCCGTCATCGAGTTTGTGCGGCGGCGGCGGCGCTGCATCCTGGCTAAACCCTCCCTTATCGTCCGCCTGCGCGACACCTACGGCAAGGCTTTGTTGAATAAATCGAACTTTTGCTGAGTTGAAGGATCAGATCACGCATCCTCCCGACAACACAGACCATTCCGTGGCAAAGCAAAAGTTCAGAATCACCAACTGGTCCACCTACAACAAAGCTCTCATCAACCGTGGCTCCCTCACTTTCTGGCTGGATGATGAGGCCATTCAGGCCTGGTATGAGTCGGCAACGCCTTCATCACGAGGAAGGCCCCAGCGCTATTCTGATCTCGCCATCACCACCGTTCTGGTGATTAAACGCGTATTCCGGCTGACCCTGCGGGCTGCGCAGGGTTTTATTGATTCCATTTTTGCCCTGATGAACGTTCCGTTGCGCTGCCCGGATTACACCAGTGTCAGTAAGCGGGCAAAGTCGGTTAATGTCAGTTTCAAAACGTCCACCCGGGGTGAAATCGCACACCTGGTGATTGATTCCACCGGGCTGAAGGTCTTTGGTGAAGGCGAATGGAAAGTCAGAAAGCACGGCAAAGAGCGCCGTCGTATCTGGCGAAAGTTGCATCTTGCTGTTGACAGCAACACACATGAAGTTGTCTGTGCAGACCTGTCGCTGAATAACGTCACGGACTCAGAAGCCTTCCCGGGCCTTATCCGGCAGACTCACAGAAAAATCAGGGCAGCCGCGGCAGACGGGGCTTACGATACCCGGCTCTGTCACGATGAACTGCGCCGCAAAAAAATCAGCGCGCTTATTCCTCCCCGAAAAGGAGCAGGTTACTGGCCCGGTGAGTACGCAGACCGCAACCGTGCCGTTGCTAATCAGCGGCTGAGCGGAAGCAATGCACGGTGGAAATGGACAACGGAATATAACCGTCGCTCGATAGCGGAAACGGCAATGTACAGAATGAAGCAGTTGTTGGGAGATTCACTGACGCTGCGTGACTACGATGGTCAGGTAGCGGAAGCTATGGCCATGGTGCGTGCGTTGAACAGGATGACAAAGGCCGGGATGCCAGAAAGCGTGCGTATTGCCTGAAAATCCAGCCAGCTACAGGGTCGTTCGCACGAAATCTTATTTATTCAACAAAGCCCTACGGCAAACAGACATGCCATGGCCAATGCTAGTTTTTTCATCATGCCTCCGTTTTTTGCTGACGATGAGAATAAAGCCTGGCTGAGGCTGGCCATTTTTACAAAGTCAATTGTTCTGATATCGTCTAATATAAGAATGTCCTTATCGTTACGCTCCTGGCGAAACGAAACGCGGGGAAAATATTAATGATTAAGAATCAACAGCCTTGTCCTATCGTCGATGAGAATGAACGCTCCTTACGCTTTGAATATCGCTTCCGCCGCTATGGGATAATTGTTTTGAGTCTCATCATTCTTACCGCGTTAAGCGGCCTGTGGTCCTCCGGTTATCTCAGTGAAGCACACCGGGAAACCAGTGGAGGCGAATTAAGCGTCGATTATCAGCGCTATGCCAGGCTGATGAGTGAAACCGAGTTTAATATTCAGATTAAACCGGATACGGCCAGCGACACCATTATCAGCTTCGCCGCCCCGTTATTAATCCGCTACCAGATCGGTGATATCCGTCCGCAGCCGGATAAAATGTATAGCGCCGACGGGAAATTACATCTCGTCTATCAGCGGTCGAACCCCCCTTCACCGATATCTGTGTGGTTAGCCGTTACCCCAAAAACGGCCGGTAATATCTCTCTGCAGGCGGTAGTTAACGATCGCTATTCTGTAACCTGGCAGCAGTTTGTCTATCCGTAGGAGTCGCTATGGAAATGGTCCTTAGAGCCGCAGCAATCTATCTGATCCTGTTGATTATTTTTAAGATTGCCGGCAGAAGAACCCTGATGCAATTAACCAACTTTGACCTGATACTGTTGCTGATTATCAGCGAAGCCACCCAGCAGGCGATGCTCAGCACAGACTATTCGGTTACCGGGTCGATGCTGACTATCGTCACCCTGGTTAGTATTGATATTTTGTTCGGCTATATTAAGAAAAAATTTGCTCAGGCAGAAAATTTTCTCGATGGTACGCCGGTTATCGTGGTGGAAAATGGTGCTGTCATCGACGAGAAGATTAAGCTCGTCAATATCTCTGTCGATGATATCCTGCTGGCGGCCAGGCAGCACCATGGCATTTATGAATTGAAAGCGATCAAATTCGCTATTCTCGAGCGTAACGGCCAGATATCCATTATTCCTGAGCAGGAATAGTATCGGCTTCGCTATTTATCACGCTCCGGTTGTTTATCACCTGATTCCGGAGCGCGAGTGGCGTCATCCTCTTCTTTTTCACCGTTAACAACGTTCAACATTAACATTTTTCCTCCTCGCTGGTTGTCAGGGATCCTACAAATTATAGAACGCCTTCGCCGAAGTATGTAGGATCTGCCGAAACTAACCAGGAGATGCCGCCTGATTCACATTGCGCTTATTCCAGGATATTTCCCACCTCGTCATTGCCATTGGTGAGAAATAATTAACCGATCCGTACAGTCAATATTGTGAAAGCCAAAACATAATGAGGTCACTATGTCTGTGATGGTTATTACCGGTGGAACCGCGGGAGCGGGCAAAGCTACCGCGCTGCGTTTCGCCCGCGCTGGATATCACGTGGCGCTGATCGCCCGAGACGAATCGGGTTTGCAGGAGACGCGACAGGCCTGTGAACGGTTTGGCATTAAAACGCTGGCTATTAGCGCCGATGTCGTCGATGCCGGGGCGCTGCAGCGCGCCGCCGCCGAGGTGGAAACCACCCTCGGGGCAATCGACGTCTGGATCAACAACGCCATGACCACCGTGCTGGCGCCCTTTCGTCAGATGAGCGAGGAGGAGTTTCGCCGGGTGACGGAGGTGACCTATCTCGGGTACGTGAACGGCACCCGCGCGGCGCTGGAGGTCATGATCCCCCGGGATCGGGGGGTGATTATTCAGGCCGGCTCGGCGCTGGCCTGGCGTTCAATCCCACTGCAGTCGGCTTACTGCGGAGCGAAAGCGGCGATCCGCGGCTTTACCGATGCCGTGCGAACCGAACTGATGCATGAGAAAAGCCACATCCAGTTGACCATGGTGCAACTGCCGGGGATGAACACCGCCCAGTTTGGCTGGGCGCGAAACAAAATGGATCAGGCCATGCAGCCGGTGCCCCCGGTCTATCAGCCGGAAGTCGCCGCCGAGGCTATTTACAGCGTCATCCAGCGCCCGGTCAACGAGCTGTGGGTCGGAAAAAGCACCATCCAGTCGATCCTCGGCCAGGTCTTCTTCCCTCGCCTGCTCGATCGGCTGATGGTGAAAAAAGCGTGGGAGGGACAGTTTACCGGTCAGCCAAAGTCGTCAGACCAACAGGACGACCTGTTCACGCCGGTGCGCGGCAATCATCCGGGCCACGGCCCCTTTAACGATGGCGCACGGCGTAAAGCAGTCACCATCAGCGCCGATCTCCCGGGTAAAGTCGCCGCCGGCGTCGGGGTAGCGGTGGCGACGATGGCGCTGCGGGCGTTGTTCCGTCGTTCCGGAAAACGGCGCTAACTCAGGCTGCGGCTGAACCAACGGTAACCATACTCGGAGAGTGCCAGCCGCGCATCTTTCCCGCCGTGCAGCCCATCCTGATAGAGCTTATCTTCCAGAATTGGGCTCCAGTAGCCCTCGGCCAGCGGCGGGAGCAGGACCTCTACCGCCTGCTGGCTGCAGTTGGCCAGCATCAATACCTCCCGCGATTCGCTGCGATAGAGTAAGCCCAGCACCGCGTCGGGCTTTAGGGTAAGGAGAGTAAAAGGGAGGGATCCCGGTTCAGTATATTCCGTGCGCGCCAATACCATATTGCGTACCCGATGCAGCAGCGACCTGGGATGGCGCAGCGCCGTTTCTACATTGATCCGTTGGTAGCGGAACCGCCCGCTGGCCACCGGTTTTACCGGCAAATCATCCCGCGCCGCCCGGGAAAAGCCGGCGTTGGCCGCGGCTGACCACTGCATCGGCGTTCTGACCGCGTAGCGCTCCGGTAAGGAGAGATCGTCACCCATGCCAATCTCGTCGCCATAGCGCATCACCGGCACGCCGGGGAGCGCCAGCAGGATAGCATGGGCTAAGGCTATGCGTCGGGTATCGCCGTCCAGCATCGGCGCCAGTCTTCGGCGTACGCCGCGCTGGTAAACGGACATCGATTTATCAGGGGCAAAGGTGCGGATAACCTGGCGCTTGTTGCGCTCGCCAATCCCCTCAAGATCCAGTTCATCATGGTTGCGCAGCCAGTTGACGAAGCAGCACCCGTCCGGCGGGGTCACCATCGCCTGCAGGGCCTTCAACACCGGCGCGGCGCGCTGCTGCGCCAGGCTGAGGTAGAGGTATTTGTTAAGCCAGAAATTAAGCACCATCTGCAGCCGATCGCCCTGGCCGAAATAATGACGGTAATCTTCTACCGCGACGTCCACTTCACCCAGGAGTATCGCATCGGGATTGAGGCGCTGTACAACCTGCCGGAGATGGGTCAGCAGCGGGTAGCCGCGCGTCTCGTCGCCCTTTCCGGCCTGCTTGACCAGATGTGACGCGGCATCGAGACGAAAGCCAGACACCCCAGCCTGCAGCCAGAAGGTGATAATGTTTTCGATTTCAGCGATCACCGGCGGATGGGCGAGATTCAGGTCGGGCTCGTGGTGATAAAACATGTGGCGATAATATTGCCCAGCCTGTTCGTCCCAGCGCCAGACGCTCTCCTCAACGCCGGGAAACATGGGAGGATCGTCGTTTTCCGGCGGCCGATCGGCCCACAGATAATACGGCCGCCACGGCGACCGGGGATCGCGTCGCGCCGCCTGGAACCACGGGTGCTGCGCGGAGGTGTGCTGGATCACCAGCTCAACGATCACCCGCAGTCCCAGCTCGCGGGCGCGGGCAATCAGCTCAATCACGTCAGCGATAGTGCCGAACCGCGGATCGGGCTGCAGATGATCGCTGATATCATAGCCATCATCCTGCAGAGGAGTGAGATAGAACGGAGTTAGCCAGAGCACCGTCGCTCCCAGGCTGCGAATGTAGTGTAGCTTTTGGCGAATGCCCGCGAGATCGCCAAAACCATCGCCATTGGCATCATAAAAGAGCGAACTGTCAACCTGATAGATGACCGCTCTGTGAAACCACTCCTCCCGTTGCATCACTCTCACCTCGCGTTCTGCCCGTCCCTGTCAGCCGCCTCAGCGCGATCCGGACCCCGCCCTGGCCTTCGCGCGCGGTTTGCCGACAGGCGATACGGGATTGCGTTCCGCTGGTAGCATCCTGTTCGCTACCGCGTCCACCAGCGCCTGCTGCCTGGCGGTTAATACCAGCGGAACCTGTTCCTCGGCGGCGAGGAGCGCGATGGTTTGCCGTTTGACCATAGCGTTCTCCGGCGGCTTAATGCCCGGCCTCAACGCCAGGCATATCGGTATCCATAAGATATTGCCCGGTCAGCACTGGCAGATAATGGAGCAGCCAATCAGCCATTCCTCTCTCTTCAGCCAGGATACCCTCCAGTGTATGCATCGCGCTGTGGTCGCCTACTCTTTTCGCCGCCGTTAATAAAGCGGTATAGCAGGCGACCTCAAAATGGGCAAAAACGTAGGCAGTGATAATCACTTTAATAACCTCATCACCGGGCAGCATGATGCCAATGGTCTGTCCTAACGCCGCCACCCGGCTCATCGCATCCTTCAGCGCAGAGCGGGAAATATGGTTGCGGGCGATGATATCCTGCAGGGCGGACAATTGCCGTCGGGTTTCATAGAGATGTTGTTCAAGGCGGGTGCGTAACTGCGGTTCATTATCGAGGCGTCTGATGGTGGCCACCAGCAGCGACTCAGCCTGTTTTTCCATGGCATGCGCATCGCGAAGCCAGTTGTGATAATTTTCAATATCCGTCATATACACCTCTGATCATTAACCTTTTATTTTGACGTGGAATCTTCACTCTCTTCCGCCGCCTGGTCAGCTCGCGCTGCGCTATATCCGGATAAATGGCCAACAATATTGGCATAAATACTGATGAGAATGACCCACAGTACGCTGTCTTTCCACCAGATCAACGAGGGTATCGCCAGACCCACCCACATAACGGCGGCGACAAGATGACAGCGCTTAATAAACACTGGCGTCAACTTCATTTTATTACCTTAGGACCGAACAATATTGAGCGACCATTTTATCGACGCTCTGACCGCAGCGTCAGGCGCTAAACCTTACGCTGAAAATGTCTTTCTTTTGCCTAAGCATAAAAAAGAAAACAGCGTTGCGTATTGTCCCGTTCCGTTATTTTCTGTCTTTACCGTCCGGCTAATTTATTGCCGCTGCGGCCTTCTTTTATTGCTAGTGATGCGGCGATTTCCTCCTCACCTTTTAGTTCCCCCGCATCGCGGATAATGAATGTCGTTATAGAGAAATAAACCCTGAATATGCAGAAACCTGCGGACCATCTGGCCCACAGGTTTTGTCTCAACGCCGATTTGTCGGCGTCACAGCTCATCAGTCGCTAGCTGTCACCGGATTTACGGCCGCCGCCATGACTGTTCTTACCACCCTTCTTACCGGCTTCGGATGCACGCTCAGGATCATTTTTAAAGTTCCCGCCGCTGTGCTGTCCGCCTTTACGCCCGGCTTCGGATGCTTTCTCACGATCTTCTGCAAAATTACCTGAACCGCCTCTATGCTCTGCCATAATTTTCACCTTTGGTTTGATCAATATCGGTTGGTAAATGGAAAATGACCCTGTTACAAATCATCGCCCTCGATATCTAACACTAGAGGAATGCCTGCAGGAGTCAAATTAATTTCAGATACCCATCCGCGCACTGACAAAATAAAGCTTTACTAACGAAGCGGTAAGATAAAATATACCTCACACAACTCCTTTATTTGACGTAGGTTATGTTCACCGGCGGGTAAAACAGAATCGTCCAACGGCCGTTTGTAAAAAAATGCAAACGATTTAATGAATAAATATTTCTTTATCCCGCTGAATACAACCCCAGGAATATTACCCCTAAAGAGGTATCAACTTATAGGCCATGGTTTGCGAATGAACATCTTCATCGTTTATTCAGGGAGCACCTTCATCCTAACTCGAGAAAAAGATCATGCGCGTTACGAAAATAGCCCTCGGTCCTTGATTAAGGATGGAATAATCCTAATTTAACGTCAGCAATAATAACGCAACGCTATCCCCCGAAATACGCCAAGGATCAGTCGGTTAAGGCATACCGTTACGCCTACGGTTGGCCATTGACTGCGATGTTGCGAGTCATTCAGTGGCTGTCGCCAGGAGAAGCTGACCTATTCTTAGAGCTGGCCCGTTCTGTCTGAAGGAGATGACTATGCAAGATGAAAAACCGCCAATGAAGAAGTTACCCACCTCCATGTTGCCAGAAGAGACGGCTCCACGTCCGGAGTTCCCGGAGCAAGAACAAACCCCGCCGGGTCTGGATGCGGAAATGGAGCCATCCCCGGACCACGGTGAAACCAGCTACACCGGCTCCGGGCGACTGGCTGGTAAGAAAGCGTTAATTACCGGCGGCGACTCCGGTATTGGCCGTGCGGTGGCGATCGCCTTTGCCCGCGAAGGCGCCGACGTCGCGATAAACTATCTGCCCGAAGAGCAAAAGGATGCGGATGAAGTTATCGCCCTGATCAAAGCCGAAGGGCGCACCGCGGTCGCCCTCCCGGGTGATATTCGCTCAGAATCCTTCTGCCAGTCGCTGGTGGCCGACGCGGTGGAACAGCTGGGAGGTCTGAGCATCCTGGTTAATAACGCCGGACGTCAGCAATACTGCGAAACCCTTGAGGAACTCACCACCGAAGATTTCGACGCCACCTTCAAAACCAACGTCTACGCGCCGTTCTGGATCACCCGCGCCGCACTGCCTCACCTCCAGGCCGGAAGCGCGATTATCAATACCACCTCGGTGCAGGCGTATAAACCCAGCCCGATCCTGCTCGATTATGCGCAGACCAAAGCCTGTCTCGCGATCTTCACTAAATCGCTGGCTAAACAGGTGGCGAAACGAGGCATTCGCGTGAACGCCGTAGCGCCTGGCCCTTACTGGACGGTGCTGCAATCCAGCGGCGGCCAGCCGGACGAGAAGGTGAAACAGTTTGGCAAAGACACGCCGATGGGGCGCCCGGGGCAACCGGTAGAGATCGCCCCGCTGTATGTCACCCTGGCATCCGATGCCTGCTCATATACCTCCGGACAGGTGTGGTGTTCTGACGGCGGGGATGGTGTGGTCTAAGCCTCCCGGCATACCGACGCGCGCCAGCGCGCGCCGGTATTTTCCCGGCCAACCCTTGCGGCTATATACTGGCCCCTCGCCTCCCGGTTGCGGCAATTTTTTCTTTCCTCCACTCCGCTACTCTGGCCGCATGCTATGATGTCCGCCCGCCGCTGTGCGCTAACCCTGGCCCCGACGCCACCCCTGAGGACGACAGATGAGTAATGACATCCCCCTGAAATTTTATGACATCGTGGACGAATACGAGACCGAAGCGGCTGCGCCGGTAAAGGATGAAGAACGCGATGCGCTGGCGCGCTATTTCCAACTGCTGATTGCGCGGTTAACTAATAACGAAGAGATTGACGAAGAGGCGCAGCGAGAAATGGCCCGCGAGGCGGCCATTAACGAAAACCGCATTGACGATATCGCTAATTTTCTTAATCAGTGGGGCAACGAATAAAGCTCAACGTCAGCCTACCGGCGGAATTGCCTTCCGCCGGTGCTGCCTGGGCACGAAGCGCCTAGACTCAGCCGTGGCCAGTCTCCTCTCCCAGACGCCTCTGCAGCGCATCAAGAAATAGCGGTAATCCGTCAGGTTGGTAGTCGCGGGAAAGATAGATGCCGTAAACGCTCAACGCCTTTGGCGTCCACTCCGGAAGCACCACCTCCAGCGTGCCGCTGTCAATCGCGCCCCGGGCCTCCAGTTCGGGAAGCATCGCAATGCCGCACCCGGCAACCGCCGCCTCCAGCAGCAATGAAGATATCCCTGCGCTCAGATTACCGTTCACCGCCACCGACGCTTCGCGCCCCTGCGCATCGCTGAACTGCCAGTGCTGGCTGGCGAAATGGCTGTATAGCAGGCAGTTATGTCGTTGCAGATCGTCGGGCGTCGTCAACGGGCCATGCTGGCGCATCCAGCCCGGCGCGGCGCAGAGCAGCGAACGGCACACTCCGAGGCGACGAGCGATGGCCCCCGCTTCCGGGTTGTCGGTAATGCGAATGGCCACGTCGATACGCTCGCCGATCAGGCTGACCGGATGGTTATTGATATCCAGCTCCAGGCGCAGCAGTGGATAGCGGGCGAGAAAGTCCGGTAGCAGCGGGGAGATTAGCTGCATGGCGGTAAAGTGCGCGCAGGCGACGCGCAATGTGCCGCTGGGATCGGCCCGCTGACGCTCGCCGGCGATTTCATCGGCGATCCGCGTCAAACCGCGGGTCTTGAGCAATACCTTCTCCCCGGCCGGGGTCAGCGTCAGCCGCCGGGTTGAGCGATGGATCAGCCGGGCGCCGGCCCAGCTCTCCATCTGCTCCAGATAGCGACTGACCATCGGGCGCGACATACCCAGCGCCCGCGCCGCGGCGCTAAGACTTCCCAGCTCGCAGATGCGCAGATACACCTGCGCAGCAATCACCCTGTCCATCACTCCCCCTGATCTGCACGTTTTATGAAACTCAGCATCTCTTGTTTCAGGAATTTTATCAAATAGCGAAATCCGTACAATGGAACGCATTCACCTGTTACTGAGAATAAATCATGAAATTATCTGCCCTTGCTGTTGCTACCGCCCTGTTCAGCGGCGCGGTCTTCGCGGCGCCTCTGACGCTGCAAACTTACAACCCGCAGGAAAAAGGACTTTTTGCCGTCAACTCGACCCTCGTTTCCGGTCCGCATGAAGCGGTACTTTTCGACGCGCAGTTCAGCGTCAAAGATGGGGAAAAGCTGGTGGAGATGATCAGGAAAAACGGCAAACCGCTATCGCGGATTGTGATCACCTCTGGCGATCCGGATTTCTATTTTGGTCTTGAGCCGCTGGTAAAAGCCTTCCCGCAGGCGGAGGTGGTCGCCACGCCGGAGGTCGTCAAACATATTGAAGCCACCAAAGCGGCCAAACTGGCGTACTGGGGCCCGCAAATGAAAGACGGCGCGCCGACGCAGGTGTATGTCCCGCAGGCGCTGGAGGCCAACAGCTTTACCATCGATGGCGAGAAAGTGACCATCATGCAGCCGCATGACTACGCGGCGTTCGTCTGGATCCGGGCGAACAAAACGATCCTCGGCGGCACCGGCGTGGCGTGGGGTATGCATCTCTGGACCGCCGACACCCAGACGCCGGCCAGTCGTCAGCAATGGCGTAATACGCTGGACCAGATGATCGCCCTGCACCCGCAGCGGGTGATCCCGGGCCATTATCTCGGCACCCCGCCGGAGGGAGACAGCGCGGTGCGCTTTACAAAAACTTATCTCCAGCAGTTCGAGCAGGCGCTGAAGACGCATTCGGATTCGGCCGGGGTGATCAAGGCGATGGAGGCACAGTGGCCGGGCCTGGCGGAGACCAGCTCGCTGGAGTTAAGCGCCAAAGTTAATACCGGTGAGATGAAGTGGTGACCCCTGCGGCGCGCAAGGAGGACTGTTCTTAATCTGGCTCCCCAGGGTTGCTATTACCGAGAAAATGGACCACCCTACCTGTGGCCGCACAAAAAACGCGCGGCCGACTTTGGGTTACATTTCATCCGGTCATTACCGGGTTTGCCCTTGAAACCAGAACAGGATAAAGGAGTCAGAATGAAATCGAACCATCAGGCACGTCATCTTCTCGGTCTGAACTATAAGCTTTCCCGGCAGAAAAAAGTGGTGCTGGAAGGCGATGAAGAAACCACCATTAACCACATCCATGCTACCGGCCGCAAACGCCGCGGTGGTTAATTTTCAGCCTGAGTGATGATAAACAACACCGTCCTGTTGCCAGGATGGTGTTTTTTTATGGCAATTGACTGCTTGTTTACCCGCTTGAAGACCTTCTGCTCTATACTCTGCCCGCTGCTTTCCACCCGCCCTTCGCTTATCGCCGCGCCGGGACTGTGGTCATGATCAAGGAGTTAGTGCGATGCAATTTACCCATAAGAAAAACCGTTCCCTGTACATCCCCTACGCGGGTCCCGTTCTGCTTGAATTCCCCCTGCTCAACAAGGGAAGCGCCTTCAGTATGGAAGAGCGCAGCAATTTCAATCTGCTCGGCCTGCTGCCGGAAGTGGTTGAAACTATCGAAGAGCAAGCGGAACGCGCCTGGATCCAGTATCAGGGATTCAAAACTGAAATCGACAAACATATTTATCTGCGTAACATCCAGGACACCAACGAAACCCTGTTTTATCGCCTGATCGGCAACCACCTTGAAGAGATGATGCCGGTTATCTATACCCCGACGGTAGGCGCGGCCTGCGAACGGTTCTCCGAGATCTATCGTCGCGCCCGCGGCGTCTTTATCTCCTACCAGAATCGCCATAACCTTGACGACATCCTGCAAAACGTCCCGAACCACAACGTGAAAGTGATTGTGGTCACCGATGGCGAGCGCATTCTCGGCCTCGGCGACCAGGGGATCGGCGGAATGGGGATCCCGATCGGTAAACTGTCGCTGTATACCACCTGCGGCGGCATCAGCCCGGCTTACACCCTGCCTATCGTGCTGGACGTCGGAACAAACAATCAGCAGCTGCTCGACGATCCGCTGTATATGGGCTGGCGCCATCCACGCATTACCGACGACGAGTACTATCAGTTCGTTGACGACGTGATCCAGGCGATTAAGGCCCGTTGGCCGGACGTGCTGCTGCAGTTTGAAGATTTTGCGCAAAAGAACGCCATGCCGCTGCTCAACCGCTACCGCAATGAAATCTGCTCGTTTAACGACGATATTCAGGGCACCGCGGCGGTGACCGTCGGGACGCTGATCGCCGCCAGCCGCGGCGCCGGTAGCCAGCTGAGCGAGCAAAAAATCGTCTTTCTCGGCGCGGGTTCGGCCGGCTGCGGTATCGCTGAACAAATTATCGCCCAGATCGTCCGCGAAGGACTCAGTGAAGAAGAGGCCCGCCAGCGCGTGTTTATGGTTGACCGCTTCGGCCTGTTAACCGACGGCATGCCTAATCTGCTACCGTTCCAGAACAAGCTGGTGCAAAAGCGTGAGCAGCTGCAGAGCTGGGATACCACCAGCGAGGCGCTGTCCCTGCTGGACGTAGTGCGCAACGTGAAGCCGAACATCCTGATCGGCGTCTCGGGTCAGCCGGGACTGTTCACGGAAGAGATTATCCGCGAGATGCACAAGCACTGCCCGCGGCCGATCGTGATGCCGCTCTCCAACCCAACCTCACGGGTGGAAGCGACGCCGCAGAATATCCTGAGCTGGACCGACGGCGAGGCGCTGGTCGCCACCGGCAGCCCATTCTCCCCGGTTACCGTGAAAGGCAAGCAGTATCCCATCGCCCAGTGCAATAACTCCTATATCTTCCCGGGTATTGGACTGGGGGTGATCGCCTCCGGCGCGTCGCGGGTCACCGACGAGATGCTGATGGCTGCCAGCGAAACCCTGGCGCAGCACTCGCCGCTGGTCAACAACGGCGAAGGTCCGGTGCTGCCGGAGCTGAAGGATATCCAGACCGTCTCACGGGCGATTGCCTTCGCGGTGGGTAAGGTGGCCCAGGAGCAAGGCGTGGCGGTGAAAACCTCCGCCGAAGCGCTGCTGCAAGCGATCAGCGATAATTTCTGGCTACCGGAATATCGCAATTATCGCCGCACCTCGATTTAATCGCTGTCACCGGGTCGAAATAGCGGCCCGGTTATTAATAACGTCAGAATAATACCTCCCGCCACAGAAACATCTTTTTCGCCCATATTCATTCATCGTAAAAATATAAAACGGATAGCATTTGCCGCGCGCCCTCCGCTGTGCAAAATAGTTGTTTCTCACCCCCTCACAACGGAATGTGAAATGCTAAAATTAACCCCTGGCGCGAATAAAGTGAATGCGATTCTGATCCGTATTGTCTTGTTTCTTATCGGCGGTATCGCCATCATGACCGGAATGTGCCTCTTCAGCGGTGATATGTGGATGCTCACCCCGCGGGCGGAACAGTATCAGCCCGCCACCGGCGATCTGGTGGATGTCGTCATCTATGAACCGAGTAAATTTTTCTTCGCCCTGCTCTACGTGTTTATTATTACCCTGGTCTGGCTGTTGGCGGTACGTAACATTCCCTGGCGGCCGATACAGCATCCTATATTACCGCTGATGGTACTGATTGCCGCCGGGATAGTTATTTTCCTCCATCCGGAGGTCACCCCGGGTCGGGATGCCAGTATTCAGTACGGTAAACACAATACCTATTATGCGTCCATATTCTGGATGAAAACCCGGTCAGGTAGTCATTCCGCTAAGCAATCAAAATATGAAACCTTTGTTGAAGCGAAAGATCCCCGCTGGCTTATCGACAGAAACAATCTTCGCCGCGCCTGGCGCTGTGAAGTGCAGCGGCATACCCAGTTTTACACCCTGTCATTCAATGAGGGCTGGTTCCCGAACGGCGATCCGCAGGTCCTTGCCAACCAGTGTAGTCAGATTGCCGATCTGGATACGGTCTCTGAAGACGAGCTGCTTGTCACTAAAACCATCAGGAGCCGTAAATGAGCCAGCAAAAAATGGTTTTGCAGCCGATATTACGCCTCTGGCTGGGGCTGTTTAGCGGACTGTTGCTGGTGAGCGCCATCAGCGCCTTTCACGGTGAGTACTGGTATTTCGGCGATAAGCAGGCGTTTTACGCGGCGAAAGCCGGCGAGGTTTCGGTGCATGAACTCTATACGCCGGCGAAAATCCTCTTTGCTTTTATCGTCAGCACGATCCCGCCGCTGCTGTGGCTGCTGCTGGTTAACCGTCGGGCGCCGCGGCTGCTGACCCACACTCTCCCATCGGTGTTACTCCTGCTGGCGGGTTTGCTGTTTTTCTTCCTGAGACCCGACGTGATTCCCGGCGGGGAAACCCCTGTCTATCGCTACGGCGAGCGGGAGCGCTACTACCAGACGATACGCTGGCAGAAACCGGAGCCTGGCGCGTGGCGGGGTACCCGCTCTGAGTACAACGTGTATATCGAATATCGTGATCCCAGGGGATATCGCAAAGTCGACAATATTAAAAACGCCTATACCTGTGAAACCCACCGGGAGTCTCGCTTTTTTACCTTAACGACCGAAGAGGATTGGTATCCGGATTCGTATCCGAATATTCTCGAGGCTCCCTGCCAGGCGATAAAGGATCCCCAGGCGATGACGGAATATACCCGCGACCACGCCCGCTGGTTTCCCATTACGTTTTAGCAAACACACTAGCCTTCTGCGCCAACAATATCTCGCCGGTAATGGCACTGAACACGAAAACTGGTGGGTATCGGCCCCCTGCCAGTTTTGTCACTGGCGCGCTTTCCCTTTCCCCACTACACTGCCATCACCCATCAACTTACTGAATAAAAAAGGAGGCCCCCCATGCTGTATTGTGAAATGTTTATTGTTTCACATGCCTTAGGCAATTGCGCCAGCTCAAGCGTTATCGGTATCGTGCTGCGATAACTATGGCTTGAGCGAAGACCCTTCACGCAATCCCTTCTCTCCGGCTTACCGGGTTATCGTCAGCGAGTTTTGACGAGGCATTTGCATGCCTGTAACTCTTGAGTAAGTTGACTATGAGTACATTACTAACTGCCCATGCGCTCCACGTGGAGACGGCTTTTGGGCCGCTGTTTAACTCCCTCTCCTTCACCCTGAAGAAAGGCGACCGGATCGGTCTCATCGGCCATAATGGTTGCGGCAAAAGCACCCTGCTGCAGGTGCTGGACGGCACCCTCGCGCCCACCTCGGGCAGCGTCTCGCTCGCCGGTCAGTGTCTGATGGCCCGCGTTGAACAGCATCTGCCGGAGGCGCTGCATACGCAGTCGCTGCTGCAGGCGGTGCTGGCCCCATTACCCGCCGACGCGCGGGAAGCACAGCGCTGGCTGGCCGAGCGCCTGCTGGCGCAGATGGGCTTTACCCCGGCGGTGATGGAGCAGCAGACCGCCACCCTGAGCGGCGGCCAGCACACGCGTCTGCTGCTGGCCCGGGCGCTGATCCGCCAGCCTGATCTGCTCTTGTTGGATGAGCCGGGCAACCATCTCGATCTGCCCACCCTGCTGTGGCTGGAAAGCTTCCTGCAAACCTGGCAGGGGAGCTTCGTACTGGTGTCACACGACAACACCTTACTGGATGCTGTAACTAATGCGAGTTGGATCCTCCGTGACCAGACGCTACATTGCTTCGCCTTGCCCTGCAGCGCTGCCCGTCAGGCACTGCAGGAGCAGGATGAAAGCGCCGCGTTACGTCATAAGGCGGAGCAAAAAGAGATCGACCGGGTCAGCGCCAGCGCCCGGCGGCTGGCCACCTGGGGTCGGGTCTATGACAATGAAGATCTCGCCCGCAAAGCCAAACAGATGGAGAAGCAGGTCGCCCGCCTGAAAGACGAGCAGACCGAGCTCAGCGTCGGCCCGCCGTGGCGCCTGGTGTTACAGGGGGACGCCCTGCCGGCCGACCGCCTTTTGGAGATGGACACCCTTCCCGTCTCGCCCGCGCCGGGTCAGCCATCCCTCTTCACCACCGGCGTGGCGCGCCTGCGCAGCGGCGATCGCGTGGCCATCATGGGACGTAATGGCGGCGGCAAATCGTCCCTGCTGCGCCTGCTGTGGCAGCAGATGAACAACGCATCGCCTCTCCCGGGGCTGCGCCTGCATCCCCGGTTGCACCCCGGCTACTATGACCAGACGCTGGCGCAGTTGCCGAACGAGGCCAGCCTGCTCGAGGCCCTGACGCCGTTTGCCCCGTCGGCGGACACCCGTAAACGGGCGCTGATCGCCGCCGGGTTTGGCTGGGCGAGACATAGCCAGAAGGTCAGCACCCTCAGCGGCGGCGAGCGATCGCGGCTGCTGTTCGTTGGCCTGTCGCTGGCGCGCTACAGTCTGCTGCTGCTGGATGAACCCACCAACCATCTTGATATGGAGGGTAAAGCGGCGCTGGCGCAGACGCTGCGCGATTACCCCGGCGGCGTGCTGCTGGTCAGTCATGACCGCCAGCTGATTAGCGAAAGCTGTAACCGCTTCTGGCTGATTGACAGCGCCGGGCTAACGGAGTGGCACAGCCTGGAGGAGGTCTATGCCCGTCTGCAGGCCGTGGCGCCCGCCCCGGACAGTCGGCTCGCTTTGCAGAGTACACCCGCCGGGGCTGACGATGATGAGGAGGCGCTGCTGGCGCGGCTGATTGACCTGGAGCAGTGGCTGGCTGACGACATGGCCCGCAAGCCAAAACATCAAAAGCCGTCACTGCAGGCACAGTGGCAAGAGGAGATTGCCCGCCTGCTTAACCAACTGACGTAATCTCCATGTCCCCCCACCGGCTAAGGCGCCACGCCCTTAGCCGGTGTTTCCGGACCGGGTAAATTGCTGCTCGGTCATTACCTTTCCCCACTGCTCCCCCTGCCATTCTCGGATTAACGTGAAGCCAAAGGATTCATACAGTTTGCGGGCCGCGTCCAGCCCTTTAAAGGTCCACAGCTGCACCGCGCTAAACTGGCGACTATCGCAGAAAGCCATCGCCTCGCTGAGGAGCCGCCTGCCAATGCCGCTTCCCCGGCAGCTGTCATCGAGAATGAACCAGCGCAAATGCGCCTCCTGCTGGCCGAGGTCCTCGCCATCGATAGCCAGCGAGCCGACGATTTTCCCTTCGCGGATCGCCAGCCAGATCTGGTTGGCCGGGGAGGAGAGCCGGGTGGCAAATTCCGCTACGCCGCTGGCGACCTTGCCTTCAAAAAAAGCGCCAAAGTCATGATGACGGGCGTAATACTCCCCGTGCATCTGGGCTATCCGGCCGATCATCCCCGGCTGGTAGCCGGTCATCAGCGAAATTTGCGGAGCCGTATCCGCGAGCGCGCTATCCCGACACTGCGCCAGCGCCCGGGCATAGGCCGCCAGTCCAGTGGCGACAGTTTGCTGCTGCGTCTCATCCAGATGGTCTAACGCCTCCACCACCTGACGGGTACCCCAGGCGTTAATTTTCGCCACAGTATCGTGCCCCTTTGCCGTCAGGGCGAGTGATTTCGCGCGCGCATCCTCCGCGCAAGGACGCTCCTCCAGCTCACCGGCCGCCAGCAGACGAGAGACCATCCGGCTGACGCTTGATTTTTCCAGTCCCAGCAACGTGACCAGCTGCGCGGCCGTCATCTCCCCCCTCATCGATACCTCAAGCAGGGTGTGCACCGCCGAAGGTGAATAATGGGTGGCGGCCAGCGTGGTGCTCATAAAGCCCAGCTCGCGCACCATTAACCGCGAGGCGGTACGAATCTGTTGGATTAAGGGGGTATCAGGCATGGCGGCGGGTTCAGAAAATGAAATGGTTGTACAATACAACCATCGCCTTCATCCTGCGTCAAGATGCAATATGGTGGGATAGCGTTGTCGTGTGACGTGTGACGTGTGATTTTGCCGCCATAGGGATCGTGAAAGCGAATGCCGCGGGCGCCGGACAGCGCCCGCGATGAATATTATTGCGGGTTCTTCGCCTTCCAAGCCTCCCAGGCCGATTTGATCTCCTGCTTCGCGGCCGCGGCGTCATTAAAGCCGGCCAGCTCGACCTTTTTACGCCCCTCCGGCAGTTCTTTATAGACCCGGAAGAAGGCCTCCAGCCGCTGCTGTTCTATTTTCGGCAGATCGGAGATGGTCTTGATGTCGTCGTAGGTCGGGTCAATTTTACTGGCCGGTACGGCGATGATTTTGTCGTCTTTCTCACCGCCGTCTATCATCTTCAGCACACCAATTGCCCGCAGCTTAATCAGCGTGCCCGGGGCCATCGGCGCGCGGGTATAAAACACCACGTCCAGCGGGTCGCCATCCCCGGCCAGCGACTGGGTCAGCGAGCCGTAGTTCGCCGGGTAGGCCACCGGCATCGACTGAAAGCGGTCGGCGACGATAAACCCCGTTTTAGCATCGGTTTCGTACTTAATGATCCCGCCCGTCGGGATCTCAGTGACGGCGTAAAATTCTTCCGGGTTGTTTTCCGGCTGGGGAAATTCCAGCACATTGTGGGCCTGGGCGGCGGCGGACAAAAGCAGACCGGCGGTGAGGATGGTTTTTACCAGATGCATTGTTGTATCACTCTGTTGTTATAAGAAATTGATGCGCAAAACAATAGATTCGAGTGATGACAAAAACATGACCATTCAGCGTCAATATTATTACCTACTAAATATAGCGATATTGTCTGAATTTTGTGCTATCTCTGTAGCAAAAAGCCACATTCTGTACTAAGCGCCTTGTATTTTACCACTCAGCGTCTAATCCTTATTGGGTACTATTGCATTAATTAAGTTAATCAATTCCCCCACAAGGAGACAGGCATGAAGGCAGCTGTTGTTACCCACGACCATCAGGTTAACGTCACGGAAAAAACGCTGCGCCCGCTGGAATACGGCGAAGCGCTGTTGAAAATGGAATGCTGCGGCGTGTGTCATACTGACCTGCACGTGAAAAACGGCGATTTTGGCGATAAAACCGGCGTCATTCTCGGCCATGAAGGGATCGGGGTGGTACAAAAAGTCGGCCCGGGCGTCACCTCCCTGAAGCCGGGCGACCGCGCCAGCGTGGCGTGGTTCTTCGAAGGCTGCGGCCACTGCGATTACTGTAACAGCGGCAACGAGACGCTCTGCCGCTCGGTGAAAAACGCCGGCTATACCGTCGATGGCGGCATGGCGGAAGAGTGCATCGTCACCGCCAACTACGCGGTAAAAGTTCCGGACGGCCTCGACTCCGCCGCCGCCAGCAGCATCACCTGCGCGGGCGTCACCACCTACAAAGCGGTCAAGGTCTCCCACATCAAACCGGGCCAGTGGATCGCCATCTACGGCCTCGGCGGGCTGGGTAACCTCGCGCTGCAGTATGCGAAGAATGTGTTTAACGCCAAAGTGATCGCTATCGACGTCAACGACGGACAGCTGGAGCTGGCGGCCTCGATGGGCGCCGACCTGACCATCAACTCCCGCAATGAAGATGCGGCGAAAGTGATTCAGGAAAAAACCGGCGGCGCCCACGCTGCGGTAGTAACCGCGGTGGCTAAAGCGGCCTTTAACTCGGCGGTGGATGCCGTTCGCGCCGGTGGCCGCGTGGTTGCGGTGGGCCTGCCGCCGGAGGCGATGAGCCTCGATATTCCGCGTCTGGTGCTGGACGGCATCGAAGTGGTCGGTTCGCTGGTCGGCACCCGTCAGGATCTGGTGGAAGCCTTCCAGTTTGCCGCCGAAGGCAAAGTGGTGCCGAAAGTCACCCTGCGTCCGCTGGAAGATATCAACGCTATCTTCAAAGAGATGGAGCAAGGTCAGATCCGCGGCCGTATGGTTATCGATCTGCGTAGCTAATCACCCGCGCCTCTCCCGTCCGGGAGAGGCGATCCCCCTGGCACGTCCTCTCGCTTCCCAACCCGGGAAGTAAATGCAATTTCCGCAAATGCTTAGCGCAATTCCTTGGTTCCTTTGTTTTTAGCCGCGCCCGATGATGGCAACACAATAGATAACAAAGGAATTCACCATGCATCGTCATTTTCGCCTGCCCGCGCTGGCCGCGCTGTTTCTCACCGGCGCCTTTTCCGTCTGGGCCGCCGACACGCCGGTTAAAGGCGGCACCTTAATTTATCTGGAGCAGCAACCGCACACCAATCTCTATCCGCCCGCCGGCGGCTTTTACCCGAATGGCGGGATTCTCAATCAGATAACCGACAAGCTCACCTGGCAGAACCCGAAAACGCTGGAGATTGAGCCGTGGATCGCCGAGAGCTGGACCAGCAATGCCGATAAAACCGAGTACACCTTCCACCTGCGCAAAGGAGTCACTTTCTCAGATGGCACACCGCTGGACGCCGCCGCCGTCGCCAAAAACTTCGATACCTATGGTCTGGGAGATAAAGCCCATCGTCTGCCCGTCTCGGAGGTCATCAATAACTACCAGCGCAGCGAAGTGATCGACCCGCTGACGGTAAAATTCTACTTCAACAAGCCGTCGCCGGGCTTCCTGCAGGGAACCGCCACCATCGGCTCCGGTCTGGTATCTCTCAGCACCCTGCAGCGTAATTTTGAAGAGCTGGGCGATGCCCGACATATTATCGGCTCCGGCCCCTTCGTCGTGCAGGATGAAAAACCAGGCCGCGAGCTGACGCTGGTGGCGCGCAAGGATTACCAGTGGGGGCCGAAAAACATTGCCCAGCAGGGGCCCGCTAACCTCGACGGCATCACCTATATTGTGACGCCGGAAGACAGCGTGCGTATCGGCGCGCTGCTGGCAGGTCAGGCGGGCTTTATTCGCCAGGTGCAGGCCTACGATGAAAAGCAGGCTACCGATCAGGGATTTAAGATCTACGCTGCCCCTACCCGCGGGGTCAACGACAGCCTGAGCTTCCGCCCGGATAACCCACTGGTCGCTGACCTGCGGGTGCGTCAGGCCCTGCTCCATGCCACCAACGCCAGGCAGGTGGTGGAGACGCTGTTCTCCGCTAACTACCCGCAAGCCACCTCCGTGCTGGCCAGCTCTGCCGCCGGCTATGTCAATCTCAGCGATAAACTCACCTTCGACCAGGCCAAAGCCCGGCAGTTGCTGGATGACGCCGGCTGGAAGCCCGCCGCCGACGGTATTCGCAGCAAAGACGGTCAGCGGCTGGCGCTGACCGTCTATGAGTCGCTGCCGCAGCCGCAAAATAAGGAAGTGCTGCAGCTGATCGCCCAGCAGTGGCGCCAGGTGGGTGTGGCGTTGACGGTCAAAGCCGGGGATGCCGGTAGCCGTACGCTGGATAACCTCGACCCGCAGAAAACCCCGCTCACCGTCTCAGAAGTGGGCCGCGCCGACCCGGATGTGGTGAAAAGTATGTTCTTCCCCAACAACCGCGATGCGCTGCTGCAGAAAGGCGGCTCCAGCGATAAAGTGCAGCGCTTCCGCGATGATAAGCTCAATGACCTGCTGACCGGCATCTCCGCGGCGGTAGAGCCGCAGCAGCGCTTGCAGTTAACCGGTGACGCCCAGCGCTATCTGATCGATAACGCCTATGTGATCCCTATTTTCGAAGAGCCGCAGGTGTTCGCCGGCGCGCCGTGGGTCAAAGGCGTCAGCTTCGAGGCCGTCGGTCGTCCGTCGTTCTACGGCGCGTGGCTGGACAAGCACTAAGAGGCCGGTTATGAGCGCTTATCTTCTGCGACGATTCGGCCAGGGGCTGCTGGTCCTGTGGGCGGCCTTTACCCTCACCTTTTTCCTGCTGCAGGTCCTGCCGGGGGATGCGGTGCTGATCAAGTTTCAGAACCCGGACCTTGGCCTGAGCCCGGCGCAAATTGCGGAGATGCGACTGGCCTACGGCGCCGATAGCCCGCTGTGGCGCCAGTACCTGCACACACTGCTGGCGATGCTGCACGGCGACTTCGGCTATTCCCTGCAGGCGGGTCTGGCGGTCAGCAGTCTGATTGCCAGCAACCTGCCGGATACCTTAAGCCTCGCGCTGCCGGCCTTCCTGCTGGCGGTGGCGCTGGCGTTCGCCCTCACTTTCGCCTCGCGGCTGCCGGGGCTGCGCTGGCTGAGCAATTTTCTGCAGTCGCTACCGGTGCTGTTTATCTCTCTACCTACCTTTTGGTTGGGTATCGCCCTGATCCAGCTCTTCTCGTTTCAGTTGCGCTGGATCCCGGTGATCAACCCCGGCCCACTGGAAGGACTGATTTTACCGGTTATCGCCGTCGCACTGCCCATTTCCGCCCCACTGGCGCAGATCCTGATGCGCAGCATGGATCAGGTGGCGGTTCAGCCCTTCGTCGCGGTCGCCCGCGCCAAGGGCATGAGCGAAACGGGCGTCCTCTGGCGCCATGTGATGGGGAATGCCCTGCTGCCGGCGCTGAATATTGCCGGGCTGCTGCTCGGCGAACTGATTGCCGGGGCGCTGATCACCGAGACCGTCTTCGGCCGCAGCGGCCTCGGCCAGCTGACCCAGCAGGCGGTCAATAACCAGGATATCGCCGTACTACAGGCGGTGGTGATGATCTCCGCCCTCGGTTTCGTCCTGATCAACCTGCTGGTCGACCTGGTCATGCCGCGACTGGACCCCCGACTCCATTTACAGACCGGAGGTGCGAAATGAGCCTGGTCGACTATACCATCGCGGTTCGCCGCCGCCCGGAGTGGCGTAGAGTGCGCCTGCAGCCTGGCCTGTGGCTGGCGTGGGCGGTGATGATCGCCGCCCTGTTAATGGCCATTGCCCCACAGTGGTTTACCTCCTCTAACCCGCTGGAGGGGATCCCCGGCGCTCAGCGCCTGGCGCCGCAGGCGCACTACTGGCTGGGTACCGACCAGCTGGGGCGCGACCTGTGGACGCGGGTGGTTTACGGCGCGGTGCATTCCCTGTCGGCGGCGCTGATCGCCGTCGCCATCGGCCTGGTGGTGGGTACCGCCCTTGGCACCCTCGCCGGGGCGCTGGCCGGACGCGTGGAATCCACCATCATGCGCCTGGTCGATGTCCTGCTGGCCATCCCCTCCCTGCTGCTGCAGCTCACGGTGATTATTCTGCTGGGTTTCGGCACGGTAAATGCGGCGGTGGCGGTTGGCGTCGCGGCTATCGCCAGCTTCGCGCGCCTGGCGCGAGCAGAAGTGGTGCGCGTGCGCCACAGCGATTACGTCGAGGCGGCCCGGGGCAGCGGCGGCACTTTTTTCGCCGTCTTCTGGCGCCATATTCTGCCCAACTCGCTCACTGCGGTGCTTGCTTTCGCGACGCTGCAGTTCGGTCAGGCGATGTTGGCCCTGGCCACCCTCAGCTTCCTCGGCTACGGCACTCCGCCGCCGGTCCCGGAGTGGGGACTACTGATCGCCGAAGGTCGCAATTACCTGTCAACCGCCTGGTGGCTGACCACCTTCCCCGGCCTCGCCGTGGTCGCCGTGGTCCTTGCCGCCAATCGTCTTAGCCGCCAGTGGAGTGGAGTACGCCCATGACCGTTCTGTCCGTTGAAGATCTGCGCATCAGCTACCGCTCGCGGGGCGAATGGCGCGAGGTGGTGCACAACATCAGCTTTTCCATCCAGCGCGGCGAAATGCTGGCCTTCGTCGGAGAATCCGGCTCGGGGAAAACCACCACCGCGCAGGCCATTATCGGCCTGCTGGCGGATAATGCCCGCCGGGATGCCGGGCGGATTGTCCTCAATGGCGAAGTGATTAGCGACTGGTCGGCAAAACGCCTGAACCGCCTGCGCGGAGTGAGCATCAGCCTGGTCCCGCAGGATCCCGGTAATTCGCTCAACCCGGTAAAAACCATTGGTCAGCAGGTGGAAGAGATCCTGCGGCTGCATCAGTCCCTCTCCGCCGCTGAGCGCCGACAGCAGGCCCTTAACCTGCTCGCTAAAGTCGGTCTCAGCCACCCGGAACAGCGTTTTGACCAGTATCCGCATCAGCTGTCTGGCGGGATGAAACAGCGGGTGCTGATAGCCATCGCCATTGCCCTGCAGCCGGATCTGATTATTGCTGACGAGCCCACCAGCGCCCTCGACGTCACGGTGCAGAAGCGCATTCTCGACCTGCTCGATATCCTGCGTCGCGAGTCGGGTACCGCCGTGCTGTTTGTCACCCACGATCTGGCGCTGGCCGCCGAACGCGCCGACCGGATCATGGTGTTTCGCCAGGGAGAGATTCAGGAACAAGGCGCCACCGAGGCGATTGTCCAGCGTCCGCAGCATCCTTACACCCGCCAGCTGCTCCACGACCTGCAGGATGCGCCGTTGAGGCTAACGGCGGCGTGTCACCGGCCGCTGGCCACGCCGGCCATTCGCGTGGAGGGGATCAGCAAACGCTTCTCGCTGGGCAAACAGGCGCTGCAGGCGCTCGACAGCGTCAGCTTTGAGGTCAGACGCGGCAGCACCCATGCGCTGGTGGGCGAATCCGGCTCCGGGAAAACCACCCTGGCGCGGATCCTGCTGGGCTTTGAGCGCGCCGACGCCGGACAGGTCACCATCGACGGTATTGACGCCGGGCATCTCAGCCGCGAGGCACAGCGTCAGCTGCGGCGCAAGATCCAGTTTGTCTACCAGAACCCCTTCGCTTCGCTCGACCCGCGCCAGACGCTGTTTGCGATTATCGAAGAGCCGTTAAAAAACTTTGAGCGCCTCAGCGCGGCGACGCGTCGCCAGCGTGTGGAGAGCGTTGCCGCCCGGGTGGCCCTGGCCCCCGAGCTGCTGTCGCGTACGCCGCGGGAGCTTTCCGGCGGCCAGCGCCAGCGGGTGGCGATTGCCCGGGCGCTGATCCTCGAGCCGGCGATACTGGTCCTTGACGAAGCGACTTCGGCGCTCGACGTCACCGTTCAGGCGCAGATCCTCGCCCTGCTGCAGCAGCTACAGCAGCAGCTGGGTCTGAGCTACCTGTTCATTACCCACGATCTGGCGACGGTCAGGCGGATCGCCGACAGCGTCACGGTGCTGCGCGCCGGCCAGGTGGTGGAGCATGGCGACGTAAACCGCCTGTTCGCCGCCCCGCAGCAGGCCTACACCCGCGAACTGATCGCCGCCATTCCACAGGTTTCCTCCCGCTTAGCACAGGCCCACACGGAGAACGCATAATGCCTAAACGCCTCGGTTTTTTTACCCGTCTGCTCGATCAGGGCTCCGCGCAAACGCGCTACCGGCTGGCGGCCGAACAGATCCGCCACGCGGAGCGTTTGGGCTTCGACAGCGCATGGATTGCCCAGCACCATTTTCATGAACAGGAAGGCGGCCTGCCTTCACCGCTGGTGTTTCTCGCCCACGTCGCGGCACAGACCGACCGGATCCGCCTCGGTACGGCGATTATCACCTTGCCGATGGAAAATCCGCTGCGCGTCGCCGAAGACGCAGCGGTACTGGATTTACTCACCGACGGACGTCTGGAGGTGGGGTTTGGCTCAGGCGGCACGCCAACCTCGTTTCTGCCCTTCGGCCTGACCAGCGAGCAGCGCGGGGCGGCGTTTGCCGACCATCTGCACCTGATCCATAGCGCCTGGCGCGGCGACACGCTGAGCCACCCGGATAACCGTCTCTATCCGCCGGCGCCGCAGCTGGCGGAGCGTATCTGGATCGCCACCTTCTCGGCGGAGGGCGCTATCCGCGCCGGTCAGGCGGGACACGGGTTGATGCTGTCCCGCACTCAGCCACGGCCGTCCGGCGAGCCACGCCTGCCGCTGGACGCCATTCAGAACCCGATCATCGACGCCTACCTGGCGGCGCTGCCGGACGGCGTTGCACCGCGGATCCTCGCCTCGCGCACCGCCTTCGTCGCCGACAGTCACGCCCACGCCCTGCAGGTCGCCGAGCCCGGTCTGCGCAAGCAGGCGACACAGCACCGGGCGGCGGGTCATACGATAGAAGGTGACAGTGTCACCGACTATCTACAACAGCTGGATGCCCACGTTGGCGATCCTGAGCATGTTATTGCCTCCCTGGCGCAGGACAGCGTGCTGGCCCGCGCCACCGATATTTCGTTTCAGGTGCACTCGGTCGAGCCTTCGCACAGGGATACGCTGCGTTCCATTGAGCTGATCGCTCAGCATATTGCCCCCCACATCAGATAAGGAGTCCCCATGACGCTGAGTCAGGATATTCTGGCAGAACTGGCGGAGATTACCCCCGGTTCCCCGCTTTATCAGGCGCGCGCCGTCCGCGATGCCGCCACCCGTCACGCCCAGGGAAGTTATGAAGTGCTGTTCCGCCAGCAGGACGCTGACTTTCCTCTTGATGAACGCTTCGCGGTGGCCGCGAAGGTGGCGAAACTGCACCAGGCGGACGCGCTGGCGGCGCACTATGCCGGTTTCGGCCTCGCCGATCCGACCACCGATCGTCTGGTCCCGGCGCTGGCCTTTGCCCGCTTGCTCACCTTCACCCCCGTTGAAGCCACTCCCGGCGCGCTGCACACCTTAACCAGCGCGGGCTGGAGCCTGCGGGGCATCGTCACCCTGGCGCAGCTGGTAGCCTTTGTCAGCTTCCAGAGCCGACTGCTGCTGGGCCTGCGGGCGCTCAACCATAAGCCCATCGTCAGCGCAGATACGCCGCTGGTCGCCGGATACTGGCATACCACCCCGTACGCGCAGAGCGGCAAAGCGGCCCCGGTTCGCTTCACCCGCGACGAGCTGCACTGGGAACCCTGGCTGGCCGATAAACCGCTGGCGGAATTCAACGCTGAAGAACAGGCGATTCTGGCCAAATATGGCCATAGCGACTCCCCCTACTTTCGCCTGCTGGCGCGCAACCAGCCGGTGCTGGAGCAGCGGACCCTGACCGATAAGGGCATTTTCTATACCGCGGGAGGATTGCCGCGCGCCGAACGCGAGCTGGCCGCCACGGTCGCCAGTAAAATCAACGGCTGTATTTACTGCGCCTCGGTGCATGCCCGCAAAGCGGCGCAGCTGGCGAAGGACGAGACCGCCGTCGACACGCTGCTGGCGGTGACGCCGGGAGAGGATCTGCGCGACGGGCAATCGCCGCGCTGGCAGGCGGAAATCGACGCCGCCGCCGCGCTATCGGTGACGCCACCCGCGTTAAACGCCGATCATCTGGCGGCGCTTGATGAGCAGGGCTTAGATACTCTGGCCCAGCTGGATCTGCTGCAGTCCGCGGCCTTTTTCGCCTGGGCCAACCGCCTGATGCTTACCTTGGGCGAACCCTGGCGTGAGTAGGCGTCGTTAGTAAGCTTGTCGCCGCTGATGACAGCCATAGATGAGCAAGGCGCTCATCGCCAGAAACGACAGCGCGGCGGCGGGGAGCGCCACGCTGTTCCAGCCAAAGCCCTGGGCGATCATCATTCCGCCGCAGAAGGCGCCGATGGCGCTGCCGAGGTTAAAGGCGATCTGTCCCCCGGCCGCCCCCAGCATCTCGCCGCCTTTGGCGTTCTGCAGCAGCAGGATCTGCAGCGGCGCTGACAGGGCGAATAGTCCCGCGCAGCAGAGAAACGCCAGCGCCAGCGAAGCGACTTTGTGTTCACCGAAGGCAAAGATCAGCAGCAGCGTCACGGCTATGACCCCGTCGGTCATGGCCGCAATGCGCAGCGGGCTGTAGCGCCCGGAAATTTTGCCGCTGAACAGATTGCCGACCACCATTCCCAGCCCCGCCAGCATCATAATCAGCATCATCTTGCTTTCAGCAAAGCCGGAGACGTTGAGCATAAAGGGCTTGATATAGCTGAACCAGGCAAACACGCCGGCGTTACCGAACATGGTGGCGGCGAAAATCAGCCACGGCGCCGGGGAGGCCAGAAAACGGAACTGCTCGCGCAGCCGCGTGCTGGCCCGGTCATAAAGCGTGGGCACCCAGCAGAAGATCGCCAGAAATACCGCCACGTTAAATACCGCGATAAGCGCAAAGGTATAGCGCCAGCTGAAGTGATGCCCAAGCCAGGTGCCGCCCGGGACGCCCACCAGGTTAGCGATCGTCATGCCGCCAATCATCCCCGCCACCGCGGCGGTCACCTTCCCCGGCGGCGCGATTTTCGACAGGATAATCGCGCCGACGCCAAAAAACGCCCCGTGGGGAAACCCGGAAACCAGCCGGCCAAGCGCCAGCATGGCGTAGCTACTGGAGAAGGTAAACAGAGTATTGCCGAGAATACACAGGCCAGCCAGGAACAGCATCACCGATTTCAGGGAAAACCGGCTGGAGAGCAGCGCCATGATCGGCGCGCCGATCACCACGCCGAAGGCATACCAGGCAATCATATTGCCGGCGGCGGGTATGGATATTCCGACATCGTGCGCCATATCCGGCAGCACGCCCATAATGCCAAACTCCGCCATGCCAAGTCCAAAGGTGCCCAGCGCCAGTGAAAAAATCGTTTTTTTCATACATCTTATAGGGATATTGAGAGCCGGCCGGCATTATTTACTATCCCGCCCCGACACACCAGCTAAAAACGCCCGACGACAGTTTCCTCCATACAACAGCCTGATTCGTTCATGTTCCCCAGCCGCGTGGCATACCGGCGGCGTGGTTTCGCAGTAACAATCCCCTATCAAAATCAGTGGGCTCAAAGAGATAAACACCTCATTGATCTCAAGTTAACTTGAGGTTGTAAAGTCAAAACATCGTTCACCTTGGGAGAATTATCCATGCATAGTGTTGATGTCGGTTTTACTCATGTCGCCTTTATCGTCCGCTGTCTGGCCAGCAGCATCGATTTTTATACCCGCTATACCGCGATGACCGTCATTCACCAGCGCGAGCCCGACCTCCCCTCGGCGCGGAAAGTGGCATGGCTCAGCGACCGCACCCGGCCTTTCGCCCTGGTGCTGGTGCAAAGTGACGATCCGGCCGATACGCCGCTGGGACCGTTCGGCCATCTCGGCGTCGCCTGCGCCACCCAGGCCGAGATCGATGAGAAAGTGGCCCTCGCACGGCGGGAAGGTGTTTTACGCCGGGAGCCGGAGCAGCTGGGCGATCCGGTGGGCTATTTCGCTTTCTTTGCCGACCCGGACGGTAACACCCTGGAGCTGTCGTGGGGGCAGCGGGTGGGACTGGAAGTCATCCTGGCGGGAAAACCCGGCGAATAATTTTCCACCGCCTCGCCGGGGGAGGATTACACTTCAAAGGGATACCTCGGCAACACGGAGCATGGCGATGGGCAACAAGAAAAGCGGTAATCCGGTCGACACGGCGGCAAAAATCGCGCCGCTCGACAACAAAGCGTACGAGAAAGCGCTGCGCAAACTCCACGTTGAGCTGGTGAAACTGCAGCGCTGGGTGGTACACAAAGGACTGAAAGTGTGCATTGTCTTTGAAGGCCGGGACGGCGCCGGGAAAGGCGGCACCATTAAGGCCATCACCGAGCGCGTCAGCCCGCGTATCTTCCGGGTCGTCGCCTTACCCTCGCCCACCGAGCGCGAAAAAAGCCAGCTTTACTTTCAGCGCTATATCAAGCATCTCCCGGCGGCCGGCGAAATCGTGATTTTCGATCGCAGCTGGTATAACCGCGCCGGCGTCGAACGGGTGATGGGCTTTTGTACGCCGGAGGAGGTGCAGAAGTTCCTCGACGGCGCGCCGATGGTGGAGCGCGGCATGGTCGAATCGGGCATTATTCTGCTCAAGTACTGGCTGGAGGTCTCTCCGCAGGAGCAGGAGCGCCGTCTGCGGGATCGCATCGACGACGGGCGTAAAATCTGGAAGCTCTCGCCGATGGACATTAAGTCTTTCAACCGCTGGGATGAATATACCGCTGCCCGCGACGCCATGTTCGCCGCCACCGATACCGCCTGGGCGCCGTGGTTCGTCGCCCGCTCGGAGGATAAAAAGCGCGTGCGTCTGAATATCATCACCCATCTGCTGTCGCAGATCCCCTATGAAGCTTTACCGGTGGAGCCTGTGACGCTGCCGAAGCGCAAAATTGGCAAAATGAAACAGACTAATTTTCCTTTCCGCTTCATTCCAGAGAAGTTTTGATTATTTCCCGTCGCGCTGGTTAATGCCAGCGCCAGGTTTATTACTATAACCATGAATATTTCAGGCTGTTACTTCCCTCTGGAAGCTGTCTCGCAAAATAAATATTAAACTTACTGCTGGTATTTATTTTTTAGTGGGTAAAGTAAATAATCACAGAACCAACCGCAAGGAGCCTATGATGAAAAGTAATACGCTACGTAAAAGACCCACTGACGTACCCGTCCAGAAGGCGTCAGAACAGCCAGGTAAGGATTTACGAGAAGCAGATAAACAGCGACAGCACAAGGAATTCATTGCCGCAATGAATGAATTTATTGCAAAAGGAGGCACTCTTACTGATGATGAATTTTTCAGGGTGCTATGATGCTTGAATAATTCAATGTTTATCGAAATTGTTCTGCTCAGACAAATAAAACCCTGCCATATTATATGATCGTGCAGAATGATTATTATGCAGACCTGGCCACGAGAGTCATTATTCCTTTAATGCGACCACAACAGTTACCACGCTGGCATCAGCATGCCGTACCAAGGATAAATATAGAATTGACAGCTTTTTACTTTGTACGCCAATGAGCAGTAACTTAATTAATAAACGGATCCCGCCACAGGATTTCGTCTGCAATCTGAGTCATGCGCGCCAGGGCGTTATCGATTCAATCGATACACTTATCACGAACTGCTGACTGCCGGGAACCCGCTCCGACATCTCCGGAGCGGGTTTCGCGCCGTGAAGGCTTACTTCATCCCTTCACGACTCTCTTTCATCGCTTCCAGGCGTTCGACATCGCGATACCAGCGCGGGTGGTGTTTCTTCGCCCAGCGGCGGCTCACCTTGCCTTCAATCATTCCCTTAATCGACCCCTTCACCCAGAACGCCATATACATATGGATAAGGATGGCGTGGATCAGAATGATGGCCGATGTTGCGTGAATCAGCAGGCTATAGCGAATCACCTGCATCGGGAAATATTCCGCAAAATATGGGCGCCAGATAATCACCCCGGTCACCAGCAGCACAAATATCATGCTCATGATGGTCCAGAACATCATCTTCTGCCCGGCGTTATACTTACCGACGCGCGCCACCTTATGCTCGTTGCCTTTCAGCACCTCGACGATGCCTTTCAGCCACGGAATATCCTGTTTATCAGGGATGTTATGGTGGACAAAGCGCACGAACATAAACATCAGCGCGACAAAAATCAGCACCCCAAAGAACGGGTGCAGAATACGCCCCATCTGCGGCGTGCCGAAGGTTTCCGTTAGCCACTGTAGCGTCGGAAAGAAGAACGATATTCCCGACAGCGCCACGAGGAAGAAACAGATAACCACCGTCCAGTGACAGGCGCGATCGATAAACGTTGTGCGCACAATCATCTTCGATTTACTCATCATGCTTCTCCTCGTCGTCGTCAACTTCCTTGTTCGGCCCGATACCGATGTAGTGGTAAATCAGCCCGGCGAAGGTGGCGATAAAGCCCGCCGCCGCCAGCGGTTTCAGCGCCCCCTTCCACAGACTGATACTGGTATCGATCTGCGGTTCCTTCGGCAGCTTGTGATACAGCTCCGGCTGGTCGGCATGATGCAGGACGTACATCACGTGGGTTCCGCCGACGCCCGGCGGGTTGTAAATCCCGGCGTTGGCATAACCGCGTTTTTTAAGCTTAGCCACCCGCTCCTCGGCCACCTCCAGCATCTCTTTCTTCGTACCGAAGTGGATAGCACCGGTAGGACAGGTTTTCACGCAGGCCGGCTCCTGGCCGACGCTGACCCGATCCACGCACAGGGTGCATTTATAGACCCGGTTATCCTCTTTATTGAGGCGCGGGACGTTAAACGGACACCCTGCAATGCAGTAGCCGCAGCCGATGCAGTTTTCCTGCTGGAAATCGACGATGCCGTTGGCGTACTGAATAATCGCCCCGGCGGATGGGCAGGCTTTCAGGCAGCCCGGCTCTGCGCAGTGCATACAGCCATCCTTGCGGATAAGCCACTCCAGTTTGCCGTTCTGTTCGGTCTCGCTAAAGCGCATTACCGTCCAGGATTTGGCGCTGAGATCCGCCGGGTTGTCGTACACCCCGACGCAGTGCCCCACGTCATCGCGGATGTCATTCCACTCGGAACAGGCCACCTGGCAGGCTTTACAGCCCACGCAGGAGGAGACATCGATAAGCTTGGCGACTTCCGCTTTATAGTCCCGCGCGCGCGGCGCGGGGGTGATCGGGTTGGTCGCGGAGCGTTTAATAATGTCTTGGGTTTCCATCGCCATTGAATCGCTCCTTACGCTTTCTCGATGTTGACCAGGAACGCCTTGTATTCCGGCGTTTGCGAGTTGGAATCGCCAACGTTAGGCGTCAGGGTGTTGGCGATGTAGCCTTTGCGGGCCACGCCTTCAAAACCCCAGTGCAGCGGGATCCCGACGGTCTCCACCTGCTGGCCGTTGACGTTCAGCGTGCGCAGTCGGCGGGTCACCACGGCAACCGCGCGAATGAAGCCGCGCTTGCTGCTGACTTTCACCCAATCGCCGTTAGCGATACCTTTGCTTTTCGCCAGCCCTTCGCTGATTTCGACAAACTGTTCCGGCTGCGCGATGGAATTGAGCAACGCATGCTTGGTCCAGGTGTGGAAATGCTCGGTCAGACGATAGGTGGTCCCGACATACGGGAATTTATCCTTCTTACCTAAGCGAATGGCGTCCTCTTCATACAACCGCACCACCGGGCTGGAGACCACTTTCGGGTGCAGCGGGTTGGTGCCAAGCGGGGTTTCCATCGGCTCGTAGTGCTCCGGGAACGGCCCTTCCGCCAGTTTATCGAGCGCAAACAGGCGACCCAGCCCCTCCTGCTGCATGATAAACGGCCCGGTGTTGCTCCCTGGCGGCGCGGTATTGAAGTCCGGAATATCATTCCCGACCCACTTGCTGCCGTTCCACTGGATCAGCATCCGCTTCGCATCCCAGGGCTTGCCGTTGATATCGGCCGAAGCGCGGTTGTACAGCACCCGACGATTGAGCGGCCACGCCCAGGCCCATCCCAGCGTATTGCCCAGGGCCGAAGGATCGGCGTTATCACGATTCGCCATCTGGTTACCCTGCTCGGTCCAGCTGCCGGTATAGATCCAGCAAGACGACGCGGTGCTGCCGTCATCGCGCAGCAGCGCGAAGCTATTGAGCAGTTGGCCTTTTTTCGCCAGCAGAGTGCCATTTTGATCGTAGAGATCCGCCAGCGCGTAGCCGTTGTTCTCTTTTGCCACTTCTTCCGATTCCGGATGGTCCGGCTGCTTGTAGCGCCAGCTCATCTTCAGCAGGGGTTCCGCGCCCTTCCCGCCTTCGGTGCGGTACAGTTCGCGCAGGCGATGGTAAATCCCGGCAAGGATTTCGCCATCATTGCGCGCTTCACCTGGGGCATCCTGACCTTTCCAGTGCCACTGCAGCCAGCGACCGGAGTTGGCGATCGAACCGTCCTCTTCGGCAAAGCAGGTCGACGGCAGACGGAAGACTTCGGTCTGAATCGCCGACGGGTCGACATCATTAGACTCGCCGTGGTTCTGCCAGAAGGTCGAGGTTTCGGTCACCAGCGGGTCGATAACCACCATATATTTCAGCTTGCTGAGGCTGCGAACCACTTTGTTTTTATCCGGGAAGGAGGCAACCGGGTTAAAGCCCTGGCAGATATAGCCGGTGACGTTGCCGTTATCCATCATATTGAAGTATTTGATAACGTCGTAAGCCTGGTCCCACTTCGGTAACCACTCAAAGCCCCAGTCGTTCTCTTTTTGCGCCGCCTCGCCGTAGAAGGATTTCATCAGGCTAACGAAGAATTTCGGGTAGTTGCTCCAGTAGTTCACCTGCTCGGGCAAGGTCGCCTTCGGCGTGTTGGCGCTGAGGTAGCTTTGCAGATCGGTCTGTTTGTCCGATGGCAGCGTCAAATAGCCCGGCAGACTGGTCGACAGCAGGCCCAAATCGGTCAGCCCCTGAATATTAGAGTGGCCGCGCAGGGCGTTGACGCCGCCGCCGGCCATCCCCATATTGCCGAGCAGCAGCTGGATCATCGCCATGGTGCGGATGTTCTGCGCGCCGACGGTGTGCTGCGTCCAGCCCAGGGCATACAGGAAGGTGGTGGTGCGGTCCGCGGCGCTGGTTGAGGCCAGCACATCGCACACTTTAAGGAAGTCCGCTTTCGGCGTACCGCAGATGTTTTCGACCACCTCGGGCGTGTAACGGGAAACGTGCTGCTTCAGCAGGTTCCACACGCAGCGCGGGTGGGTGAGCGTTTCATCGCGTTTGGCGTAGCCGTTTTCATCGAACTGGTAGTTCCAGGACGATTTATCGTACTGGCGTTTTTCCGCATCGTAGCCGCTGAACAGCCCCTCTTCGAAGGCAAAATCATCCCGCACCAGCAGGCTGGCATTGGTGTAATGCTTAACGTACTCGGCATTGATCTTATTGTTTTCGATCAGGTACAGCAGCACGCCCGACAGGAAGGTAATGTCGGTACCGGAACGAATCGGCGCATAGATATCGGCCACCGACGCGGTGCGCGTAAAGCGCGGGTCGACGACGATCAGCGTGGCGTCGTTATTGTTTTTCGCCTCCATCGCCCAGCGGAAACCCACCGGATGGGCTTCGGCGGCGTTACCGCCCATCACCACCACGACGTTGGCGTTTTTGATATCCACCCAGTGGTTGGTCATCGCACCGCGACCAAATGTTGGAGCAAGACTTGCTACCGTTGGTCCGTGTCAGACGCGCGCCTGGTTGTCTACCGCCAGCATACCCAGCGATCGCACAAATTTTTGCGTTAGCATGCCGGTCTCATTGCTTGCCGCCGAGGCGCACAGCATGCCGGTGGAAAGCCAGCGGTTAACCGTCACGCCCTGTTCATTCTTTTCAATAAAGTTGGCGTCGCGGTCGGCTTTCATCAGTCGGGCGATGCGGTTAAAGGCTTCATCCCAGGAGATGCGCTGCCATTTATCCGAGCCTGGGGCGCGGTATTGCGGATAACGCAGACGGTTTTCGCTGTGGACATAGTCCAGCAGGCCTGCCCCTTTCGGGCACAGCGCGCCGCGGCTCACCGGATGGTCCGGGTCCCCTTCGATATGGTAGATCGCTTCTTTGGCGTTTTTCGCACCGTCGCCGAGGCTATACATTAATAGCCCGCAGCCCACGGAGCAGTAAGTGCAGGTGTTGCGGATCTCTTTCGCACGCAGCAATTTGAAATTGCGTGCCTGAGCCAGCGCCATTTTAGGGGCAAAGCCCAGGGCGGCGGCGGTAGTTCCGGCCATACCGCCTGCGCAGATCTTAAAGAACTTTCTGCGGCTGACGTCCATTGCATTCCTCCATGCAGGATGTTGATTCATCGCGCGGAGGAAACTAACAGCAAAATCCCGGGAAAATTTGCGTCAAATCAAGGAGGAAAACCTTCGCCCCCTTAATCGCCAGCCCTGGCCATTTTCGCTAATCCCTAAGGGTTAGCAACGGCGGAAAATTTCGCCCCTCACCGATAAAAAGATGATATATATGCCGGCTGCATTTGCGTAACCATCAGGAAAAGCATGGAGAAAAAGAGAGCCACGACGATCGGCTTCGCCGCCATTATCTTATGGAGCACGATGGTCGGATTGATTCGCGGCGTCAGCGAAGGACTGGGAGCGGTCGGCGGCGCGGCGATGATTTACAGCCTTAGCGGCCTGCTGCTGATCTTTACCGTCGGCTTTCCCAACCTGCGCCAGATCCCGCGTCGCTATCTGCTGGCCGGCAGCGTGCTGTTTGTCAGCTATGAAATCTGCCTCGCGCTGTCGCTGGGCTATGCCGCCAGCCGCCAGCAGGCCATTGAGGTGGGAATGGTCAATTACCTGTGGCCCAGCCTGACGATTTTATTCGCCATTCTCTTTAATGGCCAGAAAAGCGGCTGGCTGGTGATCCCCGGCCTGATTCTCGCCCTGCTGGGCGTTGGCTGGGTGTTGGGCGGTGAGCATGGGCTACAGCCCGATGAGATTATCAGTAACGTCATTTCCAGCCCGCTTAGCTATCTGCTGGCCTTTGTCGGGGCGTTTATCTGGGCCGCCTACTGCACGGTGACGGCCAAATATGCCCGCGGTAAAAACGCCATTACGCTGTTCGTCCTGTTAACCGCCCTGACGCTATGGCTGAAATTTCTCGCCAGCGACCAGCCGCCGATGCTGTTTAGCTGGCCGGTGGTCATTAAGCTGATGACGGTCTCCGTGGCGCTGGGGCTGGCCTACGCGGCGTGGAACGTTGGCATCCTGCACGGCAACGTCAGCCTGCTGGCGGCGGCCTCCTACTTCACGCCGGTGCTCTCCTCTGCGCTGGCGGCGATCCTGCTGAGTGCGACCCTGTCGTGGTCCTTCTGGCAGGGGGCCGGGATGGTATGTCTCGGCTCCCTGCTCTGCTGGTACGCCACCCGCCGTTAGCCGAGATCGCCTCCGGCTACCGGCAGCGTCACGCCGGTGATATAGCTGGCCTCATCGCTGGCGAGAAACAGGATCGCATTCGCCTGTTCCGCCAGCGTGCCGTACCGGTGCAGCAGACTGCTCGCCACCGTCTGATCGACGACCTGCTGATACCACGCCTTTTCCTGCTCGCTCGGCTGCTCTTCGTTACGCGGCGTCAGGCGCGGCGGCGCCTCGGTCCCGCCCGGGGCCACGGCGTTAATCCGAATACCGCTGCCGCTGTACTCCATGGCAATCGAGCGGGTCAGCGCGTTAACGCCGCCTTTCGCCGCCGAGTACGGCACCCGATTCACTCCCGCCGTCGCCACCGACGAAATGTTGACGATGCTGCCTTTGCCCTGCTTCAGCATCCATGGCAGCGCCGCGCGGCAGCCCCACAGCGTGGGGAACAGCGAGCGGCGGATCTCTTTCTCAATCTGCTCCGGCTGATATTCGGCAAAGGGGCGCGCCCAGATGGTGCCCCCAACGTTGTTGATCAGCACGTCGATACGGCCAAAATGAGCGACCCCGGCGGCAAACGCCTGCTCGGTACTTTCCCACGCTTCCAGATCCGCCTCCAGCGCCAGCACCAGACAGCCGGATTGCGCCAGCGTCGCCGCCAGCTCATGGACGTATGACGAGCGATCGATGAGCAGCAGAGCCGCGCCTTCTGCAGCCGCCTGCTCCGCCGTCTGGCGGCCAATGCCCTGCGCCGCGCCGGTGATGACGACGACTTTATCGGTAAAACGCATTTTGCCTCCTTATGCCGCCGCGCTCTGGCTGGCGATAAATTTCTCATACCAGAACCCCGCCGGGGTGATCCCGCGGTCGCGCAACGCCGTGGCAACCGCGTTAACCATCGGCGGCGGGCCGCAGAGATAGATGTCCACGTCGCCGATGTTCAGCATCGCGTCGTCGAGATGGTCGGTGACAAAGCCGCGCTGCGGACAAGTGCTGTTTTCATCGGCCACCACCGGTAGCCAACGATACCCCGTCAGCTGTTGAGTAAAGGTATCCAGCGCGTCGGTTTTCACCAGATCGCAGTCACGAGTAACACCGTACAGCAGCATCACCGGACGCTGGCTGCCCTGTGTCTGCAGGGTATGGAGCATGGAGAGCAGCGGCGCCAGGCCGGTACCGCCCGCCAGCATCAGCAGCGGACGTTCGCCGTGGCGCAGATAGAAGCTGCCCATCGGGCCGCTGAGGGTAAGACGATCGCCGGGCCGCGCCCGCTGGGTTAACCACTGGCTCATCATCCCGCCAGGCACGTTACGGATCAGAAAACGCCCTTCGAGGGAACCCGGTTGCGAGCTAAATGAGTAGGCGCGGACATGAGGCGTACCCGGCACCTGAATGTTGACGTACTGCCCCGGCAGGAAGGCCAGCGGCTCATCGAGGGCGACCACCAGTTCGATGGCGGTATCGGACAGTAAATTCACCTGCCGCACCTGCGCCCCGAGCGTCGCCAGGGCCGTTTTGCACTGGGCAGCGGCCACCGGCACATCGATCACGCAGTCGCTGGTCGGGACCATCTGGCAGGTCAGCACCTGGCGATTCTGCGCTTCGTCGTCGCTTAACGCCTCGTCGAGATAATCTTCGCCCAGGTCGTACTCACCGCTGGCGCAGTGGCATTTGCAGGTACCGCAAACGCCGTCCGAGCAGTCCATCGGCAGATTCACCTTCTGGCGATAGGCGGCATCCAGGACTTTCTCTCCGGCATGGCATTGAATAAAGCGGGTTACGCCGTCCTCAAAATTAAGAGCAATATTGAAGGTCATAAGCGCCTCTTAAATGTGGTAAACATCAATCACCTGACGGATATAGTCGTTATTCAGGCGCACGGTTTTGCGGACGATCTGCGGTCTGCCGTCCTGTTCGATTAGCGTGCAGCAGGTAGAGCCAAAATAGGCATCCGTGTGCTGATAGCGATGGCTCCAGGTGACCCAGCTGTAACGCACCTCCAGACCCTCGTCGCTTTCGCCCATCAGCTCAACGTTGCTGATGATGTGGGCGGTGCGCGGCTCCGGCGTACTGGCCCCGGAGCGCTCGGTTTTAATGCGGTAGACGCGATCCTCCAGCCCTTCGCGGTTGGGGTAGTAGATAAGCGAAATCTCTTTTTGCGGGTCGCGGGTCAGCTGGTCATCGTCGCCCCACGCCGGCATCCAGTAGACCACCTGCGGGCTGTAGCAGCTGAGCCATTCGTCCCACTGACGATCGTCCAGCAGACGGGCTTCATAGTAGAGAAACTGGCGAACCTGTTCGAGGTTAAGCATCAGGCCACCTCCACGCGCTGGGTAATGGACTGGTCGTAACGCTGTTGTTCCTGTTCAATGGCCGCCAGCATCAGCGTCTGCCAGTGGTGGTGATGGGCGATGTACAGCGCTTCGTCCTCCGATTTCACCCCGCTTAACCGCGGCGAAAAGCCGGCATGTTGCGCATGCTCATCCGCGCCATCGACCCAGCGCAGCGCGCCGCGGCTGAGGTCGCTCCATGGCAGATTTTCGCCGAGATAGCCGCGCTGACAGGCGCTGAACTCTTCGAGGTCGTCCGGCGTCCCCATCCCACTGACGTTAAAGAAATCCTCGTACTGGCGGATTCGCAGCGCTCTGGCCTGGTCGGATTCCCCTTTCGGCGCAAAGCACCAGATGGTGACTTCGGTTTTATCCACCGCAATGGGGCGGATTACGCGGATTTGCGTCGAGAACTGATCCATCAGGTAGACATTGGGGTACAGGCACAGGTTGCGGGTTTCGTTGACCATCTGGTCGGCACGGCGTTCGCCAAATTCCGCCTGCAGCCGTTCGCGGTGGGCATAGACCGGGCGCACTTCCGGGTTGAGCGCCCGGGTCCACAACAGCATATGGCCGTTATCAAATCCATAGCCGCCGCCGAGGCTTTTTGACCAACCGTTGGCATCCACCGCGTGCGTCCCTTCCGCTTCATAGTTGCGGCGTGACATGGTTGAGGCGTAGTTCCAGTGGACCACGCTGACGTGATAGCCATCGGCGCCGTTTTCCGCGCCCAGTTTCCAGTTGCCCTCATATACATAGCTCGACGAACCCTTAAGTACCTCGAGCCCCTCCGGCGCCTGGTCGACGATCAGGTCGATAATCTTGCAGGTTTCTCCGAGATAGGCCTCCAGCGGCTGCACGTCGGCCTTGAGGCTACCGAATAAGAAACCGCGGTAAGACTGAAAACGCGGCAATTTTTGCAGGTCGTGGGAGCCGTCTTGTTTAAAGCTCGGCGGATAGCCGCCGGTGCTCTCATCTTTGGCTTTTAATAATTTGCCGTTATTGCTGAAGGTCCAGCCGTGAAACGGACAGGTAAACGAATTTTTATTCCCGGTTTTGCGTCGACATAACATGGCGCCGCGGTGGGCGCAGCTGTTAATTAGCGCGTGCAGCTCATTCTTTTTATCGCGGGTAATAATAACCGGCTGCCGTCCCAGCGTCAGGGTATAATAATCACCCGGCTGGGGAATTTGACTTTCATGAGCGAGAAATACCCAGTTACCTTCGAAAATATGCTTCATTTCAAATTCAAACAGCTGCGGGTCGGTAAATATAGAACGATGGCAGCGGTAAATATGATTTTCACGGTCGACAACTAAGGCATTATTGATTTTGTCTTTGAGCGTCGAGAGCGTTTTTTGCATGAGTCGGTCCCTCCTGCAGGATTCAGGATGAAAGAAACAGGGTGAATTCTTCGTTTTCGAGTGCAATATCTGGCCCGGGCAGTAGCGTGCCCGGGGCCGATAATGCCGCTTACTCTTTGGCGCGCACGCGGATCCCACGCTGCTCTTCGTCGGCGCTCAGCGCTTTACACAGGGTGAAATCAAAACAAACCTCGGTGTGCTCTCCCTCAAGATTGCGCTGCGCGATGATCTCGCGGTCGGTCACTTTTACCGGATCGGCAATCAGGCCGTCGCGGGTGGCAAAGGCAAAATCGTCCCACAGGTATTTATCGCCATTGAGGTTAATCTGGCTGGTCAGATGTTTATGACCCGGCGCGGAGACGAAAAAGTGAATGTGCGCCGGACGGTTGCCGTGGCGACCCAGTCTGTCCAGCAGTTTCTGGGTTGGGCCATCCGGCGGGCAGCCGTAGCCGGAGGGCATGATGCTGCGCACGCTGTAGCGGCCATCGGCGCCGGTGCGGATCCGCCGGCGCAGGTTGTACTCACTCTGGCCTGGGTCGAAGAAGGAATAATTTCCGAGGGTGTTGGCGTGCCAGATATCAACAATAGCGTTGGCCACTGGCCGACCTTCGGTGTCTTTGACTTCACCGTGCAGCCACATCACTTCTCCGGCGTCGGCGCCATCATCCATGCGGGCGTGACCCTCGGCCAGCGGCGCATTAGCCACGTACAGCGGCCCTTCGATGGTGCGCGGGGTGCCGGTTTCCCGATGCGCTGCCGCGTCGATGGCGTCCTGGCGCAGATCGAGGAAATGCTCCAGTCCCAGACCCGCCGCCAGCAGCGCCGCCTCCTGACGCCCGCCCAGCTCGTGCAAATAGTTTACCGCGTGCCAGAACTCTTCTTCCGTAACGTTATAGTCGTCGATGAGCGTGCAGATATTTTCCAGCAGACGATGAATAATCGCCTTAAAACGTTCATCGCCGCCGGCAACATCTAATCCGGCACTGTCGCGTAATAATTTCTGAATAGCTGGTTGTTGTACGAATACATTACTCATACTGGTTCTCTCTTATATTTTGCAGGGTATACGCCGGTAATACCGGCGTGAGGTCAGATATTATTATTAGCGATCGTCATCGCGAATTGATGACGGATGACGACAGAGGGCTTCCACTTTTATCGCCATAAAGGGATATAGCGGCAATCCCATTAATATTTGATGCAATTCTTCGGCATCTTGAACATCGAAAATACTGACGTTGGCATAAAGGCCGGCAACGCGCCAGATATGCCGCCATTTGCCTTCCCGCTGTAATTGTTGCGAATAGGCTTTTTCGCGTTGTTTTATTTCCTCCGCCTCGTTGGCGGGAAAGCCAGGCGGAATATTGACGGTCATCTCCACTTTAAATAACATTTTTTTCTCCTGTTCCCCGCTACGGCTGGCGGGTATAAAAATGCAGTTTGTCTTCATCCAGCTCGACGCCAAGGCCCGGCGTTTGCGGCAGCGCCACCTGACCGTCGGCAAAGGTGAGCGGCACGCTGACAATATCGTCTTTCAGCAACAGCGGGCCGAACATCTCGGTACCCCACTGCAGCGGCAGCGTCGACCAGGCGTGCAGAGAAGCCACGGTCCCTACGGTGCCTTCCAGCATGGTGCCGCCGTACAGGCCAATCCCTGCCGCCTGCGCGACGCGGGCCAGCGCCAGCACGCTGTTCGGCCCCCCGGCTTTGGCGATTTTCAGCGCGTAAGCGCCGGTAAAGCCCTGCTGCGCCAGCTGATAACCATCGTAAGCGGTCGCGACCGCTTCATCCGCGAGGATCGCGGTTTCAATTTGCTGGCTTAGCCGCACCAGGGCGGCATTATCGTGGGCGCTGACCGGCTGTTCGATAAGATCGACGCCCATCGCCGCCAGTTCGCGGCAGCCTTTCGCGCCGGTGGCAGCGTCCCAGGCCTGGTTGACGTCGACACGGATGCTGGCGCGGTCGCCTAACGCTTCAACGATGGCGCGGGTATGACGCAGGTCGGTGGCGAGTTCACGCGCGCCGATCTTCAGTTTGAACGCCCGGTGGCGGCCTTCGGCCAACAGTTTTTCTCCTTCAGCGATATCTTTCGCGGTATCGCCGCTGGCTAAGGTCCACAGCACCGGCAACGCCGTTTGCAGCGCGCCGCCGAGCAGGGCTGATACCGGCAGACCTAAGGCTTTGCCCTGGGCGTCGAGCAGCGCAGTTTCGATGGCGGACTTCGCAAAGGTGTTGCCTTTAATGGCGCCGTTCATACGGGCGGTCAGCGCATTCAGGTTATCGGCCGGCTGCCCTTTCAACAGCGGCGTCAGATAATGGGTGATCGCCGACGAGATGGCCTCGGGGCTCTCAACGCCATAGCTCAAGCCGCCGATGGTGGTGGCTTCGCCGATGCCGCAAATGCCGTCGGAACGGGTAAGGCGCACGATCACCAGCGACTGGCAGCCCATGGTGGTCATCGACAATTTATGCGGCCGGATGGTCGGGACATCCACAATCCAGCTCTCGATTTGCTCTACGGTGGCAGTCATTTTCTGTTCCTGATGAGATATATAACTTTTTGTACCCACATCCATAACGGGGGTCTGTGCCATTGACAATAGGGTTCAGCCTGGCGGATGGTCAACGGCGATAATCGAAATGTTGTGCGATTATCGACGCGTTTGTTAAAAGACGGTTATTAATGTGATCGTGGTGGTAAAACCGGCACAATTCAGCGCGCCCCATTTTGCGCAAGGTATAGTGATCTGCCGTGAGCTTTACGCTGCAACGGAGAAGGATGCGATGAGCGACAATATCCCCAATACGCTGAGCGCCAGGCAGGCCGAGCACGACCCTAACTTTATGCTATCTCTGGCCCGCGGGCTGGAGGTCCTTAACGCCTTCACCCCCCAGCGCCAGCGGCTGACCATTTCCCAGCTCAGCCAGAAAACGCAAATCTCGCGCGCGGCGGTACGCCGCTGTTTGTATACCCTCGCCGCGCTGGGCATGGTGCACAGTCCGGATGGCCGTAGCTATGAACTGCTCCCCCGGGTGCTGGCCGTCGGCCACGCCTATCTGGCAGGCACGCCGCTGGCCAAGGTGGCGCAGACGGCGCTGGATAATCTTGGCAAAGCGCTCGGCGAATCCTGTTCGGCGGCCACGCTCGACGGGGATAACGTGCTCTATATTGCCCGCGCGGCGGTCAATAATTTACTGAGCATCGATCTGGGGCGCGGCAGCCGCCTGCCGGCGTGGGCCACGTCGATGGGGCGGGTGTTGCTGAGCGCGCTGCCGGAGGAACAGCTGGAAGTGACGTTGTCACGGGCTACGCTTATTCGCTACACTCCGCATACCCTGTGCGATTTGTCCGGTTTACGTGCAGAGATCGCCCGGGTGCGCATGCAGGGCTATGCCCTCGCCGACCGGCAGATCGAGGTAGGCTTGTGCTCGCTGGCGGTACCCGTGCTGTCGCGTCACGGTCAGGTGGTGGCCGCCCTGAATGTCGGGGTACCTGCCGCGACGGTCAGCGCCGCGGCGTTAAAAGGGAAGGCCCTCGCCCCGCTACGGCGCGCGGCGATGGATCTGTCGCTGCAGCTATAGCGCCGACTGCGGTTTCGCCACGGTGGCGAGGCTGCGCCAGATCCCGGCGGCCAGCAGCAGAAGCAATACACCCGCCGTCGCCAGCACCAGGCTATGAGCCTGAATAAAAGCCGCCTTCGCCGCCGCCATCAGCGCCTGCGCCACCCCGGCGGGCAGCGCCTGGGACAGACTCACCGCCTCGCCAATCGATGACGCCGCCTGCTGCGCCATGGCGCCACTCAGGCCAGACGGCAGCGCAATAGAGGCGCTGTAGCTGCGGGTCAGGATCAGGCCGAACAGCGCTATGCCGAGACCGGCGCCCAGCTCATAGGCCATGGTTTCAATCGCCCCCGCGGCCGCCGCTTTCTCCTTCGGCGCTGCCGCCATAATCGCGGAACTGGAGGCCAGCAGCGCGCTGGCCACGCTAAAGCCCAGCAGCGTCATCAGCCCCCAGGCCAGCCACTGCTGGGTACTGAAATCGGTCAACGCCAGGCCGAGAAAGCTGAAGGCGCTGAGCAGCATCCCGCCGGTCGCCACCTCGCGCAGCCCAAGCCGCGACACCAGCAGGCCGGCAATCGGGCCGCTGAAGCCGCTGGCCACCATTACCGGCAGCATAAATATCCCCGCCTCGAACGGCGTTTTCTGGTGCACAAACTGCAGCTCCTGGGCCATCAGCAGCTCAAAACCGACCAGGGTAATCAGGGCCGTCATCGCCATCATCACCCCGCTTAAGATTATGCGATGGGTGAACAGGCGCATATCCACCATCGGGCGGGCCGCCGACAGCTGCTTGCGGATAAACCAGGTTAACATCGCCGCCCCGCCGAGCGCCACCAGCGCGGTGAGCCACAGCGCCAGCTGGCCCTTCAGCGCCGATTTCGCGCTAAACACCAGCATCAGGATCGCGGCAATCAAAACGAGCGCCTGCAGTAGATTGAGCGGCTGTTCGCGGCGCGCGGGCTGGCGCGGCACCACTTTCGCGTTAATCGCGATAACCACCAGCACGATCGGCACATTGATCAGGAACACCGACCCCCAGTAGAAATGCTCCAGCAGGATACCGCCCACCAGCGGGCCGAAGGCCGCGCCGCCGGAGCCGACCGCTGCCCACAGCCCCAGCGCCATATTGCGCTGGCTGGCCTCGGCAAAGGTGCTGCGGATCCCGGCCAGCGTCGCCGGGACGATCATCGCCGCCCCCACCGCCAGCAAAGCGCGTGAGGCAATCAGCGTCATGGCCGTCGGCGACAGCGCGGCGCACAGCGAGGCGATGCCAAAAATGGCGCTGCCGAGCAGCAGCAGGCGCTTAAAGCCGATCTTATCGCCAAGGGCGCCCATCGGCAGCACCATCCCGGCCATCACTAATGAGTAGATATCAATGATCCACAACAGCTCATTGCCGCTGCTACCCAGCGCCACGCTGAGGGTCGGCGCGGCCACATGTAACACCGTAGCGTCAATCGCCACCGGAATATAAACCAGCAAAATCGCCATCAGCGTCATCCATTGCCGTGACATAGCTTGTACCTCAATCAATATTGAATATTGGACACACGTCCAGGATGGCGATCCTGCCGGATTGTTGAACACATGTCCAACTTTTTGTTACACTCGGCCAAAGCCAGATGACAGCGGGGTTCTATGCACTATTTACAACGTGATGCGCGACGGGAAGGGATTATGCAGGCCGCCATGCGCCTGGCGCTGCGCGGCGGCTTTGCCGCCATGACCGTGCGGCAGATCGCCCGCGAAGCCCAGGTGGCCGCCGGGCAGCTGCACCACCACTTCACCTCCATCGGCGAGCTGAAAGCGCAGGTTTTCATCCGCCTGATCCGCGAGATGCTCGACATGCCGCTGGTGGCTGAGGACGCCAGCTGGCGCGAGCGCTTGTTCTCGATGATCGGCAGCGAGGATGGCCGACTGGAACCCTATATCCGCCTGTGGCGCGAAGGCCAGGTGCTGGCCGACAGCGATCCGGACATCAAAGCGGCCTACCTGCTGACCATGAATATGTGGCATGCCGAGACCGTCGCCATCATCGAGCAGGGCCTCGCCAGCGGCGAATTTCGGTCGGCTGAGCCTGCGGCGGATATCGCCTGGCGCTTTATCGCCCTGGTGTGCGGCCTCGACGGGATTTATGCGCTGGACGCGCAGGCCCTGGATGAGGCGGCGTTTAGCCGCTATGTAAATAAGATGATTACGCTGGAGTTGTTTTAGGCATATTTACATTTAGTAACAATTAATTCCGCTACGCTTACCACGTGCTCTCTGTCAGCACGTTTTTTTTATCTACGCTTCATAGATAACGCAAATTAAGCGTTATTCACTATCCCCTTGTATTCAGCTGTTGACCTTATTTATTTACTCCTTTCCGGGCAAGTAGAGGGCAATATGTCGGTGCAGAATGATAAAGATAATCATTACCTTTTGAACAACTGGCGGCCTGAAAACAAGGCGTTCTGGGAAAATAAAGGCCAAGCCATTGCGCGAAGAAATCTATGGATATCAGTGTCCTGCCTGCTACTTGCTTTCTGCGTATGGATGTTATTCAGCGCCGTAGCGGTCAATCTCAATAAGGTCGGTTTTCATTTCACCACCGACCAGCTTTTTTTATTAACCGCCCTGCCTTCACTTTCCGGCGCGATATTACGGGTCCCCTACTCCTTTATGGTACCCCTTTTTGGCGGGCGCTACTGGACCGTATTAAGTACCGTTATCCTGATCGTGCCTTGTATTTGGTTAGGGGTGGCAATCCAGAATATTACTACTCCGTTCTGGGTATTTATTATTATTGCGCTGCTGTGCGGTTTTGCCGGAGCGAATTTTGCTTCCAGCATGGGAAATATCAGTTTCTTTTTCCCCAAAGCGAAACAGGGCAGCGCGCTGGGAGTCAACGGCGGCCTTGGCAATCTGGGCGTAAGCGTGATGCAGATGGTCGCCCCGGCGGTCATCTTCCTGCCGCTCTTCACCTCTCTCGGCGTCCATGGCGTCACCCAGCCCGATGGTTCGACAATCACCCTGAGTAATGCGGCGCTCGTCTGGGTACCGCTGCTGCTGCTCGCCACCGTCGCGGCATGGTTCGGCATGAACGATATCGCCGGTTCAAAGGCCTCGATTCGCGATCAGCTTCCCGTTCTCAAGCGACCGCATATGTGGCTGTTAAGCCTGCTCTATCTGGCGACGTTTGGCTCGTTCATCGGCTTTTCCGCCGGCTTTGCCATGCTGGCGAAAACCCAGTTTCCCGCGGTCGATATCCTCAAGCTCGCCTTCTTTGGACCGTTCATCGGCGCGCTGGCGCGCTCGTTCGGCGGGATCATCTCCGACCGTCTCGGCGGCGTGCGGGTGACGCTGGTTAACTTCGTCCTGATGGCGCTGTTTACCGGCCTGCTGTTTCTGACCCTGCCAGGCAGCGGCTCCGGCAGCTTTCTCGCTTTCTACGTGGTGTTTATGGGGCTCTTTTTAACCGCCGGTCTGGGAAGCGGCTCCACCTTCCAGATGATCGCCGTCATCTTCCGCCAGCTCACCATCGACAGCGTAAAACAGCGCGGCGGCAGCGATGAAGAAGCGCAGCACGAGGCGGTGACCGATACCGCTGCCGCGCTGGGCTTTATCTCGGCGATCGGCGCCATCGGCGGCTTCTTTATTCCGAAAGCCTTCGGCACCTCGCTGGCGATGACCGGCTCACCGGTTGGCGCGATGAAAGTCTTTTTTGTCTTCTATGTGGTTTGCGTGCTGGTGACCTGGCTGGTCTACGGCCGCCGTAAACCCGCTTAACCATAACGATTTATCTGCCGGATAGCGGCTTACGCCTTATCCGGCCTTACGAGTTCGTTCGCTCATCCGGCCGGGTGGCACGATGCCGGACATCATCGGAGCAGGAGAAATGTCATGAGTAAACTTCTGGATCGCTTTCGCTACTTTAAGCAGAAGGGCGAGACCTTTGCCAACGGCCACGGCCAGGTCTACAACAACAACCGTGACTGGGAAGATAGCTACCGTCAACGCTGGCAGTTCGACAAAATTGTCCGCTCCACGCACGGTGTGAACTGCACCGGCTCCTGCAGCTGGAAAATTTACGTCAAAAACGGTCTCGTTACCTGGGAAACCCAGCAGACCGATTATCCGCGCACCCGGCCGGATCTGCCAAATCACGAACCGCGCGGCTGCCCGCGCGGCGCCAGCTACTCCTGGTATCTCTACAGCGCCAACCGCCTGAAGTACCCGCTGGCGCGTAAACGACTGATTGAGCTGTGGCGCGAAGCCCTGGCGAAGCATCCCGACCCGGTGCTGGCATGGGATAGCATCATGCAGGATCCGGCAAAAACCCGCAGCTATAAAGCGGCGCGCGGCAAAGGCAGTTTTGTCCGCTCCAGCTGGAAAGAGCTGAACCAGCTCATCGCCGCCGCCAACGTCTGGACCATCAAACACTATGGCCCGGACCGCGTCGCCGGCTTCTCGCCGATCCCGGCGATGTCGATGGTCTCCTACGCCGCGGGCACTCGCTATTTATCGTTGATTGGCGGCACCTGCCTGAGCTTTTATGACTGGTACTGCGATCTGCCCCCCGCCTCGCCGATGACCTGGGGCGAACAGACCGACGTGCCGGAATCCGCCGACTGGTACAACTCCAGCTACATTATTGCCTGGGGCTCCAACGTGCCGCAGACCCGAACCCCGGACGCCCACTTCTTTACCGAAGTGCGCTACAAGGGCACCAAAACTATCGCCATCACGCCGGACTATTCGGAAGTCGCTAAGCTCTGCGACCAGTGGCTGGCGCCGAAGCAAGGCACCGACAGCGCGCTGGCGATGGCCATGGGCCATGTGATCCTCAAAGCCTTCCACCTCGATAACCCGAGCGATTACTTTCTCAACTACTGCCGGACCTACACCGACATGCCGATGCTGGTGATACTCGAGCCGCGCGACGACGGCAGCTATACGCCGGGCCGTATGCTGCGTGCTTCCGACCTGCTTGACGGTCTCGGAGAAAGTAATAACCCGGAATGGAAAACCGTGGCCTATAACAGCGACGGCGAACTGGTGGCGCCGAACGGCTCCATCGGCTTTCGCTGGGGCGAAAAAGGCAAATGGAATCTCGAACAACGGGCAGACGGCAAAGATGTCGAGCTTAAGCTGTCGCTGCTGGATATTCGCGACAGCGTGGTGTCGGTGGGCTTCCCCTACTTTGGCGGCAACGAAAACCCGCATTTTCGCAGCGTAGCGCAGTCACCGGTGACCCTTCACCCGCTACCGGCTAAACAGCTGACGCTGGCCAGTGGCGAAAACGGCCTGGTGGTCAGCGTCTATGACCTGATTCTGGCCAACTACGGTCTGGATCGCGGGCTTGACGATGTCAATGCGGCGAAGGATTTCGCCGAGGTCAAAGCCTATACCCCGGCATGGGCGGAGCAGATCACCGGCGTACCGCGTCAACATATCGAACAAATCGCCCGCGAGTTTGCCGATACGGCGCATAAGACCCACGGCCGCTCAATGATTATCCTCGGCGCCGGGGTGAACCACTGGTACCACATGGATATGAACTACCGCGGGATGATTAATCTGCTGGTATTTTGCGGCTGCGTCGGCCAGAGCGGCGGCGGCTGGTCGCACTATGTCGGTCAGGAGAAACTGCGCCCGCAGACCGGCTGGCTGCCGCTGGCGTTCGCCCTGGACTGGAGTCGTCCGCCGCGGCAGATGAACAGTACCTCTTATTTCTACAACCACGCCAGCCAGTGGCGCTACGAAAAACTGACCGCGCAGGAGCTGCTGTCGCCGCTGGCCGACGCCAGCAAATTTAGCGGCAGCCTCATCGACTTCAACGTCCGTGCGGAACGGATGGGCTGGTTACCCTCTGCGCCCCAGCTCAACGTCAACCCGCTGACCATTAAGCAGCAGGCCGAGGCCGCCGGGCTCTCCCCCGCGGAGTTCACCGTCCAGTCGTTAAAATCAGGCGATATTCGCTTTGCCGCCGAGCAGCCGGATAGCGGCAAAAACCATCCGCGCAACCTGTTTATCTGGCGCTCAAACCTGCTGGGATCGTCCGGTAAGGGGCATGAGTACATGTTGAAATACCTGCTCGGGACCGACAGCGGTATTCAGGGTGATGAACTGGGTGCCAGCGATGAGGTAAAACCTGAGGAAGTCGAGTGGCAGACCGCGGCGATTGAGGGCAAACTCGATCTCCTGGTGACCCTCGATTTCCGCATGTCCAGTACCTGTCTCTTCTCCGATATTGTCCTGCCGACCGCCACCTGGTATGAAAAAGACGATATGAACACCTCGGATATGCACCCGTTTATCCACCCGCTCTCCGCCGCCGTCGACCCGGCCTGGGAGGCGAAAAGCGACTGGGAGATCTACAAGGATATCGCTAAATCCTTCTCGCAGGTCTGCGTCGGCCATCTTGGCAAAGAGACCGATGTGGTGCTGGTCCCGCTGCAGCATGATTCCCCCGGCGAACTGTCGCAGCCGTTCGAGGTGCTTGACTGGCGCAAGGGCGAATGCGATCTGATCCCCGGGAAAACCGCACCGTCGATTGTCCTGGTGGAACGCGACTATCCTGCCACCTGGGAACGCTTCACCTCTCTCGGCCCGCTGCTCGATAAGCTTGGCAACGGCGGAAAAGGCATTTCGTGGAATACGCAAAGCGAAGTCGATTTCCTCGGCAAGCTTAACTACGTCAAGCCCGACGGTCCGGCCAAAGGCCGGCCGCGGATCGACAGCGCCATTGACGCCTCCGAAGTTATTCTTAGCCTCGCCCCGGAAACCAACGGCCAGGTGGCGGTGAAAGCCTGGCAGGCGCTGGGAGAGTTTACCGGCCGCGATCATACCCATCTGGCGCTCAATAAAGAGGATGAGAAGATCCGCTTTCGCGATATTCAGGCGCAGCCGCGCAAAATTATCTCCAGCCCGACGTGGTCGGGACTGGAAAGCGAGCACGTCTCCTACAATGCCGGTTATACCAACGTGCATGAGCTGATCCCATGGCGCACCCTCTCCGGCCGCCAGCAGTTGTATCAGGACCATCCGTGGATGCGCGCCTTCGGCGAAAGCCTGGTAGCCTATCGCCCGCCCATTGATACCCGCAGCGTCAGCCAGATGAAGGCCGTGCCGCCAAACGGCTTTCCGGAAAAAGCGCTGAATTTCCTGACGCCGCACCAGAAGTGGGGGATCCACTCCACCTATAGCGAAAACCTGCTGATGCTGACGCTGTCGCGCGGCGGGCCGATCGTCTGGCTTAGCGAAACCGACGCGAAAGAGCTGGGCATTGAAGATAACGACTGGATTGAAGCGTTCAACGCCAACGGGGCTCTCACCGCGCGGGCGGTGGTGAGCCAGCGGGTGCCGCCGGGGATGACCATGATGTACCACGCTCAGGAACGGATTATGAATATCCCGGGTTCGGAAGTGACCGGTCGTCGCGGCGGCATTCATAACTCGGTAACCCGCGTCTGTCCGAAGCCAACGCACATGATTGGCGGCTACGCCCAGCTGGCCTATGGCTTTAACTACTACGGCACCGTCGGATCGAACCGCGACGAGTTCATCATGATCCGCAAAATGAAGAATATTGCCTGGCTGGATGACGAAGGTCGCGATCAGGTACAGGAGGCGAAAAAATGAAAATCCGTTCTCAGGTTGGAATGGTGCTGAATCTGGACAAATGCATCGGCTGTCACACCTGCTCGGTCACCTGTAAAAACGTCTGGAGCAGCCGCGAAGGCATGGAGTACGCGTGGTTCAATAACGTGGAGACCAAACCGGGCATTGGCTACCCCAAAAACTGGGAGGACCAGGATCAGTGGCAAGGCGGCTGGATCCGCGGCATTAGCGGTAAGCTGACGCCCCGCCTCGGCAATCGGGTCAGCGTATTATCGAAGATTTTCGCCAACCCGGTGCTGCCGGCGATCGACGATTACTACGAACCCTTTACCTATGACTACCAGCACCTGCACAACGCGCCGGAGGGCAAATATCTGCCGACCGCCCGCCCGCGCTCGCTGATCAGCGGCGAGCGTATGGATAAGATTAACTGGGGCCCGAACTGGGAGGAGCTGCTCGGCGGCGAATTCGAGAAACGCGCCCGCGACCGTAACTTCGAAGCCATGCAAAAAGAGATGTACGGCCAGTTCGAAAATACCTTCATGATGTATCTCCCGCGCCTGTGCGAGCACTGCCTCAACCCGAGCTGCGTGGCCACCTGCCCGAGCGGCGCCATCTACAAGCGTGAGGAAGATGGCATCGTACTGATCGATCAGGATAAATGCCGCGGCTGGCGGATGTGCATCAGCGGCTGCCCGTACAAAAAAATCTACTTTAACTGGAAGAGCGGTAAGTCGGAAAAATGTATCTTCTGCTATCCGCGCATTGAGTCCGGGCAGCCAACGGTCTGCTCAGAAACCTGCGTCGGGCGCATCCGCTATCTTGGCGTACTGCTGTATGACGCCGACCGTATTGAAGAGGCGGCTAGTACCGAACATGAAACCGACCTCTATGAGCGCCAGTGCGAGGTGTTCCTTAATCCAAACGATCCGGCGGTCATCGAGGAAGCGCTAAAGCAAGGGATCCCGCACAACGTCATTGAGGCGGCGCAGAAGTCGCCGGTCTATAAGCTGGCGATGGACTGGAAGCTGGCCCTGCCGCTGCATCCGGAGTATCGCACCCTGCCGATGGTCTGGTACGTGCCGCCCCTGTCGCCGATCCAGTCGGTTGCCGACGCCGGCGGCTTACCGAGCAACGGCAACATCCTGCCGGCGGTTGAGAGTCTGCGCATCCCGGTGCAATACCTGGCGAATCTGCTGAGCGCCGGCGATACCGGACCGGTCTTGCGCGCGCTGAAACGGATGATGGCGATGCGCCACTACAAGCGCTCGCAAACCGTCGAGGGCGTCACCGATACCCGGGCCATTGAAGAGGTGGGCCTCAGCGTTGAGCAGGTCGAAGAGATGTATCGCTATCTGGCGATCGCCAACTACGAAGACCGCTTCGTGATCCCCACCAGCCATCGCGAACTGGCGGAGGATGCCTTTCCGGAACGTAACGGCTGCGGCTTTACCTTCGGCGATGGCTGCCACGGGTCAGATACGAAATTCAACCTGTTTAACAGCCGGCGGATCGACGCCATCGACGTCAGCGGCGTGCGTAAGCATGGGGAGGGCGAGTGATGCGGATCCTGAAAGTGATCGGTCTGCTGCTGGAGTACCCCGACGAGTTACTGTGGGAGAACCGCGACGACGCCCTGGCGCTGATCAGGGCCGATGTCCCTTCCCTGACGCCGTTTGTCGGTGAGCTGTTGACGGCTCCGCTGTTGGATCGCCAGGCCGAATGGTGCGAGGTGTTCGAGCGCGGGCGCGCCACCTCGCTGCTGCTGTTTGAACATGTGCATGCCGAATCCCGCGACCGCGGCCAGGCGATGGTCGACCTGATGAATCAGTATCAGCAGGCGGGTCTGCAGATCGATTGTCGCGAGCTGCCCGACCATCTGCCGCTGTATCTGGAGTATCTCAGTATTCTACCTCCCGCGGAGGCTCGGGAGGGGCTGCAGAATATCGCGCCGATTCTGGCGCTGATCGGCGGCCGTCTTAAGCAGCGAGCCTGCCCGTACTACCAGCTGTTTGACGCCCTGCTGGCGCTGGCTAAAAGCCCGCTCACCAGTGACAGTGTCACAAAACAGGTGGCGGGAGAAAAGCGCGACGATACCCATCAGGCGCTGGACGCCGTGTGGGAAGAAGAGCAGGTGAAGTTTATCGAAGATAATGCGACCGCTTGCGATAGCTCGTCGATGCAAGCTTATCAACGACGCTTTAGTCAGAATGTGGCGCCGCAGTACGTTGACATCCGCGCCGGAGGCCCGAAATGATCCAGTATCTGAACGTCTTCTTTTACGATATCTACCCTTACCTGTGCGGCACCGTCTTTCTGGTGGGCAGCTGGCTGCGCTACGATTACGGGCAGTATACCTGGCGCGCCTCATCCAGCCAGATGCTGGATAAGCGCGGGATGGTGCTATGGTCGAACTTATTTCATATCGGCATTCTCGGCATCTTCTTTGGCCATCTCTTTGGCATGCTGACCCCACACTGGGTCTACTCGTGGTTCCTGCCGATGTCCCAGAAGCAGCTGATGGCCATGATCCTTGGCGGCATCTGCGGCGTGCTGACCCTGGTAGGCGGTATCGGCCTGCTGATGCGCCGCCTGACCAACCCACGAATTCGCGCCACCTCCACGACCGCGGATATTTTGATCCTGTGCATTCTGCTGATTCAGTGCGCGCTGGGGCTGACGACCATCCCCTTCTCCGCCCAGCATCCGGACGGCAGCGAAATGCTCAAGCTGGTGGACTGGGCGCAGGCGGTGGTCACCTTCCACGGCGGCGCCTCGGCGCATCTGGACGGTGTCGCATGGATTTACCGCGTCCACCTGGTGCTCGGAATGACCATCTTTCTGATCTTCCCCTTCACCCGGCTGGTTCACGTCTGGAGCGCGCCGGTGGAATATTTCACCCGGCGTTACCAGGTGGTACGCTCCCGGCGCTGAGCGCTGGCGGCGTTTACCATTCATCCTTACCGGTAGCCCGGACGAGGCCTTCGCGCCAAATCCGGGTATTTATCGTACCTGACTCCAGGCTTTATGCCGGATGGCGGCTACGCCTTATCCGGCCTACAGGGGCCTCTCACAGGCTCATACCTCGCAGGCCCGCGCAGGCGCAGCGCCGCCGGGCAAGATATCAAACACGGTACCTGTAATTTCGCCGGGTGGCGGCTGTCGCCTTACCCGGCCTACAGGGTCCTCTCACAGGCTCAAACCTCGCAGGCCCGCGCAAGCGCAGCGCCGCCGGGCAAGATATCAGACACGGTACCTGTAATTTCGCCGGGTAGCGGCTGTCGCCTTACCCGGCCTACAGGGTCCTCTCACAGGCTCATACCCCGTAGGCCCGCGCAGGCGCAGCGCCGCCGGGCAAGATATCAGGCACGGTACCTGTAATTTCGCCGGATGGCGGCTACGCCTTATCCGGCCTACAGGGGCCTCTCACAGGCTCATACCCGTAGGCCCGCGCAAGCGCAGCGCCGCCGGGCAAGATATCAGGCACGGTACCTGTAATTTCGCCGGGTGGCGGCTACGCCTTGCCCGGCCTACAGGGCCTCTCACAGGCTCAAACCTCGCAGGCCCGCGTAAGCGCAGCGCCACCGGGCATGAGGAGATTTACTTCCCGGCTTCCGGATGGGTATCGAACGCCGCCATCACCGCCGCCAGCGCCGCTTCGCTGAAGCCATGTTTAGGATCGTCCACCCCCAGGCCGAAGCGGGTCTGCAGCCCTTCATACAGCGCGGAGACATCGGCAAAATCGATCTTCTCCACCACATGGTTATTCTCCCAGTGGGTAAAGTGGAAGTTGGTGAGGGTCATTTTGCCACCGTCCGGCAGATGACGACACATCAGCAGATGGTGACGGAAGTGGGACTGCGGCCAGTGCGCCGACCAGAAGTTGCCCATCACATAATCAGACGCATACTGGCGGCCTAAATCGAAATGGTACATCGACTGCCAGTGTTCGTGATGGTTGAACTGCAGCGTCCACTCATCCCCTTCATGCACCAGACGATAGCTGCCGTGCGGCGTTTGCTGTGGGATATCGGCCAGCAGTTTGATCGGCGCGGTCAGCGTCTGGCCGCCGAAGCCGACGTCGGCGATCCAGCGCTCCCCCGCCACTTCCACCAGCAACAGACGGTGAGTACGCGGCGGCATCTGCGGCGGGTTGGCCAGCACCACGCGGCCCAGCAGGCTGCGGACGTTAAAGCCTATCTCGCGCAGCGCGCGCTCCAGCAGGCCATTCTGTTCAAAACAATACCCCCCGCGGCGGGCGGCGATCAGCTTCTCTTCCAGCGCCCCATCGTCAAGGTGGATTTCACGCGGCAGCAGGACGTCGAGGTTTTCAAAGGGGATGGCGCTGTTATGCTGCAGATGCAGTTCCCGCAGGGTATCAATGGAAACATCAGGCTCACCCGTCCAGCTCAGACGGGAAAAATAGGCGCGTAAAAAGGGACTCATCAGGGCCTCCAGCTGTAGGTGTCCGACATTTATAGCCTATTTTTCCGCGCCGACCGTCTTTTTTGTGCGCTTAGCGTTAACCGCACGTGCGGCGCTGCATCAGCGCCAGCGCCGTCAGCATCAGGACCAGACCGGTCAACAACGTCAGGCTGGCCATCGCCATGCCCTGACCGACGGAACCCTGTTCGAACTGGCGCCAGATAAACACCGCCACGGTTTGCGTACCGGCCGGAGAGAGCAGCAGCGAGGTCACCAGCTCCCGGGAGGCCACCGCGAACACCATCAGCATCGCCGCCAGCAGCGCCGGAAAGACCAGCGGCAGGACAATCAACCGCAGCGCCTGCAGTGGCGACGCCCCGTGCACCCTGGCGGCGGGCTCAAGGTTCGGGCCCAGCTGGCGCAGCGCGCTGCCGACATAGCGCACCGGACAGGGCAACAGCAGGCAGCAATAGGAGAGCAGCAGCATCCACAGCGTGTTATAGGGCGAGCGCGGCCAGAAGGGCTGATTCCACAGCAGGATCAAACCGACCCCCACCACCACGCCCGGCAGCGCCGCCGGCATCAGCGACAGCGCGTCCACCATCCCGCGCCCTTTAATCTTCTGCACCATCACCAGCCAGGCGGTCAGCAGGCCCAGCGCGCCGACGATTAGCGCCGAACCCAGGGCCAGCGACAGGCTGGTGCCGAGGGCCGACAGGGCATCTCCCTGCTGGTCAAACAGCGCCGCGAAATGACGCAGCGTGACATTCTCAACACTCACGCCACCTGAGAGCGTGCCCATCACGCTGGTGAGCATCATCGAGACGGCGGGGACGCCGACCGCCAGGCCGCCGATGGCCGCCATCGCCAGCACGGCGGGCAGCATCATCCAGCCCAGCGATGCCCCGTGGTTCTCCCCCGGCTTACCGGTGACGCTGGTGACCTCTTTCTCCCCCACCAGCCGCCTTTGCAGCCACCAGGCGAACAACGCCACCGCCATCAGCAGCAGCGACAATAGCGCGGCGCCAGGGAGATCCACCGGCCAGTCGGCCAGCTTTTTCTCAATACCGACCGTCAGCATCACCACTCCCGCCCGGCTGCCCAGCGCCGCCGGTACGCCAAACTCCTCGATGGCGAGGGTAAACGCCAGCAGCATCCCCGCCGCCAGCGCCGGAGAGAGCATCGGTAGCGTCACGTGCCAGAAGGCGCGCCAGGCGCTGGCGCCATGGACGCGGGCGACCACCGCCAGCCGGGTCCCGCTCGCCAGCAGGCTGCGGGAGACGGCAAAGTAGACCACCGGAAATATATTAAAGGTCATCACCAGCACGATCCCGCTGCGGCTGAACAGCAGATCGTTCAGCTGCCAGCCGGTCAGCTGCTGCAGATAGCCCTGGCTTTGCAGGGCCAGCATCCAGGAGAGCGCCGAGATATAGGGCGGCGTCAGAAAGGGGATCAAAAACAGGAGATCCCACAGCCGGGGCAGCGGCAGCGAAAACATACCGCGCAGGATGCCGAGCGGCAGGCCAATCATTACGCTGACCAGCGCCACGCCGGCGGCGATCCACAGCGTACCGCCGAGCATCGCCGGCAGCTGAGGATCGGCCAGCAGCGCCGGGATACCGCCAAAGGCGTCCCCGAGCGAACCGGCGCTAAAATGGGGAAAAATCGCCTGCAGCAGAATAAACACTAACGGTAACGCGACCAGCATCACCAGGGCGGCAAGGGTCGCGCCGGAAAGGAATGTTTGTTTCACAACCGGTTCCTGAAGCTGAGGGTCCTCCGGCGGCCAGCGCCGGAGAAACGGGATCAATTACTGCGCGTACAGCTGACTGAAGCGGGCGAGCACGGCGCCCCGCTCGCTGCTGCCCTCGCTGGTGGTGGGCAGCACCTTCAGCGCGTCCAGTAGCGGACGTTTAGCCGCCACGTCGCGGCGGGCGGGCATCAGCCAGGCGTCGGCGACCTTCGCCTGACCTTCCGGCGACAGCACGTAATCGATAAAGGCTTTGGCATCGCCGGGATGCTGGCTGGTTTTGAGGATCATCATCGGGCGCGGGGCAATCACTGTTCCGCTGGCCGGGAAGATCACCTTCAGCGACTCGCCCTGCTGAATGTTGCCGTAGGAGACATAATCCACCGCGCCAAACACCGCCGCTTTCGCCCCCTGCATCACCGGCGTCACCGCCTGGGCGTTGGGTCCGCTGACTACCATGCCGTTCTTTTTCAGATCGTCAAACAGTTGCCAGGCCTGGTCGCCCATGCTGTTTTGCAGCCCGATCAGCAAATCCAGCGACGCGCCGGAGAGCGCCGGGTCGGGGGTTGTCACCTTGTCTTTAAACGCCGGCTGGGTGAGATCCCGCCACTCTTTCGGTTCCGGGGTGCCGCTTTTACTGTTCCAGACAATACCCAGGGCGGAGACGCCCTGGGCGATATAGTCCGCCGATTTCAGGTTCGCCGGTACCTGGTCGGCGTTGGCGCTCGCAAAAGGCAACAACCAGCCCCGCTGGTGCAGATCTTCGGCGGTATCCCACGAGGCGGAGATCAGCACATCCGCCTGCGGGTTGGCCTGCTCGGCCTCCAGTCGGGCCATCACTTTGCCGGTGGTGGCCTGAAAAACGGTCACCTTCACCCCGGTCTGTTGTTCAAAACCGCTGGCCAGGCTTTTCGCCAGCGAGCCGGGTCCGGCGGTGTAAACGGTCAGCGCATGGGCGCTGGAGAGCATCATGGCGGAGAGAGCCATCGCGAGTACCACTCCTTTCTTAACGGTCATAACGGTGTTCATGCAACTTCCCCTGAGGTTGGCGTAACGGCGCGGACAGCGGCCACGCGGCCCGCGGATAAATAGACAATCTGGTCGGCTAACAGCTCGGCTTCACGTCGGTCATGGGTGACATACAGGGCGGTGATGCCGAGCTGTCGCAGCAGGCGGCTCATTTCGCCACACAGCGATTCGCGCAGTTCGCTGTCCAGGTTGGAGAGCGGTTCATCAAACAGCAGCACCCGCGGCGCGGCGACGATCGCCCGCGCCAGCGCCACCCGTTGCTGCTGACCGCCGGAGAGGCCTGAAGGCTTACGTTCGGCAAAGCCATTGAGGCCTACCCGCGCCAGCGCCTCGCTGACCCGGCGCTCGCGTTCGCTGCGGGAGACGCCGCGCATGCGCAGCGGAAAGGCGACGTTCTGCGCCACGCTCATATGCGGCCAGAGGGCATAATCCTGAAAAACCATGCCGATATCGCGCTGCTCCGGGGGCAATCCCCATCCTGCGCGGGCGACCAGCCTGTCGCCAAAGCGGATTTCGCCGCTGGCCGGCACGCTCAGCCCGGCCAGCAGACGCAGCAACGTGCTTTTGCCGCAGCCGGAAGGGCCCAGTAGCGCCACGATGCGGCCGGGTTCGATATGCAACGTGAAGCGGTCAAGAATAGGGGTCTCTGCGAAGGCGAAAGAGACCTCCTGCAGGGTGATAGGGGTCAGCGTGCGCATCATCGCCCTCCCTTTCGGGACAGCGAGACCAGCCCGGCGGTCGACATCCGACGGGGCACGCTCACCTGGGATAGCATCAGGGGAGCCAACATATTGTGATCCTCTTTGGGACTTAGTGCTGGCGACTATAGTCAGACGAGATGACGTATTGATTACATTTTCATTGCGGCTTAACGTGTTACCTGCCAACCGACCCATTATTCAAGGAACGCCTATGAGCCGCTTTCGCCACGTTGAACTGCAGTACGCCAGCCGTCTGCTCAACCACGGCCCAACCATTTTGATCACCAGCTACGATGCCCCGTCCGACCGGCGCAACGTTATGGCCGCCGCCTGGTCAATGCCGGTGGAATTCGCCCCGCCGCGGGTGGCTATCGTGGTGGATAAAAGCACCTGGACGCGGGAGATCATCGAGCGCAATGGCACCTTCGGCATTGTGGTTCCCGGCGTCGCAGCCGCCAGCTGGACCTACGCCGTCGGCAGCGTCAGCGGCCGCGATGAGGACAAATTCAATGCCTGGGGGATCCCGGTAGTAACCGGTCCGGAGCTGGGGCTGCCGCTGATCGAGGAGAAATGTCTGGCATGGATGGAGTGCCGGTTGCTGCCGGCGACGGCGGCCCAGACCCAGTACGATACCCTGTTCGGGGAGGTGGTCTCTGCCGCCGCCGATGAGCGCGCGTTCGTCACCGGACGCTGGCAATTCGACGACGATAAGCTCAATACCCTGCATCATCTTGGCACCGGCAATTTTGTCGCCAGCGGCCGTCATGTGCGGGCAAACTCCCTCGACGAATAAGCATGACTTGCCGCGGGCGGCAGGTTTTTCACCTGCCCGGCCTGCGGCCCCCTTTTAACCCGGTGGGCGGCGGCGATCGGCGCTGGGGGTCAGGCCAAACACTTTTTTATACAGGGTGGTAAAGTGGTTGCTGTTGGCAAAGCCGCACAGATAAGCCACTTCGGTAATGGTCATCTCCGTTTCGCGTAATTTGACCCGCGCGGAGACCAGCCGCAGACGTTTCAGATAATTATCCGGGGTTAATCCGGTGGCCTCTTTAATATGGCGAAACGCGGTGCGGGTGGTGAGATGAAATTGCTCCGCCAGCTGCTGCCAGTTATGTTCTTCGAAACAGTGCTCCTGAAGCCAGGTGAGTAATTTATGCAGTTTATAGCGAGTGCTGCTATATTCGGCTTCCGACTCGGCTGTGAGAATGGTGGTCACCAGCTGGAAAAAGAGAGACTCCCGTAGCGGAGTATTATCCGCCGCCCTCAGCGCCGGGGAAAATATCTTTTCCACCAGTTCCCGGCAATAGCTGCGAGTCTCCGGCGCTAGCCAGCCATAGCAGGCGGCGCGCTGCGCGGATAATTGCTGCAGCAATCCCTCCATCTGCTGTAAATAGCCAAAGGCCACCGCCGGATTAATTAAGACATTAATCAGCTTCAGCGTCCCCAGCTCATCATAATAATGCACATCGCCAGGCTGGACGTAAAATACGTCTCCCTGTTGGATATACAGCGGGCGACCATTAATAACGTGTAACCCATGCCCCTCCTCAACGATCACCAGTTCGGCAAATTCATGGCCGTGCTCCTGGCTATTATCCTCCGGGTCACTGGCGTACATGCCGAGCTTATCCTGGGAATGGGTGAAATAATACTCAACGGTCAGTGTCATCATTACAGCAAATCCTGAACAACCTATGGCGCAGGGGCACGATAATCTATTCCGGCCCTCGGCACGCGCCCGATGTGCGGATTTGTGATCGCCAGCGCCCCCACCTCATTATTCCTGCCATTTTCACTGACGGTTTGGCATTGCCAGAGTGGTAGCCGCGCCGGACGACGGCCTATGCTGCGCCTAACCTAACGGAGAGGACGCAGTATGTCACAAGCAATTCAATACAATTCCAGCGTGGCGATGATCCGTCATCCGCGCTTTTTACAGCGTGCGGCCGACCTGACGCCCGCGCTGCAACGCCTGCGCCAGACGCCGCAGGCCATCGTCGAGGCCGTCGCTGAACCAGGAGCGCTGAACGGCTGGCGGGGGAATACCGTCTGCACGCCGGAGCAGTTTTATCAGCAACCGCTCAACGTCGGCGACAGCATCATTATTGATTTTGGCAGCCATTTTGTTGGCTACCTGCAGTTCAGCTGCCGCAGCGTCGGCAGCCCGCCCGATGCCCCGGCCCATCTGCACTTCACCTTCGGCGAGACGCTGAGCGAAGTCTGTGAGCCGTTCAGCGAATACCAGGGATGGCTGAGCAGCAGCTGGTTGCAGCAGCAGGATCTGTGGCTTGACGTCCTGCCCGCCCGGGTCGCTCTGCCACGTCGCTATTGCCTGCGCTACCTGAAGGTGGAGGTCAAAGCGCTGTCGCGCAAGTTTCGTCTGCAGTTCGATGAGATCGCTCTGGAAACCGTCACCTCTGCCGGCAGCCCGCACCCGGCGGTCATCGCCGATCCGCAGTTGAAAGCCATTGATGACGTTGCCGTTCGTACCCTGAAAAACTGCATGCAGGAGGTGTTTGAAGATGGGCCGAAACGCGACCGTCGGCTGTGGCTGGGCGACCTGCGCCTGCAGGCGCAGGTGAATGACGTGACCTTCGGCCACCACGATCTGGTCCGCCGCTGCCTGTATCTCTTTGCCGGCCATACCCGGGAAGATGGCATGGTTTCCGCCAATGTCTTTGTTCAGCCAGAGGTACGCGCCGATGACACCTTTCTGTTTGATTACTCATTGTTTTTTGTCGACGTGCTTTATAACTACCTGCAAAGCACCGGCGACACGGAAACCGTCGGTGAGCTGTGGCCCACGGCGCGGCGGCAAATCGAGCTGGCGCTGACCCGCTGCGATTCTCAGGGGCTGGTGCGCGACAGCGATGACTGGTGGGTATTTATCGACTGGCAGGCGGAGCTGAATAAACAGGCCTCGGCGCAAGGGGTGCTCATCTACTGTCTGCAGCGCGCCCTCTGGCTGGCGCAGCGTTTTGAACCGCAGCGGGTACCCGACTACACTGCCACGCTCTGGCAGCTGAAGGAGGCCGCCCTCCACCACCTGTGGGACAACGATCGGCAGGTGTTTATCAGCGGCGCCGTGCGTCAGGTCTCATGGGCGTCGCAGATCTGGCTGGTGCTGGCGGAAGTTGGCACCGCCGGGCAGCGTCAGGCGCTGATGCGCCGCCTGCAGCAGCAGCCGCCCGCCATTGCCATGAACACCCCGTACCTGCGTCATCATCACATTGTTGCCCTGCTACAGTCCGGCCTGCGCGAGGAGGCGGTGGCGGAGATCAAAGCCTACTGGGGGGCGATGGTCGCCTACGGCGCCGACACCTTCTGGGAAATTTTCGACCCCCAACATCCTGACTTTTCCCCGTATGGCAGTAAGCTTATCAACAGTTACTGCCATGCGTGGAGCTGTACCCCGGCCTGGTTTATTCGCCAGTACGGACTTTAACAACAACGATAAGCGAGTGATTTATGGCAGAAACAACGTTTACCCTGTGGCGGCAGCGCCTTGGCTATGGCATTGCCGATCTCTCCTGCAACCTTGTGTGGCAGATGATCTCTCTGTATCTGATGTTCTTTTACACCGACGTCATGGGTCTCCCGGCCTATTATGTCGGCCTGATGTTCCTGGTCACCCGGCTGGTAGACGGCGTGGCCGACGTGCTGATGGGGCTGGTGATCGACAATACCACCACCCGCTGGGGGCGCTGCCGCCCCTGGCTGCTGATCGGCGCCCTGCCTTTTGGCCTGCTGTGTATTCTGGCCTTTTATGTGCCGGATTTCGGCACCACCGGCAAACTGCTGTACGCCTTTGTCACCTATCTGTGTCTGTCGTTCCTCTACACCCTGGTGAATATTCCGTTCTGCGCCATGCTGCCGTTTTTAACCAGTGATTCCGCAGAACGCACCACGCTGTCGGCGGTGCGCATTTTGCTGGGCTCCCTTGGCGCCACCATCGTCGCCGTGGCTACGCTGCCGCTGGTCGGCATGCTAGGCAAAGGCAACCAGCAGCAGGGATTCCTCTATACCGCGGTGATTTTTGGCGTACTGGCGGCCTTTTTCCTGCTGGTGAGCTTTCGCAACGTCGAAGAAAAGATCACCCTTACCGGGGAGCGCATGACCCTGAAACGCGCCTGGATTAGTCTGCGCGCCAATCGTCCGTGGTGGGTCTTCGCCAGCAATATCTTTCTGATGTGGGGTGCCTTTTTCTTTCAGACCGGGGCCCTGGTGTACTTCTTCCATTATTACGTCGGGAATACCGAGCTGACGGCGGTTATCGCCGGGATCTCCACCTTCGTTCCCCTGCTCGGCACCCTCACCGTCCCGCTGCTGGCCCGACGCATGAAAAAACGTCATGTCTATCTGGTGGCCAGCGCGGTCAATTTGCTCGGGATGGGGATTATGATGGTGTCTGGCGCCCACGTTCTGGGACTGATCGTCGGGGCCGTGATCCTCTCCCTCGGCGCCGGCCAACGCACGGCTATCTATTTCTCGATGCAGGCCGACCCGGTGGATTACGGCGTGTGGAAAACCGGGATTAATACCGCAGGGATCCTGACCTCGATAAACGGTTTTCTCGGCAAGGTGGCGATGGCTGGTGCCGGGGCTATCACCGGCGTGCTGCTCTCCTCCAGCGGCTATATCGCCAACCACACGCAGAGCGACAGCGCCCTGTTGGCCATCAAGGCCTGCTATCTATACATTCCGGCGCTATTGATCCTCGCCTCGATGCTGTGGATGGGCCGCTTCTACCGCCTCGACGATCAGTATGAGCAGATTCGTGCCGACCTTGATGCCGGACGCGGCGCCTCGCCAGCCCCGGCCCCGACCGCCGGAGAATCTCCCGCCATGTAAGGCGCCCCCGCTGATTTAACCTCTGGATAAATTAAGGATTTTTATGCGTATCTCTGTGATTAGCGCAGCGGTTTGCTGCGCCCTTTTTCCGCTCATCAGCGTCAGCGCCGCCGGCTTGAGCGTGGAGCAACGGCTGGCGCAGCTGGAAGCGCGCCTCAATCTCGCTGAACAGCAGGCCAGCGAGGCCAGCCGCCGCGCGCAGCGGGCAGAACAGCAAACTGCCGCCGCCGAGCAGCGCGCCGCGGCGGCGGAGCAGCAGGTGCAGGCGCTCAGCCAGCAGACCACGGCTCGCGAACAAAAACAGCAGGCCACTAATCAGCAACTGAGCGAGCAGCTGGCGAAGCGCGCCCCGGACGATGGGTTTACCTTTAACGCCTACGCCCGTTCCGGGATGTTAGTCAACAGCCATGGTAAAGGCGCCCGCGGCGGGCCGGGCGTCTCCCCGGCCAGTTCGCTCAACGGCGATGCCCATGTCGGTCGTCTCGGTAACGAAAAAGATAATTACGCTGAGCTGAGCTTTGGCAAAAAGCTCACCTTCAACGATGGTTCATGGGCGCGCTTTAAGACCATGCTCGCCGACGGGGCCACCAACCCGGATCCGTGGGTTCAGGATAACGACAGCCACCATCTGAACATTCGTCAGCTGTACGTCGAGATGGGTAACTTTGCCGAATTCACCGGTCCGTTAAAACGCGCCTCAATTTGGGCCGGCAAGCGCTTTGATCGGGATAACTTCGATATCCACTTTACCGATAGCGACATCATGTTCCTCGGCGGTACCGGCGGCGGGATCAATGATGTCGACTGGGGAAGCGGCCTGCGCGGCGACTATTCGGTGTATGCACGTAACTTCGGCGACCTTGGCAGCGATAATTACGCGGATAATGACATCCAGAATCTGCTGTTCACCGCCAACCATTTTTACGGCAACTGGCAACTGATGACCACGGTGATGACCGCCCAGGGCAACGATGATCTGAAAGATAATACCTCGACCACCGGGAGCTATGCCCTGCGCAGCGATAACACCGCCAAAAACGGCTACTACGCGATGCTGGCCCTGCACGACAAACAACAGTTCTACGGCCTGGCGCCGGGGGTGTCGGAAAGCGCCCTGCAATACGGCGTCGGGCTGGGCGCCGAAGCGCGTCAGCCGGGGAGCGATGGCGATCTGACCGAGAACGCGGCCTCCCTGCGCTTTGCGTCGTATGGCATCCTGCCGTTGGGGAAAAACTGGCAGCTGGCGCCGTCGGTGATAGCCCAGCATAGCGAAGACCGCTATCGCGACGGCGACCGCTACGACTGGGCGACGTTTAACCTGCGGGTATCACAGGGGATCTCCGCTCACTTCGCCCTGCTGTATGAGGCCTCGTGGCAGTATATGGATCTCAATCCGAACGGGCGCAGCTATCGCTATAATGACAACGTTTATCAGTATCAGGCGGTGCGCGGTGATTTCTACAAGCTGACCTTCGCCCCCACCTTTAAAGTGGGTGATGTGCTGGATATCAAGGCGCGGCCGGAAATCCGCTTCTTTGCCACCTGGATGAACTGGGATAAAGCGCTGGATCGCTACGCGATAAATGACGATTTCGGCAGCAAAGGCTTTACCGCCGGCGGGACATGGAACTTCGGCGTGCAGACGGAGATTTGGTTTTAATCAAACGGCCCGTCCGGCTCAAATGCCAGGACGGGTTGATTTAAATACACGCTGTTACTTTGTCACTATGCCAGTGCTGTATGAAGTAATATAAACTCATAAAATAAAAACCATAACAGGCTAAAAAGATAAAGGTTGTTTTTATAATTCCAACAAGTGACTTTCGTTTTTTCTCAACGATGAGAAGATCGTGAAACCTTTCTTGCTGTTGTTCTGGTGTTAAATTATCAACTATTTTATTTTTTATATCATCGTGAATCTTTTTAAACGTTCGCTTTTCACCTGGAAAGCTACCGTGTAGAAGAAACAAAAAAATAAAGAAAAGCATAACGAATGCTAATATCCGAATACTGGGCTCAGTTACCCCCCAGCATCCAAGGGTAGCAATAAACAACCAGATACCATGAGTGTTTGCTCGCGCTCTAAACCTATCAATATGAGCGCTGTATTTCTTGATTTCTTTCAAAATAGAATCGTTGGTTTCCATACGTAATGCACTCCTTTTTAAAGACCCCGGTTACGAAAGGGGGCAAACTCTGCCATTTTCCTTGCGAAGAATAACCTTTCAAACAACCTTCAACAAGTTGATAATCAATGGATTACCCTGAAGCAATAAAAGCAGTTTTCTGGCTGCACCGGTTGGGTGACGTCGTTTCGTTTCCCAGCTTTTAACCAACTCGTAGCTAACGCCAACGGCCGCTGCAAAGTCCTGCTGTTTTAAACCTGTGGCTTCACGTATCGCTTTCACGTCAATTTCGCTGAAGGTATGAACGTGCTGCTCCATCGGCATTTGTTCACCTTTCTCGATCCTGACCATTTCTTCTGCACTCGCCAGCAGATCGGCAAACAATTCGTCTTTCATACCCACCTCGGTTGGCTCTCTGGCGCTTAGGATAGATGAACATGCTGTTTCTCTCAGTGCGTCGCCGGAGAAGCCCCTCCCCGGGGGCGGCGCAAAGCGCCTTGCCCGGGCTACGGAACTGCAGACCGCTGAGAGCGCGTAGCCCGGACAAATGCGCAGCATCGCCTCCGGGTGTCGGGTTACATGCTATAACCCGGCTGCTTAATCAACTGCGCCATCTGCGGGGCGATCTCACTGTCCCACACCGCCTGCCACGCGTCCGGCTCAACCTGAGTGAGTGCGACGCTGACGGCGCTCTCTTTGCTGTTCAGATGGCGGATCAGCACCTCGGTAATGTCGGCGGCCAGCGCGGTTTTTTGTTCATCAGTCAGTTCACGGGGAAAACATTTAATATCAACATGCGGCATAGCAAAGACTCCTTGTGATCAGAGCCATAACGCTACCACAGAATGGCCGTTCTGGTTGGCATCGCGTGCGTTAAATCAGCTTGTTACGGCGTAGCGCCGCGGCCAGCTCCGGTCGCTGACAGACCGCCCGGGCGATGGCGGCGAATTTTGGCGCGTGGTCGTCAAACCACGCCTGGCGGGGTCCCCAGCGGTACATCGCCGCGATATAGCAATCCAGCAACGTTACCGACGCGCCCAGCGCCCACGGCCCGGCGGCCAGTTGCTGTTCGAACCAGAGATAGAGATTTTTCCGGTGCTGGCGACAATTCTCCACCAGCTGCTCCGCGGCGGCGGGCGCCCAGCGTTCCGGGTAATCGGCATAAGTAAAGGTAGGATAGACATTGGCCACCAGCCAGACCAGCAGGCGCTGAAACTGCGGACGCTGTGGCGTCCCCGGCGCGGGGGCCAGATCGGGACGCTGGTCGAGGATCATCAGCGCGATGGCGGCGGTTTCGGTCATGATGCTCCCGTCGGCCAGCCTCAGGGTGGGCACCTGGCACAGCGGATTAATCTGCCGCAGACGCTCGCGCGCCGGACCGGGCTGGTCAAAGCCCTCCACGTCAACCACCTCGTAGGGAATATCGGCCAGGGAGAGCATCAGCTCGCTAATCGTCGAGCCCCATCCCGGCACGCCATAAACGGTTATCATGGTCTGCCTCCAGGGTAATGCCTAAGTGTAGGCAGAAATTTGCCGCTCACCCACCCGGCACACCATGCCACTGGGGGTTAGTAGGTTATCCCCGGCGGGTTGACCACCGACTGCGCCACCGCTTCGCCCTGCTCCCCCCAACGCGCCAGCACCTGCTGATATTCACCGCGGGCAATCGCCCCGTCGAGGGCTGCCTGCAGGGCATAGACCAGGCCGTTGCCTTTTTTGGTGGTTGTCGCCACCCACGCTTTTTTCGGCCCCAGGCCCACCACCCGGGTCTGGCCGTTAAGCGCCGCTTTATAGGCTGCCACCGACTGCGGGCCGAAAAAGATATCCGCCCGCCCGGACTGGATATAGAGATTGCCGGAGGCATCATCGGTCAGGTAGACCGGCTGGGCCTGCGGCCGTCCGGCGGCGCGGTTGTCCTCGTTCCAGCCCAGCAGGATCCGCTCCTGATTGGTGCCGGACCCGACGATCACTTTGCGCCCCGCGAGATCGGCGGGTCCGTTTACCGCGGCGATATCGCTGGTGGATTTCACCGAGAAGGCCAGGGAGTCCACCCGGTAAGTCGCAAAATCGAACTTCTCTTTGCGCTTCTCGGTCACCGCGATATTGATCAGCGCCACATCGTAGCGGCCGGAGGCGATGCCCAGCGGCCAGTCCTCCCACGCGGTGGGCACCAGCCTGAGCTTCAGGCCAAGGCTTCCGGCCAGCAGGCGGGCTATATCCGGGTCGCTGCCGATCCGCGTGCGGTTGTCGCTAGCCAGCAGGGCCAGCGGCGGCGAATTGAGCGCCGAGATCGCCACCGTTAGCGTCCCCGGCTCGACGAAGCGATAGCCCGGCGGAATTTTCGCTATCGCCTGCGGGTCGCGGGTGACCGGCAATGGCTGCTCATTGGCGCGCAGATCCAGCGCCGCGTGAGCGCTCATGGCAAAAGCGCTGAGAACAAGGGTCATTAGCGCTCTGTTCATGACGGCAGCACCCTGGATAAAAACTGCCGGGTACGCGGATGCTGCGGATGGTTGAGCACCTCGTCGCTGCTGCCCTGCTCGACGATCCTGCCGTCGACCATAAACACCACCTGGTCGGCCACCTCGCGGGCAAAGCCAATCTCATGGGTGACCACCACCAGGGTGGTGCCCGATCGCGCCAGCTTCTTGATCACATCCAGCACCTCGCCCACCAGCTCGGGATCCAGCGCCGAGGTGGGCTCATCAAACAGGATCACCCGCGGGTTCAGCGCCAGCGCCCGGGCAATGGCGATACGCTGCTGCTGGCCGCCGGAGAGATGCCGGGACCAGGCGTCGGCTTTATTGCGCAGTCCGACGACGTCCAGTAGCTCATAGGCGCGGGCAATGGCCTCTTTGCGCGTGACCTGCTGGTGGGCGATCGGCGCCTCAATCAGGTTCTCCAGCACCGTCAGGTGCGGAAACAGGTTAAAGTTCTGGAACACGTAGCCGACGTTGATCCGCTGGCGAAGAATTTCCTTTTCTTTCATCTCATACAGCTTGTCGCCTTTGCGGCGATAACCGATATAGTCGCCATCAATCTGAATAAATCCCTCATCGACCCGTTCGAGGTGATTTATGGTGCGCAGCAGCGTGGACTTGCCCGAGCCGGAAGGGCCGAGGATCACCGTCACCGTGCCCGGGGGGATCTCCAGCGACACATCGTCCAGCGCCTTGTGGCGGCCATAATATTTGCTGACCCCGGTGATAGAGATATGGCCATTATGAGAGCTGGGCATGAACGGCCTCCTGCGGCTGCGCTTGACGTGCGGATTGAGTGGTTCGACTGCTGCGGGCGCTGTTTACCGCCGAGCGGCGCTCGCTGCGCGCCAGGCCCCGTTCCACCAGATACTGAATGGCGGAGAGGACGCTGGTGATCGCCAGATACCAGGCGGCGCCGACCATCAACAGCGGGATCACCTCCTGGGTACGGTTGTAGATCATCTGGATGGTGTAGAACAGTTCCGGCATCGCCAGGACGTACACCATCGCCGTTCCCTTGGCCAGACTGATGATCTCGTTGAAGCCGGAGGGCAGGATGGTGCGCAGCGCCTGCGGCAGAATAATGCGCAACGTGCGCCGCCAGGCGGGTAGCCCCAGCGCGGCGGCGGCTTCATACTGCCCGTGGTCGACGCCGAGAAAGCCGCCGCGAATAATCTCCGCGGTATAGGCGCTCTGCACCAGGGTCAGGCCCACCACCGCCGTGGAGAATTGCCCCAGCACGTTAATGGTCTGATAGCTGGCCCAGGTCACGCCGGTAAACGGGATCCCCAGCGACAGGGTGTCGTAGAGATAGGAAAAGTTATAGAGAATGATCAGCACCACAATCAGCGGCAGCGAGCGAAACAGCCAGATATAGCCCCAGGCGAGACTGCTGAGCAGCCACGATGAGGACAAACGGGCCAGCGCCAGCAGGCCGCCGAAGATCACGCTTAACACCGTGCCGAGCAGGGTCAGGAGCAGGGTTTGCCCCAGCCCCTCGAGGATCACCGGGTCGAAGAACCAGCGGGCGAAGACGCCCCACTCCCAGCGCGGGTTAAAGGCCACCGACTGGATCACCACCGCCAGCACCAGCAGGGCGACCAGAGCCCCGACCACCCGCAGCGGATAGCGCGCCGGCACCACTTTGATCGTTTCAGATGAATGCATAATGCCTCCTCAGGCGCTGTGGCTGTAGGCGCTCACCGCCAGCGCTTTAGTGAACCGCAGCCGGCCATCGTACGGCGGCTGACTGTACTCTTCCGGGTCTCGCGTGAGGTCAAACTGCGCCTCATACCCCTGGCTGAGATAGAGCTTTACCGCCTCCGGCTGACGGAAACCGGTGGTCAGGTAGATATGGCTGTACCCGGCCAGCACCGCCCGTCGTTCCAGCTCCTGGACCACCTTCGCCGCCAGCCCCTGCTGGCGCAGACGGCGGTGCGTCCAGATACGTTTGATCTCTGCGGTGTGGCGATCCTTCGGCTTATACGCGCCGGTGGCGATAATTTCGCCCTCACGCTCAAGGACAATAAACAGCCCCTGCGGCGGCACATACCACTCACTTAACTCCACTTCCGCATCGCGGGAAAAATAGTCGCCGTAGCGGGCGGCATATTCGGCAAACAGCCCGCTAATAATCGGCTGCAGCTCCGGAGCCTCCGGAGAAATATCGCGGAATGCTTCGCTCATCGCGCCTCCTGTCAGTCGCCCAGTCCGGGCGGATTGATTTCCGATTGCGGAATGCTTTCCACCCCTTCGCCCCAGCGGTTAAGCACTTTGGCGTAGTCCCCGCTGGCGATAGCCCCGTTCAGCGCCGCCTGGACGGCATTCACCAGCCCGCTGTCTTTTTTCAGCGTTACCGCGATGTGCGCCGCTTTCGGCCAGCCGCCATCGACGCTGCCCACCAGTTTGGTTTTGCCGGTCAGCGCCGCCTTCCACGCGCCAATCACGTTGGGACCGAAGAAGGCATCGGCTCGTCCGGTCTGCAGGGCCAGCGTCTGGGCGGCATCATCCTTGGTGTAGACCGGGATAAACGGCTTAAGCCCCTTCTTGACGTTCTCCGCGTTCCACGCCAGCAGGATCGCCTCCTGGTTGGTGCCGGAGCCGACAATAATCTTTAGCCCGGCGATATCTTCCGCTTTGTCAATCTTGCTCAGCGGACTGGTGCTTTTGACGTAGAAGCCCAGCGAGTCTTTGCGGTAGGTGGCGAAATCGAACTTCTCTTTCCGCTCTTTGGTGACGGTAATATTGCTGATCGCGGCATCATATTTGCCGGAGGTGACCCCCAGCGGCCAGTCTTCCCATGAAGTGGGAACCACGTTTACTTCCAGCCCGAGGCTCTCCGCCACCAGCCGGGCGATATCCGCCTCGCTGCCGAGCAGGGTTTTGTTGTCATCGGCAAAGACCGTCAGCGGCGGAGAGTTCAGGGCCGCCACCGCGACGGTGAATTTCCCCGGCACCGCCAGATGCAGATCTTGCGGCAACAGGGCAATGGCCTGCGGATTTTTCGCTGTGTGAATCGGCGTTTTGTTGGCCTCCAGGCTCACTCCGGTGCCATTGATCTTGACGTCCTGACCCCACGATGAGGCGCTAAATACCAACGCGACGGCCAGCAAGAGTGTTGTTTTCTGCATAGCGTGATTCTCTTTTATTATTTTTGGAATTGATTAGCGGGTAGCGCCAGACCCAGACTTTCCCGCAGGGTGGTGCCCGGATAGTCGCGACGGAACAGTCCGCGCGCCTGTAACAGCGGAACCACCTCATCCACAAAGCGCGGGAAGGTTTCCGGCGTGCCGCCCTGAATAATGAAGCCGTCCGCCGCGTGCTGCTCGAACCACAGTTGCAGGCCATCAGCGACATCGCTGGCGGTGCCGGTAAAGCGCGGACGCGGGCTGGCTGCCTCCAGGGCCACCTGGCGCAGGGTTAAGCCCCGCTCGCGGGCGTGACGTTTAATCTCGTCGGTGGTGCTGCGGAAGCTGTTTTGTCCGAGGTCGCCAATATCCGGGAACGGTTCATCAAGCGGGTACTGCGAAAAGTCATGGTGTTCGAAATAGCGCCCGAGATAATTCAGGGCATCCTCGATGGAGACCAACGCCGCGGTGGTCTGGTACTGCCGCTCCGCGTCCTCGGCGTCATCCCCGACGATGACGCTGACGCCCTGGAAAATATGCAGTTGGTCCGGACTGCGCTGATATGCGGCGAGTTGGCTTTTGACATCCCGATAAAATGCCTGCGCCTCGGCCAGCGAGTCCTGATGGGTAAAAATGGCATCGGCGTGGCGTGCGGCTAATTTCTTGCCGTCGTCCGATGCGCCGGCCTGGAAAATAATCGGTCGGCCCTGCGGCGTGCGGGCAATATTTAGCGGCCCGGCAACTTTAAAGAAATCGCCGTGGTGATCGAGCGTATGCAGTTTATTTTTATCAAAGAACTGGCCAGTCTCCTTATTGCGCACAAAGGCATCTTCTTCCCATGAATCCCATAAGCCTTTCACCACCTGCAGATATTCATCGGCAATGCGATAGCGCAGCGCATGATCCGGATGTTGGGCCCGGGAGAAGTTTTTCGCCGACCCCTCCAGCGGGGAAGTGACCACGTTCCACCCCGCCCGTCCCTGGCTTAAATGGTCAAGGCTGGCGAACTGGCGGGCGGTGGTAAACGGCTCGCTGTAAGAAGTCGATAACGTCCCCACCAGCCCCAGTCGCCGGGTGATCGCGGCCAGCGCGGAAAGTACCGTTAAGGGTTCGAAGCGATTTAAAAAATGGGGAATCGATTTTTCGTTAATATATAAACCGTCGGCGACAAAAATAAAATCCAGCTTCCCCGCTTCTGCTTTTAGCGCCGTCTGGGTGACGAAATCAAAATTAATACTGGCGTCCGCCTGGGCCGCCGGATGACGCCAGGCGGACATATTTCCCGATGCGCCATGCAATATGGTTCCCAGACGCAATTGTCGATTTTCAGACATAGCTACCCCTTCCCCTGTCATTCGTTAAATGTGTTGTAACGCTTCTTCCGCGAGACGGGCGAAATAGTGCGCCGCGGGCGCAATCAGCCGTTCATCCGGATTAAATGCCGGATGGTGCAAACCATATTCGCTGGCGCTGCCGATGCTGACGAACGCCCCGGGAATATGCTGAAGATAGACCGCAAAATCTTCGCCGCCGAGATGCAGATCGGCATGGTGGGTGCGATACCCGGCCTGGGCTGCCACCTCGCTGGCGAAGTCGGCCCAGCGGGCGTCGTTGACCAGCGCCGTCGGGCCGGCGTACCAGAAGACGTCAATCTGCGCGCCAAAGGCGCTGGCGAAACCGGCCGCAATCTCGCTGACCCGGGCCTTGACCCGCTGCTGCACTTCACTGCTGTGGGTGCGCAGCGTCCCCTCCAGCTCGACGCTCTCCGGCAGCACGTTCCAGGTATTGCCTCCCTGGATCCGCGTCACGCTGAGCACCACCGAGTCGAGGGTGTTCACCTCCCGGCTGGCCACGCTCTGCAGCACCGTCACCAGCTGGCTGGCCAGCAGGATCGCATCCCTTCCTTCATGTGGGCGGGCGGCATGCGCCCCCTTCCCGGTCACTTTGAAGACGAAGCGGTCGACGTTGGCGTAGAACGCGCCGCCGCGGGTGGCAAATTCGCCCACCGGCAGGCCGGGCTCATTGTGCATGCCGAAGATCGCCGACACCTCCTCCAGCGCCCCGGCGCGGATCAGGGTTTTCGCCCCGCCAAAATTTTCCTCCGCCGGCTGAAACAGGATCCGCACCCGCCCCGGGAGTTCCGCTTCCCGCTCCTTCAGCAGCAGCGCCGCCCCCAGCATCACGCTGGTGTGAATATCGTGGCCGCAGGCATGCATTACCCCTTGATTCTGCGAGCGGTAAGGCAGACCGGTCGCCTCCTCGATGGGCAACGCGTCGATGTCCGCCCGCAGGGCAATCACCTTGTCGCCGCTGCCGACTTCGGCGACCAGCCCGGTTTTCAGATCGTAGGGCAGCAGGGTCAGCCCGCCGCTCTGCAGCCAGTCGCGGATCCGCGCGGTGGTGGCCACCTCCTGCAGTGAGAGCTCCGGGTTCTGGTGCAGCTCGCGCCGCCAGCTAATCAGTTGTTGTTCAAAGGACATTCAGCACCTCCTTGCCGTAGTGAGCCTGCGCCAGCAGGCGCAGGGAGTGCAGGCGCGCTGGCCCGTCGCTAATGGGGGTATCAATGATGAGTTCATCCAACTGTTCTTCCGCCTGCAGCGCGTCAAGCCGGGCTTTAACCTGTTCGGGAGTACCGGAGATCAGCGAAGATTCACGGCGGGCAATGCGCGTCGGTCGGCTGCCGGCCTGGCGGGCAAAAGCGACGGCCTGCGCCTCACTGCCGACGGTCACCCGCTGGCCGTTCTCCAGCTCGACGCCCCACACCTCGACCTGCTGCGCCAGCGCGGCGGCGGTGGCCGGATCGTCAGCGACCACCACCTGGACGGCGACCATCGCCTCACGCGGGCTGAGCTCGCGCCAGCGGTTGAACACGGCACGGCGCAGCGCGCTGTCGCCATTGAGATGGGCGGCAAAGACAAAGTTCCAGTCAAGGCGGGCGGCCAGTTCAGCACTCTCCAGGCTGGCGCCGAGCAGAAAACCATCTGCCCGGCGAGGCGGGATCGGCGTGGCGCGTAGGCTCTCCTCTCCCCCGGGCTCAGTCAGCGACAGCCAGTTATCCAGCTGCGCCAGCTGATCGGCAAAGGTCCCTTTCTCCTCTTGATGCAGGCCCTGCTGCAGGGCGCGGGTGGAGAGCGGCAGGCCGCCAGGCGCCTTGCCGACCCCGAGATCGATGCGGCCCGGCGCGAGGGCGGCCAGCAGGTTAAAGTTTTCCGCGACCTTATAGGGGCTATAGTGCTGGAGCATGACGCCGCCGGACCCAAGACGGATCCGCCGGGTGTGGCCCAGCAGCCAGGCGATAACCAGCTCCGGCGAGGGGCTCGCCAGCTGATCGGTATTGTGGTGTTCGGCGACCCAGAAGCGGTGGTAGCCCCAGGCTTCGGCGTGTTGCGCCAGCGTTAATGTACGCGCCAGCGCCTGCGCGGCGGTTTCCCCGGCGGCAAGCGGACTTTTATCCAGAATACTGATTCGATAAGACATTTCGCAGGCTCATATGAAAGTACGTGCCTGCATTATTAAAATCTCTGCTAACTATTGAGAAACAATTAATTCACATGTGTACTGCTGAAAATTAGATATGCCCGGCTGAACGCTGCGCTTCCAGCTCGCGGAGCAGCGCCTCGGCCTGCCGCGGATTGCGCACCCGGACGAAGCGAATATGACGATATTGCGGATCCTGCATATCGGCCAGATAGCGTCGGCGATGCTGCCGCCAGGTTTTCAGCGTCCAGAGGATGATGGATTCCCGGCTGCAGAACGAACGGCGAAAACTCTCGCAGTTGCCCGTGCCCGGCCACAGCTCCTGATGTCGCCACGCCCGGCTCGCCGCCCGCCATACCGCCTGGCGCAGCGTGCGCCAGAAACCATAATCTACCCAGATCACCAAATCCACCGCACGCCATTTAACGCTGCGGCTGCGATTGTAATTGCCATCCAGCACCCAGCCCGGCGTGGCCGTCGCGGCGGCAATGGCGGCGAAAAATGCCTCATCCGGCGCGCCCTGCCAGTTCGGCCGCCAGTACAGGCGATCGAGCTCGATCCAGGGTAATTCCAGCCTGTGCGCCAGGCGCCGGGCCAAAGTGGATTTGCCTGAGCCGCTGGTGCCGACCACGTTGATATTCATCTCTGTTTCTCCCCGGTTACCAGACTCTGCCTGGCGATACTCTTGAATCATCTTTCAGGCTGCCGTCCCCCCGGTCATGCCGCGCCAGCGAATGTCGGTTCACCTGGCGCTGGCGTTTTTTGGGCCTACTACAATACCTGCCCTGCACAGAGGAATAAATCATCCGCCATAACCATTCTGCTCCACTGCGTCCGGCCATCAGGCTGGCACAATCCTCAGGCCGGGCATACACTCTGCGTACCTGTGAGCAGTATTCATCAATCCGGAAAGATTATGCTAAAAGAGAACGTAAACGATCTGCTCTCCTTTATGGTGGTGGCGCGTGAACGCAGCTTTACCCGCGCGGCGGCCCAGCTTGGCGTGTCGCAGTCGGCGCTCAGCCATGCCATGCGCCATCTCGAAACGCGGCTCGATGTCCGGCTGTTGACCCGCACCACCCGCAGCGTGGTGCCGACCGAAGCGGGCGAGCGACTGATTCAGCGCCTCGGTCCGCATCTGGAAGAGATCGAGCAGGCCCTGGCTGCATTGCGCGACACCCGAGAACGCCCGGCGGGCAACCTGCGCATTACCGCCGGGGAGCATGCCGCCAGCGCGGTACTCTGGCCGGCGCTAAAGCCATTTATGCTGCAATATCCTGATATTAACATCGAAATCACTGTTGATAATGGGCTCACGGATATCGTGGGTGACCGCTTCGACGCCGGGGTGCGTCTCGGCGAACAGGTGGCAAAAGACATGATTGCCGTGCGCATCGCCCCGGATATGCGGATGGCGGTGGTGGGTTCGCCGGCCTATCTGCAGCGGGCCGGTACGCCGCAAACGCCCTGGGATCTTGCCCAACATCGCTGTATCAATCTGCGCCTGCCGACACGAGGGGGACTTTACGCCTGGGAATTTGCCCGCGATGGCCGGGAGATTCAGGTGCGGGTGGAGGGACAGCTGATCCTCAACAGCCTGCCGCAGCGCATCGACGCGGCGGAGGCGGGCCTCGGGCTGGCCTACGTGCCGGATGACTGCGTGGCGGAGGCCTTAGCCAGCGGCCGGCTGGTGCGGGTGCTGGCGGAGTGGACCCCCGCCTTCCCCGGCTACCATCTCTATTACCCCAGCCGGCGCCAGCATACCAGCGCTTTCACGCTGTTACTGGAAACTCTGCGACGCTGATCTCATTGATAAATCTGTCAAATGCTCTCGGTAAATGTTTTAGGTGCGTAACTATTAGGTTACGTGTAGGATTCAGCGCCATGTCTGAGCTTATCTCCTACGTCAGAATGATGAGAAAGCCAGCATAATGTGCCAGCCGTCCTCCATTCCGGCTGCAAACATGGGCATTGACAGGAAACTGATACATCAATGAATACGAAACACGAAAATGCAGCGGAGCATCATGCTGCAAAACGCCACTGGCTTAACTCACATGAAGCGGGTTATCACAAAGCGATGGGCAACCGTCAGGTACAGATGATCGCCATCGGCGGCGCTATCGGTACCGGTTTGTTCCTCGGCGCCGGGGCACGTTTACAAATGGCAGGGCCAGCGCTCGCCCTGGTCTATCTGGTCTGCGGCATCTTCTCCTTCTTTATTCTTCGCGCCCTCGGCGAACTGGTCCTCCACCGCCCCTCGAGCGGCAGCTTCGTCTCTTATGCAAGGGAGTTCCTCGGTGAAAAAGCCGCTTACGTGGCCGGCTGGATGTACTTCGTTAACTGGGCGATGACCGGGATTGTCGATATCACCGCCGTGGCGCTGTATATGCACTACTGGGGCGCGTTTGGCGATGTGCCGCAGTGGGTCTTCGCCCTCGGCGCGCTGGCTATCGTCGGCACCATGAATATGATCGGCGTGAAGTGGTTCGCCGAAATGGAGTTCTGGTTCGCGCTGGTTAAGGTGCTGGCGATCGTCGCCTTTCTCGTGGTCGGCACCATTTTCCTCGGCTCCGGTAAGCCGCTGGACGGCAATGCCACCGGCTTCCATCTGATCACCGATAACGGCGGCTTCTTCCCGCACGGCCTCCTGCCGGCGCTGGTGCTGGTGCAGGGGGTGGTCTTCGCCTTCGCCTCCATCGAGCTGGTGGGGACCGCGGCCGGAGAGTGTAAGGATCCGGAGACAATGGTGCCGAAGGCCATCAACAGCGTGATCTGGCGTATCGGTCTGTTCTATGTCGGTTCGGTGGTGTTGCTGGTGCTGCTTCTGCCGTGGAACGCCTACCAGGCCGGACAGAGCCCGTTCGTTACCTTCTTCTCAAAGCTGGGCGTGCCATATATCGGCAGCGTGATGAACATCGTGGTGTTAACCGCGGCCCTCTCCAGCCTTAACTCGGGTCTCTACAGTACCGGGCGTATTCTGCGCTCGATGTCGATGGGAGGCTCCGCGCCGAAGTTTATGTCGAAGATGAGCCGTCACCACGTCCCTTACGCCGGGATCCTGGCGACGCTGGGGGTATATGTAGTCGGGGTTTTCCTCAACTATCTGGTGCCATCTCAGGTATTTGAGATCGTACTCAACGTCGCCTCGCTGGGGATCATTGCCTCCTGGGGCTTTATCGTGGTGTGTCAGATGCGTCTGCGCAAAGCGATCAAGGAAGGGAAAGCGGCAAAGGTCAGCTTCAGAATGCCGGGGGCGCCGTTCACCTCCTGGCTGACGCTGCTGTTCCTGTTCAGCGTGCTGGTGCTGATGGCCTTCGATTATCCGAACGGTACCTACACCATAGGATCAATTCCGCTGCTGGCGGTATTGCTGGTGGCTGGCTGGTTTGGTGTGCGTAAACGCGTGCATGAGATTCACAGCACGGCGCCGACGCTGAGGAAGTAACTGGCAGGACTCCCGGTTTGTCCATCGCGGGCAAACCGGGAGGTCAGAACTTAATTATCTTCAACCAGCTGCGACACATCGCTGCTGTTAATTTCCCGCTTATTACCTGACTCATCGATATAGCTGGTCATCCCCGTTTCTTTATCCAGCTGCGGCTTGCCGTGGGTAACGATAGTTTGACCGCTCTTCGTGGTCATAACGTAGTTTGACGAACAACCTGCCAGCAGCGCCAGCATCGCGCCGGCGCAAATCACCATGAATGGCTTTTTCATTTTATCTCCACTGATTACCACTGCCCGCACGTGGCGGGAAAGGGTTAAGTGTATAACCATCTGGTTTGTCAGGCCAATAGGCGTTTGTAACAGAGGGTGAGTCGCCGGGCCTGGCCCGGCGGCATGCGGAGCGCGACCACCGTTTTCCGGTTTCGTCGCGCTGAGGTCTTACAGGGCGATGCGGATCACATCGTCCGGCGCGGTGGCTTCTTTCTCACGGCTGGAAGCCTGTTTCACGCTAACGTACAGCGTTTTTCCGTCCTCGGAGAGCGCCAGGCTGTTGGGGTGAGTCGGCGTTTTAAAGGTCTTCACCACCTTGTAGCTCTTGCCGTCGATAACGCTGACTTCCCCGGCCTTACGATGCGTCACATAGGCTTCGTTGCGCGCCGGGTTAAACAGCACCGCCAGCGACTCCGGCGCGGCGATTTTCTCCAGCACCTTGCCGTCGCGGGTATCGACCACCAGCACTTCCGGCTGCTTGCTGTCGGTAATAAAGGCACGATGGCCGGCGGTATCGAGACTCAGGTTAAGATAGAAATGCGCTTTGCCGTCATCCTGCAATTTTTTGCGCGACGCAATCGTGTTGCTCTCGCTGTCGATGGTCAGCAGTTCGCCATCGGCGTTGGTGGTATACAGACGCTTAGCCTGCGGATCGATCGCCAGACCCGTCGCCATTGCCCCGGTGCCGGTAATGGTCGTTTTCAGCTTCAGGGTTGCGCCATCTACCACCCAAATCACGCTCTCTTTGCCCAGACCGGTAATGTAGACCGTGTTGGTCTGCTCATTGACCGCCAGCTCGCGCGGCTGCAGCGGACGCACGGTTTCGCTGCGCTGACGCTCGTCCAGCACCAGGCGCCCCTTCACGGCGCCGGTTTTGGCGTCAATAGCGGTGACAGTGCTGTCGACGGTATTGCCAAACCACAGCGTGCCGGTGGCATGGTTGATAGTGGCGCCGAACGGCTTCAGATCGTTGTGAATAATCTGCGTCACGTCGAGGGTGGTGGGGTCAAGACGGTAAACCACCCCGCCTTTGTCCAGCGAACGACTCTGTGATGTGGCGACCCACAGCGCATTCTCCTGCTGGCTGTAGGCCATTTCGTAGGCCCCTTTTCCGACGGCCTTGCGCAGCATCTCTTCCGCGGCGTGGGCGCTAAAGCTGCCTGCCAGCAGCAGAGAAGTGACGAGCAGTGAATGGCGCAGACGCGGCGCGGCAAAATGACGTAATGACATGACGACTCCCTTTGATAAACCAGTATGTGCTGACCCGACATCGCTTCCGGCGGTAAAGTCCTGGCTTTACCCTTATTTTTGAATGCGAATAGTAATCATTATTTATCTCAAAGTGGAGCGCTAATTGTTGTTGTGCGGTAAATTCATGCCTGGCGAGCACTATCCGTTAACCAGTAGCAGTTAATAATTTTCAAATATTTTACAAACGAGGTAACATATATACATATGTTCCATTTGGTTCGTTTTGAGTATTATCGATGAAAATCCTGTCCGTGCGTCACGCCGCCCTCCCGGCCCTGCTCTTGCCGCTCATTGCCGCAGCCCAGGCCGCTGATGAACAAACCATGGTGGTGACCGCCGCGCCAACCACGGTTTCTGAACTGGATACCCCCGCCGCCGTCAGCGTGGTGAATGGGGATGAGATGCGCCAGGCCGCGCCGCGCGTCAATCTCTCTGAATCGCTGGGCGCCGTGCCGGGCCTGCAGGTGCAGAACCGGCAAAACTATGCCCAGGATCTGCAGCTGTCGATTCGCGGCTTTGGCTCGCGCTCAACCTATGGCGTGCGCGGACTGCGCATCTATGTGGATGGCATTCCGGCCACCATGCCCGACGGCCAGGGGCAGACCTCAAATATTGATATCGGCAGCGTTGACACCATTGAGGTGCTGCGCGGCCCCTTCTCTGCCCTGTACGGTAACTCGTCCGGCGGGGTGATCAACGTCACCAGCCAGACCGGCACCCAGCCGCCCACCGTGGAAGCCAGCAGCTACTATGGCAGCTTCGGCACCTGGCACTACGGGATGAAAGCCACTGGCGCCGTTGGCGACGGCAGCCACGCAGGCGATGTGGATTACACGGTCTCAACCAATCGCTTCACCACCCATGGCTATCGCGATCACAGCGGCGCGCGCAAAAATCTGGCGAACGCCCGGCTGGGGGTGCGCATCAACGACGTCAGTAAGCTGACTCTGCTGCTGAATAGCGTGGATATCAAAGCCAATGACGCCGGTGGCCTGACCGCCGATGAATGGCGCGATAACCCGCGCCAGTCGCCGCGCGGCGACCAGTATAATACCCGCAAGAATACCCGACAGACCCAGGCCGGCCTGCGCTATGAGCGCCAGCTCAGTGCCCAGGACGATCTCAGCGTTATGATGTACGCTGGAGAACGTGAAACCACTCAGTTCCAGTCGATCCCGCGCGCGCCGCAGCTGAAGCCGAGCCATGCCGGCGGGGTGATCGACCTTACCCGTCACTACCAGGGGATTGATACCCGGCTGACCCATCGCGGAGAGCTGCTGGTGCCCGTCACGCTCACCGCCGGTCTCGACTACGAGAACATGAGCGAGCGGCGCAAAGGGTATGAAAACTTTGTGATGGTCAACGGCGCGCCGCAGTATGGCGAACAGGGCGCGCTGCGCCGTAACGAACGCAACCTGATGTGGAACGTCGACCCCTACCTGCAGACCCAGTGGCAGCTCACTGACAAACTCTCGCTCGATGCCGGGGTTCGCTACAGCTCGGTATGGTTCGACTCGAACGACTACTACATCACCCCAGGCAATGGCGATGACAGCGGTGATGCCAGCTATCACAAATGGCTGCCCGCGGGCTCGCTGAAATATGCCCTGACCGACGCGTGGAACGTCTATCTTTCCGCCGGCCGCGGCTTCGAGACGCCAACCATTAACGAACTCTCCTACCGCTCCGATAACCAGAGCGGCCTCAACTTCGGCCTGAAACCCTCCACCAACGACACGGTGGAGATCGGCAGCAAGACGCGGATCGGCAATGGGCTGTTCACCGCCGCCCTGTTCCAGACCAATACCGATAATGAGATTGTGGTCGACAGCAGCAGCGGCGGGCGCACCAGTTATAAAAACGCCGGCAAGACCCGCCGTCAGGGGATGGAGCTGGGGCTGGATCAGCAGTTTGGCGAGAGCTGGCGTCTGAAGGCGGCCTGGACCTGGCTGGACGCGACCTATCGCACTAACGTCTGCGACGACGCCAGCTGCAATGGCAATCGCATTCCGGGGATCGCGCGCAATATGGGCTACGCCTCCTTTGGCTATCAGCCGGAGCAAGGTTGGTACGCCGGGAGCGATATTCGCTATATGAGCGATATCATGGCCAATGACGAAAACACCGCCAAAGCGCCCTCCTGGACGGTGGTTGGCCTGACGACCGGCTATAAATGGAGCTACGGCAGGATGGATATGGATCTGTTCGGTCGCATCGACAACCTGTTCGACCGGGAGTACGTCGGGTCTGTCATCGTTAACGAGTCTAACGGGCGTTACTACGAGCCTGCCCCGGGACGTAACTACGGCATCGGCCTGAACCTCGCCTGGCGCTTCGAATAACACGCCCCTTCCCCGCCGATGCCTCTCGCGATCGGCGGGCGAAGCGCTTTTCCTTACCGTCTATTCCACCGCCAGGCGGACACCCGCCAACGACCCGCGCTTGACACTCCACCCCCTTCGTAGTCAGATAGTCGCCACATAATCACCATGGTTACTATTTATATTGATCGGCACTTTTATCAGCCAGGGAGGGATAAATGGATAATGTCGTTTATGCGGACTGCGTATTGATTAACGGCAAGGTCGCCACGGTGGACGCACATTTTAGTTTTAAGCGCGCCATCGCCGTGAAGCAGGGATGGATTATTAACGTTGGTGAAGACCAGGAGATTCAGCAGCATATTGGTCCCCAGACGCAGGTCATTGACCTTGGCGGCAAACTCATTTTACCCGCCGCGCATGACTCACATATCCATATCGGCTGGCTCGCTGACAGCTGGCATTGCCTGAACTGCCAGGACGTGCGTTCCCTGGCAGTACTGCGGGAAAGACTGCGCGACCAGGCAGCCCGCACTCCCGCCGGGGCATGGATTCGTGTCTGCGGTCTGGATCCAAACGCAATCAAGGAGTGCGCGGCCGAGCAGCGCTCTCTGACGCGCTGGGATATTGACGACGTCACGGCCGATCATCCCACCCTGCTCGCCCTGTGGGACGGTCACTCCTGCATCGTCAACAGCCGGGCGCTGGCCCTCTCCGGTCTTGACGCCAGCACCCCTGATCCCCTCGGCGGACATCTGGGGCGAACGGCCAGTGGCGAACTGGACGGCAATTTCATCGACCTGCCCGCCCTGCATCTCGCATCCGGCACGATGCCCCGTCTGACCGTAGCGGCCCTCAAAGAGAACCTTCTGGCAGCCCAGCGCCTGATGAACAGCGAAGGGTATGCCAGCTACACGGAAGGCGCCATGGGTCCGGGGGAAAACACGCGCGAGGTGGGCGCTGCGGGGGATCGCGCCATCGCCGCCTACCGTGAACTGCAGGATGAAGGAAAACTCACCGCCCGGGTATCCATCGCCTTTTACTCCGCCGAGCGGGGCGTTCAGTCCTGCGCCACCCTGAAGCGCGATCTGGATAGCTTTGATTTCTCTCTGTTCACCGACCGGGACTGGCTGGATTGCCGGACCATAAAGCTGTTCTGCGATGGCGTACCCACGTCGCACACGGCGTGGATGAATCAGGATTACGCCGACCGGCCGGGATATCGCGGACGCTCGGTGTTTGGTGGCCCCGAGGCGACCGAGGAAGCACAAGTTGAGGCGCTACAGCAGATGATTCTGCTGGCTCACCAGCGCGGTTTTCAGGTGGCAGTCCATGCGGTCGGCGATAAGGCGGTAAAAGTCACGATTAACAGCTTCGTGCAGGCGATTCAGCGCTATCCGGGGGAGAGCCGACGGCATTATGTGCTGCACGGCTCCATGGGCGATCGGCAAGATTTCGTGACGGCGGCAAAATACGGCATTCTGCTTTCCGAACAACCCTCACCCGGCGGCCCGGCATATGACTATGAACAGCGCGCCCGCTACTGTGGCATCAAGGGGGAAATCTGCAAAGGGCTACGGGATATCATCGACCTTGGGGTCATCGTCGCCGGCGGGTCAGATGGCATCATGGCGCTGGTGAACTGGCGCAAAATGGTTCAGGCAGCGGTCACCCGCAAATCATCTTCCAGCGGCAAGGTTATTCGCCCGGAGCTGGCAATTAGCGTGGCGGACGGCGTGCGGATGTACACCATCAATGCGGCCTATCAGGAAGGGAAAGAAGCGGTACGCGGATCGATAGAGGTCGGCAAAGTCGCTGATTTTCAGGTGCTGGACCGCGATATCTTCGCCGTAGCCCATGAGGAGATTGGCGCCAGCCGCGTGGTGATGACTATGGTTGGCGGAAACGTCGTCTTTCAAGACTAACCGCGCTCACCCGGCTCAGGTCGCCGGGCGGGCAGCATGCTGCATCAGCGGAAGGCGCCTGCCCGCCAGAGCATCGCGCTTCCGCTACGGGCGCGAATTAAAGCAGATTTCGCAAGGATAACTCGAAAATGATCTTTTCTGCCTGGCAGGAGAAGGCGATGGAGAGGTCGAGTTTCACCACGTCGCCAGCGGCGACGATGGTGTAATCGACCTGCGGCGGTTCACTGGCCGGCGCTGCGGCGGCAGCACGTTCGCGCACGGCGGCTACGGTGGATTCCGCTTCTTCGCGGCTTGGGAACACCTTCTCGGCCCGGTAGACGCAGTCCTCGTTATCAATGATCGTCCCGACATCAATGGCGCAGCCTTTGGTGCTGCATTTATCTACTACATCTTTCATCGTAATAACCTCTTGAGTTTTCTTAAGGATAAGAACCCGCCCGCCGAAAAGCAAACCATTAATATCCGTAAGGATTAGCAATTTTTCTATTATATCGCGCCGCGCCGGGCGCCAACTTGCGCCACCGCAAAACGAGGCACCATGTTTACGGACGGTCGCGTAACGATACGCGTTACCTCGCAGCAATCGTGGTCTCCATCACACTATTCTGCACACCATCTCGTCTGCCTCGACTCGCAGCGTTAGTCTGGTCACAGAACATCGCCAACAAGGAGCTGCTATGGCACTGCCGATTATGATTGATTGCGATCCGGGACATGATGACGCGATCGCCCTGGTCCTCGCCCTCGCCTCGCCGGAGCTGGAGGTGAAAGCCGTCACCGCTTCTGCAGGCAACCAGACCCCGGAGAAGACCCTGCGCAACGTGCTGCGTATGTTGACGCTGCTGAACCGGCCGGACATTTCGGTTGCCGGCGGCGCGTGGAAGCCGTTGATGCGCGATCTGATCATCGCCGATAACGTGCACGGCGAGAGCGGACTGGATGGCCCGAGCCTGCCTGAGCCGGCCTTTGCGCCGCAGAATTGCACCGCCGTCGAGCTGATGGCCAGCGTGCTGCGGGAAAGCCAGGAGCCGGTGACTCTGGTGGCCACCGGACCGCAGACTAACGTGGCGTTGCTGCTCGCCAGCCATCCGGAGCTGCACGCGAAGATCGCCCGCATCGTGATCATGGGGGGCGCCATGGGGCTGGGCAACTGGCAGCCGGCGGCGGAGTTTAATATTTACGTTGATCCGCAGGCCGCGGAAATGGTCTTTCAGTCCGGGATCCCGGTGGTGATGGCGGGCCTTGACGTCACCCATAAGGCGCAAATCCTTCCCGCCGATATCGAGCGATTCCGCCAGATTGGCAACCCGGTGTCGACCATCGTCGCCGAGCTGCTCGACTTCTTTATGGCCTACCACAAAGATGAAAAGTGGGGCTTCGACGGCGCGCCGCTGCACGATCCCTGCACCATCGCCTGGCTCCTCAAGCCGGAGATCTTTACCACGATCGAACGCTGGGTTGGCGTAGAAACGGAAGGCAAATATACCCAGGGGATGACGGTGGTCGATTACTACCATCTGACCGGCAATCGGCCCAATACGACCCTGATGCTGGATGTGGACCGCGAAGCCTTTGTGGATCTGCTCGCCCAGCGGTTAGCCTTCTACGCCTGACCTCTATGCCAGGCCCCTTTTCCCTGGCGGGAAAGGGGCCTGTTAAGTCGAAGCCCGCCAGGCTAGTCGTCCGCCGCGACGCGGATCACTACCTTACCGAAGTTCTCACCTTTTAACAGGCCGATCAGCGCCTGCGGCGCCTGGTCCAGACCGTCGATCAGCTGTTCGCGATATTTAATTTTCCCCTCCTGCACCCAGCGCCCCATCTGCTGCTGGAATTCGGCGATCCGATGCCCGTAATCCTGGCCGATAATAAAGCCCTGCATCCGGATGCGCTTTTTGAGGATGGTCGCCATCAGCAGCGGCAGACGATCTGGCCCGTCCGGCAGCCCGGTGGCGTTATAGCCGCTCACCAGCCCGCAGACGGGTACCCGCGCTGCGGTATTCAACAGCGGCAGCACCGCGTCAAAAACCTTGCCGCCGACGTTTTCATAATAAACGTCAATACCCTGCGGGCAGGCCTGGGCCAGCTGTTCGGCAAAATCATCCGCACGATGGTCAAGGCAGAGATCAAAGCCTAACGTCTCAACCGCATAGCGGCATTTTTCCGCGCCGCCAGCGATGCCGACGGTGCGGCAGCCCTTAATTTTGCCGATCTGTCCAACCGTGGCGCCAACCGGCCCGGTCGCCGCGGCGACCACCAGCGTTTCGCCCGCCTTTGGCTGGCCGATGTCCAGCAAACCCATGTAGGCGGTGAAGCCGGGCATCCCCAGAACTCCCAGCGACCAGGACGGGTGTTGCGGATTGTCACCCAGCTTCACCAGTCCGCTGCCGTCGGAGAGTTCATAATCCTGCCAGCCGCTGTAGCCCAGCACCCAGTCGCCGGGTTGATAATCGGCATGATTTGAGCTGACCACGCGACTCACGGTCCCTCCCACCATCACCGCGCCAATGGCCACCGGCGGCGAATAGGACGGCGCGTCGCTCATGCGCCCGCGCATATACGGGTCGAGCGATAAATAAACGGTACGCAGCAGCACTTGACCCGGGCCTGGCGTCGGCACTTCGCTCTCTTCCAGGCGGAAATTCTCTGCCGTCGGTTCACCATGGGGACGGGAAGCCAGCACCCAGCGGCGATGGCGTTGCGGTTGATCTGTCATAGCAAACTCCTCTTGTTAGCAGACTGTACTGAGGCTAGCTGCTTTATGCGTATTATGCTTTAACATTAAGAGCCGGATGGCGATTGATTAAGGCGAACCACCAGATAGACGCAGGTCTCTGCGGATTCATTAATAAAGCGACAATCGTTGGGCGGGCCAAGCTCCAGACAATCCCCCGCCTGCATCTCATGGCGGGTATTGCCTTCGACAAACACCAGCTCGCCCTGTTGCAGCCAGATTAGCTGGCGGGCAAGCGCATAGGACGCGGCGGGCATCGGCACATCGCTACCGGGCGGCAGCTCAATCTGCACCAGATCGATCGGCAAATCGCTGCGCGGCGAAACGTGGCGGCGGAGATAGTGGCTTTGCGGGTCGCGCCATACCGGCTGGCTGGCAAAGCGCAGCAGCTTGCCCTCCTGCATTTCCGCGCGGGCGATCAGGGTCGACATACTGATGCCGAAGGCGCCGGAAAGGCGGCCCAGCATCGAGGCGGTCGGGCTGCTTTCGCCGCGCTCGATTTTATGGATCATCGCCCGCGAGGCGCCGGCCCGTTCGGCGAGGTCGTTCAGCGACCAGCCGCGGGACTCGCGCTCGATGCGGATGCGCGCGCTGATGCGCTGATTGAGGTTGTCTTCTATAGTATTCATAACGTAACACTATAGTGTGCGCCCCCCCATTACACAACCATCCACCGAGACGCGTTATTCCCGGGTTAGCCGTTAAAATTATGCTGAAAACGGATGACAGCGTGGCGTTCATTATTGTAATAATATTGTACTACTATAGTGTACGAAAAATTGAGGTTTGCTATGTCCATTCGTCCTGCCATTAAAGACGACTGCGCGGCGATCGCCGAGATCTATAACCATGCCGTCGTCCATACCGCCGCCATCTGGAATGATAAAACTGTGGATACCGACAACCGCATCGCCTGGTTTGAAGCCCGCCAGCTGGCTGGATTTCCGGTACTGGTGAGCGAGGAAGACGGCGTCATTACCGGTTATTCCTCGTTTGGCGACTGGCGGGCGTTTGACGGCTTTCGCCATACCGTGGAGCATTCGGTGTACGTTCATCCCGAACATCAGGGGAAAGGGCTGGGCCGCAAGCTGCTGGTCGCCTTGATCGCCGAAGCGCGACGGCTGAATAAACATGTGATGGTCGCCGGCATCGAGTCGCAGAATCACGCTTCGCTGCATCTGCATGAAACGCTGGGCTTTATCACCACCGGGCAGATGCCGCAGGTGGGCACCAAATTTGGCCGCTGGCTGGATTTGACCTTTATGCAGCTGCAGCTGGATGCGCGTCAGGACCCGGACGGCAAAGCATGAACGCGTCGCTCACTCTCGCCTGCCTGATCGCCGCCGGCGTTGGCCTGGTGGTGCAGAACACTCTGATGGTGCGCATCACCCAGTCGGCGTCGACGATCCTTATCGCTATGCTGCTCAATTCGCTGGTCGGGATCGTTATCTTCGTGACGATGTTACTGCTGCGCCAGGGCGTCGCCGGCTTTCAGGAGCTGGCCCTGAGCGTGAAGTGGTGGACGCTGATCCCCGGCCTGCTGGGGTCCTTTTTCGTCTTCGCCAGCATCAGCGGTTATCAAAACGTTGGCGCGGCGACGACCATTGCGGTACTGGTGGCCAGCCAGCTGGTGGGCGGGTTGATCATGGATTTAGTTCGCGCCCACGGCGTGCCGGTGCGGGCGCTGATCGGACCGTTATGCGGGGCGGTGATGCTGGTGGTGGGCGCCTGGCTGGTGGCCAGACGCCAGTTCTGAGCGCATCTTCAGAGGATCGCGCCGCCTTTGGTCAACTGCTCGCGGCGCGCGTCCTGCTCTTCCTGATGCTGTCGCCCATGATGGGCGATGGCGGTGCGCAGACGCTGCTGTTGGATATAGCGTTCCTCACGACTGAGTTGCGCATCATCACTCAGGGCGATTAGCAGCTCATTCATATGCGCGATAACGCCCTCGGCCAGGGTGTCATCGACTTTGACGATAACCTCATCCAGATGTGCCATCCTGTTCTCCTTTCGCTTAATTCAGCTTCGCTTTGGAAAAATCGCTCCCCATCATGCTGACGGTGTAGCCGCTGACGTTGCTGCGCGTCGCATAGAAGGTTTTCCCGGTCGCCAGGGTGATCCATGGCGCCTGCTGATAAAAAATCTCCTGCGCCTGTTCGTAGAGTTTGGCCCGCGCCTGCGGATCGCTCACCAACAGCGCTTTCTTTACCAGCGCGTCATAGGATTTATCACACCAGCGGGCGGCGTTGGAGCCGGTCTGGATATTATCACAGCTGAGCAATGTGCCAGCAAAGTTGTCCGGATCGCCGTTGTCCGACATCCAGCCATACAGGGCGCTGTCGTGCTCCCCTTTACGCATACCGGCAAGGTATTCGCCCCATTCATAGCTGACAATTTTGGCTTTCACCCCCACTTTCGCCCAGTCGTTTTGGATCATTTCGGCAATGCGTTTTGAGTTTGGGTTGTAGGGGCGCTGGACCGGCATTGACCACAGGGTCACTTCCGCGCCTTGCTCCAGACCCGCCTGCTTGAGCAGCGCTTTGGCTTTCTGCGGATCGTAGTCATAGTCCGGGAGATCTTTCTTATACCCGAGCATCGTCGACGGGATCGGTGATTTCGCCACGCTGCCGGAATCGAGGAATACCGCCTTGACGATCGCCTGCTTGTCGGTAGCGTAGTTTAACGCCTGGCGCACCAGCACATTATCAAACGGTTTTTTCTCGGTGTTAAACGCCAGATAGCCGACGTTCAGCGCCTCAACCGCATGCAGCGCCAGATCTTTATTGCCCTTAATCACCGGGAACTGTACCGGCGACGGCGCGGGAATAATCTGGCACTCGTTGGTCTGCAGTTTCGCCAGACGAGTCTCGACGTTCGGCGTAATGGAGAAGATCAGGTGCTTGGTCGGTACCTCGCCTTCCCAATAGTGGGGATTGGCAATATAGCGGATTTGCGAATCCACTTTATACTGCTGCAGCGCATACGGCCCGGTACCGACAGGCCAGTTATCAACGTTTTCCGGCGTTCCTTTCTTCAGCATCGCCTCACCATACTCTGCCGACAGAATAGAGGCGAAGTCCATGCCCCAGTCGGCAAGAAACGCCGCGTTCGGCTCGTTTAGCTCGAACTGGACATGGTAATCATCCACCTTTTTCACCGATTTAATCAGCTTATCGAGGCCCACGTCGTGGAAGTATTCATAGTTCCCCTGCGACACCTTGTGATAAGGATGCTGAGGATCCATCTGGCGCAGCACGGAGAACAGGACGTCGTCGGCGTTAAAATCGCGGGTCGGTTTGAAGAATTTGTTGCTGTTGAACTTCACCCCCTGACGCAGAGTAAAGGTCCAGGTTTTGCCATCCTCAGAGACGTGCCACTCGGTGGCCAGCGACGGGATCGGCGTATTTTTCACCGGGTCAAAGCTCACCAGACGGTTATACAGTACCTGCGAGCTGGCGACGAACGACGGACCGGAGCTGGCGATCTGCGGATTGAAGGACTCCGGAGAGGCTTCTGAGCAGTAGACCAGAGTGTCATTGCCTGCGGCCCAGGCGGCGCCGGCCGGCAGCAGTGCGCTCAGCAGCAGCGCCAGCGTGGTTTTCCCTGTAGACATGGTTATAAGTCCTGATTATTGATTATAAGAACAGTAATAACAGCACAGCCGCCTGACGGCGGCAAATAATCAATGGCTATCACCTTATGCAAAACGCGTGGAATTTGCTGGTTTAATCGACGTTGCGCTGCTTTTTACGCCAGAGGGCTTCGGGATGATGTGAGCCACACAAAATTCCTGCAAAAAAATGTGCGATAACCGCCCGGCTCACGCTTCCCGTCAGTGCCGCCCGGTACACTGGGGGAACCGCAGAACAAGAGGTTTCCACCATGACAATCACCTGCAATCTGTACATTAACGGCCAGTGGCACGATGCCGAAGGCCGCCGCACCTTTACCCGACGCCACCCGGCCCACGATGAGGCAGCCTCGGTGGCCGCTGCCGCCAGCCTCGCCGACGGCAAACGCTGCGTCGAAGCCGCGGCCTGCGCCTTTCCGCTGTGGCGCGATACTGCGCCGGCGGAACGACGTCGCTTACTGCTCGAGGCGGCGGAACAGATGCTGTTGCGGGAGGCGAAATTTATCGCCGCCATGGCGGCGGAGACCGGCGCGACCGCGCACTGGGCCGGATTTAACGTTCATCTGGCGGCAGATATTCTGCGTGAAGCGGCGGCGCTGACCACCCAGATTGAAGGGCAAATAATTCCGTCCAACGTGCCGGGTAACCTGGCGATGGGCGTCCGCCAGGGGGCGGGAGTGGTGCTGGGCATGGCGCCGTGGAACGCGCCGCTGATTCTGGCCACCCGGGCCCTGGCGACGCCGCTGGCCTGTGGCAACACGGTGATCCTTAAAGGCGCCGAACTTTCCCCCGCCACTCAGGGACTGATTATCGACGCCCTTGACGCGGCGGGCTTCCCGCCGGGCGTGGTGAACTATCTTACCTGTGCGCCTGAAGATGCGCCGGCGCTGGTGGAATCGCTGATCGCCCACCCGGCGGTGCGGCGCGTTAACTTTACCGGCTCCACACCGGTGGGACGCATTATCGCCCGCACCTGCGGACAGTATCTGAAACCAGCGGTGCTCGAGCTCGGTGGAAAAGCGCCCCTGCTGGTGCTGGACGATGCTGATATTGAGCAAGCGGCAGCGGGCGCTGTTTTTGGCGCCTTCGCCAACGCCGGGCAGATCTGCATGTCCACCGAGCGCATTATTGTCGACAATGCCGTAGCGGAGGCGTTTATCCCGCTGCTGGCCAGGCGCGCCGCCGCCCTGCCTGCCGCCCTCACTGGCCCGGTTGTCGATATGAACACCATCGCCCGCTGCAACGCGCTCATTGACGATGCGTTAGCGAAAGGCGCTCGCCTGCTGACCGGTGGTAAAGCCAACGATACCCATATGAGCCCGACCCTGCTGGACGGCGTGACCCGCGAGATGCGGCTGTGGCGTGAAGAGTCCTTCGGTCCGGTGAAAGCGATTATTCGCGTTCATAGCGAAGAGGAGGCGCTGGCGGTGGCCAACGACAGTGAGTACGGTCTTTCCGCTGCGGTCTACAGCCGCGACAGCGCCAGAGCGTGGAACGTAGCGCAACGTCTGCATACCGGGATTTGCCATATCAATGGCCCAACGGTGCATGATGAGGCGCAAATGCCGTTTGGCGGCTGCAAAGCCTCCGGCTATGGCCGCTTTGGCGGCCGGGCCGGGATCGCGGAATTCACCGAGCTGCGCTGGATAACGATCCAGACCCAGCCCCGCGAGCTTCCCTTCTGAGGCCCAGCGCCTCTTAACTATGGCTGGCGATAAGCTGCGCCAGCCCCTGCGGGTTTTCCCACGCCATCGAGTGTCCGGCATGGGGCACGATGCCGACCGGGATCCCTTGTGCCTGAACGAGGTCGCTATCCGCATAAGGGAGCGACCGCTCTCCGACGATCAGCATTTTCTGGCAGCGCAGCTGGCATAGCTGGGTAAACCAGGGCGTGTCGCTGCCGCATATCAGGCTGCTGGCGGCCCGCCAGACGGCCCAGGGGGCGCTGTTTTGTAAACAACCCGCCCACGGCGAGCGCTCCTCCGCCAGCAGCCGGGCATAGCCGTCAGCGACAAAGGCTGACTCTGACTGCGCCGCAATGCGCCTGCTGTACTCGCCGCCGCCGGCGAACAGATTGGGTTCCGAGACCAGCAGCGTGGTCACCCGCTCGCCCAGTAGCCCCGCCGCTTCGATGGCGATGCTCCCTCCCATGCTATGCCCGAACAGCGCGAAGCGCTGCAGGCGCAGGTGGCTGAGGAACTGCTCCAAAACTAAAGCCTGCTCATGTATGTTGTAACTAAACACGCGCGGTTTATCGCTATAGCCGAAGCCCGGCAGATCGATGAGTATTTTGCGCCGTTCGCGGAGCGCGGGATCGCTGGCAATGCGGGGATAATCGTAGGATGACGCGCAGCCAAGGCCGTGGATAAACACCACCGGAAGGCCATCTCCCGGGAAATCGTGCCAGCGCAGCGTGGCGCCAGCGACGGACGAATAAAAACCGTTCACCTGTATGCCTCCATGATAAGGTTACTGTTTTTTTATACAGTAACCTTATCCTTTGTGCTACCCCTTTCTGCCGTCTAGCGCCTGAGGGTTAAAACAGCGAGACGAGCAGCGCCATCGGGAAGCTGAACGGCCAGGTGGCGCCGATCAGCAGGGCCGCCAGCAGGCGGATCATCCGGCTCTCTTTGGTTAAAAACCAGCTAATCACGGCGCATATCACGCCCATAATGGCGTAAAACACCAACATTTTTTGATATAACGTCATTCTTACTTTTTCCTTCCCTGAGGGCGTTCCATGGTGGGATGATTATCTGCCATGACGTCGTGATTCAGAGATACCTGTATAACAAAATCAGAAACGGGCTGAATATTCAGAATAAAGCCTGATTCGTCTTAATCTGATAGCGCAACCGCTGGCGCCGTACTATACCTTTAGGACTTCCTCATTAGGGTGGCGCTATGGATGTCTCCAGTAAAACCGTCGTTATGATTAATGTCTGCGCCGCGTTCGCGCTTATCAGCCTGCTGTCCGTAAGATTTGGCTGGTTTTAATCATTTAATTCAGCAACGAAACCTAAAAAAGCAGCCACGAAGGCTGCTTTTTTACGCGCGAACAACAGAGTTGTTATCTTGCTGTCGGGCGGCGGGGGCTAACTGCGCGGCAGCTATTACCTTATTAAGACTGGGGTTATAGCGCGGCAGTACATTGAGTTTTTCACTATCCCATTCGGCGGCGGCGCAGACGGCCTGCCCTACGCCCATCTTCTCACAGCTTTGGATTCGTTTCGCCGGGGCATTACCATAGCTCAGCGCCACAGCGCCGATAGCCAGCAGAATAAAAGCAAAAATTTTCACAGCGACATCAACGTCAAAACCTAATATGCCCTAAATGATCGCATGAGCGGCGGCGGAAAGTCAAACCCGGGGCGCGCTACCGGGCGGCATCCGGTATTTGCCTCTGCCTCAGGGCTATAAAATATTCAGAACAAATATCATGCGATAACCGTAAATATTAAAAGCTTATCTCTAGCCGTGAAATACTTTCTGTTCAGGGGAGTTAATTTCGCTAATAAGGAAAATATTTCGCCGTCGGCAAGGGGAAAAGGATCGCCGCCTTCGCCACAGGCGCAATATATCGCGCGGGCCGTCATCGTAAGAAGATAAATGGCGATGGCAAGCCGTTGTAACATAACCTCTTCATCTCCGTCATCACGGATAAGAGCCAGAAATAGCGCTAAATGACAACAAATATCATTTGCCTTCGCGTCAGATAATACTTACATTCATAACCATTGGTAATGCTTTAGCGCAGTTCGCGCTGTGAATTTCGAGGTGGATATGTCCGGAATCATCACGCTGGTCATCGCGCTAATCCTGCTGGTCGCGGCGGTGTATAATCTTATTTCCTACATTCGTGACCGGCGCAGCGCCAGCCTGCCCAGCAAAAAAACCAAGCGCTGAAAGTAGTTAAAGCGGTATTCTCGTTATCCCGGCGCGACTGGCCGGCTCATCTCTTCGCTCTTCTGCGAGCACAAAAAAGCCCCTGCCGACAGACAGGGGCCGCAATTCGGTCGCGAACCGCGATGTTGCCGCCCCACCCGCCGGGCGCTGTGCGCCCAGGGTGACTGGCGGACCCCATCCGGCGCTTATCTCCGGCACTCATGATGGCTTAGCTCTTGAAGGGGCATCAGAATAATCTCATATCCCCTGGGTTGAGTTTTGACAATTTTTGCCATTGTGACTATTAGCGGCCTAACACACCCATCGCGCAATAGTCGCCTGGCGCTAAATGGTCAATCCTTTAGCTATGCTTAACCATCACATGGCGGACCACGGTATAATCCTCAAGGCCATACATCGACATGTCCTTGCCGTAGCCTGACAGCTTCTGGCCACCGTGCGGCATTTCGCTGACCAGCATAAAGTGGGTATTGACCCAGGTGCAGCCGTACTGCAGCCTGGCGCTAAGACGATGGGCGCGACCGACATCTTTCGTCCATACCGAGGAGGCCAGGCCATACTGAGAGTCGTTCGCCCAGCTCAGGGCCTGCGCTTCATCGCTGAAAGGCGTCACGCTGACTACCGGACCAAACACTTCGCGCTGGACAATAGCGTCTTCCTGCCGGGCGCCGGCGAGCAGCGTCGGCTGGAAGTAATAGCCCGCGCCGTCAGCCCGACTGCCGCCGGTGACCACTTTAATGTGCGGCAGCGCCCTTGCGGCTTCCACCGCCGCGCTAACGCGCTCAAGATGGGCCAGCGAGCTCAGCGGACCCAGTTCGGTGGCAGCGTCCTCCGGCGCCCCCATTTTCAGGCTGGCCACCGCCGCCCCAAGTTTCTCCACCAGCTGGTCATAGATACCCTGCTGGGCGTAGATCCGGCAGGCGGCCGTGCAGTCCTGGCCGGCGTTGTAAAAACCGAAGGTCCGCACCCCATCCACCACCGCATCGATGTCCGCATCGTCAAAAACGATCACTGGCGCCTTACCGCCCAGCTCCATGTGGGTGCGTTTAATCGACGAGGCGGTATGGCCGATGATATGGGCCCCGGTGGCAATCGATCCGGTCAGGGAGACCATTCGCACTTTAACGTGGGCGGTCAAGGGGTCGCCCACCGTTTTACCGCGGCCAAACAGCACGTTGATAACCCCCTCCGGGAAGATATCTTTTGCCAGCTCCGCCAGCTTCAGCGCCGTCAGCGGGGTGATCTCCGAGGGTTTTATCACTACGCAGTTGCCCGCCGCCAGCGCCGGGGCCAGCTTCCAGGCCGCCATCATCAGCGGATAGTTCCACGGCGCGATGGAGGCCACCACGCCCACCGGATCGCGGCGGATCATTGAGGTATGCCCTTCGAGATACTCTCCGGCCGCCATCCCCGGCAGGCAGCGAGCGGCGCCGGCGAAGAAGCGGAAGACGTCGGCGATGGCCGGCATTTCATCATTAATCACGCAGTGCAGCGGCTTGCCGCAGTTCAGCGACTCCAGCTGCGCCAGGGTTTCAGCCTGCGCCGAGATGGCGTCCGCCAGCTTCAGGAGACATTCCGCACGCGTCTTCGGCGTCGTCTGACTCCAGGCATCGAATGCCCGGTCCGCCGCCTCAACGGCGGCATCGACCTGGGCCGCTGTCGCTTCGGCAATCTCCAGGATCACTTCGCCGGTTGCAGGGTTATATACCGGAACCTTCTCGCCTTCACCTGCCACTAACTTACCGTTTATCAATAGGTTGTGTTGCATAGCATTATCCTGTTTCATGGTTTTATTTCCCGTTTCCGGCGTCGTTATCGCCGTCGCGGGTGAGCCACCAGGCCCCTAAGATTGGTATCGTCGTTACCAGCATCACCAACAGCGCGACAACGTTGGTGACGGGCACATCTCGCGGCCGCCCCAGCTGATTCAGCAACCACAGCGGCAAGGTGCGTTCATGCCCCGCGGTAAAAGTGGTAACGATAATTTCATCAAACGACAGAGCGAATGCCAGCATTCCCCCCGCCAGCAGCGCCGACCCCAGATTGGGCAGCACTACGTAACGAAAGGTCTGCCAACCGGTAGCGCCTAAATCCATCGAGGCTTCCACCATACTCCACGAAGTCCGGCGGAAACGGGCGATGACGTTGTTAAACACCACCACCACGCAGAAGGTCGCGTGCCCCACCACGATCGTCAGCAGGCCAGGCTCAAGGCCGACCGCTTTGAACGCCGTCAGGAGTGCCAGGCCGGTAATGATCCCCGGCAGGGCGATAGGCAGCAGCAGCAGTAGCGACACCGCATTTTTGCCAAAAAAGGCGCTGCGCCACAGGGCTCCTGCAGCCAGCGTGCCAAGCACTAAGGCAATGGCGGTCGACAGGGCGGCGATCTTAAGTGACAGTGTCACTGCCTGCAGAATGTCGCTGCGCCCGGCCGCCTCGCTGAACCAGCGCAGCGTCAGCCCCTGCGGCGGAAAGCTAAAGGCTGCATCTTCCGTATTAAAAGCATAGATGGCGATAATCAGCAGCGGAAAGTGGAGGAATATCACCCCGCCCCAGGTCGCCAGTCGCAGATACCAGGGCGCGCGTTCAGAGTGCATCGAAGGCTCCCAGACGTTTCACGAACGCCAGATAGAGGGCAATCAAGACGATAGGCACCAGGGTAAACGCCGCCGCCATCGGCATATTGCCGATCGCCCCCTGCTGCGAGTAAACCATATTGCCGATAAAGTATCCCGGCGGGCCCACCAGCTGCGGCACGATAAAGTCGCCTAGCGTCAGCGAAAAGGTGAAGATCGACCCAGCGGCGATGCCGGGAATGGCCAGCGGCAGCACCACGTAGCGAAAGGTCTGCCGCGGGGCCGCGCCGAGATCGGCCGAGGCCTGTAGCAACGATCCCGGAATACGCTCCAGCGCCGCCTGCACCGGCAGGATCATAAACGGCAGCCAGATGTAGACGAACACCAGAAAGCGTCCAAGGCCGGAGGTGGACAAGGTATTGCCGCCAACCGCCGGGACGCTCAACAGCGCGTTCAGCGCCCCCTCCAGTCCAAGATGACCGAGGAACCACTGCGCCACGCCATCTTTCGCCAGCAGCAGCACCCACGCATAGGCTTTGACGATATAGCTGGCCCACATTGGCAGCATGACCGCGATATAAAAGAAGGCCTTCATTTTGCCGCTGGTGTAGCGCGCCATATACCAGGCCATCGGCAGCGCCAGCAGCGCGCTGGCCAGCGTGACGCACAGCGCCATCACCAGGGTCCGCACAATAATGTCGTAGTTGGCAGGGTTGAACAGCGCCCGCAGGTTAGCCAGCGTGAAGTCGCTGGTCACCGACATGGTGAAGTCGTCAAAGGTATAAATGCTCTGCCACAGCAGGGTCAGCAGCGATCCCAGATAGACGATGCCAAACCACATCAGCGGCCCGAGCAGCAGTAAAAACAGGCCCAGCGCCGGTCGGCGCCAGAAGATCCCCGATATGCGCCCGGTCTGCGCAGGAATTATTGCCATGGTCATCTCAGCCTCCGCTTTCCAGCGGGGTCATCGCCGAGCGCGACCATGACGCCTGTACTATTTCCCCGGTTCGCGGAACGCTGGCCGCCGCCGCGCCATCGATGTTGGCCTGGCTGACCAGCAGTTTGTCGCCATCCGCGAGGCGGAGCTCGATCCGCGTCGCCGCCCCCTGATACTGCACCGCCTGCACCACACCCTGCACCTGCACCTCGCCGCCGCCCTGCAGGCGAACATGCTCCGGACGCAGCGACCAGCTGCCCGCCATCCCGCACAATCGTCGGGCCGCCTCGGCTGCAAAAACGTTGGCGGTGCCGACAAAACCGGCCACAAATGCGGTCCTGGGGTGCAGATAGAGATCCTGCGGGGCATCCACCTGCTCAATGCGCCCGTTGTTAAACACCGCCACGCGATCCGACATCGACAGCGCTTCGCTCTGGTCGTGGGTCACGAAGATGAAGGTGATCCCCAGCGACTGCTGCAGCTTTTTCAGCTCCACCTGCATCTGCTCGCGTAGTTTCAAATCCAGGGCGCCCAGCGGCTCATCGAGCAGCAGCACCCGAGGCTGGTTCACCAGCGCCCGGGCAATCGCGACCCGCTGCCGCTGGCCGCCGGAGAGCTGGGAGGGCTTGCGATGATGAGCAAAGCCAAGGGCCACCTTCTCCAGCGCCTCCTGGGCGCGGGCATGGCGCGCTTTCTTCGCCATGCCTTTGACCATCAGGCCGTAAGCGACGTTGTCAAGGATCGACATATGGGGAAATAGCGCGTAGTCCTGGAACACGGTATTCACATCCCGCTGCCAGGGCGGCAGTTCGCTGGCCGGCTGACCAAAGATATGGATGGTTCCGCCGGAGAGCTGCTCAAAACCGGCAATCAGCCGCAGGCAGGTGGTTTTACCCGAGCCGGACGGACCCAGCATCGAGAAAAATTCTCCATCGCGTATGCCAATGCTAACCCCATCCACCGCCCGCACATCGCCATACAGGCGCGATACATTCTGGAACTCGACCGCGTACGTCATTGTTTGCCTCCGATCCTTAGCGGCCGCCCATTATCGCAATATAGTCCTGAGTCCAGCGGCTATAGGGCACGTATTTCCCGCCTTCCGCAACCGGCGTTTTCCAGAAGTGAATGCGGTTAAACTGCTCATAGCCGTTGGTCTCACAGCCTTTATCACCGAGCAGCGCGCTGGCTTTACAGCCCTCAGGCACCACCGGCAGCGAACCGAACCATGCCGCCACATCGCCCTGCACCTTCGGCGTGAGCGACCAGTTCATCCATTTATAGGCGCAGACCGGGTGCTTCGCCTCGCTGTGCAGCATGGTGGTATCCGCCCAGCCGGTTACCCCCTCCTTCGGGAACACGGTGGCGACCGGCTGGCCTTCCGCCTTCAGGCCGTTGGCTTGATAGGGCCACGAACTGGAGGCGGCTACCCCTTCGTTTTTGAAGTCGTTCATCTGTACGGTGGCGTCATGCCAGTAGCGATGGATCAGCGGTTGCTGGTCGCGCAGGACTTTCAGCACCGCGTTGTACTGGGTTTCGGTCAGTTGATAGGGGTCTTCGATCCCCAGCTGCGGCTGGGTGGCTTTGACAAACAGCGCGGCGTCGGCGATATAGATCGGGCCATCATAGGCCTGCACCCGCCCCTGGTTGGTTTTACCATCCGGTAGATCCTGCTTGACGAACACCACGCGCCAGCTGTCCGGCGGCGTCGGGAATACGCGGGTGTTGTACATCAGCAGGTTCGGCCCCCACTGATACGGCGTGCCATAGACTTTACCGCCGACGTTAAACCACGCCCCCTTCGCAATACGCGGATCAAGGGAGCCCCAGCCGGCAATCAGCGCCGTGTTGATCGGCTGCACGCGTTTGCCCATGATCAGGCGCAGCGAAGCATCACCCGAGGCGGTGACCAGATCGTAGCCGCCTTTGGCCATCAGACTGACCATCTCGTCAGAGGTGCCAGCGGTTTTGACATTAACCTGGCAACCGGTGTCCTTTTCGAACTGACTCACCCAGTCGTACTGTTTGTCGGTCTGACCGCGTTCGATATATCCCGGCCAGGCAATAATATCGAGCCGCCCTTCCGGTTTATCCAGCGAGGTGAGCGGCTCTGCCGCCTGAACGGTCAAACAAGCCATACCCAGCACATAAAGGCTGCAACGGGCAATTTTTTTGCTCATCAGGTGTTACTCCTGTCACAAAGGAATTAGCGGCAGCCGTGCCGTAAAAATATCTCCTGAAATAAGGGTAGTCAGCGGATTAACGCCCCCAGGGGAATTTATTCAGGTTGTGACCCGGGACGCATTACGTAAAAATCGCCAACACAAGCAGGACTTTATGGATTATAGACAACGAGTTAGGGAATGAGGAGGGGTATGCATATTTCCTATGGTGAGCGCCGGTAAAATAATGACCGGCCTCGATAAAAATCCTCTTTCGCTTATTTTCGCAGAATGTTTATGATGAGAAAAATAAACGACAGGGTCAGGCAAGCTGTTCGCGAATAAGCTCCCCCAGGCGCTTCACCCCCTGCTCTTCGCGTTCCCCCCAGCCCCAGGCGGTATTAAAACGGAAAAACGAGGTCCAGTTGTCGGAGGTGGAGAACATTTTCCCTGGGGCAATACTGATGTGCGACGCCAGCGCCCGGGCGCTAAGTGCGCTAGCGTCGGCCCCTTCCGGTAGTTCGATCCACAGAAAGTAGCCGCTGTCGCTGTGGTGGACGATGACCTCCGGCGGCAGATGGCGCAGCAGCGCCTGCCAGGCCTGCTGTTTACGCTCCGCCAGCTGACGACGTAGACGGCGCAGGTGGGCGTCATAGCGCTTGGTGGACAGGTAATCCACCAGGGCTAACTGCATCGGCGAACTGGTGGAAAGCGTACTCATCAGCTGGAGCTGCTGGATCCGCCGCGCCTGTTTGCCGGCCGCCACCCAGCCGATACGAAAGCCGGGTACCAGACATTTTGAGAACGAGCTGCAGTGCAGCGTCATCTCCTGGCGATCCCAGAACTTCGCCGGTAACGGCTTTTCGCGGCCAAAATAGAGCTCGCTATAGACATCATCTTCGATCAACATCACGTTATAGCGCGCCAGCAGCGCCACCAGCGCCGCTTTTTTTTCAGCGCTGAGGGTGAAGCCGAGCGGATTCTGGCCGTTGGTCATCAGCCAGCAGGCCTTCACCGGATAGTTTTGCAGGGCCGCCTCCAGCGCCGTCAGATCAATGCCTTCCCTGACGTCAGTGGCTACCGACAATGCTTTCAAACGCAGCCTCTCTAGCGCCTGCAGGGCGCCGTAGAAGCAGGGGTTTTCCACCACCACCCAGTCTCCCGGCTCGGTCACCGCCTGCAGGCTGAGGTTAAGCGCCTCCAGCGCCCCGGCGGTGATGACGATCTCGTCCGGCGAGACGTTCATCCCCTGCAGGGCATAGCGACGGGCAATGGCATGCCGAAGTTCTGCATTGCCCGGCGGCAGATTCTCAATGACGCTCATGGCGGTGGCGGTTTTACTCACCTGCGCCAGCGAGCGGTTGAGCTGCTGCAGCGGGAAGAGACGCGGGTCCGGAAAGGCCGAGGCAAAGGGCAGCATCGACGCCTGGCGGCTGGCCTGGAGCACCTCAAAGATATAGGTATTGATATCGACGGCTTCATCGCGAGTGACCTGGGCAGGCGGCGCCGGCTGGCGGAGCTTCACCGGCTGGGGGGCAACATAATAACCCGACTGCGGACGGGCGACGATGCGCCCCTGGCTTTCCAGCAGCTGATAGGCATGGCTGACGGTCATAAAGCTCATGCCGCTGCTGATCACCTGCTCGCGCAGCGACGGCAGCCGATCGCCAGGCAACCAGACGCCAAGGGCGATCTGCTCGGTCAGTTGCTGCGCCAACTGTTGATACTTTTTCATTGCGGCCGTCCCCGTACGATAACGTCCCATTATCATATATCAGTTATAAAAAAATCATAGTTTCCTGTAACTGTTATATCTGCAGCGGCGGCCGCGTCGCCGTGATAGCACGAGATGGGTTTAAAATATCACCACCCAGAATAGCGAGATTAAAACAAACCAGAAGATAATCATTACGCCAAGCGTAATGCACAGACTCTGTAATCCTTTTTCAGACATTGGCATTCCCTTTTATTTATTCCCGAGCTCATACAGTACAAATTAGCCGCGGAGCCGACAATTTATTATTATTTAATTTACGATTAACCGGCTCAGCGTTTTTACTTATTCTCATACTAATGAGTGACAATAAATCAGAGTAAAAATCCGTGGCGGATTTCGTAAGCCAAAATATGAGCTACGGCGGGTGGTAAGGATATATTATGCCGACCAGGTGACTACGCCATACCGGCGGCAGGGCCGCGTAGCCAGCCGTTAGCAATAACATGACAGACAGCGGAATAGACGCCTAATCACCTTCCGCAGGGATTAATCAAGGTTGCTCAAGGATATTTTCTCGCCCTGGCAACAGCTGAAAAATCATAACAGCGGCCAACTGTTATGATAAAAAATGGCGTGACTGCCTCTGCCCCTCAGTCGTCACTCCACCTAAAATTGCGCTGAATCAATTTTGTTGTGGAGTCCTGCATGTTCGGTCTTGATGCATTCCATCTGGCGCGAGTTCAATTCGCTTTTACGGTCTCATTTCATATTATCTTCCCCGCCATTACCATCGGACTGGCCAGCTATCTGGCGGTGCTCGAAGGCTTATGGCTAAAAACCAAAAATCCCGTCTGGCGCTCGCTGTACCATTTCTGGTCGAAGATTTTCGCCGTCAACTTCGGTATGGGGGTCGTTTCCGGGCTGGTGATGGCCTACCAGTTCGGCACCAACTGGAGCGGTTTCTCACAGTTTGCAGGCAGCATAACCGGCCCTCTGCTGACCTATGAAGTCCTGACGGCATTTTTTCTGGAAGCGGGCTTCCTCGGGGTGATGCTTTTCGGCTGGAACCGCGTGGGGCCGGGGCTGCACTTTTTCGCCACCTGCATGGTGGCGCTGGGTACTATCATCTCCACCTTCTGGATCCTCGCCTCTAACAGCTGGATGCAGACCCCGCAGGGGTTTGAGATCGTTGATGGCCAGGTCGTGCCCGTCGACTGGCTGGCGGTGATCTTTAATCCGTCGTTCCCCTACCGATTATTGCATATGACAGTAGCGGCGTTTCTCAGTAGCGCGCTGTTTGTCGGCGCCTCGGCGGCCTGGCATCTGCTGCGCGGCAATCAGTCGCCGGCGATCCGTAAGATGTTCTCGATGGCGCTATGGATGACGCTGCTGGTCGCCCCCGTCCAGGCGCTGATCGGCGATATGCATGGCCTGAATACCCTGCAGCACCAGCCGGCGAAAATCGCCGCCATTGAGGGGCACTGGGAAAATCCGCCGGGTGAGCCAACGCCGTTGCTGCTGTTTGGCTGGCCCGATATGGACCAGCAGCGCACCCGCTACGGGCTTGAGATCCCGGCCCTGGGCAGTCTGATCCTCACCCACAGTCTTGATAAACAGGTGCCGGCGTTGAAAGAGTTCGCTCCTGAGGAGCGCCCGAATTCTACTGTGGTGTTCTGGTCATTTCGCCTGATGGCCGGGCTGGGCATGTTGATGCTGCTGCTGGGCGTGCTGGCCCTGTGGCTGCGTCGCGGCGACCGGCTATACCACTCGCGGCCGTTTCTGCGTTTTGCCCTGTGGATGGGGCCATCCGGCCTGATCGCTATTCTCGCCGGCTGGGTGACCACCGAGGTGGGCCGCCAACCCTGGGTGGTGTATGGCGTTCAGCGCACCGCCGATGCCGTTTCCGCTCATGGCGATCTGCATATGTCGGTCAGTTTATTGACCTTTATCGTAGTGTACAGCGCCGTCTTCGGCGTCGGCTACAGCTATATGCTGCGCCTGATCCGCAAGGGGCCGCAGGAGATGCTCCCGGCGACAACCGGTACGCCAGCCCGCCCGCTGTCCGCCGCCACTGAAGGTTATCTGCAGAAGGAGTCCCGCTAATGGGTATCGAATTATCGGTGATCTGGTTCGTGATTATCGTCTTTGCCACGCTGATGTACATCGTCATGGATGGCTTTGATCTGGGCATCGGCCTGCTGTTCAGCACGGTGCGGGGCGGCGGGGATCGCGACGTAATGGTCAACAGCGTCGCGCCGGTATGGGATGGCAATGAAACCTGGCTGGTGCTCGGCGGCGCCGGCCTGTTTGGCGCCTTTCCCCTCGCCTACGCGGTGATCATCGACGCCCTGTCGATCCCCCTGACCCTGATGCTGATCGGCCTGATTTTTCGCGGCGTCGCCTTTGAGTTTCGCTTCCAGGCTACGCCGTCGCACCGGCCATTCTGGGATCGCGCCTTTTTTGGCGGCTCCCTGCTGGCAACCTTCAGCCAGGGCGTGGTGGTCGGGTCGGTGATCAACGGTTTCACCGTCAGCGGTCGCGCCTTCAGCGGCGGCATGTTTGACTGGCTGACCCCGTTCAGCCTGTTCTGCGGACTCGGACTATGCGTGGCCTATGCGCTGCTCGGCGCCACCTGGCTGGTGATGAAAAGTGAAGGCGCGCTGCAGCAGAGAATGCGCAGCGCATCGCGGCGGTTGCTGGGTGCCCTGCTGGCGGTGTTTGCCGTCATCAGCCTGTGGACTCCGCTGGCGCACACGGCGATTGCTGCCCGCTGGTTCAGCCTGCCGAATCTCTATTTCCTGCTGCCGGTGCCGCTGCTGGTGATCCTCGTTAGCGGCTGGCTGTGGCGCACGCTGCATCAGCGCGACCGCCATGTTTCGCCCTTCACGCTGACGCTGGGCCTGGTCTTTCTCGGCTTCAGCGGACTGGGGATCAGCATCTGGCCGCATATTATCCCGCCGGCCATCACGCTGTGGCAGGCTGCCGCTCCCCCGCAAAGCCAGGGCTTTATGCTGGTGGGCGCCCTGCTGATTATTCCGGTCATTCTTGGCTACACCTGCTGGAGCTATTACGTGTTCCGCGGCAAAGTTCAGCCCGGGGAGGGATATCACTGATGCATACTGCCTGGCCTAAACGTCTGCTGTGGCTGATCGCGCTCTGGGGAGGCAGCGTACTGACGCTGGCCGCCATAAGCTTGCTGTTTCGCCTGCTGATGACCGCCGCAGGGCTAAAAGTCTGAGTGGGATGCAGAGAGGTCCGAAAAGGGACTTCTCCATCTTATCTTCACTTTTGCCTGATGAAATACGGTGATACATCTGAAGAAAGGATATTGCTATGAAGAAGTTAGCTTTACTCTCCGCCGTAATGACGCTTGGAATGTCGTCATGGGCTTTTGCTGCCGACAACCCGCCGCCGCCGCCGGAAAAAGGCGCGCAGCATCAGGGTAAACCGCCGGTGAAAAACGGCCAACACGAAGGTAAGCAAGCGCAATACAACAGCAAACAGCCACAACGAGACGGCAAACAGCCGCAGCACGACGGTAAACAGCCGCAGCACAACGGCAAGCAGCCGCCAAAAGGGAGCGAGCACAGCGGGAAACCGCTGCCGCCGAAAGCGTAACACTCTGGCCTGGCTTCCGCGTCAGGCCTTTTTTCATCCTTCGTCAGCCATCGTTGACAAACTCTTGCCGTTCTTTGAGATGCCCGAAAAAAAGCCTGCATTGCGCCTGACATAGTATGTCCACGCCATTGTTCCGTCGAGAAAAGGTATGTTAAAGAGAAGCATAAGCGCCCTGCTGTTGCTGTGCGCATTATTTTCCGGGCATCTGTTGGCCCATCGTCAGGGACACGAGTACTTTCCGGTGCAAAGTCTCGAACAGCAGCTGCTGAACGAAGCGGATAGCGATGAGCTTCGCAGCCAGCACGAGGAGGCCGCCGCAGACCTGCGCGAACATCACCGCTGGCAGGACGACCGTAAACCGCGGGCATCCTGCCAATAGCATCGACTCGAATCAGGCCCCTTTGCGCTTCGGCAGCGTCTTCATCAGATCGTCCGGGCTGACGGAGGCCACAATGCTGCCCGGGTGCGGCATTTTGAGGATATGGTTTTTGATCTTGCCGACCACGTGCATTTCGCACGGACGGCAGTCAAACTTCAGGGTCAGGACCTCATCGCCATGGATCAGCTGCATCGGCGTGGCTTTCCAGCTCTTGATGGAGCCTTTCGCCTGCTTCGGGCAGAGGTTGAAGGCGAACCGCAAACAATGCTTAGTGATCATCACCGGCACATCGCCCTTCTCTTCGTGCGCTTCATAGGCGGCGTCGATCAGCTGTACGCCATAGCGCTGGTAGAACGCCCGCGCCTTGTGGTTATAGACGTTGGCGAGGAAGGAGAGATGGGTCTCAGGGTAGACCGGCGGCGGTACGGAGACCGGCTTGCGGGTGCCGCGCTGCCAGGCGTTGAGGCGCGCTTCATCCAGCATCTCCGCAGTTTCCCGACGCAGCTGGTTGAGCAGGCTGTTGGGCACAAACAGCGGCGGCAGATTAACCTGCACCTCGCGCGCATAGTAGATGGTTTGCCCCAGTTTTGTGACACCGTCACGCAGGTTGGCCAGCGCTTTCTCCGCCTGGTTAGCTTCGGCGAACTCCCCGTCAAGGGTGTGGGTCACGCTGACGCCATCTTCACAGGTCATGGTGAGAACCAGCTGCTCCTGCCAGCCGCTCAACGTCACATCTACCGCGATGCGGCGTTCGCTGGAGGTCTTTAGCAGCGCCTGTTGCCAGTTATGATCGAGGTTGCGGTTGAGCGGCTGATGGGGGCGCACTTTATGCAGATCCGCTGGCATCTCGTTCGGCCATACCCGATAACGGTTTTCGCCGGTTTTTTCCACGGTATTAGCACGGAAGCCCACCACTTCGCGCTTAATCATCACGTTGAGACCATCGCCGTTGGTTAACGGTTCACTGACTTCAACGTCGAGATGGTCTTTGCCTACCTTCAGAACTTCACCTACCGGCAGGCCGATAAATTTCGGCGAATCAAAGGCGCCGATATCGCCTTTGCGGGCATTAACAAAGTAGTCAGTGCTGCCCCGGTGGAAGGTTTTATCCGTGGACGGGATAAAGAAATGCTCAGTGCGTCCAGCCGAGGCGCGCGCCAGGTCGCCGCGATCTTCGATAATGGCATCCAGCATTTGACGGTAGTGCGCAGTGATGTTTTTCACATAACTCATGTCTTTGTAACGGCCTTCAATTTTGAAGGAGCGTACGCCAGCGTCGATCAGCGCCGCCAGGTTGGCGGTCTGATCGTTATCCTTCATCGACAGGAGATGTTTCTCATAGGCCACCACCCGCCCCTGATCGTCCTTCAGGGTATACGGCAAGCGGCAAGCCTGCGAGCAGTCGCCGCGGTTGGCGCTGCGTCCGGTCTGGGCGTGCGAAATGTAACACTGCCCGGAATAGGCCACGCACAGCGCGCCATGGATAAAGAATTCGATAGTGGCGTCAGTGTGGTCGTAAATGGCTTTGATTTGACTGAGGTTCAGTTCGCGCGCCAGCACGATCTGACTGAAGCCGGCGTCGGAGAGAAACTTCGCTTTTTCCACACTGCGAATATCGCACTGGGTGCTGGCGTGCAGCTCAATCGGCGGCAGATCCAGCTCCATGATCCCCATATCCTGGACGATCAGCGCATCGACGCCTGCGTCGTAGAGATCGGTAATCAGCCGCTGCGCCGGCTCCAGTTCATCGTCATGCAGAATGGTGTTCAGCGTCACAAATACCTTTGCGCCAAAGCGATGAGCGAAAGGCACCAGCCCGGCGATATCGCTCAGACTGTTGCTGGCGTTGTGGCGGGCACCAAAGCCAGGTCCACCGATGTAAACGGCATCGGCGCCGTGAAGGATCGCTTCGCGAGCGATACCGGCGTCGCGGGCAGGACTAAGAAGTTCAAGACGATGATTGTGCAGGCGCATACGCGTGTTGTTATCCAGTATAAGGGGGTCGAAATGGCGGCTATTGTAGTCAGAACCGGGCGCAGACGAAAACCTTTTCCGCCGTCACACGACGACGAATTTTCACTTTTCAACAAAGTATTGATGGAAAAGATATTTCCCTCAAATCACGGCGAAGAGTACTGTCATCACGTATTCCGGATTTTCCTCGTCACGTTGTGAGTGGTTATCATCAGTCATCTTGTCTGGCCGCGGGTTCGCTCGCGGTTTTTTCTTTTGGATAATGGATAAGAGAATGGAAATGGGCCGCCTGGGCGCCGCGGTTACGATACGCATGCGTCGCGTCGCCGGCGAAACGCCTACCCTCACCCGCCTGCAGCGAGTGCCACTCCCCTTGTAAGCACAAATCCAGCGTACCACTTATCACTACCACATGCTCAATCACCCCTTTCTCATGCGGCGTTGATTCGCTCAGCGCGCCGGGGGCAAGGGTTATCGAAAAATGGTCAAAGCGCAGCTCGGGATCCCACGGGAATACTGGCGTCACCACCATCGCCTGCTGCTGCGGATCAAACGCGGAGGGCGCGGCGCTGGCGTCCGGGACGATGAACGCCGAAAACGGTACGTTCAGCCCGGTGGCAATCTTCCACAGCGTCGCCACCGTTGGACTTGATTCATTCCGCTCAATCTGCCCGAGCATGGCTTTCGACACCCCGGTCTCTTCCGCCAGTCGCGACAGGCTCCAGCCTCGCTGCTGGCGCAGGGTTTTAAGCGTTGCCGCCAGATGTTGCGCAATATTCATCCTTCCTCCCGTTTTTACTGCGCAAAGTATACCGCCATTTGTCTGATTTTTTCAGGACGTTTAACGGCATCGTACGCCACTGGCGGCGAGTTTTTCTCCCAGGGTAGCTGCGCGAACCACCGCTTGTGCGTTATAACGCACAATGATACAGTGAATGGATGTTATAACGCACATGAGAATCATCGATGCGCTCGTTTAGTCTTCCGCTTCCCACTCTGTTCGCTGGCTTCGTCGCCGTGTTGGTGGGGTACGCCAGCTCCGCCGCCATCATCTGGCAGGCCGCCGCCGCGGCCGGCGCTACCCCCGGGCAGATCGCCGGCTGGATGACGGCTCTTGGCCTCGCCATGGGCATCAGTACTCTCGCGCTGAGCGCCTGGCGGAAAGTTCCTGTGCTCACCGCCTGGTCAACGCCGGGCGCTGCGCTGTTAGTTAGCGGCCTGCAGGGGGTGACCCTCGCCGAGGCCGTGGGGATCTTTATTTTCGCCAACGCGCTGATCGTTATCTGCGGCGCCACCGGCCTGTTTGCCCGGCTGATGAAGATCATTCCCCATTCGCTGGCCGCCGCGATGCTGGCTGGGATCCTGCTACGGTTTGGTTTGCAGGCCTTCGCCGGCTTACAGGATCATCTGCCGCTGTGCGGCGGGATGCTCGCCGCCTGGCTGCTGTGTAAAGCGCTGTGGCCCCGCTTCGCCGTGGTGGCCGCGCTGGTGATTGGAGCGCTGATTGCGGCGGCGTCCGGTGATGTGGCTAGCGCCCCCGTGCCGCTGGCATTTGTGACGCCGGAATGGGTCGCCCCGCAGTTTACTCCGGCGCTTTTGCTCAGCGTCGGTCTGCCGTTCTTCCTCGTCACCATGGCCTCGCAGAACGCTCCGGGGTTCGCCACCCTGCAGGCATCAGGCTATACCGTACCGGTCTCCGCACTGATCGTCGTTTGCGGGGGGTTGGCACTACTGCTGGCGCCGTTTGGGGTTTATTCCATCTGCATCGCGGCGATCACCGCCGCCATATGCCAGAGCCCGGAGGCGCACCCGGATCCGAACCAGCGCTGGCTGGCGGCCATAGCCGCGGGCGGTTTTTATCTGCTGGCCGGTCTGTTCGGCGGGTCAATCACCGCCCTGATGTCGGCCCTGCCGCCGGCGTGGATCCAGATGCTGGCGGGTCTGGCGCTGCTCGGCACCATCGGCGGGAGTCTGTTTCAGGCGGTGCATCAGGCCAGTGAACGCGATGCGGCGGTGTTAACCTTCCTGGTCACCGCCAGCGGGGTGACGCTGGCGGGAATTGGCTCCGCCTTCTGGGGCGTGGTGCTCGGCGGGGTGAGTTACGGCGTGCTATCCGCGCTGCGCCGCCCGTAGCTGGGAGGGCGTCAGGCCGGTGGCGGCTTTGACCCGATGGCTGAAATGGCTGGGGGAGCTAAAACCACAGGCCAGCGCTATCTCGGTTAACGGCAGCGCGCTATGGCAGATCAGGTTTTGCGCCTTCGCCATTCGCTGCTGCATGACGTACTGATGCGGAGCCATATTTAGCGACTGACGAAACATACGAGCAAAATGAAACTCACTCAGACCCGCCTGCTGCGCCAGGTCGGCCAGGGTCAAGGGCTGATCGAGATGAGCATCGATCCAGGCCAGTACGTGACGCTTTACGCCTGGCGCCAGCCCGCCGGTGACCGTCGGCAAACGCCACTGCACGGTGGAATAGTGCTGGATCAGATGGGTGAGCAGTAAGCTGCTGGCGGCGCTGAGGGTCAGCTGGTTCGCCGGCTGCCGCCAGTCGTTAGCCAGCAAAAACTGACGATACACTGCGGTGATTTTATCATCGCTGGCGAAGGTCTTTTCCTGCAGGGTGAAGTTCGCCGGGCTGCGGTCCCACACCTCCTCGCCGACGCGACGCAGGTGCGCATCGGTACAGTAAAGATGCACAAACGACAGATCGCCGCGGATATCCCATACGCTTTCATCGCCTTTCGGCATCAGACAAAAACGATCCGGGCCGCCGCCATTTTTCCAGCCGTGCGGCGTCTTTTGATAGCTTTCGTAGCCATCAGCCACGTACAGACTTAAAGTATGATGGTCGCTGCGCACCGTCACGGTATCGCAATTGTTATACCAGGCGGCCAGTTGAATACCGGAATTCAGCTCCACGGTTCCCTTCAGCACCGCGTTCTGTCGCCGTAATGTTTCAAATGTCCCGTAACCCATCGTCTTCACACATTGTCTGTAAAAGCCCTAGTCTAGGGAGACTACGGCGCGGTTTCCAGTCCTCACCGCCAGCGGATGGCAAATAAGCGCAAGAATTTGCAAGCCGACAACAAACCGGTGAAAGCCGCAGCAGCCGGCAGCCGGCATACTCCTCCCATCAACAGGTAGAGGAGAACCAGGGTGAACGCATTACTCTATGCACTCGTTGTCGTGATCTGGGGTACAACGTGGATTGCGATTTTTTTACAACAGGGACCGGTGGCCGCGCCGGTATCGATTTTCTGGCGTTTCGCCGTAGCCAGCGTCACGATGCTGGCGATTCTGCTCGTCACACGACGCCTGCGGCCGCTGGGCGCGAAAGATCATCTCTGCTGCCTGCTGCAGGGCTGCTGCGTCTTCTGCTTTAATTTCTGGTGTTTTTATACCGCCGCCGCCTGGATCAATACCGGTCTGGAATCGGTGATCTTTTCGATGGCGGTACTGTTTAACGCCATCAACAGCTTTCTCTTTTTTCGCCAGCAGCCGCCGGGCCGCTTCTGGGCCGCCGCCGCGCTGGGTCTCGCCGGTATCGTCATCCTGTTCTGGGACGACCTGCTGGCCAACGGACTGAACGCCTCGCTGCTGTGGGGGATCGGGCTGAGCGCCCTGGGCACCTACGGTTTTTCGCTCGGCAATATGTTCAGTATTCGCCACCAGCGCCGCGGGCTGGAAACGCTGACCACCAACAGCTGGGCGATGCTCTACGGCACGCTGGTGATGGGGGCGATCGCTCTGCTGCGCGGCGATAACTTTATGCCAGAATGGACCGTCAGCTATCTGGGCGCCCTGCTTTACCTGGCGCTGTTCGGCTCGGTCATCGCCTTTGGCGCCTATTTCACTCTCGTTGGGCGCATCGGCGCCAGCAAAGCCGCCTACAGTACGCTGCTGTTTCCGCTGGTCGCCTTATCCATTTCCACCGTCTATGAAGGGTATGTCTGGCACAGCAGCGCCGTGATCGGGCTGGCGCTGATCCTGCTGGGTAACCTGGTGATGTTTGCCAAACCGGAACAGCTATTGCTGCGCCGAAGGCTGGCCTGAGGAGGCTGAAGAAAACCAGCGCCGTCGTCAGACGGCGCTGGCACGATTAACGCTGAGAGGGATCGAATTTAACGGCGTCGACCGCCATATCATCGATAACCTGCTTCAGGGTATCGACGGTCAGCGGTGTATTCTCATTCGCCAGGGTTTTGCCTTCCCCTTTACGAACGACCTTGATGACCGGCTTATTGGTGCTGGCGTCAATGACCTCCGCCTCAAAGTACAGATCGGTGTCCATGGTACGATGGCCGGTGGCGGCCTGGGTGCCGGCGACAATCATAGCGACCGGGATCACTTCATAGAACTGCAGCCCCTCTTTGCTGGAGTCCACCCCGGTGATCGCCCCGCGGAAGATGAGGCTGCGCTTGCCGGCGGTAGTGGCCAGCGGTTTACGCTCGGAAATAGCCTGTTTCAGCTCTTTGTTGGTGTAGTTAAGAATATCCTGCAGCGCCTTCTCCCCTACCTGGGTGGTCGGCTTCGGTACCGGATAGTAGGTCACCGGGTGATAAACAATATTGTCATAGTTGGCCGGATTGAAGTTCGGATCGATCCAGCGCAGCTCCGGCTTGCCGGAGGCAGAGGTCGTTTCTTTCAAACTGGAATAATCTTTTAAGAAGCCCGAATACTGATCCGGTTGCGCCACTTTCGCCGCACAGCCGGTCAACGCCAATATTCCCGCCAGAGCGGCGACTTTCAGTAAAACGCGAGTACGCATAGAGAGATCCCTGTAAATGCAGTTTTTTTCGGCAGACGTTATAGCAAATAGGACCCACTAGTTTTGTGACAAAAAAAGGGCTTCGTCAAGGAAGATTTATAAATATTGATTGCCTGAACATTACGTTAATAAATAATCACTTAAAAGGGGTATCGCGCGGTTTTCCAGGCTCATTTTCGCCGCAACGGGTCTCTGTCTTGCCCAGGCTCTGGCGGGGAATGCGGCGCGGGCCATGCTCAGCTTCCCACGCCGCGGCGAATCAGGCAGGCTTGCGCGCCAACAGGGTGGCGAAGCGCAATTTGATGCGATTGCCGTTGGCGTCGGTGCGATGCAGCTCGCCGACGTCCTCATTGTATTTCAGCAGCTCCCAGCCCTGGTAATAATCACGAAGCTCATTAGGTTTAAAGGCAAACGGGAAGCCGACAGTGCAGGGATAGTCTTCGGTATCCATCGCCGCCACAATCAGGTTATAGCCGCCGGCGGCGGTGCAGCGCTGCATATTGGCGATCAGGCCCGGGATGGTGTCAGGCTCGAGGAACATCATCACTACGGTGGAGAGGATCAGGTCATACTCGCCGTCAAAGCTCAGGCTGTTGAGGTCTTTCACCGCCGTTTGCAGATTATCCAGTCGCTCGGCGGCGCGAATACTTTCCAGATTGTTGACGCTCATCGGATTTTTATCCCACGCCGTCACCGCGAAGCCGTTCGCCGCCAGATAAAGGCTGTTACGCCCGTTGCCGCAGCCCAGATCCAGCGCCCGCCCCGGCGGCACAATCGTCGCGGCATGCAGCACCTCGGAATGGGTACGGGTGAGGCTGTATTTTTGACTAAAATAATCCGCGTCACGCTTTGTCATGATCCTTCCTTCTTATTCAGGAGTGTTTCCCGGTCGACCTGGAGCAACAGTTTTCCGCTGACCAACAGCAACGCTGTACGCAGCAGCAGCAGGCCGACAACCAGATTGCTAAAAATAAATAGCGGCATCGCCAGATGATGAAAAAAGCCGTCTCCCCTGGCCTGGCCGAGATGCAGACCGGTGGTGGCCAGCGCGGAAATGCCGAACGAGAAGCTCCAGAAAGAAGCATTGAACGGCTGACGAAGATACCAGGGCATCAGACGGAGCATAAACAGTAGCTGCAGCAGGCCGTAACCAAACAGCAGCTTAGCGAAGGTATCGGCCTCCCCGCCGTTTACGCTGAGCCAGGCGCTGCAGGCCACCAGCGCAGGAGCCAGCTGGATCCCCAGCGAGGTGCGCAGCGGCGTCGGCAGCGCGCCTGCGCTGCGCAGACGCTGGAGGATCGCCGGCTCGAGGCTCAGCCAGGAGAAGACCCCGGCGCCGAGGAACACCAGTCCGGCATCGGAAAATCCCAGCGCGCCGCAGGCCATCGCGCTGATAAAATTATTGGCTACTGTCGGCAGATACAACCCCGGCGTGGTGGCCTCGCGAGGATGGTTCCCCCGCCATAGCCCACCGCTTTGCCAGGCGGCATAGGCGAGCTGCAGCGCCACGCCCGGCACAAACAGCCCGAACGCCAGCGGCCGGCACCAGGGAGCCAAACCAATCGCCACCAACAGCGTGGTGGCCGGAAACAGGCTGACGAAGCTGCTGCTCACCGGATGACGCATCTCCCGCAGCACGCTCGCCGGAAAGCGGATCGCCCGGCTGATAAACGCCATGCTGAGCAGGACCCACATCGCCATCGCCAGCGTCACCAGCCCATCACCAATGCTGCGGCTGACCGGCCAGAGGGTGCTGGCGTAACGCCAGGCGAAGCCCATTCCGATGGTGCCGAGCACCATGCCAAAATAACCCGCCGGCAGGTTTAGCACCTGCCGCGGCGTTTGCGTTTTATTCATTTTATTGATGATATCAATTTAATTTGAAGTTGCATTCTAAAGGAACCTTATCCCGCGCGCTATGGCGATCTTTGCTATGTTTATGTTAACCATAAGTAATAAGGATCGGCCATGCGTAAATACCGTCTCAGCGAACAGACCCGGCAGTATTGTTATGAGGAAGAGCATGGCAAACAAAGCGTCACCCTGCGCCAGATCGTGGCGCTTATTGATTTCGCTGACGTTAAAGCGGGCAGCGAAGGCGGCTGGGTGGATGAGGAATGCGCTCTCAGCCAGCAGGGGGAGTGCTGGATCTACGATGTCAACAGCGTGGTCTTCGCCGGGGCGCGCATCCGTGACGACGCCCGCTTAACCGGGTTCTGCGTGGTCAGCCATGAGGCCACCATCGGCGGACGGGCCTGCATTCACGCCTCGCAGATCAGCCATCACGCGCAGATCAGTGACAACGTCACGGTTATGCAGAGCCAGGTGCGCGGTTATTGTCGCCTTGCCGACGAGGCGCGTCTTCTCCCCCACTGCCAGGTGATTGCCGCGCGCGGGTTAACCGCCGATCGCGACAAAGTCCTGCAGATCTATCAGCGAGCCACCGTCAGCGCCTCGCGCATTCTCCACCAGGCGCAAATCTACGGCGATGCCTTCGTTGAGCATGCGTTTGTCGAACATCGGGCGGAAGTGTTTGACCAGGCAAGACTTGAAGGAAACGAAGAAAACGACGTCTGGGTATGCGATAACGCCCGGGTATACGGGCACGCGCGTCTGATCGCCGGTCGTGGAGAGGATGCCATTCCCACCGTGCGCTACAGTTCGCAGGTGGCAGAGAATGCGGTGATTGAAGGCAACTGCCTGCTGAAGCATCGGGCGATGGTCGGCGGCGAGGCGCAGCTGCGAGGTGGTCCGATTCTGCTCGACGACGATGTGCTGATCCAGGGGCGGACAGTCATCACCGGCGATGTGATCGTTGAGCACCAGGTCTCCATCAATGACGAGGTGCAGATTGCCGCACAGGAGGGAGAGGCCATTCATCTGCGCGGCCCGAAAACGCTTGACGGCCAGCAGCACATCACCCGCACGCCGCTGTTAGGCGCGCTTTAATGCCTCATCGCGGTCAATAATGCGGGCGTAGATATTCTGATCGTCATAGCTACCGTTCAGATACTCGGCTTGTCGGAGACAGCCTTCCAGAACAAACCCGTTGCGCAACGCTACCTGGTTGCTGCGGGTGTTCGCCACCCGGCATTTGATCACAAACCGGCGCACCAGCCCGCTGGCGGCATAATGGCGGATAAAGGCCTGTAATGAACGGGAAAGCAGCCCTTGCCCCTGGTGCTCTTCATCGATCCAGTAGCCAATATAGGCCGTTTTATTCTGCGGCTCGATCTGATTGAACGACAGGACCCCGACTAGCTGCTTATCGAGAAACAGCAAAAACATTTTGGCGTAATCCCGCTGATGCAGCATCACGTTGCCCTGCACATGACGTCGGGTCTCGTCTTCGCTGCGCACCTCGGCGGGCCAACTGAGCGACTGCTGTAGCCAGCGCTGGTTTTTGACCACCAGCTGGTGCAGGTCGCTAACGTAGCGCTCATCAATGGCGATTAGCGTCAGCGCGTCGGTTACCGGGATCGACTCAGGTACTGCTGGGATATCTGTGGTCATAGCGCTCTCTTCTGGCCCGCAGGGACTGCCTGCGGGCGTCGGGTGACTCAGGGTTATTTCATGATCCGATCGTCAACGTAGTTGCGTTTATCTGCTGCCGGCGGGAAATACTGATAGAGCCAGGTTTCGCTGATGGCTTCTCCCTGACAGCGCAGGAACAGACGCATCTCCACCGGGTCGGTTGAGTCGGTGGTCGGATACCAGTCGAAAAGGATCCGGTAGCCATCGAACGGCTCGACGTAGAGGATCTCAATCTGCTTCGCTTCCCCGCTGGAGAGGGTGATCACCGGTTCAATACCGCGCGGCGCGGCCGCCTTCAAATCGCCGCCGACAAAGTCGATGGCAAAACGACGCGCCCACTTATCCGGGTAGTGTTCACCCGGCGCCCATCCTTCGGGGAAGCCCCCCATCCCGGTGCGGGTGGCCAGAACGCGCGCCAGCGGGGTGCTCACCGGCGGCTGCGCGCTCCAGTAAAGACGGTAGCGGAAGTCCAGTTCGTCGCCCGCCTTCACCGCCTTTTCCGGCTGCCAGAAGCAGACGATATTATCCAGCGTTTCGCCGGTAGTTGGGATCTCCATCAGGCTGACCGCCCCTTTGCCCCACTGGTTACGCGGCTCAACCCACAGGCTGGGACGCTTGTTATACCAGCCCATCACATCCTGGTAGTGGGAGAAATCACGGTCCAGCTGCAACAGACCAAAGCCGCGCGGGTTCTTGTCCTGGAAGGCATTGAACTGCAGCTTCTGCGGGTTATTCAGCGGCCGGCAGACCCATTCCCCGTTGCCCAACCACATTGACAGCCGATCGGAGTCGTGGATTTGCGGATGGATGGTGTCGCACATCCGCCGCTCATTATTGCCGCAGCTGAACATACTGGTCATCGGCGCGATACCCAGCTGTTTGATATCCTTGCGGGCGTACAGGTGGTTTTCCACGTCCATGATAACCTGGGTATCCTGACAGTGGATGGTGAACTTGTAGGCGCCAGTGATGCTCGGGCTGTCCAGCAGCGCGTAAACGGTAAACACCGTGGCGTCCCCTTTGACCGTTTCGAACCAGAACGACGTAAAGTCGGGAAACTCTTCCGGGGTATCGGTAAAGGTATCCACCGCCAGACCGCGGGCCGACAGGCCATACTGATAGGTGCTGTCTACCGCGCGGAAGTAGCTGGCGCCGAGGAACGCCACGATATCGCGGCGCGCCAGCTCCGGCGCTTTAAACACCCGGAACCCGGCGAAGCCGAGGTCAGACTGTCCTTCCAGCTGACGGGTATCCACACCGGCGTCATTGTACTTAAACAGCTCCGGACGGAAGTGGATCTCGCGCGCCTGCTGGGTGCTGGCGTCTAAAGAGAACATCCGCACGCGGCGACGGAACCCCATCCCGACGTGGAAAAACTGGATGTCCAGCTTACGCTCTTCAATATTGTTCCACAGCGAGTGGTTGGCATCGTACTGGATGCTGTTATAGGCCTGCGGGGTGAGATTGGCGAGCGTCGGCGGCAGATCGCGCGGGGCGCCGCCCCACGGCTGGCGCGCCAGATCGTGAGCCATCGCCTGCAGAACAGCATAATCAAAACGACGCGTTTGCCCGTCGGCAATGCCCGCGTCTTCGGCAAAAGCGGCCTGACTGAATAAGGAAGCGACTCCTGACGTTCCGCATACGGCGGCAACAGCCATGGAAGATTTAAGAAAACGTCTGCGGTTCATGCCTGAGAAAGCGTCCTTCTGCACGGGTGAATTGATTCGCAACGCGTCATCACGCTGCGTGATAATTTCCGCCCACTCTAGACAAAAACGATTAATAATCCAATTGTTGCCAGCAGAAAAAAGGTAAAAAAGCCCTGTCCAGAGGAACAGCCTGTTTTTTTCATTTCCTCTGACGTGTAGCCAGGGCATACACGCTGCCTGCCGCTTTTTGCCCCTGACTATTCAAGGGAAATCTATTCTCCAGTGCTGAATATTCACCCCATGTATCGCTCCTCGCCGCGCGCGTTTTTTAGGCACGATTCGCGCAAATTTCCATCGCGCCTGGTGCTAACTTTTCCCCGATAACCGCTATCTTTCTTCACGTTAGCGGCCAACAGGGGAGAGCCGTTCGGGCTGTCCCGCCACGCTCTCCAGGGAATTCATTCAGGAGTCATGCCATGCAAGTGAAAGCAGCCGTCACGCTGGGCTACCAGCAGCCTTTTGTCATCAAAGACGTCGAGGTCGCCCCGCCGGGGAAGGACGAGATATTAGTGAAAATTGTCGCCACCGGCGTCTGCCATACCGACGCCGTGATGCGCGACAACCCCGGGGTTGTGCCTATGCCGGCGATCCTCGGCCATGAAGGCGCCGGGATCGTTGCCAGCGTCGGCGAGGCGGTTAGCGGCATCAGGGTAGGAGACCACGTGGTGCTCAGCTACGCCGCCTGCCACCACTGCGAAAATTGTTTAAGCAACCACCCTTCGGCTTGCGAAGATTTTAATACGCTTAATTTTGGCGGCCGACGCGGGGATGGCACCACCCCCTACCGGCTGGGAGACCAGGATCTGTCCCTGTTCTTTGGCCAGTCGTCTTTCAGCCAGTATGTGGTCACCCGCGCCAGCAACGCGGTCGTGGTCGACCCGGAGGTTGATCTCACCCTGCTCGGCCCGCTGGGCTGCGGTATCCAGACCGGTAGCGGGACGGTGCTCAACCGCCTGAAACCGGTGGTCGGCGAATCGCTGGTGGTGTTTGGCTGCGGCGCGGTGGGGCTCAGCGCCATCATGGCAGCGAAATTAACCGGCTGTTCACAGATTATCGCGGTGGATATCCATGCCAGCCGCCTCGCCCTGGCGGGCGAACTGGGCGCCACCCATCAGATCAACGGCAAGGAACAGGATGCCGTCGCCGTGATTAAACAAATCACCGGTAAAGGCGCCCACTACGCGGTGGAAACGACCGGCGTCTCCGCTATCGTTCTGCAGGCCGTACACGCGGTGAAACCGCTGGGAACGGTGGCGATTGTAGGCTTTACCGGAGATATCACCCTTAACGTGCAGAACGACCTGATGGCGGAGGGAAAATCGCTGGTCGGGGTGATTGAAGGCGACGCCGTGCCGGCGCTGTTTATTCCGCTGTTGGTGCAACTCTATAAACAGGGAAAATTCCCTATCGATAAGCTTATCGCCCGCTATCCGTTGGCCGATATCAACCAGGCCTTCGCCGATTCGGCGTCCGGCAAGGTGATCAAGCCGGTGGTGGTCATGTGAGATAACGTCGCCACCGGTCGGTGGCGACAGTTGCGCATTATGGGATTTATTCCAGCGTCACGTGATGCTTCATCACCCGGCGAAACAGCGCCAGTCTGGCGCGCATAAAGCGGTTCTCCACTTTAAACCCGGCGCGCTTATGCAAGCCAATGCGCAACAGGCGATCCCGCCCGCGCAGGCACGCCGGCCAGCGCACTGCGCCGGAAAGCGTCTGCTCGCCGCTGGCGAGGCGTGCAAACTGCGTCCAGTAGTCAGCGACCTGAGCGGCGAAGGCCAGATCCGCTTCGCTGGCGTACTGCCGCACCGGGTCGGTCAACCGCAGGTTATCAAACACGTAGGGCACCTCGTTGCCATGCCAGGCCCCATGCGGGTAGGCGTCATGCTCCGCTTCCGCGACATAATCAAACCAGTAGCGCCAGCACGGCTGACCCACGCGCTGTTGCGCCTGCATCACTACATAACCAAGGGTGGTGAAGGCCATGTCGCGGCATACTTCCCGCCCCAGCGCTTCATCGCCCTTCACGCCGGGATAGAGGAGTTTGATCAGCCCCAGCCCCAGACGGCGCTCTCGGCGCAGCTTCTGGATCTGCCCGGCAATATCGACGCCGAACACGGCCATCACGCTGGCTTCATCGCTATTGGAGCCGATCATCACCGGTATCGGATGCTGGCGGCCGGCAAAGAAGGTCTCCAGCATCGGCTGCGGCAGCACCGCGTCTCCGACAATAGGCGCTGGCCCGGTATTCAGAGGCGCGGTGAGCGACCAGAAGGCCTCCGCCGGGATCGCCCGCAATTCCTCAGCGCTGGCTTGCGGTAAGGCGAAGTGTTCCGCCAGCAGGCGCCCTTTTTCCAGCGCTTTTTCCCGCGGCAGATCGGGTAGCGTATACCCGCTCTGAATAATCGCTTTATGAAACAGCCCTTTCGCTTTCGGGGAGGCCATTAGCGACAGCACGCTGCGCGCCCCGGCGGATTCGCCAAACAGCGTGACGTTGGCGGCATCCCCGCCGAAGGCGTGGATATTCTCCTGAACCCACTGCAGAGCGGCAATCTGATCGAGCAACGCGAAATTATAGAGACGTTCGCCCGCCTCTTCTTCCAGCGCCGGATGGGCGAAAAAACCGAGATGGCCCAGCCGGTAGTTAACTGTCACCACCACCACGTCGCGGCTGGCAAGCGCTTTGCCATCGTAAGGCGGCAGGCTGCCGGCGCCGATGGTAAACCCGCCGCCGTGCAGCCAGACCATCACCGGCAGCGGCTGCGCTGCGCTGCGCTGGCCGGGGCCCAGACGTTGAGATATAAGCAGTCTTCGCTGAAGGCGCCAGGATCGCCGCCGCCGAGCTCGCGGCAGTAGTCAATGTCCTGCCAGCTGGCGGCGGAAAAGGTCTCGGCTGGACGTACCCCCTGCCAGCGGGCGGCTGGCTGCGGCGCGCGCCAGCGCAGCGGGCCCACGGGCGGCGCGGCGTACGGAATGCCGCGCCAGATATGAATCCCCTGTTCTGCGCTCCCGGCCAGCGTTCCCTGACGGGTTTTCGCCAACGGTTTCGACGGATGTTGCATAACCTGCTCCCTGTAAGGCTGATGCCAGCAGGGTACTGATTTTACAGCAGACCGCAACGTCGTTTGCTGCGCTCCTCCGCCTGTCGGTATAGTTCAAACTCATCCTGCACCGGGCAGCCCAGAGCTGCCTCAAACGCCTCGCGACTGGCGTTCCCGTGGCTGCGCGCCTGGGTTTCGTTGCCCAGATTGGACTGAAAAATGCCCGCCGCGCTGACCGGTAAAAAATCTTCATAAATAATCGGCTGGGCGACCACCCACCCGCGCTCAATCAGCGGCTGCGGATCGTCGCCCGGGCGAAACGCCTGGCGATGTGCCTCACCCGTGGGCGTCAGGCGGTAGCGAAACCAGGCCAGCCCCTGCTGACGGAGCAGAAATTCGCTGTCGGGAAATTCGCTAAACACCTCCTGTAGATGCTGCTGGTGGCTGAGATTGTCTTTCCCGGTTCCTGCCGCCTGCAGCAGCCGATCGTACAGCGCGCGCCCTTTCGGCGTCAGCGCCACGCCCCGCTGCTCAATTTCGCCAAAGCGGGCGCTATGGGTGCCTCGGTGTTCTCCGGCGAACATCACCGGCTCCTCAAGCGCCTTAAAGCTGGTCTGCCGCAGGAGGATCGGGACCTCCCGGCGCGGTGGCCCTTCAATCAACGCTTTGGGTTCAATACCGCACTCCGGCATCAGGGACTGGACGCGGTCAATATCCAGCGTCCGCGGCGTGAGATGGTTGATATGACACCCCGGGAAACAGACCACATCGGCAATCAGGCGGTGCTCGCGATGCAGAGCATGGTAAGTCTCCTCATCGACGGTGGCTTGCCGGTGCCAGCGGAACGTCTCCAGCGCCTCCTGGACAAACTCGCGCGCGTCGGCAGAGGTGAATTCGCCCTCTGCTTCATACTGCGCAATCAGCGCCAGGCAGCGGGGGGTGAAGATTTTGCGCCGCGCGAGGATCGCCTCGGCCCGCTCGCGCAGGGCGCGATTTTCAATCAGCTCCAGGCGCAGCAGCGAGGTGAAAATCCGAAATGGATTGCGCGCCAGCGCGGCATCGTCGATGGGACGAAACGCCGTGGAGTGGACCGGCACGCCGGCCTGCGAGAGATCGTAATAGCTAACGGGATACATTCCCATGATGGCAAACATGCGACGGAGCGTCGCCAGTTCTTCCGCTGTGCCCACGCGAATCGCGCCGTGGCGCTCCACGTTTAAGCGCGCCAGCTCGTCAGCGTTAGCGAGCTGTTCATGCAGCTGCGGATTATTTTCCAGTACCGCCAGGTTGACGTCAGCCACCAGCTCCAGCAGCGTTCCGTACTGCGGAACTTCCTGCTGGTACATGGCCGACATGGCCTGTGAAAAGTGCTCCCGAATCTCATCAGCCGTGATGGTGTTCGCCATGATGTGTTACCTCCAGTGAATACTTCCTGGAGTGTAGGAAAGCTGCCTCGCCGCGGGGGGAAGAATTTACAAACTGTGATGGCGATAACCTGCCGCCGGTCCAGGTCATTGCGCAAAACATAACCCATAGTTATGAAAAACACCCGGTAATTTCACTTTAAATTAACAATACATTTACACACACTGCTTCTGGCGACATTACAACAATATGCCCCTCTACCGTCTACACGGAGTACCCTATGAACGACAAATGGTCCCCACGTGAGGTTGTCCATCGCGATTACAGTAGCCACCCGCCCGCTTACGCGCCGGGCTATAAAACCAGCGTCCTGCGCTCGCCAAAAAACGCCCTCATCTCTCTGCAGAACTCGCTGTCAGAGATCACCGGCCCGGTATTTAGCCGCGACGACCTCGGCCCTCTGGATAATGACCTAATCCTGAACTATGCCAAAGAAGGCCTGCCGATCGGCGAGCGGATCATCGTCCACGGTTACGTGCGCGATGGATTCGGCCGACCGATGAAAAATACGCTGGTGGAAGTCTGGCAAGCCAATGCTGGCGGTCGCTACCGGCATAAAAAAGATCAGTATCTGGCGCCGATTGACCCGAACTTTGGCGGCTGCGGCCGGGTGCTTACCGATGAAAACGGCTATTACTGTTTTCGCACCATCAAACCTGGCCCCTACCCCTGGCGCAACCAGGCCAGCGACTGGCGTCCGGCGCATATCCATTTTTCACTCTCGGGCGACGCCTGGGCCCAGCGCCTGATCACCCAGATGTATTTTGAAGGCGACCCGCTGATTAAGCAGTGCCCGATCGTCAGGACTATTAAGAATGACGACGCCGTGCGCACGCTGATCGCCGAGCTGGACCTGCACGCCGCCGTACCGCTGGATTGTCTGGCCTACCGCTTCGACCTTGTTCTGCGCGGCCACCGCGCCACGCTGTTTGAAAATCGCACTCAGGGGGCCGCCCGATGAAAGAGTATCTGCCTGAAACCGCCTCGCAGACGGCGGGACCCTATGTTCATATCGGCCTGGCGCCGGACGCCGCAGGCTTTCATATTTTTGAGAAAAATTTTGGCCCGGTCCTCACTACCGCCGATACCGCCGGGGAGCGCATCACCATTGAAGGCCGGGTTATCGACGGCTCCGGGACGCCGGTCCGCGATGTGCTGCTGGAGATCTGGCAGGCCAACGCCGCGGGTCGCTATAACCATCCTGACGATCGTCAACAGCAGAAAGCCGTCGACCCGGCCTTCCGCGGCTGGGGGCGTACCTGCTCTGATTTCACCTCCGGCATTTGGCGCTTTGAAACCATCAAGCCGGGCCCGGTGGTCGGTCGCGATGGCCGGCTGATGGCGCCGCACGTCAACCTGTGGGTGGTGGCGCGGGGGATCAATATTGGCCTGAATACGCGGATGTACTTTGCCGATGAACACGAGGCCAACGCCAGCGACCCGGTGCTGAATCTCATCGAGTGGGAGGTGAGACGCAAAACCTTAATCGCCGAGCGCGAGGTTCGCGGTACGGAAGTGGTCTATCGTTTTGACATTCATCTGCAGGGCGAGAACGAAACCGTCTTTTTCGATATTTAGCCGTCGCGGTGACCACCACCTTCGCCCCGTTTCTGCGGGGCGAAGGCGTTTTCAACCACAGGGAAAGATCTTGTCATGTAACCAACTCAAATGTTAATAATATTTTGCTATCTGGTTATCAAATTTAAACAAGTCCGCTTGTCTCTTTCACCGCTGTGTTTTTAACATCATCTTACTATGGAAAAAAATGGTCTCTTCAGTCAGCGCATTCGCTTGCGCCATCTACACACCTTCGTGGCCGTCGCTCAACAGGGAACGCTGGGGCGCGCGGCTGAAACATTAAATCTGAGCCAGCCAGCACTCTCGAAAACGCTTAACGAGCTAGAACAGCTGACCGGTACCCGGCTGTTCGAGCGGGGTCGTCTTGGGGCGCAGCTAACCCTGGTCGGCGAACAGTTTCTGACGCATGCCGTTAAGGTGCTTGACGCCCTTAATTCGGCCGGCCAGGCGCTGAACCGCAAAGAGGGCCTGAATAACGATATCGTGCGCATCGGCGCGCTGCCCACCGCCGCGCTGGGGATCCTACCGACGGTGATCGGCCAGTTTCACAAGCAGCAAAAAGATATCACGCTGCAGGTCGCCACTATGAACAACACCATGCTGCTCGCCGGCTTAAAATCCGGGGAGATCGACATCGGCATTGGACGTATGTCCGACCCGGAGCTGATGAGCGGGCTGCATTACGAACTGTTGTTCCTTGAATCCCTGAAGCTGGTGGTTCGCCCGGGACATCCCCTGCTTCAGGAGACGGTGACCCTTAGTCGGGTGATGGAGTGGCCGGTGGTGGTCTCACCTAAAGGCACCGTGCCGCGGCAAAACGCCGAAGCGCTGCTCCAGAGCCAGGGCTGTAAGATGCCCGCCGGCTGCATCGAGACCCTCTCCGCCTCCCTGTCGCGCCAGCTGACGGTGGATTTTGACTATGTCTGGTTTGTCCCTTCCGGGGCGGTAAAAGACGATCTTCGCCGTGGCGTGCTAACCGCCCTGCCGATCGCCACCCAGGGCGCCGGAGAGCCCATCGGCATTTTAACCCGCGTCGATGCGACACTGACCCCGGGTACGCAGACGCTGCTCAGCGCTATCCGTAAGTCCATGCCTGCCTGACCCCCCTTTCTCCCCGGCCCGCAGCGGCCGGGGAACCTGCAAACGCGCCTACGCCGCTCCCCATGACGTTAGACATATTCGGCAAAATAATCATTTAGTGCGAAATTATTTATTAACATTTGCGCAAACTTCTTTAACAGATCTATCATGTCTCGATTTCACCAAATGGTTCACTCGAAATCTAATCAAGCAACAAATACAGTTTTATGAAGGTTAAAACCACTTCATTCAAAAATGATTCAAAAGAAACATGTTTCATTTGGTTCGCAGTGAGGTGGCTGGTGTGGTTAAGGAGATTACATGGCAACTGGCAACGCGCCGCGCGGATTCCCCCGGATCCTGCAGTGGCTTCTCGCCGGACTGATGCTCATCATCGGTCTGGCTGTGGGTATTCTTGGGGCAAAACTGGCCCTCGTCGGCGGTACACTGTACTTCGCGCTGATGGGCGTGGTCATGGTCATCGCGGCGGTGTTGATTTTCCGCAACCGCCGCGGCGGTATTCTGTTATACGCCGTGGCGTTTATCGCCTCGGTGATCTGGGCGATTAGTGACGCTGGCTGGAACTACTGGCCGCTCTTCTCGCGCCTGTTTGCGCTCGGCGTACTGGCCTTCCTGGCCGCCCTGGTCTGGCCTTTCCTCGCCAGCCCACCGGCGAAAAAAGGCCCGGCCTATGGCGTCGCCGCCGTTCTCGCCGTGGCGCTGGCGGTGAGCTTTGGCTGGATGTTCAAATCCGCACCGCTGGTCAGCGCGACTGAAGCGGTACCAGTCAAGCCCGTCGCGCCAGGCGAACAGCAGAAAAACTGGGCGCACTGGGGTAACACCACCCACGGCGACCGTTTCGCCGCCCTCGACCAAATCAACAAACAAAACGTCAACCAGCTGCAGGTTGCCTGGGTAGCGCATACTGGCGATATCCCACAGAGCAACGGCTCGGGCGCAGAAGATCAGAACACCCCGCTGCAGATTGGCGATACTCTCTATGTCTGTACCCCTTACAGTAAAGTGCTGGCGCTGGATGTGGACAGCGGAAAAGAGAAATGGCGCTATGACTCCAAATCCTCTTCACCCAACTGGCAGCGCTGCCGCGGCTTAGGGTATTACGAAGATAGCCAGGCGCAAACCGCGCCAGCGTCAGGCACGCAGCCGGCCGCCTGTTCCCGTCGTCTGTTCCTGCCGACCATCGACGCCCGCCTGATCGCCATTGATGCCGATACCGGCAAACTGTGCGAAAACTTCGGCGATGGCGGTATTGTCGACCTCAGCGTCGGCATGGGTGAAGTGAAAGCGGGTTACTATCAGCAGACCTCCACCCCGCTGGTGGCGGGCAATGTGGTTGTGGTGGGCGGCCGCGTCGCGGATAACTACTCCACTGGCGAACCGCCGGGCGTGGTCCGCGCGTTTGATGTCCACACCGGCAAACTGGCATGGGCGTGGGATCCGGGCAATCCAGCGCTGACCGGTGTTCCGCCGGAAGGCCAGACCTACACGCGCGGTACGCCAAACGTCTGGTCGGCGATGTCCTACGACGCGAAGCTGAATCTGATCTATCTGCCCACCGGCAACGCCACGCCAGATTTCTTTGGCGGCGAACGTACCGCGCTGGACGATAAATACAGCTCCTCTATCGTGGCCGTGGATGCCACCACCGGCCAGGTGCGCTGGCACTTCCAGACCACACACCACGATCTGTGGGACTTTGACCTGCCGTCTCAGCCGCTGCTGTACGATCTGCCTGACGGCAAGGGCGGCACCACCCCGGTGCTGGTGCAGACCAGCAAGCAGGGCATGATCTTTATGCTCAACCGCGAGACCGGCGAGCCGGTGGCCAAAGTGGAAGAGCGTCCGGTGCCGGCGGGCAACGTCAAAGGTGAACGCTACTCGCCGACGCAACCTTACTCGGTAGGGATGCCGATGATCGGCAACCAGACGTTGACCGAGTCCGATATGTGGGGAGCGACACCGATCGACCTGCTGCTGTGCCGTATTCAGTTCAAAGAGATGCGCCATCAGGGCGTCTTTACCCCGCCAGGTGAAGATCGTTCCCTGCAGTTCCCGGGCTCACTCGGCGGCATGAACTGGGGCAGTGTTTCGCTGGATCCAAACAACAGCCTGATGTTTGTCAACGATATGCGTCTGGGCCTGGCCAACTATATGGTGCCGCGCGCGAAGGTGGCGAAAGACGCCAGCGGGATCGAGATGGGCATCGTGCCGATGGAGGGCACGCCGTTTGGCGCGATGCGCGAACGTTTCCTGTCGCCGCTGGGCATTCCCTGCCAGAAGCCGCCGTTCGGCACCATGTCCGCGGTAGATCTGAAAACCGGGAAACTGGTGTGGCAGGTGCCGGTTGGCACCGTAGAAGACACCGGGCCGCTGGGGATCCGTATGCACATGCCAATTCCAATCGGCATGCCGACCCTTGGCGCATCGCTGGCAACGCAGTCCGGACTGCTGTTCTTCGCCGGCACCCAGGATTTCTACCTGCGCGCCTTTGATACCGCGAACGGCAAAGAGATCTGGAAATCGCGTCTGCCGGTCGGCAGCCAGTCCGGCCCGATGACCTACGTCTCACCGAAAACCGGTAAGCAGTACATCATTATCAATGCCGGCGGCGCCCGTCAGTCACCGGATCGCGGCGATTACATCATCGCCTACGCGCTCCCAGACCATCACTGATCGACATACACAAAAGGGCCCATCCGGGCCCTTTTTTTATGAGTGACGATTCGCCTTCAGCGTCGGGGATTACTGGTCGCCAAAGTGGATCACGGTGCGAATCGATTTACCTTCATGCATCAGATCAAAGGCCTCGTTAATCTGCTCCAGCGGCAGGCGATGGGTAATAAACGGATCGAGGCGAATTTTACCCGCCATGGCGTCTTCCACCATTCCCGGCAGCTGACTGCGCCCTTTTACGCCGCCGAAGGCGGAACCGCGCCACACGCGGCCGGTCACCAGCTGGAACGGACGGGTCTTGATCTCCTGCCCGGCGCCGGCTACACCGATGATCACGCTCTCACCCCAGCCTTTATGGCAGCACTCCAGCGCCGCGCGCATCACATTTACATTGCCGATGCACTCGAAGCTGAAATCCACCCCGCCGTCGGTCAACTCAACGATCACATCCTGAATCGGCTTATCGTAGTCGTTCGGATTGATAAAATCGGTCGCGCCCATCTCTTTAGCGAGAGTGAACTTATCCGGGTTGGTATCAACCGCCAGAATGCGCCCGGCCTGCGCCTGCACCGCGCCCTGGATCACCGCCAGACCAATGCCGCCCAGACCAAAGACCGCGACGCTATCCCCGGCCTTGACCTTCGCCGTGTTATGCACCGCGCCGATACCGGTGGTTACGCCGCAGCCCAGCAGGCACACTTTATCCAAAGGCGCCTGCGGATTGACTTTCGCCAGCGAAATCTCGGCGCAAACCGTATATTCGCTGAAGGTGCTGGTGCCCATATAGTGATAGATCGGTTCGCCATTGTACGAGAAACGAGTGGTGCCGTCCGGCATCAGCCCTTTACCCTGGGTGGCACGCACCGCCTGACAGAGGTTGGTTTTACCCGACTTACAGAATTTGCACTCGCCACATTCGGCGGTATACAGCGGAATGACGTGATCGCCCGGCTTAAGGCTGGTGACGCCCTCGCCCACTTCCACGACAATCCCGCCGCCCTCATGGCCCAGCACCGCCGGGAAGACACCTTCCGGATCGTCACCGGAGAGGGTGAAGGCATCGGTATGACACACCCCGGTGTGGGTGATTTTCACCAGAACTTCGCCTTTTTTCGGCGGCGCGACGTCAATCTCAACGATTTTTAACGGCTGACCGGGGCCGAAGGCCACTGCTGCGCGTGATTTCATAACTGTCTCTTCCTCGTCGTGATGTTATTTTAAATAGGATCGTAGCAGATGACCGACCTCTGCCATTCTCGCGGCCCGCTGCTCAGGGGTGGTGTCGCCGCTGACCAGCTCGTCCTGCAGGTGGATCTCCACCATTTCGCCCATCAGGCCGTTCGCCGCCCCGCGAATCGAGGCGATCTGCTGCAGAATAGTCATACAGGGCTCGCCGGACTCCAGCGCGCGCTCAAGGGCTTCGACCTGGCCGCGGATGCGTCTTACGCGGCTGAGCGCCCGTTTTTTATCTTCAGGTGAATGTGGCACGATTACGCCTCCGTATCATATAGGGGGGTATACTATATTCTATTAGCGGTGAAGGCAAAAAAAACCCCGTCGCGGGACGGGGTCAGGAAGTGAAAGAGGATGATTTAGCGCTTACGAGGCATCATTCGAAGCAGAGTATTATCCTTCCACCAGTAATGATGGAGCAGCGCGGCGAGAGCATGCAGGCCAATCACAAAGTACCCGGCATTGGCCAACCATTCATGGATCGCCTTCAGGGTATCCACCCGCTCAAAATCGCTCTGCGGGGCATACGGCATGGTCAGACCAAAGGCATACCAGGGGTTACCGCGCCAGTACATCATCACCATGCCGATCAACGGCAAGGCAATGAACAGCAAATAGATCGCCAGGTGACCAAGATGGGCGAAACCGGTCATCATCGGCGATGGTTTCGGTACGATCGGCGGCGCCGGCGATTTCAGCCGCACCAGCAGACGCGCCACCATCAGCACGAAAATGGTGATCCCGCAGGAAACATGCACCATATTAATCAATGGCCGTTCACTGCGGGGAAAAAACCCGCGCAGCTCCATCGCCGCATAGGCTACTACTACCAGCAAAAAAACCAGCCAGTGAATCCCAATCTGCAGGCCGGAATATTTATCGCGCATGGCATATCCTTAATGGAAAGTATGATGCTGCCAACATAGCGGCGTTCCCTTAAATTTTCATTAACCTTTACGTAGAATTAACAATTGATTACCGCTTTCTGCCGAGCCGCTATACCACGCTTAGCGCACGCTCTTTCCTGGCCGAACGACAAACCGTCCACCGGTCATTACAAAATTACACAGTTTTGTTACTTACCGCGCTACTGCCGCCGCTATAGTACAGAATGTCTGGCAGACCACACGGCCCTGGGAGATAAGAATGAAGGAAATCGGCTTACCGTTATTGCTTCTGACCGCGCTGGCCAGTCCGGCTTTTGCTGCAGACTGTCAGCCAAACGGCATTGGCGGCTCTTTTTGCATTAACGATGACGGTACGACTACCGACACGGTGCCTAACGAAGTCAACGGCATGGATACGTACTCGAATAATGGCGGCTATACCAGTTCCCTGCCCGATCGGTCAGGGGCGGATGAAGCACTGGAAGGTTCATCACTGTCGACGCAGCAAGGCGTCGGCAGCGGACAGAGCGACAGTGCGCTGGCGGGTCGCGACTGGCATTCGCCCGCCAATCTGAATGATGGCGCCGCCACCTCCAGCATGAGCCTGCTGGATAAACCCTGAGGCCAGCGGCTAAGCGAGACTCCAGCCTGCGGCGCCGATGGCGAGGGCGAAAAGCAGGCAGGCCAGCGCCGTCTTGCGTAACAGCATGGTATAGAATGAAATTGCGACGCCAATGAATACCACCAGCAGAATCGGCCACATGCTTAATAACAACAGCAGAAAACCCTCAATATTGTTATGGATTACGCTCTCCACATCCGCATCCTTGCCTCATCGTCGATAAAGTAAGCAGAATTTAATATGTAACATGAATACATTCAAATAAAATATAATTGTAAATGGTTATGCACCGCCTCCTGCGGTTGGCGGTGGGTCACTTTCACGCGTCCGGAGCTTTGGCATCAGAAGCAGTTCGCAAAAAAACACGTCAGGATTGTTCCATGACCCTTTAGCGGTACGCTCGTATTCTCGCTGGTATCCTGCAAATTCTTCACGCCATTATTCGGCGCGGGTATCTGACACAATGCGCCGGCGATGACAGTCGCCTGGTTGCAGTTTATCCCCCTGAGCGGAACGCACATCCAGATACTGAAGGGGCTGGCCGTGCGCGTTATCCAGCAGGACCGAATAGGTTTCCCCTTGCTCAAACATATAACGCTCTCCCCATTGCCGCAGCGCAACAACAATGGGAAACACGGAGCGCCCCTTTTCAGTCAGGACATATTCCTTGTATGCGCTGCCATCCGATGCCGGTAAAATCTCGAAAATACCGATATCAACCAGATGCTTCAGCCGCGAGGCAAGGATATTTTTGGCCAGCCCCAAATTTTTTTGAAACTCGCTGAATCTCCGCACATCGTCAAATGCTTCGCGGATAATCATCAGGCACCAGCGTTCACCAATTGATTCCAACGTTCTCGCCACCGGACATTCACTGGTTCTAAGTGATTCCTGCTTTGCCATCTGCGCGCTCCTTATCAATTTATCTACTGATCTAGCTTAATCCTCACCTTTACCAGTTGCAAAAAAAAACCAGCAAGGCTAATTCTATAGGTACACTAGTTTTAAAAAGCAACCAGACAGAGGGTCTCTTATGAAATGTAAGGCAAGTAGATGTACCGGCCAAAGGATCCAAACTGCGTCAGTCCCTGACACGATGCTGACCACAGGGATAACGGCGTTGTTTTCACTAACCTGCGCGCTGGCAGTAGCCAATGTTTATTCAGCACAGCCTTTACTCGACTCGATGGCGGTCAGCCTGAAGGTGTCGCCAGGCATGATTGGTAGCGTCATCACCGCTACGCAGGCGGGCTATGCCATTGGCCTGCTGTTCCTGGTTCCGCTCGGGGACTGGTTGAACCGTAAATACGTGGTGATGAGTCAACTGTTGCTTTCAGTAGCGGCGTTAGTCGCGGCAGGGTTATCCCCCAATATAGCAACTCTGCTTGGCGCCATGCTGATCGTCGGCCTGATGGCCGTGGTGGTGCAGGTGCTGGTGGCCTGGGTGGCAGTACTGGCGACGCCGCAGAAACGAGGCCAGGCGGTGGGTACCCTGACCAGCGGCATTGTTTCAGGTATCCTGTTATCTCGGTTTATCTCAGGCGCGATAGCCGATATCGCCGGCTGGCGAGCTGTGTATCTCACGGCTGCCTGTCTGATGTTGGTGATTGCAGGGGTCGTCTGGAAAATCATGCCTTCGCCCCCGCAGCAGCCGCAGCCGCAGCCGCAAAAGCCGACTTACCTTTCCTTATTGAAGTCCGTGTTTCAGCTGTACCTCACCGAGCCGCAACTGAGAAAGCGCGGGATCCTGGCGCTATTTATCTTCGCCGCTTTCAGCATGCTATGGACGACCATGGTCATGCCGCTCACCGCCCTTTCCCTCTCGCACACCCAGACGGGGATGTTTGGCTTAGCCGGCTTCGCTGGCATGCTGGCCGCCGCCAGAGCGGGCAAGTGGGCTGACCAGGGATGGGCTCAGCGCACTACCGGCCTGGCGCTGGCGCTGCTGACCATCTCATGGCTTCCTATCGGCTATGCCGAAACCTCTCTGCTTTGGCTGATAGCTGGCGTCATTGCGCTGGACTTTGCGGTACAGGCCGTTCATGTCTCCAGCCAGAGCCTGATCATTGCCGCCAGGCCTGCAGCGGCAAGCCGCCTGGTTGGGGCTTACATGTGTTTTTATTCGCTGGGCAGCGCGACAGGGGCTATCGTTGCCACACAGCTTTATTCCCACTGGGGATGGCAGGCGGTCTGCCTTGCGGGCGCCGCGGTCAGCGCGTGTGCATTTCTGATCTGGTCAGGATCGCGTCAATCATGATATTCGTTCTGCGTTTTAAAGGGGCCAGTCAAAAAGACCGTAATGCTGACCTGATTGCTGCCAGCTATTTGTATCGCATACATTTTTTCAATGCTTTTAAACAGTTATGTTCATGTTGTATAATGACGTGCACTTTAACTAAAAAAAGAGTGCGACCATGATTGATTCCTCATTGCCATTAACCGACATTCATCGTCATCTTGACGGTAACATCCGGGCCCAAACCATCCTCGATCTTGGCCGCGAATTTAATATCGCTCTTCCCGCAACCACCCTCGACACGCTGCGTCCTCATGTCCAGGTCACCAGCCTTGAGCCCGATCTGGTTAGTTTCCTCGCCAAGCTCGACTGGGGGGTAAAGGTCCTGGCCTCGCTGGAAGCCTGTCGCCGCGTGGCGTATGAGAACGTCGAAGACGCGGCGCGAAATGGCCTGCACTACGTTGAGCTGCGCTTCTCTCCCCGCTATATGGCGATGACCCACCGGCTGCCGGTCGACGGCGTGGTAGAGGCGGTAATTGCCGGGGTTCAAGAGGGATGCCGCGATTTCCAGGTCGACGCCCGGCTGATCGGTATTCTGAGCCGCACCTTCGGCGAAGCCGCCTGTCAGGAAGAGCTGGCGGCGCTGCTCGCCCACCGCGAGGGCATCACAGCCCTCGACCTCGCCGGCGATGAGCTAGGCTTCCCGGGTACGTTGTTCCGCAACCATTTTAACCAGGCCCGCGACGCCGGGTGGCATATCACCGTCCACGCGGGCGAAGCGGCCGGCCCGGAAAGTATCTGGCAGGCCATTCGTGAGCTGGGCGCGGAGCGCATCGGCCATGGGGTTAAAGCGGTAGAGGATCCAGCCCTGATGGACTACCTGGCCGAGCACCGCATCGGGATTGAATCCTGCCTGACCTCGAACGTGCAAACCAGCACCGTGGCCTCCCTGGCCCAGCATCCGCTGAAGCAGTTCCTTGAGCACGGCGTGCTGGCGAGCCTCAACACCGACGATCCGGCGGTCCAGGGTGTGGACATCATTCACGAGTATACCGTGGCGGCGCCGGCGGCAGGGCTGAGCCGGGAGCAGATCCGTCAGGCGCAGATCAACGGCCTGACCCTGGCGTTCCTCGGCGAACAGGAAAAAGCCGCCCTCATTCAGCGGGTTGCCAAAGGCTGATAACCGGCCCGGCAGCCGTGCTGCCGGGCTCCTCCTCAGACCAGGCTGAGCGTGGCACGATGTCTGGCCGACTCGATACCCAACTCAATCAGGGTCATTATCTGAATCGCCTCGCTGGCCGGGACCGGGTTTTCCCCTACGCCGTTAAGCGCGTCGCGGATAGCGGCATAGTAGGCGGGATAATTACCCGGTAGCGTCAGCCATTTCTCCTGACTACGTTCATCCCCTTCGGCGCGGGTCAGGGTACCGTCGCGCATATCATATCCCCAGTCCTCCTGCGGCAGCCGTTCACCGTTTTTTAGCCGCTCCTCCTGCGGGTCAAGACCGTACTTAATATAGCTGGCCCGCGAGCCGTGGACGATAAAGCGCGCGCTCTCCGCGGCGGCGAGTAACGTACCATGCAGTACTACCCGCCGCTGCGGATAGGCCAGCACGGCGTGAAAATAGTCGGTGGATTGCGCGCCGGGCCGAAGCTGCGCGAGGTCCACCGTGATGCTTACCGGCAGGCCAAACAGCACCACGACCTGGTCGAGCAGATGCGGCGCGAGGTCATACCATATGCCGCTGCCAGGACCCGCCTGCTCACGCCAGCGCTGGCGCACCTGTGGTCGGAAGCGATCGAAATGCGACTCGAAGTAACACACCTCCCCCAGCTGACCTTCGTTGATCAACGCGCTGACCGTTAAGAAATCGCTGTCCCAGCGCCGGTTATGAAACACCGAAAGTATCCGACCGCAGTGCTTCGCCAGGCTTTCCAGCTCGCGAGCTTGTGACAGTGTCACGGTAAAGGGCTTATCCACCACAACATGCTTTCCCGCCTCCAGCGCCGCTTTCGCCAGCGGAAAGTGGGTGTCGTTCGGGGTGGCGATGACCACCAGATCGATATCCGGGTCGTCCAGCAGATCCCCCGGCGCACTCATTACCTTCACGCCAGGCCAATCGGCATGGACCTTATCGGCGTCGCTGCTGGCGACCGCCTTCAGCGCCATACCCGGCGTGCCGCCGATCAACGGCGCATGAAACGTTTTGCTGGCGTAACCGAACCCCACCAGCCCCACCCGGATCGCATCGCTCATCTTACCGCCTCGCTTATGCAACTGATATCAACACCAGGTTAATGAGAATAATTTTACAAACCGTGAGCAAAACTTATCATTCCTTACTTTGCGACTTACATGCAAGTGTGAGAAATCAGACAGATACCCCTTGTGATCTGCTGACCATCGAGTAACATTTCACGCTGTGTTCAAAGGATATTGAAGTGTTATGACAACTGTTTTTACCCGTATTGTAGAACTTATTGGCTGGATTGTTTTTGGTATTTCGGCACTGCTTTTGGTTATCGCACACCATATAGATAACTATCAGTCCCCACCGCCAGCGGATGTGGTGCACACGAAGTAGCTCCGCGTTAAAACAGTGACCCGCCTCGCAACTGTGCAACCGGTTTCAGAAACCGGTTGCACATATGTTCGCGCTTTTATTACACTCCCTTTATCATCAGACAGGGAGCTTTTTCATGGCCGCTTTTCCGCACAATTTCTTATGGGGTGCCGCTACCGCAGCGTATCAGGTTGAGGGAGGACACGACGCCGACGGTAAAGGACCGTCAATCTGGGATATCTACTCTCATCTGCCGGGTACCACCTTTGAAGGCACCACCGGCGATATTGCCGTCGACCACTATCACCGTTTTCGCGAAGACGTGGCGTTAATGGCCGAGATGGGCCTGCAAAGCTATCGATTCTCCATCTCCTGGCCCCGCCTGCTGCCCGCCGGGCGCGGTAAGGTGAATGAAGCGGGGGCCCAGTTTTACAGCGATCTGATCGACGAACTGCTGGCGCACAATATTGAGCCGATGATCACCCTCTATCACTGGGATCTGCCGCAGGCCCTGCAGGATGAGGGCGGCTGGGAAGCGCGCACTACCGCCGAGGCCTTCGCCGAGTACGCCCGCCTGTGCTATGCGCGCTTTGGTTCACGGGTGAAGCTGTGGGCTACCTTCAACGAAACCATTGTCTTCATTGGGCACGGCTACATTAACGGCCTCCATCCCCCGGCGGTCCGCGATCCGGCGCGTGCTATTCAGGCCTGCCACCACGTGTTTATCGCCCATGCGCTGGCGGTGAAGGCCTTTCGCGAGATGGCTGTGGCCGGCGAGATTGGCTTCGTCAACGTACTGCAACCGCATACCCCGCTCACCGACAGCGAGGCGGACATTAAGGCCACCGAACTGGCTGACGCCATCCATACTCACTGGCTGTACGATCCGGTGCTGAAAGGCACCTATCCTGCCGACCTGCTGGCGCAGACCCAGGCGCTGTGGGGGGTACCTCGCTTTGCTCCAGGCGACGACGCGCTGCTCCGTGACAACCGCTGCGACTTTATCGGTCTGAATTACTATCGCCGGGAAACGGTATCTGCCCAGCCGCCTGAGATCGCTACCGGCGGCGAGCCTGGCGTGGAGGGATTATTCTATTTCGTGCGTAATCCCCAGAGTACATATACCGAATGGGGCTGGGAAATCTGGCCGCAGGGGCTAACTGACGGCATTATGATGATTAAGGCGCGCTATGGCGATATTCCGATATATATCACCGAGAATGGCCTCGGCGCGAAGGACCCGATTATTGACGGGGAAGTGGTCGACGACCCGCGGATTGATTATCTCAGCAGCCATATTGGCGCCCTCGAAAAAGCGCTGGCGCTGGGGGCAGATGTGCGCGGCTATTACCCCTGGTCATTTATCGATCTGCTGAGCTGGCACAACGGCTATCAAAAGCAATATGGTTTTGTCTATGTCGATCACCAGCAAAATCTGGCGCGGAAACGAAAGAAGAGTTTTTATTGGTACAAATCTGTTATTGCCAGTCACGGCGAACAGCGTTAATCTTCTCTTGCGGGCGCCATTCGGCGCCCGGTCTGATTTTAGAATATTCTTAAACTTCTCCCTGCTCTTCAAGGCTGGCTTTGCCCCTTGTCATGGGTTTATATAACCTGATTCATTCCACGCGGCCCCAGCAGAAGGCGCCGTTGGTTGAGAGTAGGTTTAGTGAATGCTGATAATATTCAACGCAATAATTCCGATTATAAAATGGATACGAAAATGACCGTGCTGGACTACTTATTAAAATTTCGCAAAATCAGTTCGCTGGAAAGCCTTGAAAAACTATTTGATCACCTTAACTACTCCCTGACTGACACCCAGGAGATCGTGAATATGTATCGCGCCGCCGATCATCGTCGCGCAGAGCTGGTCTCCGGTGGTAAATTGTTCGATGTGGGCCAGGTTCCTAAATCCGTTTGGCGATTCGTGCAGTAAGGCTGTCATCCTTCACGCCAGTTGCTTATACTTCCCGGCCTGATTTTATTCACTGGCGTTGAATAGGGGAGAAACATGACGTCTCAATCTGCAGAGCGCATCGGCGGATGGCTGCTGGCTCCGCTGGCCTGGTTGCTGGTGGCGCTGCTGAGCGCCTCGTTATCGCTGCTGTTTTTTGCCAATGCGCTGATGTCGCCGCTGACCTATACCCTACTGCGCGCCATGAGCGCGGGCCATATGGCGCTGTGGGTCGCCTCGCTGCTGTTTGCCCTCGCCATGTGGTATTACACGCTCTGGCTGACTATCGCCTTTTTCAAGCGGCGCTCGGTGGTGCCGAAACACTACATTATCTGGCTGCTCATCACCCTGCTGCTGGCGATAAAGGCTTTTGCCTTCTCGCCGGTCTCGGATGTGCTTGCCCTGCGTCAGCTGCTGTTTCCGCTGCTGGCCGCTGCGCTGCTGGCGCCCTATTTTCGCCGTTCGCAGCGGGTAAAACGGACTTTTGTTAATCCGTAATACCCCCACACTTAACCTGTTGTCGCTGGTATCGTTTTATTCGATAATAAGCGGCTTTTTTTCGTTTCAGGTCGCATGATGGCTGATTATTTACTGCTCTTTATTGGTACAGTCCTGGTCAATAACTTCGTTCTGGTGAAGTTTCTTGGTCTGTGCCCGTTTATGGGGGTTTCCAAAAAGCTGGAAACCGCAATGGGGATGGGGCTCGCTACCACCTTCGTGATGACCCTGGCCTCTATTTGCGCCTGGCTGATTGATACCTGGATCCTTATCCCGCTAAATTTGGTTTATTTGCGTACCCTGGCCTTTATTCTGGTTATCGCCGTGGTGGTTCAGTTTACTGAGATGGTGGTGCGTAAAACCAGCCCTGCGCTCTATCGCCTGCTGGGGGTCTTTCTACCGCTGATCACCACCAACTGTGCCGTACTCGGGGTAGCGCTGCTGAATATTAATCTGGGCCACAATTTCCTGCAGTCGGCGCTGTACGGCTTTGCCGCCGCCGTCGGCTTCTCGCTGGTAATGGTGCTGTTCGCGGCGATCCGTGAACGGCTGGTGGTGGCCGATGTCCCCGCGCCGTTTCGCGGTAATGCCATCGCGCTGATTACCGCCGGTTTAATGTCTCTGGCCTTCATGGGCTTTAGTGGTTTGGTGAAGTTGTAATGAGCGCAGTCTGGATAGCCGTGATCGCCATCAGCCTGTTAGGGCTGATTTTCGGCTTAATACTGGGATACGCCTCGCGTCGTTTCGCGGTGCAGGACGACCCGGTGGTGGAAAAAATTGATGAGCTATTGCCGCAGAGCCAGTGTGGGCAGTGCGGGTACCCTGGGTGTCGCCCCTATGCGGAAGCAGTCGGCGTACAGGGTGAGAAAATAAACCGCTGCGCGCCGGGTGGCGAAGCGGTGATGTTAAAAATCGCCGCCTTGCTGAACGTCGACCCGCAGCCTGTCGACGGCGACGCACAGGAAGCGGAGCCGGCCCGCATGCTCGCGGTAATTGACGAGCCGAACTGCATTGGCTGTACCAAGTGTATCCAGGCCTGTCCGGTGGATGCCATCGTTGGGGCGACCCGCGCCATGCATACCGTGATGAGCGACCTGTGCACCGGCTGCAATTTGTGCGTCGCCCCCTGCCCGACCCAGTGCATTTCACTCGTTCCGGTGGCCACCACCCCGGAGACCTGGAAATGGGATCTGCATACGATCCCGGTGCGAAATATTCCTGTGGAACAACATGTTTAAGCTATTTTCCGCTTTCCGAAAAGACAAGGTCTGGGATTTCAACGGCGGTATTCACCCGCCTGAAATGAAAACCCAGTCTAACGGCACCCCGCTGCGTCAGGTTTCCCTGCCGCAGCGCTTTGTTATCCCGTTGAAGCAGCACATTGGCGCCGAGGGCGAACTGTGCGTTAAAGTGGGCGACCGGGTGCTGCGCGGCCAGCCGCTGACCCGCGGCTGGGGAAGAATGCTGCCCGTTCACGCCCCGACCTCCGGCACCATTGCCGCCATCGCTCCGCACACTACCGCGCACCCGTCGGCGCTGGCGGAGATGAGCGTGATCATTGACGCCGACGGCGAAGACCGCTGGATCGAGCGCGATGGCTGGAGCGACTATCAGACCCGCACGCGTGAAGCGCTGATCGAGCGTATCCACCAGTTTGGCGTTGCTGGCCTCGGCGGCGCAGGCTTCCCCACCGGCAGTAAACTGCGCGGTGGCGGAGATAAAATTAAAACGCTGATCATTAACGCCGCCGAGTGCGAGCCCTATATCACGGCGGATGACCGCCTGATGCAGGACTGCGCGGCGCAGATTGTCGAGGGTATCCGCATCCTCGCTCATATACTGCAGCCTGAAGAAGTGCTGATCGGCATTGAAGACAATAAGCCGCAGGCCATCTCAATGCTGCGGGCGGTGCTCTGCGACGCCCATGGCATTTCGCTGCGCGTGATCCCCACCAAATATCCCTCCGGTGGCGCCAAGCAGCTCACCCAAATTCTTACCGGCAAACAGGTACCGCACGGCGGTCGTTCATCGGACATTGGCGTGCTGATGCAGAACGTCGGTACGGCTTATGCGGTGAAACGCGCGGTGATTGACGGTGAGCCGTTAACCGAGCGCGTGGTCACCCTCACCGGCGAAGCGGTAACCAGACCGGGCAATGTCTGGGCGCGTCTTGGCACGCCGGTGCGCCATCTATTGAACGATGCCGGCTTCTGCCCCAGCGCCGAGCCAATGGTGATCATGGGCGGCCCGCTGATGGGCTTTACCCTGCCGTGGCTCGACGTCCCGGTGGTGAAGATCACCAACTGTTTGCTGGCGCCTTCCGCCAGCGAGATGGGCGAACCGCAGGAAGAGAAAGGCTGCATTCGCTGCAGCGCCTGCGCTGACGCCTGCCCGGCCGATCTGCTGCCGCAGCAGCTGTACTGGTTCAGCAAAGGTCAGCAGCACGATAAAGCCACTGCCCATAATCTGGCGGACTGCATCGAGTGCGGCGCCTGCGCGTGGGTATGTCCAAGTAATATTCCGCTGGTGCAGTACTTCCGTCAGGAAAAGGCCGAGATCGCGGCGATTCGTCAGGAAGAGCAGCGCGCTGCGGAAGCCAAAGCCCGATTCGAGGCCCGACAGGCGCGCCTGGAGCGTGAGAAAGCTGCGCGCGCCGAGCGGCATAAAAAAGCCGCCGTTCAGCCTGCCGCCAAAGATCAGGAGGCGATTAGCGCCGCCCTGGCCCGGGTACGGGATAAACAGCGCGATGCCGCGCAGCCGATCGTGATCCAGGCCGGCGCCAAACCTGACAACAGCGAGGCAATTGCCGCCCGCGAAGCGCGTAAGGCTGAGGCCCGGGCGCGCAAAGCGCAGCAGCAGGCCGCGCCGGTGGACGCCCCGGCCGCCGAACCGGTCGACCCGCGCAAGGCGGCGGTGGAAGCCGCTATCGCCCGCGCTAAAGCGCGTAAAGCAGAACAGCAGGCCGCGCCGGTGGACGCCCCGACCGCCGAACCGGTCGACCCGCGCAAGGCGGCGGTAGAAGCCGCCATCGCCCGCGCTAAAGCGCGTAAAGCCGAACAGCAGGCCGCACAACAGGATCTCGCGTCAGCCGCAGCCAATGACGACCCGCGCAAAGCGGCCGTCGCCGCGGCTATCGCCCGCGTTCAGGCGCGTAAAGCAACACAGCAGGCAGTTAACGAGGAATAAATGGTTTTCAGAATCGCAAGCTCCCCCTATACCCATAACCAGCGGCAGACCTCGCGTATTATGCTGCTGGTGCTGCTCGCCGCTGTGCCTGGCATTGTGGTCCAGACCTGGTTTTTCGGCTGGGGCACCGTACTGCAGATTGTCCTCGCCGCCCTGACGGCCTGGGCGACCGAAGCCGCTATTCTCAAACTGCGTAAACAGCCTGTTGCTGCCACGCTGAAAGATAATTCCGCCCTGCTCACCGGCCTGCTGCTGGCGGTGAGTATTCCGCCACTGGCCCCGTGGTGGATGGTGGTGCTCGGCACTGCCTTTGCCGTAGTCATTGCCAAGCAGTTGTACGGAGGCCTGGGCCATAACCCCTTCAACCCGGCAATGATCGGCTATGTCGTGCTGCTGATTTCGTTCCCGGTGCAGATGACCTCCTGGCTGCCTTCCTATGAGATAGCCGCCCATATCCCGGCATTCAGCGACGCGCTGCAGATGATCTTCACCGGTCATACCGCCGCCGGAGGCGACATGGCCAGTCTGCGGCTGGGTATCGACGGCGTCAGCCAGGCCACCCCGCTGGATACCTTTAAAACCTCCCTGCATGCCGGACATAGCGTTCAGCAGGTGCTGCAATTGCCGGTCTACGGCGGCGTGCTGGCAGGTCTGGGCTGGCAGTGGGTGAATATCGCCTGGCTGGCAGGCGGCCTTTTCCTGCTGTGGCAGAAGGCGATCCGCTGGCATATCCCGGTCAGCTTCCTTGTTAGCCTCGGCCTGTGCGCCACCCTCGGCTGGATTTTTTCGCCGCAGAGCCTGGCCTCACCGCAGATGCATTTGCTCTCCGGGGCGACCATGCTTGGCGCCTTCTTTATCCTGACCGATCCGGTGACGGCCTCAACAACCAACCGCGGCCGTCTGATCTTTGGCGCCCTCGCTGGCCTGCTGGTCTGGCTCATCCGCAGCTTCGGTGGTTATCCGGACGGCGTGGCGTTTGCCGTTCTGCTGGCGAATATTACCGTGCCGCTGATCGATTACTACACGCGCCCGCGCGTATATGGCCACCGTTGAGAGAGCAATGATGTTAAAAACGATGCGTAAACACGGCGTCACGCTGGCGCTGTTTGCCGCCGGTTCCACCGGGCTGACGGCGGCGATCAATGAGCTGACCAAAAGCACCATCGACCAGCAGGCGGCCCTGCAGCAAAAGGCGTTATTCGACCAGGTTTTACCTGCCGACCGCTATAATAACGATCTGCTTAAGAGCTGCTATCTGGTCAGCGCCCCGGCGCTGGGCAAAGGCCAGCATAAAGTGTGGATCGCCAAAAATAACGATCGACCGATCGGCGCGGTGATGGAAGCCACCGCGCCGGACGGCTACTCCGGAGCAATACAGCTGCTGGTTGCCGCCGATTTTAGCGGCACGGTCCTCGGCACCCGCGTAACTGAGCATCATGAAACGCCGGGCCTGGGGGATAAAATCGAACTTCGCCTGTCGGACTGGATTACCCATTTTGCCGGGAAAGTCATCCACGGCCAGGGCGATAGCCACTGGGCGGTCAAAAAGGATGGCGGCGATTTTGACCAGTTCACCGGCGCCACCATCACCCCCCGGGCGGTGGTCAATGCCGTTAAGCGCGCAGGCTTATATGCACAAACGCTGCCTGCGCAACTTCCTGAATTCACCGCCTGTGGAGAATAACCATGAGCGAAGTTAAAGACGTCATCGTCCAGGGCCTGTGGAAAAATAACTCTGCCCTGGTTCAGCTGTTAGGTATGTGTCCTCTGCTGGCGGTCACCTCGACCGCCACCAACGCCCTCGGGCTGGGTTTGGCCACCACCCTGGTGTTAACCCTGACCAACCTGACCATCTCCAGCCTGCGCCGCTGGACGCCGGCGGAGATCCGGATCCCCATCTACGTAATGATTATCGCCTCGGTGGTGAGCGTCGTGCAGATGCTGATCAACGCCTATGCCTTCGGCCTCTATCAGTCGCTGGGGATTTTCATCCCGCTTATCGTGACCAACTGCATCGTGGTCGGCCGCGCCGAAGCCTTTGCCGCCAAAAAAGGGCCAGCGCTGTCGGCACTGGACGGTTTCTCGATCGGCATGGGCGCTACCTGCGCGATGTTTGTGCTGGGCTCCCTGCGCGAGATCCTTGGCAACGGCACCCTGTTTGACGGCGCCGACAGTCTGCTTGGCAGCTGGGCGAAGGTTCTGCGCATCGAGGTTTTCCACACCGACACCCCTTTCCTGCTGGCTATGCTGCCGCCAGGCGCCTTTATTGGCCTCGGCATGATGCTGGCGATTAAATACCTTATCGATGAACGTAGCAAACAGCGGAAGGCGCAAGCGGCCCGGGCCGTCTCTGTCGCCCCGTCCGACGTGACAGGGAAAGCATAATATGAACAAAGCCAAACGCCTGGCGATCCTTACCAGGCTGCGGGAAAACGATCCCCACCCCACCACCGAACTGCATTTCAGTTCGCCATTCGAGCTGTTGATTGCCGTCCTGCTTTCTGCACAGGCCACCGACGTAAGCGTCAACAAAGCGACAGCCAAACTCTATCCGGTAGCCAATACGCCCGCAGCGATGCTGGCCCTGGGGGTGGATGGGGTGAAATCGTATATCAAGACTATCGGCCTGTTTAACAGCAAAGCGGAAAACGTCATCAAAACCTGCCGCATCCTGTTGGAGCAGCACAATGGCGAGGTGCCGGAAGACAGAGCAGCGCTGGAGGCGCTGCCCGGCGTGGGCCGTAAAACCGCCAACGTGGTGCTGAATACCGCCTTTGGCTGGCCGACCATCGCCGTGGACACGCACATCTTCCGCGTCTGCAATCGGACGCAATTCGCCCCGGGCAAGAACGTTGAGCAGGTGGAAGAGAAGCTTCTGAAGGTGGTCCCCGCCGAGTTTAAGGTCGACTGTCATCACTGGCTGATCCTGCATGGGCGTTATACCTGTATTGCCCGCAAGCCGCGCTGCGGCTCCTGCCTGATTGAAGATCTTTGCGAATACAAAGATAAAGTCTACGCCTGACTGTCTCGTCTCTATTGCGGTCATAGCTTAACTCTGGGTTATGGCCCGCATTCATCTATTTCACCGGCCATTAACACCACATAATCATCATGATTATGGATGATTATCCGGTTATATAACAAACAACTAGTTCATTCATTTTTTATCAGCGCAAAATTTCTATGCATTTGTGATCCAGATCATGCTCGCAACTTTATGTTGATTGAATGTTACTGGAATGGAAATAAATGTCAGGCAATACAACGGATGAGTAAAGATTGTCAGGATAATGACCCATGATTTTTTAAGATAATGGACCATATCACTATGCTTACGCCAGATCAGTAGAATATATCGCCTTTTCCCGGCAAACCGGCGAACCCGAAAGATAAAAATACCAACGATTTCGAAACGGTAAAATTTAACGCTGTATAACATTCATATGTCCGGAGCATTATACCACCCTGATTATGTGTAACAGATTATTACAAAAGCCTTGCCTGATGCGCCAGGATAGTGAACATTACTTGCCGTTTTCCCTCCAAGAATAACTATAAAGGCGGCGGTCCAACGAGATTGCGCCCCGAACACCCCCCAGTAAATATGGGATGTAAAAAAAGAGGTATATGTGTCTACTGCAAACAATAAACCAGCAGAAAGCGTGAGTCTGAACGCTTTCAAACAACCACGCGCGTTCTATCTCATTTTCTCGATCGAGTTGTGGGAGCGTTTTGGTTACTACGGCCTGCAAGGGATCATGGCCGTTTACCTGGTAAAACAGCTGGGTATGTCGGAAGCGGATTCCATTACTCTGTTCTCCTCCTTTAGCGCGCTGGTTTATGGCCTCGTCGCCATTGGCGGCTGGCTGGGTGATAAAGTGCTGGGTACCAAGCGTGTCATCATGCTGGGCGCTATCGTGCTGGCGATTGGCTATGCGCTGGTGGCCTGGTCCGGTCATGACGCCGCTATCGTCTATATGGGTATGGCGACCATCGCCGTCGGTAACGGCCTGTTTAAAGCCAACCCGTCCTCCCTGCTTTCTACCTGCTATGACAAAAACGACCCACGTCTGGACGGTGCATTTACCATGTACTACATGTCCATCAATATCGGTTCGTTCTTCTCTATGCTGGCAACCCCGTGGCTGGCCGCACGTTTTGGCTGGAGCGTAGCGTTTGCTCTCAGCGTGGTGGGGATGGTGATCACCATTATTAACTTCGCCTTCTGTCAGAAATGGGTTAAACAGTACGGCTCTAAACCGGACTTTGCCCCGGTACACATGGGTAAACTGCTGGCGACCATCGCTGGCGTGGTGGTGCTGGTCGCTATCGCCACCTGGCTGCTGCATAACCAAGGTATCGCACGTATGGTGCTGGGCGTCGTCGCACTGGGTATCGTCGTGATTTTCGCCAAAGAAACCATAGGCCTTAAAGGTGCTCCGCGTCGTAAAATGATCGTCGCTTTCCTGCTGATGGTAGAAGCGATTGTCTTCTTCGTGTTGTACAGCCAGATGCCGACCTCGCTGAACTTCTTCGCCATCCGTAACGTGGAGCACTCGATCCTCGGTCTCGCCTTTGAACCGGAACAGTATCAGGCGCTGAACCCGTTCTGGATCATGATTGGTAGCCCGATTCTGGCCGCCATCTACAACAAGATGGGTGACCGCCTGCCGATGCCGCACAAATTTGCTATCGGTATGGTACTGTGCTCTGGCGCATTCCTCGTCCTGCCTTTAGGGGCGAAGTTCGCCAGCGACGCCGGTATCGTCTCGGTCAACTGGCTGATTCTGAGCTACGCGCTGCAGTCTATCGGTGAACTGATGATTTCCGGCCTCGGCCTGGCGATGGTCGCTCAGCTGGTTCCTCAGCGTCTGATGGGCTTCATTATGGGCAGCTGGTTCCTCACCACGGCAGGCGCGGCGATCATCGCCGGGAAAATCGCTAACCTGATGGCAGTCCCGGAGAATGTCACCGATCCGCTGGTGTCGCTGGAAGTGTACGGTCACGTATTCCTGCAGATTGGTATCGTCACCGCGGTTATCGCCGCCCTGATGCTGCTGACCGCGCCGAAACTGAATCGTATGACTCAGGACGACAGCGCGGACATTAAAGCACGCGAAACCGCGGCTGCCTGACGCCGCAGGGAAAACTAATTATTTTTAAGCCGCTAACGTTAGTTTAGCGGCTTTTTTTTTACCCCTGGCAGGACTAACATACAGAAAACTGCAGCCACGAGGAGTCACGCATGAAACTGTTCTACAAACCCGGCGCCTGTTCCCTTGCCTCGCATATTGCCCTGCGCGAAAGCGGTCTGGATTTTACCCTGCAGAGCGTGGATCTGGCCCAAAAACGGCTGGAAAACGGGGAAGACTATCTGCTGATCAACCCGAAAGGTCAGGTGCCGGCGCTGCTGCTGGATGATGATATCCTGCTCACTGAGGGCGTAGCCATCATGCAGTACATCGCAGACCAGGTACCGGATCGTCATCTGCTGGCGCCGGTGGGCTCGATTGCGCGCTATCAGACTCTCGAATGGCTGAACTATGTGGCCACCGAGCTGCATAAAAGCTTTACCCCGCTGTTCCGCCCGGATACCCCGGAGGACTATAAGCCTGTCACGCGGGGGCTGCTGGAGAAAAAGCTGCAATACGTTGATGCAGCGCTGGCAGACAAACAGTGGCTGACCGGCCATCGCTTCACCATTGCCGATGGTTATCTGTTTACGGTGCTGCGCTGGGCCTATGCTATAAAACTGGATATGGCTGCCTATGGTCATATCGGCAGCTGGATGACGCAGGTGGCAGCGCGTCCGGCGGTGGCGGCCGCACTGGCGGCTGAAGGCTTAAAATAAGGCCTGAACCTGCCCGGCGGACCGTCGGGCAGGCCCTGGGAGTTACAGCCGGGTGGCGCTGAAGCAGTGCTCCGGTACGGCGATGCGATCCTGCGCCGCTACTACCTGTAGTTCGTATTCCTGCATATTTTTGGTGGCGAGCATAATCTCGTACACCGCGGCGGTGACGTGTTCCAGCGCATCGCGCAGACTTGCCCCCTGCAGCAATTTAACCAACAGCAGACCGCTGGTCACATCGCCGACGCCCACCGGCTGACGCAGGCCGAAATCCACCAGCGGCCGACTAATATGCCAGGCTTCTTTGGCCGTCACCAGCAGCATCTCAAAACGATCCATACTCAGACCCGCACGGGCAAGATGCTTAACTAATACCACTTCCGGCCCCTGGGCAATCAACTCCCGCGCGGCGGCCACTGCCTCGCTGACGCTGGCGACCGGATGACCGCACAGGATCTCCAGCTCAACCAGATTCGGCGCAATAATATCGCTGGCCGGCAGCGCATAGCGCACGTGGAACTCCGCCACGCCCGGCGCGACGATGCAGCCCTTCTCCGGATGACCCATCACCGGATCGCAAAAATATTTCGCCGCCGGATTGGCCGCCTTAACCTGACGCACGATACCGAGGATATGCTCTCCCTGCTCAGCGGAGCCAAGATAGCCGCTCAGTACCGCATCGCAGGTCTGCAGTTTGTCGATGTCGGCAATCCCCTGAACGATCTCCGTCAAATGCGAAGGCGGCATGACGCAGCCGGTCCATTTGCCGTACTGCGTATGGTTAGAGAACTGTACGGTATTCAGGGGCCAGACATTGGCGCCCAGACGGCGCATCGGAAATTCGGCGGCACTGTTGCCGGCATGGCCAAACACAACGTGAGACTGAATGGCGAGGATGTTCTTCATTTTCTTACCACAACCCTAAAAAGAAAAAGGGCGTGGTTTCCCACGCCCTGGCAGTATTTTTTTATTTCCAGCAGACCAGGCAGTAATTTTTCTTACCGCGACGCAGCAAGGTGTAGCGGCCAAACAGGCGATCGCTGTCACTGAATACATATTCCGGGTCGGCCTGTTTTTCGCCGTTGATGGTCACCGCGTTAGAGGCAACGGTTTTACGCGCCTGACCGCGGGACGGCTGCAGCTCGGAATCAACCAGCGCCTGCAGCAGATCGGCGCCTTTTTCCATTTCGATCATCGGCACGCCATCCTGGGCCAGCTGTTCGAAGTCTGCTTCGCTCAGGTCGCTCAGGTTACCGTTGAACAGGCTTTCGGTAATGCGCTTCGCCGCTTCCAGGCCTTCTTCGCCGTGAACAAGGCGCGTCACCTGCTCTGCCAGCACGTACTGGGCGCGCGGCGCTTTACCGCTGTTTTTGTCTTCTTCTTCCAGGGCATTGATCTCCGCAATGTCCATAAAGGTGAAGAATTTGAGGAAGCGATAGACATCAGCATCCGCGGTGTTGATCCAGAACTGGTAAAATTTGTACGGACTGGTTTTCTTCGGATCCAGCCACACGGCGCCGCCTTCGGTTTTACCGAATTTGGTGCCGTCCGCTTTGGTGATCAGCGGTACGGTCAGGCCAAACACCTGATTCTGATGCAGACGACGGGTCAGATCGATGCCGGAGGTGATGTTGCCCCACTGGTCAGAGCCGCCGATCTGCAGCGCCACGCCGTGCAGCTTGTTCAGGCAGGCAAAGTCGTAACCCTGCAGCAGATTGTAAGAGAACTCGGTAAAGGAGATACCCTGATCGTCACGATTCAGACGCTGCTTCACCGCTTCTTTGTTGATCATCTGGTTAACAGAGAAGTGTTTACCGATATCGCGCAGGAAGGTCAGCACGTTCATGCTGCCAAACCAGTCATAGTTATTCGCCGCGATCGCCGAGTTGTCGCCGCAGTCAAAATCAAGGAACGGAGCCACCTGTTTGCGGATTTTATCCACCCACTCCTGCACGGTATCCTCGGTGTTTAGTTTACGCTCAGCGGCTTTGAAGCTTGGGTCGCCAATCAGACCGGTTGCGCCGCCCACCAGCGCCACAGGTTTATGACCTGCCTGCTGGAAGCGTTTCAGGCATAACAATGGAACAAGATGCCCCAAATGCAAGCTGTCAGCGGTAGGATCGAAGCCGCAATAGAGCGCGATCGGGCCTTGCGCCAGTCGCTCTGCTAACGCTTCCTCGTCCGTCACCTGGGCTACCAGCCCCCGCTCTTGCAATTGTTTAATCAAGTTACTGCTTGCCATCAAATTCTCCATGTATAAACGACTGCACCTCTGCCGGTACACGACTTTTCGCCAGATGCGAAAAGTACATAGAATAAAGCGCCGGCCCTTTCAGCGCCAGCGCTTCGATAACTAATTTCGGCGTTTACGGCGCCAGACGGTCTATTTTCCAGGCGCCGCTATCGCGCTGGTATAAAAAGCGATCGTGCAGACGGTGTTCTCCCCCCTGCCAGAACTCCATCTGCTCAATGCTGACGCGGAATCCGCCCCAGAAGCTCGGCAACGGCACTTCACCCTGCTGGAACTTCTGCTTCAGCTCGAGGAATTTGCTTTCGAGGATGCCGCGGGCTGAGATCCGGCTCGACTGCTTCGAGACCCAGGCGCCAATCTGGCTGTCGCGCGGACGGCTGTGGAAATATTTGACCACTTCCAGCGTCGACAGACGCTCCGCTTTGCCGATTACCATCACCTGGCGCTCCAGCATATGCCACGGGAAAAGCAGGCTGACCTGCGGGTTGTTTTCAATTTGATGCGCTTTGCGGCTGCCGAGGTTGGTATAAAACACCAACCCTTTTTCGTCGTAGTGCTTCAGCAGCACAATGCGCTGGTAGGGCTGGCCGCGCTCATCGACGGTGGCAACCACCATGGCCGTCGGGTCGGCAAGTTTCGCATCGCAGGCCTGACGCAGCCAGCGTTCAAACAGCGGCAGGGGTTCAGCAGGAAGATCGTGGCGACGCAAACCGCCACGGGTGTATTCACGGCGCAAATGCGCAATTTGCTGGAGTTCGTCGTTATCAGACATGGCCATTGAGGATGTAGTCATAAGGTGGCGTTATTGTGCGCCCCCCGGACAGAAATCTCAACGTTTGGCCGTCTGCAGCTGACAGTTATCAAGGACGATGCGGTCGCGCTTATAGACGGTGGCGGTATCGCCTTTTGACCAGAACACATAGACGCCGTCGGTGTAGCGCGCCCCGGAAGCCGACAGCCCCTCAGACAGGTTCAGTTGCTGATTATCATAGATAAAACTGACCTGCTGGCGTGCGTTATTGCGATGGACCGTCAATGGTTTCTGGTCGCATTGATACTCCAGCGTGTCCGTCTGCATCCGCTCGACAAACTGGTTGTAGTAGCTACAGCCCGCCAGCATAAAAGGTACAACTGCGATAAGAATTTTTTTCATTCGTTTGCCTTCGACTTTCCCGGTCACGGCGGGCACTCCGCCCTCCGCTTAACTTGTCCAGTTTACCGGTCGCATCGTATTTAAGATTTCAGTTAACTCCGATTCTGCGGCGGGTTAGCCGGAAAAATGGCGCCCAGCACCGAGGATTCGCTGGCGCCGGTCACGGAGGGCAGATTGCCCGGCAGACCAGCCAGCGTTCGCCAGGCCAGCCAGGCAAAGGCCAGCGCTTCCATATCATCGCCGCTGATCCCCGCCTCATCGGTGGTGGAGACCTCTGTTCCCGGCAGCAGCGCCGCCAGGCGCGCCATTAACAAGGGGTTACGCGCGCCGCCGCCGCACACTAACAAACGCTCGCAGCCGCCGCTTAACAATACCTGCTCACTGATGGTGACGGCGGTCAATTCCGCAAGCGTAGCCTGAACATCCTCCCCGCGTAGCCCCGGATAGCGGGCCATATGCTGCTCCAGCCAGCCGTAATTGAAATATTCCCGACCGGTGCTTTTCGGCGCCGGCAAAGCAAACCACGGATCGCTCAGCATGTCCTGCAGCAGCGGCAGCAGCACTTTACCTTCGCTAGCCCATTGGGCGTCCTTGTCGTACGGTTTGCCCTTCTGGCGCCAGATCCAGGCGTCCAGCAACATATTTCCCGGCCCGGTATCATAGCCGCGCACCGGCTGACCTGGCGCCAGCAGCGACACATTAGCGATCCCGCCGATATTGAGCACCATACGTCGCTCAACGGGGTGGGCCAGCAGCGCATGATGAAAAGCCGGCACCAGCGGCGCCCCCTGCCCGCCTAGCGCCATATCCCGGCGACGAAAATCCCCCACTACGGTTATCCCGGTGTGGGCGGCGATCTGGTTGTTATCACCAATTTGCAGGGTATGCGGAGCCTCTCCCTGCGGTTCATGCCATACGGTCTGTCCATGGCAGCCGATGGCGATGACGTCGGTGGGTTTGAGACTTTCCTGGCGCATCAGCGCCAGTACGGCATCGGCAAACAGCCGTCCCAGACGGGTGTCCAGACGACCTAGCTGCGAAAGGGTCAGCGACTGCCCCTGGCAAATCGCCAGAATCTCTTCTTTTATCGCGTGTGGAATGGGCCAGGTGAGACTAGCCTGCTGCGCCACCATGTTTTCAGTAATGGTGGCCAAAACGACATCGATACCATCCAGGCTGGTACCAGACATAACGCCAATAAAGCGACCCGATCTCATACGTTTTCCTTCATTCCATGACCCTTGTATGCCCTTCACTCCATCATAAAGTGTCGGCTAATGCTATGTTGTACTAATACTTTTTAACAATAGAGCGACAAATCAGAGAACATCGTAAAGAACCGGCGTTTAGTTGAGGTTGAAGCACCAGTGTTTATTATTTTTTGTATAGTCCAGGGAGAACCTATGCCCGCCGACGACTAAATGCCATATAATTAACCGTATGGACGTTCAATTGAACACCTTCGGTGAACAGGAGATTCATAAATGATTTTACGTGTTTTGGCTGTATCGATGATTGGTTTTACGCTCGCAGGCTGCGTGAGCAGCAGCGGCCTGTCCGGCGACGTTTATTCCGCATCTGAAGCCAAACAGGTGCAGAGCGTGACTTACGGTACCATCGTGCATACGCGCGCCGTACAGATCCAGAGCGGCGACGATAGCAATGCCATCGGGGCCATTGGCGGTGCGGTACTGGGCGGGTTCCTTGGAAACACCATCGGCGGCGGTACCGGACGCTCTCTGGCTACGGCGGCAGGTGCGGTCGCGGGCGGCGTAGCCGGTCAGGGCGTTCAGGGCGCGATGAATAAAACGCAGGGCGTTGAACTGGAAATCCGTAAGGACGATGGCAATACCATTATGGTAGTGCAGAAACAGGGCAGCACTCCGTTCTCCGTTGGTCAGCGCGTGGCCATTGCCGGCAGCGGCAGCCAGGTCACCGTCTCTCCGCGATAATTTCCCTTACGATGCGGCCGGTTGCGCCGCATCGTATTTTTCAGCCACGTTTATTTCGCCGTAATAAATTCGTAGTAACCATCAGACATCTTTATTTTAATATTCCATGAATCATTGCGCCTGCGCAATATCTTATCTGCCCGCCCCTATTACCCTCAAGAACATAAATTAGCCCTGGTGACTCATCGTCGCTGCCGTTGCCTTTTATGTGGAATATTGCCTATGCCCGAACATGTGCATCATATCGTTAAACGTCTAATCCTTTATATTTGCATTTGTTTACTGGCCGGGATTGGCATTTCCGGGATGACTGCGTTTTTTCATACCAGCTTCAGTAGTACTTCCTCAATATTATTTCCGCTGCTGACCAGTTTCCTGATGGTTTTTCATATTACCATTGCCTGTTTTATGGGCATGAAATACTGGAGCAGCAAGCGGCGTCTGTACCTTACTCCAGTCTCTTTCGGGTTTGCCTGCTCAGCGCTGCTGATGCTTGGCACGCTCAGCAGCTATCCGGACTGGCTTACCTGCAATCCGGCCCCGGTCGTTAATCAAAATGACGCCGTTATCTATTATTTCTTCCGCAATATAATGATGGCTGTGTTATTCATGTCATCTATTATTTTGTACTATTTTCGCCAGCGCATCATGCATTCGTGGAAAGCACACATTCTTACATTTACAGCATGTATTCTTTTTACGTTGACCATTATTGTTTTATCATGGCTATACTCCAGCCATTCGCCGTGGCTGAGCGTCAATTTTATCGACGATCTGAGCCATACCTTTACCCCGTTGTGGCAAAGTATTATCGGCTGGCTGCTGATGGCAGTTTGGTTCATCACGCTGATTTTATTAATTAGCTTGAGTAAACTGCGTAATATTTTTTGGTTCAGCGGCGCTTTTTTTTGCAGCGCTTATTTGTTCACGCTTTTCCAGCTGCTCTCCACCGCAGGGGAGCTGGATCAGACCTGGTACCAGGCGCGTTTTTTCGAAACGCTATGCACCTTGTTCCTGATTCTGGTGCTACTGGTTGACGTCTTTATCCTCTATCGCGAGTCTAACCACAAATATGTTCATTCGTATCAGAATTCGATCCGCGACCCGTTGACCCGCCTCTACAACCGCAGCTTCTTCTACGACACCCTTAACCAACAGCTGGCGAAGGTGAATGCCCAGCATCCGCTGTCGGTGCTCATCAGCGACCTCGACCATTTCAAACGCATCAACGATAGCTACGGCCATGTCGCGGGCGACAAAGTGATCCAGTTCGCCGCCTCGGTGCTGGAAAGCCATTCGCGGGTAGATGACGCCGCCGCACGCATCGGCGGTGAGGAATTTGCTCTGCTGCTGGTCAACACCGGTGAAAAAGAAGCGCAAGCGATCGCCGAGCGTATCCGCCTGGCGGTCAGTGCCGGGGAGAGCCATTTACCGGAGCGAATGACCATCAGCATGGGGGTGTATACCACCTACGACAATAGCGTGACAGCGGAAGCGTGCGTTCAGCGCGCGGACGAAGCCATGTATGAAGCAAAGAATAACGGACGTAATCAGGTGATCGTCTGGCATCGGCAGGGAGGGTGAAAAAAGGCCCGGATTAGCCCGGGCCGCAAAGAATTAATCTTTAGCCTGGAGATCGAGGATATTTTGTTCAAGTTTACGGATTAAGTGGAGCAAGGTTTCCACTTCCTGCTTCGAGACCCCTGAGAGGATTTCATCACGGGTCTTACCTATCACCTCTTCCATCTCGTTGATCAGCGGTTCGGCTTTTTCCGTCAGCTTGATGCGTTTGGCCCGCCGATCGCTTGCGCAGGTCTGGCGAGAAATGAGCCCTTTCTCCTCCAGCTGATCGAGCGTGCGCACCAGCGACGGCTGTTCAATACCGATAGCTTTCGCCAGCTGGATCTGCGACTGCTCAGGCGGCAGCTGGTGGATGTTATGCAGCGTGACCCAGTGGGTCTGCGTTAACTCCAGAGGTTTCAGGCGATGGTCGATTAGCGCGCGCCAAACGCGAACTAAACGTGCCAGATCAGAACCAAGTGGCGATTCCAATTTCATCTCCTTATAATTAGCTTGCTAAGTTATTATACTGATTTTAGAATAGTGTGCAGCATTTGAATTATCAAAACAAATGAATTACTTGATTCAACAAAAACCAAAACAATGATTTACACTGTTAAAGAGTAGCACGTCCTGAGGTTACCCCTGTAATGGCAAAGGATTTTTGCTTGTGAAACTGAGTCTTAACACATCCGGATTGCCGCTGCAGGACCTGGTGTTCGGCGCATCCGTCTATTTCCCTCCGCTGTTCAAAGCCGTCTTGTTGGGTTTCTTTATCTGGTTGTTTTTACATCGCCAGCTGCGTGACTGGATGTATGCGGGCGACATCTGGCACCCGCTACTAATGGATCTCTCCCTGTTCGCGCTCGCGGTCTGTCTGGCCCTGGTATTGCTCATTGCCTGGTGATCTCCCTGTTATGAAAAGATTAAAATATCTGTCAACGCTGCTGGTCGCGGCCGTCGCCCTGATTGCCGCATGGTTGTTATGGAATTTCTACACTCAGTCACCCTGGACCCGCGACGGCAAAGTGCGCGCCGAGCAGGTTGGGATCACCCCTCAGGTCTCCGGCAGTATTCTGCAGTTGAACGTAACCGATAACCAACGGGTCAAAGCCGGGGAAGTATTGTTTACCATCGACGACACCCCCTATCGCATCGCGGTGCTGAACGCCCAGGCGCAGCTGGCGAAAGCCCAGGCGGAGGTGGCGAAAGCGCAGGCGGAGCAAAGCAAGGCCGCCAGCGAGGCTCGCCGTCGCCGAAGCCTGTCGCAAAATGCCATCTCGGCTGAAGACCTTGAGAACGTCAATACCGCCCTGAATACCGCCACCACCACCCTGGCTGCCGCCAGAGCGGGGGTCGGCGTAACCGAAGCGGCGCTGAAACATGCGCAGTGGCAGCTCAGCCAGACGGTTGTCAAAGCGCCGGTGGATGGCTGGGTGACCAACCTTTCCACCCGCGTCGGTGATTACGCTACCACCGGCCATCCGGTCTTTGCCCTGGTGGACAGCCATTCGTTTTACGTACTGGGCTACTTCGAAGAGACCAAACTGCGCCACATTCGCATCGGCGATCCGGCACAAATTATTCTCTATAGCAATCAGCAGACGCTAAAGGGCCATGTCGCGAGCATCGGCCGCGCGATTGTCGACCAGAGCGTGGAACAGGGAACCGGGCTGGTGGCCAACATCAAACCAAATATCCCCTGGGTTCGTCTCGCCCAACGCGTTCCGGTGCGAATTGCCTTTGATACGCTGCCGGCCGATGTCACCCTGGTCTCCGGTACCACCTGCACTGTCTCAATTGGCGGGCAGTAATGAACCTGCAGACCCTGTCGTGGCGCGCACTCCCCTGGGTTAAAGCCACCCGGCCGCAGTGGCGGTACGCATTGCGCAACGGCATCGCGATGTGTCTTGCGCTGAGTATCGCCTATGCGCTGGATCTTGATGAGCCCTACTGGGCGATGACGTCCGCGGCGGTGGTCAGCTTTCCCACCGTCGGCGGCGTGATCAGTAAAAGTTTTGGCCGCATCGCAGGCAGCCTGCTCGGCGCCTGCGCCGCCCTGCTGCTTGCCGGTCATACACTCAACGATCCCTGGCTGTTTCTGTTCAGTATCTCCGGCTGGCTGGCGCTCTGCACCTGGGCCTGCGCCCTGTTCACCAACAACGTCGCTTATGCCTTTCAGCTGGCGGGCTATACCTGCGCCATCATCGCCTTTCCGGTGATTAACATCAGCGACAGCTACGAGCTGTGGGTCATCGCCCAGTCGCGCGTCTGCGAAGTCATCGTCGGGATCCTCTGCGGCGGGCTAATGATGATGATCCTGCCAAGCACCTCCGACGGCAGCAACCTGCTGACGGCCCTGAAAACCATGCACGCCCGGCTGCTGGAGCACGCCAGCCTGCTGTGGGTGCCGGAGACGACGGATGCCATTCGCACCGCCCATGAGAGCGTGATTGGCCAGATCCTGACCATGAACCTGCTGCGTATCCAGGCCTTCTGGAGCCACTACCGTTTCCGTCGGCAGAATCCTCTGCTGAACTACCTCCTGCATCAGCAGCTCAGAATGACCAGCGTCATCTCCAGTCTGCGACGGATGCTGCTGAACTGGCCTGACGCGCCGGCGAACACTCGCCAGGTACTGGAGTCGCTGCTCGCCGAGCTCGCCACCCCTCATGCCGACAGCTATCACGTTGCGCGGATCCTGGCGCCGCTGGCGCCGCGGCAGGATGCCGATTACCGGCACATCGCTTTCTGGGCGCGATTGCGCTATTTCTGTCGCATTTACCTGGAGAGCAGCCGCTGGATCCGCCGCGTTGAAAATGCCTCGGCGATCGCCGAGTTCAATGTGCCCGCCGCCCCGCCATTAGCCCGCCATACCGATCAGGCGGAGGCGTTGCTCAACGGTGTCCGTACCTTTTGCGCGCTGGTGGCGATTGGCGCATGGGGGATCAGTACCCAGTGGACCAGCTGCGCGGCGGCCCTGACCCTGGCCTCCATCTGCTGCGTGCTCTACTCCGTATCCGCCTCGCCGTTTCGCTCGCTGACATTGCTGATGCAGACTCTGGTCCTGCTGTCGCTATTCAGTTTCGTGGTGAAGTTCGGCCTGATGGTGCAGGTAACCGACCTGTGGCAGTTTCTGCTGTTCCTGTTCCCGCTCCTGACCACCATGCAGTTACTCAAACTGCAGTGGCCCAAATACGCCGGCCTGTGGGGACAGCTTATCGTCTTTATGGGCTCGTTTATCGCCGTCACCAACCCGCCGGTGTACGATTATGCGGCCTTTTTCAATGATAATTTGAGCAAGATTGTCGGGGTGGGCTTTGCCTGGCTGGCCTTTGCGGTACTGAGTCCGGGCTCTGACGCCCGCAAAGGGCGACGCCATATCAGAGCGTTACGGCGTCACTTTGTCGATCAGCTCAGCCGTCATCCTCAGCACAGTGAGCATGAATTTGAATCGCTGGTCTATCACCACGTCAGTCAGCTCAGCCAGAGTAAGGATGCCCTGGCGCGCCGCTGGCTGTTGCGTTGGGGCGTCGTGCTGCTCAATTGCTCGCACGTCGTTTGGCAGCTTCGCGAATGGGAAACCCGCTCCGATCCTCTCGCCCAGGTGCGCGACCTGTGCATCAACCTGTTACGCGATGTGATGAGCGAGCGCGGCGTGCAGCAGCGCCCGCTGGCCTCCACCCTGCAGGAGCTGCAGCGGATCTGCGACGCCCTGAACCACCATCATCAGCCGGCGGCGCGGGAACTGGCCGCCGCGATTTGGCGACTGTACTGCGCCTTGTCGCAGCTGGAACAGGCCCCGGTGGCCGGCACAATTGGCGAAGGAACTACTTAATCACCCCGCAGGCAAACCGTTCGCCGCCGCCACCCAGCGGCTGCGGACTGTCGGCCATGTTATCCCCGCCTACGTGGACCATCAGCGCTTTCCCTTTCACCTCCGCCAGCGTTTTCAGGCGCGGAGCAATAATCGGCTGGTCGGCTACGCCCGCATCGTTGACCACCAGCAGGGGCAGGTCGCCAAGATGCCCGGCCCCCAACGGCCCTTCGTGTTTGCCGGTATGCTGCGGATCGTAATGTCCGCCCGCCGCCCCGGCGGCCACGGCTTTACCTTCTTTCATCGCCGGCTGGCAGCTGCCTTCGGCATGAATATGAAACCCGTGCTTGCCCGGCGGTAGCGCCCGCAGAGTGGGGGCGAACTCGAGTCCGCGGTCGGTTTCGGTGATTTTGACGCTGCCGATGGTCTGACCGACGCCCTGGTTGGTCACGAGATTAAGTTGCACATCTTCACTAACGGCCTGTGCGCCAGCGCAAAATGCGAGGGATAAGATCGCGAGAATACATCGTTGCATAACACCTCCGGATGGCTGTCTCCCTGTTAAGTGTAAACCAGGAACGCCTTTCCGGAGGGGAAATGCCCGTTACGGTACGTCGTACCCGAGCGCGGCTTTACGGATGCGGAACCACTGCTGACGGGTCATGCTGAGTTTTTCAGCCACAATCGCCGAGCGCACGCGCTCGATTTTGCCCGAGCCAATAATCGGCAGCGGCTGCGACGGCAGACGCAGCACCCAGGCATAAACTACCTGTTCGATGCTGTCGGCGTTAAGCTCGTGCGCCACCTGCGCCAGCTCATCGCGCAGCGCCTGGAAGCCCTCTTCGTTAAACAGGCGACCACCGCCAAGACAAGACCACGCCATCGGACGAATACGCAGTTGCTGCAGCTGATCGAGAGTACCGTCGAGCAGCAGCGGCTGATGCACCGGTGAAATTTCGACCTGGTTGGTGGCCAGGGTAAACGGCAGACGTGACTGCAGCAAGGTGAACTGGGCGGGGGTAAAGTTCGAGACGCCAAAATGGCGCACTTTACCGCTATGATGCAGCGCGAGAAAAGCTTCGGCTACCTCGTCGGCGTCCATCAGTGGGTCCGGCCGGTGGATCAGCAGCAAGTCGAGATGGTCCGTCGCCAGATTACGCAGCGATTGCTCGGCGCTGAGCACGATGTGATCGCGGTCGGTAATGTAGTGGCCAATGGTGTTCTCAGCGCGCGCCCGGGTGGCGATACCGCATTTGCTGACGATTTCCATCCGGCTACGCAGATGCGGCGCTCGCTTCAGCGCTTCGCCAAAGGCAGCCTCACACTGATAATCGCCATAGATATCGGCGTGATCGACGGTGGTTACGCCTAAATCGAGATGCTGCTCAATAAAGCTGACCAGCTCGCCAGGCGACATTTTCCAGTCCATCAGACGCCAGTAGCCCATCACAAAACGTGAAAATTCCGGCCCCTGGGGAGCCATAGCAATACGCTGAACCATAACCGCTTCCTCAATAAAAAAGTGCTCTGAGTATACGTAATTTTTGGCTTAAAACAGTGAGGGTTGCTGCGGTTCTTCCGCCGGCTCCGGCCTGTTCGCGCGTATTTTGCGCAGCAGCCGTTGGCGGCAAAGACGCAAAACCTCCTGTTTCTGCGCATCGCTCATCGTTTGCCAGTTAAAACGTTCCTCACGGCTGCGGAAACAGCCGCGACAGTAGCCGCGCTCATCGGTCTGACATATTCCCCGGCACGGGCTCTGCACCGGGAAAAATTCTAACTGCTCTGCCACCACACGCCTCCTGTCCCCTCGTCTCCTTTCATTGAAGACGTTTCCCCGCGCCGACGCAAATTTTGTTCACTACGTGCTGCGCCAGCTAACATTTTTCCGCCGACGCTTGCATTAGACCAATCGGTCTACTACATTGTGCAGCATGAACAGACACAGCGATTGCGATACCCGAGAACATATCCTGGCCACCGGCGAGCAGCTTTGCATGCATCGCGGTTTTACCGGAATGGGCTTGAGCGAACTTCTGAAGACGGCGGAGGTGCCCAAGGGCTCCTTCTACCACTACTTTCGCTCTAAGGAAGCCTTCGGCGTCGCGCTGCTTGAACATCACTACACCGGATATCTGCAGCGCCTGGTCGACCACTTCGATCATGGCGACGGTAACTATCGCGATCGCCTGCTGGCCTACTATCAGCACACGCTGAATCAGTTCTGCCAGCAGGGGATTATTAGCGGGTGTCTTACTGTCAAGCTATCCGCGGAGGTTTGCGATCTGTCGGAAGATATGCGCGCCGCCATGGATCGCGGAGCCAGCCAGATTATCGCCCTGCTGGGCGACGCGCTGGAGAAAGGACGTCAGGAAGGCAGTCTCGCATTTGACGGCGAGGCCATGACCCTGTCGCAGGTGCTGTATTCCCTGTGGCTCGGGGCCAACCTGCAGGCCAAAATTACGCGTAGCGCAACGCCGCTGGAAAGCGCCCTTGCCCACGCCAAACAGATTATTGCGGCGCCTGCGGTATAACAGGCGTTTTTATTTCATCAGTTACTAGACGACCGGTCTACTCAGGAGTCACTATGTCGGAAGCAAAATTATTCAGCCCACTGAAAGTCGGTGCGGTCACCGTCCCTAATCGCGTATTTATGGCGCCGTTGACGCGTCTGCGCAGCATTGAGCCGGGCGATATCCCTACTCCGCTGATGGGTGAATACTACCGCCAGCGCGCCAGTTCCGGGCTGATCATCACCGAAGCGACGCAGATCTCCGCGCAGGCCAAAGGCTACGCCGGCGCGCCTGGGCTGCACAGCCCGGAGCAGATTGCCGCCTGGCAGAAAATCACCGCCGGCGTTCATGCCGAAAATGGTCATATCGCCGTCCAGCTGTGGCACACAGGCCGAATTTCCCATAGCAGCCTGCAGCCTGGCGGCGCCGCCCCGGTAGCGCCTTCCGCGCTGAGCGCGGGCACCCGTACCTCACTGCGTGACGAAAACGGCCACGCCATCCGCGTCGACACCTCAATGCCCCGCGCCCTGGAAACCGCAGAGATCCCAGGGATCGTCAACGATTTCCGTCAGGCGGTCGGCAATGCCCGTGACGCCGGCTTCGATCTGGTTGAGCTGCACTCAGCCCACGGCTATCTGCTGCACCAGTTCCTCTCGCCATCGGCGAACCAGCGTACCGATCAGTACGGCGGCAGCGTGGAGAACCGTGCCCGTCTGGTGCTGGAAGTGGTTGACGCCGTGAGTCAAGAGTGGAGCGCCGAGCGCATTGGCATCCGCGTGTCGCCGATTGGCAGCTTCCAGAATGTGGATAATGGCCCGAACGAAGAAGAAGACGCGCTGTATCTGATTAGCGAGCTGGCGAAACGCGGTATCGCCTATCTGCACATGTCCGAGCCGGACTGGGCGGGCGGCAAACCTTACAGTGAAGCTTTCCGTCAGAAAGTCCGCGACCGCTTCCCGGGGGTGATCATTGGCGCTGGCGCTTACACAGTAGAAAAAGCCAACGATCTTATCAATAAAGGGCTGATTGATGCCGTGGCCTTTGGCCGCGATTACATCGCCAACCCGGATCTGGTGGCTCGCCTGCAGAAAAAAGCGCCGCTTAACCCGCAACGCCCGGAATCCTTCTACGGCGGCGGCGCGGAAGGCTACACCGATTACCCGACTCTGTAATCCCTCCATTGATAGCGGCGACGTATCGCCGCTATACTCAACGTTCTGATCTATCAAATAAACTGCATAGGGGACATTATGCGCTTACTCCACACCATGCTGCGCGTTGGCGACCTGCAACGTTCTATCGACTTCTATACCAACGTGTTGGGCATGAAGCTGCTGCGCACCAGCGAAAACCCGGAGTACAAGTACTCCCTCGCCTTTGTCGGCTACGGCGAAGAGAGCGAAACCGCGGTGATCGAACTGACCTACAACTGGGGCGTGGACAGCTATGAGCTGGGCACCGCCTACGGCCATATCGCGCTGAGCGTCGATAACGCCGCCGAAGCCTGCGAACGGATCCGTCAGAACGGGGGCAACGTCACCCGTGAAGCCGGGCCGGTAAAAGGCGGCACCACCGTCATCGCCTTCGTGGAAGATCCGGACGGTTACAAAATCGAGCTCATTGAAGAGAAAGATGCCGGCAAAGGTCTGGGCAACTAACGCTTCCCCACGCTGGCATATTTAATGCCATGGCTCGCCCGGGCGCTACGGTGCCCGTTGTTTTCACCCCTGCCTGCTGCAAGCCGCGGCAAAATTTGCCATAATGCGCGCTACTTTTTTCCAGCTAAGAGAATCTGATGTCCGAGAACGCTCAACTGAATGGTCTGTGCGACCGTTTCCGCGGTTTTTATCCGGTGGTGATCGATGTTGAAACCGCAGGATTTAACGCCAAAACCGACGCCCTGCTGGAGATCGCCGCCATTACGTTGAAGATGGATGAGCACGGCTGGCTGATGCCCGATGAAACGCTGCATTTCCATGTTGAACCTTTCGAGGGCGCCAATCTGCAGCCCGAAGCGCTGGCTTTTAACGGGATTAACCCGCATGACCCGCAGCGCGGGGCCGTCAGCGAATACGATGCCCTGCATGCCATCTTCAAAATGGTGCGCAAAGGGATGAAAGAGAGCGACTGCAGCCGGGCAATCATGGTGGCGCACAATGCCACCTTTGACCACAGCTTCACCATGACCGCCGCCGAACGCGCGGGACTTAAACGCAACCCTTTCCATCCGTTTGTTACCTTCGACACCGCCGCGCTAAGCGGGTTGGCGCTGGGCCAGACGGTGCTGTCGAAAGCCTGTATTGCCGCGGGTATGCCGTTCGACGGCGCGCAGGCTCACTCCGCCCTGTATGATACCGAGCAGACGGCGCAGCTGTTTTGCGAGATCGTGAACCGCTGGAAGCGTCTGGGCGGCTGGCCGCTGCCAGTGGCCACCCCGGAGTGATAAAAAAAGCGACTTCCAGGAAGTCGCTTTTTTACTGATGGCGGGAATTACTCCGCTTTTGGCTCGTCGGTATGGTACTTTGCCGCCGTCTCTTTGATCAGCTGCTGCAGTTCACCGCGCTGGTACATTTCGATGACGATATCGCAGCCGCCCACCAGTTCACCGTCTACCCACAGCTGCGGGAAAGTCGGCCAGTTGGCGTATTTAGGCAGCTCGGCGCGGATATCCGGGTTCTGCAGAATATCAACGTAAGCAAAACGTTCGCCACAGGCGGACAGCGCCTGAACGGCCTGGGCAGAGAAACCGCAGCTTGGCAGCTTCGGCGACCCTTTCATGTACAACAGGATCGGGTTTTCAGCGATTTGGCGTTGGATCTTTTCTAAAGTCGAGCTCATTGTCGTGCTTCCTTAAACTTCTTTCTACGGCAGTAACTTGTCATTGTAGCGTCCTGTAGGCAGGACGGATAATAACATTTTTTTCACTATTCATATTTTATCTTCTGTTGCGCGAAGTTGCCTTAAAAATATCATTTTGCGGTCGCAGGCGGGCGCTCATTGCGCATTTTCTGTGCGAGGCCGTCAATGTCTGACGCGTTTTCTTGCAATCGTTAACCAATCGACATTTTTGATACAAAAGAATATTAACTTTCCGGCTTTTTATGCTTTAGAATCATTCCGGTTTGTCATTCATCGTCAGGCATTTGTACATGTCTGTAATTAATCAGGGGATTGCTCAGTGGCGCGGCTAAACAAAATCGCGATATCGCTCTGTGCATTACTGTTCACGTCTATCTCATTCACGCCACTGGCTCAGGCATCAGGGCATACGCACGCCTCCGCTTCGCCAAAAGCGTTGCCCGCGAAAAGTGGCTCAGAGCGCAAGAAAAAAGCAACCAGTCAAAAAACTAAAACCACCGCTAAAACCACCAGTAAAAAGTCCTCGCGCACCCGGCTCCCTACCCGCACTACCGCAGCAAGCCAAACCGCACTTCATCGTCAGGCCGCCGGCGCGACGAAAAAATGCGTGCTGCGTAAAGGTTATAAAAAGCAGTGCGCGAAAACGGTCGCCGCCAGCGCCGAGCCGACCCTGGCGCTAAACAGCGTCAAAAGCAAGTGCGTGGTGCGCAAGGGCTATAAAAAACGCTGTAAGCCCGAGGCCAGCGGAGCGAATTTAACGATCGCCGATGCCCACAAGGTCCGGGTGCAAAAAGCGCAAAGTACCGCGATGAACAAACTGATGGGCCAGTTGGGTAAACCCTATCGCTGGGGCGGCACCTCGCCGCGCACCGGGTTTGACTGCAGCGGGCTGGTCTATTACGCCTATAAGGACCTGGTCAAGATCCACATCCCGCGTACGGCCAACGAAATGTACCACCTGCGCGATGCGCGTCCGGTGGATCGTGATGAACTGCAGAGCGGCGATTTAGTCTTCTTCCGCACCCGCGGACGGGGCGCTGCCGACCATGTCGGCGTCTACGTCGGCAACGGAAAATTCATTCAGTCGCCGCGCACAGGTCGTGATATTCAAATCACCTCCCTGAGCGAGGATTACTGGGTTCGCCATTATGTCGGCGCTCGTCGCGTCATGACGCCGAAAACCATTCGCTGATCCCGGGCTGCCGCTGCGGCGGCAGACCGCCTCTCCTGCTCGATCTCCATCCCCACCCGCAAGGGATATTGCATATTGCTCTCTTTGCCCGGCGTATCACGACGATAGCGGGTCGGCGACATGCCAAAGTGACGGTGAAAGGTCCGGCAGAAAGCGGCTTGTCCCTCGTATCCCAGGCACTGAGAAATACTCTGTATCGACGCCTGCGTCTGCGTTAAATAGATTGTCGCAATCGTCATCTTTCGTCGGCTGACGTAGCTCGCCAGCGTGCAGCCCGTTACCATGGCGAATTGTCGCTGGAAGTACCAGTGTGAGTAGCCGGACTTTTTCGCAATCGCGCTCACCGACAGGGTGTCGAAAATATGTGCTTCGATCCAGTCAACAATCCCCTGCACCACCGGGATCATTTTCGCGCTCACCACCTCATCTGTTTTTGCCATCGTCGTCATCCTGGGGAAATTACTGCTGGCGGCTATATTTGTCATACAAATTAAAAAATAGACAATGAATTATTGGCATAGCGACGATTGCCTGAGCGCATATTTTTATTAATCGTTTGATATTAAAGTTTTATTTTTTGTCCAGCGCATTGCGTGACAGCGGCGAAGCAGAGTAGTTAATCGCTATGCGAGTTCGCAAATCCGCAGAGGGCATCTCCTTATACATGGTTGCAACAATTTTGGCGGCTTATTGCCCACTCCTGCAGAAAACGGTTAAGCCTTCACCACATGCACCAGTGATAATAGCCTTTATCGTTGTAAGGCTTTTCACTGCTTGCGGCAAATGTTAACATTCTCAATACAATAACACGCCCGGGACGCGACAGCGTCGGGCGGTCAGAACACGATTCAGGTGAAAACCTCATCCTGTCAATGTGAGATAAAACAAAAAGTTATAAGGAGAGTAGCAATGTCGTTTGAATTACCTGCATTACCATATGCAAAAGACGCCCTGGCGCCGCACATTTCCGCAGAAACCCTGGAATATCACTACGGTAAACACCACCAGGCGTATGTCACTAACCTCAACAACCTGATCAAAGGCACTGCGTTCGAAGGCAAGTCCCTCGAAGAGATCGTCCGCACTTCTGAAGGCGACGTATTCAACAACGCAGCGCAGGTCTGGAACCACACCTTCTACTGGAACTGCCTGGCGCCTAACGCCGGCGGCGAACCGGAAGGCGAACTGGCGGCCGCAATCGCCAAATCTTTCGGCAGCTTCGCCGATTTTAAAGCCAAATTTACCGATGCCGCGGCGAAAAACTTCGGCGCTGGCTGGACCTGGCTGGTCAAAAATGCCGACGGCAGCCTGGCTATCGTCTCCACCAGCAACGCCGGCACCCCGCTGACCACCGACGCGAAGCCGCTGCTGACCGTTGACGTTTGGGAACACGCCTACTACATCGACTACCGCAACGCCCGTCCAAGCTACCTGGACCACTTCTGGGCGCTGGTAAACTGGAAGTTTGTTGCGGCTAACCTCGCGGCATAAACGACAAACCGCAGCGGGGTCTCCCCGGCTGCGGTTTTTTTTTTGCCCTTGCCCAGCCGATGATTACTGGCTGGCGAAAGCCTCTTCCGGCTGCGCTCGCCCGCTAAACCAGACCAGCAGCAGCGCCAGACCAGCGATAATTGCGCCCATCACCGGCACAAACGCATATCCCAGTCCGCCAGAGATCACCGCCCCACCGACGGCGGCGCCCAGCGCGTTGCCGAGGTTGAACGCGCCGATATTCACCGAAGAAGAGAGCCCCGGCGCCTCATGCGCTACGCGCATAACCCGCATCTGCAGCGGCGGAACCACCGCAAAGGTTGCTGCGCCCCAGACAATCATGCTGATGGCCGCCCCGGCCTGGGATTGCGCCAGCAGCGGGATCGCCAGCATGATCGCCATCAGCAGCAGCAGAAAGCCCTTCAGCGTGCCGGAGACCGACCGGTCAGCAAATTTGCCGCCCAGATAGTTGCCTAGCGAAAAACCGACGCCAATCAGCACCAGCATCGCGGTTATAAACAGCGATGAAGCGTGGGTCAGCGTATTGAGCACTGGCGAAATGTAGGTATACAGCGTAAACATCGCCCCGGCGCCCAGCACGGTGGTCAGCAACGCGGAGAGCACCTGCGGGCGCAGCAGGACAGAAAGCTCTTTTTTGACATCAGGACGTTCCCCCGCGCTGCCCTTCGGCAGGGAGAACCACAGGCTAACCATCGCCAGCAGGCCTAATCCCGCAGTAGCAAGGAAGGACATCCGCCAACCGATGGTTTCGCCAAGCCAGGTGGCCGCCGGCACGCCGCCAATGTTGGCGATGGTCAGGCCCATAAACATAGTGGCTACCGCGCTGGCCTGCTTATGCTTTGGCACGACGCTGGCCGCCACCACCGATCCCAGGCCGAAAAAAGCGCCGTGGTTGAGGCTGGTAATAATGCGCGACAGCAGCAGCGTGGTGTAATCCGGCGCGATGGATGACAACAGGTTGCCGACGGTGAAGATCCCCATCAGAAAAATCAGCGCATTGCGCCGTGCGCGATGCGACAATAGCAGCGTCATCAGCGGTGCGCCGACCATGACGCCGATGGCATATGCACTGATCAGCATTCCCGCTACCGGTATCGAGACGTCCACACCTTTCGCAATCACCGGCAGCAATCCCATCGGGGAGAACTCGGTGGTACCGATGCCAAAGGCGCCGATCGCCAGCGCAAGTAAAGGAAAGTTGATTTTCATTCAATGACTCCATCAGACCGTCAGAGAGGACGGCGTAACATCAGAAGTCAAAAGCATGACATCAATCACAAAAAAACAAAAGTGAACGAAATGACAAAAGATTTTTGCAGAATTGATAATAATGGCGGGATATGGGGAGGAAGCGGCGCTCCTCCCTCAGCGAAACATTAGTGCAGTATGGCGGTCAGGCTGAAAGCGACAATCACGCCGAGAGCAATAATCGTGGTGATCAGCGAAAACTTTAAATTGGTATCCATCATTTTTCCCTCTTGTTATCCCCACACCAAAAGTGAGCTTGCTCATTTTTGCACAAAAAATCGCAAAAATCTTCCGGGATTTAGGGCGATGCACATTTTTGCTCTTCCACTTTGCCCCAAGATCGGACAAAATCCCACGCTAATTTAAAAGCGTATCGGCCATTGACCCCTTCCTGTCGTTCTGTGTCGTTTTCCCGACGTGATGCAATGTTGAAAATTGTATTCAGGGTGTGTGTAGGCAAACGTTTACGTATCGATGATCAGGCGATCAGGTCAAGGCATGGAGTGAGATGTAATGGCAACTATTAAAGATGTAGCGAAACGCGCAAACGTTTCCACTACAACTGTGTCACATGTAATTAACAAAACCCGTTTCGTTGCCGAAGAGACGCGTAATGCGGTATGGGCGGCGATCAAAGAGCTGCACTACTCGCCGAGCGCCGTGGCGCGCAGCCTGAAAGTCAATCACACCAAATCGATTGGCCTGCTGGCGACCAGTAGCGAAGCCGCCTATTTCGCTGAAATTATTGAGTCCGTTGAAAAGAGCTGCTTCCAGAAGGGCTATACTCTGATCCTCGGTAACGCGTGGAACGATCTGGAAAAACAGCGCGCCTATCTGTCGATGATGGCGCAAAAGCGCGTAGACGGTCTGCTGGTGATGTGTTCCGAGTATCCGGATTCGGTATTGAGCATGCTGGAAGAGTACCGCCATATCCCGATGGTGGTGATGGACTGGGGCGAGGCGAAAGCCGACTTCACCGATGCGGTGATCGATAACGCCTTCCAGGGCGGCTATATCGCCGGACGCTACCTGATTGAACGCGGCCATCGCGAAATCGGCGTGATCCCGGGTCCGCTGGAACGCAACACCGGCGCGGGGCGACTGGCCGGCTTCATGCAGGCGATGAAAGAGGCGCATATCAGCGTGCCGGAAAACTGGATTGTGCAGGGCGACTTCGAGCCGGAGTCCGGCTACCGCGCAATGCAGCAGATCCTAAACCAGCAGCACCGCCCGACGGCGGTCTTCTGCGGCGGCGATATCATGGCGATGGGCGCTATCTGCGCGGCGGATGAAATGGGACTGCGGGTGCCGCAGGACATTTCGCTGATCGGTTATGATAATGTGCGCAACGCCCGCTATTTCAGCCCGGCGTTAACCACCATTCATCAGCCGAAAGATTCCCTGGGCGAGGCCGCATTTAACATGCTGTTGGATCGTATCGTCAACAAGCGTGTAGAGTCGCAGTCTATCGAAGTGCACCCCCGTCTGGTTGAGCGCCGCTCGGTAGCGGATGGCCCGTTTGTCGATTATCGTCGTTAAGGCATCTGGCGGGCGCGGATCTCTCCGGCGCCCGCAGCCACTCCCGATTCAGCGTGTCGCTGTCCCCCAGATAGTCAAGCATCCAGTTCAGCGCCGGTGAGGCATCGTTCTGCTGCCACGTCAGGCAGCAGGCGGCATCCGGGAACGGATTTTCCAGCGCCAGCGCAGTCCACTCGCCGCGATCTATCCATGGACGGGCGAAATGGCTCGGCACCATGCCGACGCAGAGTCCTGCCGACAAACAGGTTGCTGATGATTCCCAGTCAGGGACGACTACCCTCTTCTGGTTATCCAGCAACCATGTTGTCCGTTTAGGCAACGAGCGCGAGGTATCCTCCCGCACCAGCGACGGCCAGTTACGCAGGACGTCGTCGCTCAGGGGTCCATCCATCTTCGCCAGCGGATGATCGCTCGCCACCACGCAGTCCCAGCTCAGCATCCCCATATCGCGGAACGCATAGCGACCGCCGACCGGAATAGATCGCGTTGCGCCAATCGCCAGCTCAACGCGGCCGTCGGCCAGCGCATCCCATACACCATTGAATACTTCTTGAAAGACGATCAGTTCGACGTCGGGAAAATGGCGATAGAAATCGACGATCATCTGACGCATCCGCGCCGGTTTCACAATATCATCCACTGCGATCGACAACTGTCCGCGCCAGCCGTTCGCAATTTGCTGACACTGCTGGCGGGTGATCTGCATTTTTTTGATAACAGAGCGCCCTTCCTGTAAAAACCAGACCCCGGCGGGGGTCAACTCCACATCACGATGGCGACGCTCAAATAAGGGAACGGCGAGCCACTCTTCGAGCTGACGCACGGTATAGCTGACCGCGGAAGGCACCCGGTGAAGCTCCTGCGCGGCCGCGCTGAAGCTGCCGTTACGGGCGACGGCATCAACCACTTCCAGAGAGTATTCAGACCACATTTTCTGCCTGCAAAATTTTTGAATGCATGTGACAAATATTAGCGTTTCACAAGCCACAATGCACTCCCTACACTCTGCGGCATCGTACCTGTACACCAACTATGAGAACGTTATGTCACAACCCGGGAAAGGATTTTTAGTCTGGCTGGCCGGCCTGAGCGTGCTGGGCTTTCTGGCCACCGATATGTACCTGCCGGCGTTTGCCGCCATGCAGCAGGATCTCAACACCTCCGCCGCCTCCATTAGCGCCAGCCTGAGCCTGTTCCTCGCCGGCTTCGCGCTGGGCCAGCTGTTCTGGGGACCGCTGTCGGACCGCTATGGACGTAAACCGGTGCTGCTGAGCGGCCTGGCGATTTTCGCGGCCGGCTGTCTGGGGATGCTGTGGGTGCACAACGCCACCCTGATGCTGGCGCTGCGCTTTCTGCAGGCGATTGGCGTCTGTGCCGCGGCCGTTACCTGGCAGGCAATGGTCGCCGATTACTATCCTGCCCAGCGCACGAACCGCATCTTCGCCACCATTATGCCGCTGGTAGGACTGTCGCCGGCGCTGGCCCCGCTGCTGGGCAGCTGGCTGCTGGTGCACTTCGAGTGGCAAGCCATCTTCGCCACCCTGTTCGCCATCACTCTGCTGCTGATGCTGCCTGCCCTGCGCCTGAAGGCAGCCGCGAAGTCAGTAGTAGTGACGCAGCAAAAGATCACCTTTCTCGCGCTGCTGCGCTCCCGGGAATACAGCGGCAACGTCCTGATCTACGCCGCCTGTTCCGCCAGCTTCTTCGCCTGGCTTACCGGTTCACCTTTTATCCTGCATGAAATGGGCTATGGCCCAACCGCTATCGGCCTGAGCTATATTCCGCAGACCATCGCCTTTCTGGTGGGAGGCTATGGCTGTCGCGCGCTGCTGCAGAAATGGTCCGGTCAACAGATGCTGCCGTGGCTGCTGGTGATTTTTGCCGTCAGCGTAGCCGCCACCTGGCTGGTGGGCCTGCAAACCCATGCCTCGCTGGTGGCGTTAATGATCCCGTTCTGCATGATGGCGGTGGTCAACGGCGGGATCTACCCCATCGTGGTTGCTCAGGCGCTGAAGCCTTTTCCGCAGGCGACCGGCCGCGCGGCGGCGCTGCAAAATACCCTGCAGCTTGGCCTGTGCTTCCTGACCAGTCTGCTGGTATCCGCGCTGATCGCCACGCCGCTGCTGACCACCACCAGCGTAATGCTGGTTTCGATTGGCTTAGCCGGAATAGGCTATCGCCTGCAGCAGACGCCGGAGCTGACACCCCACTCTTCCCACGCGTAATGCCCGTCGCCAGGGCCCGGACCAGTCGTTAGCATGCTAAGAAATTTTTATTGAAAGCCAGTACTTAGCGTCCTATACTGGATCCGGGTTCACATAAATAGAAAATAGTTACAGATTAACGGATGCAGGATGCCTCCGTTTCACCATGGAAGGCCTTTCGGCAAGGGTTATCTCCCTTCCTCTGTTTACGTCGGATAGCGACTTCACGGATTATCCGTGAGATTTCTCACAAAGCCAAAAAAGCGTCTACGCTGTTTTAAGGTTCTGATCACTTGGGCGTGATGGAGAAGCTATGAGTTCATCGTGTATAGAAGAAGTAAGTGTACCAAATGATGACTGGTACCGGATTGCAGCTGAATTATTAGGCCGTGCGGGAATTGAAATCAATGGCTCCGCGCCGTCCGACCTGCGGGTTAAAAATCCTCTCTTTTTTAAACGGGTTTTGCAGGAAGGTTCGCTGGGTTTAGGCGAAAGCTATATGGACGGCTGGTGGGAATGCGAGCGTCTGGATATATTCTTCCACAAGGTGTTACGCGCCGGGTTGGAAAAGCAGCTCCCACACCATTTCAAAGACACACTCCGCATCGCAGGCGCTCGTCTGTTTAATCTACAAAGTAAAAAACGTGCCTGGATTGTCGGTAAAGAGCACTACGACCTCGGCAACGATCTCTTCAGCCGGATGCTTGATCCCTATATGCAGTATTCCTGCGGTTACTGGAAAGAGGCGCAGAGCCTCGAGGCCGCCCAGCAGGCTAAGCTGGATCTCATCTGCCGCAAACTGGAGCTGGAGCCAGGCATGCGGGTATTGGATATTGGCTGTGGATGGGGCGGTCTCGCCGAATATATGGCGCGAAATTATCAGGTCAGCGTCGTCGGCGTCACTATCTCCGCCGAACAGCAAAAAATGGCCCAGGCGCGCTGCGCCGATCTCGATGTAGAGATTCGTCTCCAGGATTATCGCGATCTGCACGACAGCTTTGACCGCATCGTCTCCGTTGGCATGTTTGAGCACGTGGGGCCGAAAAATTACGCTACCTACTTTGAGGTTGCCGACCGTAATTTGAAACCCAACGGCCGCTTTTTACTGCACACCATTGGCTCCAAGGTCACCGACCATAACGTTGACCCGTGGATCGATAAATATATCTTCCCGAACGGCTGCCTGCCTTCCGTGCGTCACATTGCCGAAGCCAGCGAGAAGCATTTTGTGATGGAAGACTGGCACAACTTCGGCGCCGATTACGACACGACCCTGATGGCCTGGTATGAGCGTTTCCTCGCCAGCTGGCCGGAAATTGCCGATAACTATTCTGAGCGTTTCAAACGCATGTTTACCTATTATCTGAACGCCTGCGCCGGCGCCTTCCGCGCCCGCGACATTCAGCTCTGGCAGGTGGTGTTCTCGCGCGGTATTGAACATGGACTGCGCGTCGCCCGTTAAATAACACTCCCCCGCTTATCGGCGGGGGATTTTTTTTCAGGCTTCATTGACCTTAGCCGCCATCTCTTTCGCGGCCAGCACGCGTTCGACCGTATCGACAACCGCCTGGGTCTGCGGATCAATCTCAATATTGACGCGATCGCCCAGTTTTTTCGCTCCCAGGGTGGTCCGCTGCAGCGTCTCCGGAATAAGATGCACGCAGAAACGGGTCGCCGTCACCTCACCCACCGTCAGACTAATGCCGTCAATACCGATGAATCCTTTATAGAGGATGTATTTCATCAGCGTTGGATCCTGCACTTTAAACCAGATCTGACGGTTATTTTCGGAAGTCAGAATCTTCACGATTTCCGCGGTGGTCATAATGTGGCCGGACATTAAATGCCCGCCGATTTCATCACTAAATTTCGCCGCTCGCTCGACGTTCACTTCATCGCCGACCTGAATATCGCCAAGATTGGTAATCCGCAGCGTCTCTTTCATCAGATCGAAGCTGATGCGCGCGCCGTTGATTTCGGTCACCGTCAGGCAGCAGCCGTTGTTGGCTACCGAGGCGCCGGTTTCCAGCCCCTCCAGCATATGTGCCGGTAACTCAACCACGTGAGTGCGAAAATTGGGTTTATCATCAATGGAGACCACTTTCGCGGTTCCCTGAACAATACCAGTAAACATGTTTGGCTCCTGTTGAAAATCATGACGGTATCATTACCGCTTTCGCTATCGGGAACAATAACAGGAGGGCAAAGCGGTTGCCAGCGCGCTTCGTGCCTCGACTCTTTTTTCACTGGCTTAATAGCCAATCCTCGCTACAATAGACTGGAAATTCCTCATTTTTATCCCCTTGCTGCCAGTTACGGCGGCTTTTTTAGTCTCAAAATAACAACAATTCGAAGGTGTTCACGTGCAGAAGTATTTCGTTGAAGCGCGTCAGTTATTAGCTCTGGCTATACCCGTCATTCTTGCGCAGGTAGCGCAGACGGCGATGGGTTTTGTCGATACCGTGATGGCGGGTGGCTACAGCGCCACGGATATGGCCGCCGTGGCCATCGGGACCTCCATCTGGCTGCCGGCGATCCTCTTCGGCCACGGCCTTCTGCTGGCGCTGACCCCGGTGGTGGCGCAGCTTAACGGATCCGGGCGGCGAGAGCGTATCGCGCCGCAGGTGCGTCAGGGCTTCTGGCTGGCCGGCTTTGTCTCGGTGCTGATCATGGTCGTGCTGTGGAACGCCGGATACATCATCAGCTCCATGCATAACATCGATCCGCTGTTGGCAGAGAAGGCGGTTGGCTACCTGCGCGCGCTGCTGTGGGGCGCTCCGGGCTATCTGTTCTTCCAGGTCGCCCGTAACCAGTGTGAAGGGCTGGCAAAAACCAAGCCCGGGATGGTCATGGGCTTTATTGGATTACTGGTCAACATTCCGGTGAACTATATTTTTATCTATGGTCATTTCGGCATGCCCGAGCTGGGCGGCGTCGGCTGCGGTGTGGCGACGGCCTCCGTTTACTGGGTGATGTTCGCCAGCATGCTGTGGTGGGTGCGCCGGGCGCGTACGATGCGCGATATCCGCTGCGCCGAGCGCTTCAGCGGCCCTGATTTTGCCGTCCTGTTACGGCTGGTGCAGCTGGGGCTGCCCATTGCTCTGGCGCTGTTCTTTGAAGTCACTCTGTTTGCCGTCGTCGCGCTGCTGGTCTCCCCGCTCGGGATCATTGACGTCGCTGGTCACCAGATCGCGCTTAATTTCAGCTCGCTGATGTTCGTTCTGCCGCTGTCGCTGGCGGCGGCGGTCACCATTCGCGTCGGCTTCCGCCTTGGCCAGGGCTCAACGATCGATGCCCAGGTTTCGGCCCGCACCGGCGTGGGCGTGGGGGTCTGCCTGGCGGTATTTACCGCTATCTTTACCGTCCTGATGCGTAAGCAGATTGCGCTGCTGTATAACGATAATCCCGAAGTGGTGACGCTGGCCTCGCACCTGATGCTGCTGGCGGCTATCTATCAGATCTCCGACTCTATTCAGGTGATCGGCAGCGGCATTCTGCGCGGCTATAAAGATACGCGGTCTATCTTTTTCATTACCTTTACCGCGTACTGGGTGCTGGGTTTGCCGAGCGGCTATCTGCTGGCGCTGACCGATATGATTGTGCCCCGCATGGGACCTGCCGGTTTCTGGTGCGGATTTATCATCGGTCTGACCTCCGCCGCCATCATGATGATGCTGCGGATGCGTTTTCTGCAGCGCCAGCCTTCCAGCATCATCTTACAGCGCGCTGCGCGCTAACTTGTCTAAGCCCGCCGCTCCGGCGGGCTTTTTCGTTCTTCGCTATAACGGCGCGTTGTACATTCCGTTACTCCCTGACACCAAAGACTCACTGATAGCCTCCCGGCAGGCGCTTATAGTGTTGCCAACAGCCCCGCAGTGGGGTTACTCAAGAAACCAAGTCGAGGATTTCAGAATGAAAAAAGTATTAGCTCTGGTCGTTGCCGCTGCTATGGGTCTGTCATCAGTTGCTTTCGCTGCCGATGCGGCAAGCACCACCCCGAGTGCAGCAGCCAGCCATACTACCGTTCACCATAAGAAACATCACAAAGCGGCCGCGAAACCGGCAGCCGAGCAGAAAGCGCAGGCGGCGAAGAAACACCACAAAGCTGCTGCAAAACCGGCTGCTGAGCAAAAAGCCCAGGCGGCGAAGAAACACCACAAAACCGCTGCGAAACCGGCAGTCGCGCAGAAAGCGCAGGCTGCAAAGAAACATCATAAAGCGGCACACCACGCAGCTAAACCGGCGGCATAATGGTCAGGGCGTTAAGGTGATAAACCGGCGCTGAACAGCGCCGGTTTTTTTTCAGGAGGACATCATGCTGCAACGCTATCGCTTCGAATTGCTGCTGTTACTGCTCATCGTCTGCGCGCTGTTTACCCTGCGCTTGATGTTTAAATAGCTGGCTGCTGAACCCATTTACGGGCCGGCGGCGTATAGTCGCGAAAACCGGCGATAATCTCGTCTGCCGAGGTAGCGAACGGCAGCATCTCCGCGTAGCGCGGGTGCATAAACCCTTCCCGTACCATGTTATCGACCATCGCCTGAAGCGGATCGTAATAACCCTTAATATTCAGGAACGCGCACGGTTTCTCATGGATCCCCAGCTGCGCCCAGGTCCATTGTTCGAAAATCTCCTCGAGCGTCCCCGCCCCGCCCGGCAGGGCAATAAAGCCATCCGCCAGCGCCGCCATTTTGGTTTTCCGCTCGTGCATATCCTCGACCACATGCAGCTCCGTCAAGCCGCGGTGGGCAATTTCCCGCTCCACCAGGCCGCGCGGCATCACGCCGATCACCACGCCACCGGCCTCCAGCGCCGCATCGGCGACCGCCCCCATCAGACCAACTTTGCCGCCGCCATAGACAAGCGCCAACCCCTGCTGCGCCAGCGTACGTCCAACCAGACGGGCGGTTTCGAGGTACAGCGGATGTTCGCCAGCTGAAGAACCGCAGAAAATACCAATCGATTTCATCTTCGTTATGACTCCTTCTCTTCTGGTGGCCGATAATTTAACACATCGCCAACCCTTCCGCGCAGGTTTGGACTGCCTGAAAAATAAGAGCCGTGATGCTCGCTGGCGAAGAAATATCCTTGTGGTTCAGTAAAATATATCCGGAATGAGTAAAAGTTCCGCAATCGCATGCAATGTGCAAGAAAAGTGACGTTTACCTCTTGCCACATCCCCTCCCTGCCGCTAATATGCGTCCCCGTTGTCACCACAACATTGCGTTCGTAGCTCAGTTGGTTAGAGCACCACCTTGACATGGTGGGGGTCGTTGGTTCGAGTCCAATCGAACGCACCATAATGCGTTTATAGCTCAGTTGGTTAGAGCACCACCTTGACATGGTGGGGGTCGTTGGTTCGAGTCCAATTAAACGCACCATAATGCGTCTGTAGCTCAGTTGGTTAGAGCACCACCTTGACATGGTGGGGGTCGATGGTTCGAGTCCATTCAGACGCACCAATCATCTTTCCTTCTGTAATTCCTGAATTTTATCACCTGCTCCCCGTTGGTATTGCTGACTTAAAATGTTGTGTTTTGGCAAAGCGTTTTCCTTGCATAGTCCATACTAGTCCACATGAGTGCTAAGGAAGCCAACCCTTTTAATGAGCATCAAAAATCGATCAACAGACCACGCCGTTTAATTTCTTAATGATAATCATTCCATTCATCATAAATATATGCATATGCAAATCGATATATCAGATACCCCACCAGGAATTCCACAACTGAAAGTAAACCCCAGAGAAATTTATATTCATTTACTGAGAAAAAAAAGAACCAACCAGCCAGCGCGATACCTGAAGCACCTAATCCCATCCCAGCCCCTCTGATAACACGGGAAAACAGGATGAGTAATGTTCGTTTTATATTCATAATCCACCAAAGAAATATTCACATATTTTGTTAAATTCTGCTGGATTCTTATCACTGGCCATACACGCTGTTTCGAAAGGTTTTACAATCTCCTCAACATGAAAATACAGAAGATCCAGATCTCGCAGATTTTGCAGTTTATCATGCAGTACCGGATTTCTGCGCTTCAGATATCGGGACGTGTATATTGCTCTGGATGTTTCAGCTCCAACGGATAATAATAATCCGGCAAGACTTCCTGCAAAAAAAGCGGACACTCCTCTTGAGGCGTTCCCCTCTTCCTCATCCCGCTCCGCGTCAGGTGCTGCGGCTTCGGTCCTGCCGCCATATGGGTTAACAGTTGCTGATTCAGCAGGCTGTCGATATTGCGCCCCCCCGGTGAACAACCATCCGGTAGCGTGACTGCCTCGGCGGTTGCTTTACCAAACTGGTTGCGTCGTTTATCAGCCTGTTCCTCATCGCTTCACTCCATCTTTTCTGGCGTTAAAATTCATCATTACGACCTCCATTCGTTACCCTTCGCCACCCACTGGTCGCGCTATCGCACCCGCCTGCTTTCGCGAACGCTACCGCCCGTCGCTGTCTCCCTACAGGAACCCAAAGCGCACTGGGTAAGGCAGAACGGTGATCTTTTATTTAACGCCCGGAATAACAGTCGCTCAGCTATACATGCACAAGGAAATCCCGTTCGTATCCACATCCTGCCGGAGTACGTCCAGTTTTAATTCAGTGGCATCTCGGTTCAGATCGGGAGTAACTGCGTAATGCTGAAAAAGACGACAAACAGAATAAAAAAAATAAACTGACAATATTTTGTAAGACGAGAGAAGGAGGCCGTCTGGACGCAGGGCGGAAGCGGTGGCTTCGCAACAACAATATTCCATACTGAAAACTATTCCCTGGTGTAAAAAAGCGAGCGCGCGGTACAACCGGGAGGAAACCATGCCACAGTAAAATAAAGAAAGTCCAGCCCCGACCGGGCCAGACTAACTTTTTAAGATTAACGCCCGAATTACATTGAGAATTTACATATAAATGACCTGAGCCATTGATCATCTAATAATATTGCGGACGGATCGCACACATCCAGAATAAGCTGCGAAAACGCACCATGAAATACATTGCTGTCCTGATTTATATCAGTAAATCCCCCCGACCGTTATATCGTATAACAGCTCATATTATCCAGGCGATCCTGACAGAGATAATATTCCCCGACCATAAAGCGCAGCGGCAGCTTGCGCACCCACCGTCTGACAGACAAGTCCCGCATATTGCCTTCAGACAAGGCGATGACTGGCCTGCGCCATCGCCAGGGCGTCTTCCCCTGCCGGCAGCCGCGAAGGGGCATCAGGATCGTGCACCATTCGCCAGACGGCCTGAGCGACATCGGTCGCCTGCGTCACGCTGGCGTTATCCTGCATGCTGTCGAAGATCTGCTGGCCGAGCGCCGCATAGCTCTCGGGGAGCTGTCCCATCGTCCGGCGGGCGTTTTCCCCGAACCGGGTCTGCGGGGCGCGTCCCGGGAGGATCAGCCCGACGCGAATATTAAAAGCACGGAGCTCCAGCGCCAGCGACTCCGTGAAGGCATTCACCGCCGCCTTACTCGCGGTGTAGACAGCAGCAGGGGCATCGGTTGCAGGGTGACCGCCGAGGTAATATTAACGATGGTCCCGCTTCGGCGCTCTCTGAACCGGGGGATCACCGCCTGGGTCATGGCAATCGTTCCCAGGGTATTGGTGGCAAACAGGTTGGCTATCGCCTCGCGCGGGGCGCCCTCCAGGGCATTAAGCATCCCCACCCCGGCGTTGTTAACCAGCACATCAATCTCTCCTACTTCGGCAATGGCCTCTGCGATACTCTGCGCCGAAGTGACGTCAAGACGTACCAGCCGCAGGCGGTCGCTGGCGGGTAACACACCTTCCTGCGGAGCGCGCATCGTGGCAATAACCTTCCAGCCTTGCTCGAGAAAATAACGCGCCGTCTCCAGGCCAAAACCCGATGAACAGCCGGTGATCATTATCGTTTGCATATCTCTGTCTCCGAATGGCTTCTTCCTTTTCATCATAGACAGGCCGTGCCGGACGATATAGGGTCAATAATCCATCATTCTTTAGCAGGAGTCCGGAAATGAGCGATCCGCTGGCGGAGGTCATCGCGATGTTAAATCTCAGAGCGGTGCTGACCAAAACCATCGAGGGGGCGGGAGACTGGCGAGTCCGGCGCTCGGATCAGGGGTTGTCATTTTATGGCGTCGTGCTGGAAGGCGGCTGTCGGCTGGAAATTGACCAGCATGAGCCGCAGATCCTGCGCGCCGGGGATTTTATTCTGATCCCGGCGGCGTACCGCTTCTCGCTAACCAGCCTGACCCCGCCTCCTTCACCGGCGCTGGAAACCATCCCGGTGCAACTGGCGGAGGGACACTTTCGGCTGGGCGCCCTCGACAAGCCTGCGCAGATGCAGGCGCTGATTGGCCACTGCGCTTCCGGTTCAACGAACGCCAGCCTGCTGGCCTCGCTGTTGCCAGCCTTTGTGGTGGTCCGCAATCAACCGCGGCTGGCCACCTTTGTCGGGCTGCTGAAAGAGGAAGCGCAGGCGGATCGCGCGGGCAAATCTTTCGTTCTGGCGCGAATGGTTGAGCTGCTTTTTATCGAGGCCATCCGTTCCTCCGGCACGCTCGCGACCCCCGGTCTGATGCGCGGGCTGAGCGACCCGCGGGTCGCCCAGGCAATCCGTCTGCTGCATCAGGCCCCCGCCAGACGCTGGACGGTCAACGCCCTGGCCGCCGACTGCGCGCTGTCTCGCTCGACGTTATTTGAACGCTTTACCGACCTGACCGGGATGACCCCGATGGGCTATCTGTTAGGCTGGCGAATGACCCTGGCCATGCAGTGGCTGAGCGAGACGGGCATCAGCATTGCGGATATCGCCGAGCGCATCGGCTATGGCTCGGCCAGCGCGTTCAGCGTAGCTTTTACCCGTTATACCGGGATATCGCCGGGCAAATATGCCCGCCAGCGGGCGGCGCTAAATGTCTCCCGGCCAGCTCTGACTTAACCTGCCGCAATCTCCGTCTGCAGCCAGCGCTCAAACATCTGCAGCGCTGGCTCCCCCTCCCCGCCGCCGGGTTTGATCAAGCAGAAGCGCTTAGCCAGCGTCGGGGAGCCCGGCCACGGGGCGGCCAGCGTTCCGGCGCGCAGCTCGCTTTCCACATACATCTTCGGCACCAGGGCCACTCCCTGCTGACTTAGTACCGCGGCGATCGCCATCTCATGCAGATCGTAGCGCGGCCCCTGGGCGGGGTTATCCAGCGCCAGACCGCACTCACGGGCATAGTGCAGCCAGGCGTCCGGGTTTTGCCGCCGGTGAATGCGCGTTAGCCGGTTAAGCAGCCCCGGAAGATCGTCATCCGTCAGCAGCGCAGCATGGCAGACCGGCAGCAAATACTCCGCAAATAAAAACGTCACCTCCATTCCGGTCCACGCCGGGTGTTCAAAATGGATGGCGGCATCAAATCCGCTTCCCGGCAGAATGAAGGGATCGCTGCGGGCGGCGATATTGACCACGATATGCGGATGCTGCGCCGCAAAGCGCCCGAGCCGGGGAATTAACCAGCGGCTGGCGAAGGTGGGGAGCACGGAGATCTCCAGGCTGCGGCCATCGACGGGCATCCCGCTGACGTCATGGGTGTCCCGTTCCAGGCGAGCGAGGATCTCGCGGACCTGACGAGCATAGCGGGCGCCTGCCGGATTGAGCCGCACCCGGCTCCCCGTCCTGTCGAAGAGTTTACTGTCGAGGAGCGCTTCCAGACGGGCAATCTGCCGGCTGATGGCCCCTTCCGTTAACGCGAGCTCCGCCGCCGCGCGGGCAAAGTTGCCGTGACGAGCCGCGGCCTCAAAAGCCAGTAGCGCAGCGCTGCTGGGGATTTTACGACGCATAGCCAATGCTCCTTGTGCAGGCTCACCGAAAGTCAGTGACAGAATATCACTACGCCTTGAATTAACATCGTTTTTCAGCGCCATTTTTAGCCGATAGGATGATGAAAACTCACTAAAGCGCCTTGTGCGCCACATCATCTGTTCATCGAGGTCACTATGCTCTATGTCGTCGAATGCGCCTACACCGATCCCCAAAGCGAAGCGGCGTGGAATACCTTTTACAATCAGGAAAAACTACCGGCGCTGGTCTCTGTGCCCGGTTTCTACGCCTCCCAGCGCTTCCGCGCTCTTAGCGAGGGCTGCCCCTGCTACCTGGCGCTGCACGATATCCACGATGCTACCGTCATCGACAGCGACGCCTACCGCCGCAACGGCGGCGGCCATTTTGCCCGCTGGCAATCGGCGATCGCCGACTGGCATCGCCATCTCTATCTAACGAATAATACGCTGCGGGAGGTTGCCCCGGATGAAGTGCTGCTGCTGGGCGATACCGCGGAGGACTTGCCCGTCGCTGCGCCGATACTCCTGCAGCCTGGCGGCCTGGCGACCGAACAAACCCGGTATGCCGCCATCCTCCCACGAGACAACCTGCATCACCTGGCCACGACTGCCGCCGTCTTTATCTATCAGCCCATCACCGCCCGGTTACGCAACCCGGCGCAGCGCGCGTGAGGTCGCCATGTCACCTGCTCCCTTTTATACGTTGACCGCTGGCGACCTGACGGTGACTGCCGTGAGTGATGGTCTGATGTCAGCGCCGCTGTCCTTACTCTCGGGTATCTCACGGGAGGAGGCGGAACATCTGCAGCGGCATTCAGGATTAGCCTCGCCGGAGACCATTGCGATTGGCGCCTATCTGATCCGCGGTCGCGGGAATACGGTGCTGGTGGATACCGGCACCGGCGGAGCCAATGGCGTTGGCGGCGAACTTATCGCCAATCTGGCGCGGCTCGGCGTTGGTCCCGAGGAGATCGACGCCATCCTTCTCACCCACGCCCATCCGGACCATATCGGCGGCCTGCTGTCCGCCGCTGGTACGCCAGCGTATCCCAACGCCACGGTGTTCCTGCCTACGCGGGAAAGCGCTTACTGGCTGGCAACATCCACGTTCGACAACGCCAGCGATCGCGGCCGGCGCAACGTGCTGCTTGTTCGCCGTGTACTGGCGAACTGCGCGGCGCAAATCAGCGGGGTTGATGATGAGGAGGTGATCGCCGGGATCCGCCCGTGCCCTCTGCCCGGCCATACGCCCGGGCATACCGGGTATCGTCTCGAAGCGGGCGATACCTCGCTGCTGATCTGGGGGGATATCGTCCATTTCCCGTCCATTCAGTCTGCGCGGCCAGAAGCCTCGGTCGCCTTCGACGTCGATCCTGAACAGGCCCGGCGTACCAGGGAGATCCTGCTGCGCCAGGCCGCCAGCGAACGGTGGTTGATTGCCGGTATGCATCTTGGCCTGCCGGGATTCGCCAGAGTGGAGAACACCGCCTCAGGCTATTGTCTGCGCTCGGTGTGATCGTTGAGCAGAACAATGACCACAGTAAAACCCCGGTCGCGGCATGAGCACGACCGGGGCGTTTTGTCCGGGAAAGTGGACGAGCCGTTAACCGCGGCTCTTCCAGCCTTTTTTACTTTTGCAGCTAGCTTTGGTGGCGACCCACGGGTGACGTAGCTGAGTCAACTGAAGATCCTGGGAGGCCGGGCTGGCCGACCAGCGTTTGTTGCACAGAGGCTTACGAGTTGCAATGACCATAAAAACGCTCCTGAAAAGTAATGAACCATTCCCTGGGTAGTTCCACAAGTTCAGAATTAGCGTATCACCGCGTAACGGAAGTTATTTCAATCTTTGTTTTAGAATGTAAATGGTCATCGCCCTCTGAAATAGCTTAAATTGATCCAAATCAATTTAAGTGCATTTATTTTTCGATGCCACCTATATTTTCAAGCGCTTACCTTCGCCAGTCGCCTGATTAAGACTTTTCCTATACCGCATAATACAACAGAATCAAGCGATATTATCAGATTTTTATTCTAGTTATGTATGGCTGTGTGGTTATTTGTTTTGATTATTCTAACTGATAAAATTCACTTGGTCAGTCAGCAGCGGGCAGGTACTCTGCACCGGCAAGAAGAGGATTTGTCAGGGAGTTGTGGATGACTAAAGGCTATAAACTACTTGGCTATAAGTTAGCGGATAATATTTTCTACTGCCTGCATCATCGGGAAATTATCACGCTGCGCGGGACACGGACGCAAGTCCAGCTACGCAGCACCATGGCCTGTTTACTGGAGTACCTGCTGGCGCACGGCAGAGAACGTCTGGTCAGCGATGAAGAGTTAATGATTAACGTTTGGGAAAAAAATAATCTCCGCCCTTCCGCGCAGCGCCTATGGCAGGTTATTCAGAGCTTAAAGTCTCGCTTACACCAGGCTGGCGTGGAGAGCGCGTTAATCATCCGCGTTAAGTGCGCGGGGTATTATATTAATAACGTTTACGTAGCCGAAATTTATTCATACAAACCGCCGGGGATGATGAATTATATAAACACTTCGCCTGCTGATATGAATAAGCTTCTGGTACGCAGCTAATCCCCTCCCCGCGCCGTTTACATCGCCAGCAACAGGGTTTATTCGTTGAATATTTTAATTCACAGCAATAATATTTATTTTAATATCGGTATCGCCCAGTGTTTTCGGGATATTCAGAAAACAGCGCCCGAATTAAAGGTTATTCACTCCCTGCCCCTCAGCCATCTTCCAGAACTGTCCGGGCTGGATGTGATTATTTTGTCACTGGAAAACTATCATGATTACCTGGCTGCCGCTGAAATCGCTCAGCACTTTCAGGGCCTGGTCATTGGCTTTACGTCAGCCGGCAATGTAAGGCGCGGACGCCCCTTTTTCGCGGATACCCTACTGTGGGTCAGCCAGCGCGAAGCGGTACGTGAAGTGAGCCGCCTTCTGCGCTGCCTGGCCGAGCGCCGCTGGCCACTCGTGCCGCGTCACCAACGTCAGAGCGTTTCTTTCCGTCAACGAGCCCCGCTCAACCGCCTGGAGATGCGGATGATTGATGCCACCATGAAGGGTCAGTCGGTTCATCAAATGGCCGCTACGCTGGGGATTAATCGCAAGCGGGTCTATAACGGCCTGGAAAGGATTAAAGTGAATTTCCGCCTGGTCAGTCATAGCCATTTTCATCATTTCATGACCGACAGGCTCTCTTTTAGTCGCCTGTCTGCCGACCTCCGATGCCTGACCACAGCAGCTAATGCAACCCTGCCGCCGCGCGCAGCCTCGAGGCTGGCGGAAAATCATTCATATTATTTGAAATAGTTTCGCAAATTGTTTTGATTTTAGGCTCCAGCAATCAAGCGTATTCTTTATCACATCAGGGCAACAGGCCCTTTATCAGACACCAAATTAAGGAATACGACCATGAAATTCATCAAAACTTTCGTTGCTGTTGCTGCGCTGTCTCTGTTCTCTGCTGCCAGCTTTGCTCAGAGCGTCAGCGCCACTGCCTCCACGCTGGACCGCGCGGAAGCTAAAATTGCCGCCCAGGCCGCAGAACAGGGTGCATCCTATAAAATTACCAGCGCCCAGTTTAACAACCGTGTTCATATGACGGCTGAACTGAGCAAATAAACCCTTGCCCCTAAACGTTTCCTAAAGCGCCGCCTGGACGGCGCTTTAGTTTTTCCCCCTTCCTGACCTTTCCCGGCAGGTCCATGCGGCATTCGCCGGATCCCGGACAATACTGACTCTCAGCACAAAAAGAGCCTGATAGCAATAAATACCCGATTGGCTGGATTATCTGCGGCTTGTCGGCGTAAAGCGGAGAGGTCTGTCGCCGCGAATCAGTCGGAGGCCTTCCGCTGTCTGCAAAGCGGCGCCCATTTTGGCAAAATTTGCGTGGCGTGGTGAGGGTTTGCAGGGCCTCCGTGCCCTGGAAAGACTTTATTCGAAAAAGACGTCCGGATTTTCCGACAGCGAAACAAAGGATTTCGTGTTTTTATCCAGCGCCTGAATATCGCCGGTTTCGATGTCGTAGAACCAGCCATGCAGGCGCAGGGTATGGTCGCGCAGACCAACCGCCACCGAAGGATGGGTCTTGATGTTATTCAGTTGGGCGATGACGTTTTCCTGCACCATGCCATTGACCTTATCGGTTTCGCTAGCCCAGGTTTTCTTTTCCACCACCGCTTTCGCGGCATCGGCATAGCGTAGCCAGTGAGACACCGCCGGCATCGGCTCAAGGCACTGACAGGTGGCGATCGCTTTCATCGCGCCGCAGTTGGAATGGCCGCAGATCACGATATCCGTCACGCCCAGCGCAACCACGGCATATTCGATGGTCGCGGAAACGCCGCCCGGCTCCGGCCCGAAAGACGGCACGATATTCCCGGCATTACGAATGACAAAGAGCTGTCCCGGCTCCTGCTGGGTAACCAGTTCCGGCACCAGACGGCTGTCAGAACAGGAGATGAAAAGCGCTTTGGGATTCTGGCTGGAGGCCAGGCTGCGGAAGAGTTCTTTACGCTGGGGGAAGATCTCTTTCTGGAAGTTGAGGAAGCCCTCAATGATATGTTGCATAGCAGTGTCTCTTCTCTGTAGTTATTACGGTATGACAAAGATCACAGTTATTCAGTTTACCATCGATGACAAGAATGGGAATCGTTATTCAAACAGTTGCGCAGAAAACGCGCGCCGCCAACGCCTGCTTCTCCCCGTCTAATACACACCTTTTTGACGTGCTTTCCTGAACCAGTTTGCTACTCTGTCTGCTCCAACCGTCCACACGTTACCGACCGCCTGCCTGCGGCGGACATAACAGGAGTCGCTATGTTCCTATCCAGCCTGATGGCCATTGCCGCGGTGCTGATCATGGGCGTGATCAGTCCCGGCCCAAGCTTTATCTTTGTCGCGCGCAATGCCGTCGCTCGCTCGCGTCTGCACGGTATGGTGACCGCCCTCGGTACCGGCGCCGGTGCGGCCATTTTCTCCATTATGGCGATGCTGGGCCTGCAGAAGGTGCTCACCGCGGTGCCGGAGCTGTTTATTGGTTTGAAGGTGGCGGGCGGGCTCTATCTGCTGTGGCTGGGCTATAAAATTTTTCGCGGGTCGGCGCAGCCGATGGATTTTTCCGCCAGCGGGATGGCCGGCAACCGCTCTTTGCTGAAGACCTTCCGCGACGGGCTGTATACTCAGCTCAGCAATCCCAAAACGGCGCTGGTGTTCGCCTCAATTTTTACCGCCCTGCTGCCGGCGCAGATCCCCACCGCCTTCTATTACATCGTGCCGCTGATGAGCTTTCTGATCGACGTCAGCTGGTATTCGCTGGTGGCGCTGGTGCTGTCTGCCGACCGCCCGCGGCGCGTCTACCTGCGGCTGAAGCGGCGGATCGACATCGCCACAGCGACGGTGCTGGGGGCGCTGGGCCTGCGGCTTATCGCCACCTCCCTCACCCGCTAGCGGGTTACACGGTATAGATGCGAATATCGTGCTGCTGAAAGGCAACGCGATATTCGCGACTGATATTCTCTTCCACCACCAGCACATCGATATCGCTGCTGGCGGCCACCACAAACCGCGCTGCTGCCGGAATTTTATCCGAAGTCAGACCAACAATAATCTCGCTGCACTGTTTAATGACCGCTTTCTTGAACTCGCAGTCGGCATAGTCAAAGCCGGTCAGGCCCGACTCTGGCGCCATCGCGCAGCCGCCGATAAACCCCTGGTCGAATAACATGCCCTGCACCTGAGCCACCGCCGCGGCACCGACGCAACCGCCGCTCGCGCGCTGTACCTGGCCGCCAAGGATCACCACGTCATACAGCGGTTTTTTCACCAGTACCGCGGCGATCTCCGGCGAGTTCGTTACCACCGTCAGCGCCAGCTCGGTGGGCAGCGCCTCGGCCATCGCCAGATTGGTGGTCCCGGTATCAATGAAAATAGTGCCGCCGGGCTTCACCAGCCGGGCACACTGTTGCGCGATCCTGAGCTTTATCGCGCGGTTTTTATCTTTCCGCTCACTGTAATCCCCCGCTTCCGGCAGACTCAGCACCGCCCCGCCATACACCTTTTTACAGAATCCCTCGCGGCTGAGCTCATGCAGATCGCGGCGGATGGTATGCTCCGACACCTGAAGACGCGCCGCCAGCTCCGCGCACACCACTCTGCCGTTTTCCTGCAGGATCTGGCAAATCAGCGCTTGTCGCTGTTGAGGGAAAGCAGCATAATCGAGCATAACACAATCCTTAAATGATCAAAACCGAGCAGTAGCAAGCATGATCGTCTGCCCTGCTCTGGTTGTCAACGTTCCTGCCCGGAGGTTTACCATGAAAATTGCCCATTTCGCCCTGTGGACCCAACAGCTCGACGTCCAGGCCCGCTTCTGGGTGGACTTCTTTGCCGCCAGCATCAATGAAAAATACCTTAGCCAGACCAACCCCGGCTTTGCCTCCTATTTTGTTACTATCGACGACGAGGTGGTGATCGAGCTGATGACCAAGCCTGGCCTGCAGCAGGCCAGCGCGGATAACAACCATACCGGCTGGGCGCATCTGGCCCTCTCGGTGGGCGGGGCGGAACAGGTCGATGCCATCGCCCAACGCGCCGGGGCCGCCGGAATACTGATTTCGCCGCCGCGCACCACCGGCGACGGCTATTTTGAGGCGGTGATCGCCGATCCCGATGGCAACCTGATCGAAATCGTCGCATAGTCAGCAGAACGCCAGTATTCAGGAGGCATCCATGGCACATTACCGGATTATCGACACCGCATCCTGGCCCCGCCGGGATCATTTCACTTTTTACCGCCAATTCGCCAACCCCAGCTTTAATCTCTGCGTGCCGATAGCGGCGCAGCGCCTGTACGAATGTGCGAAGGACCGTCGGGTCTCGTTTTTTCAGCTCGCGCTCTATGCCCTGCTGCGCGCGGCCAACGGGGTACCGCAGCTACGCCAGCGCGTGCGGAACGATGAGGTGATTGAATATGACAGTCTGGCAGTAATGACGCCGGTGATGACCGTCGGAGAGGGATTCCGTCAGGTGTGGTGCGACAACGCCCCCGAGTTCACCGCCTTCAGCGCCGCGGCCACGCCGAAGATTGTCGCGGCAAGAGAGACATCCCCGGCGCCGCTCATCGTCGATGGCGAGCATTTTATCTGCGCCAGCTGTCTGCCATGGCTCCATTTCACCTCGATGACCCATGCGGAATATGCCGTCGGCGCGGCGGTCCCCGCGCTCACCTGGGGAAAACTGCAGAATGGCGTTGTCCCGGTGGCCGGGCGGTTTAACCATGCCTTCGTCGATGGTCTCCACGCCAGCCGCTTTTATGCCCTTGTCGAAGAGGGATTTAATGACCCCGAGCGGCTCTGGTTGCCGCTAACCGAAACCGCACCCTCCCTGCTGCCCCCAGCGGTGAAGGAGCGTTAACGTCTGCCCGGAACTGACCGCCAGGGAGCCTTACTCCCTGCACGGTGGTCGGTACGGGGCCACTATCATCGTTCCCTTTCAGCCGGCGAATACCGCGCAGGTGTGACGCCTGTTCAGAACCTCGCGATTGAAAAGCTGGGTCGCAGACAGCATGCTGACCAACCATCATCAGACAGCGGAAACCACTGCTTCATAGCCATAAAATGGGATTATATTGCCGATCCTTTGCTAAGGATAATTAGTTATAAATCATAGCGTTTCAGTGTTAGACAGGGCGAAGTGCGCCTCTTATCTTTCGTCATGAATTGTAAATAACCACGCAATCATTTGATGAGGTAGCACTTTTGTCCAGATTACAACAAGGATTAAAAACCAGACAAACCCGCTTCGCCCTGGCGCTAAAAGTGGCCCTGCTCGGCGGCGTGGTAGCATTTTCTTCTGCTGTCTTTGCTGAGGGTCTCCTGAAAGAAGGTATCACCCCGGCCACTGAAGCCAGCCAGATCCCGGCCAGCGCCAAACTGCGCACAGACACGGTGGTGGCCGGGATCTCCGAGCCGCAGGGGATCTTTAACCCCTACTTTTTCGTCAACGGCTGGGATGAGAACGTGACTAACGTCATTTTTTCACGCCTGATCGACTGGGACAGCCAGGGCAAGCTGGTCCCGGGACTGGCGGAGAGCTGGACGGTCAGCCCGGATAACAAAGTCTATACCATCAAATTGCGCCCTGGTCTCACCTTTAGCGACGGCTCACCGCTGACGGCGGAAGATGTCGCCTTTACCCTGACGGTCCTGCTCGACCCCAGCTATGATGGCGATACCGACATCACCCTGGCCAATATCGCCGGCGGGGCGGACTACAAAGCCGGCAAGGCTGACAGCGTCAGCGGCCTGAAGGTCATCGACCCGCTCACCCTGCAGGTGACCACCACGCAGCCAGGCGCCACCACGCTGGCCAAAATTGGCGGGCCTGTACTGTCGAAAGCCTGGTACGGCAAAGGGTATCAGCGGGGGAATCTCGACTATCTGCGCTCACTGCACGGCAAGCCGCTGGGCAACGGCCCTTACGTGTACGACAAATATATTCCCGGTCAGGAAATACGCTTCCATGCCAATAGCCATTTTTACCGTGGGACGCCGCCAACGCCGCGCTTTATCTATCGCGTGACCAATCCGTCCACCAACTTCCAGCTGTTCCAGACCGGGGAGACCGACTACGACGCCTTTACCTCGCGCCCCGACGATATTGAGCAACTGAAGATGCTCGGCTTCGCCAATATTAATCTTTACGGCTCCAGCGACTACAGCCAGGTGGAATTCAACGTGCATCGCCCGGCGCTACAGGATAAGCGGGTGCGCCAGGCGCTGATTTACGGCCTGGATAGGCAGAAGCTGATTGACGTGGTCTATCAGGGATACGGCAAAGTCGCCATCGAACCGATCGCGCCGATCTCCTGGGCCTTTAACGCTGAAGGCGTCAACCCTTACCCTTACGATCCGGCACAGGCCAAAAAGCTGCTGGATGAGGCCGGCTGGAAACCAGGCGCCGACGGTATCCGCGCCAAAGACGGCCAGCGCCTGGAGCTGACCCTGCTGGTGAGCAAGAAGGTGCTCAACGATGCGCTGATCCCCATCGCCAAGGAGAACTGGCGGCAGATCGGCGTGCTGCTGAAGCCGCAGGTGGTGGATTTCAACGCCCTGATGGCGCAGCGCAAAGCCGGAAATTACGATTTGGCCTCGTTCAGCACCAGCACCCTCAACGACCCGCACGACGGGGTATGGGATTTCTACAGCAGCGAAGCTAAAGAGTCCGGCTACCATAACGCGGAAGTCGATAAGCTGATTAACGCCGGCAACGCGGTGCTCGACATCGAACAGCGCAAGCCGATCTACCACCAGCTGTATAAAGTGCTGGCCGACGATCCGCCGGTGATCCTGCTCGGCTATCGCGAGATCCTTTCCGCCAGCAGCGCCCGCGTCAGCGGCTTTAAGCCGGATATCTACAACGGCCTGACCGGCAGCCTGCCGGATGTAAAAATCGTCAAATAAATCCCTGGCCGCCGGGTTAACCGGCGGCTGATGTGAGACCGTCATGAGAAATTTCATCCTGAGGCGCCTGCTGCAAACGCTGCCGATGCTGCTGCTGGCCTCCTTCATTATTTTTTTGCTGTTTGCCAAAACCCCCGGCGACTTTATCGATGGCAATATCACCCTGACCGCTGCCCGCGCCGCGGAGCTGAAGGCGATCTACGGCCTCGACCAGCCGCTATTGACCCGCTACCTCCACTGGCTGGGACAGTTGCTGCGCGGTGATTTAGGCTTTTCGCTGCAGTATCAGATCCCGGTCAGCCAGTTGCTCAACCAGTACATCTGGAACTCTTTTCTGCTGGCCAGCGTCGCGCTGGTCTTTTACTGGGGCATCGGCCTGGCGGTGGGCGTGGTTTCTGCCCTGCGCCCTGGCTCCTGGTTTGATCATCTGGTGAGCGTCGCGGTGTTTGCCGCCATGTCGTTCCCCACCTTTTTCCTCTGCCTGCTGCTGATTAAATGGTTCGCCGTCGATCTCCACTGGCTGCCGGTAGGCGGGATGACCAATACCGGCAGCGACGAGAGCGGCTGGCAGTATGTGCTGCAGGTGGCTGCCCATCTGGCGCTGCCGGTGCTGGCGCTGGTGATGCTGCAGGCGGGCAGCCTGACGCGCTATGTGCGCGCCAGTATGCTCGACGTGGTGAAAATGGATTTTATCCGTACCGCCCGCGCCAAGGGGTTGCAGGAGCGCACGGTGATCCTCAAACATGCCCTGCGCAACGCCCTGCTGCCGATTATCACCCTGCTGGGCTTCGAGCTGCCGGGGCTGTTCTCCGGGGCGATCATTACCGAAAAGGTATTCAACTGGCCGGGGGCGGGCCACATTCATATCGACTCGCTGGCCGCCCGCGACTATCCGGTACTGATGGGGTTTACCCTGTTTCTGGCGGTGCTGACGATCGTCGGGAATCTGCTCGCCGACGTACTGTACGCCTGGGCCGATCCGCGTATTCGGGTGAGGTCATGATGATCCTGTCTTACTTAGCTTCCCGTCGCCGCCAGCGGCAGGCGGCTATCCCGGCGCTGGCGCACATTACCCCCTCTCCCTGGCGCCAGGGGTGGCGACAGCTGCGCCGTAACCGGCAGGCCATGTTCTGCTTGATCCTGCTGGCGGTGATGGCGGTGTGGTGCGTGCTGGGGCCCGTCTGGTCGCCGTGGAGTGATGATGCCACCGACGCCCTGAGCATCAACCAGCCGCCCGGGGCGGAACACTGGCTGGGGACCGATTTCCTCGGTCGCGATGTCTATACCCGCCTGCTGCTGGCCGGGCGCATCTCGCTGATTATCGGCCTGCTGACCATGGTGATGTCGGTGTGCCTCGGCTACCTGCTCGGCGCCCTCTCGGGTTACGTCGGCGGGTTAACCGACAAACTGATCATGCGCGTGGCCGACCTGGTGATGACTATCCCCGGGTTACCGCTATTGATCGTCGCCGGGGCGATGCTTTCTGAGCTCGATTTTTCGCCGGACTCGCGCATTTATATGGTGGTGGTGATGCTCAGCCTGCTGGAGTGGCCCCGACTGGCGCGGCTGGTGCGCGGGCAATGTCTCTCCCTGCGCGAACGCGATTTTATGCTGGCCACCCAGGTGCTGGGCCTGTCGGCGCGTCGCCGGCTGTTTGGCCACCTGCTGCCGAATACCATTCCGATTCTGGTGGTGATGGCGACCATGGCCGTCGCCAACGCCATTCTCAGTGAATCCGCGCTGAGCTATCTCGGCCTCGGCGTGTTGCCGCCGACGCCGTCGTGGGGCAATATGATGGATGCCGCTAACAGCCTGATCGATTTCCAGCGCCGCCCCTGGCTGTGGATGCCGCCGGGCATCGCCATCTTTATCACCGTGATCGCCATCAACGTGCTGGGCGATGGCCTGCGCGATGCCATGGATCCCAATATGAAACCGAGGCTGAAATGACCACGCCGTTAGTCTCCTTTAATCATCTCTCCGTCTCTTTCGCCGGCGAACGCTCTCGCGTGCGCGCGGTGCAGGAGGTCTCTTTCACCATTCAGGCCGGGCAAACCGTTGGCGTGGTGGGTGAATCCGGCTGCGGCAAAAGCGTCACCGCCATGGCGCTGATGGGCCTCCTGCCGCCGCAGACGGCGCGCATCGACGGCGGCGAGATCCGCTTCGCGGACCGCGATCTGCTGCGGCTGAAAGCCAGACAGATGGCCGATCTGCGCGGTCACCAGCTGGCAATGATTTTTCAGGAACCGATGTCGGCCCTCAACCCGGTGTTGACCATCGGGGAGCAGCTGTGCGAACCGCCGATCCGCCACCTCAGCGCCACGCCGAAAGCCGCCTGGCATCAGGCCATCCAGCTGTTAAGCGAGGTCGGCCTGGCGCGCGGGGACAGCCTGATGACCCGCTATCCTCACCAGCTTTCCGGCGGCATGCTGCAGCGGGTGATGATCGCCATGGCGCTGAGCTGTCGGCCCAAACTGCTGATCGCCGACGAACCCACCACCGCGCTCGACGTGACCGTGCAGGCGCAGATCCTACGCCTGCTGCGGGATCGGGCGCGGGCCAGCCAGATGGCGATGATGCTGATTACCCACGACCTGGGGGTGATCGCGCAGATGGCCGAGCAGGTGGTGGTGATGTATGCCGGACGAATTGTGGAACAAGGCGCCACCGCGGAAGTGCTACGGCATCCTCAGCATCCCTACACGCGGGGGCTGATCGCCTCCCGACCGGTGCCCGGTGAGCGGCGTCGGCGGCTGTACTCAATTCCCGGCCAGGTGCCGGATCTGGCCGCCCTGCCGGCGGGCTGCGCCTTTGCCGGGCGCTGCGAGCGGGCGACGGCGCGCTGCCGGGAGGCGATTCCGCCGCTGCTCGGCGACCGCCAACGTGCTGCATGCTTTTATAGCGAATTTGCGGAGGTGACATCATGAGCGAACGCTATGTCATTGAAGTGGATGGACTGAAAAAATATTTTCCGCTACGCGACGGCCTGTTTGGTCAGCAGACCGGCGAGCTTCGCGCGGTGGACGGCATCAGCTTTAATATCCGTCCGGGCACCATTTTTGGCCTGGTGGGCGAGTCCGGCAGCGGTAAAACCACCGTCGGCCGGACCCTGCTTGGCCTGTACGAGAAGAGCGCCGGCAGCGTGAAATTTCACGGTCAGGAGCTGGCCGACCTGACCGCGCCTGCCCTGCGCGCTATCCGGCCCAGGATGCAGCTGGTGTTTCAGGACCCCTATAGCTCGCTGAACCCGCGGCTGCGTATTGGCGACGCGATTGGCGAAGCCATGCTGCAGCACAAACTGTGCGCCCGCAATGAGCTATATGACCGGGTGATCGACGTGATGAAGATCTGCGGCCTGGCGCCGGAACATTATGCCCGCTTCCCGCATCAGTTTTCCGGCGGCCAGCGTCAGCGGATCGGTATTGCCCGGGCGCTGATCCTCAACCCGGATTTTATCGTCGCCGATGAACCCATCTCGGCCCTTGATGTGTCGATTCAGGCGCAGATCATCAATTTGTTTTCCGACCTGCGCGACAACCGCGGCGTCACGTTTCTGTTTATCTCCCACGACCTCGGGGTGGTGGAGCATTTATGTGACGATGTGGCGGTGATGTATCTCGGGCAACTGGTGGAAAGCGCCAGCCGCGATGCGCTGTTCAGCCGCCCCCTCCATCCCTATACCCGCGCCCTGATGGCTGCGGTGCCGACCCTCGACCCGCACAGCGAACCGCAGGCGCTGGTGCAAGGCGAGATCCCGGATCCGGCCAATCCCCCCGCCGGCTGCCGCTTTTCATCCCGCTGCCCGCTGGCCAGCGAACGTTGCCGCAGAGAGCCTCCGGCGCTGCGCGAGGTGGCCCCGGGCCATCGGGTCGCCTGTCATTGGGTCGCATCCTGAGCGCGGTCAATGGGGTTATTTATTTCTAAACAACCGACCGATTGTGCGCGGCAGCGCCAGGATTTACTATCCGCCCCGTCTTGTGAGACGCGCGATAAATGAAGCGGAACATCTTTGTACTCTTTTGCCCAATGGCTTCGGGCATTTTTTCTCCACGCCCGGGAGCGATCCTCCCGGCAAGATATTTAGCGGGGCGCGGTCGCCCGTCTGTCAAAACGCAGCAATGGAATTGCTCGTCCGCGTCCCGCTACCCTTTTCCCGCCGCTAATTAAATAAGGGCAAAAAAATAAGACAACATGAGATTGCCTGGGGTATAGCTTTATCTTATTTTTTAAGCGTGTACTCCCTGTTAAGGTATCAACATCATGCTTAAGCGTCGCACTCTCAAAACAGCACTGGCGGCGGTTATTTCTCTTGCCGTCATGGCCGCGCCAGCGTATGCCAACCCGGGTAATGGCAATGGCAACGGCGGTGGTAATCACGGGAACAGTGGTAACCATGGCAATAGCGGCAATCATGGTAACAACGGTAACAGTGGCGACCATGGCAATAAAGGGCAAAATAAAGGCCAGTCCACTGAAGATCACGGCAAACGGAAAAACTACGGCAAGCCCGACCACGTCGACAGCGATATTAGCTTCTCACGGGCGCGCTCCCTTGCCGTGAACTACGGTCTGGTCGGCTATCAGGCGCTGCCGCCGGGTATCGCCAAAAATGTTGCCCGCGGCAAACCGCTCCCTCCGGGGATCGCCAAAAAGACCCTGCCAGCTTCTATGATTAACGACCTGCCCTATTATCCGGGCTATGAATGGCGGGCGGTCGGCGATGATCTGGTGCTGGTGGCCCTGAGCACCGCGATCGTCACCGCCGTGATTAACGGTGTGTTTGACTAAATCATCTGCTTATTGAAAAGCCTCGCCTCGGCGAGGCTTTTTTGTGCCTGGTGCCGGTGAGTGACGGCTCACCGGCATAACCAGTATGATAACGGTTCAACCAACCCGGGACCGACTATGGACAAAGACACAGTAGTAACGCTGTTGAAATACAAGCGCTGGATTGACCTTGCCACCTTACAGGCGATCCGCGCGATTGACGGAACGGTACATGGCGAAAAGCGTCACCTGACCATCAGGCTGATGAACCATATCCATGTCGTTGATATGATTTTCCGGGCGAATCTGCGCAGCAGGCCGCACGGCTACACCGCGCTGAATACCCCTGAGACGCCAACCGTTGATGAGCTGGAAACGGCCATGACCGCCTGTACGGACGAATACATTCAGTACGTCAGCGCCATGACCCCCGCCGATTTCCACGAACGTATCGCCTTCAAATTTGTCGACGGTGGCGACGGCAATATGACCGCGATGGAGATGCTGAACCACATGCTCTTTCACGGCGCCTATCACCGCGGCGCGGTGGGCTGGATGATTGGCGAATGCGGCGGCGTGCCGCCGAAAGAGGTGCTGACCGTTTTCCTGCGCGACCATCATTCCTGACCGAGCGAAACCATTCGCCGTCGATTACGCGGAGAATCAGCAGGAGCTCTGCCTGATGTCGAGTATGGGTTTTCTGGTACAGGGCGCTAAGGTGGGTTCCGATCGTGGCGATAGATACGCCCAGATGTAAGGCGTCATGCCCCGCACCAGCAGCTCCGCCACTGCGTTTTCGGCGGGCTTGACGTTAAAGAGCTCCATCAAGGCGCTGCCGGTGAGAAACGCCAGTTTCTGCAGCGCCGATTTCCACAAATCAGGATCCAGGGTGGCCATCAGCACCGTTTCCAGGATCTCGATATAAATCCGGTCCGTATCACTCGCCATACCGCCGCCTGTCAGTCACAGTTTCCGTTGCCGGAGCGGCGCATATGGCCGCCCTAATCAGCATAATTCCGTCAGCGAAACAATAACAGTTCCGGTTCGCTGAGCAGACCGGGAAGCGTGACGCCACCGCGCTATCAAGGGGGTTCAGGATCCACTGTCGCGGGTTTGGATAGCGCCCCCCTTCCGGCATAGCGTCCGCCAGACCATCAGGGCGCACAGCAGGGTGACGACCGCCAGCCCGCTAAACAGTAGCGTATAAGCAGAGTCATAGCTCTCGCGCAGCGCCCGGAGGGAAAAGTCAGGCAAAAGCGCAGCCGCCTGCGGCATATTGCCGGCCCCCAGCCAGCCTGCGGCGCGGTCAATCACCTCAGGCGCATACCCGTGAACGCGACTCTGCAGGGTCAGGGTATTGCTTGCCGTTAATACCGCGGAGACTATCGCCAGGGCGATCCCCTCGCCGGCAACGCGTACGGTGTTGAACAGGCCTGCCGCCATACCGGCTTTGGCGACCGGCACAGCGGATATCGCCAGGCCATCCATCAGTCCCCAGGGAAGCGCCGCCCCCGCCCCACAGAGGATCAGCGCCAGCACCAGCTGCGGGAGGTGGTTACTGTGAAAAGCATCGCCCAGCAACAGCAACCCGACGGAGGCCATCATCAGTCCCGCCGTGGACACCTGCCCCGGTGAAAACCAGCGGGTGAGCAGGGCCGCAACGGATGGGAAAACCAGCATCGGCGCGGTCAGCGCCATCAGATACAGTGCGCTCTGCGACTCACTCATCCCCTCTCCGCCCATAAAATGCAGTGGAACAATAATCAGCAGGACCACGTAGCAACAGCAGGTGGCGACAGGCAACAACAGTACGCCGACAAAACGCGGATGACGCAGCAGGGAGAGTTCCAGCACCGGGTTGTTCACCCTCCGGCAGCGTACGACAAACGCCACGAACAGCCCCCCCGACGCGATGAGCAAGGCCAGCGTGGTCAGGGATAAAAAACCGCGGGCCGGAATGACCATAAGCGATGCAGTAAAAAGCATCAGGGCCAGCGTAAACAGGGTTAAGCCCAGGTTGTCGGGTGTCCGCGGCTCGCTTTTTTCTGCCACCGGCAGATACGCCAGACCGATAAGCAGAACCATCACCGAGAGCAGCGCAAACAGGGCGTATACCCCGCGCCAGCCCACCGCGTCGGTCATGAAGCCGATCAGCAGCGGGCCGAACGCCAGGCCGGCGCCGAACACCGTGCCCAGGATGCTGAATGCCCGCGTCCGCTGGGCGCCATCATACAGCTGGGCCAGCGCCGCACTGCCGCTGGCTAAAATCATCGCCGCGGCCAGGCCCTGCAGCGCCCTCAACACGCCTGACAGGAAGAGATTGTGCGTCAGACAAAACAGCAGGCTGCTCAGGCAAAACAGCGCGGCGCCGGCGATAAAAATACGTTTTCTGTCGATCGCATCCGCCGTCACCCCTGCGGCCAGCAAAAAGCTGCCGAAGGTCAACATAAAGCCATTGGTCAGCCACGACAGCGCAGCGGGAGAGCCGCCCAGCGACTGCTGTATCGCGGGGGTGGTCATGACGCCGCCGGTAAAACTTAACGGCAGCAGCAAGGCCGCCATAAAGACAGAAAGCGCGGCCAGGGCGCTGGCGTATTGGGAAGGTGTTCTGGCGGGGAGTAACATCGGGCGGCCCTCATCAGTCGGCAAGGAATGAATAAACTGTCGCCATCCTATTGCGGATGTTATTGCCGATAAATAGACTGAAAATATCTTCTTAAGAGACATAAGGTTTATAATCGATGGACAGCCTCACCTCGCTGACGTCCTTTGTCCGCACCGCCGAAACGCTAAGCTTTGTTCAGGCCGCCAGGCTGCTGGGCATATCTGCCTCGGCGGTGGGTAAGAATGTCGCCCGGCTTGAGCATAAACTGGGGGTCCGGCTGTTCAACCGCAGCACCAGAAACGTCAGCCTGACGGCGGAGGGGGCCGCATTTCTGACCCGCTGTCAGAGTATCCTGGAGCAGATCCAGGAGGCCGAGTCAGAGCTGACCAGCAGTCTCTCACAGCCCACCGGCAAACTGAGGATTTCACTGCCCGTCATTGGCTACCGCCTGTTGCTCCCCGCCCTCACCGCCTTTAGCCGTCTTTATCCGCAGGTTGAACTGGATCTCGACTTTAGCGACCGGCTGGTCAATCTGATCGATGAGGGAGTTGATGTCGCTATCCGCAGCGGTGAATTAGCGGACTCCCGCTTGATCGCCAGAACGCTGGGAGGCTTTCGTTTTGTGCTCTGTGCCAGCCCGGCCTATTTGGCGGAATACGGCGCCCCCGACTCGCCAGCGGAATTGGCGGCGCACAAGTGCATTTTTTTCCGCTTCCCCGCGACGGGGCTGATCCAGCCCTGGGAACTGCGCGGTATGCGACTGACGGGAGATTTCAGGTCCGCTGCCGTGATGACGGTCAATAACATTGAGGCCGCCATTCGCTTAAGCGCGGCGGGGATGGGCATCGCTTATGTGCCTGATTTTGTCGTGCGCGAGGCAATGGATGAGGGACAACTGCAGGAGGTGTTGCCCGGCTGTTGCGACAAGGATGGGCATTTCTCGGTCCTGTGGCCCGCCAGCCGCTACCTGTCACCAAGAATACGCTGTTTTATCGATTTTATAGCTGCGGCAGAGATACCTTTGTCACCCGCATCGGCAAGCCCTACCACCTGAAAAGCTCAGCGCCGGATATCCTGCCGCCCGGTCAGCGAAAGCCGGCGGCAGGTATACCATTCAAGAGCGCATCTTACCCTTTGGCAAAATTGGCCTGGATCCGCTGCTGCAGATAATCCTCGGCGCTGATGGGCGGGTACTTCCTCTGCGGCCCGAGGATCTCGACATCTTTATTGGCCTGGCAGAAAAACGCCAGGCTGTAGCGCGGCCCCTGATATTCATGGGGCAGCGGATTTCTCACCCGATGGAAGTTAGACGGCAGCTGGTCGTCGCTCCAGCGCATCAGCATATCGCCGATATTGCAGGTGATCACCTCCTCGCGCGGCTCAATGCTGGTCCACTGCTGGCTTTCGCGGTCTTTACCGGGACAAACCTGCAGGCCGCCCTGGCCGGGGCGCTGGAACAGCAGCGTCAGGCAGTCAAAATCGGTGTGCGCGCCGGCCCGCCACATCCCCTGCTGCGACTGCTCGGTTGCATAGTAATGCAGCATGCGCAAGGTGCTCTGATAGGTGTCACGCTGCGGATCGTGCGCGGTGGTAAAAAACGATTCCGGAAAACCGAGCTTTAAAGCAAAGCAGGAGAGGATCTTCATCCCCAGCTGCCAGCACTGCGACTCAAACCCGAGCATCGTCTGCCGGAAGCCTGGCAGCTCCCGATCGCTGGGCCAGCGCCCGGCCATCAGAGGCCGGGTTATCTGATACGACTCTTTTTGATCCGGGGTGCGGGTCGACGGCCGAACCTGCGCTTTGCTTTCCCAGCCGGCGTTACCGGCCAGCGGATACTGGCGCTTCACCTCGTCGGGCAGGTCGAAAAACGCCTCGGTCATGCTGAACGCCTGGCGGATATCCGCCAGCGGAATACCGTGATGGCTGACCTGGAAGAAGCCAATCTCCACCGCCGCCTCCCACAGTTGTTCGGCAATGTCATTTTTTCTTGCGGCAAAGTTCGACAGGTCGATACAGCGTACTTCGCGGACGAAGGTCTCTTCGCCCTCGGCGCCCATCAGCGCCTCTTTTTCCAGTTCCTGTAAGGCATAGCGTTGATTCTGGGTGGTTGCGTTCATCGTCATTATCCTGTTATCAGTTAAACAGCGGCGCGCTGTTGGAGGGTACGGACGGCCGCCAGCGCGTCGTGACGCATCGCGTCAAGGTCGAGACCGGGAATGGCGTCGTCTTCCACGATGGGGCGGCCATTGAGCAGCAGCGCCTTCAGCGCGGCGCGCCCACCGCAGGCCACCGGCCCAATGGCCATATCGTGCAGGCCGAAGTAGCGCGGATCGTCCAGCCGGTAAATGGCGAGGTCCGCCTGCATGCCGACCTGCAGGGTGCCGCTCTGCGCTAAGCCGAGGATCTGCGCCCCGCCGGCGCAGCCCCAGCGCACCACATCCTCCACCGTGGCCGCATCGGCCCCGCCCTCGAAGGTGCCCCCGGCGTAGCGCGGCTGCGCCAGCATCCCCTTGCGCGCGCGCTGCAGCAGCCATGCGGCATGGGCTTCGCTTTGCATATCCGCCGCTTCATTCGAGGCGGCGCCGTCCACCCCCAGCGAGACCGGGACCCCGGCCTGCTCTAACGCCAGCAGATCGGCGATGCCGCTGCCCAGCCGGCCGTTGCTTTGCGGGCAGTGGGCGATGCCGGTTCCGGTACGGCCCAGCAGGGCAATCTCCTCCGGCAGCAGCTTCACCAGATGGGCATACCACACGTCATTTCCCAGCCAGTCGTGTTCCGCACAGTACTGAACCGGCGTCATGGAGAATTTCTGCCGCGCGGCATCGAGATAATCGACGGTTTCCGATAAATGGCTGTGCAGCCGGATCCTCAGCTGGCGGGCCAGCTTCGCCATCTCCCGCAGCTGGGCGCCCGGCGCGGAGTGCAGGACGGTAGTGGGCGCCATCACCACCCGGCGCAGAGACTCGGGCCGGGGGTCGTGATAGCGGCTGACCAGCCGTTCGACATCCGCCATATAGCTGTCGAAGGTTTCCGGACGCAGCGCCACCGGCAGATCCTGTTCCACCGCCCGGCCCTGGGTCGCCCCACCTCGGCACAGGACGATGCGCATCCCCAGCGCTTCCCCTTCGCTGAAGACAATCTCCGAGGTATCGAAAGGCATATCCGGCCAGTACAGGTAGTTGTGATCCGCCACGCTGGCGCAGCCCGAGCGCAGAAGCTCCACCAGGCCAATGCGCACCGCCAGACGAAAGGTATGTTCATCGAAAGCCGCGCGAAAGCGGTACGGCGTGGCGCTCAGCCAGGCCGTCAGGCTCTGGTTCAGCCCCTGCGGCTCGCCCTTCAGCAGCGACTGAAAAAGATGGTGGTGCGTGTTCACCCACGCCGGATAGATCACGCAGTCGCGGGCATCGATCTGTCGCTCTTCCGGCAGCGGCGTCAGGCTGCCGATGGCGGCAATCTTGCCGTCGCGGATGCGAATATCCGGCCCGGCCAGCCGCGCCGCCTCTCCGGGCAGACCGCTGAGGATGGCATGGGCATTTTTAATAATTAATGACATGGCGTCGCTCCTCAGGGTTTAACCTGCATGGCCTGAACAAATTCGGTGGTGTAGGCCTGTTTCCAGTCGGTGGCCGCCGCCAGCAGACCGGCGCTGACCATAAAGTCGCGGGTCTTCTGCCAGCGCGCGTCGGTCATCGTCCCCCAGCCCTGGCTGGCGGCATCCCCGCCGTCGATCAGGTGATGCTCACGGATCTGGGTCACGCCCCAGGCGAGCAGATCGTCGGTCATTTTCGGGTTGTCCTGCTTAATCAACGCATTGCCCGGCGCCGGATCCTTGAGATAGCTCACCCAGCCCTCCATTGAGGCGCGGACAAACTTCGCCATCGCCGCTTTACGCTCGGCGATGGTATCCGGGCGGGCGATAAGGATGCCGCCGTAGGGGGGATAGCCGTGTTCGGAAAAGAGGAAGAAGTGCGCCTTCACTCCGGCCTTCTGCACCTGGAACACCTCGGAGCTGACATAGGCCTGCTGGGCGACAGCGTCATCGACGACAAAGGGTTGAATATTGAAGGTATAGGGGCGAACCTGCGCGTCGCTCAGCTGGTATTGCGCCTTCAGCCACGGCCACCACGTCGCCTGACCGGAGCTGGAGACCAGCAGGGTTTTGTCTTTCAGCCCCTGCAGGGAGGTGACATCGGCATGGGTCAGCAGCCCCTGGGGATCGTACTGAAAGGGCGCGGCAATGGCCTTTGCCTGGAAGCCGCGCTGAATGCCTTCCAGCAGCTGCAGGTCGTAACCGATGATCACATCGGCCCGCTTCGACAACAGCAACTGCATGCCGTTGACCTGCGGTCCGCCGGAGCGGATCTCGACGTCGAGACCATATTTTTTGTACAGCCCGGTGGCCTGAGCCTGATAATAACCCCCCTGCTCCGCCTGGGCGTACCAGGAGGTCAGCAGAACGATTTTCTCCTCGGCCTGAACGGCCAGCGAGACACTGCCGAGAGCCATCAGGCCCAGCCAGCGTATGCCCCGGGGAAGGCGTGCGCCTGTTTTCATATCCCTCTCCTCTTTACGCCGGGAGGGGGAGCGAGCGAATGTGGCTCAGCCTCCCATCCCGGTCAACATTGAACCGCGACATGGTGACTGAGCAATGTCCCGTATGGATAACCCGTACTGACCGCTTCTACTCACACTCAGCTATACAAAAACAATGCCAGATTTTATCGCCCGCGAGCGGCCGCGAGAAATCGCCTGCGCCGCCCCCCTTGGGCATGCAACCTTTGATTCATGCCCACAAGAAACGCACCATAATAGTGCGCTAATGAATGATTTTAGTGCCTGCCCGACATTTCACAGCTGGCTGAAGAGCATCTCCAGCTGGTTCAGCATCATCGAGGCGGCAAGGGAAAGCTGGCGGGCGGGCGAGACGCACAGCGCCAGCGTGAAAGGCTTAAGCTGCGGATCGGTTAGCGGCACAAACGCCAACTGGCCGGACTCAATCTCATCGAGAATATCCAGCCGGCACAGAATGCCGATGCCCATCTGCTCTTTGATCAGGGTGCGGATCATGTGAATGTTATTCGATACCGCCACCTCCTTTACCTCGTTGCCGCTGATGTTCACCAGCGCCTCCACCGGCTCGCTGATCATCAATGGGGCGGACGGCAGGATTAAGGGGTAGTCGAGGCACTGACTAAAGCGCACCGCGCTGCGGCTGGCCAGCGGATGGCCGGTGGGCACCACAATCCCCATATTCATCTCGGCAAACGCCCGCACCTGCAGTTCACGAGAGGTCTGGGGATTGAGCATGATGCCGAAATCCGCCTCGCCGGAGATCAGCGCCTGCTGGATGTGGATATTGTTGATGGTGGTCAATGTAAAAGAGATGTTGGGATAATGTTTATGCACCTCTTTGAGCATCGTCGAAAAGAAATGCCGGTTAATGGCATCGATGGTGGCGATGCGCACATGCCCGCGCCGCAGCCCGCGCAGGTCATCCAGCTGCTCGCAGACCCGGGTAAAGTCCTTTTTCCAGTTATTGGCCGCGTGCAGGAGCAGCTCCCCGGCGGCGGTCAGCCGCAGCCCGGTGGGATGGCGCTCGAAGAGCGGCATCGCCAGCTCCTGTTCCACGCGCAAAATCTGACGGTCGATGGAAGACGCCGACACATGCAGCGCCTCTGACGCTTTACGAAACGATCCCTGACGGGCCACTTCGGTGAAATAGAGCAGAAATCGGGAGAAGGCAAACATGGTTTGGGTGCTCTCTTTTTTGCAACGGGTTGTGCGAATCAAAGCTCTGGACGCAACAGTTTTATCACAATACCGTAGCATTCATAGCGGAGAAACGATCGTTTCACCCATTTTCTTGCACGCCGGACAGTTCACCGCGAAGGGGAGTTATCTCTTCGCCGCCCCTGGCCGCCCTGCAGACAGCGGAGTGAGGGAGAGAAAACGGTAATGCACAGCCACGATCTTATTTCGGTCTCGGTCGGGGAAATACGCCCCAACGGACAGGGAAATCTATCCATAATTTTGCAGGCGGCGGCCGGTGAAATATTACCGGCCTACTCCGCCGGGGCGCATATCGATATTATTATTCCCGGCGTCGGCCCGCGGCAGTATTCCCTGTGCGGCACGCCTGACCGCAGTAATACTTATGAAATTTGCGTCAGACTGACTGACACCTCCACCGGCGGCTCACGCTATTTGCACCAGCAGCTCAAAGCCGGCGATCGGCTCGCCATTTCGCCGCCGCGCAACCATTTTCCCCTGCCGCAGGCCGGGCGCTACCTGCTGTTTGCCGGCGGTATCGGCATCACGCCTTTGCTGGCGATGGCTGAAGCGATTGCCGCCAGAAAGGGGGCGCTGGAGCTGCATTATTATGTCGCCAGTTCGCGCCAGACCGCCTTCTCCCCGCGCCTGAACCAGCTGACTGCGAACAGCACGGTGGCCATTCACTGCAGCGAGGAAGGCGCGTCGTTTCGCCAGCGGGTCCCCGAATGCTTAACTGTGCCCCACCCTGATACCGCAGTAATAGCCTGCGGCCCGGAGGGTTTTATTCAGAGACTGCGGTCGGTCATGGAGGAATATCGCTGGTCGCCGTCGCAGTTCGTATTCGAGCGTTTTACTCCCGCGGCGGAAAATAATACTGCGGCGAAAAATGCGTTTTATATTGAGCTGGCCTCCAGCGGGCAGCGCCTGCAGGTGGCCGCGGATCAAACCATTGCTCAGGTATTACAGCACGCCGGGGTGGAGGTAATGCTCTCCTGCGAACAGGGAATGTGCGGCTCCTGTATTACCGGGGTCCTCGACGGGATCCCCGAGCACCGGGACAGCGTGCTGACGGCGGAAGAGAAAGCCGGCAACGACCAGATCACGCTCTGCTGTTCGCGGGCGAAATCGCCGGGTCTGGTTTTGGATCTGTGAGGAGACTGACGATGACGCTCCCCTCCTCTTGCGCGCCGCTCACCGGTATCAGCCGCGCCCGACTCCCGGCCTGGGCGCTGCCCGACGGCTGGCCGACGCGGGCCAACGGTGAACCGCTGCTGGCGGACCTGGCCTTTCGCGACGGCCGGATCGCCACACTGACCCCAACCGACCAGCCGACTCCCGGCCTGTGGGACCTGGCGGGAGCCCTGACGCTCCCCGGCCTGGTGGAACCCCATGCCCATCTGGACAAGACATTCACTATTGAACGCTGCCGTCCAGCGCAGGCCGGGCTGCTGCCGGCGATCCACGCCATGCATGAGGATCGCCGACACTGGTCCAGGGCGGATATTCAACGCCGAGCGTCCACCGCGCTGGCCCGGGCGGCAGCGAATGGCGTGACCCATTTGCGCAGCCATGTCGACTGGTTTACCGCCGACGCGCCGGACGCCTGGCAGGAGATCGCCCGCCTCGATACCGTCGGCCTCACCCTGGAGCGGGTGGCGCTGGTCCCGCTGCCCCTGTTTCGCGAGCTGGCGCAAGCGGAGGCCATCGCCCGGACGGTCGCCAACAGCGGAGAGCGCTGCCTGCTGGGCGGCTTCATCCACTCCTCCAACTGGGACGCCACCGCCATGGAAAATCTGCTGTACAGCGCGGCCCGCTGGGATCTGGATCTGGATTTGCATATTGATGAGGAGCTCAGCGAAGTGTCTCAGGGGCTGACCTGGCTGGCGGATCATCTCTCCCGCCACCCTTTTCCCGGGCATATCTGCTGCAGCCACGGCTGCGCACTGGCCGCCGGCAGCGACGAACAGGCGGCGCCGATCCTGCGCCAGCTGGCGGCGCACGGCGTCACCCTTATCGCTCTGCCGATGACCAACCTGCTGCTGCAGGATGCGACGTTCGGCCGCACGCCGCGCCTGCGGGGGATCACCCTGCTGCACGAGGCGCAGGCCGCCGGCGTGGCCACCCTGCTCGGCTGCGACAACGTGCAGGATGCCTTCTGCCCGGCGGGGAGCTATGACCCGCTGGACACCCTGGCCTGCGGTCTGTTCAGCGCTCAGCTCAGCGACCTGTTCGACCGGCAGTCGCGGCTGATCTGCGATCGCGCGGCGCTAACCGGTTCGCCGGCAGACGCGGCGCCTTTTGCCGTCGGGGCGGCGGCCAGCGTAGTGATTTTCCCGGGTAGCGACCGTTTTACCTGGCCTTTAAACAGCGCCGCCCGTCTGGTGGTTAACCACGGCAGGTTAACCCACCGGCGCGTGTGGCAGGAGGAGATGGCACATGAGTCTTGAAGCAGGCGCCGGGGCGCCGCTGGCGCGGTATGCCGCCTGGCGCAGAGCCGGCGATTTTATCTTTCTCTCCGGCATTATTCCGGTCAATCCCCTGACCGGCACCATCGTCAACGGCTTTCAGGATGTGCCTGAGCCGGTGCGGGAGCTGCTGGGGGCGACCGGCGAATTTTCGACCGATGCGAAACAGGGCCCGATCCTCGCCCAGAGCTGGTACGTCCTGGAGAGCATCCGCCGCACCGTGGCGTCCGCGGGAGGGCAGATGAGCGACGTTATCAAGCTGGTGCAGTACTTTCGCAACCTTGACCATTTTCCCTATTACAGCCGGGTCAGGAAGCTGTTTTACCCCGACCAGCCGCCCGTTTCCACCGTGGTGCAGGTCAGCGAAATGCTGCCCGACGCCACGGTACTGATTGAAGTCGAAGCGACCGTCTGGTTACCCCCGTCATTTAACTCCGAGGCACCGCGATGATTAACGGTTACATTCCTGCCGCGCGCTTTCTTCCTTTTCTGAGCTGGACGGACGTGGCCGCCCTGCCGGATAAAAGCAATACGGTTATCGTCCTCCCCACCGGGGCGATCGAACAGCACGGCCCGCATTTGCCCTGCTCGGTGGACAGCGTGATATCTTCCGGCGTGGCGGGCCATGCCCTCGCCAGGCTGCCGGCGACGATCCCGGCCTACGCCATTCCGCCGATCGTCTACGGTAAGTCCGAGGAGCATCTGCATTTTCCCGGCACCCTGACCCTTAGCGGCGATACGCTGCTGCATACCCTGCTGGAGATCGCCGAATCTCTCTATCGGGCCGGTTTTCGCAAGCTGTTGATGATCAACGGCCACGGCGGCCAGCCGCAGATCCTGCAGATCGCCTGCCGGGAAATGCGCCTGCGCCACGGGGATTTCATCGCCATCCCCCACGACGTGTTCAACGTGCCCAACTGCGAAAAACAGTTTCTCAGCCCGCATGAACAGCGGATGGCGATGCACGCCGGGCATAGCGAAACGGCGCTGATGCTGGCGCTGGCCCCGGAGTGCGTTCATATGGAGCGGGCGGTCGCCAACTTCCCGCCGGAATTCCCCTGCCCAACCCTGTCGAAAGGTCGTCCGGCGGCGGCGTGGGCGTCGTATGACTTTGGCCCCAGCGGGGTGATTGGCGACCCGACCCCGGCGACGCGGGAGCAAGGCGAAGGGCTTCTCGACTCCCTCGCCGCCAGCTGGGCGCAGGCGATCATCGAGATCCACCGCATGGCCTGGGTCGAACGTCGCGAACCGACCTGGGGCAAACAGCACTGGCACGGCTTTGTGCAGTCCCTACCACCTTCTTTCGCTGCTGAATCCAGGGAGCCCTGATGAATACCAGATTGACGCCCGTTTTTACCCTGCTGACCGTGGCCGCCCTCGCGACCTCAGCCTCCTGCTTCGCGGCGGAGAAGTTTACCTTTCTCACCAACTGGTATGCCCAGGCCGAACACGGCGGGTTTTACCAGGCCCAGGCCACTGGGCTGTATCAACACGCCGGTCTCGATGTCGAAATTAAAATGGGCGGCCCGCAGATCAACGTCATGCAGCTGATGGCGGCCGGTCAGGCGGACTGCACCCTTGGCGACAACGGCCAGGCGCTGGAGACCTGGCAGGCCGGGGTGCACGCGGTGACCGTCGCCACCGTGTTCCAGCACTCGCCGACGGTGTTTATCACCCATGACAAGGTGGAGAACCCGGCGGAACTTAAAGACAAAACCTTCCTGCTCGCCACCGAGGCCTATACCTCCTTCTGGCCGTGGGCGAAAAGCGAGCTGGGTCTGGCTGGCAGCAAAGTGCGCCCCTATACCTTTAACGTTCAGCCGTTCCTCGCCGATAAAAACCTGGTGCAGCAGGGCTACGTGACCTCCGAGCCGTTCTCCGTCGCCAAAGGCGGGCAGCCGTTCTATGTCTATCCGCTCAGCGACTGGGGCTACCCGCCCTACGGCAACTCGATTATCTGTATGGCCGACACCATCCGCAAACGTCCGGCGGCGGTGGCGGCCTTCGTCAAAGCCTCCATGGAAGGCTGGAAAAGCTACCTGCAGGATCCCACCCCCGGCAACAGCCTGATCGGTAAAGCAAATCCGCAAATGGGCGCCGAGCAGATCGCCTTTGGCATTGCCCAGATGAAGCAGTACCAGCTGGTGACCGGCGGCGATGCTAAGACCGGCGGCATCGGCATCATCACCGAGCCGCGGCTGAAGAAAACCTGGGACATGCTGGTGAAAAACAAACTGATCGACGCCAGCAAGGTGCCGTTTGAGCAGACTTACACCCTGGAGATGGTCAAAGACGCCGGAGTGATGCCATGAATACCGCCCCGAAACTGACCGTGATGAGCGATACCCGCTTTATACCCGCCGCTGCCACCCCGGCCATCGAGGTGCTGTCGGCGGAGAAAATCTACAGCAACGGCACCCGGGCGCTGCTGCCCGTCAACCTGACCATCAATCAGGGGGAGTTTATTACCCTGCTCGGCCCGTCCGGCTGCGGTAAAAGCACCCTGCTGAAGATGGTCGCCGGCCTGGTGGAGCCCAGCGACGGCAAGCTGATGCTGTGGCGGCGCGACAGTCGGGAAAAGGCCCAGCATCCGCTGTCGTTCGTCTTCCAGGAAGCCACCCTGATGCCGTGGAGCAGCGTGCGCAATAACGTCAGGCTGCCGCTGGATCTGGCCGGCGTGCCGCGCGCGGAGGGCAATACCCGGGTGAGTGAAGTCCTTGAGCTGGTGGGGCTGGGCAAATTCGCCGACGTCCTGCCGCGCGAACTCTCCGGCGGCATGCAAATGCGCGTCTCCATCGCCCGCGGCCTGGTCACCCGACCAAAGCTGCTGCTGATGGATGAGCCCTTCGGCGCGCTGGATGAAATTACGCGTAACAAACTCGACAGCGACCTGCTGCGTCTCTGGCAGGAGCAGAACCTGACGGTAGTGTTCGTCACCCACTCGATCCACGAAGCGGTGTTTCTCTCCCAGCGGGTGATCATGATGGCGGCCCGTCCCGGACGGGTGGTCGAAGATATCGCCATCCGCGAGCCGTTCCCGCGCAGCGAGGCGTTCCGCGTCAGCCCGGCCTTTTCCCTGTATGCCCGTCAGCTGCAGGACAGTCTATTGCAGGCCAGCCAGTCTGGTATGGAGCCATAATATGAAAACCACAACCGCAACGCCGTGGATCCAGCATCCGCGTTTTCTCAAAATTCTCTATCCGACCCTCGTCGCGGTGGCGATGGTGCTCCTGTGGCAGGGCGCAGTGAGCTATTTCCGTATCCCGGCCTTTCTGGTGCCGTCGCCGCTGGTGATGCTGGAAAGCCTGTGGACGCATCTCACGCCGCTGCTGCTGGCGCTGCTGTTCACCCTCAAGATCACCCTGATCTCGTTTCTGCTGTCGATTGTCATCGGCGCCGCGGTGGCGTTTATCCTGGTGCAGAACCGCTTTGTGGAAACCGCCCTGTTTCCCTACATCGTGTTTTTGCAGGTGACGCCGATCGTCGCCATCGCCCCGCTGATCATCATCTGGGTGAAGGATGCCACGCTCTCGCTGGTGGTGTGCGCCACCCTGATGGCGGTGTTTCCCATCATCTCCAATACCACTCAGGGACTGCGCAGCGTCTCCCCCGGCCTGCTGAGCTATTTTCGCCTCAATCACGCCAGCCGCTGGCAAACGCTGGTGCGGCTGCGTATCCCCTCGGCGCTGCCCTATTTCTTCGGCGCGCTGCGTATTTCCAGTGGGCTGTCACTGATTGGCGCGGTGGTGGCGGAGTTTGTCGCCGGGACCGGCGGGACCAATACCGGGCTGGCCTATCAGATCCTACAGGCCGGCTACCAGCTGGATATCCCGTTGATGTTTGCCGCGCTGCTGCTGATCTCTCTCGCCGGTATCGCGCTGTTTGGCGTGATGTCCTGGGTCTCGCGCCGGGCGCTCAGCGCCTGGCATGAAAGCGAAGCCGTGCAATCTCATTAATGTTCTGCTGACGAACAGGAAAAAGAATGATGACTGATGAACAGCGTCAACACGCGGTCGCGGCGATCCAGCAGGCACTCCCGGCGCTGGAGTGGACCTTACAGCCGGCGAAGATCAAACGGCTCTCCCGCGATTTTCACTGGTTCAGTCCGCTACTCACCGAGCAACTGGCGGGGAAACAGGCGGACGCGGTGGTTCGCCCGCGCGATGAAGAGGAGCTGCGCCAGCTGGTCTGCGCCTGCGCGCAGCACCAGCTGCCGCTGACCCTGCGCGGCAGCGCCACCGGCAACTATGGCCAACTGGTCCCCCTCGAAGGCGGGCTGCTGGTGGATATGACCGGGCTCAACCAGATCGTCGCCCTCGGCAACGGCACAGTGAGGGCCCAGGCCGGCATTCGCCTGGCGGACATCGAAACCGCCGCCCGCCAGACGGGCTGGGAGCTGCGCTGTATGCCGTCGACCTATCGACTGGCGAGCCTGGGCGGTCTCTACGGCGGCGGGTTCGGCGGCATCGGCTCCATCAACTATGGGCCGCTGGCTGCGCCCGGCAATGTGCTCAGCGTCAAAGTAATGACCGTCGAGCCGGTCCCCCGCGTGCTGACCGTCCCGGCTCCCGAAGCGCTGCTCCTGCATCACGCCTACGGCACCAACGGCATTATCCTGGAGGTTGAGCTGGCGCTGGCGCCTGCGCACCAGTGGATTGAACGTCTGGACGTGTTTGACGATTTCGCCGATGCGCTGAACTATGCCAACGCCTGCGTCCGCTCGCCGGGGCTGGTGAAGCGCCAGGTGGCGCTGCTGGCCACGCCGATCGCTGACTATTTTAGCCACCTCAACGATCGTTACCGCGCCGGGCAGCATGCGGTTATCAGCCTGATCGCCGAGGAGAGCGAAGGACTCTGCGCCAGCCTGTTACCGCGCCATCGCGGGAGCAACGCCATCCGGCAGGCCAGCGAGGAGGCCCGGACGCGCAACGGCTCGTTAATGGAATACTGCTGGAACCACACCACCCTGCATGCGCTCAAGGTGGACAATACGCTGACCTATCTGCAGACGGCGTTTGATCCGCTGCGCTATCCGCAGCAAATTTTACAGATGGAGCAGCACTTCGCCGGGGAGGTGATGTCCCATATTGAATTCCTGCGCGATATCGAGGGCAATCTCACCGCCAGCGGTCTGCAGCTGGTGCGCTATACCACGCCCGAACGTCTTAACGCCATCATGCAGATATTTCGCGACAACGACGTCAAGATTAACAACCCCCACGTGCTGCAGGTTGAGGACGGCAAACAGGGCGTGATTCGTCCCGACGTCGTGGCGGTGAAACAGTCTCTCGACCCGGCGGGATTACTTAACCCCGGCAAGCTGCGCGGCTGGGCGCTGCGCGACCAGCTGGAACTGGACGGCAACCCGCTGGCGCGGGCCACCCGCGAAAGCCCCACGACCTGAGCGTCCCATTCCGGGGCGCGCTAACCGGTCGCTGGCCCGCTTCTCTTCCTCCTGCCCGCGCGGCGAGTTTTTTTACGCCACTCATTCATATGAATGAGTGGCGTCTCTGTTTCCTCCGTTATACTCATCAAAAAAGCGACGATAAATTTATTATCACGGGTTAATTCCGCGGTTCAGTTTTCGTGTCGGATTAAATAGTTATTCCGAACACACTCTGGCGGATTATTTATTACGCGCTGTCATTTTATTACAACTTGCCGATTACCGGCCTGAACGACAAAAATGACCGTAAAATGAGTCGACATAAATTTGCCCCTATGAATTAAGCATATGATAAAAACGTTGTAAATTATTTTTATTCAACACAGCAATAGTGAGGATAATATGAGCGATGCCATTTCTTCGCAACTTGAAAACATCATTACGATGCTGATCGCCATCAGTATCGCCTCGGAAAGACTGGTAGAGATAATCAAAGGGTATTTTCCCTGGCTTAATCTGGAAAATCAGGATCCGGTCATCGAAGGACGACGCAAATCTGCCCTGCAGATATTAGCGGTGGTTGCCGGTATTGTGACGGCGTTTTTGACCCAACCTTTCGTCGCCGGCAGTTTCTCGGCCATTAAACATCCGGACCTGATGACATTATGTATTGGCCTGATGGCAAGCGGCGGATCGGCATTCTGGAACGTCATTCTTAATTATCTGTTGCAAGTGAAAAACCTGAAAAAGCAACAAGTCAGCAGCGTGAAAACGGATCCAGTAGCCGATCCTGCCCCCCCTTCTCCGGTTCATCAGGACGTGGTTCATGGCGCAGAGCCGGTCAGCTCAAACCCCTGTTTCAATCCGGAGGGTAAATAACATGGTATGGCGTGTCGCAAAGAGTCTGCTGATACTCAGAGATCAGATTAATCAATATGCTCCGCATCGCAACACGGACAGCGATGGCACCATTGGTGATGAACATCATGCCCACACCAACTCGGATCATAATCCGCAGGTGATAGATGGAAATATTGGTGTGGTAACGGCTATCGATATTACCCACGATCCTCAACATAAATGTGATGCTCAGGCGATTGTCGATGCGTTGGTCGCCAGCAAAGACAAACGAATTAAATATATTATCTGGAACAAACGGATCATTAGCGCTTCTGTCCAGCCTTGGGTATGGCGGGATTACCATGGCGTCAGCCCGCACGATAAACATTTCCACTTATCCGTGGTGCCGGTGAAAGCGCTGTACGATTACACCTTACCGTGGCTGTTATTTAATCCACATAAAGAATGATCCAGTTTTTTCCGATTACCGTGAGGCGAATATGACTCAACAAATCGACATTGAGAAAATAAAAGCGGCACTCAACGCCATTGAAGAACTCGAACAGATTGCCCGTTCAACGCAGCCGGCCGATATTAAAAATTTTTGTGTGGAATATAACAAAACATGGAAAAAGAAAGTGGATACCCTGCTGGCGCTGATTGATGAACCCATCAGTTCGCTGTTAGTTAAACTGGTGCCTTACTTACCCACACTGCTGGTGATTATTAACATGCTAAAGGCGGGCGTTGAGCAATATTGTCAACTGCATCTCGCGGAGGAGCCTCCCGTAGATAAATAATTGCCACCCATCCGGCCAGGGCCTGCTCAGGCACTGGCCTCCCTCCCCACTACCCCATCTGTCCACGTTTCTCTCAGCCCAACGCCGACCTTATCCTGCGCCGGACAGTCCCGCCATATGGACGATAAGCCCTACCGCGGCGGCGGTGGCCAGTACCCAGGTCAGCTTCCACTTATAGCGAAACAGCAGCCCGGCGGCGCCCAGGGCAATGGCTGCGGACCACGGGTCGAAACCGGATGGCCCCCAGACGCTATGCCAGATAAAAAACAGCGCCAGATTCAGGATAACGCCCACCACCGCGGCGGTGATGGCGGTCAACGGCGCGGTAAATCCCACCTTATTATGGGTCGTTTCAATAAACGGCCCGCCGGCGAGAATAAAGATAAACGAGGGTAAAAAAGTAAACCATGTCACCAGGCACGCCGCCGCGATGCCCCCCAGCAGCACATCATCGACGCCCAACACCGCTTTGGTGTAGCCGCCGACAAACCCGACAAAGGTCACCACCATGATCAACGGTCCAGGGGTCGATTCCCCAAGAGCGAGGCCGTCCATCATCTGCCCTGCCGTCAGCCAGCCATAGTGGGTCACCGCCCCCTGGTAAACATAAGGTAAGACGGCATATGCCCCGCCAAAGGTCATCAGCGCGGCTTTGGTAAAGAACCAGCTCATCTGGGTCAGCGGATGCGCCCAGCCCAGCATTAGCGTCAGGGCGGCCATCGGCACCAGCCACAGCAGCATCCCGGCGATCAGCACCTGAGAGGTACGCCGCCAGCTGAAAATGGCATGGGCCGGGATCGGCGTCGTGTCATCAATGATGGCGGCTCCGCCAGGGTGACTCTGCGCACGGTGGGCGTCCGCTTTGCCGAATATCGTCGGCGCCAGCCGTCCGCCGATAAAACCCACCAGTGCCGCGGCGAGGACGATCAGCGGAAAAGGAACGTTCAGCGCAAAAATAGCGACAAAGGCAGCGGCGGCGATGGTCCAGTAGGCGCCATTTTTCAGCGCCCGCGAGCCGATGCGGTGCGCCGCCTGCAATACTATCGCCGCTACGGCGGGTTTGATGCCATAAAAGATCCCCGCCACCACGGCGACATCCCCCCAGACGAGATAGATCCACGCCAGGGCGATGAGTAACACCAGCGAGGGCAAAATAAACAGCACCCCGGCGATGACGCCTCCCCAGGTTTTATGCATCAGCCAGCCGATATAGGTCGCCAGCTGCTGGGCCTCCGGGCCGGGCAGGACCATACAAAAATTGAGCGCATGCAGGAATCGCCCTTCCGATATCCAGCGTCGGTTATCCACCAGCTCCTGGTGCATCATGGCGATCTGCCCGGCAGGCCCGCCGAAGCTGATGAAGCCAAGCTTGAGCCAAAAGCGAAATGCCTGCCAGAAGGAGACGGAAGCGACGACGGAAGGACTGTCACTCTGCGGAAGAACGACCGTTTTGCTCATGATTGCCAGACCTCATTTCACAGGACCTCAGTAAGCCGTCGAACAGCGAGCAAGCTGCCGCCAGCAGTTGGTCATCGTCCGTAATGGTTTCCCGCAGCCCTGCAAGAATGCTTTTTACCCCCGCCGCCTCCGGGGTCGGTACCCCACCGACGTCCAGGAAGTGGATCAACCGTCCCAGACTGTCGGGGATCACCGCGTCCAGCACAAAACGCCGGACCAGTACTTCGAAGGTCACCAGCGTGCCGACATGGCTGAATGGCGCGCCGTCAAAATCAAAACCGACCGCCGTCGCCGGACAGGTCTCGGGCGCGGCCAGCCAC
>NZ_MJDM01000005.1:823900-1012055 GCF_008452795.1 Klebsiella sp. AqSCr
CCCCCAGCCACAGGAACCGCGCCTCGTCGTCAATAAAGCGCCGGATAAGCCAGGCGCTGGCCAGACGATCGACCCACGGGCGTCGGCGGGTGGCCCACAGCCGGCCGCGAAAGGCGCCTCTGTCCAGCAGGCTCAGTTCGCCCGCCACCGACTGCGGCTCGTTCGGCGATAGCCGCTGATTAATGACCTGCTCGATAGTGGCCAGTCGCTCAGCGGCTTGCTCCCGGGCGGCCCCCGGAAAGAAATCAATGGCCTCGATCCGCCGGTAGTCACGCTGAATTTTACGCAGTTGTTTGAGCTGAGCCGCCAGTTCGTCGTTGGATAACGTCCCCTGCAGCGCCTGCAGATCCTGCAACAGCGCGTCGTACTTTTCACGACGATCGAATAGCGGCCTGAGCGCCTCTTCTTCCGCCGCCTCAATCGTGAAAACATACCCGGTCCCCCCTTCCGCGCGGATCGCCTGGCAGGTGCTGAGGAAAGTGTCATAGCCCTGGCTCACGTCGGGCAGCAGATAGACCCCATCGCGCAGGACCGCTGCCCCGCTCTGCTTCAGGGTTCGCCAGACACGCATGCGCAGCGTGGCTTGAGACGTTGTCAGGTTAAGGATCAAGAGATGCATTGTCATGTTGTAGAGATTACTACAGCATGTAGCGTCTGTGACGTTTTTACGCGCAAGGAGTCAGATGAATTTCAGCAATGCATAGCTGAAAAAAGCAAAAGACGGCCTGCGCAGCGGCAGGCCAGGCGCTAAGCGCGGGATGGGGATAAGGGGCGCAGCAGCAGGGTCAACAACGCCACCGCAACCGGGACCAGGGAGCCCCACAGCACGGCGTTCCAGCCGAAGGCGTTGAGCAGAACCCCGGACGAAAACGACCCCACGATCATCACGCCGAAGACCAGAAAATCGTTGAGCGACTGAACCTGGGTCTTCTCTTCCGGGCGGTGGAAATCGATGATTTTCGCCGAGGCGCCGGTGAAGCCAAAGTTCCAGCCGATGCCGAGCAAAATCAGCGACAGCCAGTAATGATACACGCCGAGACCGCTCAGGCCGACCGCCACCGACGCGGCGGTGATCAGCAATCCCGCCGCCGCCATTCGCACTGCGCCGAAGCGCTGGATCAGCCGGCCGGTGAAAAATCCCGGGCCGTACATCGCCATCACATGCCACTGGATCCCAAGGTTGGCGGCCTGCTGGGAAAGACCGTGCATATGCATGGAGAGCGGCGCGGCGGTCATCAGAAAATTCATCACCATATAGGCCACCGCGCCGCTGAATACCGTAGTGGCAAAACCCGGCTGGCGGACAATCTCGCGCAGCGGCCGCCCTCCGCGCACGCTGGCCGCCGCGGGCTCCGCCGATGTCACGCCTGCCAGCAGAATGGCGGCGAGCGCCGCCACCAGCGCCTGAGCGAGAAAGGTGAAGGCAAAGGTATGAGTCGGCCAGAGGTGCATGGTGCCGGTGACCAGCATCGGGCCAATGATCCCGGCGGCCACGCCGCCGCCCATCACCAGCGACAGCGCGCGGGCACGACGTTCCGGAGCGACGCCGTCGGTGGCGGCAAAGCGAAAACTGAGCGCCACCGCGGCATAGGCGCCGCCAAGCATCGCAGCGAAGCAAAACAGCAGAAAAGAGCCCAGCACCACCGCCAGAGCGGCCGCCAGACCGGTGACCACCCCGGCGCCGGTTCCGGCCATAAACGCGGCTTTGCGGCCCCGCTTACGCGCCAGCGCGCCGAAAAGCAGAATCGAGGCCGCCATCCCCAGCACAAACAGGGTGATCGGCAGCGTGGCCAGCGACGGGCTGGGGGCAATCGCGTTACCCACAATGGCGCCGGTGGCGTAGAAGACCACCGAGTTGGCGCCGGCCAGCGCCTGAGCGGCAGCCAGGCGAAGGATATTTTTGTTCTGCACCGCCAGCGGCAGCATGTGTTCTGTAGACATCCGTTGTTTTCACCGGTTTGAGAGTGGCGCCAGGCTGGCCGTCTGGCATCGCGCCCTGTTTGTTGGGTTCCCTGACCGTTACCTTAGCCGCAAAATACGCTTTTGCATCATAGCGAATCGCAATATTACCCGGCGATCTGGCCCCTCTTCTGCGCCAGACCGCCGGGCCTGGCTTCGCCGCCCGTTTTATTCCGGGGATCCGTCGCGTCGCGCGGCGGCAAATTTCGCCGCGATCATCGCGGCCGTCGGCTGGACGCCCCCCAGACTCCACTGCTCCGGGTCATGTTCGTCAATGCGGATCCAGACGGACTGGCGGAACTGCGGATCGCCCTGCCCCTCAATCTCCACCAGCAGATCGGTCATCCGTCGCAGCAGTTCACTTTTCTGTTCCGCGGTCATGATCCCTTTAATGGTTTGCACGTTAACAAATGGCACGCTATGCTCCTTAGCATCTAAGTCTAAAATTCAAACTCAGAGTAGAAGGTCAATCTCGCGATGTCAAAAAATAAATCACTGCCCTACCTCGACCCGGCGCTGTGCGGCCTGGCGGAAGGAGCCAAAATACTCGGCGACCGCTGGGTGCTGCTGATCCTCCGCGAGGCGTTTTACGGCGTGACGCGCTTTGAAACGATGCTGTCGCACACCCATATTACCCGCCAGACGCTCACCACCCGGTTAAAAACCATGACCGAAACGGGATTGCTCAGCAAAGTGCCCTACCGGGAAGCCGGCTCCCGCGAACGGTATGAATATGTTCTGACTGATAAAAGCCGTAGCCTGGCGCTGGTGCTGTTCGCCCTGATGGAATGGGGCCACCAGCACGTGCTGCACAGTGCGCCGCATATAGCATTGGTGGACAGCGCCAGCGGCGAGGCTGTCCATCCGGGGTTTATTACTGCCAGCGGCACCGTGGCGAGCCCCGCCGCCCTGCAGATCGTCAAGGCAGACGAACGCTAATAGCGCCGCTACAGAACTTTCGTACGCCTCTGGCGAAAGCCGCCGCAAGCGGGTATGTTGCATAGCCACGGTACCCGACGAGCGCGGGACATTTTTGTTTCATCGAACTGTGCGATAAAGGATGAAGGTATCCGGTGACCATTCCGACGTGCAGATCGCGCATGCTAAAGGTAGAAAATGTCGCTTCGTTCTCTGCGGGCTTTATGTCTGACCAGCTTTTTTATTGCCGACGTGCGCGACGGCCTCGGCCCGTTTCTGGGGATCTTTCTCACCCAGCGTCACTGGCAGGCGGAGGACATTGGCCTGCTGATGTCCGTCGGCGGTATCGCCGGCCTGCTGGCGACCCTGCCCGCCGGCTTCATCACCGACAGCTCGCGGCATAAGCGCTTGCTGCTGGCCGGGGTCTGCCTGGTGATCACCCTCACCACCCTGCTGCTCTGGTTTAGTCAGAAGACCAGCGTGGTCGCCCTCTCGCAAGTCGCCAGCGGCATCTGCGCGGCCTTTGTCGGACCGCTGATCGCCGGGATTACCCTCGGTCTTGCCAGACAGCGCGGCTTTAGCGCCCAGATGGGGAAAAACGAAGCCTTCAACCACGCGGGAAATTTCTTCACCGCGCTAATGGCCGGGGCTATCGCCTGGTACTGGGGCATCGGCGGCATTTTCATTCTGATGGCCTGTACCACGCTGCTTACCCTGGTCGCCCTGCTGGCGATCCGCGGCGGCGATATCGACGATGATGCCGCCCGCGGCATCGAAGCGGCATCCACGCCCTCCCTGCCGGGGTTTGCCATCCTGTTCCGCCATACGCCGCTGCTGATCGCCGGCGTAACCCTGATGCTGTTCCATCTCGCCAATGCCGCACTGTTGCCGATGCTGAGCATGCGGATCGCCGCCGCGCCGGGACACCTCAATCCCGGACTGTTTGCCGCCGCCACGGTGATTATTTCGCAGGTGGTGATGATCCCGGTGGCCATCCGGGTCGCCGGCAGCATCGACAAATACGGTTACTGGCGATGCATCCTGCTGGCGCTGCTGATCATGCCCATCCGGGCGGCGCTGGCGGCGTCCAGCGACGCCCCGGCGATGATGGTCCCGGTGCAAATTCTTGATGGCCTGGCGGCAGGGATTTTGGGGGTGGCGGTGCCCAGCTTTATCGTCTCGCTGCTGCGCGGCAGCGGGCACGTTAACGCTGGACAGAGCGTGGTGATGCTGATGCAGGGCGCCGGGGCGGCAATGAGTCCGGCGTTAACCGGGTCTATCGCCGGGCACTACTCCTATGCCACCGCCTTCGGCGTGCTGAGCGTTATCGCGATTGTCGCCCTGATGGTATGGTGGCGCAGCGCTCCGCTGCTCACCGTCTCCGCGTCACCGCCAGTCGGCGAGAGCGGGCAGTAACCTACGGCACAGCGACCTGGGGAGAGAGGAAATCGCCAGCCGGGCAGCAGCCCCCTGCTGCCCGCCTGACGTGTGAGTGGCGTTAATTCACCCGCGCAGGCAAGGTAATTTGCTGCAGGGCATTCGCCATATTAATCTGAATCAGCTCTTTAAGACCTTCGCGCTTAATAAACTGGCTCCGGTGCTTACTTTTCACCTCTTCAATACTCTTTTTGATCTCTTGCGCCGGCAGTTTATACCAGCCGCGAGCCTGTTTCTCACCGCCCATTTCCAGCCACAGCGATGAATAACTGGCTTTCACCAGATCGCTTTTCACGTGATAATCAGAATCGATGGCGTAGACCGTGGAGATGTTGAAATATCGCAGCAAACCATACAGCACGCTCATGATGATATTTTTCGGCCGCGCGCCATGCAGCTCTTTAGTCAGCACCTTCACTTCGTCATTGGTGATATCTTTCCCGCCCTGGATGCCGCCGATATAAGCGCGGCCATCGTCGGTGCAGGAAAAACAGACGCTATAGACGCGCCGGTCGCCAAGAAACAGCTGCAGCATCAGCTCCCCTTCCTCCTGAAACGGCGAGGCCAGCAGCTTAACGTCAAGCTTATCGCCATTTTTCAAGGGAATAGAAAACATCTCGCGGCCAAAATCCGCGACATTGTAGAGCTGCGGCAGGACATCAGGGTGAAACGTTTTCTCGATGAAATTCAGTGAACCATGGGCAATATCCAGTTTGCGTCGTTTTGACAGCCGTTTATTGAGATACGCTTTAAACGGTTTATCCTCAAAAGGCACCAGTCCTTTGGTCACCGCGGTCAACCGCGCGCACTGATATTTCGCACAAAGTCCTTGATATTCTCTGTATTTACCTCCTGCGAGCGAGAGCTCTCTGCATTTTCGTAAAATTTTTTTATAGCTTATTTTGACCTGACCGATCACTTTATTATGTTTACGCCATTCTTTGATGGCGCCTGCAACAGTATGTTCCATTGATTAAGATCCATAGATTCATCCATAATCGCGGCCATATTAACATAAAAGCGTTTCGTCAACGCTTAATTACTCCTTCGTTGTCCTTTCATTTAATATTTAGGCAGGAAATTATCCTGGCGACGTTATTTGTCGCTAAACTTATTCTGTCAACGATTATTTATGGTAGGTAACGCCCTCCGCTCAGCGACTTAACGCTCTGTGCCTTCGGCGCGAAGCGCGGCTACATCCGCTGGCGGTTATGCCCTATACTTGACCCTGATTCAAAACCAGCAACGATAGGTAACTTATGGAAATTGATCTCGACAACCTGGTCTTCAGCGGCCTGGATGAAGCGGAAGAGCGCAACGCGGAGCGTCTGGAAGAAGCGGACAAAAAAGCCCAGGCGATCGTTGCCGACGACGACTGCGGCGACGCCTGCAAAATCTGATTGTCAAACCGGCCAGCAGGCCGGTTTTTTTTTGACGCCCACACCTCAGGTGGGTAAAAACCCTTTCAGCGTATCCAGCAGCGCCTGCGCCGCCTTCGACAGCGGCAGATGTCCGGCATGGATCGCGCCGACGCACTTCTCAATCGGCGGATCGCTGAGCGGGATGCAGACGGCGCCCAACGATGCCATCTGCGTTTTACACAGCGCCGGCACCGCGCTGCCCCCCAGGCCGCTGGCCACCATCCTCCCCACCGTCACCAGCTGATGACTCTCCAGCGCCACGTCCAGCTGACGTCCGCTGCGCGCCAGCGCCTCCTCCAGCATCAGGCGTACCGCCGAGGGGCGCTGCAGGGTAATAAAGTCGAGGGTCAACAGCTCCTGCCAGCTGAGCTGCTTTTTCTTCGCCAGCGGGGATTGTTGGGGAACGATCGCCACGAAGCGGTCCACCGCCAGCGGGGTAAACAGCAGGTTGTGGTTGGGCGATGGCTCGAAAGCGATGCCCATCTCCACCCGCCCCTCGCGCACCATCTCGATCACCTGCTCATTAATCACGTCATGCACAGTGACGTTCACCCCGGCATAGCGGTCGCGGAAGGCTTTCAGCGCCTCCGGCAGAACGTTGGCGGCAAACGACGGCATCGCAGCGACCGAAATTTTCCCCCGCTGCAGGGTAAAGCTCTGACGCATGGCCTCCTCGACGTTATCCCAGTCGGCCAGCAGCTGACGGGCCATCGGCAGAAAGAGTTCCCCCTCCTGGGTGAGGGTCACTTTGCGGGTGCTGCGCTGCAGCAGCGCGCCGCCCAGCGCCTCCTCCAACCCTTTGATGGTCAGGCTGAGAGCTGGCTGCGACAGATTCAGCCTTTCGCTGGCGTGGGCGAAATTCAGAGTGTGAGCTACCGCTAAAAACGCGCGTAACTGTTTGACACTCATTCTCATTTTTCTTCCTGTTAACTAATTGAAAAAAATTAGTTAACAGGAAATTAATTAAAATTCCAAATGAGTGAGTCACAAATTCAAAATTATCAAATCAGTCGCCTGCGCCAATGATAAGGCTATCGCAAGGCAGGAGAGACAAGATGGCAGGACTGGATAAACGCGTCGCCAGTTACGAAGCGGCGCTGGAAGGGTTAACGGACGGCATGACGCTGCTCGCCGGCGGCTTCGGCCTGTGCGGCATTCCCGAGAACTTGATCGCCGAGGTGCAGCGTCGCCAGGTGCAGGGGCTGACGGTGGTCTCCAACAACTGCGGGGTCGACGGTTTCGGTCTCGGCATGCTGCTGGAGTCGCGCCAGGTCAGCAAGGTGCTGGCCTCTTACGTCGGGGAAAACGCGCTGTTTGAACAGCTGGTGCTCAGCGGCGAGCTGGCGGTAGAACTCACCCCGCAGGGAACACTGGCGGAAAAAATCCGCGCCGGCGGCGCTGGCATCCCCGGCTTTTACACCGCCACCGGGTATGGCACCCCGGTCGCCGAAGGCAAAGAGGTGCGCCAGTTCGACGGCCGACACTACATCCTTGAAGAGGCGATCCGCGGCGATTTCGCGCTGGTCAAAGGCTGGAAAGCCGACTGGTACGGCAACGTGGTCTATCGCCACACCGCGCAGAATTTCAACCCGCTGATGGCCACCGCCGGGCGCATTACGGTGGTGGAGGTGGAAGAGATTGTGCCGCCGGGCGAACTGCCCCCCTCCGCCATCCATACTCCGGGGATCTATGTCGACCGGCTGATCGTCGGGCAATTCGAAAAACGTATTGAACAGCGCACCCTGCGCGCCGGAGGGCACTGAGATGCTGACCCGTGAACAAATGGCGATGCGCGTCGCCCAGGAGCTGCGCGACGGCGACTACGTCAACCTCGGGATCGGTATCCCGACGCTGGTGGCCAACTACATTCCCGCCGGCATTGAAGTGATGCTCCAGTCGGAGAACGGCCTGCTGGGGATGGGCGAATTTCCCGATGAGGAAACCATCGACGCCGACATGATTAACGCCGGTAAACAAACCGTCACCGCGCAAACCGGGGCGGCGATCTTCGATTCCGCCCAGTCGTTCGCCATGATCCGCGGCGGCCACGTCGACCTGACCGTTCTTGGCGCCTTTGAGGTCGACGTCGCGGGCAACATCGCCTCATGGATGATCCCTGGAAAAATGGTCAAGGGGATGGGCGGCGCCATGGACCTGGTGGCCGGCGCGCAGAACATCATCGTGGTGATGACCCACGCCTCAAAAAACGGCGAATCCAAACTGCTGCCGCAGTGCACCCTGCCGCTCACCGGCGTGGGCTGTATTCGCCGGGTACTCACCGATCTGGCCCTGCTGGAGATTGTCGACGGCGCGTTTGTCCTGCGCGAAGTGGCCCCGGGGGTCAGCCCCGACGAGGTGATACGTAAAACGGCGGGACGGCTGATCGTCGCCGACGACGTGCGCGAAATGCGCTTCAGTTAAGGAGAGACCATGACCGATATTGCCATTGTTGCTGCCGTACGCACCCCGGTAGGCAGCTTTCGCGGCGCCTTCGCCCCTCTTTCCGCCGTCGACCTCGGCGCAGCGGTGGTGCGCGGCCTGCTTGAACGCTGCCAGCTGCCCGCCGCAGCGGTCGACGAACTAATTTTCGGCCAGGTGCTTACCGCCGGCTGCGGGCAAAACCCGGCGCGCCAGACCGCGCTGCGGGCCGGCCTGCCGGTCGACACTCCGGCGGTCACCGTCAATCTGGTGTGCGGCTCCGGGCTGAAAGCGGTTCAGCAGGCGGTGCAGGCGATCCGCTGCGGCGACGCCGGGATCGTTATCGCCGGCGGCCAGGAGAGCATGAGCAATGCTCCCTATCTGATGCATGGCGCCCGCGACGGCCTGCGTTTCGGCCACGCCAGCCTGCAGGACAGCATGATCCAGGACGGCCTGTGGGATGCCTTTAACGACTACCACATGGGCATTACCGCCGAGAACCTCGCCGACGCCTTCGACATCAGCCGCGAGCGCCAGGACGCCTTCGCCGCCAGCTCCCAGCGCAAAGCGGCGGCCGCTATCGCCGCCGGGCGCTTTCGTGAGGAGATCGTTCCGGTCAGCGTCCCGCAGGGCAAAAAGCCGCCGCGAGTCGTGACTGACGATGAGCAACCGCGCCCGGAGACCAGCGAGCAGCAGCTGGCCCAGCTGCGCCCGGCGTTTCGCCCGGCTGACGGCAGCGTCACCGCCGGGAATGCCTCGTCGCTGAACGACGGCGCCGCGGCGGTCCTGCTGATGCGCGTCGATAAAGCGCGCGAGCTTGGGCTGCCGGTGCTGGCGCGCATTGTCAGCTCAGCGGTCGCCGGGGTCGACCCGTCGGTGATGGGCATCGGCCCGGTGAGCGCCTGCCGCCAGGCGCTGCAGCGCGCCGGCTGGACGCTGGACGAGGTGGACCTTATCGAAGCCAACGAGGCCTTTGCCGTCCAGGCGCTGGCCGTCGGCCAGCTGCTTGAATGGGACAGCGAGAAGGTCAACGTCAACGGCGGCGCCATCGCCCTGGGACATCCCATCGGCGCCTCCGGCTGCCGGATCCTCGTCAGCCTGGTGCATGAGATGCAGCGCCGGGGCGCCAGCAAAGGGCTGGCAACCCTGTGCGTCGGCGGCGGCCAGGGCATCGCCATGACTCTACAACGTTAACAGGAGCCACTATGTTTACATCACGCCTGGCGGTACTCGGCGCGGGACTGATGGGCGTCGGTATCGCCTGCCATTTCGCCCGTCACGGTCACGCCGTCCGCCTGTATGACACCGACCCGCAGCGTCTCGCTGAGGTTCCGGCGGTGGCCAGCGCCATCCTGTGCGAGCTGGAGGCCAGCGGTCAGCAGGATCCCGCCGACCGCGACGCGGTGCTGGCCCGTCTGACCCCCACCCCGACGCTGAATGCCCTGGCCGATGCCACGCTGCTGATTGAAGCGATCCCCGAGCGGCTGGCGCTGAAGCACGCCCTGTACGCCGAGCTGGAAACGCTGATCGCCGACGAGGCGATTATCGCCAGCAACACCAGCGGCCTGCCGCCGGATCAGCTGGCGCAGGGCATGCGCCTCCCGGAACGGCTACTGATCGCTCATTTCTGGCATCCGCCGCACCTGATCCCGCTGGTGGAAGTGGTGCCCGGGAGCGCCACGCTGCCTCATCTGGCACGCCAGGTGAGCGACTTTTGCGCCGCCTGCGCGCTGGAGGCGGTGGTGCTCAACCGCGCCGCGCCGGGCTTTGTCGGCAACCGGCTGCAGTTCGCCCTGCTGCGCGAAGCGCTGCATATCGTCCACAGCGGCATCGCTTCCCCGGAGGTGGTGGACCAGGTGATGCGCGCCTCGCTGGGCCGCCGCTATGCGATGGTCGGCCCGCTGGAGGCTGCGGACATGACCGGCCTGGCGACGGTCCAGGATATCTGCCAGCACCTGCTGCCGGAGCTGGCCAGCGGCACGGAGATGATGTCGCTGGTGGCGGAGAAAGTGGCGCGAGGCGACACCGGCGCCCGCAGCGGGCAAGGCTTTTACCGCTGGGACGAGGCCCGGCACCAGCGCATCCAGTCGCGCCGGGAACACCAGCTGCGCTTCGCCCTGAAACCCTAGTATCGCGTTCTGTACCCCTACAATAACAATGAGAGTGAGACGTCGTGATGAGTGTGATAATAGCCCTGGCCGCGCTGGCGTTACTGATGCTGGCAGCCTACCGTGGATACAGCGTGATCCTCTTTGCGCCGATCGCCGCCCTCGGCGCGGTGCTGCTCACCGACCCGGGCGCGGTCGGCCCGGCCTTTACCGGCCTGTTTATGGAAAAAATGGTCGGCTTTGTGAAGCTCTATTTCCCGGTGTTTCTGCTGGGCGCGGTATTCGGCAAGCTGATTGAGCTGTCGGGATTCTCTCGTTCGATTGTCGCCGCCGCCATCCGCATCCTTGGGCGCCGCCACGCGATCCCGGTGATCGTGCTGGTGTGCGCCCTGCTGACCTACGGCGGGGTGTCGCTGTTTGTGGTGGCCTTTGCCGTCTACCCTTTCGCCGCCGAACTGTTTCGCCAGAGCGGGATCCCCAAACGGCTGATCCCCGCCACCGTCGCCCTCGGGGCATTCTCGTTTACCATGGACGCCCTGCCCGGCACGCCGCAGATCCAGAATATTATTCCCACCAGCTTCTTCGGCACCAACGCCTGGGCGGCCCCCTGGCTGGGGCTTATCGGCTCGCTGTTCATTATCATCTTCGGTTTGCTGTGGCTGGAGCGTCAGCGCCGCAAAGCGCAGGCCAGCGGCGAAGGCTATGGGACCGACCTGCAAAATGAGCCGGAGACCCCGGATGACATCGATCTGCCGCATCCGTTGATCGCTATCGCCCCGTTGCTGTTAGTGGGGGTGCTGAATCTGCTGTTCACCCACTGGATCCCGCAGTGGTACGGCGCTAGCCATGAGCTCACCCTGCCGGGCCTGGCGAAGCCTGTCGTCACCGAAGTGGGGAAAATCACCGCCATCTGGGCGGTGCAGGCGGCGCTGCTCTCCGGCATTGTGCTGGTGCTGGTTTGCGGCTATCGCAATATCCGCGGCCGGCTGGCGGAGGGAAGTCGTACGGCGGTGGGCGGGGCTATTCTCGCGGCGATGAACACCGCCTCTGAGTATGGCTTCGGCGCGGTTATCGCCGCCCTGCCGGGTTTCCTGGTGCTGTCAAAAGCCCTCGCGGCCATTCCCAATCCGCTGTTAAACGAGGCGATCAGCGTCACGGTGCTGGCCGGGATCACTGGCTCGGCCTCCGGGGGGATGAGCATCGCCCTGGCGGCGATGTCCGAGACCTTTGTCGCCGCCGCCCACGCCGCCAATATTCCGCTCGAGGTACTGCACCGTGTCGCCGCCATGGCCAGCGGCGGCATGGACACCCTGCCGCACAACGGGGCGGTGATCACCCTGCTGGCGATCACCGGCCTGAGCCATCGCCAGGCCTACGGCGGCATTTTCGCCATCACGGTGATCAAAAGCCTCGCGGTACTGTTTGTCATTGCCACGTTCTATGTGACCGGCATTGTCTGATACCAGATTGAAGGAGTAATACAATGAACTTACACGGTAAAACGGCGCTGGTCACCGGCTCCACCAGCGGCATCGGTTTAGGGATCGCCAAAGTGCTTGCGCAGGCAGGCGCCCAGCTGGTGCTCAATGGCTTCGGCGACAGCAGCCACGCCCGGGCTGAAGTCGCCGCGCTGGGCAAGATCCCCGGCTATCACGACGCCGACCTGCGCGACGTCGGGCAGATCGAGGCGATGATGCACTATGCCGAAAGCACCTTCGGCGGCGTCGATATCGTGATCAATAACGCCGGCATCCAGCACGTGGCCCCGGTGGAGCAGTTCCCGGTGGACAAATGGAACGATATTCTCGCCATCAATCTCTCCAGCGTCTTCCACACCACCCGCCTGGCGCTGCCGGGTATGCGCCAGCGCAACTGGGGGCGCATCATCAACATTGCCTCAGTGCATGGCCTGGTGGCGTCGAAAGAGAAATCGGCCTACGTCGCCGCCAAGCACGCGGTGGTCGGGCTCACCAAAACCGTGGCCCTGGAAACCGCGCGCAGCGGCATCACCTGCAACGCCATCTGCCCGGGCTGGGTGCTAACCCCGCTGGTGCAGCAGCAGATCGATAAGCGCATCGCCGAGGGGGTCGACCCGGAGCAGGCCAGCGCCCAGCTGCTGGCGGAAAAACAGCCCTCCGGGGAGTTTGTCACCCCGCAACAGCTGGGCGAAATGGCGCTGTTTCTGTGCAGCGACGCCGCCGCCCAGGTGCGCGGCGCCGCATGGAACATGGATGGCGGCTGGGTGGCGCAGTAAGCCGCTGGCGCCGCGAAGATCAGAACATCGCCAGAAAGCGTTTCACCGTACGCGAGCGCTCGAAGCGCCGCCAGGCGATGGCGATATCGGTCTTCAGCGGCGCCCCGCTAAGCGGGTGATAGCTGACGTTCGGCTGCTGGATGCAGGTCATCGACTGCGGAACCAGCGCGAAGCCGAAGCCTGCATTGACCATGCTCAGCGACGATGAAATTTGCGACGACTGCCAGGCGCGCTCCATATCGATCCCGGCGCGCAGGCAACTGTTATACACCAGCTCATACAGCCCGGGGGCCACCTCCCGCGGGAAGAGGATCGGCGCCACGTCGCGCAGCTGCTCCAGGGCAAGGGTCGGCTGCGTCGCCAGCGGATTATCGCGCGGCAGCGCGATAACCATCGGCTCCTCATCGATAATCCGCAGATTAAAGGCTTTACTGCTCTCGCACGGCAGGCGGACGAAGGCGATATCCAGCTCGGCCTCGCTCAGGGCGGTCATCAGATTGGCCATATTGTCTTCCATCTGGTGCAGGGTCACCCCGGGGTGGTCGAGCTGAAAACGGTGCAGCAGCGTGAAGATTTGCGGATGGAAAGCATCAGAACTGGTAATGCCTAGCGACAGGCTGCCGTTCATCCCGCGCGCAATGCCCTTGGCCTTCTCCAGCGCCGCATCGCTCATGGCGAGGATCTGGCGGGCATCCTCATAGAAAGACTCTCCCGCTTCCGTCAGCTCCACCCCGCGGGTTAAACGCCGGAACAGCGGGGTCCCCACTTCGCGCTCAAGCCGCTGAATTTGCTGACTTAACGGAGGCTGTGAAATACCCAGCTCCTTGGCGGCCTGGGTGAAGTGCCGCGTCCTGGCGACGGCGACAAAATAGCGAAGATAACGAAGTTCCATATCGAAAACGTCTCAAACCAGCATGGTTTCTATATTGGAACTGTGAGCTGAATCGGGTCAACATTTATTTAACCTTTCTTATATTTGTTGAACGAGGAAGTGGTATATGAATCATTCTGCTGAATGCACCTGCGAAGAGAGTCTATGCGAAACCCTGCGGGCGTTTTCCGCGCAGCATCCCGAGAGCGTGCTCTATCAGACATCGCTCATGAGCGCCCTGCTGAGCGGGGTTTACGAAGGCAGCACCACCATCGCCGACCTGCTGAAACACGGCGATTTCGGCCTCGGCACCTTTAATGAGCTGGACGGGGAGCTGATCGCCTTCAGCAGTCAGGTCTATCAGCTGCGCGCCGACGGCAGCGCGCGCAAAGCCCAGCCGGAGCAGAAAACGCCGTTCGCGGTGATGACCTGGTTCCAGCCGCAGTACCGGAAAACCTTTGACCATCCGGTGAGCCGCCAGCAGCTGCACGAGGTGATCGACCAGCAAATCCCCTCTGACAACCTGTTCTGCGCCCTGCGCATCGACGGCCATTTCCGCCATGCCCATACCCGCACCGTGCCGCGCCAGACGCCGCCGTACCGGGCGATGACCGACGTCCTCGACGATCAGCCGGTGTTCCGCTTTAACCAGCGCGAAGGGGTGCTGGTCGGCTTCCGGACCCCGCAGCATATGCAGGGGATCAACGTCGCCGGGTATCACGAGCACTTTATTACCGATGACCGCAAAGGCGGCGGTCACCTGCTGGATTACCAGCTCGACCATGGGGTGCTGACCTTCGGCGAAATTCACAAGCTGATGATCGACCTGCCCGCCGACAGCGCGTTCCTGCAGGCTAATCTGCATCCCGATAATCTCGATGCCGCCATCCGTTCCGTAGAAAGTTAAGGGGGTCACATGGACAAACAGTATCCGGTACGCCAGTGGGCGCACGGCGCCGATCTCGTCGTCAGTCAGCTGGAAGCTCAGGGAGTACGCCAGGTGTTCGGCATCCCCGGCGCCAAAATTGACAAGGTCTTCGACTCACTGCTGGATTCCTCGATTCGCATTATTCCGGTGCGCCACGAAGCCAACGCCGCGTTTATGGCCGCCGCCGTCGGACGTATTACCGGCAAAGCGGGCGTGGCGCTGGTCACCTCCGGTCCGGGCTGTTCCAACCTGATCACCGGCATGGCCACCGCGAACAGCGAAGGCGACCCGGTGGTGGCCCTGGGCGGCGCGGTAAAACGCGCCGATAAAGCGAAGCAGGTCCACCAGAGTATGGATACGGTGGCGATGTTCAGCCCGGTCACCAAATACGCCGTCGAGGTGACGGCGCCGGATGCGCTGGCGGAAGTGGTCTCCAACGCCTTCCGCGCGGCCGAGCAGGGCCGGCCGGGCAGCGCGTTCGTTAGCCTGCCGCAGGATGTGGTCGATGGCCCGGTCAGCGGCAAAGTGCTGCCGGCCAGCGGGGCCCCGCAGATGGGCGCCGCGCCGGATGATGCCATCGACCAGGTGGCGAAGCTTATCGCCCAGGCGAAGAACCCGATCTTCCTGCTCGGCCTGATGGCCAGCCAGCCGGAAAACAGCAAGGCGCTGCGCCGTTTGCTGGAGACCAGCCATATTCCAGTCACCAGCACCTATCAGGCCGCCGGAGCGGTGAATCAGGATAACTTCTCTCGCTTCGCCGGCCGGGTTGGGCTGTTTAACAACCAGGCCGGGGACCGTCTGCTGCAGCTCGCCGACCTGGTGATCTGCATCGGCTACAGCCCGGTGGAATACGAACCGGCGATGTGGAACAGCGGCAACGCGACGCTGGTGCACATCGACGTGCTGCCCGCCTATGAAGAGCGCAACTACACCCCGGATGTCGAGCTGGTGGGCGATATCGCCGGCACTCTCAACAAGCTGGCGCAAAATATCGATCATCGGCTGGTGCTCTCCCCGCAGGCGGCGGAGATCCTCCGCGACCGCCAGCACCAGCGCGAGCTGCTGGACCGCCGCGGCGCGCAGCTGAACCAGTTTGCCCTGCATCCGCTGCGTATCGTTCGCGCCATGCAGGACATCGTCAACAGCGACGTCACGTTGACCGTGGACATGGGCAGCTTCCATATCTGGATTGCCCGCTACCTGTACAGCTTCCGCGCCCGTCAGGTGATGATCTCCAACGGCCAGCAGACCATGGGCGTCGCCCTGCCCTGGGCCATCGGCGCCTGGCTGGTCAATCCTGAGCGAAAAGTGGTCTCCGTCTCCGGCGACGGCGGCTTCCTGCAGTCGAGCATGGAGCTGGAGACCGCCGTCCGCCTGAAAGCCAACGTACTGCACCTGATCTGGGTCGATAACGGCTACAACATGGTGGCCATTCAGGAAGAGAAAAAATACCAGCGCCTGTCCGGCGTCGAGTTCGGGCCGATGGATTTTAAAGCCTATGCCGAATCCTTCGGCGCGAAAGGGTTTGCCGTGGAAAGCGCCGAGGCGCTGGAGCCGACCCTGCACGCGGCGATGGACGTCGACGGCCCGGCGGTGGTGGCCATTCCGGTGGATTATCGCGATAACCCGCTGCTGATGGGCCAGCTGCATCTGAGTCAGATTCTGTAAGTCATCACAATAAGGAAAGGAAAATGAAAAAAGTCGCACTTGTTACCGGCGCCGGCCAGGGGATTGGTAAAGCTATCGCCCTTCGTCTGGTGAAGGATGGATTTGCCGTGGCCATTGCCGATTATAACGACGCCACCGCCAAAGCGGTCGCCTCCGAAATCAACCAGGCCGGCGGCCGCGCCATGGCGGTGAAAGTGGATGTTTCTGACCGCGACCAGGTATTTGCCGCCGTCGAACAGGCGCGCAAAACGCTGGGCGGCTTCGACGTCATCGTCAACAACGCCGGCGTGGCGCCATCCACGCCGATCGAGTCCATTACCCCGGAGATTGTCGACAAAGTCTACAACATCAACGTCAAAGGGGTGATCTGGGGCATCCAGGCGGCGGTCGAGGCCTTTAAGAAAGAGGGTCACGGCGGGAAAATCATCAACGCCTGTTCCCAGGCCGGCCACGTCGGCAACCCGGAGCTGGCGGTATATAGCTCGAGTAAATTCGCCGTACGCGGCTTAACCCAGACCGCCGCTCGCGACCTCGCGCCGCTGGGCATCACGGTCAACGGCTACTGCCCGGGGATTGTCAAAACGCCAATGTGGGCCGAAATTGACCGCCAGGTGTCCGAAGCCGCCGGTAAACCGCTGGGCTACGGTACCGCCGAGTTCGCCAAACGCATCACCCTCGGCCGCCTGTCCGAGCCGGAAGATGTCGCCGCCTGCGTCTCCTATCTTGCCAGCCCGGATTCTGATTATATGACCGGTCAGTCATTGCTGATCGACGGCGGGATGGTGTTTAACTAATAAAAAAAGCTCTGACATGGCTTGCCCCTGCTTTCGCGCAGGGGCTTTTTTTGGTTTGGGTGTAAGTGTAAGCATCCCGGAGAAACGAAGCATCGATATTTGAGGGCTTCTGGCGTTCTCACTTACGCTTCGACACGACGTGGGCAATCTGACTGGGATGAAGGTCTGATTTGAGCGAGGAGCGGAAGTTCGGGAACGGGATAGCTCCATTGATGACTTTATGCTACGTGTTAAACCACAGGTAATGGAGTTGCTGCCGGAGAAAGTAGTATTCTTTAGACTGAGATCTTTTGAAAGGAACTGTAGTTGCTATAAAATTGAGGAACCAAATTTTTTAGCTTTTAAAAAATAAAATATTATCTCTTTTAGAAATTAGATAAGCAGGAGAAAAGCTATGATATCGATAATAAAGGACCTATTTAGTAACCAAGTGGGTTCCGCAGTCATTCTTACTATCATTGGAGCGATTACAAAAAAGTATATTCAGTTTCATCGCAGAGACTTTTTTTCACGCTCATCCTCCGAGCAGATAAAAGCAGTCGAATGGCTTAGAACCTCTTCTGTACCCATCTCCGATCCGTTAGCAAAGGCGGAACAGCAGTTCCGCCTACAGTCGTTCGGACTGCATAGAGATTGGCATTTATCTTATAAAATCATATGCTTGAGTTCCGATTATGCACAGTCATTGATTCCGTCCTTGAAGGCAGTCTTGCGTTATCAGGGCATGTACACAATTACTAACGGGAATATATACCCTCATAAATTCCATAAGTGGATAATACCTTCTGTGTTAATATCGTTGCTATTATATATCGGTGCTGAGATATACAGAGGTTCTTCACAGAGTGATGGTATAGAGATTTTGAAATCTCTATACGTCGTTATTGTGGCTTTTATAGTATGGTGTTGGGTCGCTGCTTGTGCTCTGAGAGTATCAAGCATCAGTAAAAAGCTCAATGCCTATATCCCACCCGCAAACGATTTTAAATCCAAGACATACGATTTCAGTTCAATACTCAATAATAGATATCCCTAGCCTGGCTGATCTGCTTCCCGTAAATACTGATACCTGGCAGTAAGCGAGATCCGCTTCTGGCACGGCGCGAACTGTTAACTGAGCCAAAGGTCCGCCATGAGCGAGGAGCGGACATTTTTCTTCGTCCTCTACTTCGTCCATTCTTTATGCAGTAACGCATAGATGTATGTGTCGTCATACCTTGCCTTACCCTCCTCGTTTTCAAAGGAGACAAATTCTTTAAAACATCCTTCACGTCGCATAAGTAGTCGCTCGCATAGTTTTTGAGAGGAGTAATTATAATCTTCCACCCAGGCATACAAACGTCTGGCGCCTTTTACTTTAAATAAATAATCAAACAGTGCAGCAACTGACTCGCTTGCATATCCCTGATGTTCAAAACGTTGATTAAAATGCCAGCCTACTGACCAGGTATTGCTGTCTGGCTCGTTGCTATTGTCCGCAAAAAGATGTCCGATTAACGTATCGGTTTCATTTAGACAAACGGCAAACTGTGTTGGGTCAGAGGCTCGTTTAGCCACGTCGACCTCTGCCTCAGCGAGTGAATGTAACTTTTCATCCTTAAAGCAAGGAGTACGTGGTGAAGAGAGGTAATCAAAAAGAGCTGCCGCATCCTCTTCCTTAAAATGGCGAATGATTAATCTTTGAGTGGTAATGATGGTCATAATGTCCTTGATAATGTAATGCCAGCCAGTTCAGCAAGAAGTCTGCTTTAAACTGGCCGGAACACAGGGCAGAGATTAGCCGTTCCGGCTATTCCCCAGTCTATATTTTCGCATGCCTGTAAATCGTGTGATCGTCACGAAAAATACCGGAACAAAGAAAATGGCCAGTAGCGTTCCGCTAATCATCCCGCCGAATACACCGGTACCAATCGCATGCTGCGTGCTGTCGCTGGCTCCACTGGCAAGCATCAGCGGAACAACACCTAATGTGAAAGCCAGAGAAGTCATCAGAATTGGCCGTAAGCGTAGCTTTGCAGCCGTCAATGTCGCGTCAATAAGGCTCTTTCCTTCTTTCATCAATTGTCTCGCGAACTCGATAATCAGAATCGCATTCTTGGCGGAAAGTCCAATCAGGGTTATCAGACCCACTTTGAAAAAGACGTCATTCGTCATATTTGTAACGGATACGGCCAGCACAGCGCCGAGCAGCCCCAGAGGAACAACGAGCATGACCGCGAAGGGAATGGACCAGCTTTCGTAAAGAGCAGCCAGCACCATGAATACCACCAGTACCGAGAGCACAATAAGACCCGGAAGCTGTGATGCAGACTCTTTTTCCTGTAACGAACTTCCCGCCCACTCACCGGCGAACCCCGGTGGTAAGTGCTTAGCCAGATTGTCCATTGCCGCCATTGCGGTACCTGACGATTTTCCCTGTGCGGAACTCCCGGTTATGCGTATGGCAGGATATCCCTGATAGCGTATCAGTTGCTGCGGTGCAACATTCCACGAAAGCGTCACAAAAGTGGATAATGGAAGCATCTGCCCCAGACGGTTTTTAACAGACAAAGCCAAAAGTTGTTCAGGCTGCATCCGGTATGGCGCATCCGCCTGGACGATAACCTGCTGAACCCGACCATTATTGGTATAGTCATTAACATAATTGGAACCTGCTGCAACGGAAATGGTTTGATTTATTTCATCAAACGAAACCCCCATGGCTTCCGCTTTTTCCCTGTCGACATGCAGGGAAAGGCTTGTTCCCTCACCAAGTCCATCAATATAGACATCGGCAAGGTGAGGATTATGATTTGCCTGTACAATAAGCTCATCGGCCGCCTTTTTGAGTGCCTGATAGCCTTTCCCCCCTCTGTCCTGTAAATAATAAGTGAACCCGGATGAGGTTCCCATATCAGAAATAGCCGGAGGCAGCAGACTCATTGTTACGGCGTCCGGCACGTTTGCCATTTGGGACCGAATATGGTCAGCTTCTTCCTGTGCCGTGGTTCCTTTGCGTTGTCTCCAGTCCTTGAGGGTGGTGAATGCCATGGCCGAATTTTGGCCTGACCCTGAAAAACCAAATCCCAGAATCATAATGTTACTTTCTACCGCCTGCCGATGGGCGATCTCCTCTTCAAATGTATCGACGACCTTAAGCGTCCGCTGCATCGTGGCATCAGAAGGAAGCTGGATTGAGGACATAAAATAACCCTGATCTTCATCGGGTAAAAATGATGATGGTAAGGTGGACAGCCCGGCAAACAATGCCAAACATAATGCAGCGTAGATCATCATCATACGGCCAGTACGCTTCAGTACAAATCCCAGACCAGTGGCGTAAAACGAAGTCAGGCGATGAAAGTGAGCGTTAAACCACGCTGAAAATACGCTGCTTTTACCCTGATGAATACCATGTGGTTTGAGCAGGGTTGCACAAAGCGCAGGCGTTAACGTCAGCGCCAGGAATGCCGACAGTAAAATGGATATCGCCATCGAAATGCTGAACTGTCGATAAATAATACCCACAGAACCGCTGGCAAAGGCCATTGGTATAAACACCGCAGTGAGCACCAGCGTAATACCAATGATTGCCGGCGTAATTTCACGCATCGCTTCTCGCGTTGCATCCTGTGGAGACATTTTTTTGTCTTCCATCAGTCGTTCGACGTTCTCCACCACAACAATAGCATCATCAACAATAATCCCGATGGCCAGTATCATTCCAAACATGGTTAAAATATTGATGGAATAACCGCTTAATAGCATTACGGTAAATGTGCCGAGCAGCGCCACGGGTGCCACAATCGCAGGAATAAGCGTACAGCGTATCTTGTGAAGGAAAAGCAGCATCACGAAAAAGACCAGAACCATGGCTTCAACAAATGTCTCAACTACCTTCAATATCGATAGCTTTACAAATGGAGCCGTATCGAAAGGCACGGTGAATGTCATTCCCTCGGGAAGCACACCGGACAGTTCTGTTAACCGCGCGCGGATACCCGACGCAGTACTAATCGCATTTGCGCCAGGAGACAACTGAATGGCGGCAGCCGTTGCAGGCACGCCATTTTCACGGATGCCAAATGCGTAACTTTGCAACCCGGATTCCACGCGGGCAACGTCTGCCAGTGTCACCCGGGCGGCTGAGACCTGTGATTTAATCGTGATATTGCGAAATTCTTCAACCGAAGAGAGCTGCCCTTTTACCGTTATTGGATAGGTCACCTCTTGACTGCTCGTCGCGGGTTCATCTCCGGTTCTGCCCGGTGAAACAATCACGTTTTGTTGACTGATGGCGCTTAATACATCCGTAACAGAGAGCCCATAGCTGTGTAATTTCATCGGGTCCAGCCATATGCGGAGTGCCTTTTCTCCGCCAAAAAGCTGGACTTTACCTACACCAGGTACGCGACGGAGTTCATCAGTAACATTCCTTGCAAAATAATCGCTTAAGTCAGCTTCCTGATAGGCTCCGCTTGGCGATTTTAACCCCACCATCATTAAAAAACCGGAATTAGCTGCCTCAACATTTATCCCATTCTGTCTTACCGACTGCGGCAGGCGAGATTCCACAATTTTAATTTGGTTTTGCAGATCCATCTGGGCGAGTTTGATGTCGGTGCCGGGTTTGAAAGTTACCGTAATTGACGCCATCCCTGTCGTGTCACTGGAAGATTCAAAATAGAGTAAATTGTCAACACTCGAAATTTCACGCTCGATCAGAGACACGACGGATGTGTTCATCACTTCCGGGCTAGCTCCAGGGTAACTCACTGAAATGATAATACCGGGTGGCGCAACTTCAGGGTATTGCGCAACCGGTAAACGAGGTATGGACAACAGTCCCGTCAGAACAATAAACAGGGCAATAACCCATGCGAAGATGGGGCGCTCAATGAAAAAGTGCGGCATCAGGTGTACTTCCAGTCAACATACAAAGGGTAAAAGTTCAGCATGGTTTTCCTGATAAAGAGGTCTCATCGTCAGTCGAAACCCGTTTACCGATATCCCTGAGCTGGGAAAATTTCTCAAGAAGTTGTGGTGCGTCATCAAGGCTTGTTGCAAACATCCACATATAGGTCATGACGGAATAAATATGTCCGGCATTAATTCCGGATTCCATGCTCATCCTGATAATGGTCATGGAAAAGAGAGCAGAAACCAGAAGGCCTATTGATAAATATCCCCATGCCTCTCTGTCGGATAACACCACGCGCAGACGAGCAAGTGTGTCATAATGTCGCTTAAGAGCACCAAAAGACGCCTTATTAACATAATCGACCTCTTTCTCAAGGCGATTATTCAGCCGTCTGTAGAATGTCTCATTTTTGCTGGCATAGCTTGAGACAAAACACATCAGTATTGCCACGATGATCAAACAGGCTATACCTGTCCAGAATTCAATCCATAACAGCATAATTGCTGCGCCGAAAAGGGAAATGATCGAGGTGATCAATACGGGAAGGTGCAACTCGAAGAAATCTACAAATTCACGCGACAGAGTGACTCTCGCAGCAATAGTCGAGTGATTAAGTGAATATTTTCGCTGGGATAATACTACAGTCACAGCAAGACTTGCGTAGATACGTGCAAACGTTCGCGTATCGACACTACGTCTGGCGGCTCCCATGCACCACATGAACAGAACCATCAGGCCATAAAGGGCCGCATGTGACGTCTGTCCGCCCAGGATGGCATTTATCGCCATGCCCGCCAGAACGGGGTAGAGCAGGAATGCAACGTTTTCAGCAATAACCAGCATGAAAGTAATGCACAATTTCTTTCTGTGCCGCCAGGCAAGTCTCTTAAGTGAGATAGCAACCCCGGGGGCCATAGGTTTGTCGTTGCCTTTATAAATCATGATAAATTATATTAAACATCTGTGTGTAAAGGGTTCTGCAGTTGGTTTATTATGTCAGCTAAGTGAAACGAGACAGCAGAACAGAGCAGTCATAAATCCATGTGCTAAGTGTAACGTGATGATGTCAATCGTGAATGGATGTTTTATGGAGGATATGTGTACTCACTCCTGAGGTTATGTATCATATTGACATTGCATAATATCAAACCATTCTTATACATAAACATAAAGGTAGTCCGCAAAAGAAAACCATTAAAAAAAATTCATAATAAAAAACAAAATCATAGATATCTGGAAAAGTATTCAAAAGCAGATGTAATACAATGATGGTGTGTATAAACACTAAAACCAGACCGAATGTTATTGCAATGAAGTTTTTAAAAACTCCAGGTTTTTTCTGAATAATAAATGATAATGCTGTAATGATTATCAAAACACGAATCAGTAAAGATGAGGGTAATGTTGATTCTACTTTTTCATTAATTGAATGCACAAGGTAAAGCCAGGTAGATAGCAACCCATATGAAACGATGCAAAATAAAAGTGAGGCCATCAAATTCTCGCACCGGAAAAAACATTTAGTCAGCACCATAAAACTCCTTAGACAAAGTACATATTGCATGCACCACTTAACCTGGTTGTAGATTATCACTTAGCGATGTTGATTAATTATTTATAAAATGTGTAGTGAATATGGAGAGTGAGTCTGGTAAAATTTTAAGAAAATTTCTTGATGAACTTTTCCAAAAAGTACCTGTCAAAAGACATCAAATTGAAAATTAATGTTTGTAATTGAGTTAAAGAGCTTTAAGCATGACGATAAAAGTGCTTTCAGGGTAAAATGCATGTTGTCATCAGCACTGTGGAAGAAAATATGAACAACAACAATCTGATTATCGTCGCAGAAGACGATGATGACATCGCTGCCATACTGACAGGCTATTTACGTAAGGCAGGTATGAAAACCTTAAGAGCCGAAGACGGTGAGCAGGCAATCAATCTTACCCGTCTGAACAAGCCTGATCTCCTGCTATTGGACATCCACCTGCCCGTGTACGATGGCTGGAATGTTCTCACCACGTTAAGAAAGGAAACGAATGTACCGGTCATCATGGTGACAGCACTGGATCAAGACGTTGATAAACTGATGGGGCTACGGCTCGGGGCTGACGACTATGTGATAAAACCCTTCAATCCATCTGAGGTTATTGCCCGGGTTGAAGCTGTGCTTCGCAGAACCAGACCGGTTGCAGAGTCTACACATTCACGGCCTTTAAGAACGCCTTTTTTAACGATTTATCCTGATGAGTTTTACGTTGAAATCACTGCACAAGGTGAGGTTTCCACGCCAGTATTAACCACCACTGAGTTTAAGCTTTTAACCTATTTGGCGAGAAACCCGAGAAAAGTCTGTTCACGTGAAGAGTTACTCGATGCGTGTTTACCTGAGGGAGACTCGCTGGATCGTACTGTAGACAGTCATATGAGTAAACTTCGGAAAAAGCTTGAACATGCCGGATTGAAGGGCATTCCGGAAAGCATCCGAGGATTAGGCTACCGGTTGGGTGACAAAAAATGAACAAAGAAACGATTCTGAGCCGTCAGATTTTGACATATATGTTGTTGTTAACGTTTGTTATTATTGCCATTGCAATACTCGGTTCCTACTTATTTTATAGTTTCCTGATTTATTACCTGCCGGGTGGAATGAACGAAGGCAGTGAAGATGCTATGACATTCCTTGACTGGATGTGGATTCTGATGGCGTCCGTTACCAGTCTGGTCGTTGCACTTTTCTTTACCGTAAAGCTGTCTGCAAGAATATTCAACCCACTCAATGACGTCGCATACAGCCTGAAACAAATCTCTCAGGGAAACCTTAGTGCCAGAGCATTTAACAGCAGTTCTAAGTTGGGAGAGATGAATAGGCTCGTCAATGACTTTAATGAGATGGCTGAAAAGTTACAGACGCTGGATGCGCAGCGAAATTTATGGAATGCTGCAATTGCTCATGAACTCCGGACGCCGGTGACTATCTTACGTGGGAGGCTTCAGGGACTGGTTGATGGCGTGTTCGAACCAGAACCGTCGTTATTCAGGAACCTTCTTAAACAAACTGAAGGTCTGACCAACTTAATTGAGGATCTCCGCGTCGTGAGTTCGTCAGGAGGCGCTGGGTACTCCTTGATGCTGAGTGAAGTCGATCTCAAGGCCACGATTTCAAATGCGCTTGATACCTTTTGGCCGGACTTTGATAAAAAGCATTTCAAAATTGTCACTGAGATTAACCATCAGTATTGCGTTTGCGATCCCTTACGCATTATTCAGTGCCTCACCGTTCTTTTTGACAATGCCTTAAAATATTCCACATCACAAACGCTGTTAATAAAGAATGGTATTGCAGGAAACGATAATTTTATTATCGTTCAGGACAAAGGACCTGGAATTCCTGAAGAACTCCAGAAGTCCTTATTCCAGCCTTTTCAGCGAGGAGAATACGCCAAAAATATTAATCCAGAGGGCTGTGGTTTAGGGTTGTCGGTAGTTAAAGCCATTATGTGCGCCCACGGTGGAGACGTTAGCTATAGTTTAACACCAGAAAATGGCTCACTTTTCAAACTCTCATGGCCTGTTTAAGGGCATGAATACACAGGCTCGATCGAACCTGTTTTAGCAAGAGACAGATCCCACATACTGCCGAGTTTTGCGTCCCAAATTGATGGGGTGATTTTAAGTTTGCCTCTTTTGGGACTTAATGTTATTTCGCTGAAATAGATATCATCTCCTTTTAGCATAAGATCGACGCGGCAGTAGTCTATTTCTTTTGCTAAGTCCTGGGCGGCAATAACGGATTTATGAAATGATTCTGGTTCATCAACCGGCAATGGCGTGTTTGGGTATTCCATCTGAAAGGGTTGTAAATTCCACGCTCTGTCATAAACGTTAATGAATTCGTTTCCATCGCTGTCAGTAAAGTCGGCCTCGATAAAACATGCCACACCGTGAAAGCAATGTATTCTTATCATTTCCGGAGTTATATTCCGGTGTTTACTGGAAAATAGATCCAGATACATTTCGCATAGGATCACGGGTGGTATGTTTTTATACTGCCATTCTCGGGTCGTATAATACATATTCTTTTTAAGAGATAGTTTTAATTTGCTTTTAACCTTAGCGGGATCAATATTCGTTTTATCCGTGCATATGACCGCGCTACCACTATCATGATTGCATTTCAAAACAAATTTTGAGGGAAGTTTGTCGAAATCAATATCATCAACTCTATTATAAACACCTACTAAAGGAATAAGCTTAATTAAATTAGTCCGTTTCTCAACATACTGCCTGACCAGAAGTTTATCAGCAAGCAATGTATAAAATGGGTTGTGGATAAATAAAATGCGATGGCAAATTTTCTCATTAAGCGTTACAGGGTTGAGTAAATCCGGATATGTGCCAGATATTTCTCTTAACCTGTCTGCATGAAATGAAATGTCATTAGTCAAAATTGTTCTGCATTTTCTCAACAAATATTCAATGTATTTGATTTGATAGTTTATTTTGTTCATAACGCCTCCGGTTCAGAAAGGAAATTCTGACAGAGGTTTGTTGATTTATTTTTTGCAAATTATGGAGAGTATATGGACCGACTTGCTTCTTTATTAACAGAAATTAATCCGGACCATTGTCCGCGCCTTGCACGAATCGGAAAAGTTAACTGCACTGAAGATCCGCTCTGAACGAAGAGCGGATCTTCAGTGCAAAAGAACAGCAAGGCCCGCCTTTATTATTAATAATGCCTTATCTACAACTGCTGAGTTACCCAGCTACCATTTTCAGCGAAAAATACCGTCGCATCGGCTCCATTGACCAGGGATATTTGAGGAGGTATGTGGCCAATATCAACATCATACAGTACGGGCACGGCAATATTCTCAAAAGCGGCTTTAAGGGCATCCAGATAATTATGTTTAGTCGGGTCGCTTACGTCGGGTGCAGCACTTCTGCCGATAAGAACACCATTTAAGTTATCAAACCAACCCTGTAATCGTAAGCTAAATAATGCGCGTGTTAATTCACAGGGAGCCATTTCCACATTTTCAAAATAGAGGATTATTCCTTGAGGGCTATTGCTCGCCTTGAACAAGGGCACATTCCCGAATGGTGTACCTGCTAACCTGGATATTATTTCGAGGCAGCCGCCGATCAGTTTCCCGCTAAATGTCAGAGAAGATGTAACACCATCAAGGCGTTTCCACTGTGTTTTTTGGGTCAGATTGAAACCTCCGTCTGACGCTGTTCCCCATTGATTTTCATCCGCTTGAAATGCTGTTGAAGAGTACTGTTTGATTACAGTTCCCCGATTCGATTCCAGAATTTCCCATACGGCCTGAGTGGTGGCATCTAACTTTTGAGCGCCAAGATCCATGAGGTTCGGCCCATGCAAAGTAGCCCAGCCCGATATCGTCGTCAGTGGGAAATGAAGTGTACTAAGATCTGAAAAGCCCACAAACCATTTTGGTTTAGACCGGGACAACAGATCAAAATCAATCAAATCAAGTAATTCCATCGCCAGATCACCGCCCCAAGGTGGCATAACAGCTTTTATATCTGGGTCAGTAAGATAAGACATTAATTCTTCAACGCGAGAAAATTTAGTTGCGCTTTTATTTTTGTACTGCGAGCGTAAGCAGCGTCCTTCGCGGACCTGGTAACCTCTTTTCTTTAGGTTTTTTATGGCGAGTTCCAGTCTGGGATGCAGATGTTCAGGTACGCCAGAAGAGGGAGCGGTTACACCAATAACATCTCCTGGAGCCAGCCTGGGTGGAAAGAGGACACTCATGGATAGATCCTTTTCAGAACATATAGAATTCCATAGCACCACGAAGCGGGAGCACAGAGTACGCTGAAGTCACGCGTGAGAAACGCTTTCCCGGGCTGAGAACCAGGAAACCGATAATAGTCTCCACCACCGCCGGCAAGAAATCAGGCTCCGTGCCCAATATGTTGCCGGGTGGCGGCTGGCGCCTTACCCGGCCTACAAAGGCTACCCGCGATTTGGCGCTCTATTCGCGCCCTTCGTAGGCCCGCGCAAGCGTAGCGCCGCCGGGCAAGGACAGCGGGCACGGAGCCGATTTTGTGCCGGGTGCCGGGTGGCGGCTGCGCCTTACCCGGCCTACAAAACCAGGGCTGACCGTACCGCCCTCGCGGCAGACCCCACGTTCAGCGCCGCCGGGCAGTTATTGTGCCTGCTGCTGCGCTTGCGCCAGCTGGCGGACGATCGCCTCGCGCCGCGCATCCCCTTTCGGCAGCCGGGCCAGTAACGCCTGCAGGGCCGCCACGGCCTCGGGGTAATCTTCATTGCGCACCGCGCTCAGGGCCAGCATCTCCAGCACCGGCAGGCTGTTCGGCTGCCGCTGATGCAGGTCGCGCAGCAGCAGCTCGCCCATCCGAACCTGGCCGCTATCTCCCGCCCGTACCAGCGCGCTGGCGTAATCGAAAGCCGCCGCCGGGTCATCCGCCGCCAGAGCATGCGCCCGGCCAAAGGCGCCGATCGCCGTCTCGCCATCGTTTAACAACAGGCCCAGCCGCCCAAGCAGCTGCCAGCCGGCGAGGTCGTTCGGGGTATCCTGCAGGTGGCTGCGCAGGCCAAGCCGCAGCTCCGCCAGCTCATCCATTCGCAGCGGCGCCGCCGTCGGGTCCTTAACCTGCTGCAACAGCGCAGGATAATGCCGTTCAGCCTGCTGCCAGAGCAGCACCTGGCCAATATCGCTGGTTTTCAGATACAGGCCGAGACTCAGGACCACCAGCAGCAGCGCGCCCGGAAACAACGCCCAGCGGCGTAGCGGCCGTTCGCCAGGCAGCGGCTGCGGCGGGATATCGGTCAGCAGCGTGCGCTGAAGCTCGACGACCAGCGCCGGGTTGTCCTCGCCGCGCTCCTGCGCCAGCTCCTGCAGGCGCGACTGGTACAGGGCGCGGTTGAGGGCATCGCGGTCTACCGCCCCTTTGCCCGACCACGGGAAGTACAGCAGCCCCAGCGCGCCAGCCAGCAGCAGCGCGACGATAACCACCAACAGGCTCATCGTTCTTTTCCTTCTTTCAATAATGCCGCCAGCCGCTGGCGCTCTTCGGCGCTGAGCGCCGCGTCAGGAATGTCGCGACGGCGGGCGCGGGCGATAATCACTCCCGCGCCCGCCAGCACGAACAACCCCGGTCCCAGCCACAGCAGCACCGTGCCCGCGGTCAGCGGCGGCTCATAGCTGACAAAATGACCGTAGCGGGCCACCATATAGTCAACGATCTGCCCTTTCGTTTTACCCTGCTGCATCAGCTCGTACACCTTCTGCCGCATATCAGCGGCAATCATCGCGTTTGAGTCGGCGATGCTGTTGTTCTGGCATTTAGGGCAGCGCAGTTGGGAGGTGATCTCGCGGAAGGCCTGCTCCTGGGCCTCATCCTTAAACTGCCAGGTATCGATGGCGGCCCACGCCTGGCCGGTCAGCATCAGCGCCAGCAGGATGACCATTACCCCTCTCATCAGCCCGCCCTCCGGTTGTATTGATCCCACAGCGGCTGGAGCTCCTCGCGCCACACCCGTTCGTTCAGGTCGCCGGCGTGCCGCCAGCGGATAATGCCCTGACCGTCGATGAGAAACGTCTCCGGCGCGCCATAGACCCCGAGATCCAGGCCAAGCATGCCGTTGCCGTCGTAGAGGCTCAGCCTGTAGGGATTACCCAGGCGCTGCAGCCAGCTCATCGCCTTCTGGCGATCGTCTTTGTAGTTCATCCCCACCACCCGCACGCCCTGCTGCGCCAGGCCGTTGAGAAACTGATGCTCGGCGCGACAGGTTGGACACCAGGTGGCCCAGACGTTGAGCAGCAGCGGCTTGCCGTCAATCAGCGTCCGTCGGTCCAGCGTCTGACCGGGGGTATTCAGCGCTTCAAGGCGAAATTCCGGCAGCGGTTTGCCAATCAGCGCCGACTCGAGGGTCGTCGGGTCATCGCCATCGGCGTTGCGCATCAGCTGCCAGAACAGCGCGGCGGCCAGCGCCAGAAACAGCACCAGCGGGATAAACAATAGCTTCCGGTTCATGAGGCCTCCTGCAGCTTCTTACGCATCCGGTAGCGCGGATCGAGCATGCAGCACAGACCGCCGAGGGCCATCAGCACCCCGCCGTACCAGATCCAGCGAACGAACGGTTTATAGTACAGACGCACCGCCCAGCTGCCGTCGCTCAGCTCTTCCCCTAGCGCGGCGTACAGATCGCGGGTCAGCCCGCCGCTGATCGCCGCCTCGGTCATCATCATCCGGCTGGCGGTGTAAAAGCGTTTCTCGGCATACAGCGTCGTTTCCGGGCGGCCGTTGCGGGTCACGGCGATAATGCCTTCGCCGCCGGTCCAGTTGGGGCCGACGATATTGCGCACGCCGTTAAACACAAAGTGATAGCGGTGGATATCGATGCTGTCGCCGGGGCGCATCCGTACATCGCGCTCCACGCTGTAGTTCTGGCTGAAGGTGATGCCGATAACGGTCACCGCCACGCCGACGTGACCGAGCACCATCCCCCACTGGCTGCGGGTCAGCGTGCGCAGGCCGCGCCAGAAGCCGTGGCGATGGGTGGCCCGTTCGTGAACCTCCATCAGGGCGAAGATCAGCACCCACAGGGCCATCATCAGGCCTATGACCGCCATGGCGGTGATACGGTCCTGCAGCAGCCACGGCAGCGCCAGAGAAAGTGACAACGTCACCAGCAGAGCGATAATCAGGCGCTTAATCTGCCTGGCGACGTCATCGCGCCGCCAGCGGATCAGCGGTCCCAGCCCCAGCAGCAGCGCAAACGGCGCCATCAGGGCGGTGAACATGGTGTTAAAGAACGGCTCGCCGATGGAGATGCTGCCGAGGCCCAGCTCTTTATGCACCAGCGGCAGCAGCGTCCCGAGGAGCACCACCAGCATCGCGGCCATCAGCAAGATATTGTTGCCAAGCAGGAACGACTCGCGCGACCACAGCGTATGTTCCACCCGCGCCCGCACCCGGCCGCCCTTCAGGGCGTACAGCAGCAGCGATCCGCCGATGGCGACAATCAGCAGTACCAGAATAAACAGCCCGCGCGACGGATCCGAGGCGAAGGCATGCACCGAAACCAGCACCCCGGAGCGCACCAGGAAGGTGCCCAGCAGGCACAGGGAGAAGGCGGCGATGGCCAGCAGCACCGTCCAGGCGCGGAAGCTGCCCCGCTTCTCGGTTACCGCCAGGGAGTGCAGCAGCGCGGTTCCCACCAGCCACGGCATAAACGAGGCGTTTTCCACCGGGTCCCAGAACCACCAGCCGCCCCAGCCCAGTTCGTAGTATGCCCACGCCGAGCCCAGCACGATGCCGAGAGTGAGGAACATCCATGCCGCCTGGGTCCAGGGACGCGACCAGCGCGCCCAGGCAGTATCCAGCCGGCCCGCCAGCAGCGAGGCGATGGCGAAGGCGAAAGCCACCGAGAAGCCGACGTAACCCATATAGAGGATCGGCGGATGGAAAATCATGCCGATATCCTGCAGCAGTGGATTGAGGTCGCGGCCATCAATGGGGTACTGCGGCAGGCCGCGGCTGAACGGATTGGAGGTGAAGAGGATAAACAGCAGGAAACCAAAGGCGATCATCCCCATCACCGCCAGCACCCGGGCGACGGCGTCGAGCGGCATCCGGCGGCTGAAGATGGCGACGGCGAAGGTCCAGACGCTGAGCAGCAGAACCCACAGCAGCAGCGAGCCCTCGTGCGCCCCCCAGGTTGCCGCCACCCGATACCACACCGGCAGCGCGCTGTTGGAGTTTTCCGCCACGTAGCGGACGGTAAAGTCATTGACCACAAAGGCGTGCACCAGCAGCAGGAAGGCGCCGCCGATACAGGCGAATAGCCCACAGGCCAGCGGCCGCGCCAGGGCCATCAGCGGCCGATCCTGCCGCGCCGCGCCCCACAGGGGATAGACGTTCAGGAGCAGCGCCAGCCCCGCCGCCAGACACAATAAAAAGTTGCCCAGCTCCGGCATCATGGCTGCGTCCCCGTTTTCTCCGGCGTCATGGCGTTTTTCACCTCCGGCGGCGTGTAATTTTCATCATGTTTGGCCAGCACCTGCTGGGCGGTAATATGCCGCTCGCCGTCCAGCACGCCCTGGGCCACCACGCCCTGCCCTTCACGAAACAGGTCCGGCAAAATGCCCTTATAGCTGACGTCCACCACCCCGCGGGCGTCATACAGCTTAAAGCGCACATCGAGAGTTTGCGGGTCGCGCTGCAGGGAGCCCGGCTGAACGTAGCCCCCCACCCGCAGGCGCTGCCCGGTATGGGGCAGCGCCCGGGTTTCCGTTTTACCGTAGATAATTTCCCCCGGGGTGTAGAACAGATCGATATTGCTGCTCAGGGCGTACAGCGTCAGGCTGACGGTTAGCCCGAGGCCGGCGAGCACCGCCAGCACGATATACAGCCGGATTTTACGACGCGCTTGCATCCGCGGCCTCCTTGTCATGTTCGCGGGCGGCAGCGATCCGCCGCTCGCGCGCCTGCTGGCGTCGTACCTCATGGAACAGCGCCCGCCGCGCCCACAGAGTGTGCACCATCAGCAGGGCAAAGGCGGCGACGGTCACGGCCACCGCCAGCCAGACGTACACGGCATAGCCGCCCATATTCAGGAAGGCGGCGAAAGACGAAAAGGCGGGGCTCATCGGGCGGCTCCTTTATTCACCAGCGCCACCACCCACGGTCGACGGCGCTCCAGTTGCAGGATCAGGTTACGCAGGCGCATCAGGGTCAGGGTGACCGACAGCGTGAGGAAGGCAAAGATGCAGATCCGCAGCGGCAGACGCATGCTTGGGTCGATGGTTTGCTGCAGGTTGGTCGAGCCCTGGTGCAGGGTGTTCCACCAGTAGACCGAGTAATGAATGATGGGCAGATTGACCACCCCGACCAGCACGAGGATCCCCGCCGCGCGCCCGGCCAGCCGCCGGTCGTCAAAGGCGTGCCACAGGGCGATGACCCCGGCATACAGAAACAGCAGCACCAGCTCCGAGGTCAGACGGGCGTCCCAGATCCACCAGGTCCCCCACATCGGCTTGCCCCATGCCGCGCCGCTGACCAGCGCCACCAGGGTGCAGACCGCCCCCACCGGCGCCAGGGCGGCGATCGCCAGATCGGCCATTTTGATCTGCCAGACCACCCCGACGAAGGCCGCGACGGCCATCGCCAGGTACAGCCCCATCGACCACATCGCCGTCGGAACGTGAAGGTACATGATCCGGTAGCTTTCCCCCTGCTGATAGTCCGCGGGGGCGAAGCCAAAGCCCCACCCCAGGCCGATGACCAGCAACAGCGCGCTCAACGCCGCCAGCCAGGGGATCCAGCATCCGCACAGGCGGTACAGCCGCTCGGGGATCGCCAGTTGATGTAACGCTTTCCACATAGACGCTTACTCACACGGTTATGATGGCCGCGCCCGCAGGCGCAGCGAGTTATCGCACGGTCAGCCGCAGCGCAGCGGCGGTGGCGAACGGACACAGGGTGGCGCTGGCGGTTAAGAACGCCGCCAGCATCGCCAGATAGCCGCTGGCCGGGAGCTCGGCGGCCGCCGCCTGGCAGGCCGCGGTGGCGAAAATCAGCAGCGGCACCGCCAGCGGCAGCACCAGCAGGCTCAGCAGGACGCCGCCGCGCTTCAGGCCGACCGTCAGGCCAACCCCCACCGCGCCGAGAAAACTGAGCGTCGGGGTGCCAAGCAGCAAGGTCAGCGCCAGCACACCGGCGTCATGCAGACTCATCCCCAGCAGCAGCGCCGCCAGCGGCGAGACGATCAGCAGCGGCAGGCCGCTCATCATCCAGTGGGCAACCACCTTCACCAGCACCACCGCCACCAGCGGCGTCGGCAGGAGCATCAGTTGCTCCAGGGAACCGTCCTGCCAGTCGTCGCGAAACAACCGATCCATCACCAGCAGCGCCGCCAGCAGCGCGGCGACCCACACCACGCCCGGCGCAATCTGCGCCAGCAGCTGCGGCGCGGCGCCGACGCCGAACGGAAACAGGGTGATGACGATCAGAAAGAACCAGAGCGGATTGAGGATCTCCGCCCCGCTGCGCCACGCCAGGCGCAGTTCCCGGGCCAACAGCGCACGCATCATTGCCCGCCTCCAGCGTCGCCGCCGAGGCGCAGGGTGCGCAACGGACAGCCCAGCGGCCGCAGCGGCTGGTGGGTGGTGAGGATGGCGCATCCCCCCTGCCGGGCGTGCTGCTCCAGGCGACGGGTCAGGGTTTCCATCGCCGTGGCGTCGAGGGCGGTGAACGGCTCATCGAGGATCCACAGCGGCGCGTCGGTTAACCACAGGCGGGTGAGCGCCACCCGGCGCTGCTGCCCGGCGGAGAGCTGGCTCAAGGGGAGATCTTCATAGCCCGCCAGGCCGACGGCGGCGAGGGCGCTTTCCCGCTGCTGAAGGCGGCTGGCCGGAAAGAAGAAACGCAGGTTTTCATCGGCGGTCAGCGCCGCGTTAACGCCGGGTTTATGGCCCAGCCACAGCAGCTGACGGTGAAATGACTCCCGGACCTTCGCCAGCGGCTGGCCCTGCCAGCTCACCACCCCGCTTTCCGGGCGCGCCAGGCCGCAGAGGATCCGCAGCAGCGAGGTTTTCCCCGCGCCGTTATCACCGGCGACCTGCAGCAGCTCGCCGGCAGCGAGGGACAGCGTCAGCGCCGCAAACAGCGGTCGATCGTCAACGATGCAGGTCAGTCGCTCTGCATGCAGCATGAAGGCAAACTCCTTGATTCAGACAGTATTTTACGTCGTCGCTAAGTATGGGTTGCGCCGCGCGGGCGACGCAACCCTGACGGTTACTGTCCGGCCCCCGGCAGCTTCGAGATATCGGCGTTGCCTAACGTCTTCTCATCGTGCGCCGCGGTCTCCTTACGCACCTTCGCCACATCGCTGGCGCTGACCGCCGGCGCGTTGTTGCCCCAGCTGGTGCGGATGAAATTGACCACATCCGCCACCTGCTGGTCGTCCAGGCGCCAGCCGAACGACGGCATGGTCAGGTTGGAGACCGCATCTTTCACCGCCGGCGTGGTGCTCCCGGTCAGAACGATGTGGATAAGCGAAGTGGCATCTTCCGTCTGTACCACCGGGTTGCCCTTCAGCGACGGGAAGGCGCGTTTATAGCCCGCGCCGTCGGTACGGTGGCAGGCGGCGCAGTTATCGACGTACAGCGCGGCGCCGGTTTTGCTGTCGTTACCCTTCCACAGATCTTTCGCCACGCTGTCTTCCACCGGGGCTGGGGTCTGTTTGCCGCCGCGCGGCGGGAGCGATTTCAGGTAGCGGGCGATGGCGGTGATGTCGTCATCAGAGAGATACTGCAGACTATGCTCCACCACATCGCTCATGCCGCCGAAGACCACCGATTTATCGTTGCGTCCGGTTTTGAGGAACTCGGCCAGCTCGGCTTCGCTCCAGGTCCCCAGACCGTCGCGGTTTTCGCCGCGCAGGCTGGAGGCGACCCAGCCGTCAATCGGCGCATTGCTGCCCGCCAGGTAATCATCGCCTTCGCTTTCGCTGAGCGCTTTTTCCTGCATCGTCAGGCTACGCGGGGTATGACAGGCGCCGCAGTGGCCCAGACCTTCCACCAGATAGCGGCCGCGCTCCAGCACCGGGTCAACCTGCGGGTTGGCGACAAAGTCGCTCGGCGTCGGGGCGAAGATGCCGCGCCAGAACGCCAGCGGCCAGCGCATCGACAGCGGCCATGGGATGTCGGTGTCCTTGTTGGCGACATTCACCGGCTCCACGCCGTGCATAAAGTAGGCGTACATGGCGCGCATGTCCGCTTCGCTGATCCGCGCGAACGAGGGATACGGCATCGCCGGATAGAGCGTGGAACCGTCTTTCCGCACGCCCTTGCGCACCGCGTCGTCGAACTCTTCGAAGGTGTACCCGCCAATGCCGTGTTCTTTATCCGGCGTGATATTGGTGGAGTAGATGGTGCCGATCGGCGTCTCCATCGGCAAACCGCCGGCGAAAGGTTTCCCCGCTTTGCCGTTGGTGTGGCAGGCGACACAGTCCCCCGCCCGCGCCAGATACTCCCCCTGCTTAATCAGATTGCTGTCCGCAGGCGCCTCTTCGGCGAAGGCCGCGCAGCTCAATGCCCCAAGCACCAGGGCCGATAACCATTGCATTTTCATCATCTGCCTTCCTTTATGCCTGCACCAGGGGACCCGGATTTTTCAGATACTGCTCACGGATCGCCTTCGCTGACCAGTAGGCCAGCGCGGCCACCGTGCCGGTTGGGTTGTAGCCCAGCCCCTGCGGGAACGCGGAGGCGCCGATGACGAAGACGTTATGCACGTCCCAGCTTTGCAGATAACGGTTCACGGCGCTGGTTTTCGGATCTTCCCCCATCACCGCCCCACCGTTCATATGGGTGGTCTGGTAGGTGGTGGTATCAAAGTGGCTGTTGGCGTTTTTCGGGCTGCCGAGGATATATTTCGGCTTCATCGCTTTGGCGATCGGCGCCATCTTATCGAACATAAACTGCGCCATCTTGATGTCGTTTTCCTGCCAGTCGAAGGTCATGCGCAGCAGCGGCTGGCCGAAGACGTTTTTGTAGTTCGGATCAAGATCGAGGTAGTTCTGCCGATAGGACTGGTGCGCGCCGTGGGCATCCATCGACAGGTGATGGGTGTAGGTGTCGGCCACCGCCGCTTTCCACTTGCTGCCCCACGCCGGGGTGCCCGGCGGTACCGGGAAACCGGAGATGGGCTTGGTCCCGGCCTGGTTGACCCAGAACGGCGAACCGCCGACAAAGCCCGCCGCGCCGTGGTCGAAGTTGTCGGCGTTGAAGTCGTCGACGCCGACGCCGTTGCCGCCCGCGCCGATAAACGGATTGGTATAGGTGTCTTTGTCGAAAATGGCCTTGATGGTGGTCATGTTCTGGTAGGCGAAGTTACGCCCCACCACCCCTTCGCCGGTCTCCGGATTGTACGGTTTGCCGATCCCGGAGAGCAGCATCAGGTGCACGTTGTGGAACTGGAAGGCGCCGATAATCACCAGGTCCGCCGGCTGTTCCATTTCGCGCCCCTGGCCGTCGACGTAGGTCACGCTGGTGGCGCGGGATTTGTCGTCGGTCAGGTTGACCTTCAGCACGTTGGCGTTAGTCCGCAGCTCAAAGCGTTTTTCCTGGCGCAGCGCCGGCAGAATGTTCACGTTCGGCGAGGCTTTAGAGTACATGTAGCAGGCGTAGCCGCTGCAGAAACCGCAGAAGTTGCACGGGCCCATCTGCGCGCCGTAGGGGTTGGTATAGGAGTCGGAGGTGTTGGCCGACGGCAGGTTATAGGGGTGATACCCCACTTCCAGCGCCGCTTTTTCAAACAGCTGCGCCGACCAGGTGTTTTTCTGCGCCGGCAGCGGGAAGTCGTCCGAGCGGTCCGGGGCGAAGGCGTTGCCGCCGCGGCCTTTGCCGACGACCTTGCCTTTGATCGACCAGGCGGTCCCGGAGGTACCGAATACTTTTTCCGCTTTATCGAAGAACGGTTCCAGCTCGTCGTAGGTGACGCCGAAATCCTGGATGATCATATCCTGGGGGATGAAGTTTTTGCCGTAGCGTTCTTCATAGTGGCTGCGCATCCGCAGCTCAATGGGATCGACGCGGAAATGGACGCCGGACCAGTGCAGCCCGGCGCCGCCCACGCCGGTACCCGGCAGGAAGGCCGCCAGCTGGCGATAGGGCACCGCCTGTTGGCTGGTGTTATGCCGGATGGTGACGGTGCTTTTCGACAGATCCTGGAACAGCTTGCGGCGGATGTTGTAGGTCAGCTCATCAATCACCTGCGGATAGGCGCCGTCCGGCCAGGTGTCGCGCATCGGGCCGCGCTCCAGCGCGACGACGTTGAGCCCCGCTTCGGTCAGCTCTTTGGCCATGATCGCCCCAACCCAGCCGAAGCCGACGATCGCGACATCGGTTTTTTTCAATACGGTGGCCATGATTACGCCCTCTCCCCATTAATTGATACCGGTGGGAAGGGGTAGCGTTCGCCCCGTTCAACCCAGTCCATAAAGTCGGCGCGCGCGCCGGGAAAATTAATCAGCGTCCAGCCGACCATGCCTTTATTGCCGCCATGGATCGGGTCGCTGAAGAACCCTTCGCGGGTGTTTTGCAGCAGATAGGTGAAGAACAGCGAGGCCGGCAGCTGTTTGAACTCGGCTTTACCCGATTCCCACAGGCCGAGCGCCTCGTCCTGCTGCTCGCTGCTCAGTTCAGCGAAGGTTTTATGATATTTGTCCTGACACCACGCTTCGGCGTCGGCGATCCCGAGGTTATAGATCTGTTTGGGCACCAGCGGCAGCTGATAACCCATCTCTTTCGGCACGTCGGGATTGAAGGGCCCCTGCATATACCAGATGGAGCCGGTGGCGTAAGGGGTATTGAGCTGGCGGTCGATAAACTCCGGGACGCCGGCCTCTTTGGCGCCGGGGCCAAGTTCATCCGCCGGGATTAAGCGAGCGACGGCGGCGTTGATAAACGCCCACTCACGATCGTTGAAGAACTGCGGCTTCCAGTCGCTGGCCGCCGCGGTGTTCCCGGAGGCTGGCTCTGAAGCGGGGGCCGCCTGCGCGGTCGCGCTGGTGGCCACGCCAATAGCCCCTGCTCCCGCGCCGCCGATCACCACCGTCGGGATCAGCGCCATCGATTTCACCAGGAAATCACGCCTGGAATTGTTGGTTTTCTCGCTCGACATCATCACATTCCTGTCATTGAAAATTACTGTTTTTGTCGCTGACAAAACCAGTGAATGTCGTGCTGGAACCGGTACCATTGCGCTTTTAAACCGCTTAGCGTCTGGCCCGGCCCGGCAAGTCGGATAAAACATCGCCAGAGGCGATATCATTTATAGGGTTATCGTTTGGATAGTAGACGATTCTCAACGAAACGCGGGAAATCGGAGAGAAATTCACCGGTCTGTCATCGTGAGAAGAGTGCTGCCATAACCTTGAGGCGGTAAACCAGCGGCATTCACACCGCGCTGAGCTTACCCATGCGCCAAAAAAGAGTGACTTGTATCACAAATGTTATTTTTTGTTTATGGTACATGGCAGATTAAACGTCTGTAAATACTCGTATTAGGAATAATTAAACATTTTGAGCTGTTAAAAAAGTTAATAACCGTTGTTAACTATCTTGTATCTATTGTCCGGCTAGCGCCTTCAGCTGGTGATATACCATCCACAGGAGAAGAGAAGATATATTCGATCATGTGAAATTCGGCGTTAGCGACTATGCCGCCAGCAAAGCGTTCTTTTTGCAGGCCCTGGCCCCGCTTGGCGTAACGCTGGTCGGCGAAGGCGAACCGAGCTACGGCGCAGAGCTGGCCGGCAGCGGCGATGCTTCTCTATGCCTCTATCAAAGTGCGGAAAAACCGGCGCCGCTGCACATTGCCTTTCGCGCCGACAGCCGCGAGCAGGTCGATGCCTTCTGGCAGGCGGCGCTGGCCGCCGGAGGAAAGGACAACGGCGCGCCGGGGCTACGGCCAAACTACCACGCCAGTTACTACGCCGCGTTTGTGATTGCGCCAGACGGACACAATATTGAAGCCGTGTGCCATCTGGCGGGGTAACGGGCGGCTACCGCTGCGGAAAAATCCACACATCCTCCGCCGGGAGCGTCAGATGGCAGTGTTCGGCATCGCGCAGCGCCGTTCCGTAGGCGCGCAGCGGAAAGTCGTCGCCTTCGGTACGGAACAGGTACTCCCAGCGGTCGCCGAGGTACATGCTGGTCAGCAGCGGTAGCTGGAGGCTGTTATCCTGCGCTGCGCCGTCGAGTCGCAGGCGCTCGACGCGGATCACCGCCGTCGCCGGCTCGCCAACGCTAACCCCCTCGCCCGCTCGCCCCCACAGGCTCCAGCTGGCGCCTTCGATCCGCGCCCTGCCGTTCTCCAGCGCCATCACTTTGCCGTGCAGGCGGTTATTGCTGCCCATAAACTCAGCGGCGAACAGCGTCGCCGGGCTGCCGTACATCTCCTGCGGCGTCCCCTGTTGCTCAATGACGCCATTGTTCAGCAGCAGAATACGATCGGAGATGGCCATTGCTTCATTCTGATCGTGGGTGACCATCAGCGCCGACAGGCCCAGCTTAATGATCAGCTCGCGCAGAAACACCCGCGCCTCTTCGCGCAGCTTGGCGTCGAGGTTGGAGAGCGGTTCATCCAGCAGGATCACCGGCGGGTTGTAAACCAGCGCCCGACCGATGGCCACCCGCTGCTGCTGGCCACCGGAGAGCTGGTGCGGATGGCGGTTGCCAAGGTGCCCCAGCCCCAGCTGATCCAGCACACGCTGCACCCGCTCTTTTATCTCCCCGGCGGCGACTTTACGCAGCTTCAACGGATAGGCCACATTGTCGAACACCGTTTTGTGCGGCCACAGGGCATAGGACTGGAACACCAGGCCGAGGTTACGCTCTTCGGCCGGGATCTCGCTGCGCGGCGTGCCGTCGTACACCGTGCGGTTGCCAATGGCGATCCGTCCGCTCGTCGGTTTTTCCAGCCCGGCCACCGCCCGCAGCAGCGTGGTTTTGCCGCTTCCCGAAGGCCCCAGCAGCGATACTACCTCCCCCCGGCCGAGCGTCATGGACACCCCCTTCAACACCGGGTTGTCGCCATAGGTGAGATGCAGATTTTCTACCGATAACTCAATCATGTAATTTCACTCCAAAGCGCAGGGCGATACCAAGGCCAATCACCACTAGCAGAATATTGATAAAGGAGAGCGCCGCGACGATATCGATGGCCCCCGCCGCCCACAGCGACACCAGCATCGAGCCGATGGTTTCGGTACCCGGCGACAGCAGATAGACGCCAGTGGAATACTCGCGCTCAAAGATCAGGAACATCAGCAGCCAGGAGCCAATCAGCCCATAGCGCGACAGCGGAACGGTCACGTGGCGGGTTATCTGCCCCCGCGAGGCGCCGGTGCTACGCGCCGCCTCCTCCAGCTCCGGGCCCACCTGCAGCAGCGTCGAGGAGATGAGCCGCAGGCCGTAGGCCATCCACACCACGGTGTAGGCCAGCCAGACGCTGAAGATGGTGTTGCGCAGGGCGCGCAGCTGCACGATAAGGTGCTCCCGCAGCCAGTCGGCCACCGGCAGCGCCGAGAGCCAGCCGTGCTTCAGCGACTGATCGAGCCACATCGGCACAAACAGGAATACCCACAGGAAGGCCAGGCCGGCCAGCAGCCCCGGTACCGCGCGCGGGACCAGCACGCTGTAGTCGAGAAAGCGGGTGACGTTATCCGCTTTGCGGTGCATAGCGATGCCGACAAACAGATAGCAGATCACCGCCAGCGCGCCGCCGATGATGCCGATAGCCATGGAGTTGACGATCGCCCGCAGCAGGTTGGGCTGCTGCCAGATATTGTGGAACGTCGCCAGCGACAGCTCATCCCACAGCGACACGCCGACGCCCCAGTTGGAGATAAAAGCGCGCAGCGCCACGCCGAGCAGCGGTACGCCGATGGTCACCGTCAGCCAGGCCACCACCACCGCCCCGGCCACCCAGCGCCATTTGCCCAGCGGCAGCGCCCGCGCCTGGGACGCCTTGCCCTTCATGGTGACAAAGCGGTTGGCGGTGCGCATCAGCCTTCGCTGGAGCATCACCAGCGGGATGGTGATGCAGATCAGGACCACCGCCACCGCCGCCATCAGATGGTAGGAAGGGGTGCCGAGCTTGTTAGTCAGCTTGTAGAGATAGGTCGCCAGCACCATGTTGCCCTCGGGGTCGCCCAGCACCAGCATCAGACCGAAGACTTCCAGACCGAGAAAAAAGAGCAACACGCAGGCGTAAAGAATGGATGGCCGCACCATCGGCAGACTCACCGAGGTCATCACCTGCAGCGGCGTGGCGCCGACGGTGCGCGCCGCCTCTTCCACGTCGGAGCCGACGCTGCGCAGCGCCGAAGAGATATAGAGATAGGCATGCGGAACGTGAGTTAAGCCGGCGATGACCACAATGCTGAACATCGAGTAGATATTCCACGGCACAAAGCCGATCAGCTGCTGCGCCCACTGGGAAAAGAAGCCTACCGGCCCGGCGGCCACCACGTAGCCAAAGCCCAGCACCATCGGCGAGACGAAGATCGGCACCAGGATCAGCGGCTCAATGATCCGCCGGCCGGGTAAATCGGTGCGCACCATCAGAAACGCCAAAATACCGCCCAGCGGAATGGCGATAATCACCAGGCCAAAGGCCAGAATAAAACCTGACCTTAATGCCAGATAAAAATCCGGGTCGGTAAAAATAAAGGCGAAGGCTTCCAGACTCCACGATTTGGAGCGGGAAAAGAACGGTGCCGAAAGAAAACTCTGCACCACAATAAATAACAGTGGGACATAAATCACCAGCGCCGTGATGCACACCACCACGCCGCGCGGCAGCCCCTGCCACTTTCTGCGTAATACGTTCATGGTTCATCCCTTCGGTCAGGTGAATAAACCCGCCGGGTGTGAATAGGGGCATCGGCGATGCCCCAGGGGAGGATTATTTCGCGGCGGCGCTGCGCCATTGTTTAATAAACTGCAGACGTTTTTGCGGCTGTAAATAATCGAGCAGCGTTTCGTTGACCGGGATCGGTTTTAACGCTTTGCCCAGCAGCGCGGTCATGCCGTCGATATCATTTTTACCTGCAATATCGCGACGAATAGAGGGAATATCCGCCTGGCTGGCGAGGATCTGCTGGCCTTTTTCCGACAGGACATAATCCAGCCACAATTTCGCCGCATTGGGATGTTCGCTCTCCTGGCTAATAAACGAGACGCGGGAGAGCACCAGCACGTAATCTTTCGGATAGGCAATACCTAAAGAGGGATCGTTTTTCGCCCGCGCTTCGGCATAAGAGCCCAGAATGTTATAGCCGATCAGGTTTTCGCCGGAGGAGACGCGCTCCATCATTGTGCCGGTGGAAGACTGCACCGTCAGGCCGCCTTTGGCGATATTCGCCAGGTCGGCAAAATAGTTCGCGTCGGCCTGGCTGTCCTGTACCGCCAGCATAAAGCCGAGGCCCGATTTTTCGATATCGTAGGTGGTGACTTTGCCTTTAAATTTATCGGCCTGGCTGGCGATAAGTTTTGCCAGCGCGGTATGCGAATCCGGAACCTCATTCTGCGGGATCAGCCGTTTGTTATAGATAAACACCACCGGCTCATAGGTAGTGCCATAGGCTTTTTGCTGCCAGACCGCCCAGTCGGGTAATTGCTTCACCTCCGGCGAGGCATATTGTTCGGCGTATTCGGTGGCTAATTTCAGCGCGGTATCCATCGATGAGCTCCACACCACATCCCCGCTGCCGCCCCCGGCGGCCTGTTCGCTGATATAGCGGTTATACAGCTCGGTACTGTTCATGTCGTTATATTCGACTTTGACGCCCGGATATTGCGCTTCAAATCCCTTAATTAACGGCCCGGCCGCTTTGGTATCGGTCGTGGAATAGACCACCACCTTGCCCTCTTTTACGGCGGCATCAACCGTTTTTTGATAATCCGCGGGATAGCCCGCAGGCATCTCCGCCCAGGCGGCACAGGCGAAAACGGCCGTCAGTGAAACCACTAAACCACTTATTTTCTTATACATGATACCAACCTTTAATCATCAATTAATAAACACAAATTTAACATATAGTGGTATCAGCTCCCCTTGCAACGACGGGGATGGCTTTTTTCTGGCTTTTGTGACACTGGCAGAATTTAAAAATGTGGTGTTTATGGCGTTAATTAAAACGCGATCCCGGCCCGGTTTTTTATCGTCTGTCGTATGCGCAGGCGCTGGCGCAGCGGCATGTCGCCGGGAGACGCCGCCCTTGACCTTCTGCGCCGGGCGGCGCAGCATGAAACGGCAAACATAACAAAATAACAACAGACTACAGGAGAGAATCAGTGCCTACAGGACACCGCTTTCTGGCGACGGATCTGCATCAGTTTGTCGTCTCACTGTTTACCCATCTCGGCAGTACCCCAGGGGAAGCCACCCTCGTCGCGGACCATCTGATCGCCGCCAATCTTGCCGGGCATGACTCCCACGGCGTCGGGATGATCCCCAGCTACGTCAAATCCCACGCCGGTGGTTTTCTGCAGCTCAACCGCCACGCCACGGTGACCAAAGACGCCGGCGCCGTGGTCACCCTCGACGGCAACGCCGGCTTCGGCCAGGTGGTCGCCCACGAAGCGATGCAGTTAGGCATTGAAAAGGCGAAGCAGCATGGTATGGCGGCTATCGCCCTGCGCAATGCGCATCACGTCGGACGCATCGGCTACTGGGCCGAACAGTGCGCCGCCGCCGGGCTGATCTCCATTCACTTCGTCAGCGTCATCGGCGACCCGATGGTCGCCCCGTTCCGCGGGAAGGACAGCCGCTTCGGCACCAACCCGCTGTGCGTGGTGTTTCCCCGCGCGGGCCATCCGCCGCTGCTGCTGGACTACGCCACCAGCGCCATCGCCTTTGGTAAAACCCGCGTCGCCTGGCATAAAGGCGAAGCCGTGGCCCCCGGCTGCCTGATTGACGCCGAGGGTCGACCCACCACCGACCCGGCGGTGATGCAGACCTCGCCGCTGGGCGCCCTGCTCACCTTCGCCCAGCACAAAGGCTATGCCCTGGCGACGCTGTGCGAAGTGCTCGGCGGCGCGCTCTCCGGCGGGCAAACCACCCATCAGGAGAGCCTGCAGACCAGCGTCGACGCCATCTTTAACTGCATGACCACGGTGATCCTGCGCCCGGACGCGTTCGATGCCCCGGACAGCCAGGCGCAGACGGAGGCCTTTATCGCATGGTGTAAGCAGTCGCCGCACGATGCCGATGCCCCGGTGCTGGCGCCCGGCGAATGGGAGGCCGCCAACCGCGAAGCGCGGCTGGCACAGGGGATCCCGCTGGATGCCGGCAGCTGGCAGGCTATCTGCGCCGCCGCGCGCGACGTCGGCCTGAGCGAATCGCACTTCGACCGCTGCCGCCCTCTCGCCTAGCCGCGTTTTACTCCCGCAGAGCGTCTGACGTCGGCGCTCTGCGTCATCGTCATTAGTGACGAGGTCATGCTCCCGTCATCAATCTCTTTTCATTTTTCAATACAGATCAAGAGTTTAAATTCTGGCACAAGACCTGCATAGCGCAACAGGCCTGCGTCTGCATCACCACCAGGCGATACCGCGATCGTTGCCCGTCGGGCCCGGCGCGACAGCGATCCTCAGTTCACTGTTAACAGGTCTGTTACTGATGAAAAAAATCACGAGCGTGTGCCCCTACTGCGGGGCGGGTTGCAAACTTAAACTGGTTGTCGACAACAATAAAATCATTCGCGCGGAAGCCGCCGACGGCGTCACCAACCAGAACCAGCTGTGCCTGAAAGGCTACTACGGCTGGGATTTTCTTAACGATACGCAGCTCCTGACGCCCCGTCTTAAACAACCGATGATCCGCTACCAGAAAGGCGGCGCCTTCACGCCGGTCAGCTGGCAGGAGGCGATTCGCTATACCGCCAGCAAGCTCAGGGAGATCAAAGAGAAGCATGGCCCGCGCGCCATCATGACCACCGGCTCCTCGCGCGGCACCGGCAACGAAACCAACTATGTGATGCAAAAGTTCGCCCGCGCGGTGCTGAACACCAATAACGTCGACTGCTGCGCCCGCGTCTGCCACGGCCCCTCCGTCGCCGGGCTACAGCAGGCGCTGGGCAACGGGGCGATGAGCAACTCGATTAGCGACATCGAAAACTCGAAGTGCCTGCTGGTCTTTGGCTACAACTGCGCCGACTCCCATCCCATCGTCGCCCGCCGGGTAATCAAGGCCCGGGACAACGGCGCCAAAATCATCGTCTGCGATCCGCGGCGCATTGAAACCGCGCGCATTGCCGATCGTCATCTGCAGCTCAACAACGGCAGCAACATGGCGCTGGTAAATGCCTTCGGCTATGTGCTGCTGGAGGAGGAGCTGTACAACAAAACCTATGTCGAACGCTATACCGAAGGGCTGGATGCTTACCGCGAGGCGGTGAAGGATTACGCCCCGGAAGCGATGGAAGGGATTGTCGGGGTCAGCGCGCGGGAAATCCGGGAGGCGATGCGCATGTTCGCCGCCGCCCCATCCGCCACCATTATGTGGGGCATGGGGGTCACCCAGTTTGGCCAGGCGGTGGACGTGGTGCGCGGCCTGGCAAGCCTGGCGCTGCTCACCGGCAACCTGGGACGGCCCAACGTCGGCGTGGGGCCGGTCCGCGGGCAAAACAACGTACAGGGCGCCTGCGATATGGGCGTGCTGCCGAACCTGTTCCCCGGCTATCAGGAGGTCACCGACCCCGCCGTGCGGGCGAAATTCGCCGCCGCCTGGGGCATCGACCCGGCGCTGATGGACGACCAGGTCGGCACCCGCATCACCGAGGTGCCGCATAAAGCGCTGACCGGCGAGATCAAAGCCTATTACATCATGGGCGAAGATCCGCTGCAGACCGAAGCCGACCTCGGCCTGGTGCGCAAAGGCATCGAGGCGCTGGACTTCGTGGTCGTGCAGGACATCTTCATGACCAAAACAGCGGAAATGGCCGATGTCCTGCTGCCGGCCACCTCCTGGGGCGAGCACGGCGGCGTCTTCACCTGCGCCGACCGCGGGTTCCAGCGGTTTGAACAGGCGATCCCTCCGGCGGGAAATGTGAAGCGCGACTGGGAGATCATTAGCCTGCTGGCCAGCGAATTGGGCTATCCGATGCACTATGAGAACAACCAGCAAATCTGGGACGAGATGCGCGAGCTCTGCCCGCTGTTCTACGGCGTGACCTGGGAGAAAATGGGCGATATGGGCCATGTCCAGTGGCCGTGCCCGACCCTCGATCATCCCGGTACGCCATGGCTGTATAAAGACAACCGCTTCGACACCCCCTCGGGTAAAGGGCAGCTGTTCGCCACCGCCTGGCGCGCGCCGGCGGAGCGCCCGGATGACGAGTGGCCGCTGGTGCTCTGCACCGTGCGGGAAGTCGGGCATTATTCCTGCCGCTCGATGACCGGCAACTGCGCCGCGCTGCAGTCGCTGGCCGACGAGCCGGGACGGGTGCAGATGAATCCCGCGGATGCGCAACGACTGGGGATCGCCGACAAACAGCTGGTGTGGGTCAGCTCCCGGCGCGGAAAGGTGATCTCCCGCGCCGACCTCAGCGATCGCATCAATCCGGGGGCGGTCTATATGACCTATCAGTGGTGGGTGGGCGCCTGCAATGAGCTGACCCAGGATAACCTCGATCCGATCTCCAAAACGCCGGAAACCAAATACTGTGCGGTGAAAGTGGAAGCGATTGCCGACCAGCAATGGGCGGAGCGCTATGCCTGGACGGCCTACAGCGACATGAAAGCGCGACTGAAAGCCGCTGCCGACGTCTGACCTCAGGGAGCGCAGCGCGCTCCCTCTGCCGCTGCCGGTGGGTTACGCCGCCGGCAGCTGTTTCTCCACCAGCCCCACCCACATGGCGACGCCGGGGCCGATCAGCGCATCGTTAAAGTCATAGCTGGCGTTATGCAGCGGCTTCGACGGGGTTTCGCCGTCGGTGCCTATCCAGAAATAGGCCCCCGGACAGGCCTCCAGCATGCAGGCAAAATCTTCGGAGGCCATCGACGGCGCCTGATTCCAGCGCACCGCTTGCGCGCCGAGAGTGGCGACGGCCACCTCGCGCACCTGCTGCGCCTGCAGCGCATGGTTTTTGGTCACCGGATAACCCGGGAACCAGCTAATCTCGCCCTGCACATCGGACACCTGCGGCTGGGTCGCCACATAGCTTTCGATGAGCTCCCGCACGCGGGCGCGAACGCGATTGCTCAGACAGCGGAAGGTACCGCGCAGCACCACGGTGTCCGGGAGGACGTTGATCGCCTCGCCGCCGTTTATCTGGGTGATGCTGACCACCGCGGAATCCTGCGGCGACAAGCGGCGGGACGGAATGGTCTGCAGCGCCATTATCAGCTGCGCCGCCGCGACGATCGGATCGGCCCCGCTCTCCGGCATCGCCGCATGACAGCTCTTTCCGCGCAGGGTTATCTCGAAGGCGTCCAGTGAGGCCATCATCGCGCCATCGCTGAGCGCCACTTCGCCAAGAGGGATCCCCGGCCAGTTATGCAGCGCGTAGATGGCGTCCATCGGGAAGCGCTCAAACAACCCCTCCTCCACCATTTTGCGCGCACCGCCGAGGTTCTCTTCCGCCGGCTGAAAGACAAAGTGGACGGTGCCGCTGAAATGGCGGGACTGCGCCAGATGGGCGGCGGCCGCCAGCAGCATCGCGGTATGGCCATCGTGGCCGCAGGCGTGCATCACCCCGGCGCGGCGTGAACGGTAGCTGACGCTCCCCAGCTCGGTGATCGGCAGGGCGTCCATATCGGCGCGCAGGCCGATAACCGGCCCGGGGCCGTTCTCCAGCGTCGCCACGACGCCGGTGCCGGCCAGCCCGCGATGCACCTGCAGCCCAAACGAGGCCAGCAGCTCCGCAACGCGGCGCGAGGTCTCCTGCTCCTGATATCCGAGCTCAGGCGCGGCGTGAAATTCACGTCGCCAGCCAACGGCTTCGGCGATCAGTGACGGCGATACGGCCATGTATTACTCCTTTCCTGCATAGCGTAATGCTGAATAATCGGTCATGCGTCGCGTTTTCCCCGTCGCTCACCGGCGTCGGGGCGCTACCGCTCCCTCCGTTATATCCTGTCGTTACCACGCTGACAACGTCATGAAATGCGGCGGCGGCGCGGCGTACAGCCCACCTGCCGCCCTGCGGCCCTTTTTTGGTAGTGATTTCAACGGTGACAACGGCCAGTCGATTAATTATTATGCAACTCAGGACGGCAATTTGCCGAAGGATCCACTACTGACCTCTCCGTCATCGGAAATAAAATGTTTAACCCAGACCAGAATCGTCTTGCCCCCACGCTGGCGATGATCATGGCCGCGTCGCTTGTGGGATTTATCACCGGCTATACGGTGCCGTTAATCAGTCTTGAGCTGGCGCAGCAGCAGATCGCGCCGCTGTACGTCGGCCTGCTGGCCGCCCTGCCGCCCGCCGGCATGATGATCTCCTCTTTCCTCTCTCCTGCGCTGTGCCGGCGCGTTGAAATGGGCGTGCTGCTGAGCGGCAGTCTGATCCTGCTGGCGCTGGCGACCATCGCCTCATGCATGACTACCGATATGACGCTGCTTTTGCTGCCGCGCCTGCTGACCGGCCTGGCCTCCGGGGTCATTATCGTACTCGGCGAAAGCTGGATCACCGGCGGCGCGGCGGGCAGCCAGCGCGCTACCCTCACCGGTCTCTACGCCTCGGCCTTTACCGGCTGCCAGCTGGCCGGGCCGCTGCTGATCTCCGTCGGCCCCGCCTGGCAGACCTCAGCGCTGATAGCGATTGTCGCGGTCACCGCCGTCTGCCTGCTGATGCTGCGCCATCTGCCCACCGGCACTCGTGAAAGCCTCGGGGAGCGCGCCAGCTGGCGCAGCCTCGGCGCCTTTCTGCCGGTACTGGCCTCCGGGGTCTTCTGCTTCGCCTTCTTTGACGCCAGCATCCTCGCCCTGCTGCCGCTGTACGGCATGGACAAAGGGCTGAATGAAGGGCTGGCGGTGCTGCTGGTCACCGTGGTGCTGACCGGAGATGCGATGTTCCAGACCCCGCTCGGCTGGCTGGCCGACCGGGTCGGGATTCGCCGCGTGCATCTGAGCTGCGCGGTGGTTTTCAGCCTGTCGCTGCTGGCCCTGCCGCTGATGCTCGGCTCGCGCATTCAGCTGATGGCCATTTGTCTGCTGCTGGGCGCCGCGGCGGGCGCGCTTTATACCCTGTCGCTGGTGCGGGCGGGGAAAACCTTCAATGGGCAGAAGCTGATTATGATTAACGCCTTGTTCGGCTTTTTCTGGTCCGCCGGCAGCGTTGCCGGGCCGGTAGTCAGCGGCATGCTGATCGGCATCACTGGTTACGATGGCCTGATCGTCACCCTGGTGGCCAGCGGCGTGCTGTTCCTGTTGATTCAGTGTCTGTGCAAAAACGAGAAAACCCTGCTTGCCAGTGAGCAGGAAGATGACATGGACGAGGCGACGGAGTCCGCACGGTAGTCCTCACGGGCTGGCCTGGCGCCAGCCCTTTTTTATGGCCCTCACCGGAGGGTATCCTGTTCTTGCTGGCTCACTGCTGTTAACCATTGCCGGCCCCCAGCCGAGAGGAAATCCCATGGAAAGTAATACCTTACATCGTGGCAGATTGATCGATCATATTCTGCTGGTTGTCGAAGACTTTGAGGCAAGCAAAAACTTCTATACCGCCGTACTGTCGGCGCTGGAGATCCCGGTTATCACCACCGCCAATGAATACTTGCTGGCCGACGAACTGGTGCTGGCCTCACGCCACAGCCCGGAGGCTGCCGGGAAACTGACTGGGCGCCACCACCTGGCATTCCAGGCCAGAGATCGTGACATGGTGGACGCTTTTTACCATGCGGCGCTGACCCATGGCGGACGTGATAACGGCGCGCCTGGCGAACGACACTATCATCCTGGTTACTATGCCGCTTTTGTGCTGGATCCGCAGGGGAATAATATTGAGGCGGTGTACCATGGCAAGGCTGAGCGCAGCGCCGGGTCTGTTGCGATCAGCTTCACGCAGTAAGCGGGCGAAAGTCACATTTTCTTACCTGCGCAATTCCCATAATAAATGTGGGTGTTATCATTTCCTTAATGAATAATTCATACCCATAGCTGAGGCGTCGATGCTGGAAAACCTAATCATCTGATAATCAGACTTCCGACCATCACTGGCCGGACTGATTATCACTGCGCTGAAATCGAATGCGGACACTGGCGAGTGTTCGCCTATTTTGCCCATGATGATGACAAAGGTTTCCCGGTATGAATGTTTCCCCTCAGGAGCAAGCGACTTTATTCATTCTCGTCCCCTGCGGACAAACGCTCCACATCCACGCGATGGCAGCGAGACCCCTCCCTCGCATAAGAAACGTCACCCCCAGCCAGTTAACCCGGTGCGTTATCCCTGTGCCATGCTCGATCACTCCCTCTGCATGCCGTTGCGTTGCCTTACCCAATGACAGTCGCCAGGCGAATTTTATCTTTCGGTTTGTCATTCCGCGGCCAGCCTGTGACGACAGCCGCAAGGGATCCACATCAACCAGGCCCCGATACCAGGGAAACCGTCACCGACCAGGGAGTCTTCGCGTATGAAATTAGCGTTGGGACCGTACATCCGTTTTAGCAGAATCTTGTTATTTCCGCTGGCGATGGTTATCTATGATTTTTCTGCTTATCTGACTACCGATCTCATTCAGCCGGGTATTATCCACATCATCCGGGAATTTGAGGCTGATGTTGCGTTAGCCCCGGCCTCTGTCAGCCTCTATTTAGCCGGGGGGCTGGCATTACAGTGGCTGCTGGGGCCGCTCTCCGACCGCATTGGTCGCCGCCCCGTACTACTGACCGGAGCCATCATCTTTGCTTTGGCCTGCTTCAGCATGATCTTTGTCACGTCGAGTGATCAATATCTTATCGCCCGTTTTATCCAGGGAACCAGTATCTGCTTCATTTCGACAGTCGGTTATGTCTCCATCCAGGAGGCTTTTGATGAAAAAGAGTCTATCCGCATTATGGCGGCGCTGACATCCATCGTTTTGCTGGCGCCGGTAATCGGGCCCCTGGCGGGCGCTGGCCTGATGAATTTCCTGCACTGGAAGTTATTGTTTGCGATCATCGGCGCCATGAGCTTGCTGGCCTGGGCGTTACTGATTTTTAACATGCCAGAAACGGTCACCTCTCAGGGCCGGGGGTTTCGTCCGGGAGAGGTATTTTCCGAGTTTGTCCGCGCCTTTAAACAGCCGGTGGTGCTCACGGGCGCGCTGGCGTTGTCATTCAGTAACCTGCCGATAATCACCTGGGTAGCACTCTCTCCGGTGATCCTGATCGATGACGGCGGGATGTCGCGCGGCGCCTATGCCTGGACCCAGGTGCCTGTCTTTGGCGGCGTTATTATTGCCAGCATCATCGTGGCCCGTTTTATCAAGGATCCGACCTCTCCCCGCTTTATCTGGCGCACTATCCCGATACAGCTGACCGGGTTGTTGGTATTACTGGCGGGAAATATTGCATGGCCCCATACCTGGTGGTGGTCCGTTTCAGGAACGAGTCTCTATGCCCTCGGAACAGGCCTGTTGTTCCCCGTATTATTCCGTTTTCCGCTTTTTTCCCACTCCCTGCCGAAAGGGACGGTTTCAGCCACCATCAACATTGTGGCGCTCAGTTTTATGGCGGCCTCGGTGGAAGTAGCGCGCTGGGTTTACTTCCAGGCTGGCGGCAGAATAGCCTTTCACTGCCTGGCGCTGATAGCAGGAATCGTCGTCATCATGCTGGTCTCGCGCTTGTTAAAACTCCGTCAACAACATCTCCTTCAGCCAGCCTGAAGGTTTAGGCCTTTTTGCCCGCAACAGGAGAACACTATGTTTTCATACATTATGCTGGGAACGAACGATCTGCCACGCGCCATCAAGTTCTATGACCCGTTAATGGCGCTGCTGGGGCACGTCAAAGCCGGCCGTAACGAACAGGGGGCGTCCTGGGGCACCTTCAACGGCAATCACACCTGCGGGCTGTGCGTAGGTGTTCCTTTTGACCAGCAGCCTGCCGGGGTGGGTAATGGAACGATGGTGGCGCTTAACGCCCGCTCCGTCGCACATATTGCGGAACTGCATGCCCTCGCCCTGCAACTCGGCGGACGTGACGAAGGCGGTCCCGGTCACCGGCCGCAGTATGGCGACGGTTTTCACAGCGCCTACGTCCGCGATCCCGACGGCAATAAGCTGGCGTTTGTTTACTATGCGTCTGCAGATTGAATGGCTGCAGCGGAGGTGGCTTATGCAGACGGAGATAAGGGAGTCAGGACGGCCAACTTCGCCGTCCTTATTCACCGAGGAATAAAAAAGCCAGCAGCTCAAGCGCTGCGGCTTATCTTCCCGGCAAGTTATCTACCGCAAAGTGATAACGTAATCCGGCGTCGCGCATACAGCGTTTCCGCCGCCAGCTGAAAATCATATTCCATCGCCTTCAGCTTTTTCGTCTTGAGCTGTTTTAGTGAAATACCCTCGATATGCCCTGTCGCGACCAACCACCGGATTTCAGCCGTACTCAGCTTGAGCTGTTTTTTCAGTATTGATAGCAGGCTGATGCGAAATGGCTGACTGACTCTGACGCGCACCGTTATCCGCTGATATGCCATCAACGTAACCGACCATTGCTCGTGAATACGAAAATCAGGTTGCCCCGACGGCTCGGCGCGGTTGCGCTTCAGCGTCGCGAGGTCAGCGGCATAATAGTGAACCATGGCTGCATCGTTCTGCAGCAGGCGCTGAAGCAGTTCACGGTTTATCTTGCTGACGTGCAGCCTGGAAAACAGGGCGATATTCCAGGTGTAATCGCAGTGCGTGCATTTATAGATGCTCCAGATATCCAGCAGCTTCTTTTGCGAATTCACCCGGATGGCGCCGGAAGGCGCAAAGTCGCGTTTTACATTGCAGGCGGGGCAGCGTTTGGCAATGTGCTGATACCCCACGGGCGTGACCGTCCATGTAACTGTCATAACGTACCTTTTTTAACCCATACGAAACCGAGTCCGTGATTAACGGACCATGATTTTTGGCGTATGAAAAATAGTTAATCGCTATTTTTCAGTGGGTTAAAAAAAGATTTCCAACGTTATTTTCCTGGAGAAGTCCTAATCGACACCCTGAGATTAACAAAGGGGTTATCGCGGGATATATGAGCCCAGTCAATGTTTGCGCGGATGATTAAAAGCTTCGTCAATACACCCGGAATGCTCAGCGGGCTGGCATCGCGCCAGCCCGCCCGGTTTACAGCACCTTGCTGAGGAACGCGGCGGTGCGTGGGTTGCTCGGCGCGCTAAAGATCTGCCCCGGCTTGCCCTCTTCCTGAATCACGCCCTGGTCGATGAAGATCACCCGGTCGGCCACTTCGCGGGCAAAGCCCATTTCGTGGGTCACGATCACCATGGTCATCCCCTCGCTGGCGAGGTTTTTCATCACCTCCAGCACGTCGCCCACCAGCTCCGGATCCAGCGCCGAAGTGGGCTCATCGAACAGCATTATCGACGGCTTCATCGCCAGCGCGCGGGCGATGGCTACCCGCTGCTGCTGGCCGCCGGACAGGCTCGAGGGCCAGGCGTCGCGCTTATCGCTTAAGCCCACCTTCGCCAGCAAGGCTTCGGCCAGGTCGATAGCCTGCTGGCGCGGCATATTGCGCAGATTCATCGGCGCCATGATCAGGTTTTCCAGCACCGTCATGTGCGGGAACAGGTTAAAGCGCTGGAACACCATGCCGACGCTTTCGCGCATCTTGTTGAGGTCGGTGGTCCGGTCGTGGGCGGCAAAGCCGTTAACCACCACCTCGCCTTCGCTGACCGTCTCCAGGGCGTTCATGCAGCGCAGGAAGGTGCTTTTCCCCGAGCCGGACGGGCCGATGATGCACACCACTTCCTGCGGTTTAATATCGCAGCTGATGCCGCGCAGCACGTGGCTGTCGCCGAAGCGCTTATGTAAGTTATTAATGTGAATCACTTTTGCCAAACCTCTTTTCCAGACGGTTAACCAGCTGCGCCAGCAGGAAGGTGATCACCCAGTAGACCAGAGAGATGGTCAGGTAGGGTTCCCAGTAGGTGGCGTAGGCGCCGGAGACGGTGCGCGCGGCATAGGCCAGATCGGCCAGGCCAATCGCCGAGGCCAGCGACGAGTCTTTGACAATGGCGATGGCGTTATTGCCCAGCGGCGGCAGAATACGGCGAAACGCCTGTGGCAGGATCACCTTGCGCATGGTTTTCCACCACGGCATGCCCAGCGCGCGGGAGGCCTCCATCTGCCCTTTGTCGATCGACTGGATGCCGGCGCGGAAAATCTCCGACACATAGGCCCCGGCGTTAAGGGTGATCGCCACGATGCAGGAGAGGAACGCCCCGTAGCTGGCGCGCAGCTCGCGGGCAAAGTCGGCGCTCATCAGGCCGCTGGTCACCAGCAGGCCGTCGCGCGGGTTGATAAACAGCGGCACCAGCGCAAAGTGCACCACCATAATCTGCACGAACAGCGGCGTGCCGCGGAAGGCGCTGACGTAAAAGCGCACCGGAAACTGCACCAGGTAGCGGAGAATATATTTCCACGGCCCGTGCTCGGCCTTCGCCATCCGCCCGAGACCGAGAGTTAACCCCCACAGCGTCCCGAGGATCACGCAGATAATGGTACATTTAATCGTCATCAGGGCGCCGTCCACAAACAGCGGGCCGTACTCCTCGATGATCTCCCAACGGAATCCCGTCATAGTCCTTCCCTAAAAAATACGGCTATCGCCTGGGCGATAGCCGTGGTCACTGAAAAAGGTGGATTATTGCGCTGGCAGCGTCGGCACGTTGTCGTCGAACCAGGTTTTATAGATTTTGGCGTAAGTCCCGTCAGCAACGATCTTTTGCAGCCCGGCGTTGATTTTGCCCAGCAGTTCGCTGTTGCCTTTCGCCACCGCAATACCGAAATACTGACGCTCAAATTTGGCATCCGGCACCAGCTTGAACTGCTTCTCCGGGTGCTGTTTGATGTAGTACTTCACCACCCCGACGTCGCCAACCGCGGCGCTGACGCCGTCCTCAAACAGCTCCTGGAGCATCAGCGGGGTATTGTCGAAGCGCTTGATCGCGGTGCTGTTTTTACCCAGCACCTCAGAAACCACGATATCGCCGGTGCTGGAGTTCACCACCCCGACCTTCTCGTTTTTCAGGGCCGCCAGCGAATCCACCTGCGAGTCCTGAGCGACGACGATAGACTGTTCAGCCGGGAAGTACGGCGCGGAGAAATCGACCATCTGTTTGCGTTTATCGGTGATGGTGATCCCGGAGATGATGATGTCGCGGTCGCCGGTGTTCAGCGTGGCGAAGATGCCTTCCCATGGGGTATTGACCAGCTTAACATCAAAGCCTTCGGCTTTGGCGATGGCTTTGATGATGTCGATGTCGAAACCTTCCAGCTGTTTCTGGCTGTTTTCAAATTCAAACGGCCGGTAGGTGCCGCCGGAGCCGACGGTATAGGTTTCCGCAGCCGCCTGTCCGGCAGCCGTCAGCGCGGCTATCATGCAACACGCTTTGAGCAAATTCTTGACCATGAGATTTCCTTTTTATGCATTTATTTTGCATAAAAATACACACACTCACTTTTATATGCAACCGGAAACCTTCCCGCTGGTGAATTATCTTCTCAATGGCCCCGTTTACCGCCGGATTTACCGATAGCCCGATGCAGATCGTTGATTCGTTTCAGGGATTTCACCGTTTTTTGTGGCGTGGTAGAGGCCACCGACAGGACAATCATCTCGAGACAGACCAGCACCGTACCGTGCAGCGGCATCCGGCTACTGTCCCCGCCGCGCGGGACGTCGATCACCACCTGCGCCTCCTGGCTGAAGCGCGAGTCCACCGCCTGGGTCAGCAGGATGGTCGGAATACCCAGCCGCTTCGCCTCGCGCAGGGTGGTCAACCCTTCGCGATGGGGGGATTTTTGCCCCATCATGATCAGCACATCGCCGCGCTGCAGGCCGATAAGCTGTTCGGCAAGGCTAAAGCCCGTGCGGTTCATCACGTACGCCGGCAGGCCAATACGGCTGAACAACCGGGCGGTGTATTCAGCGAGGATCCCCGAGGCGCCGATACCGAAGATCCCCACCTGGCGCGCGTCGCTGAGCAATGCCACCGCCTGAGCCACCGCCGCGCGGTTGTCGGCCCGCGACAGGACCTCGCACACCCGCTGATGGCCTTCAAGCACAAAATCAATACTGGAGTTGACGTCGCTGGAGAGCGCGGTAACCGTCGAGCGCATCTTTTCCGCCGAGGTGACCGAGGTGCCGAACCAGCGCTCCATGGTCTGCTTAAGCTCGCGCAGCCCGGCGAAGCCCAGCGCCTGGATGGCGCGCACCACCGTGGCGTCGGAGGTCTGGGTCGCGGTGGCGATCTCCATCGCCGTATGCTCCAGCACCACCTCGCGGTTGTCGTTGATATAGCTGACCACCGCCCGCAGCCGGGGGGAGAGCTGGTGCGCCCGGGCGCGATAGCGTTCGCCGAAAAGATCGACTTTGCCCTTCTCTTTTTTTAACGCGCTTTTCATTTGGCCTCCGCCGGGATCGGCCTGCCGGCAATATGCGACTGCACCTGGGCCACCATCAGGGACAGCGCGGCGTAGGAGTTAGAGATCACCTCTTCCCGCGGCAGTAAAATATAGTGCCCGGTGCGGCAGGCGCGCATAAAGTCGCACCAGCCGGGCATCACGCCTTCCATCGCCTGCAGCTCATCCTGCGGCTTACCGCCGGTATCCGACCGCCAGGTAGCGAAGACAAAATCAGCGTCCAGCTCCGGCAGCTGTTCCGCGCTGACGTCAATGCGCTGGCCGTCGGGGATCCGCTCAATCAGCGGCGGAAAGCGGAACCCGGCGTCGCGCAGCACCCGGCCCAGCGCATGATACGAATGATGCACCGTGACCTTGCCGTTGTTCGCCTGGATCACTGAGACGCTGTACTGCGGTGGGTTGACCATCGCTTTCAGCTGCTTGATTTGCTCCTGATAGCGGCGCTCGAGGATCGCCAGCCGCGGCTGGGTGGCGGTCAACTGCGCCAGCTTGCGGTAAATCTCCGGGGCGCTGCCCTGCAGATGGTCGATGCTCACCGTCGGGGCAATCTTCTCCAGTTGCTCCACTGACACGTGGCGGCTGGGCTCAGTGATGATCAGATCCGGCCTGGCGGCGGCTACCGCTTCCAGATCGATATCGGCGGTGCCAATAAAGCGGATATCGCTGTTGTCGAAATCGACGCCGGTGAGCTGGGCGCTGGATCGCAGGTAGTGGCTGCCGTCCGGGCGCGTCCGGCCGTGGCTGGCGATCGGCGGCGCCCCGAGCTCAATCAGCGGAATGGTAATGTCGAGATCGTGCATCGAAACGATACGCTGCGGATGCAGCGGCACGGTGACGGTGCGGCCTAAATCATCGGTGAAAGTTTGAGTTTGTGGGGCGGCGGCGCTGACGGCCCCCGTCAGCAACAGCAGCAATGAGACGAACCAACGCATACTACCTTCCTGGTTAAAGGGCATCACGGCGACGCCAGAGCAAGACAACGAAGAACGGGCAGCCCACCAGGGCAATGACAATCCCCGCCGGGATCTGCAGCGGGGCAAACGCCAGCCGGCCAAGGGTATCGGTCGCCAGCACCAGCAAGGCGCCAATCAGCGCGCTGCCGCACAGCAGCGATACCTGGCCGCCGCGCAGCACGAAACGCGCCATATGCGGCGCCATCAGGCCCACAAAACCCAGGCTGCCGACGCAGGAGACGCTGGCCGAGGTCAGCAGCACCGGGGCGAAAAAGCGCAGCACCGTCAGCTGCTGCAGACGTACGCCGAGGCCGATGGCGGTCCGGTCGCCCAGCAGCGCCACGTCCGCCGCCCGGGCGGTACAGAACAGGATGATGGCCCCGGGCAGCGCCCAGCAAAAAGCCACCGCCAGCAGCGGCCAGGTGGCGGCCTGCAGGCTGCCCGCCAGCCAGATCATCGCCGTCTGCACGTCGCGTACGTCGGCGGTGGTCATAAAGATGCCGACCGCGGCCGCCAGGCTCCAGGAGACGCCGATGCCAATTAAAATAAAGCGCGGCCGCGAACAGTCGCGGGCCAGCGTCAGGACCAGCAGGGCCACCGCTATGCCGCCGACCATCCCCGCCAGCGGCCGCCAGACCAGGCCTACCGCCGGGAAAAACAGCACCAGCGCCAGAACCACGATGCTGGCCCCCTCTTTGACGCCGATCAGCCCCGGGTCGGCCAGCCCGTTACGGGTGATGCTCTGCATCGCCGCGCCGGCCAGCCCCAGCATGGCCCCGCACAGCAGCGCCATCAGGATCCGCGGCAGGCGGATATCAAACAGAATAAAGCGCGGCTGCTCGCCCATCTCCTGCGGCGCCAGCAGGGCCCGCGCCAGCGTCGACGCGGGCAGCGGATAGCTGCCGCGGCTGAGGCTGTACAGCCCCAGCGCCAGCAGCGTCAGCACTATGCTGGCGGCAATTTTTAACGCCGCAGGACGCAGCAGCAGATGACGGGAGGCGAAAGCCAGCGGCCGAAAACCGGCCCGGTGAACGGCGCGCGTCATTTAAAAAACCTCGCGGCGATAAAGATAAACAACGGCGCGCCCACCAGGGCGGTCATCGCTCCGGTGGCCAGCTCCTGCGGCGCGACCAGCGTCCGGGCGGCGATGTCCGCCAGCACCAGCGCCAGCGCCCCCACCGGCGCCGCGAGCGGCAGCGCCAGGCGGATATCTTCCGTCACCAGACGGCGCACCACGTGCGGCACCACCAGCCCGACGAAGCCGATCGGCCCGGCCACCGCCACCGCCGCGCCGCAGAGCAGCGCAATCGCCAGCAGGCCCAGCAGCCGCGTCTGGACGAGATTAACGCCAAGGCCCAGCGCCACCTTATCCCCCAGCGCCAGCACGTTGAGGCGTGGGGCAATGAGCAACGCGACGCCAAGGCCGATCAGCGCCGGGACCAGCGCCGTCTGCAGCGTGCTCCAGTTCATTCCGGCCAGGTCGCCGGCCAGCCAGGTGCGCATCGCCAGCAGCGTCTGTTCATCGAGAATCAATATCGCCGCCGTCACCGCCGACGCAAACCCTGACAGCGCCACTCCGCACAACGTGATGCGCAGCGGCGTCGCCCCGCCGCGCCCGGCAGAGGCCAGCGCCATCACGCCACCAAACAGCAGCCCCGCGCCGCAGGCGGCGGTCAGCGGGCGCCCGGCGGGGAAAGCGCCGAAGGACAGGCCCAGCGCCGAGGTCGCCACCACCGCCAGCGAGGCGCCGGCGTTAAGCCCGAGAATATGCGGCTCGCCAAGCGGGTTACGGATCACCGTCTGCAGCAGCAGCCCGGCGACGCCGAGCGCCGCGCCGGTCAGCAGCGCCGCCGCCAGCCGCACCAGTCGCAGATCGATGATAATCCGCTGCTCAAAGTTGCGCGGATCGTACTCCAGCAGCGCTCGCAGCACCGTCTGCGGGGCGATCCAGCGGGCGCCTAAGCCAAGATGCACCAGCGAGGCGGCGATAAGCAGCAGCGTTAGCAGAAGCAGCGCCAGCCGGGGGCGGGGGCGACGCCGCGCGGAAAGCAGGATGGCCACGCTCATTGTGCCGCTGCCTGGCGGGCGCGAAACGGCATAAAGAAGGGTTTGCCGGTTTGCGGGTTAATCGACATCTGCACGTCAACGTCAAACACGCGTTTAATCAGCTCAGGGCTACAGACGTCGTTGTCGCTAATCGTGCCGGCGATGCGCCCCTGTTTAAGGAATACCAGCAGATCGGCGTAGTTCACCGCAAAGTTAAGGTCATGGAGCACTGTCACCACCGTGCGGCCATGTTCGCGGGTGAGGGTCTGGAGCAGCTCAAGGATATCGACCTGATAGCGCAGATCGAGCCAGGTGGTCGGCTCATCGAGCAGAATGGTGGCCGTTTGCTGGGCCAGCGCCATGGCGATCCAGCAGCGCTGACGCTGGCCGCCGGAGAGGCTGTCCACCGGCAGATGGGCGAATTCGGCGGTACCGGTTAAGCGCAGCGCCTCCTCTACCGCCAGCTCATCGGCCTCGGACCACTGGCGCATCAGCCCCTGCCACGGGTAGCGCCCGCGCGAGACCAGCTCGAAAACGGTCAATCCTTCCGGGGTCAACGGCGATTGCGGGAGGATGCCCAGCTGGCGCGAGACGGCTTTCGTCGGCATCTGGTGAATGGCTTGCCCGTCCAGACGCACGCAGCCGCCGAGCGGTTTCAGCATTCTGGCGATGGTCGAGAGCAGCGTGGATTTGCCGGATCCGTTCGCCCCGGCCAGCACCGTCATTTTGCCGGTGGGAATGGTCAGGTTGATATCGTCAACGCTCAGGGTCTGGCCGTAGCCGGCCGACAGGGCATCCAGTACGATCCCCTGCTCTGCAGGTTTCACCCGCTGTGGCATAACTCGCTCCTGCGCCGCAGCGTTCCAGGCGATAGCTGGACATTCTGCAGTCAAATCAAAATAAATCTCATTCTCTTTTGATCATGACGGGGATGAATGTAGTAGTCAATACTCGCCATCGTCTTCAGACGGGGACGCTGACTACAGCGAGACTGTGCCAACGCAATATAATTAAAATAAAATAATATCAGATAGATAACTACAGAACATTCCCTACTGGAGGTGTTTAAAACGTCCTGTTCCTCGCCGCTGAATTTTTATCTTGCATAACGTTTACTACTACATCCCTTCATGATTGAATGATTCTCAATTACACATCTGAAGGCGCATTCAGACGCTAAACAGAGTGCTTTTATTATTCAGGGCAATGATTTTATTGGCTTAATCTGACCGCAAAGGCAGATTCGTTCACGAGAAACAGATAATGACTCAACCCCATGTCGCCTGCAGGACGTTGCCAGGGCGCGCGCTTTTTTCGCTTCTTTTTTTAGCCTCACCGGGATTAATGGCCGCCGACAATCGCGCGGCGAAAAGTACTAACGACGCGGAAGAGACCATCACCGTAGTGGCCGACGGCGCGCAGCAAAGCGCCACAAGCGGCTATCAGCCGCTCAGCTCCGCCACCGCGACGCTAACCTCGATGCCGCTGCTGGATATTCCCCAAGTGGTCAATACCGTCAGCGATCGGGTTCTCGAAGATCAGCACGCCACCTCACTCGATGAGGCGCTGTATAACGTCGCTAACGTGGTGCAGACCAACACCCTCGGCGGTACCCAGGACGCCTTTACCCGCCGCGGCTTCGGCGCCAACCGCGACGGCTCGATCATGACCAACGGCCTGCGCACCGTGCTGCCGCGCAGCTTTAACGCCGCCACCGAACGGGTGGAAGTCCTGAAGGGGCCCGCCTCGACGCTGTACGGTATCCTCGACCCCGGCGGGCTGATCAACGTCATCACTAAACGGCCGGAGCGGCAGTTCTCCGGTTCGGTTTCCGGGACCTCCACCAGCTTTGGCGGCGGCACCGGCAGCGTCGACATCACCGGCCCCATCGAAGGCACAAATCTGGCGTACCGACTGATCGGCGAATATCAGAATGAGGATTACTGGCGCAATTTCGGTAAAAACAAAAGCAGCTTTATCGCCCCTTCCCTGACCTGGTTTGGCGAGCGGGCAACGGTGACCGCGTCCTATTCGCACCGCGACTACAGCGCCCCCTTTGATCGCGGCACTATCTTCGATCTGAATACCGGCCATGCGGTTAACGTCGATCGCAAAACCCGCTTCGATGAAGCGTTTAATATTACCGATGGCTATTCCGATCTCGCTCAGCTCAACGCCGAGTATCGCCTTAACGACGCCTGGACCGCGCGCTTCGATTACAGCTACAGCCAGGATCACTATAACGATAACCAGGCGCGGGTGATGGCCTATGATTCGGCGACCGGCAACCTCACCCGCCGGGTCGATGGTACCCACGGTTCAACGCAGAAGATGCACTCCACCCGCGCCGACCTGCAGGGCAACGTGGTAGTGGGCGGCTTTTATAACGAGCTGCTGACCGGCGTCGCCTATGAGAATTACGATCTGCTGCGCACCGATATGCTGCGCTGTAAGAACGTTAAAGGCTTTAACATCTATCATCCGGTCTACGGCACTCTCGACACCTGTAATACCGTCTCCGCCTCCGACAGCGACCAGCGAATCCAGCAGGAGAGCTATGCCGCATACGTGCAGAACGCGCTGTACCTGACCGACAACTGGATCGCCGTCGCCGGCGTGCGCTACCAGTACTACACCCAGTACGCCGGTAAAGGCCGACCGTTTAACGTCAATACCGACAGCCGCGATGAGAAATGGACGCCGAAAGCCGGCCTGGTCTACAAGGTCACGCCGAACGTCTCTCTGTTCGCCAACGTCGCCCAGTCGTTTATGCCGCAGTCGTCGATCGCCAGCTATATCGGCGAGCTGCCGCCGGAAGAGTCCACCTCTTACGAAGTGGGCGCCAAATTCGACCTGTTAAACGGCATTACCGCCAATATCGCGCTGTTTGATATTCATAAGCGTAACGTGCTGTACACCGAGAGCATTGGCGATGAGACGGTGGCCAAAACGGCGGGCAAAGTGCGTTCCCAGGGCGTGGAAGTGGATCTGGCCGGGTCCATCACCGATAACCTCAGCGTGATCGCCAGCTACGGCTACACCGACGCCAAAGTGCTGGAAGATCCGGATTACGCCGGGAAACCGCTGCCAAACGTACCGAAACATACCGGTTCGCTGTTGCTGACCTATGATATTCATAACGTCTATAACAGCAATACCCTGACCGTCGGCGGCGGCGGCCATGCGGTCAGCAAGCGTTCCGGCACCAACGGCGCGGATTATTATCTGCAGGGGTATGCGGTGGCGGATGTGTTTGCCGCCTATAAGATGAAGCTGCAGTATCCGGTGACGCTGCAGGTGAATGTGAAGAACCTGTTTGATAAGACCTATTACACTTCCTCGATCGGCACCAATAACCTCGGCAACCAGATTGGCGACCCGCGCGAAGTGCAGTTCACGGTGAAGATGGATTTTTAAGCCGGACCATGGCGTCGCGCCGGATATTCATTGCCGGGCGGCGCTGCGCTTGCGCCGGCCTACCTTTCCGTGACATTTGTCGCAGTTCGTAGGCCCGGTAAGGCGCAGCCGCCACCGGGCAAAAACAGGCGCCTGGCGCCGGATGCCCATTGCCGGGCGGCGCTGCGCTTGCACCGGCCTACCTTTCCGTGACATTTGTCGCAGCGCCACCGGGGAATGCGTTCAGCTTACCAATCCGCCTCCTGGCCGAGGATGCGCAATATATCCTGACGATGCTGCAGCAGCTGCGGGTTATCGCGATGACGGGGAAAAGCCAGCGGCAGCGCAAACTCGGCGATAATCCGCCCTGGACGCGGCGACATCACCAGCACCCGCTCGCACAGCAGCAGCGCCTCTTCGATATCGTGGGTCACCAGCAGGCTGGTATACCCCTGCTGCTGCCAGAGGGCGATCAGCTCCCGCTGCATACTGATGCGGGTCAGCGAATCGAGTTTGCCCAACGGCTCGTCGAGCAGCAGCAGACGCGGTTCGTTCAACAAGGCGCGCGCCAGCGCCGCACGCTGTGCCATCCCTCCGGACAGCTGCCGCGGCCACGCCTCGCTGAAGGCCTGCAGCCCGATGCGGTCAATCAACGCGTCTGCCTTCGCCTCCAGCCCCTTTTTCCCCTGCGCCTGCGGGCCCAGCAGCACGTTCTGCCGCACCGTCAGCCACGGATAGAGCGTCGGATCCTGAAACACCAGAATTCGCTCCGGCCCCGGGGCGCCGAGCGCCGCGCCGTCGATCTGCATCTGTCCGCTCTGCGGCGCTTCCAGCCCCGCCAGCAGCCGCAGCAGGGTTGATTTACCGCAGCCGGAAGGGCCCAGCAGCGCCACGCTTTCCCCCGGGCGCAGCTGCAGGCTAATATTCTCCAGCACCGGTACCGTCTGTTTGCCAAGCGTAAACGCATGATGAAGATGGCTGATGGATACCGCCGCGCCGCGCGCTATCGTCTCGGTTACCATTGCATCCCTCCTCGCTGCCAGCTCAGCAGACGGTCACGCAGCATAAATAATCCGCTTATCAGGCCGGAACATAACAAGGCCATCACCAGCAGCGCGGCATACATATTAGGATAGGCCGCCCAGCCCTGGGCCCACTGGAGGTAAAAGCCGATCCCCGACTTCACCCCGACCATTTCGGCGACAATCAGCACCGAAAACGACGCGCCGAGCCCCATAAACAGGCCGACAAAGACGTTCGGCAACGCGGCGGGGATCGCCACCCGCAGGATCAGGAAACGCTGGCTGGCGCCGAGGGTCCGCGCCACGTCGTACCACGCCTTATCAATGCCCATCACTCCGGACCAGGTCAGCACCGTGACCGGGAACCAGGTGCTCAGCGCGATCAAAAACACGCTGGCGCCGAAGCTCGAGGGAAAAATAAACAGGCACAGCGGCAGCAGCGCGGTGGACGGCACCGGCCCCAGCAGACGTAACACCGGATGCACCCAGTAGCCAATCCGTTGCGACCAGCCGATGGCCAGACCGGTGATGAACCCGCTGCTGGTACCCAGCAGCACACCGAGCCCCAGCAGCCCCAGGGAGTGCAGCAGGCTGTCGAGCAGGCGCGGCCAGTCGTCGTGCAGCACCTCGATCAGCGCCTGCGGCGGCGCGAAGAATGGTACCGGCAACACGGCAGTTTTGGCGGTCAGCCCTTCCCAGACAGCAAACAGCACCGGCAGCAGCGCCAGCCACTTGCCGGCATGCAGCACACGCGCGCCGCGCGCCCGCCAGTAGCGATAGCTCAGCGCCAGCAGCAGCAAGCCGCCGCCGAGGGTGAATTGCGCCAGCGCCCAGCCTTCGCTAAACGGCCAGCGCCGCCCGGAGTCGGGCCAGGTAAGAGTAAACAGACCGCCCAGCAGCCACAGCGCGGCGGCCAGCAGCCCTTCTCCCCACAGCGGCGCGCGGCCGGTGGGGCGCGCCAGAGCCTGCTCAGGCGAATACGTTGGCATAGATACTCTCCGCGAACTGATGGGGATCGGTACCCGGCTTGATCACCTGCACCCGCTGCAGGTCGACCGCATACTGCGTCAGCTCTTTCACGAACGCTTCGCCCACCGCGTGATGGCCGTGGCCCTGCCCGTGCAGGATGCCGCTCACCTCCGCTTCACTGGTATTCAGGGCATGGGCGAGGAAGGATTGCGCCACGCTTTCCGGATGCGCAGCGGCATAGCTGTGCGCCTCAAGGATCGCCTGGGTGAGCGCCGCGGCGGCCGGTTTATGGTCCCGCGCCAGGCTCCCGCTCACCCCCAGCACGCAGCAGCTGAGGTTGGCATAATCCCCGGTCATATTGCTGGCGATCAGCTGATACTTACCGGTCTCCAGCAGACGATAGCTAAACGGCTCGCTGCCGCTGATGGCGGCGATTTCGCGCTTGTCCAGCGCCACGCTGAGCAGATCCGCCGGGTAGACTTTCCACTGCACGTCGCTGATCGGGTCGATACCGTGGCGCTTAAGCAGAATGGCGAAGAAGTTTTTATCCGGTCCGGCCATGTCGGTGACGCCGATGGTTTGACCCTTCAGGCTCTCGAGGCCGCCGAACGGCGAGTCTTTAGCCGTCAGCAGGTTCAGACAGCCGCCGTGGGTCCCGGCGGTGAGCTTGACGTCAAAGCCCTGCTCCAGCGCCTTCAGCCAGCGCAGCGCCATCCCCACCCCGGCGTCGGCCTTACCGGTGGCGATCGCCTCCAGCAGCACATCGGTGGAGCTGCCGAAGTTAACAAACTCAACGTCGAGGTTGTATTTACTGAATATCTTCTGCTGCTCGGCGACGGCGACCGGCGCGAGGCATACCGCGCTTTTGTTGATCGCCAGCTTGATCTTGTAGGGCTCTGGCAGGCGCAGCGCCGGATGGGCATCGCCGCCGGCCATGTCCGCCATATCATGAGCCCACAGCGGCAGAGAGACCCCGGCCAGCGCCAGGCCGCCGCTGAGCTGTAAAAAACGGCGGCGGGAAAAAGTGGTTCTGGTCATGGCGTCACCTCGGCGGCGGGCACGCTAAAACGGCGGTCAAAGGTCGGCTTCACGTCCAGCCGGGTGCGGATCAGGCCGTTGGCGAGATAAAAGTCCGCCGTTGCCTGCTGCTGGGCCACTGTTTCCTCGACCAGAGGCTGCCACTGCGACTGGCGGTTGGCAAACTGCGCGCGGGCGATCTCCGCCGGGAAGCGGATGATCTCCCCCAACGTTTTGCCGTAGCTGTCGAGATTGGCGTAGGCCCAGCGCTCGGCGCCGGCCAGGCGCTGGAGATAATCCTGCAGCGCGGCGCGTTTTTGCGGATCGTTAAGCGCGGAATCCGTTGCCGCGAGGAAGGTATTCCCCGGCAGCAGCCCTTTGCCGCTCACCAGGATCTGCCCCTCGTTGGTCTTCACCATTTGGGTGGTGTAGGGCTCCCAGGTCGCCCAGGCGTCCACCGAACCGTTTAGCAACGCCACTTTGGCGTCCACCGGGCCGAGGAACACCCACTGCACCTCCTTCGGTGAAATCCCCGCCTGCTCCAGCGCTTTCAGCGCCACGAAATGACCAATCGACCCTTTACCGGTGGCGATGCGTTTGCCTTTTAAATCAGCGCCGCTTTTTAACGTGCTGCCGGGGGATACCAGCACCGCGGTCCCCGCCGGGTTGCTTTTATCCACGGCAATAGCTTTGACCGGCGCACCGTTGGCCAGGGCGAAGAGCAACGGCGCATCGCCGATGATCCCCGCGTCCACGGCGCCCGCGTTGAGGGCTTCCGCCAGCGGCGCGGCGGCCGGGAACTCGGCCCACTTAATGTCGTAAGGGAGATTTTGCAGGGCGTTGGCCGCCTCCAGCTGCGAACGCATGCCGCCTTTTTGATCGGCGATACGCAGGGTAAGCCGCTCCTGCGCTGTCGCGTAGCCGCCCAGCGCCAGCAGCATCAGCGCGGCCGCCACCCGGCCTGAAAATGATAGACGCATCGTGATTATCCTTGTGATTGAAAGACGAAGTTGCCGGCTGCCAGCCAGGCGCTGTCGCTCTGTGGGGTATGTACCCGTCCGCAGAGCACATTGCGGTAGTGGCGTTCCAGCGGGTTTTGTCGGCTGAGACCATGATTGCCGGTCAGCTCGAGCGCGATATTCACCGCCTGAATGGCGTTGTCGGTGATGGTGACTTTCGCCAGATTGGCCTCGATGGCGGAAAAGCGCAGCGCGGCGGCCTGCTCCAGCAGGCTGCGGTTGACCAGCAGCAGCCCGGCGATCTGCCCGACTTTCTCCTGCACCCGTGGCAGACGAGAGAGCGGATGGCCGAGACCGGCGGGCACCCGCCCCGCCAGCCACCTCACCAGCCAGTCGTGAGCGGCGTGGGCAATGCTGTCATAGATCGCCGCCAGCAGCGCCGTCTGCCGGTTGGCGAACAGGCGAAACGGTTCGGCCTGGGCGGCGGGTGGCGCATCGGTCGGCCAGACATCCACCGCGTGCTCTGCCGCCACCCGCACGTGGTTAAAAATAACTTCATGGCTGCCGGTGGCCCGCATCCCGGCGTGATCCCAGCTTTTCACCACGCTGATGCCCGGGCTGTCGCCAGGCACCAGCCAGGTGCCCACCAGCGGCGGGTTATCATCGCTTCTGGCCCACACCGCCAGCCAGCGCAGCCCTTCAATGCCGGTGGTATAAATTTTATGGCCGCTGATGTCCCAGCCCTCCGCGCGACGGGTCGCCACGGTGTCCGGCAGGCCGCCCCGCGCCGGGGAGCCCAGCTCCGGCTCGACGCGCAGGCTGTTGATGAGGCCACCGTGTTCGACAGCATCGTGAAAAACCTGCTGGCGCAGCGGCGCGTGCCAGGCGTCGTTTTCCGCCAGCCGCAAATGGTGGAGATACTGCATGCAGACGATCAGCGCTGTCGCCGGCTCTCCCCAGGCGATGGCGGCGATGACCTGCTGCAACTGGGCCAGACTGGCGCCCGCGCCGCCGCAGGATGGCGGCACGGCGAGACTTAACCAGCCCCCCGCACGCAGATGGTCGATATTACGCCAGGGAAACTCGCCGCTGGCGTCAAGGCTGGCTGCCTGCTCCGCCATCTGCTGGCGGAGCGCCGTCAGCTGCCGGGCCCAGTCGTCGCGCTCAGGATGGATCACGATGCGCGCTCCGCCACCGCACGCCGGGCGGCTTTTTCCCGGGCGATCGGCAGCAGCGCCCGGCCATAGTCGGCCGCGTCGTTCAGCGGATCGAAGCCGCGGATCAGGAAGTTACGCACCCCGAGGTCGTAGTAGTCGAGCAGCGCATCCGCCACCTGCTCCGGGGTGCCCACCAGCGCGGTGGAATTATGTCCGCCGCCCACCAGCTGGGCGATGCCGGTCCACAGACGTTTGTCTACCACTCTGCCCTGCGCCGCGGTGGCCCGCAGCCGCTGGGCGCCGATGCTGTCCGGTTTGGCTTTGAACCCGCCCCCGCGCTGCGCCGCCTGCTCGGTGGCGACGTGCAGGATATGCTCGGCTTTCTCCCAGGCTTCGGCTTCGCTGTCGGCGATAATCGGCCGGAACGAGACGCTGAAGCCGATATCACGCTGGTGTTTCGCCGCTTCGGCGCGCACCCGCTGGATGGTCTCGCCGGTTTGCGCCAGCGACTCGCCCCACAGCGCGAAGACGTCGGCATGTTTGCCGGCGACGGCGATGGCCGCTTCCGACGAGCCGCCGAAGTAGATGGGAAGATGCGGCTTTTGCAGCGGGCGAATGGCGGACCAGGCCTGCTCGGCCTGATAGAAATCGTTGTGAATATCCACCGGCTGCTCGCTGGTCCACACCTGGCGCACGGTGTCGAGGAAGGCGTCGGTGCGAGCGTAGCGCTGGTCGTGGTCGAGATAATCGCCATCCCGGCGCTGTTCGGCATCGTTGCCGCCGCTGATGATATGCACCGCCAAGCGGCCCCCCAGCAGGTGCTCAAGGGTAGCGAATTTGCGCGCGGCAAGGGTTGGGGAAACAAAACCGGGACGATGGGCCAGCAGGTACTGAATTTTCTGCGTCGACAGTCCCGCCAGGGCCGTCACCAGAAAGCCGTCGGGTTGATCGGACCAGTGGCCGACCAGCAGACGATCAAACCCGGCGGCTTCATGGGTTTGCGCAAAGCGAACGATATAGTCGCGGTCAAAGATCGGCCCCACCGGGGCAATCGTTTCGGAAGAGAGGCGGTGGCCAATCATGCCGAGAAACTGAATGCTCATGAACAACTCCTTGCGTCAGGGTAATGGAGTGGCCGCGACAGCGGCGCTGGTCATTACCCTATACAGAGCGTGTTAATGAGCAAAATGCATTTTTATCATATCTTAATATGCTTAATTAGCATTAAACAAAAATGCATAGTGCTTTCAGTCGGATACGGTCAGCTGCTGCACCACTTTGCTGGCGAAAAAGGTCAGCGGCGGCTGCAGGTTCGCCAGATACTGGGCGTGGATCAGCCACAGTGAGACCGCAGGCTGAAAATCGCTGAGGCTGAGGACCGCGATCTCGTCCCGCCACGGGCTGCTGGCCAGCGCCGCCCTCGGCACCAGACCCAGCCCCAGCCCCTGCGCCACCAGCGCTATCTGCAGCTGCGCGCCCGCGCTCTCGACGTTGAGCGTCAACCGCAATCCCTGGCTCTGCAGCTCGCGAATGAGCCCGGCGCGCAGGCCACAGCCGTCGGGGTTAAGGATCCAGCCCCGTTCGGCGCACTCCAGCAGGGATGACGCGCGCAAATTCAAACGCCGGCCGGCGATCGGCACCACCTCCAGGGGACACAGCAGGCGCCCGCTGTAGCCCTCGGCGAAGCTTTGCTGGGCGGGCCCCATCGCCAGCATGCCGTCCAGCTCGCCGTTTTCCAGCCGGCGCTGCAGCTGTCCGCTCCAGCCGCAGGTGATCTGCGGCGACAGTCCGGGAAACTGCTGGCTCAGCGCCGACAGCGCCGCCGGCAGGGCAATCTCGCTGAGACTCTGCGGCACGCCGAGACGCAGCGCGCCGCGCGGCTCGCCTTCCGGATCCAACAGGCTGTAGAGTTTTTTCGTCTCACGCTTAATGCTCAGACACTGCTCGTACACCCGGTGGCCGGCGGCGGTCAGGGTCAGCGGGCGGGTCTGGCGCTCCAACAGCGTGACGTTCAGCTCCTGTTCCAGACGCTGCAGGCGCCGGGTGATGGCCGACTGGGTGATCCCCAGATATTCCGCGGCCTGATTGAGGGAGGAAAACTGCACCGTGGCCAGCAAAGCGTCGATATCGTCAATGCGCATAGGATCCTTATGTGAAATTTGCATATTAATATATGCGTAAATTGCATTTAAATAATATTAACGCCTCTGTTAGCGTTTTGACCAGTCCCTCTGACAGGAACCGCACATGACTGCACCACGACTGGAAAAATTACGCCATTTCATTCATGAGGTAGACCGCCTGCACCGCGAACACCACCAGGCCGCCCCGCTGCTTGACGCCGTGGCGCAGCGGCTGACGGCGCTGGTGCGTTACGACGACTGGCTGCCGGAAGAGTACACCCTGCCGCATCCGCACCATTACCAGCAGTATCTGCTGCATGCCGACTCCGGGGAGCGCTTCTCGATTGTTAGCTTCGTCTGGGGACCGGGGCAAGCGACGCCGATCCATGACCACCGGGTGTGGGGGGCCATTGGGATGCTGCGCGGCGCGGAGGAAAACCAGCGCTACCAACTGGATGCCGATGGCATACCGCGCGCGCTGGGGGCCGCCACGCTTCTGGAAGCAGGCCAGGTGGAGAAAGTCTCCGCTGACGATGGCGATATTCATCGCGTCAGCAATGCGCTGGCGGATCGCGTCTCTATCAGCATTCATGTCTACGGCGGCAATATCGGCGCGGTGAAGCGCGCCGTGTATACCCCGGAAGGGCAGCAGAAACCGTTTATCTCCGGCTACTCTAACCGCCATTTACCCAATATCTGGGATTCCTCCCGCGAACATCAAGGATAACCACTATGTCCACCTACGCTTATCGCCAGGCCGCCGGGATCCGCCAGGCGCTGCTCGACCGTCGTGAACTGGCGCTGATCGACGTCCGTGAAGAGGCCGATTTCGCCACCGCTCATCCGCTGTTTGCCGTCAATCTGCCGCTCAGCAAACTGGAGCTGGAGGTCCGCCGGCGGATACCGCGCTTCACCACCCCGCTCACCGTCTACGACAACGGCGAGGGTCTGGCGGAGATCGCCATCGAACGGCTGCGGTCCTGGGGCTATCAGGATGTGGCCCTGCTGGCCGAGGGTCTCGCCGGCTGGCGCCGCAGCGGCGGCGAGCTGTTTCAGGACGTCAACTCCGCCAGTAAAGCCTTTGGCGAGCTGGTGGAAAGCGTGCGTCACACACCGTCGCTCAGCGCCCAGGAGGTTCAGGCGCTCATCGACAGCCGGCAGGAGGTGGTGATCGTCGACGCCCGGCGCTTCGATGAGTACCAGACCATGAGCATCCCCGGCAGCATCAGCGTGCCCGGCGGCGAGCTGGCCCTGCGGGTAGAGAGCCTGACGCCCTCCCCGCAGACGCCGGTTATCGTCAACTGCGCCGGACGCACCCGCAGCATCATCGGCACCCAGTCGCTGATCAACGCCGGCGTGCCAAACCCGGTCCATGCCCTGCGCAATGGCACTATCGGCTGGACGCTGGCCGGCCAGACGCTGGCGCACCAGCAACAGCGGCAATACGATCCCTCCGCCCGCGCCTCCGGCGCCCGGGCCGCTGAGGTGGCGCATTTTGCCGAACGGGCCGGGGTGGCGGTCATCGATGAGGCCACGCTGCAACGCTGGCTGCAGCAGAGCGACCGCACCACCTTCCTGTTTGATGTCCGCAGCCCCGAAGAGTACGCGGCGGGTCACTATCCCGGCAGCCTGAGCGCGCCAGGCGGCCAGCTGGTGCAGGAGACCGACCACTTCGCCAGCGTACGAGGGGCGCGCATTGTGCTGCTGGATGACGATGGCATCCGGGCGGCGATAACCGGCTCGTGGCTGGCGCAGATGGGCTGGGAGACGGCGCGGCTGAGCGCGCTGTCGACCAGCCAGTTGAGCGAACGCGGGGTGCCAGCCGCCGAGGTGCCGCCCGGCCCGCAGGCGGAGGAGATAAGCCCGGCGCAGCTGGCGCAACAGCTGGAAGAACCCGGTACGGTGGTGCTCGATTTTACTACCAGCGCCAACTTTGTCGCTCGCCATATCCCCGGCGCGTGGTGGCTAACGCGCTCGCAGCTGCGCCAGGCCCTGGAAGCAATCCCTCCCGCCCAACGTTACGTGGTGACCTGCGGCAGCAGTCTGCTGGCCCGCTACGCGGTGCCGGAGGTGGCGGCCTTGACCGGTAAACCGGTGCAGTTGCTTACCGGCGGGACGCTGGCGTGGATCGCCGCCGGTCTGCCGCTGGCGCATGGCGATAGCGGCCTCGCCGTCGAGCGCCGAGATCGCTATCGTCGTCCGTACGAAGGAACCGATAATTCCGCCGAGGCCATGCAGGCCTATCTGGAGTGGGAGTATGGCCTGGTGGATCAGCTGGCCCGCGACGGCACCCACGGTTTTCGGGTGCTCTAGCGCGAGCCCGCCTCAGGCCTCGCGCATGATCCACGAATACTGAAAGCTCTTCGGCGCCGGAAAATGGGTCCGGCGCCGGTAGGAGCCCAGCGACTGCGGGGTGCAGTAGGTACAACTCCCCAGCCATTCAACGCTCGCCGGCGCCACCCCCGCCTCTGCGAAGATCGCTTCGGCAAAGGCGCGCAGATCAAACCACAGATTATCGCTGCCGCGTGCGGCGGCTTTGAGCGGATCGCTGACCGGGCCCGAACGGGAGTGGAACAGCCGCTGGCGATGGCGGGCCACCCGGTCACCGCCGGGCTGGTCCAGCAGTTGCTGATAGAATCCGGCGGAGACTTCGTAACAGCAGGGGTGAATATACGGCCCCACGGCGATGACCAGATCGGCCAATGCCACCCCCTGCTGGCGAAAACAGGCCAGACTGTTGTCGACAATACCGCTGACCAGCCCCTGCCAGCCGGCATGCACGCTGCAGACGTAGCGACCGTCGCGCGAGGCGATCAGCAGCGGCAGACAGTCGGCGGTCACCACCCCCACCTTTTGCCCGGCTACCGCGGTAAACACCGCGTCGGCGTGCGGGCGCGTCGGCAGCGGCTGCTGATAATGATGAACCTCATTACCATGCACCAGCTTCACCGGAGCCAGCTCGGCATAGGGAAAGGCGGCGGTTTCATGGACATCGAGAAAAGCGTGGCGGATGCCAGGGATCGCATTGAGCAAACGGGAGGTGTAAGCCATAGGGACGATAAGCGTCAGGGAATGATGTCTTACCTTAGGCCAGGGGACGCGGACAGGCAAGGCGGCGGCCCGGCATTTTTTTACCAGACCGCCGGATGCATATCAGACCATGGCCGCGCGCTGCTGGCGATGCATCAGCCAGAACACCGCCACGCCGGCCAGCACAATGCCCGGCGCCGAGGCCGCCATCACCCCGACGGTGCCGGTGCCGAGGGCCAGCATCTTGCCGGCCAGCAGCGGGCCGCTCATCGCCCCAAGACGCCCCACCGCCACGGCGGTGCCCACCCCGGTGGCGCGGATGGCCGCGGGATAAAAAAGCGGCGCCAGAGCGTAAAGCACACTTTGTCCGCCGGTGGCGAACAGCCCGGCGACAAACCCCGCCAGCAGCATGCCAGTCAGCGACGACGCGCTGCCCAGCGCCAGCAGCGACGCCAGAATGCCGCTGTAGATCAGGAGCGACATCCGCAGCGGGGTGAGCTTATCCATTAGCGCCCCCAGCAGCAGCGTGCCGCAGGCGGCGCCGATCTGCAGAGAGAACATCACCCCCGCCGCCTGGCTGGCGCGGAATCCCTGGCCCACCAGCAGCATAGGCAGCCAGTTGATCAGCATATAGACCACCAGCAGGGTGAAAAAATAACCCAGCCACAGCAGCAGCGTAGCGGCGGCCTGGCCCGGGGCAAACAGGGTGCGCAGCGGCACGCTGGCCTCCGCGCGCTGAAACGCCTGCGACTCCGGCAGCCAGCGCATCAGCAATGGGATCAGCAGCAGCGGGACCACGCCGCCAATCCAGAAAATAATCTGCCAGGCCGCGGCGAGACCGGAAAAGCCCAGCGCTGCCGCCAGCGCGGCGCCAATGGGTACGCCGCAGTACATCAGGCTTACCGCCCGGCCGCGGAAGCGTGAGCCAGCGGCTTCCGAGGTTAAGGCAATCAGGTTCGGCAATGCCGCCCCGAGCCCGACGCCGGTGAGCAGGCGCGCCAGCAGCAGCGTCGGGAAGCTCCATGCCAGCGCGGTGGCCAGCGAGAACAGGCCAAACAGCAGCACCGACCCCAACAGAATGCGCTTACGCCCGTGGCGGTCCGCCAGCATGCCGCCCACCAGCGCGCCGGGCAACAGGCCGAGGATCCCGGCGCTGAAGATCCAGCCCATCTGCATTTTATCCAGCGCAAAGGCCTGCGCCATGCCGACGGCGGCGATCCCCGCCGCCTGCAGATCCAGCCCTTCCATCAGGGCCACCATAAAACAGAGCCCGATGGTGACCACCAGGCGCGAGGGGGTTGCAGTCGTTATCTTGGTCATAGGGTACCTTGGCGATAGCCGAACAAACGGAGCAGGTGACTGGCGGCTGATGCTTTGTCAGCCGCACGTTCTTAGTTATTTATTGCGGTTAAGCAGATCCAGCGCGACGTCGACGATCATATCCTCCTGGCCGCCGACCATCCGCCGCTTGCCCAGCTCGACGAGAATATCCACCGCGCTGAGGCCATAGCGCTTGGCCGCCGCTTCGCTGTGGCGCAGGAAGCTGGAGTAGACTCCGGCGTAGCCCAGCGCCAGCGTTTCGCGGTCGACACGCACCGGGCGATCCTGCAGCGGCCGCACCAGCTCATCGGCCGCGTTCATCAGGGCGTAGAGATCGGTGCCATGCTGCCAGCCGAGCTTGTCGGCGGCGGCAATAAACACCTCCAGCGGCGCATTGCCCGCCCCCGCCCCCATCCCGGCCAGGCTGGCGTCAATGCGATCGCACCCCTCTTCCACCGCGACGATCGAGTTCGCCACCCCGAGGCTCAGATTATGGTGGGCATGCATCCCGGTGGCGGTCTCCGACTTCAGCACCGCCTTCAGGGCGCGGAAGCGGTCGCGAATGTCGTTCATGTTCATCGCCCCGCCGGAATCCACCACATAGATACAGGTCGCGCCATAAGATTCCATCTTCAGCGCCTGCTGCGCCAGCGCCTGCGGGGAGATCATATGGCTCATCATCAGAAAACCGACGGTGTCCATCCCCAGCTCGCGGGCAAAGGCAATATGCTGCGCGGCGACGTCCGCTTCGCTGCAGTGGGTGGCGACCCGCACCACCCGCGCCCCGGCCTGATACGCCGCTTTCAGATCGTGCAGCGTGCCGATGCCCGGCAGCAGTAAGGTGGCGATTTTCGCCTGGCTGACCGCCGCCGCCGCCGCTTCAATCCACGCGATGTCGCTGTGGGCGCCAAAGCCGTAGTTGAAGCTGGATCCCTGTAGGCCATCGCCATGGGCCACTTCGATGGAGTCGACCCCGGCCTTATCCAGCGCGCTGGCGATCTGCTGTACCTGCGCCAGGGAATACTGGTGACGAATAGCGTGCATACCATCGCGCAGCGTCACGTCCGAGATATAAAGTTTTTTACCGTTCATGCTGTCGCTCCCGCCGCGCTGTGCATTGCCCCGGCCATTTGCTCCGCCGTCGCCAGCGCCGCCGAGGTCATAATATCGAGGTTGCCCGCGTACGCTGGCAGATAGTGCGCCGCCCCTTCCACTTCGAGGTAAACCGCGGTTTTCAGGCCGGAAAAACAGCCGACGCCGGGCAGGTTGACCGGCTTATCCTCGGGGATAACCTCAAACTGCACCTGCTGCTTCAGCCGGTAGCCTGGGACGTAAGCCTGCACCGCTGCCGCCATTTCGGCGATCGAGGCGGCAATCGCCTCCTGCGACGCCAGCTCGCTCAGGACGTAGACGGTATCGCGCATCATCAGCGGCGGCTCCGCCGGGTTCAGTACAATAATCGCTTTGCCCTTGCCCGCCCCACCGACTTTTTCAATCGCCTGCGAGGTGGTTTCGGTAAATTCGTCAATATTGGCCCGCGTGCCCGGCCCGGCGGATTGGCTGGCGATCGAGGCCACAATCTCCGCGTAATGCACCTTCGCCACTCGCGAGACCGCGGCGACCATCGGGATGGTCGCCTGCCCGCCGCAGGTCACCATATTGACGTTGCCCTGATGGAGATTGTCCGCGAGGTTGACCACCGGTACGCAGTACGGGCCAATCGCCGCCGGCGTCAGGTCGATAACGCGGATCCCCGGCTTCGCTTCGCGCAGCGCGGCATCGTTTTTGATGTGCGCCCCGGCGCTGGTGGCGTCAAAAACAAAATCGATGTCGGCAAATTCCGCCATCTGCATCAGGCCGCCCACCCCTTCGTGAGTGGTCGCAACGCCCAGGCGCCGGGCGCGGGCCAGGCCATCCGACTGCGGGTCGATGCCGACCATCACCGCCATCTCCAGATGCTGGCCGTGGCGCAGGATTTTAATCATTAAATCGGTGCCGATATTCCCGGAGCCGATAATGGCGACTTTACGTTTACGCATCACGATCTCCTTCTCCGGCGGCAACGAAGCGTGCCGCGACTGAGCCAATACCTTCGATATGGGCGACAAAGCTGTCCCCCTCGTTAATCGTCACCATCGGGCCTAACGCCCCGGTCAGCACGATATCCCCCGCCCGCAGCGGTTCGCCGAGACTCGCCAGCTTGCGCGCCAGCCAGACTGCGGCGTTCAGCGGATGCCCCAGACACTCGCTGCCGCGGCCGCTGGAGACCAGCTCCTGGTTGCGGGTCATGTGCATGGCGCACTGCTTCAGATCCAGTCCCGCCGGACGCTGCGCCGGGCCGCCAATGACGTACAGGCCGCAGGAGGCGTTATCGGCGACGGTGTCGACAAAGCCGATTGACCAGTCGCGAATGCGGCTGCCCACCACCTCCAGCGCCGGCAATACCCATTCGATGGCGTTATACAGTTCATCAAAAGTGGTATCGGCATGCGGCAGATCCTGCTTCAGCACCAGGGCGATCTCGGCCTCCACCTTGGGCTGCAGCACGCGGCCAAACGGCACCTCGGCGTTGTCGCCGTAGCACATGTCGGCAAACAGGGTGCCGAAGTCCGGCTGATTGACGCCCAGCTGCTGCTGCACTTTGGGATGGGTCAGGCCCACCTTGCGGCCCACCACCCGCCGGCCATGGGCCACATGGTGCTGGACGTTCAGGCGCTGGATGGCATAGGCGGCGTCGGCATTGTCGACGCCGAGAATATCGCGCAGCGGGGCGATCGCCTGGCCGCTCTGTTCCGCGTCGCGGAGCTGCCGGGCCAGCGCGTCAAGAGAAAAAGTCATCATTTACTCCTTAAGCCCGTGCGAGGAAATTGAGCACCAGCTGATTAAAACTGTCGGCATGTTCCCACTGCGCCCAGTGGCCGCAGTCGCGGTAAATATGCAGTTCCGAACCGGCGATCCCGGCGAGCAGGCGCAACCCGGCGTCCATCGGCACGAAGCGGTCATTGCGTCCCCAGACGATCAGAGTTGGCGCGCTGATTTCGCCCAGCCGCGGGCCAAAGTCAGGAAACTGCTTCGGGTTGGCTTCGAGGCTCTTGACGAAGTTGTCCAGATGGTCGCGGCGCGACAGCATATTGTTGAGACGCGCCTCGAACAGCGCCTCGGTGAGGTCGCGGGTGTCGAAGACGAAGATGCTCATCATCTTTTTGAGGTTTTCAATGGTCGGCTCGCGGTACAGGGCGTTCAGCAGCTTGATGCCCTCGGTCGGCATCGGCGTGAACAGGCTCATACCGCCGGTCCCCCCGCCCATCAGCACCAGCTTTGCCACCCGCTCCGGCCAGCTCAGGGTGAAGGCCACCGCGCTATGGCCGCCCATCGAGTTGCCCAGCAGATGGACTTTATCGATCCCCAGCTGATCGACCACGCTTTTCAGAATGCGGGCGTTGAGATCCGAACGCGAGCCGCTGTTGACGATAGCATCGCTTTTGCCCCACCCCGGACAGTCGAGGAGTAGCACGCGATAGCCCGCCTCGACCAGCGGGTCAATATTGCGGCTGAAGTTGGCCCAGCCGGTGGCCCCCGGCCCGGAGCCGTGCAGCATGACCACGGTCTCTTTCCCGTCGCCGCAGTCATTGATATGGATACGCAGCGTGCGGCCCCCCTCGTCGACATTGAGGAATCGGCTGGTGGCGGCTTCAGTTTGCGGTTGATAGCTCATGTTAGTCTCCCGGTTAATCAAATCTCGATGGTGGCGCTCAGCGAGCCGAATCCGGCGATCCACTCGGGGATCGGCCGGTAATAGCGGCCTTCACTGCGCCAGCGGCCAAAAGCGGATAGCGCGGCAAAAGCGGCCACCCAGGTCTTAATTTCGTGCGTCGATTTGCCGGCCATCGCCGACAGCTCGTCATTGCCGATCGCGTCCAGTTCGCTCAGCCGCCCCTGCTCCAGCAGGCTCATAAAGCGGTTGTCCCAGACCGGGTTGAGGGGATGGAGCGAGTGCGGGTCTTCGGTAAACCGTCGGGCGGCGCTGATCACCCGCTGCTGGCGCAGCGCACGTTCGTCCGGCGGCAGCTGTTTGCCGCCGCCGAGCAGGCGATCGCGCAGATGGGCGTCGGCCTTCGCCAGCTCCGGCACCGGCGGCTGGTGCGAGAGTCCGCCCGAGCCGAGGATCAGCACCCGCTTATTGAGGGTATTGAGAAAGCGGCCCATCGCCTCGCCCAGCAGCCGGGTGCGTTGAAAACCCGGCAGCGGCGCGGCGACGCCGTTAATAAACACCGGCAGCACCGGCACGCGGTCCAGGCCACCCAGCAGAAACTCCAGCGGCTGGGCGAAGCCATGGTCCACCTGCATGTTGTACGACACCGCCAGGTCGATACCGCTGTTGAGGATGGCGTGGGCGCAGGCTTCCGCCAGCTCGGCGGGCACCGGCAGGTCGCCGGCGGCGCTGGCGAAGTCGCCAATCGCGGTGGCGCCGACCCCGAGGCAGAACGGCGGCATCACGTCATAGAAAAAACCGTTGTAGTGATCGGGAGCGAAGAGCACCACCAGCTCTGGATCGAATTCAGCGATCCGCCGCCGGGCGTCGGCAATCACCCGGTTCACTTCATCGAGGACCGCCTGCTCCGGGTCCACGAATCCCACCAGCGGAGTGTGGGAGAGACAGTGCAAATAGGCATGCATATCAGGCCACCTTCTCTTCTGCGTGGGCAGTTTCCTCGATTGCGAGGGTCATTTTTTCCGCCAGGGCGGTCAGCTGCGCGCCGAGGGTCTGCGGGATGGCGAGAGCGGCGACAAAGCGGTCCGGTCTGACCACGGCGATGGCGGTGTTATGCTGAGCAAACCAGCTCTTCAGGCGATTTTGCCTGTCGCCCACCCGCAGCGTGCCGGGGGCCTTATCCTGCTCGCGGTGGATCTGCACCTCCGGCACCACTTGGATAAAGCGCACGCCAATCGCGCGCCAGCGGGCGATCTGCCCGGCGTCGAGCCCCCACTGCGGGTTGCAGCCCCAGCCGATAATGGCGAAATTCGCCCCGATAACCTCGTCGAGCAGCACGCTCTCGCCGCTCTCCAGCGTCACCTGCGGTTGAATAAACATTTTGCCCACCGGCGAGGTCTTGCCGGCGCCGTCGGTCAGCAGCGCCCCCTCGCGGTACTGCGGCATCGGCTTAAAGCGCATCTCGAGGAAGTAGCGCTTCACCGGCGGCAGGTAATTCAGCAGCCAGGAGAGACCGTCGCGCACGGCCCCCTGCCAGCGCTTCGGCGGCGCCAGCACGTGGCCGGCGGTGACCGACAGATCAATCATCGCTTTCGCGTGGTCGCGGCGCTCCTGCTGGTAGCTGTCGAGCAGCGCCTCTCCCGCTTTACCGTTGACCACCAGCGCCAGCTTCCACGCCAGGTTGAAGGCGTCGCGCATGCCGCTGTTGTATCCCTGCCCCTGCCAGACCGGCATGATGTGTGCCGCATCGCCGGCCAGCAGCACCCGGTTAATGCGAAAGCGCTCGGCAAGGCGGGCGTTATGCGTATAGACCCGCTGGCGGATCAGCTCGACGCGGTCCGGGTCCGGCAGCACTTTGCTCAGCAGACGGCGCATATTGTGTGGCTCGCTGAGCTGGGCTTCGGTTTCTCCGGGCATCACCATAAATTCAAAGCGGCGCACGCCGTGGGGCAGCGCGGCGGAAACGTAGGGTCGCACCGGGTCGCAGCACAGGTAAACGTGCGGGGTGGCCAGCGGGTCGTTAGCGATATCGATGACGATCCACTGATTCGGCGCGGTCTTACCTTCGAAGGGGATGTTCAGCGTACGACGAATAAAGCTGGCGCCGCCGTCGCAGGCCACCAGCCAGTCCGCGCGCACCGTCTCCCGCTCGCCGTCCGGTCCTTTAAGATTTAACGTGACACCGTCACCGGTCTGGCTAAAGGCTTCCACTTCGCGGGAGAAGAGGCAGCGGACCTGCGGGAAACGCTGCAGACCGTGATACATCACCGCATCGACCTGCGGCTGAATGAAGGCGTTGCGCCGCGACCAGCCAAACTCATCGGTCATCGGCTGGATATCGGCAAAGCAGCGGCCTTTTGGGGTGAGAAAACGCATGGCGTGCCACGGCGTGGTATGCGGCAGCACGTCATTCACCAGCCCCACCGCCTGCATCGCCCGCAGGGATTCATCGTCAATGCCGATGGCCCGCGGGTAATCGATCAGTGTGGCGAGCTTTTCCACCACCAGCACGCTGATGCCCATCTGGCCAAGGTAGTTGGCCATCATCAGACCAACCGGACCGGCGCCAACGATGGCGACCTGAGCGGTATGCTGCACGGCGGGTTGAATATCGGGTGTAGATGTTGTCATTCTCAGCGACCTCACGACTCGGAAACTGCCCGGCTGACAGGCAATTTGTTAATCATGTGTAAACGTATTTTTATAATGGGCTGAGTATAGGGCGGGGGTTTTCGGCTACAATCAAAACATCATCGAATGTGCACCAGGTGCACAACACTGTTTTTAAAGCATTTTAAGGGAGGATTTATGCGTGACGATGAGTCCGCAGCGTACAAAACGGTGCGCGGATTAAGCCGGGGTTTATTGTTATTAAAATTGTTAAATAAATTCGACGGCGGCGCGACGCCGGGCCTGCTGGCGGAGTTTAGCGGCCTGCATCGCACCACCGTGCGCCGGCTGCTGGAGACGCTACAGGAGGAGGGTTTTGTCCGCCGCAGCCGCTCCGATGACAGCTTCCGGTTGACCATTAACGTCCGCCAGCTGAGCGATGGATTTCGTGACGAACATTGGATTTCTGCCCTCGCCACGCCGCTGCTCGGCGAGCTGCTGCGCGAGGTGCAGTGGCCAACGGACATCACCACCCTCGACGTCGACGCCATGGTGGTGCGCGAGACTACCCACCGCTTCAGCCGACTGTCGTTTCACCGCGCGATGGTCGGACGGCGGCTGCCGCTGCTGCTCACCGCCTCCGGACTGACGTGGCTGGCCTTTGCCCCCGACGCGGAACGCGACGCCGTCGTCAGCATGCTGGCCGCCCGTCCGGAAGCTGAGTATCAGCTGGCCCGCGAACCGGAACGGCTGGCGGCGATCCTCGCCCGCACCCGCCAGAACGGCTATGGCGAAAACTTCCGCGGCTGGCGGCAGGAGGAGAAAATCGCCTCGATCGCCGTGCCGGTCTGCAGTCAGCAGCGGGTTATCGGCTGCCTGAACCTGGTCTATATCGCCAGCGCAATGACCATTGAGCAGGCGGCGCAGAAGCATCTCCCTGCGCTGCAGAGGGTGGCGAGGCAGATAGAAGCCCGCATGGAGGATGAAGAAGTGTGGTACGAAATGCCCTGATCGTGATGAGGATAAATGCGATCAACCATTGCGCCCGGCTTCGTTATATAATTTAATACACAACGAATTTTCACGCCATTCGGGCCACACCATGTCAAAACACCCCTTACTGCTGGGCCTGACGCTGCTCAGCGCCAGCCTGTTCACCGGCCAGACCTTCGCCGACCGCACCGTCACCGACCAGCTGGGTCGCCAGGTCACCCTCCCCGACCACGTCACCCGCGTTGTGGTTCTGCAGCATCAGACGCTCAACCTGCTGGTACAACTGCATGCCGCCGAGGATATCGTCGGCGTCTTAAGCAGCTGGCAGAAACAGCTCGGGCCGCAGTTCGCCCGCTTTATGCCCGAGATCGGGCAACTGGCGACCCCGGGCGATCTCACCCAGGTCAATATTGAAAGCCTGTTGGCGCTGCGTCCGCAGGTGGTTTTCGTCGCCAACTATGCGCCGCCGGCAATGATCGCGCAGATCCAACAGGCCGGGATCCCGGTGGTGGCCATCTCGCTGCGTCACGATGCCGCCGGGGAAAAAAATAAAATGAACCCCACCATGGCTGACGAAGAGCAGGCCTATAACGCCGGGCTGATGGAGGGGATCCGCCTTATCGGCGAGGTGGTCGAACGCCAGCCCGAGGCCGAGGCGCTGATTCACTACACCTTCGAGGCGCGCAAGCAAGCCAATGCGCCGGTGGCCGATATTCCACCGAACCAGCGGGTGCGGGTGTACATGGCCAACCCCGATCTGAATACCTATGGCGCTGGCAAATATACCGGGCTGATGATGGCGCACGCCGGGGCGCTGAACGTGGCGGCCGCCAGCGTAAAAGGCGCCCGCCAGGTGTCGCTGGAGCAGGTGCTGGAGTGGAACCCCCAGGTGATCTTCGTCCAGGACCGTTATCCGCAGGTGGTCAAACAGATAGAGAACGACCCGCAGTGGCAGACGATCGATGCGGTGAAACATCACCGCGTGTGGCTGATGCCGGAGTATGCCAAAGCCTGGGGTTACCCGATGCCAGAGGCCATGGCGCTGGGTGAGCTGTGGATGGCGAAAAAACTCTATCCCGCGCGCTACCAGAGCATCGATGTGGACAGTAAAGCCAGGGATTATTATCAGCGTTTTTACCGCGTGGCGTGGATGCCAGATGCCCGCTAACTCTCAGCCCTGGCTGGTGCAGGGAAGCCTGGCGCTGGCGACGCTGGCGATCGCGGTCGCCTCGCTCTGTTTCGGCCAGTACCCGTTAAGCCTGAGCGCCGTTGGCCACACCCTGGTCCATCTGCCGCCAGGTGAAGGGGTGATCGGGCAGATCGTCTGGTCGGTTCGCCTGCCGCGCGTGGTGATGGCCCTGCTGGTCGGGGGCGCGCTGGGGCTGTGCGGCGCCACCTTGCAGGGCGTGTTCCAGAACCCGCTGGTGGATCCGCACATCATCGGGGTGACCGCCGGCTCCGCCTTCGGCGGCACGCTGGCGATCCTGTTGGGCGTCGGCAGTCTGCTGATGATGGCCTCGACCTTTTTCTTCGGCCTCGTCGCGCTGGGGCTGATTTACGCCCTCGCCGCCCTCCAGGGGCGGGACAGCACGCTGGGGCTGATTCTGTCCGGGATCATTCTCAGCGGCTTCTTCGCCGCGCTGGTCAGCCTGATGCAGTACCTCGCCGACAGCGAAGAGACGTTACCGAACATCGTTTTCTGGCTGCTCGGCAGCTTCGCGACCGCCAGCTGGCATAAGGTACTGCTTATGTCTCTGCCCCTGGCGATGGCTGCCGGGGCGCTGTGGAAGCTGCGCTGGCGTATCAACCTGCTGGCCCTGGAGGAACGGGATGCCCGCAGTCTTGGCGTTCCGGTGGCCGCGCTGCGTCGCGGCGTGCTGGTTTGCTGCGCGGTGCTGGTGGCAGCCCAGGTGGCGGTCAGCGGCAGCATCGCCTGGATGGGTCTGGTGGTCCCGCACCTCGCCCGTCTGCTGGTAGGGGCTGACCATCGTCGCCTGCTGCCCACCGCCTTCTGGCTCGGCGCCGCGCTGATGCTGGTGGTGGACGATCTGGCGCGCACGCTGACCCAGGCGGAGATCCCGATCGGGATCATCACCGCCCTGCTCGGGGCGCCGCTGTTTACCGTGTTGCTGGTGCAATCCCGACGCCGGAGTACGACCCGATGAACAGCTCATTATCGCTGCAATCGCTACGCTATGGCCACCGTCAGCCGCTCTTCGCCCCGCTCACGCTGGCCTGCCGGCCCGGTGAGATCTGGGCGGTGCTGGGCGCCAATGGCCGGGGAAAAAGTACCCTGCTGGATACCCTGACCGGCGTGTTGCCGCCGCTGGGCGGCGAGATGCAGTGCGAGGGCGGCGTGGCCCTGGTTCCGCAGTCGTTTCGTCCCGCTTTTCGCTGGCGCGTGAGCGATGTGGTGCTGATGGGCCGGGCCCGGCACGTGGATCTCTTTGCCCAGCCGGACGAGGAGGATGCCCGGCGGGTTGAGCAGGCGCTGGCGCAGCTGGGGATTGCCGCCCTGGCCGAAGATGACTTCGGCGCCCTCTCCGGCGGCCAGCAGCAGCTGGTGCTGATTGCCCGCGCGCTGGTCAGCGCCAGCCAGAATATCCTGCTGGATGAGCCCTGCTCGGCGCTGGACCTCGGTAACCAGCAGGTGGTGCTGCAGCTGATCGGCGACCTCGCCCACCGCCAGGCGCGCACCGTCCTGTTCACCACCCATGATCCCAACCACGCCCTACAGGTGGCCAGCCATACGCTGCTTCTGCTGCCGGAGGGCCGGTGGCTGGCGGGTGAGACCGCCGACGTGCTGAGCGAAACGCATCTCCGGCAAGCGTACGGCCTGCCGGTACGCCTGATCCGCCATGCCGCCTCCGCGTTCCCTCTGCTGGCGCCGGGGTTTACGCTGCGTCGCTGAACGGCATAAAACCCGCCTGCCGGAGATACCCCTGACCAACGTCGCCGAGGATAAAGCGATACAGGGCCAGCGCGGCGGGGTCGGCCCTGAGACGCGCCAGCTGGTAATCGCAGCGAATATTCCACGGCGCCGGGATGGTCAGGGTACGCAGATCGTCGCAGGTGGCCAGCGCGGGGCCATAGTGCGCATAGCCGATAAACAGATCCGCCAGATTCTGGCGAATAAGCCACGCGCCGGCTATCTCTCCCGGCGGCACGCTCTGTGAGTCTCTGCCGCCGACCAGCTGCTGCGCCCGCCCGGCCATCGCGTTGCCCAACCCTGGATAGCGTGCCTCAATTCGGGCGAACAGCTGCCAGGTATAATCTCCCGACGGATCGCAGCCCGGCGTGGAGGTCGCCAACCGCAGGCGGGTCGTGCTGAGCAGCGCCAGCCAGTCCAGGCCATCGTTATCCGGCGACCGCCGGGCGGTCAGCATCAGCTGGTTGCTGGCAAATCCCTGGCATTCCTGCGCCAGACCCGCCTGCAGCAGCGCCTGCGGGTGCGCCGCGTTGGCGGAAGCAAAAACCGCGCACGGCGACCCGGCTTCGATCCGCTCGCGCAGCAGGCCGGCAGGGCCAAACTGCGCATCGACCGCCAGGCCAGTGTGCTGCCGAAAGTGCGCCACCAGCGGCAGGAAAGCGCTTCTCAGGCTTCCCGCCGCCAGCAGCGTGAGAGTGGTGTTTGTCATAAGAGGTCGCTATAAACCGGATAATATAGCGCTATATTACCCGGTTTGCCGTCGCGTCAGTAGCGAATTTCTGCCAGGGTCCGCAGCTGCTCGGGGGTGGCTACCGGTAGGTCAAAAAAGCGCAGATAGGCAGGGATCATTTCAAACAGCATGTCGGTCCCGCGCTGGATGTGGCACTGTCGTGCCTGAGCGGCCCTCAGCAGCGGGGTGTACTCCTGAGTCATGACGACTTCCCCCACCCAGGCGCCTGGCGCCAGACGGTCAACGTCCAGCGGCAGCGGATCGCTGGCCTTCATCCCCAGCGGGGTGGCATTGACCACCAGCTCGTGTCCGGCAGGATCGGGCTGCATCAGGGTGATATCGAGCTGCGGATAGTGCTGATGCAGCCGCCCGGCGAGGGCGTGCGCCACCTCGGGCCGGGTATCGTACAGGGTCAGGGCGCTGACCCCCGCCGCCGCGAGGGAGGCGGCGATAGCCGATCCCACCCCGCCGCTGCCAACCACCAGCGCCCGCGTCCCCTGCGGGTTAAACCCTTTACGACGCAGGCCCAGCACAAATCCCTCGCCATCGAACATGTCTCCGCTCAGGCTACCGTCAGCCTCGCGGCGGATGGCATTGCAGGCGCCAGCGATGGCCGCCGTCGGGCTCAGGCGCTGCACCAGATCGCAGGTGGCGATTTTATGCGGCATCGTCACCAGCGCGCCGATGATGTTGGTCATCGTAAACAGCGGCGGAATAAACGCGGCGTAGTCCTCCGGCCTGACCCCCATCGGCACCACCTTCACGTCCACCTGCTGGTCAACGAACCACGGGTTGTAGATCATCGGCGCCTTAAAACTGGCGGTCGGATAGCCAAGGTGCGCTATCAGCCGCGTATGCCCACTAATCACCATGCCTTGCTCCTTTGCTTACTGCGATAACTCGATACGTTTGACGTCGCCGAGGATAAACAGATAGGCCACCACGCCCAGCAGCGCGGCGCCGCCGATGTAGATCAAGGCGTAGAAGAAATTGCCGAACCCGGCAACGATAAAGCCGATCACCAGCGGGGTGAGGATCCCCGCGAGGTTGGCGCAGAAGTTAAACAGGCCGCCGGTCAGGCCGCCCAGCCCCTTCGGGGCGATATCGGAGATCAGCGTCCAGCCGAGACCCACCATCCCCTGGCCAAAAAAGGCAAACGACATCACCAGGATCACCGCCAGGTCGCTCTCCAGCCAGTTGGCGGTGATGATGCAGCTGGCCATCAGCAGGCCGGCAACGATCGGCAGCTTACGGCCAAGATTGGCCGACCCGGTGGCCTTGAGCAGTTTGTCGGAGAGCCAGCCGCCAAACATCACCCCGCCGGCGGCGGCGACAAACGGCAGGATGGAGAAGAAGCCAACCTTCAGCCAGGGCATATGCCGCTCGGTGGCCAGCCAGGTGGGGAACCAGGTGAGAAAGAACACCAGCACGGTATTGCCGGCAAACTGGCCGATACTGGCGCCGATGATCTGCCGTTTGCTCAGCAGCTGGCGGACCAGCGGCCAGCTGAACGCCACCTGCTGGTCGGTCGGGGCGCTGAGGCCGCCGCCGTTTTCGATATGCTCGCGCTCCTGCTGGCTAAGGCGCGGATCTTCATGCGGTTCGCGGTAGCAGCGCCACCACACCAGGGCAAACAGAATGCCGACGGCGCCAACGCTGACGAACAGCACCCGCCAGCCGAAACCGTCCATGATCCAGAACAGCAGCGGCGCAAAGCAGGCCAGCCCGAGATACTCCCCCACGGTGTACACCGCCGTGGCCTTCGCCCGCTCCTGCTGTGGGAACCAGGCGCTGACCACCCGGCTGTTGACCGGAAAGCACGGCGCTTCGCTAATGCCGAGCCCGAAGCGGCACAGCAGCAGCGTCTTCAGTCCCACCGCCATGCCGTGGAACAGGGTAAACAGCGACCACAGGGTCAGTGACAAAAAGTAGGTCACTTTGTTGCCAAAGCGGTCGAGAAATAATCCGCCGGGTATCTGCGCCAGAGCATAGGTCCAGGCGAAGGCGGAGAAGAGGATTCCCATGATCGCCGGGTCGATCCCCAGCTCAGCGGTGAGCTTTGGGGCGGCGATCCCCAGTACGGTGCGATCGAGATAGTTGATCATGGTGCCAATGGCCAACAGCGCAAGAATGCCGATACGCCGCCGGGAGCGGCGCACGGTGACGGCTGGCTGGGCGGCAGCCGTCGGGTTAGGGCTATATGAGCTCATAGTCGGTTCCTGTCTCGGGTACAGAGGGTGTTGTTATTGTGTTTAACGCATAATGAACCATTTGATTCAGGCTAACAATACTGCATCGCCGCCAGACGGACGGCCGCATTCGCTGCGCCATAGAGCGCATAGCCAGCCCGGCGCTCGGTTAACTCAAAGAAAAAGCGGCCGGCGGTAAACGGCCGGGTGTAAAGATGCAGGAAATCTCCCCCCTGCGGATCGCGGTCATAGAGGAGCTGCTGGCGCTGAAGCTGCCCGACGTCCAGCTCGCCGCCAAAGCGCGCCAGCAGATCGTCATAATAATTGGCCGGGATCGGCAGCGTATGGCGGGCAACCTCGGCAAGCTGGTCGCAGGCGGCCGGCAGATCGCGGCAGGCAAAGGCGGCATGCTGCAGCCCCGCCCCCTGGTAGCAAGCGACGGAGCGGGCGATCTGCGTCGCCCGGCTCTGCGAAATATTCAGCGCCAGACGGATATCGCCCTGCGGGCTGCGCACCGCCAGGCTGCGCACCAGTCCATACGGGTCCGGCAGCGTCTGCTCATGCTCAAGGGAAAAACCAAACACCGTACGGAAGAACATCACCCAGTTATCGCGGCTGTCGGCCTCCATTCCCAGCGCCAGATGATCGATACCGAGATAATCCTCGCGCACCGTCACGCCATCACGCAGATGAAAATCGCGCTCGTAGATAGCCTCCCCGGCGTCGATGAGATAGATAAGGCTGCCGTCGGGGACGCAGATCGCCGGGATCGGCGTTTCGTTCGGCCCGGCGTCGCCCTGCCAGGTGGCATACCCCAGCGCGCGGGCGCGGGCGACAAGCGACGCGCTGTGCTCGACCCGCAGCGCCATCGCGCAGAGCGATACCCCGTGGCGTTGATAAAAATGGTCGGCCCAGCTGTGCGGCTGATGGTTGATGACGATCCGCGCCCCGCCGTTGCGCCACAGCGTCACCTGTCTGGAGCGGTGGCTTCCCTCGTGCTGAAAACCCAGCGCCTGCAGATGTTGCCCCAGGCGCTGCGCCTCGGCGGCGCTGGCGGCAAACTCGATAAACTCCAGCCCGTGATAGACCGGCAGCGGCGGCGGTGAAAACAGATCGGCATCGCACGTCGGGAGCCGACGGCGGGTTTGCTCCTCCAGCCACAGCAGCGAACGATAACCATCTTTGGCCGTCGCGCCGTTCGGCGAGGCGCGAAAACCGTCATTAAAGATCTCCAGCGACCAGGGGCCGCGGTAGCCGCAGCGGGTGATCTGCTCGGCAAACGCCTCCAGCGGCAGCTCCCCCTGTCCGGGAAAGCAGCGGAAGTGGCGGCTCCACTCCAGCAAATCCATTTTCATATACGGCGCATCGGCGAGCTGTACAAAGGTGATTTTCTCCACCGGCACCAACGGTAGCGCGTCCAGCGTGTCGCCGCGGGCCAGAATATGGAAGCTGTCTAGCACCAGGCCCAACGCCGGGCTGTCCACCCGCCGCACCCGCTCCCAGGCCTGCTGCCAGCGGTTCACATGGGTTCCCCAGGCCAGGGCCTCATAGCCGATAGCGATCCCCTCCTCTTCCGCCAGCGTGGCCAGCGCCCGCAGGTCCGCGACCTGCAATTCGCTATCCGCCGAGCAGTCCGGCTGCACATTGCTGCACAGCAGCAGCGTCTCGCAGCCCAGCTCGTGCATCAGAGCAAATTTGCGCCGAGCGCGGGCCATATTCGCCGCAAACTGCGCCCGACTGGCGCCTTCAAAATCGCGAAAGGGTTGAAAAAGCGTGATTTTTAACCCTAAATCGGCGGCAAGCTGGCGGATTTCCGCCGGCGTCCCCGTATAATAGAGCAGATCGTTCTCGAAAATTTCCACCCCCTGATACCCCGCCGCCGCAATAGCGTGCAGCTTCTCAGGCAGGGTGCCGGAAATCGAAACGGTGGCGATAGAGCGCAGCATAAGGTCCTCGGGTCAACAGCTGACGTAAGCCTTGAATATGTATCATTTGGTTCATTTGCGCCATACCAGGTTGCTAAATTGTGATCATTATGTGTATTTTTTGTCACCCAAGAAAAAGGAGTTGCCATGACCGTCGTTGCCCATGATGAAGCACAATCCCTGAAGGCGCGGATTTTCAGCGCCGCTATCGCTGTCTTTGCTGAACACGGGCTGTCAGGCGCCCGCATGGAGCAGATCGCCACCGAGGCGCAGACCACCAAACGCATGGTGGTTTACTACTTCAAAAGCAAAGAACAGCTCTATCAGGAGGTGCTGCAGCATGTGTATGCGCGGATCCGCGAAACCGAGCAGCAGCTGGGGCTGGAGAATGTGCCGCCGGTGGAGGCGCTGGTGCGGCTGGTGCGCTGGAGCGTGCGCTATCACGCCACCCATGCGGACTATATGCGCGTCATTTGCATGGAGAATATGCAGCGCGGCAAGTGGTTAAAAAGCTCGGGTGAACTGAAGCCGCTGAATCGTACCGCCCTGTCGATTCTGGAAGACATTTTACTGCGCGGCCAGCAGCAGGGCGTCTTTCAGGCGGGGCTCGACGCGCGCGATGTCCACCGGTTAATCAGCAGTTTCAGCTTTTATCAGGTGTCGAACTTCTACACCTTCAGCAGCCTGTATCTTGACGATCCGCTACCCGCCATCGACGATGAAGCGATGGTGGCTCACCATTGTGACATTGCCGTCCGGGCGGTGATCCGCTTCGTGATTTCCTGACCCGCCGGCGTAAGGGTTCAGTGCCCGGAAAGCGCATGAATGACTTTCTCCATAGCCTCCACGGTGAGCGGCGAACGCTGGATTTTGCGGTTCGCCAGCGAGGTGCGCAGCACACCGGCAATGACAATGTGTTTCGGCTCCTGACCCAGGTCACGCATTTCCAGCACGACTTTACCCACCACGCGGCACATTTCCTGGTACAGGTCGTCGTCTTTTGCTTTATTTCCCATTGAATTTGGCTCGTATTTTATCATTATCAATCAAATCATTATTGATAGATTTCCCGCACAACGCAAACCATCGCCACTTTAAAGGTTCAATGACGCATTTTACCGGCTCACGATGGCGAAATAATCCATTTCTTTTACCCTTTTTCATAGCCGGTGACGAAAAAGTGTGTTGCGTAGATTTTTGCATAACGTGCCGGTTTTGTTACGCGTTTTGTCCATAATTTGAAACGAGGTTTTTATTTTCCTTTTTGATTTCGGCAGCGTATAATGCGCTTCGATTCTTTCTTGAATGGTTTCAGCGCATTGGACTGCATGATAAAACGCATAACACCTTGCCACATTTCATGGGCTGAACCGCCAGCACACATTCTTCTGCACGCTTCAGGGTTGTCACCTATCCTTAGGGCGTGGCTTAGCAACTTTCGTAATACAGGTTTGGCTCCCCGGCAGTGCGCCCGCGGAGCGAGAATTCCATATCCTTCACAACTTAAAGACTAAAACTGTCATGAAAAAGACCAAAATTGTTTGCACCATCGGTCCGAAAACCGAATCTGAAGAGATGCTGACCAAAATGCTGGAAGCCGGCATGAATGTGATGCGTCTGAACTTCTCCCACGGTGACTATGCGGAACACGGTCAGCGCATCCAGAACCTGCGCAATGTGATGAGCAAAACCGGTAAGAAAGCCGCTATTCTGCTGGACACTAAAGGGCCGGAAATTCGTACCATCAAGCTGGAAGGCGGCAACGACGTCTCCCTGAAAGCAGGCCAGACCTTCACCTTCACTACCGATAAATCCGTCATCGGCAACAACGAAATCGTTGCGGTAACCTATGAAGGCTTCACCTCCGACCTCGCCGTCGGCAACACCGTCCTGGTGGACGATGGCCTGATCGGCATGGAAGTCACGGCTATCGAAGGCAACAAAGTTATCTGTAAAGTGCTGAACAATGGCGACCTCGGCGAGAACAAAGGCGTTAACCTGCCGGGCGTCTCCATCGCCCTGCCGGCGCTGGCTGAGAAAGACAAACAGGATCTGATCTTCGGTTGCGAACAGGGCGTGGACTTCGTCGCGGCCTCCTTCATCCGTAAACGTTCCGACGTCGTCGAGATCCGTGAGCACCTGAAAGCCCACGGCGGTGAAAACATCCAGATCATCTCCAAAATCGAAAACCAGGAAGGCCTGAACAACTTCGACGAAATCCTCGAAGCGTCTGACGGCATCATGGTTGCGCGTGGCGACATGGGCGTGGAGATCCCGGTTGAAGAAGTTATCTTCGCCCAGAAAATGATCATCGAAAAATGTATCCGCGCGCGTAAAGTGGTTATCACCGCCACCCAGATGCTGGACTCCATGATCAAGAACCCGCGTCCGACCCGCGCTGAAGCCGGCGACGTGGCTAACGCCATCCTCGACGGCACCGATGCGGTGATGCTGTCCGGCGAATCCGCGAAAGGTAAATACCCGCTGGAAGCGGTCACCATCATGGCGACCATTTGCGAACGTACCGACCGCGTGATGACCAGCCGTCTGGACTTCAACAACGACAACCGTAAACTGCGCATCACCGAAGCGGTGTGCCGCGGCGCGGTAGAAACCGCTGAGAAACTGGAAGCGCCGCTGATCGTGGTCGCCACCCAGGGCGGTAAATCCGCACGCGCTGTGCGCAAATACTTCCCGGATGCCACCATCCTGGCGCTGACCACCAACGAAACCACCGCTCGTCAGCTGGTGCTGAGCAAAGGCGTGGTACCGCAGCTGGTGGAAGAGATTGCCTCTACCGATGATTTCTATCATCTGGGCAAAGACCTGGCGCTGAAGAGCGGCCTCGCGCGTAAAGGCGACGTAGTGGTGATGGTTTCCGGCGCATTAGTGCCGAGCGGCACGACTAATACCGCTTCCGTACACGTGCTGTAATAATTTACAGGTTAATTGGTTTTTTTTAATAAAGCGCCTCGCGGGGCGCTTTTTTTTATTCATTGATTAGCTCTTCCTATTAAAAATGCAAATCGGAATTTACTATTTAATAAGGGATTATCTAAGATGAATCCGATGGAAGCGCGCTGTTTTCACTCGCCTTTTTCAGCGATTCTGAGCAATTCGATGCTTCTTTGAGCGAACGATCAAAAATAAGTGCGTTCAGGTAAAAAAAATATTCTCATCCCAAAAAACTTTGTGTAATACTTGTAACGCTACATGGAGATTAACTCAATCTAGAGGGTATTAATAATGAATCGTACTAAACTGGTACTGGGCGCGGTAATCCTGGGTTCTACTCTGCTGGCTGGTTGCTCCAGCAATGCTAAAATCGATCAGCTGTCTTCTGACGTTCAGACTCTGAACGCTAAAGTTGACCAGCTGAGCAACGACGTGAACGCAATGCGTTCCGACGTTCAGGCTGCTAAAGACGACGCAGCTCGCGCTAACCAGCGTCTGGACAACCAGGCTCACTCTTACCGTAAGTAAGAGTTCTGGTAATAAAAATGGCGCACTCTGTGCGCCATTTTTTTTGCCCTCAGCATGAGGGCTATTGGGTAAGCAGACCGTTGTCAGACGAACTATTCTGCGCCGACAGCGACGTCGCCGCGCTACCTGCCCCCGCCGACACCACCACCGGATACCCCGCCCTTCTTGACATCGCTTTTTTCAACTGCAGGTCATCCACTGCTTTATCCTCTGCGAAGGCGTGAAACGCCGCTGGCAGCGTGTAAGCGATGGTCCGGGTGTTTTCCCCTTCGGTCTGCGAAAGCGGCCTGTGGACTTCGACATAGCGTTTACCATCCGGCTCGACGGCAAACTTCACCGGCTGATTGATAATCCGTACCGGCGTCCCGGTTTTCACCTGGCTGAACAGCGCTTTGATGTCATCAGCGTTCATCCGCATACAGCCCGAGCTGACGCGCAGACCAACGCTGTCTGGGGCGTTAGTTCCGTGGATGAGATATTCACCGTTACCGTAGGCCAGACGCAGCGCATAGCGGCCCAGGGGATTGTTCGGTCCGGCCGGGACCACTGCCGGCAGCGTCACCCCTTTCTCCAGCGAGCGCGCGCGGATGCCGGCGGTAGGCGTCCAGGTAGGGTTAGGGATCTTCTGCCCCACGCGGGTGGTCATCTCCGGCGTTTCCAGACCTAACTGGCCAATGCCCAGCGGATAGACCTGCACCTGATTCTCTCCCGGCGGGAAGTAATACAGCCGCAGTTCGGCGAGGTTGACGACAATGCCCTCCCTCGGCACGTCGGGCAGCAGCATCTGAGAAGGGATAAGGACCTGAGTGCCGGGCTTCGGCTGCACCGGCGCAATCGTATCGTTGGCTTCGAGGATCAGCATCGCCGCGGTATCGAAATGGCGCGCAATCGCCTGCAGGTTGCGATCTCCCTCCTGGACCGTCCAGTACTGATTCTGACCAATCAGCCGACTGTTGGCGGGAGGAAGCGGATAATCAACGGCCCAGGCGGCCGTGGAGGCGCCAAGGGCGCTGAGAAGGGCTAAGGTGATCATCGTTTTGCGTTTCATACTGAGATTCCTTCTTTCGCTGATAAAACGCCAGGAGACTGAACGGCGGCAGGGTCAGCGCCCTGCCGGACGTAACAGAATGAAATCTACCTGTTTATTCTAGCTAATATTTGCCGCTTTCGCGCGTATCGCGCGGATCATGGCTTCGAGGCCTTGCGAGCGGGAGGGGGTGAGATGCTGGGTGAGCGCCATTTTTTCAAACCACGGACGCACGTCGAACTCGGTGATGTCCTGAGCGGTCATCCGGTCATAGAGGATAAACACCACCGCTATCAGACCCTTGACGATCGCCGCATCGCTATCGCCGCGCAGGGTGATCACGCCTGTGGGATCCTGGTCCATCACGATCCAGACCTGGCTTTGACAGCCCTGAATAATGTTCTGCACGCTATGTTCTTCCGGGCTTAGCGGCGCCAGACGCTGGCCAAGCTCGATGATATAGAGATACTTCTCTTCCCAGTTGGCGCAACGGCTAAAGTTACGCAACAGTTTGTCTTTGTCCGGTAGTGCCGCCATTGTCCCGTCCTTTACCCTAACAGTTTGCGGATCCGCTGGAGGCCGGCCACCAGGCGGTCCACCTCTTCCGTGGTATTGTACATCGCCAGCGATGCCCGACACATAGCCGGTACCTGATACCGGGCCATCAACGGCATCGCGCAGTGGTGTCCGGTCCGCACGGCGATCCCGTAGTTATCGAGGAAGCTGCCGACGTCATAGGCGTGATGCTGACCGAGGTTGAAAGCAATTACCCCTTTACGCTGCGCCGGGCCGTAAAGGATCAGATCCGGTACCGCGCGCAGGGCATCGAGCGCGTAGCGCATCAGCGTCTGCTCATACTCGGCAATCTGCGTCAGTCCCAGCTGGCTGACGTAGGTCAGCGCCGCGCCGAGGCCGATGATCCCCCCGGTATTCGGCGTGCCGGCCTCAAAGCGCCACGGCGCCTGATTCCAGGTGGTGCCCTCCGTCAGGCTGACGGTGGCGATCATCGACCCGCCCCCTTCCCAAGGCGCCATCGTCTGCAGCAGCTCGGACCGGGCGTAGAGCACGCCGATCCCGGTCGGCCCGTACAGCTTGTGGGCGGAGAAAACATAAAAATCGCAGCCCAGCGCCTGGACGTCCACCGGGTGGTGCATCACCGCCTGGGCGCCATCCACCAGCACTTTCGCGCCATGCTGATGCGCAAGAGCAATCAGCGCCGCCAGCGGGTTTTCCGTCCCCAGCACGTTGGAGACCTCGGTTATCGCCAGCAGGCGGGTGCGCGGGTCAAACAGTCCCGGGACAACATCCAGTTGCAGCGTACCGTCCGGGTTCAGGGGGATCACCCGCAGCTCAGCCCCGACGCGGGCGCAGAGCATCTGCCACGGCACAATATTGGCGTGGTGCTCCATTTCGCTGATGATGATGTTATCCCCGGCGCCGACGTTGGCGTTTCCCCAGCTGTTGGCCACCAGGTTGATACCCTCGGTGGTGCCGCGGACGAACACCACTTCCTCCGCCGATCCGGCGTTAAGGAAGGTGGCCGCCTGCTGACGCACGGCTTCCATCCGCGCGGTGGCTTCCGCGCTGAGGGTATGGATGCCGCGGTGCACCGCCGCGTAGCCGTGGCGATAGAATTCCGCTTCTGCGCCGATCACTGCCTCCGGCTTCTGGGCGCTGGCGGCGCTGTCGAGATAGACCAGCGGCTGACCGTTGACCTCCCGGTTCAGTACCGGAAAATCGGCGCGAACCTGTTCTACTGAAAATGTCATACTGTGCCTCCCGGCAAACGCTGTCCAATACGCGCCAGCACCTGCTCTCTGAGCGCGTCGCTGCGGATAGCCTCGGTGAGCTCGGCGGCGAAGGCGTAGAGGATCATCTGCTGCGCCGCCTGCTGTTCGATACCGCGCGAGCGCAGATAGAACAGCTGCTCTTCGTCAATGCGCCCCACCGTCGCCCCGTGGCTGCATTTCACGTCATCGGCGTAAATTTCCAGCTGCGGTTTGGTGTCGACCTCCGCCAGCCGCCCGAGCAGCAGATTATTGTTGGTCATCTGACCGTCGGTTTTCAGCGCGAGCGGCGCGACGTTGATCAGCCCGTTAAACACCGCCCGCCCCTTATCGCTGACGATGGTTTTGTGCAGCTGGCGGCTGGTGCAGTAGCCGACCTGATGGTCGAGCCAGGTGCGGCTATCGCAGACCTCATTTTTCACCGGCATCGCCAGCGAATTGAGGCGCAGGTTGCTGTTTTCGCCGCCCAGGCGGGTGCTGGTCTGGTGACGCAGCACCTGGCCGCCAAGCAGGAAACTGCTGCTGAAGGCCGAGGCGTCGCGGCCCAGCAGCAGGTCGTTATGGGCGAAGTGATAGCTGCGGGCATTCTCAAATGCCAGCTTGATATGCTGGAGGTGCGCGTTATCGGCCACCGTCATGGTCAATCGCCCGCCGGTGAAATGCGGCTGCTCATTGAGGCTCAGGTAATGCTCGACAATCGTCGCCTCCGCCCCGCTCTCCAGCGCCAGGTGATGGCGATAGTGGGCGGTATTCAGCGCATCGCCGGCCAGGCCACTGGTGATATGCATCAGCAGCAGCGGTTTATCCAGGCGGCGGTTGCGCGGCACGCGAATGCGGGTCACCGTCTGGGCCAGGCTTTCGGTCAGATGGAGAAACACCTCCGGCTGCAGGGCATCCGGCAGATGCTGGCGCTGATTATCGACACTGACCTCCACGCCGCTGGCGGCAAGATCGTCGCTCAGCTGAGGATGATAGCGGCCATCGATAAACACCAGCCGCCAGGCGTCCAGCGGCAGCGCCAGCGCATCACGCTGTTCAGCGCTGAGAGAGGCCCCCTCAACGGCGACAAAGCGACCGTTAAGTAGGGCATCCAGCGGAGTGTATTTCCAGTCCTCGTGCTTGCGCGTCGGCAGCCCAAGGCGCAGCAGCTGCTGCAGATGCTGACTGGCCTCCGGGGTACGCGGGCCGCCCTGCGCTTCAAACAGATGGTGCCACTGCTGCAGCGCGTTACTGCTGTTCGGTAAGCCAGCCATAGCCCTGCTCCTCCAGCTGTTTGACCAGAGAGAAATCGCCCGACTTCACAATCCGCCCCTGATACAACACATGGACATAGTCCGGCTTGATATAGTCAAGGATGCGCTGATAGTGGGTGACAATGATAAAGGCGCGTTTGCCGTCGCGCAGGGCATTCACTCCCTGCGAGACGATTTTCAGGGCATCGATATCCAACCCCGAATCCGATTCATCGAGAATGCACAGCTCCGGCTCAAGCACCGCCATTTGCAGAATATCGTTGCGCTTTTTCTCACCGCCGGAGAAGCCAACGTTCACCGAGCGGGTCAGGAGATCTTCCGGCATCTGCAGAAGCTTGATCTTTTCTTCCATTAAGTCCTGGAAATCGAAACGATCCAGCGCCTCCTGGCCACGATAATTGCGCACGGCATTCAGCGCAGTCTGCAGGAAAAACTGGTTGCTGACGCCGGGGATCTCTACCGGATACTGGAAGGCCATAAAGATACCTTCCCCGGCGCGATCTTCCGCAGCGAGTTCGAGCAGGTTTTTGCCCTTAAATTCGACGCGACCGCCAGTCACCTCATAATCTTCACGCCCGGCCAGGGTGGCCGAAAGCGTACTTTTGCCTGAGCCGTTCGGCCCCATAATGGCGTGGACCTCTCCCGGGCGCACCTCAAGGTTCAGCCCGCGCAGGATCGCTTTATCTTCGACGGCGACGTGTAAATCTTGAATACTTAACATCTTTTTTCCTTAATTATCAGCCGACGCTATGTTCAAGGCTAATGGCCAGCAATTTTTGCGCCTCTACAGCGAACTCCAGCGGCAGCTCGGAGAAGACGTCTTTACAGAAACCGTTGACGATCATCGAGATGGCATCGTCTTCGCTGATCCCGCGCTGCAGGCAGTAGAACAATTGATCTTCGCCAATCCGCGAGGTGGTCGCCTCGTGCTCCAGCTGGGCGCTGTTGTTGCGGCATTCTACATACGGGAAGGTATGCGCCCCGCAGTCCGGGCCGATCAGCATCGAATCGCACTGGGTATAGTTGCGGGCGTTGGTGGCGGTCGGCATGATTTTGACCAGCCCGCGATAGCTGTTCTGGCTGTGTCCAGCGGAGATCCCTTTCGAGATGATGGTCGAGCGGGTGTTCTTGCCGATATGGATCATTTTGGTGCCGGTGTCCGCCTGCTGATGGCCGCTGGTCAGCGCCACCGAAAAGAATTCGCCGATCGAGTTATCGCCGCGCAGGATGCAGCTGGGGTATTTCCAGGTGATGGCCGAGCCGGTTTCCGACTGGGTCCATGACATTTTGCTGTTCTCCCCTTCGCACAGGGCGCGCTTGGTGACGAAGTTGAGGATCCCGCCGGTGTTGTTATCGCCGGGGAACCAGTTCTGCACCGTGGAGTATTTCACTTCCGCGTCTTTATGGATGATGACTTCAACGACCGCGGCATGCAGCTGATAGCTGTCGCGCACCGGCGCCGAGCAGCCTTCAATATAGCTGACGTAGCTGCCTTCATCGGCCACCAGAATGGTGCGTTCAAACTGCCCGGTCTTTTCGGCGTTGATGCGGAAATAGGTGGACAGCTCCATCGGGCAGCGGACGCCCTTCGGCACATAGATAAAGGTGCCGTCCGAAGCCACCGCGGCGTTCAGCGCGGCAAAGAAGTTGTCATTCCCCGGCACTACGGTGCCCAGATACTTTTTCACCAGTTCCGGATGATCGTGGATCGCCTCGCCGAAAGAACAGAAGATGATCCCCTGCTCGGCCAGCTTTTCTCGGTAGGTGGTCGCCACCGACACCGAGTCAAATATCGCGTCCACCGCCACCTCGCGCCCTTCGCGTACCGGCACGCCCAGCTGGTTAAAGGCTTCTTCCACCTCGCTGGTCAGAAAGGTATTGGCCCCGGTCTGCTGCACCGCGCCAGGCTCGGAGGCGCAGGTCTCATCGCAGTTGCCGCAGGAGGGCGCGGAATAGTAGCTGTAATCCTGATAATTCAGCTTATCGTAATGCGCTTTCAGCCAGTGCGGCTCCTCCATTTCCAGCCACGCCCGGTAGGCATTCAGACGAAACTCCAACATCCACTGCGGCTCATTGCGGCGAGCCGAGATAGCCCGAACGACTTCTTCATTAATGCCTTTGGCCAGCTCATCGGTTTGCAGGCGAGTAAAAAAGCCCTCTTTGTAGTTGAGCGGGCCGCCGGTCCAGGTTTTGACATCGTCAGTTGCTTCAGTATTACGCGACATAGTTACTCCGCCTGCACCCCAAAACTTTCGCCGCAGCCGCACTCATGCTGCGCTTTCGGGTTATGAAATTTAAAGATTTCATTTAAACCTTCCCGGACATAATCCAGCTCGGTGCCGTCGATGAACGGCATCGCCTGCAGCGGCGCAAACAGCTTCGCCCCGTCAGATTCAAAGAGCAGATCGTCGGGCGCCGGCTCGGCAATCATTTCGAGCACATAGCCAAAACCGGCGCAGCCGCTGGTTTTAATGCCCAGCCGCAGCCCTTTCTTATCCGGCTGCTTGCGCATCAGATCGCGGATATGCGCGGCAGCGGCCGGCGTCATGGTCAGTCCCTGCCAGCTGAAATCGGCGGGATTAAAAGTTCCTGCTTGTACTTCCATCGATAGACCTCCAGGTTGGCGCCATCAAGGCATACCGCCATGTTAGTGATAATGATTATCACTTCAACCCTTCTGCAGCAGGGGTATTGCCTCATTTAGCGCTTTTTATAAGCATAGACCCTCGCCCGGGGATTATCAGGGCGTGCAAAGAGAACTTAATGGATTGATTTATAATATGTTATTTTGAAATCATTCTATCTCCGCACGCAATGGCAAAGATGTATCGAAAATACCGATTTATGCAATAGCGGCAGACCACCTTGCTGGTTATCGCTTGCAGGCGAGCATAAAGTGACAACGTAACAGAAAGACCATGCCAGCGCGGGGCGCGGCCCCGGCCATGCGCTAGAAAAAAGCGGGTAGTGAAAGCGCCCGCCGGTAACGCTTCAGGAAAGGAATAAGCGCCGCTCGCCGGCCGCATTCGGGGAATAAAAACCAAAATAAAACGGGCACACGGGGCTGCCAGGCGGGATACCGGCTGGCTAGGTGCCTTTACTCACCAGCCGGGCGGCCTGGACAAAGACCTCATCCTCTACCCCGTCCCCCTTCTGTCTGCCCAGCCTCACCAGTTCATCCACGATACTCCCCTGATTAATCTGCTTTTGTGTAGCCACTAAGCTAATGACCGCCGCGCCGATGGCCATGCCAATCAATGCCGTTTGTTCATCTTTATCTTTCATGGTGTCGCTCCGTCTGCCCTCCTCAGAAAGGCTAGCAAAAGATACCATCTGCTCAATTTCAAATTCATCTTCTTTACACCTCCCGGAAAACGCAGGCGCCGCACTGACCTCTCCTTCCCCTGGTGGCGATGGCGCAAAGCGCTGTCGCCTCATACCGGGTCTTTATTTTGCCAGCTTCACGTTGCGCGGAAATAAATAAAAATAACGCGCGCGCCGAAGAGTAAAAAAAGGAAATAGCAGCCTCAGCGATAAAACCAGATTATTCCAGCAGGGAATAGCTGGAATGCTAATATTTCATTTCCTCGCCGGTTTTTAGAGGCCTATAGTTTTTTTACCTGCAGAACATCCACTAAGGTTAAAAAACATAAGGACATAATAATGATTGTTTCAGCCCCCAGCGATTATCGCGAAGCCGCTCGTCGTCGTCTGCCCCGCTTCCTTTTCGATTATATTGACGGTGGCGCGGTGGCGGAAAACACCATGAACGCCAACGCCGCCGAGCTTGCCTCGGTAGCTCTTCGCCAGCGCGTACTGTGCGGGGCCGGCGAACCGACGCTGGCGACCACGATCCTTGATGCCCCATGGGCGATGCCCGTGGCGCTGGGGCCCGTCGGCGCCACCGGGATGTACGCCCGCCGCGGCGAAGTCCAGGCGGCCCGCGCCGCCTCCCGCGCCGGGATCCCGTACACCTTATCCACCGTGTCGGTCTGCTCGATTGAAGAGGTGGCGAGCCACGCCAGCGGCGCGCTCTGGTCCCAGCTGTACGTACTGAAAGATCGCGGCTATATGCGTAACGCGCTGGAGCGCGCCTGGGCCGCTGGCATGAAAACCCTGGTATTTACCGTCGATATGCCAATCCCCGGCTCGCGGTATCGCGATAACCGCTCAGGGATGTCCGGGCCGCACGCCACCCTGCGACAATATCTCCAGGCTTGCACCCATCCGCGCTGGGCGATGAACGTCGGGCTGGCGGGCAGACCCCTGTCGTTTGGTAATATCGAAGCCTACACCGGCCACAAAATGACCATGGACGACTATATGGGGTTCATCAGCAACAACTTCGACCCGTCCATCGCCTGGCACGATCTGGAGTGGATCCGCGACAGCTGGCAAGGAAAATTAATCATCAAAGGGATCCTCGATGCCGACGATGCGCGCAATGCCGTGCGGCTGGGCGCCGATGGTATTGTGGTGTCGAATCATGGCGGCAGACAGCTCGATGGCGCCATCCCCACCGCCCGGGCGCTGCCCAGGGTGGTGGATGCGGTCGGCGACGATCTGACAGTGCTTGCCGATTCCGGGGTGCGCTCCGGCGTGGACGTTATACGTCTGCTGGCCCTCGGCGCGAAAGGCGTGCTGCTCGGTCGGGCCTATATTTATGCCCTGGCCGCGGCGGGCGAAGCGGGCGTGGCGCATCTGCTGCGCTTATTTGCCGAGGATATGAAGGTTACCATGACCCTCACCGGCGCGACCTCGCCATCGGCCATCAGCCTCGATTGCCTTGATCGCCTCGAACAGGATCAACACCGCACTCATGCGGTGCCGGTATCCTTACCCGCCTGACCCTGCCCGGGACCTGGCCTGGCCATGTGCCTCGCCCAGGTCCGGCAAAGTGGAATTACCTCTGAAGGTGCAACTCTGTCTGTTGTACCGTGTTCTCCGGACGGATGCGGAACCAGATCGCGTACATGGCCGGCAGGAAGATAAGGGTCATGATGGTTCCCCCCAGCGTCCCGCCAATCAGCGTATAGGCGAGCGTTCCCCAGAAGACCGAATGAGTGAGCGGAATGAACGCCAGGATCGCCGCCAGCGCGGTCAGCAGAACCGGGCGGGCGCGCTGCACCGTCGCCTCCACCACCGCGTGGAACGGATCGAGCCCCGCCTGTTGGTTATGATGGATTTGGCCAATCAGGATCAGCGTATTGCGCATCAGGATCCCCGACAGGGCGATCAGGCCCACCAGGGCATTGATGCCAAACGGCTGATTGAACAGCAGCAGCGTCGGGACCACGCCAATCAGCCCCAGCGGCGCGGTCAGGAAAACCATGACCATCGCCGACAGCGAACGCACCTGCAGGATAATGATCAGCAGCGTGAGGGCGATCATTATCGGAAATAACGGCACCATCGCCCGGGTGGCCTTGCCGGATTCCTCAATCGACCCCGCCGTCTCGATGCGATAGCCAGGCGGCAGCGAGTCGATAATGGGCTGCAGCGGCTTCATCAGCGCGGTGGAGACATCAGGCGGCTGCAGGTTCTCCGCAACATCTCCGCGGACGGTGATGGTCGGCGTGCGGTCGCGACGGCGAAGCAGCGGGTCCTCCATCCTGATCGACACGTCGCCAATCTGTGACAAGGGAACCCGCTGCCCGCCGCTGCCCACCAGGGTGAAGTCGGCGATTTTCGCCGGATCCAGACGGATGTCGCCCGCCGCGCGGCCGATCACCTGCACGGCGCGAATATCTTCCCGGACGGTGGTGATCGGGATCCCTGACAGCAGGAACTGCAGCTGCTGGGCGACGGACTGGGAGCTGAGTCCGCTCGCCTGCAGCCGGTCCTGATTGAGGCTGAAATGCATCACCGGTACCCGCGAACCCCAGTCGGTATTGACGGTGCGCATCAGCGGACTGGCCTGCAGCACCGATTTAACCCGCTCGGCGATGTCGAGCAGAGCGTGCGGATCGGGCCCCATCACCCGCCAGGCGACCGGATAAGGCGAATAAGGGCCAAACACCAGCTGAGTGACGCGCACCCGCGCCTCCGGCGCCAGGCCATTGGCCACCGCCTCCCGCAGCCGCCGCTTGAGCGCCTCGCGGGCACCCTGCCCGTCGGTCAACACCACCAGTTTGGCGAAGGAGGGATCGGGCAATTCCGGAGCCATCGCCAGGTAAAAGCGCGGCGCGCCCTGGCCGATATAGCTGGTGACAATCTTCGCCTCCGGCTGCCGCTGCAGCCAGTGCTCAATTTTCGCCGCCGCGGCGCTGGTCTGGCTAATCGACGACCCGTAAGGCAGCTGCACTTCAACCAGCACTTCCGGACGATCGGAGGTGGGGAAAAACTGCTTGTTCACCACGCTCATGCCCAGGATCGCCACGATAAACAGCGCCACCACCCCGGCGGCCACGCGCCATTTGTGAGCAATAACCCGGGTCAGCAGCCGACGGAAGCGCTGATAGCGCGGGGTGTCATACAGCGCGGCGTGGCCGGCCGCCGCGGGCTTTCTGTCCGGCAACAGGTGCACCCCCAGCCAGGGGGTAAAAATCACCGCCACAATCCAGGAGGCAATCAGCGCGATACCGACGATCCAGAACACATTGCTGGCGTACTCCCCGGCGGTGGACTGCGCAAATCCATTAGGCATAAAGCCCACGGCCGTCACCAGGGTACCGGCCAGCATGGGCGCCGCGGTATGGCTCCAGGCATAGGCCGAGGCTTTGAGGCGGTCATACCCCTCCTCCATTTTGACCACCATCATTTCGATGGCAATGATGGCATCATCCACCAGCAGCCCCAGGGCGAGGATCAGCGAGCCGAGAGTGATGCGGTCGAAGTTTTTGCCGGTCGCCTCCATCACCACAAACACCACGGCGAGGGTTAAAGGCACCGCCGCCGCGACCACCACGCCCACGCGCCACCCCATGCTGACAAAGCACACCGCCATCACCACCAGCAGGGCGACAAAGAATTTGATCATGAACTCATCGACCGCGGCGCTGATATTCACCGACTGATCGGTCACCTTGGTCAACGACATGCCGAGCGGCAGGCTCTGATTGATGCTGGCCGTTTCGGCATCCAGCGCTTTTCCCAGCGCCAGACCATTCCAGCCCTCGCGCATCACCACGCCCAGCAGCAGCGCCGGTTCGCCCTGATGGCGGATCAGGAAGGTGGCGGGATCTTCATATCCCCGCTCAACCGTGGCGACATCGGCCAGTTTCAGCGTTCTGCCCCCGGCAATAATCGGCGTGTCGCGGATCTGCTGCAGGCGGTCGAACGCCCCGTCGAGGCGGATAAAGATCTGCCCGCCCCGGGTCTCGATAGCCCCGGCGGCGGTCAGCACATTCTGGCTGTTCAGCGCGGCAAAAATCGCCTCCGGCGAGAGACCCAGAGTGGCGAGACGGTCATGAGAAAACGAGAGATAAATGCGCTCCGCCTGTTCGCCGAGGATATTCACTTTTTTCACCCCGGGTACATGCAGCAGCTGCTGGCGTAAGGCTTCGGCGTCACGCACCAGCTGCCGCGGCGGCTCTCCCCGCGCCTTCAGGGCAAAGATCGCAAAGGTGACGTCGGCGAATTCGTCATTCATCATCGGACCGGAGACGCCGGCAGGCAGATTTTTCGCCTCATCGCCGAGCTTCTTGCGCGCCTGATAAAACTGCTCCGGCACCTCGGAAGGCGGGGTCTGATCCTGCAGCGACAGGGTGAGCAACGCTATGCCAGGGCGGGTATAGGTCTCCGTGCGATCGTACCACTTTAACTCCTGGAGCCGTTTTTCCAGCGGCTCGGCGACCTGATCCTGCATCTCCTGCGCGGTGGCGCCGGGCCAGACGGTAATGACCGTCATTTGCTTAACCGTAAAGGGCGGATCTTCCGCTCGCCCGAGTCCGAAGAACGCCACCAGCCCGGCGACGGAGATAAGGATAATCAAAAACAGGGTCACCGACCGCTCGCGGACGGCCAGCGCGGAGAGATTAAAACGCCCGGCGCTCATGGCTGGCTCCCGGCGGCATTATGCTCGCGTCGTTCCGCCAGACGCACCGCCTCGCCCTGGTGCAGAAGATGGGCGCCCAGGGCGACGATCGGCTCGCCGGGCTTCAGCGGGCCGGTCACCCGCGCGGTTTCATCATCCAGGCCGAGCACGGTCACCGGTTGCCAGGAGACGGTGGCCGGACGAGAGGCAATGCGCCAGACGCCAGGGCCGTTACCCGGATCGTAGACCGACGCCAGGGGCACCGCCAGCACCTGGCCTGGCGCCTGGTCGTTGCCGATGCGCAGGGTCACGGTAGACCCCAGCGGGGCATTCGCCAGCGCGCCGTTAAGCACATAGCGCGCTTCAAAGGTGCGGGTGGTGGCGTCAGCCGCGTCCGAAAGCAGGCGCAGGGTCGCCGTGACCGGCTGAGATTCGCTGCCATAGCGTTTCGCCAGCGCCTCGCTGCCGACCGCCGGGCGCAGCGTCTCCGGCAGTTGCACCCGCGCTTCGCGCTGCCCCGCCCGCGCCAGGCGGATCACCACCTGCCCGGCGCTGACCACCTGCCCCGGCTCAGCGAGGGTTTCCACCACCACGCCGTCAGCATCCGCCAGCAGTCCGGCATAGCCGGTGGCGTTTTGCGCCACATTGGCCTGCGCCTGGGCCGCGCTGAGGTCGGCTCTCGCCGCCTCTGCTGCCGCGTTAATCTGGTCGAATTCCGCGGCAGAGATGGCGCCGCTCGCCACCAGGCCGCGATAGCGGGCCAGATCGTTGGCCGCCTTTTTGGCTCGCGCCCGCGCGGCATCTACGGCCCGCTGTTGGGACTGCGCCTGCAAGGCTAGATCAGCCGGATCCAGGCGCAGCAGCAGCTGACCGCGCTTGACGCTCTGCCCGGTTTCCACCCGCCGTTCAAGCACTTTTCCCGCCACCCTGAAGCCGAGGTCGCTTTGGGTTCGGGCCACTACCACGCCGGTAAAGGCCCGCGAGCCGGCCTCCGCGCGCTCGACGGTCGCCACCCGGACCAGCGGCGGCCGGATGCGGGGGTCGTCATGATCGGCAGGTTCGCCGCAGCCCGCGAGGGCCAGCGGCAGGAGGCAGACGGCAAGATGGACGGCGTTGAGCCTGAGCATGGGTCACCTTAATGAAAAGACCGGATGGTGACCGCATTCTCAGACCAGTGACCAATAAAGTCAATAGTCACTAATCAGGGGGAGAGACTTCTCAGGATCAGGGAGGCAAGCAGCACCGCCGCGGTGGGCGCGGTGTCGAGATTGTATTGCAACTGCACCGGATTGATGAAAGGACACATCACCATATAGACCGCCAGGGTCGCTTCATCCAGCGGGGTTTTGCGCTCGAACTCACCCGCCTGGCGGCCTTCGACAAGAATTTGACCAATCAGCTGCTGCAGATGACCGGCATACTGTTCCGTTGAAGGCCATTTATCGCGCGCCGCGACGGCGGCGATGTCGTACAGTTTGCGATCCTCGAAAAACAGTTCACTGCCGGCCTCGGTCAGCGCCCGGAACAGGCGGCGCAGTTTCTCGCTGGCGGACGGCGCATCGGCGATGGCCGCGCTGACGGCCACCATGATCTTCTCCAGCCGGCTGGCGCAAATCGCCTCGCCAATCGCCTGCTTGGAGTCAAAGAATTTATAGATATAGGCTTTGGAAAAGCCTATCGCTTTGGCGAGATCGGTGACCGTCGTTTTCTCATAGCCATAGCGACTAAAGTGCGCCATGGCCGCGTCAAGAATCTGGTCCCGAACGCTGTGGTCATGGGGACCACGGCTTGCAGGGGTGGGGGTATTTTTCGTCATCCGTTTAGCTTAATGCGATCGCTATCGTTTGACAACGAGTGACGTTATTATGATTTGGTCACAATAACGCCCCGCTCTGTGATCCTCTTGCCGCGTTACGCCTCACCCGCCTCTTGGTTTATCGCGCCGGCGGACAGACAACCCAGGCCTTGCAGCGTCTGATACACCGCGCTGTCGAGCGGGGTATGCGGTTCCGCGCCTAAAAAATCAACCAGTTTGTCGTTGCGCAGGCGTACCGGCAGACGCCAGAGATAGTGCATCTCGACCATTTCGCGCAGGGTGGCGTTGAAGGGCGCCGCCAGCTTCACCAGCCACCAGGGAAAGGACTTCGCTACCGCCCTGCCGCCATAGCGGGCGACCACCCGCTGGATCGCCTGACTCATTTCGCTGCCGTCCGGGTCCCAGTGGCCCTGCATATGAAAGCGGGCGAACGGCTCAAGCTCATGCCTGCGGGCGAGCAGCGCGGCGATGGTGGCGGCGACGTCGGGCAGCCAGGCCCACTGATGCCCCACGCCGATCGCCCCCGGGTAGCTAATGATGCGGGGAAGCTGACCAGGCTTGACCAGCCCCTGCGAAAACCAGTTATTTCCGGCGCGTGGACCAAAAAAATCGCCCGCCCGAACAATCAACGCCCGGCCGCCGCGCTGCACGTAATCCTTCAGCGCCAGCTCCATCGCCACCCGGATGGCGCCTTTGCGGGTCACCGGCTGTTGTGCGGCCTCTTCAGCAATCAGTGGAAAGGCATCCGGTCCATAGTTGTAGACCGTGCCGGGCAGGACTACAAGCGCCCGCTGGCGTTCGGCAGCCTGCAGGGTGTTGTGCAGCATGGGCAGTACCTGTTGCCGCCAGTGCCGGTAGCCCGGCGGATTCACCGCATGGACGATAACGTCGCAACCGGCAGCCGCCGCCGCGACCTGGCCGCCATCCAGCGCGTCGCCGGCTATCCACTGTATGCCATCTTCGGGATCACGTATCTGGGCGCCGCGCTTCAGCGCCCGAACCTGCCAGTTGTCTGCCACCAGCCGGCGCGCCACTTCCCCGCCGATGCCCCCGCTTGCTCCCAGAATAAGTACCTTGCCGCTGCTGTTCATCCTCTTTCCCCGTTCGCTAATGGATGCTTGACAGCCTACCTGCGGCTCATATCAAATGAAATTGCATACCATCGTCGAGCGGCTATACATATTTGTATGAATACCTCTATTCCCTGGGAGTGGTACCGAACCTTTCTCGCCGTCCTGCAGGAAGGCTCTTTATCGGGCGCATCGCGTACCCTGAACATCACTCAGCCGACGGCGGGGCGCCATATTGCCGGGCTGGAAAACGCCCTCGGCCAGGCCTTATTTACCCGCTCGCAAACCGGCCTGCTGGCGACCGACGCGGCGCTGGCGCTGCGGGTGCACGCCGAGGCGATGGACAATACCGCCCGGGCGCTGGAACGCACCGCGGCTAACTTCAGTCGCGACAGAGCCGAGCTGCGTGGCGTGGTGCGGGTGGCCGCCAGCGAGGTGGTCGGCGCCGAGGTGCTGCCGCCGCTGGTTGCCCGGCTCAGGCAGGCGTGCCCGAATATCGTCATCGAACTGATGCTCTCCAATCGGTTTCAGGATCTGCTTCACCGGGAGGCGGATATTGCGGTGCGGATGGTCGCCCCGCAGCAGGAGCAGCTTATCGCCCGCCGTCTCGGCAGGATCGAGCTTGGGTTACATGCCACCGCCGCCTACCTGACGCGGCAGGGCCTGCCCGCGACCCTCGACGATCTGGCCAGCCACGCGCTAATTGGTTTTGATAGCGCCACCCCTCTCGTGCGCCGGGCGCTGCAGGCTTACCCCCGTTTTCAGCGCGAGGCGTTCGCGATGCGGACCGATAGCGACCTCGCCCAGTTGAGCCTGATCCGCGCCGGAGCGGGGATCGGCATCTGCCAGGCGCCTCTTGCGGATGGCATTATTCCCCTGCAGCGAGTGCTGGCGGCCGACTTTTCTCTGTATCTTGATACCTGGCTGGTAATGCATGAGGATCTGCGCCACAGCCCTGCCTGTAAGCGGGTATTTGATTTTCTCGCCCAGGGGTTGCAGGCGTATATTCGTGGCCCACTGGCGAGCTGACCCGCCCCATCGCGCGGGCATTTCATTGCCTGCGGAAATAGTCACTCATTGACACTGTAAATATGGCATTGTATAAAACCCCGCCCCAATAATGAGTTTCATTTGCATTACTCCCATTTGCTGGTCATCCACTCGCCTGTTTACAAGGATAGCGTTTAATGAAGAAGGTCCTTTGCGCGTTAGGCTTGATGTTCACCGCCGTCAGTTCCGCGCTGGCAACAACCTACCCCCTGACGATTGAAAACTGCGGCTATCAGGAGACCTTCACCCGGCCGCCGGAGCGCGTGGTCGCGCTGGGGCAAAATACGGTCGAAATTCTGCTGCTGCTCGGGCTGCAAAAGCAGGTGGTCGCCAGCGCCTTCTGGCCGACCAGCGTTTTACCGCAGCTGGCTGAGCAAAACGCGAAGATTAAAACCTTGACGGTGGAAATTCCGAGCCTGGAATCGGTGCTGGCGCAAAATCCTGATTTCGTTCCCGCCCAGTTGCCGCTGCTGCTGGGGCCGGAAAGCAAAGTCGCCAGGCGTGAAGATCTCGCTACCGTCGGCGTAAACAGCTACGTCTCACCGGGGATGTGCGCCACCAAAAAGGCCACCGGCGATATGTACGGCAGCCGGCAAAAGCTGTGGGATATGACCTGGCTGTATCAGGAAATTAGCGATTTCGCCCGCATTTTCAACGTCGAAGATCGTGGTCAGGCGCTGATTGCCGATTTCAAAAAACGTGAAGCCGACCTGCGCCACGAATTTGGTAAAAACAAAAAAGATCTCTCCTTCGTCTTCTGGTTCTCCAGCGCCTCGCCTTCGGCCGATGCCTATGTCGGCGGTAAAAACAGCGCCTCCGGATTTATCGCCAGCGTGCTGGGCGGACATAATGCGATTACCTCCGAAACCGAGTGGCCCACGGTGAGCTGGGAGAGCATTATTGCCGCCAACCCGGATGTGATCGTGGTCGCCAGCCTGGACCGTAACCGCTGGGCGCTGGATAAGGCAGAGGAGAAGATCAAATTCCTCAAAAGCGATCCCGCCGTCAGCCAGCTGGAGGCGGTGAAAAAAGGCCATATCGTGGTCATGGACGGTCAGGCGATGAATCCGACCATCCGCACGCTTTACGGCGCGGAACAGGTGGGCGAGCAGCTGAGAAAAATGGGGCTGAACTGATGAGCGTCGCCGCGATTGAGACGCGCCGCAGCATACTGCTCACCGGCTGGTGTGTACTGGCAGCGATCGTGCTGGCGCTGGTAATCGCTGTGGGCGTCAGCGTCGGCGAGCTGGCCATCCCGCTGCAGAATGTCTTTTACGCTATCAGCAACAGAACCGGCTTAACCGCTGAGCCGCTCAACCGTATCTATGAGAGCGTAATCTGGGATTTCCGCCTCAGCCGCGCGCTGGTCGCCGCCTGCTGCGGCGCAGGCCTCGCTATCTGCGGCGTCGTGCTGCAAAGCCTGCTGAAAAATGCCCTCGCCGAACCCTACGTCCTCGGCGTCTCCGCCGGGGCCTCCACCGGCGCGGTATCGATCGTGGTGCTGGGCCTTGGCGCCGGTGCGATTTCCCTCTCGGCCGGGGCCTTTGCCGGGGCCTTCGCCGCCTTCGCCTTTGTCGCCTTGCTGACTAACGGCGCGCGCGGCGGCAATGAGCGTACGATTCTTGCGGGCGTCGCCGCCTCGCAGTTATTTAACGCCATCACGGCCTATACCATCAGCACCTCCGCCAGCGCGCAGCAGGCGCGCGATGTGATGTTCTGGCTGCTGGGCAGCTTCAGCGGCGTCCGCTGGCCCGAATTCCAGCTGGTCATTGTGGTGGTGCTCGCGGGTCTGGCGGTCTGCCTGTGGTATGCCCGGGCGCTGGACGCGTTCACCTTCGGCGACGATGCCGCCGCCTCGCTGGGGATTGCTGTGCCGCGCGTGCGCCTGATCCTCTTCACCACTGCGGCGCTGATCACCGCCACCATCGTCAGCATGGCCGGCTCAATCGGCTTTGTTGGCCTGGTGGTGCCGCACGTGATGCGTTTCTTCTTTGGCCCGCTGCACCGAACGTTGCTGATCGCCAGCGCGCTGGCAGGGGCGATATTGATGGTACTGGCGGACATTGCGTCGCGCCTGCTGATTGCCCCGCAAAGTCTGCCCGTTGGGGTAGTAACCGCCCTGGTTGGGGTGCCTTTCTTTGCCGTGATTATCTACCGCTCAAGGAATAAGTGATGAGTATTTGCGCTGAAAATATCACCTGGAAGGCAGGCAAAAAGGTCATCGTCAATAATGTCTCGCTGCGGGTGCCGCGAGGCGAAACGGTCGGACTGCTGGGGCCCAACGGCTGCGGCAAATCCTCGCTGCTGCGCGTTCTGGCGGGCCTGCGCCGCCCGGATGCAGGTCGCGTCACCCTCGACGGCCAGGATATCGCCCGGATGGCGAAAAAGCAGCTCGCCCGCCGCGTGGCTTTCGTCGAGCAACACGGCATGACCGAGGCCAATATGCGGGTGCGCGACGTCGTGCGCCTGGGACGCATTCCCCACCACTCTCCGTTCTCAAACTGGAGCGCTCAGGATGACGAGGCGATTGCCGCCGCGCTGCAGCGGGTAGCGATGCTGGAGAAAAGCGAACAGGGATGGTTAAGCCTCTCCGGCGGCGAGCGGCAGCGGGTGCATATCGCCCGCGCGCTGGCGCAGAGCCCGAGCGAAATCCTGCTGGATGAGCCGACCAACCATCTGGATATACACCATCAGATGCAGTTAATGCAGTTGATCAGCGAGCTGCCGGTAACCAGCATTGTGGCCATTCACGATCTTAACCATGCCGCGATGTTCTGCGATTCGCTGATCGTGATGCAGCAGGGGCAGATCCTCGCCAGCGGGACGCCGGAGGAGATTTTGTCCGAAGCGCTGCTGTGTGACGTTTTCCGGGTGAAAACCAAAATCGAGATCTCCCCTTACCACGGCAAAAAGCACATTCATTTCATCGTTTAGGTTGGGCGGATATGCCTCTTTTCTCCCTGCGCCCTGCGGCAACCCTCTGGCCTCCGGTGTTACTGGGAAGCCAGTTCGTTTTTAATATTGGCTTTTACGCGGTCGTTCCTTTCCTCGCTCTCTTCCTGCGCGACGACATGCTGCTCTCAGGCGGACTTATCGGCCTGATCCTCGGGCTGCGTACCTTCTCTCAGCAGGGCATGTTTATCCTCGGCGGGACGCTGGCCGACCGCTATGGCGCTAAGGCGATCATTCTCGCCGGCTGCGTCGTTCGCGTCGCCGGTTTTCTCCTGCTGGCGTGCGGGGCGTCGCTGTGGCCCATTATCCTCGGCGCCTGCCTGACCGGCGTCGGCGGCGCCCTGTTCTCCCCGTCGATAGAGGCCCTGCTGGCGCGGGCCGGTACCCTCAGCCAGGCCAACGGGAAACGCAGCCGCGCCGAGTGGTTTGCGCTGTTTGCGGTATGCGGTGAACTGGGAGCGGTGATCGGCCCGGTGGCCGGAGGCGTGCTGAGCGGGATCGGCTTTCGGCATATCGCCCTCGCCGGCGCGGGAATATTTCTTCTGGCGCTGGCGGTGCTCTTTTTCTGTCTGCCCGCTGACGGGCACACGACAACAACGCGCAGACGAGTCCCATGGTGGACGCCTTTGCGCCAGCCGCGCTTTGTCGCGTTTATTCTCGCCTACAGCTCATGGCTGTTGAGCTACAACCAACTGTACCTCGCCCTGCCGGTGGAGATCCAACGTTCCGGCGGCCGCGAGCAGGATCTGGCGCCGCTCTTTATGCTGGCCTCGCTGTTGATTATCACCCTCCAGCTCCCTCTCGCCCGCTTCGCCCGGCGAATGGGCGCCGTGCGCATCCTGCCGGTGGGCTTTCTGCTGCTGTCGGCTTCCTTTGCCAGCGTGGCGTTATTCGCCGCCGCCCCACCCGCCGAAGGTTGGCTGCGGTTAATGCCGGCGGCTGGTTTTGTCACGCTGCTCACCCTCGGCCAGATGCTGTTAGTGCCCGCAGCCAAGGATCTGATCCCGCTGTTCGCCGAGGAGTCGACGCTGGGCGCCCACTACGGAGCGCTCGCCACCGCAGGAGGGTGCGCGGTGTTAGCCGGGAATTTACTGCTCGGTCATTTGCTTGACCTGGCGCTCATTCCGTCGCCGCAGGCGGTTTATCCCTGGCTTTTGCTGGCGCTGTTTCCGCTGTGCAGCGCCGTCGCCCTGCGGGCAATCTGTCGCCCGCTGGCGGCAACATGACGCAGAGCGGGCGACAGCCCGCTCTGGAAGTGAACCGACGATAAAGTACACCGCCTGGGGAAGATAACGGGCGCGCCCCGCCTTACTTTGCCGCCAGCTCGCGACGAATAATCTCGGCGCCGGCGCTCAGGGCGTGCAGTTTGCCGGTCGCGACATGGCGCGGCAGCGGCGCCATACCGCAGTTGGTGGACGGGTAGAGTTTGTCGGCATCGACGAACGCCAGCGCCTTGCGCAGGGTTCCAGCCACCTCTTCCGGGGTTTCGATAGCATGGCTGGCGACATCGATCGCCCCGACCATCACCTTTTTACCGCGGATCAACTCCAGCAGATCCATCGGCACGCGCGAGTTGTGGCACTCGAGAGAGATAATATCAAGGGACGATTTCTGCAGCTGCGGGAAAGCCTCTTCATACTGTCGCCACTCGGAGCCCAGCGTCTTTTTCCAGTCGGTATTGGCCTTGATGCCATAGCCGTAGCAGATATGCACCGCTGTCTCACACTTCAGCCCTTCGGTGGCTCGTTCTAAGGCGGCGATCCCCCAGTCGTTGACCTCATCGAAGAAGACGTTAAAGGCCGGCTCATCGAACTGAATAATATCAACCCCCGCAGCCTCTAACTCTTTCGCTTCCTGATTGAGGATTTTAGCAAATTCCCAGGCCAGCTTTTCCCGGCTTTTATAGTGGTTGTCATACAGCGTGTCGATCATGGTCATCGGGCCCGGAAGCGCCCATTTGATCGGCTGACTGGTGAGCTGCCGCAGATAGCGAGCGTCCTCCACGAAGACCGGTTTCTGGCGCTCCACGGCGCCCACCACCGTCGGAACACTGGCCTCATAGCGGTTACGAATTTTCACGATCTCGCGTTTGGCAAAATCCACCCCGCTGAGGTGCTCGATGAAGGTGGTGACAAAGTGCTGCCGCGTTTGCTCGCCGTCGCTGACAATATCGATCCCGGCCCGCAGCTGGTCGTCGAGGGATAACCGCAAGGCGTCGCGCTTGCCGGCCAGTAATTCTTCGCTGGACAGTTTCCAGGGCGACCACAGGGTCTCTGGCTGCGCCAGCCAGGAAGGTTTCGGTAAACTGCCGGCGGTCGATGTCGGAAGCCATGTTTTCATAGTCATTAGCCTTTTATATGGGTTTAGCAAAGCGCGAAATTAGCAGACCATTGCTCAAGCAACGTCTTGTGCGGGTTGATAAAATGTTGTTGTGTAAATTTCCCCTGCTCAATCGCCAACAGGCTGCGCTCTTCCCGGTCATAGACGATTTTTGTTAATGAATGATCCAGGTGGCTGAGATTGGGCTGATAGTATTGCCCCGCCGGGGAGTTGGCATTGTAGATCTCCGGGCGATATATTTTCTGAAACGTCTCCATCGTGCTGATGGTGGCGATCAGTTCCAGGCTGGTGTAATCGCTGAGCAGATCGCCGGTAAAATAAAAGGCCAACGGCGCGACGCTGTTTTTTGGCATAAAATAGCGTACCTGCAGACCCATTTTGCTGAAATAGCGCTCGGTCAGCGAGACGCCTTCCTGAGCATATTCAATGCCGAGGACCGGATGTTCGTTACCGGTGCGATGGTAAACATCTTTACTGGAGACGCTCAGGCAAATCACCGGCGCCTTGCTGAAGTTGGCGCGCCAGGCGCTGGATTGCACAAAATCCTTAAAGATATTGCCGTGCAACTCGCCAAAGTTTTCCGGTACGCTGAAGCGACTCTGGTCCTTATTATGTTCCAGAAGCAGTACGCTAAAATCGTAATCCCGCACATAGGAGGAGAAGTTATTGCCGACGATACCGGCATGACGCTCCCCGCTCTTTTTATCGACAATATGCGTTTGCAGGATCTCAATCACCGGGAAGCTGGCGCTATCCTGAGCAATATTCATCTCGACAGAAATAATATCCAGTTCCACCGCATAGCGATCGTTATGGGGATTATCCCAGTGGGCCAGGCTATTAAAACGGTTATTCATCATGATTAACGTATTGCGCAGATTTTCCTCACGGTTCACCCCTCTGGCTAAATTAGCGAAGTTGGTGGTAATACGCGTATTTTCCGCAGGGTTATAGTTTTCATCAAACCGGGTGCGCTTAATCGTATAGGTAAATTTATTATTCATGGCGATTGTCCATCCTGATGGCGGGCATAAAGCGAACCCGGCGGAATACTCTCCACCAGCCTGGCGACGCGGAGTCAGGCCGGGCGCGCTTCAACCGGTAAATGTTGTTGATTCGTTAATGAACCTATTTTTGCCTGAGTCAGCGCTGGAGGGAAAGCGACTTAAATTCAATGCAACATGAGCCATCCTCATGTTGCTCCAGGCGGTGGCCGATGGCCGACGCAGGCCGACAATATTAGTCAATAAACGTTTGTTCAATGGAAGTAGGCAGGGTACACTCTTTAACCACTATAAGATGGGCTTTTACCTGCCCGCCGTACCCGTTTAGCTGGAGCTTTTGTCGTACAGAATGATTGTTGATATCAGTATTATGTCGATGTGCATGGCCGTACTGCTGATTATGAGCGTACTGCTGAATTAAGAGGCTCCCGAACGCAATGACACTCGCTCTCATCTGACCTCCACATTCGCGAGGAAAAAAGAAGATTCAGAGGATTCGCGCCGCCTGGGATTGTTCCGCCTGCCGGCACCCTCTACTCTTTTGGGACTTGCTTATTGAGGAATCCCGGATGAAAAAAGCTCTGCTTGCCCTGTTCGCTATCGCCACCGTTACCGCCGCCAGCGCCTTTGCGGCTGATAAAACCGACGTCCCGGCGCCTGTCATCGATAACGGAGTCCGCCCGCCGATGGAGAGGGATCGTGGCCCCCTGCCGCCGTTCCCGCCGCAGCTTCCGCCGCACAGACCGGTGCTGTTTTCAGCCACGGTAGCAACCGATACGCCAGCGGAAACCATTAACAAACTGACCGCGCTGATCCCCGCCGGCCAGGCGAAACACTACGAAGTGCACGTTGAGGTGGTGCCGGTTGGCGAGGGAACCGACAGACAATAGCCCAAAGGAGATCTACGCTGTCATCTGTCAGCAATAAAAAAGCTGCCGCATATCGCGGCAGCTTTTATGTACTTATTTACAGCTGAGCAGCTGAAAATTAGCTACGCACTTTCCGGTAAATAAACAGTACCACCAGCGCACCGATAACCGCTACCACGAAGCTGCCGAAATTAAACCCATCGACCTTACCAAAACCAAACAGGGTACTGATCCAGCCGCCGACCACGGCGCCGATGATCCCCAAAATAACGGTCACGATAAATCCGCCGCCATCTTTTCCCGGCATAATCCACTTGGCTAAAATACCGGCAATAAGTCCAAAAATGATCCAGGAAAGAATACCCATGGTTAACCGTCCTCTTGTTACCTTTAAGCATTTAGTATTGAAAAGAGTAGCATAAATAACGAGAGTGGATCGGTAATAATATAAATATTAGATAATTCCCTGCCGACGCCCGGCTGATCTTGTGACAACCTCTCTGGCTCTGGCAGGCCGGCTCTCGCTTATTACCTTAAAAAAAGGGAGGCTATTCGCCTCCCGCCATGCGGCTTATATTACCGCGGTGGTTAGTCGTGATGAACAACATAACCGCGACTGTTCGTCGAAGATTTCAATTTGCCAGACCTGATGGCGCGTCCCGACGTGCAGCGCTTTGCAGACGCCGCGCACCCGGCCCCCGCGCGCCGAACGGATGTGGTTGGCGTTAACCTCCAGCCCCACCACCTTTTGTTCGCCTTCGCTGCACAGATAGCCTGCCACCGACCCCAGGGTCTCCGCCAGCACCACCGACGCTCCGCCGTGCAGCAGGCCAAACGGCTGCTGTGTGCGGCTATCGACCGGCATAGTGGCCTCCAGCGTATCGTCGGTAACGGTCTCAAAGCGAATATCGAGCAGCCCTACCATGTTCCCCTCACCGAGCCGGTTGAGCTGCTCCAGCGTGGCCTGACGTTTCCAAATCATCCGATTATCTCCAGTAACGCCTGCAGCGGGTGGCGAACGCCGCTGCCTTCAATACGCTTCACCTGACTGCGGCAGGAGTAGCCCGTCACCAGACAGCGGTTTCGCGGCAGCCGCTGCATCGCCTGCTGCCAGGAGAGCGCGTAAATGGCCAACGAGTTGGCGTGGTTTTTCACTTCATGACCATAGGTGCCAGCCATCCCGCAACACCCAACGCTGACGTTTTCCAGCTTCGCGCCGAAGTGGGCAAAAATATCTGCCCACTGCTTTGTCGCCGCCGGTAGCGCGGTCACTTCGGTACAGTGACCGAACAGGTACCAGGGCTCACCGCCCAGATCGGGACGGGCGTCGCTGGTTAGGGCCTTCGGCAACCACTCATGGACTAACAGCACCTGGAAATCGCCGCGCTTGTCGCCGAGCGTCTGCTTGTACTCATCGCGGTAGCAGAGCACCAGCGCCGGATCGACGCCCACCAGCGGCATGCCCAGCTGCGCCACGCGGTTGAGGAAGTCCGCCGTCTTCTGCGCGGTGCGCGCGAAGCGGGTGAGGAAGCCTTTGATATGCTGCGCCTTGCCGTTCGGCGAGAACGGCAGGAGCACCGGCTGATAGCCTAAGGCCTCGACCAGACGGATAAAGTCGGCCACCACCTGGGCGTCGTAGTAGCTGGTGAAGGGATCCTGCACCACCAGCACCATCTTCGCTTTCTGCTCGGCGCTCAGCGCTTCGAGCTGCTCAAGGGTCATATTGGCGGAGCGGTGGCCGGCCATCTGCTGCTTCAGCGACGGCGCCGAGAGCAGCGGCAGATCGACCATCCCGATATGCTTCTCCGACAGCTTTTTCAGCCAAGGCTGGTTAATAAAAAAGTTAAAGGTCTTCGGCGCCTGCGCCATCAGCGGCGCATAAGATTCGACCGAGGCCACCAGATGATCGCGCACCGGCCGCAGATAGCGGCTGTGGTACAGCTGCAGGAAGCGCGAGCGGAACTCGGGAACATCGATTTTGATCGGGCACTGGGTCGAACAGGCTTTACAGGCCAGACAGCCGGACATCGCCTCTTTGACCTCATGCGAGAAGTCATATTCGCCTTTGCGCGCATGCCAGCTGTTGCGCGTGCGCGCCACCAGCGAGCGCAGGCTGACGCCCTGCTCCGGCAGCGCCTTCTCCAGCTGGTTGGGATCGACGCCGCGGTCGGCCAGCAGGCGCAGCCATTCCCGCACCAGCGTCGCCCGCCCTTTCGGCGAGTGGATGCGCTGGTTGCTGACTTTCATCGACGGACACATCGGGCTCTTGACGTCAAAGTTGAAGCACAGCCCGTTGCCATTACACTCCATCGCCCCACGCCAGCTGCTGCGCACCGCGATGGGGATCTGCCGATCCCAGGTGCCGCGCTTCGCCGCATCGACTTTCATCATCGGCGCGTCGATACCTTCCGGAGGACAGATTTTCCCCGGATTCAGGCGGTTATCGGGATCGAAGACCGCTTTGATCTTGCGCAGCTCGGCATACAGCGTCTCGCCAAAGAAGGCCGGGCTGTACTCCGCGCGGAACCCTTTGCCATGTTCGCCCCACAGCAGGCCGCCATACTTCGCCGTCAGCGCTACCACCTCGTCGGAGATCTGCTTCATCAGCACCTCCTGCTGCGGATCGCACATGTCCAGCGCCGGGCGCACGTGCAGCACCCCGGCATCAACGTGGCCAAACATGCCGTAGCTTAGGCCATGGCTGTCGAGCAGCGCGCGGAACTCGACGATGTAATCCGCCAGATGTTCGGGCGGTACGCAGGTGTCCTCGGCGAAAGGAATAGGCTTGGCGGCGCCTTTGGCATTGCCCAACAGGCCGACGGCCTTCTTGCGCATGGCATAGATGCGCTCCACGCCTTCAAGATCGTGACAGACCTGCCAGCCAATGACGCCCGCCTCGCTGGCGGCCATCAGCTCGTCCAGCCGCTGGCACAGGGTAGTAACCTGCTGGTCAATCAGCGCCGCGTCATCGCCGGCGAATTCGACGATATTGAGCCCGAGCATCTCTTTATCCGGTACGTCGGTGATCAGTTCGCTTACCGAGTGCCAGACGATATCCTCGCGCGCCAGATTGAGAACTTTAGAATCGACGGTCTCCACCGACAGGGCTTTCGCTTCGACCATAAAGGGCGCATTGCGCAGCGCAGAGTCGAAGGAGTCATATTTGACGTTGACCAGACGGCGCACCTTCGGCAGGCGGGTGATATCCAGCCGCGCTTCGGTAATAAACGCCAGCGTCCCTTCCGAACCGGTTAAAATACGGGTCAGATCGAACTCGCTCATCTCATCGTTAAAGACGTGACGCAGATCGTATCCGGTGAGGAAGCGGTTGAGTTTGGGAAACTTATCAATGATCAGGTCACGCTGCGCCTTGCAGCGCTGGTAGACCGTGTTGTAGATCCGGCCAACCGTCGAGGGGGTATTGCCCAGCGTCTCCGCCAGCGCCACCGGCACCGCCTGGGTATCGAGGATATCCCCGCCCATCAGCACCGCCCGCAGGCCGAGCACGTGATCCGACGTTTTGCCGTACACCAGCGATCCCTGGCCGGACGCGTCGGTGTTAATCATCCCCCCCAGCGTGGCGCGGTTGCTGGTGGATAGCTCAGGCGCAAAAAAGTAACCATAGGGTTTAAGAAACTGGTTCAGCTGATCTTTGATAACCCCGGCTTCAACGCGCACCCAGCCCTCTTCGGGGTTAATCTCGATGATGCGATTCATATAGCGGGACATATCAACGATAATCCCGCCGTTCAGCGCCTGGCCGTTAGTGCCGGTGCCGCCGCCACGCGGGGTGAAAATCAGCGATTTAAAACGCGGTTCGGCGGCAACGCGCGCCAGCAGCGCCACGTCCGCCGTGGATCGTGGAAAAATGACCGCATCCGGCAGCAGCTGATAGACGCTGTTGTCGGTGGCCATCGTTAGCCTGTCGGCATAGCTGGTGGCGGTATCGCCGGTAAAACCCTGTTGCTCCAGTACCTGCAAAAAATTCAGCACCAGTTGAACTACCCCTGGCGCCTGAGAAATTTGTGGGATCATCACGCTTGACCCTGCCTGACTATGTTGTGTTTGAAAATATTGTGTTGGTGCTAACTAAACGTTTGCGTAGCGCATTCAACTTTTTATCACATTTTTTTCATATGCGCCCACGTGTTTTCTGTGCAAAATCAGCCCGGCAAAATTATTGATATTATTATCAGTATATGGATTTACGCGGCGCCAGCTGTTTGGCGCGACTGGAAAGGTAAAATTTCTCTATGATTAATCCCCATCAGCCTCGGGACATTCCGCAAATACTGCTGTCGGTGCTGTTCCTGGCCCTGATTATCATATCCTGCCTGTGGGTTGTGCAGCCGTTTATTCTGTCCTTCGCCTGGGCCGGAACGGTGGTGATCGCCACCTGGCCGGTGCTGCTGCGTCTGCAGCGTGTGCTGTTCGGCAAACGACTGCTGGCGGTGCTGGCGATGACCCTGTTGCTGTTTCTGCTATTCGTTATTCCTATCGCTCTGCTGGTCAACAGCCTGGTGGATAACAGCGTTCCGCTGATCAAACTCATCAGCAGCGGAAATGTGACGCTGCCGGATTTCGCCTGGCTCAACAGCGTACCGCTGGTCGGCGATAAACTGTACTCCGCCTGGCACGGTCTGCTGGATATGGGCGGCTCGGCGATTATGGCCAAGGTTCGTCCCTATATTGGCACCACCACCAGCTGGTTTGTCGGTCAGGCGGCGCACATCGGCAAGCTGCTGGTCTACTGCGGTTTGATGCTGCTGTTCAGCGCGCTGCTCTACTGGCGCGGCGAGCAGGTGGCCTACGGTTTCCGCTACTTCGCCACGCGCCTCGCGGCCAAACGCGGCGACGCCGCGGTGCTGCTGGCCGGCCAGGCCGTGCGCGCCGTGGCGCTGGGCGTGGTGGTCACGGCCCTCACTCAGGCGGTACTGGGCGGGATTGGCCTTGCCGTCTCCGGCGTGCCCTACGCCGCTCTGCTGACCGTGGTGATGATCTTTACCTGTCTGGTCCAGCTCGGCCCTTTACTGGTTTTGGTGCCGTCGATTATCTGGCTTTACTGGAGCGGGGATACCACCTGGGGCACCGTGCTGCTGGTGTGGAGCTGCGTAGTCGGCACCATGGACAACGTTATTCGTCCGGTGCTCATCCGCATGGGCGCCGACCTGCCAATGATCCTTATCCTCACCGGCGTCATTGGCGGCCTGATCGCCTTCGGCATGATCGGCCTGTTTATCGGTCCGGTGCTGCTCGCCGTCTCCTGGCGACTGTATGACGCCTGGGTGCATGAGGTGCCGCCGCCGCCGAAAGACCCTGACGTCGTCCTTGAAGAGCTTAGTGAGCTGGAGGCCGGTCGCAAGTAATGCCTGGCAGGCGGGGAGACCCGCCTGTTTCTTTGTCCGCATATTGTTAAGAAAAATTTATTGATCGCCGGCAATGCGCTGGCCCCGCGCGCCCTTCACCTCGCTTTCCTCCCCCGGTCCTTCACAACAATTTAACTATTGAGAGGAATCTGATCGACGGCAAAGGCCCCGCTGCCTACTATTAGCTCACGGTTATAAATCAACACCTTGATTTATAAGCATGGAAATCCCCTGAGTGAAACAACGAATTGCTGTGTGTAGTCTTTGCCCATCTCCCACGATGGGCTTTTTTTTGCCCTGCGCATCACGACACCAGATAGCCTGACACCGGTAAAAAAAATCCCCGGCATCGCTGCCGGGGATCGGTCCTGTCAGGGCGAACTTATTTTTTCAGTTCCGCCAGACCTAACCAGGTTTGTACCACGGTATCCGGGTTCAGGGACAAGCTATCAATCCCCTCTTCCATCAGCCAGGCGGCGAAATCCTCATGGTCAGACGGCCCCTGGCCGCAGATGCCGACGTATTTACCCTGTTTCTTCGCCGCGCGGATGGCCATCGACAGCAGGGCTTTCACCGCGTCGTTGCGTTCATCAAACAGCTCAGAAACCACACCGGAATCGCGATCCAGACCGAGCGCCAGCTGGGTCATGTCGTTCGAACCGATGGAGAAGCCGTCGAAGTACTCGAGGAACTGCTCCGCCAGCAAGGCGTTCGATGGGATCTCGCACATCATAATGATCTTCAGCCCGTTCTCGCCGCGCTTCAGCCCCTGACGCTCCAGCTCTTCGACCACCGCTTTCGCCTGGGCGACGGTACGGACGAACGGGACCATCACTTCAACGTTGGTCAGTCCCATATCGTTACGCACGCGCTTCATCGCTTCGCATTCAAGGGCGAAACTGTCGCGGAAGCTTTCGGAAACGTAGCGTCCGGCGCCGCGGAAGCCGAGCATCGGGTTCTCTTCTTCCGGCTCATAGCGCTCGCCGCCCACCAGGTTGGCGTATTCGTTCGATTTGAAGTCCGACAGACGCACGATCACCCGTTTCGGATAGAAAGCGGCGCCGAGGGTGGCGATCCCTTCGGTCAGGCGGCCAACGTAGAACTCTCTCGGCGAATCGTAGCCTTTCATCAGCTCGCGGATTTCGTTCTGCAGGCCCGGCTCCTGGTCGTCAAACTCCAGCAGCGCGCGCGGATGAACGCCAATCATGCGGTTGATGATAAATTCCAGCCGCGCCAGACCGACGCCTTCGTTCGGCAGGCAGGCGAAGTCGAACGCGCGATCCGGGTTGCCGACGTTCATCATCACCTTCAGCGGCAGATCCGGCATGTCGCCGACGCTGGAGCTCTTGACGCTGAAGTCGAGCAGCTCGGCGTAGACATAGCCGGTGTCGCCTTCGGCGCAGGAGACGGTGACATTCTGATTTTCCTGAATGCGATCGGTAGCATCACCGCAGCCGACCACCGCCGGGATCCCCAGCTCACGGGCGATAATCGCCGCGTGACAGGTACGCCCGCCGCGGTTGGTGACAATCGCCGAGGCTTTTTTCATGATCGGTTCCCAGTCCGGGTCGGTCATGTCGGTAACCAGTACGTCGCCTGGCTCAATGCGATTCATCTCGCTGATATCGTGGATCACCTTGACCGGACCGGCGCCAATGCGGTGGCCGATGGCGCGCCCTTCGGCGATGATCTGCCCCTGAGCGTGGAGGGTATAACGCTCCATCACCTGGCCGCGGGACCGCACGGTTTCAGGACGCGCCTGGACGATAAACAGCTTACCGGTGTGGCCATCTTTCGCCCACTCGATATCCATCGGACGGCCGTAGTGCTTCTCGATCTGCACCGCCTGCTTCGCCAGCTCCTGCACCTCCTCGTTGCTTAACGAGAAAATATCGCGCTGCGCCTGCGGCACATCTTCGATACGCACCTGTTTACCGTGCTCCTGGGTCGGCGCGTAAACCATACGGATCTTTTTCGACCCCATGGTGCGGCGCACGATCGCCGGACGGCCAGCGGCCAGCGTCGGTTTGTGGACGTAGAATTCGTCCGGGTTCACCGCGCCCTGCACCACCATCTCGCCCAAACCCCACGCCGAGGTGATAAACACCACCTGGTCAAAGCCGGATTCGGTATCGATGGAGAACATGACGCCGGAGGAGGCCAGATCGGAGCGGACCATCCTCTGCACCCCGGCGGAGAGCGCCACGCCGCGGTGATCGTAACCCTGATGCACGCGATAGGAGATTGCGCGATCGTTAAACAGCGAAGCAAACACGTGCTTCACGGCAACGAGCACGGCGTCAAAGCCCTGCACGTTGAGGAATGTCTCTTGCTGCCCGGCGAAGGAGGCGTCCGGCATATCTTCCGCGGTGGCGGAAGAGCGCACGGCGAATGAGGCCTCGGCGTCATCGGCGGACAGCAGGTCATAAGCATCGCGAATCGCGTTTTCCAGTTCGCTCTGGAAGGGGGTATCGATGATCCACTGTCGGATCTGCGCGCCCGCTTTCGCTAATGCGGAAACGTCGTCAATGTCGGTTTCATCCAGCAGCGCATAGATGCGCTGGTTAACACCGCTTTGGTCCAGGAACTGATTGAAAGCATCAGCGGTGGTGGCAAACCCGTTAGGTACGGAAACACCCATACCGGACAGATTCGTAATCATTTCACCAAGGGAGGCATTTTTGCCCCCAACTCTGTCTACATCATTCATGCCGAGTTGGTTATACCAAAGCACCAGCGGTGACGAGCCATTGTTGGACATCGAGACAATCCTTTTGTGATTTAATACCAGTGAAAAAAATTTCACGATCGACTGCAGGATTATCCTGACATATTTATGAAGCTGAAAAAAACGGTGAATCGTTCAAGCAAATTATTTTTTCATTTTTCGGACTGTTCCCCCGATATTTCTAACTTGATGATTTTTAGGAATTCTGATGGAAAACGCTGGAAATAACGGCGACAAAAAGAAAATGAACCACCCTTTTCATAAAAAACAAAAATAGCGTTTCAATTTTAACAAGAGACAAATCAAACAGGGATATGCTTAAATTTAATATCCGCTTTCAGGCAATTAAACTCATTATACCGGATGGTCAAAATGGAAAGTGCTGTAGATCGCCACGTATTTTATATTTCTGACGGTACCGCCATTACGGCGGAGGTGCTGGGGCATGCCGTGATGTCGCAATTCCCGGTCGCCATCAGCAGCGTAACCCTGCCGTTTGTGGAAAACATCAGCCGCGCGCGGGCGGTGAAGGAGCAGATCGACGCCATCTATCAGCAAACGGGTATTCGCCCGCTGGTGTTCTACTCCATCGTCATCCCGGAAATACGCGACATTATTCTGCAAAGCGAAGGCTTTTGTCAGGATATCGTGCAGGCGCTGGTGGCCCCGCTGCAGCAGGAGCTCAACCTCGACCCGACGCCGGTGGCCCACCGTACCCACGGCCTCAACCCCGGCAACCTGATTAAATACGATGCGCGTATCGCCGCCATCGATTATACCCTCGCCCATGACGATGGCATCTCGCTGCGCAACCTTGACCAGGCGCAGGTGATCCTCCTCGGCGTCTCGCGCTGCGGCAAAACACCCACCAGTCTGTATCTCGCCATGCAGTACGGTATTCGCGCCGCCAACTATCCGTTTATCGCCGACGATATGGACAATCTGGTGCTGCCGGCCTCGCTGAAACCCCTGCAGCATAAGATGTTCGGCCTGACCATCAATCCGGAGCGTCTGGCGGCGATCCGCGAGGAGCGCCGGGAGAACAGCCGCTACGCCTCGCTGCGCCAGTGTCGGATGGAAGTGACCGAAGTGGAGGCCCTGTATCGCAAGAATAAAATCCCCTGCCTGAACAGCACCAACTATTCTGTTGAGGAAATTGCGACAAAAATCATGGACATCATGGGGCTGAATCGCAGGATGTACTAATACACTAGTACATTATTAAAAATTTGTTTATGCTATCACCCGTGGCCTATACAGGATCATGCCCTGCTCTTGCAATAAGCAGGGATTGGTTTATCGTGATGCGCATCACTTCCCGGCATTTTCGCCGCGGAAGAAACAGATTTTTGAGACCCCAATGAATAAAACAGACGAATTGCGTACCGCGCGCATTGAGAGCCTGGTAACGCCCGCGGAGCTGGCCCAGCGCCATCCCGTGACGGCCGACGTGGCTGCCCACGTCTCGGCCTCCCGCCGCCGAATTGAAAAAATCCTCAACGGCGAAGACCGCCGACTGCTGGTGATTATCGGCCCCTGCTCCATTCACGACACCGACGCGGCGCTGGAGTATGCCCGCCGCCTGCAGGGCATGCGCGAGCGCTACCAGCCGCAGCTGGAGATCGTGATGCGCACCTACTTTGAAAAACCGCGTACCGTGGTGGGCTGGAAAGGCTTAATCTCCGATCCGGACCTCAACGGCAGCTACCGGGTCAACCACGGAATTGAGCTGGCGCGGCGCCTGCTGCTGCAGGTTAATGAGCTGGGGGTACCGACGGCCACCGAGTTTCTCGATATGGTGACCGGTCAGTTTATCGCCGATCTCATCAGCTGGGGGGCCATCGGGGCGCGCACCACTGAAAGCCAGATCCACCGTGAAATGGCCTCAGCGCTCTCCTGCCCGGTTGGATTTAAAAACGGCACCGACGGCAATACGCGCATCGCGGTGGACGCCATCCGCGCCTCCCGCGCCAGCCATATGTTCCTCTCCCCGGACAAGCAGGGGCAGATGACGATTTACCAGACCAGCGGCAATCCGTATGGGCATATTATTATGCGCGGCGGCAAACGGCCAAACTATCACGCCGAGGATATCGCCGCCGCCGGCGAGGCGCTACGTGAATTCGATCTGCCGGAACAGCTGGTCGTTGATTTCAGCCATGGCAACTGCCAGAAGCAGCACCGCCGTCAGCTGGAAGTGTGCGCCGATATCTGTCAGCAAATTCGCGCGGGCTCTACCGCCATCGCCGGGATTATGGCAGAGAGCTTCCTGCAGGAAGGCACTCAGAAAGTGGTCCCCGGCCAGCCGCTGACCTGGGGCCAGTCGATCACCGACCCCTGCCTGAGCTGGGAAGACAGCGAAAGATTATTGAGCGAGCTGGCTGCGGCCACCGCCACCCGCCTGTAACCGCTCCGCCCGCCGCGCCTGCGGCGGGCAATTCTCTTCGCTGACTCCCCTACCAAATCCGGTAACACGATAAATAACGCTTGCCGTCAAAAACAACATTATTGATAATGATTATCATTGTTGCCTTGATTTTTATTTTGAGAGCTATGACGCGTATGGATAACACTGCCACAGCTGAAAAACCAAAAGACAATGCCCCTTATCCCGTGGCGACGGACAGAGAGATCAGCAGTCGGGTTCTGTTAGGCAGCGAAGGACGAGTAGTGATTGAGCATGGCGGCCAGCGCTATCTGCTGCGCCAGACCCACGCCGGGAAGTTAATTCTGACCAAGTAAGCGCCCCGCTGAACGCGGGGCGAGGCAAGTTAGCTCGAGCAGCTGACTTCCAGACGTTTCCCCCAGTCCGGCGGGCGGCGGACGTAGTCGTCCTCGCGATCGGTAAAGGGGTCTGCCAGCGCGGCATGCAAGCGCTCCAGCTCGCCCATATCGCCCGCCTCAGCCTGCTCGATCGCCCGCTGCGCCAGCCAGTTACGTAACACCAGCGCCGGATTCACGCCCTGCATCCTCTGCTGGCGCTGCGCGTCGTCCACCTGTTCATCACGCAGCCGCGCACGATACCCGGCAAACCAGCTGTCAAAGGCCGCGCGGTCGATAAACTCATCGCGCAGCGGCGATGCGGCGCTGAGCTGTTCGCTGTGGCTCAGCAGGCGGAACGTCCGGGTATAGTCGCTCTTCTCGCGGATCATCAGGGCAAACAGCCCGTCCAGCAGGTCGTTATCCCCTTTCTGCTGGCTGAACAGGCCGAGTTTATCGCGCATCCGCTGGCCATAAGCGGTCAGCAAGGCGTGCTGATACTCATCCAGCGCCGCGTTTAACGCTTCAGCGCTGATAAACGGCGACAGCGATTGGGCGAGACGCTGCAGATTCCACAGCCCCACCGCCGGCTGGTTTTCAAAACTGTAGCGCCCCTGATAATCGGAGTGGTTGCAGATGAAGTCCGGTTGAAAATCGTCAAGGAAGCCATACGGGCCGTAGTCGATGGTCAGACCGAGAATCGACATGTTGTCGGTATTCATCACCCCATGGGCAAAGCCCACGGTTTGCCAGCTGGCGATAGTCTGCGCGGTACGCATGACAATGTCACGGAACCATAACAGGTACTTATCCGCCTCATCCTGCAGCTGCGGCCAGTGGTGGCGAATAACATAGTCGGCCAGTTGCTGGACCTTCTGCGGCTCACGGCGATAGTAAAAATGTTCGAAATGGCCGAAGCGGACATGGCTCTCGGCCACCCGCATCAGCATCGCGCCGGGCTCCACGCGCTCGCGGTAGACCGGGGTATCGCTGGTCACCATCGCCAGGGCGCGCGTCGTCGGGATCCCCAGAGCATGCATCGCCTCCGACGCCAGACTTTCCCGGATCGTCGAGCGCAGCACGGCGCGGCCGTCCCCCATCCGCGAATAAGGAGTCAGGCCGGCGCCTTTCAGATGCCAGTCGTAACAGCGGCCATCCGCCAGCTGCTGCTCGCCGAGCAGGATCCCGCGTCCGTCGCCCAGCTGGCCGGCCCAAGCGCCAAACTGATGGCCGCTGTATACCTGCGCCAGCGGCGACATGCCCGGAAGCAGCGCTTCGCCGCCCCAGACACCGGCCCCGCTTTCAGGCGCAAACAGGGCGTCGGGCACCCCCAGCTGTTGCGCCAGCGGGGCGTTGCGCCAGATGAGTCGGGCGTTATCCAACGGCGTTGGTGACAGGGAAGTGTAAAAGTCCGGCAGTTCATCCCGCCAGTGGGTGGTAAAAGAAAGGGTCATGGTTCCTCCTCTCTCCAGTGTAGTGCCTGGAACAGCGGATTAACACGGGCGGAGTGCAAGGTTATCGGCATAAAAAAGGGAAGCGTTCGCTTCCCTCTTGCTTCTGAATGACGTCAGATTCGCCGCGCCTGCCAGAACTTTTTGTTCCAGTAGACGTTATCCAGCGAGGAACGGGTGACGCCCTGGCTGGTGGAGGCGTGAATAAACTGGTTGTCGGTATCGTAGATGCCAACGTGCAGGCCGCTCTCCCCTGAGCCGGTTTTGAAGAACACCAGATCGCCGGGCAGCAGATCGCGCTTATCGATGCGGGTGCCGATTTCCGCCTGCTCGCGGGTTTCACGCGGCAGCTGGAGGGCAAATTTATCGCGAAACGTGCGCACCACGAAGCCGGAGCAGTCAACGCCGCGCGGCGTCATGCCGCCGTAGCGATACGGTGCGCCGCGCCAGCTGCGCAGCTGCTCGTTCAGATTCGCCACCACCGTGATGGAGTCAGCCAGCCGAGGATTCGGCGGCGGTGCCCGATGGCTGCTGCAGCCGGCTAAAATTAACGCCGCCGCCAACATGAACCAGAAGCGCATTTCAGATGATCCCTCTGTCCCTAGTCTCTTTATCGCAATAATTTAGCTTGTTTATCAATATAGTGACAAGATAACTGCGTGCTACTGTGACGCGATGAGCATAATATGACCGGCCACCTCAACGCGCTGGAACGGGATCGCATAGGCGGCGGTTAAATTTTCCTCATTCAGCACCTCGGCGGTCTCCCCGCAGGCGATGGCTTCCCCCTGGCAGAGCAGCCAGCTCTGACCGGCGTGGCGCAGGGTATGGTTGAGATCGTGGCTGCTCATCACCACCGCAATCCCCGCCGCGCTCAGCTCGTGTAACAGCCGATCCAGCGCCGCCTGCTGGGCCACATCCAGACTGTTCATCGGCTCATCCAGCAGCAGCAGCTGACCCGCGGAATTACTCAAGGGATCGATCTGCAGGATCACTGCCGCCAGCCGCACGCGCTGCCACTCGCCGCCCGACAGCTGATTGACCGGACGGCCCAGCTTATTGTCCAGACCAAGCCTGGCCGCGATATCGCTCAGACGGGCGCTATCACCCTGCTGCTGCATATGCAGCGCCAGGTAGTGCCATACCGGCATGGCGAACGGCGGGGTCTGGTGTTGACTCAGATATCCGCGACGGCGCGCCAGCTCCCTCGCCGGCCACTCGTCAAGCAGACGGCCGTTAAAATGAACCGTGCCGGGGCCGTCGGACAGCCCCGCCATGCGGGTCAGCAGCGTGCTCTTCCCTGCGCCGTTCGGCCCCACCAGATGGACAATCTCCCCGGCGCGAAAGGCCGCAGAAAACGGGGCCAGGCGCCCCGCCGCTTCTACATCCTGTAGCTGCATCAGAAACGACATTATTGCGCCAGCGCTCCTTTAATCGCCGCCACCAGCTGCGGATCGTCCGGCGTCATATCCGGCGAGAAGCGCTGAATGACGTTGCCCTGGCGATCGACGAGGAATTTTTCGAAGTTCCACAGAATGTCGTCCACATACAGCGGCGCCCGGCCTTTGCTGGCCATCCGCTCATAAAAACCGCTGCCTTCCGGGGCCACCGCTTTCGGCGCGGCGGCAATCAGTTTTTGATAGAGCGGCGCGCGATGTTCGCCGTTGACGTCAATTTTGCTAAACAGCGGGAAGGTGACGCCGTAGGTAGTGCTGCAGAAGGTCTTAATCTCCTCTTCACTGCCCGGCTCCTGGCCGAGGAACTGGTTGCAGGGGAACCCCAGCACGCTGAAGCCCTCGGCGGCAAACTGCTTTTGCAGATCCTCGAGTTGCTCATACTGCGGCGTCAGGCCGCATTTCGAGGCTACATTGACGATCAGCAGCACCTTGCCGGCAAAGGATGCCAGGGTGGTTTTCTCGCCATCAATGGTCGTCACTTCGGTATTCAGAATGTCATGTTGCATAGCCTGTCCTCAATGGATAAACCGGTTTCCGGTGAAGGTGATCCCTTTCTACTGTAGCGGATTCAGCGCCCGCCATTCTACTGCCATTCCCCCCGAGTTGTCGCATAATGTAACAGCGCTTCGCTGGCCGCCGGCAACATGAAATCCTCTCAATTGGGCCGTCGACCATTTCCGTGTACAGTGTTCCATGAATGTAATATGGTTTCGTTACTTGTTAATTTAAGAGAGTTTTAGTGATGAAGAAGTTGTTTAGCCTGGCGTTAATCGCCACCTCTGTCGCCCTGCTGAGCGCCTGCTCCCCGGATGAAGATAATAAAGTAAAAGTCGCTATCAATACCGGGCCGGACGAAGCCATCTGGAAAGTGGTGGAGCAGGTGGCGAAGGATAAATACCACCTCGACGTCGAAGTGGTCTCCTTCAATGATTATGTGCTGCCCAACGAAGCGCTGAACAACAAAGATGTCGATGCCAACGCCTTCCAGACCCTGCCGTACCTTGAGGCGCAGTCGAAAGAACGCGGCTATAAATTTGCGGTGGTCGGTAAAACCTTTGTCTTCCCTATCGCCGCCTATTCTCACCGGATCAAAAATATCAGCGAACTGCCCGAAGGGGCGACGGTGACCATCTCTAATGAAACCACCACCCTGGGCCGCAGCCTGCTGCTGCTTCAGGCGCAGGGGTTACTCAAGCTGAAACCGGGCGTCGGCTATTTACCCACCACGCTGGATATCATCGACAATCCGAAACAGCTGAAAATTGTTGAAGTGGATACCCCGCAGCTGACCCGTACCCTTGACGATCCGAACGTCAGCCTGTCAATCATTAACACCAACTTCTCCGCCCAGGCGGGCCTGTCGGCCGCCCGCGACGGTCTGTTTATGGAGGGGCCGGATTCCCCATACGTGAATGCGATAGTCGCCCGCGAGGATAATAAGGACAGCAAGAAAATTCAGGAATTAAAAGCCGCCTTCCAGACCAGCGAAGTCGCGGAAAAAGCGAAGGAAGTCTACAAAGGCGACGCGATCAAAGGCTGGTAAGCCTGAACCGGCGCCGTCCCTGCCGACGGCGCCGCGCTATCCCCGCCCCCGCGAACGCAGCAGCAACCAGATAAAGACCGGCGCGCCCAGGGTCGCCGTCACCACGCCAATCGGCAGCTCTGCGGCGGAAAGCGCCAGCCGGGCAATGATATCCGCCCCCAGCAAGGCGCTTGCCCCGGCCAGCATACAGGCCGGGAGCAACACCCGGTGATCGCTCAAGCCGCATAGCCGCAGAATATGCGGGATCACCAGACCGATAAAGCCAATCGCCCCCGCCAGCGCCACGCTAACGCCGACCATCCAGCCGGTCGCCACCACCAGTAATTTGCGCCACAGCCACAGCGGCAGCCCAAGCTGACGAGCGGAGACTTCGCCCAGCGCCAGTAAATTCAGGGGTTGCGACTGCAGACAGACCCAGCAGAGCACCGGCAGGAGGGCTATCATCAGCCACAGCTGTTGCCAGTCGACGCCGCCAAACCCGCCCATCATCCAGTACATTAGCTGACGCAGGTCAAAAGAGGTGGAGAAGTAGACTGCCCAGGTCATCAGGGCGCTGCAGATGATCCCCAGCGCCACCCCCGCCAGCAGCAGACGGCTGGTAGACAGATGGCGGCGGGCAAAACGCAGCAGAATAAAAGTGATCAGCAGCGCGCCAAAGATGGCACACAGACCGAGCGCCCAGCCGGGCAAGACTCCTTTGCCCAGCAGGACGGCGGCAATCAGCCCGACGCCTGCGCCGTTGGAGACCCCCAGCAGCCCCGGCTCCGCCAGCGGATTTTCAAACAACGCCTGCATAATCGCCCCGGAGAGCGCCAGCGCCGCCCCCACCAGCAGCACCGCCAGGGTTCGCGGCAGGCGGATCTGCCAGATAAACAGCTGACCTTTGGCGCTGAGCCACTCGCCGGGCGGGATCCATTGCTCGCCCGCGCACAGGCTGATCAGCAGGGTGACCAGCAGCAACAGCGTTAATCCGAAGAGCCAACGCCGGCTGCGGCGCTGTTGAAGATGGGCGAGAGTCAGCATAGATTCCATTACGCAGGGGGAACAAGAGGCTGATTTTACGGTGGCTGTCGCGGTGAGAAAAGGAAAACCTCACGACCAAACGTCGACGCGAAGGAAAATCTCCTCCGCGTCTGCGGTCGTTCGTCACACCAGAATCTGAAACAGCAGCGCAAAGAGAATGATGTTCGCCACCACGATTGCCCAGCCGTTATAGAGCATATATTTCAGATGAGTAGACTGCGCCAGCCCCATCTGGCCGAACATATCTGATGAGGGAAACGGCCCGAACCAGTCCACCTGGGATGAGGCCAGCAGCACGGCGGTGGTCCCCTGGGGCGGCACGCCGGCGGCCATCAGCATCGGGCCAAAGATTTTATGAGTAAAGGTCATCTGGGCCACCGCCGCACCGGGCACATGGCCGATAATATTGAACGCGAAGATGCTAAAGCACAGCCAGGCCGGGGAGATCCCCTCCAGCAGCGGTTGGGTATACTCCAGCAGCCCCTGATAGGCGTGCAGGCCATCCATCAGCTCAAGGATCGGGTTGTACAGCCAGTAGAGAATAAACATCCACACCAGACGGCCGCAGCCGTGATACAGTGCCTGAAGGATCTGCGTCGGTCGCAGGCCGCCTACCAGGCCGGTCATCAGGGCCACCAGCAGCATCACGATTATCGCGAAGCTGAAGCCGGCTTTAATCACCACGCCAACGATCGCCATCACGATGATGGTCGCCGCGAAGGCCAGCGCGCTTAATTTACGCCGACGCTGCTGCGCGGCGCTGAGATCCTCTTGCGGCTTTTCCGCGAGATCGACGTCATAGCGCAGTTTGCCTTCGGTCATCTTCTGGATCCGTCCCGCCATTACCCAGCCGGCCAGCAGCGTGACCGCGCTCATCGGCAGACCAACGTACAGCAAATAGTCCGGATAGCTCAACCCACCGAGGCTGAGGATCGTCACGGTACTGGGGGTGAAAGGCCCGGTAAACAGCCCAACGGAACCGGCGGTCATCATCAGCGCGGCGACCGTTGGCGGCGTCAAGCGTACCGCTGCCGCCACCGGAATGATTACTGCCACGATAATGGCATTGCCACCGGCCATAGTGCCCAGCGAACCGCAAATTAAAATCGATGACGCCACAATGCCGAATTTCACCCGCGTCTGACTCGACAACCCGATGCGATGGACGACAAATTTTACCAGCTCAACCGCTGCGCCGGTGCGGGTGGCCACTTCCCCCACGCCGGCGCCGAGCATAATGATAAGCCCAACGGTGGCAATAAATGACCCGGTGGATTTCGCCAGCATCGTGCCCATTTCCGGCAGGCCGGTCGAGGTCATTATCATGGCGATAATAATCGAGGAGATGACCGCCAGCACAATATCAACGCCGATCAGCGATAATATCGCTAGCGCCACCAGCGGCGTAAATCCCAGCAGACCAAGCTCGCTGCCTGGTCGACCGTGGCACCACAGCGCGATCAACACGAACAGCAGCAATAACAGACCAATAATAACGTTTTTCCGCGTGATATTTTGTCTGACAGGCGCATTGCCTGTGAGCGTTGAGTCACTCATAACACTCCTTAATGCCAATCAATCCGACCATGATGGTCAGGTGGTGTATGGGGGCCTGCTCAGAAAATATCCTCCCTCTTTTTCATTATTGATTGGCCGCGGCCTGAGGGTTTGTTTGGGTACAAAGGAAACGATTCTGAGAGCGTAATATGCCGCCATTGGGCGGGGTCTACAGCACAAGATGTAACCAATGCGCTGATTGGTGATTAAATCTATGTTAACTTAGTGTTAGTAGAAAATGACTTTTTATCGGTAGGCTATAACCCTGAGTTAACTGTTCATGAAACTGCGTCATCTGGAAATCTTCTATGCCGTCATGACCTGCGGCTCTTTATCGCGAGCGGCGGAAGCGCTCAATATCTCCCAGCCCGCGGCCAGCAAAGCGTTAAAAAGCGCCGAAATGAAGCTGGGTTTTACCCTGTTTCAGCGGGTGCGCGGCAAGCTGCTGCCGACCAGCGAGGCGATCACACTTTTCGAAAAAGCGCAGAGCATTTATCAGGACCTGGACAACCTGCGCCTGCTGGCCGACAACCTGGCTCGCGATCCGCGCGCCAAGATCACTTTAGGCTGTCTGCCAAGCCTGGGGTTAAGCCTGGTGCCGGAGCTGGTGACCGACTTTTATCAGCAAAACAGCAACCTGGTGATGACGCTCACTACCGAGCACACCGAGACGCTGGTCAAAAAACTGGATTTGCGCGAGATAGATTTGGCGCTGACGCTACAGCCGGTGCAGCAGGAGGAGATCCTGACCACCCTGATTGCCGAAGTACCGCTGGTGTACATCGACCGTCATTATCGTCAGGGGTCGGTGGAGATCGATCAGATCGACCAGCAGCGCTGGATCTCGCCGGGACCGCACTCGCTCTCTGCCGCCATCGCCACCCGTCGCGACTTTTCCACCACCCGGCTAAACGTCCAGACCTACTATATGGCCACCGAGTTCGTGAAGCGCGGCATGGGCTGCAGCATCACTGATATCTTTTCCGCCCAGCACAACCTGGCCCCGGAGATGATCCATCCCATTACGCCGCCGATGGCGATTAGCCTCTGTCTGTTACGCCGGGCCGACGTTTCCCTGAGCCCGATGGCGCAAAAGTTCGTCGATTTTCTCTGCCAGCGTCTGCGCCAGCAGCTCAAGGAGATTAACCTGCGGTTATACCCTGACCATAAAAAGTCAATTGCGCCGCTGGGGTAAATGCTTTGACATAACCCGATAAATTTATCAGCGGTGGATATATCGGGTTATGAACAAACGCATTGTCATTATCGGCGGCGGCGTGGTCGGTCTGGCCACGGCCTGGGAACTGATCAAGCGCGGCCATCAGGTGCAATTACTGGAGCGCAATGCCGAACCGGGCAGCGCCACCAGTTTTGCCAACGGCGGACAATTAAGTTACCGCTACGTCGCCCCCCTTGCCGACAGCGGCGTTCCCCTGCAGGGAATGAAATGGATGGGCAAAGCCGATTCGCCGCTGAATATGCGTCTCAGGATGTCTCTCCAGCAGTGGCGCTGGCTGCTGCAGTTTCTGCGCGCCTGTAATAACCAGACCAATAAAATGAATGGCGACCATATCTTACGCCTGTCGCTGCTCAGCCGTCAGGTCATGCAGGCGTGGCGGGATGAGGATAATCTTGCCGATTTCCACTGGCGGCGCAGCGGAAAATTAATTATCCATCGTCGCGAATATGATTTTAATAAAGCAGCAAAAGGGATTGATCCTCAGTATCAGCAGGCGCTGAATGCTGAAGCCTGCCTGCAGCTGGAGCCGGCGCTCAAACATATTAGTCCTTCTCTGCAGGGCGGAATCTATTCGCCAGGCGATGAAACGGCAGATTGTCATCAGTTCTGCCTTGCCCTGCTCGACAAGCTCAATGCCAGCAGCGACTTTAGCCTGCTGACCCAGTGTGAGGTGCGGCGACTCAATAAGCGCGGGGGACGCATCAGCAGCCTTGAGACCAGTCAGGGGACCCTCACCGGCGATGAGTATGTCGTCGCCGCCGGTAACGGCAGTGGTTCTCTGCTTGGGCATCTGGGGGTTCGCGTGCCGCTGTGCTCCCTGAAGGGGTACAGCCTGACCCTGCCCTATCCTGAAAAAGCAGGTATTGCCCCTGACATCAGCGTCACCGACTACGGGCACAAAATCGTTTATGCCCGCCTTGGCCAACAGCTGCGCATCGCGGCGATGGTGGACATCGGCTACGACGGCGACGAACTGCGCGAATGCCGCATTCAGGCGCTGAAGAACATCGTCGCCCGCAGCTTTCCTGAACTGGAGGGGCTGGACGAGGCCGAAGTCTGGACCGGCATGCGCCCGTCAACGCCAGCAGGCCCGCCGATGCTGGGGCGCGCCGGCTACCCCAACCTGTGGATGAACCTCGGCCAGGGTAGCCTCGGCTTTACTCTCGCCGCCGGCAGCGCGGTGGTGCTGGGCGCGTTAATCGACAATCAGATGCCAGACATTTCTTTAGAAGGTCTCACATGGAAACAAACCGCATGACAATTATTCGCAATAATCCACAACCTCGTCTTTCCGCCAGCGTTGCGTATGGCGATCTGCTGTTCCTCTCCGGGCAGACGCCAAAAAGCAATGAAGACGATATCGTTTTACAAACCCGTGAAGTACTGGAGAAGATCGACGCGCTGCTGGCCGCAGCCGGGAGCGATAAGCAGCACATTCTCTCCGCGCAGATCTGGTTGAAAAATATCGAGCGTGACTTTGCCGCATTCAATGAGGTGTGGGTGCAATGGATGCCGGAAGGCTATAGCCCGGCGCGAGCGGCCGTGCAGGCGGAGATGGCGCGACCAGAAATCCTGGTGGAGATCATGCTCACCGCCGTCAAAGCGTAAAGATTGACAGAAAAGAAAAAGGCCGCAATGCGGCCTTTTTAATTAGTGCAGATTATTTGTCTTTCGGCGACGCGTTTTCGACACGGCTTTTCAGCTTCTGACCGGGTCTGAAGGTCACCACGCGCCGGGCTGTAATGGGAATATCCTCCCCCGTCTTCGGGTTACGTCCCGGGCGTTGGTTTTTATCCCGCAAATCGAAGTTGCCGAACCCGGAGAGTTTGACCTGTTCTCCGTTTTCCAGAGCACGACGGATCTCTTCGAAAAACAACTCGACCAGTTCTTTGGCATCCCGCTTGCTAAGCCCAAGCTTATCAAACAGATATTCTGACATTTCAGCTTTTGTAAGCGCCATAGGTTCAATCCCTCAATGATGCCTGGAATCGCTCTTTTAATGCCTCTACACATCTGGCAACGGTAGCGGCAATCTCCTCTTCTTCGAGTGTACGGCTGGTATCCTGCAGGATCAGGCTAATCGCAAGGCTCTTATACCCTTCCGCCACACCCTTACCACGGTACACGTCAAATAAGTTTACGCCAACTACCTGATTTACGCCAACTTTCTTACATTCGGCTAAAACATCGGCGGCAGCCACGTTTTCCGCGACCAGCACCGCGATGTCGCGACGGTTCGCCGGGAAGCGGGAAATATCGCGCGCCTGAGGCACCACGCGGTCTGCAAGCTTGTTCCACTCCAGTTCGAACACCAGAGTGCGACCGTTCAGATCCAGTTTACGTTCCAGCTCAGGATGAACAACCCCAATGAAACCAATGCGTTCACCTTTAAGATAAATCGCTGCGGATTGTCCCGGATGCAGCGCGGTGGTCGCTTCAGCACGGAATTCGATATCCGCTAATTTTCCGGTTAAATCCAGAACGGCTTCCAGATCGCCTTTCAGATCATAGAAATCGACCGTCTCTTTCGCCAGTGTCCAGTGCTCTTCGTAGCGGTTGCCGCAGATCGCCCCGGCCAGCATCACATCCTGACGAATGCCCAGCGGCGCATTGGTGTCCGGCACAAAGCGCAGGCCGCTCTCAAAGATGCGCACCCGGCTCTGCTGACGGTTCTGGTTGTAGACCACGGTGCCCAGCAGGCCGGTCCACAGCGACAGGCGCATCGCCGACATTTCGCTGGAGATCGGGCTTGGCAGGATAAGCGCCTCTTCCCCGGCGTGGATCAGCTGCTGGACTTTCGGGTCGACGAAGCTGTAGGTGATCACTTCCTGATAGCCTTTGTCGTTCAGCAGCGTTTTCACGCGCTTCAGCGACAGGTCCGCTTCGCGGTGGGTTCCCATGATCAGACCCGCCTGCACCGGCTCGTCAGGAATGTTGTTGTAGCCGTAAACGCGAGCCACTTCTTCAACCAGATCTTCTTCGATCTCCATGTCGAAACGCCAGCTCGGCGCAACCGCCTGCCATTCGCCCTCGCCAACCGTCACTTCGCAGCCGAGGCGCTGCAGAATGTCGGTGACCTGCGCGTCAGCGATATGGTGGCCAATCAGGCGATCCAGCTTGCTGCGACGCAGCGTAATGGTGGCGCGTGTTGGTAGATTCTCTTTGCTGGTAACGTCAATGACCGGGCCGGCTTCACCGCCGCAGAGGTCGATCAGCAGACGGGTTGCACGCTCCAGCGCTTTATACTGCAGGGCCGGATCGACGCCGCGCTCATAGCGGTGAGAGGCATCGGTGTGCAGGCCATGACGGCGCGCGCGGCCGGTAATGGACAGCGGGCTGAAGAACGCGCATTCCAGCAGCACGTTCTGGGTTTCGTCGTTAACGCCGGAGTGTTCCCCGCCGAAGATCCCCCCCATCGCCAGCGCTTTGTTATGGTCTGCAATGACCAGCGTGTCGCTGTCGAGCTTTGCTTCAGAGCCATCGAGCAGGACCAGGGTTTCCCCTTCTTTCGCCATGCGCACCACGATCCCGCCTTCAATACGGTCGCGGTCAAAGGCGTGCATCGGCTGGCCCAGCTCAAGCAGCACATAGTTGGTCACGTCAACCACCGCGTCGATGGAGCGGATCCCGCAGCGGCGCAGCTTCTCTTTCATCCACAGCGGCGTCGGCGCTTTGACGTTGATACCTTTCACCACGCGCCCCAGATAGCGCGGGCAAGCCTGCGGCGCGTCAACCTGAATCGGCAGCACGTCGTCAATCGTCGCGGCAACCGGCGTGATTTCCGGCGCGTTCAGCGGCGCTTTGTTCAGGACAGCGACATCGCGCGCCACACCGATGATGCCCAGGCAATCGGCGCGGTTTGGCGTGACGCTGATTTCGATGGTGTTATCGTCAAGCTTGAGGTATTCGCGAATATCGGTGCCGATGGGCGCATCTGCCGGCAGCTCGATGATACCGCTATGGTCGTCGGAAATACCCAGCTCGGAGAAGGAGCACAGCATCCCCTCAGACGGCTCGCCGCGCAGCTTCGCGGCCTTGATTTTGAAATCGCCCGGCAGCACGGCGCCGATGGTGGCTACCGCGACCTTTAGCCCCTGACGGCAGTTTGGCGCGCCGCAGACGATGTCCAGCAGGCGTTCGCCGCCGACGTTGACTTTGGTGACGCGCAGTTTGTCGGCGTTCGGGTGCTGACCGCACTCCACCACTTCCCCGACTACGACGCCGTTGAAGCTGCCGGCGACCGGCTCAACGCCATCTACTTCGAGGCCCGCCATGGTGATCTGATCGGAAAGCGCTTCGCTGTCGATCGCCGGGTTAACCCATTCGCGTAACCACAGTTCACTGAATTTCATTGTTCTGTCCTGCCCTTATTTAAACTGTTTGAGGAAACGCAGATCGTTTTCGAAGAACGCGCGCAGATCGGTGACGCCATAGCGCAGCATGGTCAGACGCTCCATGCCCATGCCGAAGGCGAAGCCGGAGTAGACTTCCGGATCGATACCCACGTTACGCAGCACGTTCGGGTGCACCATCCCGCAGCCCAGCACTTCCAGCCATTTGCCGTTTTTACCCATTACGTCAACTTCCGCAGACGGTTCGGTGAACGGGAAGTAGGACGGACGGAAGCGGACCTGCAGATCTTCTTCAAAGAAGTTGTTCAGGAAGTCGTGCAGCGTCCCTTTCAGGTTGGTGAAGCTGATATTTTTATCAACGATCAGACCTTCCATCTGATGGAACATCGGGGTGTGGGTCTGATCGTAGTCGTTACGATAGACGCGGCCCGGCGCGATAATACGGATAGGCGGCTGCTGGTTTTCCATGGTGCGGATCTGCACGCCGGAGGTCTGCGTACGCAGCAGGCGAGTGGCATCGAACCAGAAAGTGTCGTGGTCAGCGCGCGCCGGATGGTGACCCGGAATATTCAGCGCATCGAAGTTGTGGTAATCGTCTTCGATTTCCGGGCCCGTCGCCACGGTAAAGCCGAGCTCACCGAAGAAACTTTCAATACGGTCGATGGTGCGAGTAACCGGATGCAGGCCGCCGTTTTCAATGCGGCGACCCGGCAGCGAGACGTCAATGGTCTCTGCGGCCAGACGCGCATTCAGCGCTGCGCCTTCCAGTTCAGCTTTACGCGCGTTCAGCGCCTGCTGCACCTGCTCTTTCGCCTCGTTGATGACCGCACCGGCTGCCGGACGCTCTTCCGGCGGCAGCTCACGCAGGGTGGTCATTTGCAGGGTCAGATGCCCTTTTTTACCCAGGTATTCCACGCGGACGTTGTCCAGCGCAGCAACATCTGATGCCTCGTTAATGGCTGCCTTGGCACTGGCAACCAGCTCTGCGAGATGTGACATGGTTTTCCTCATTATGTCGGTGCAGACACCGGTTATAGTGAAATTAATATTCCGAATCCATATACGAAAAAAGCCTCCACAGGGGAGGCTTTCTGGCGCTGTTTTCCGTTTCTTCTTTCACGCGCAAGCCCCCTGAGTTCAGGTGCTAAAGTAAAAAAAGAAGCGGAAAATAGCAGCATTCATGCTTGCATTACCTTGTCTGGTAAGAAACGTCAGAGCTGTATTGAAAAGCCTGCGCCGATAAAAGTCAATGTATTGATGGTGTTGAAACGAAAAGAGGGAGACAAGCTCCCTCTTTCAACTGGCTTATGCCAGAGCTGCTTTCGCTTTTTCGACCAGAGCGGTGAACGCTACTTTGTCGAATACAGCGATGTCAGCCAGGATCTTACGGTCGATTTCAACAGAGGCTTTTTTCAGGCCATTGATGAATTTGCTGTAAGAAATACCGTTCTGACGTGCTGCTGCGTTGATACGTGCAATCCACAGTTGACGGAACTGACGTTTACGTTGACGACGGTCACGGTAAGCGTACTGACCAGCTTTGATAACAGCCTGGAAGGCAACGCGGTATACGCGAGAACGCGCACCGTAGTAGCCTTTAGCTTGTTTCAAAATTTTCTTGTGACGTGCACGTGCAATTACACCACGTTTTACGCGAGCCATGTGTGCTCTCCTGTATCTATTCTAAGTTAAAAAAGTTAAACGTTAACGACTTATGCGTACGGCAGGCACGCGATAACCAGGCCCAGATCGCCTTTGGAAACCATGGCTTTCGGACGCAGGTGACGTTTACGCTTGGTAGCTTTTTTAGTCAGAATGTGACGCAGGTTAGCGTGCTTGTGCTTAAAACCACCTTTACCGGTTTTTTTGAAGCGCTTAGCAGCACCGCGTACGGTCTTAATTTTTGGCATTTTAATAACTTCCACTTCGCATTGTTAATAAACGAAACAAAGGCGAACAAAACCAGTGAGCCGAAGCCCACCGGAAATGTTTCTTGATGGCCTTACTGTTTCTTCTTAGGAGCGAGCACCATGATCATCTGGCGGCCTTCGATCTTCGTTGGGAAGGATTCGACTACTGCCAGTTCAACCAGATCGTCTTTCACGCGGTTAAGCACTTCCATACCGATCTGCTGGTGGGCCATCTCACGACCGCGGAAACGCAGCGTGATCTTGGCCTTATCGCCATCTTCGAGAAAGCGAATCAGGCTGCGGAGTTTTACCTGATAGTCACCTTCATCAGTACCAGGGCGGAATTTAATTTCCTTAACCTGGATAACTTTCTGCTTCTTCTTCTGTTCCTTAGAAGACTTACTCTTTTCATAAAGGAACTTGCCGTAGTCCATGATACGACAAACTGGCGGCTCGGCGTTAGGGCTGATTTCAACTAAATCTACTCCAGCCTCTTCAGCCTTTTCGATAGCTTCTCTCAGACTCACAATTCCCAGCTGCTCACCTTCCAGACCTGTTAAGCGAACTTCCTGGGCGCGAATCTCGCCATTAATACGATTCGGACGTGCCGTTTGAACTCGTTTTCCGCCTTTAATACCTTATTCCTCCAGTTGTTGAAGACTGCGGCTGCGAATCTCTTGTTGCAGCTTCTCGATCACTTCATTTACGTCCATGCTGCCGAGGTCTTTCCCGCGACGGGTGCGCACGGCCACTTTGCCGGCTTCGACTTCTTTGTCGCCACAGACCAACATATACGGGACACGACGTAAAGTGTGCTCGCGAATTTTAAAGCCAATCTTCTCATTTCTCAAGTCTGCTTTTACACGAATGCCCGCATTTTGTAGTTTACGCGTCAATTCGTTAACGTATTCAGCCTGAGAATCGGTAATATTCATGACCACTACCTGCACTGGTGCAATCCAGGTTGGGAAGAAGCCTGCGAACTCTTCGGTCAGGATGCCAATGAAGCGCTCCAGAGAACCGAGAATCGCACGGTGAATCATGACCGGCACCTGACGCTCGTTGTTTTCGCCCACATAGGAGGCGCTTAAACGCTGCGGCAGAGAGAAGTCCAGCTGTACGGTACCGCACTGCCATGCACGATCGAGGCAGTCATACAGGGTAAATTCAATTTTCGGGCCGTAGAACGCCCCTTCACCGAGTTGATATTCAAATGGGATGTTATTTTCTTCCAGCGCCACCGCCAGATCCGCTTCCGCGCGATCCCAGGTCTCGTCGCTACCGATACGTTTTTCCGGGCGAGTCGACAGTTTGACGACGATCTTCTCGAAGCCAAAGGTGCTATACATATCGTAGACCATACGAATACAGGCGTTCACTTCATCGCGAACCTGATCTTCAGTACAGAAGATATGCGCATCATCCTGGGTAAAGCCGCGCACGCGCATCAGACCATGCAGCGCGCCAGACGGTTCGTTACGGTGGCAGCTACCGAATTCCGCCATACGCAGCGGCAGGTCGCGGTAGGATTTCAGCCCCTGGTTGAAGATCTGCACGTGACCCGGGCAGTTCATCGGCTTGATACAGTATTCACGGTTCTCAGAAGAGGTGGTGAACATCGCATCTTTGTAGTTGTCCCAGTGGCCGGTTTTTTCCCACAGCACACGGTCCATCATGAACGGACCTTTTACTTCCTGATACTGGTACTCTTTCAGTTTAGAACGAACAAACGTTTCCAGTTCACGGAAGATGGTCCAGCCGTCATTGTGCCAGAACACCATCCCCGGCGCCTCTTCCTGCATGTGATACAGGTCGAGCTGCTTACCGATTTTACGGTGGTCACGCTTGGCGGCTTCTTCCAGACGCTGCAGGTAGGCATTCAGCGCTTTTTTATCTGCCCACGCGGTGCCGTAGATACGCTGCAACATTTTATTGTTGCTGTCGCCGCGCCAGTAGGCTCCGGCGGTTTTCATCAGCTTAAAGTGATGGCAGAAGCGCATGTTCGGTACGTGCGGACCGCGGCACATATCGATATATTCTTCATGATGATACAGGCCAGGCTTGTCATCATGGGCAATGTTTTCATCAAGAATAGAAACTTTATAGCTTTCGCCGCGTTTCACGAAGGTTTCACGCGCTTCATGCCAGCTCACTTTCTTCTTGATAACGTCGTAGTTTTTCTCGGCGAGCTCATGCATACGTTTTTCGAGCGCGTCGATATCTTCCTGGGTCAGGGTGTGGTCGAGGTCTACGTCATAGTAGAAACCATTATCGACAACCGGACCGATAGCCATTTTGGTGTTGGGCCACAGCTGTTTGATGGCATGGCCTAACAGGTGCGCGCAGGAGTGACGAATGATCTCCAGCCCTTCTTCATCTTTCGCGGTGATGATAGAGAGAGTGGAATCGGATTCGATCGGGTCACAGGCGTCTACCAGTTCACCGTTTACCCGCCCGGCAATGGTGGCTTTCGCCAGGCCTGGACCGATATCCAGCGCGACATCCATCGGACTCACTGCGTGGTCAAAATGGCGTTGGCTGCCATCAGGAAGCGTAATTACAGGCATTTTATGTCCTTATTTGCAGTGGTGCCCCGCACGAAAGAGCACATACAAAACTATATAATCATAATTATCATCAGGTTAAGGCGCAGTTCCCGCTTCACTCTGCGAAAATAGGAGCACGACCGGAACGATCGCTCCCCCCTGCAACCGCCTGCTGATAACACCGGGGAGTAGTTTACACATCATTGGTACGTGATTAAAGCCGCGACAGCATAAATGATGGCGGAATGCGGAGAAAACAAGAGGGCCACGGATAAAAAAGCAGAATATAAGCGATGTGGCGCGGTAATATTGGCCAATGGCGCCGGACGATATTATTCGGACATGATAAAAGAGACGTGGAGATATTGCCTGCTGAATGTATACCGCGGGCCATTAAACCGGTACCACTTAACCCGGCTTATTAGACCGCTCGCGAAACGATAGCCTGCAATATTAAGACCACTCGCCGGCCACCAGCGTATGCACATTAAAGGCGTCGTTCATGGATTTTCCGGTGGTAGGGGCGCCGGGCGCAATATTCGAACCAGCCTCAACGTCAGAGGCTTTGGCGATACCTACCTGGGTATGATCCTGATGACCCGATGGCGGAACGGGCGTGGCGGCTGATGCGCCAAAAGAAAGCACGCACAGCGCCAGGGCTGCGATGGTATAACGATTGTTTTTCATGATGTTAATTCTCTTATTACGGAAAACAGACCGGGCAATGTCGCCCTCCGGTCAGTGGTTGTTAGTATAGATCCAGATCACATATTTGTCCGTCGAATATTTAGCTATTTGTGTCAAATAGAATGAATATTTGTCAGGCGCTCGTGAATAATGGAGAAAAAATGGAGGGCTATTTCCTTTTTACAAAAAGTAAAACGAACGGCCAGAAAAAATAATATCACTAATTGCTAAAACCAAAACGAACAGGCCGGGGAAAACCCGGCCTGAAATATTACATCTTATACCCGAGGGAGAGCGAGGTCCGGCGATCGGTATGCTCCGGCGCAGACGCAGGCGGCTCAGAGTTCCAGGTCACGTTGTAGGCGACCTTCAGGGCGAAATGGGCGTTAATCGCCACGTTTAACGCGCTCTCTGAGTTGACCGTGGTGTCCTCGGCGCCGAACACCGATACCCCTTGCGAAAATTTGGCGTTATCGGTCATCTGCCAGGCCCAGGTACCCGAAGCATAACCCAGCGGCTGGGTATCAGTATCCCCGTCGGTATATTCGTCATAGCGAACGCCAGGACCAAATTCAAACCGCAGACTGTGCACCGGCCCGTTGAGGATCTGACGACCATAGCCCGCCGTCACAACATCGCGCTGTTGATAGCCGTTGTAGCGGTCTGTTAGCCAGCTACCCTGACCAAAGACATAGTTCATATCGGTCAGGTTGTAGCGGCTACGTCCGCCGACAGCATATTTTTCTGAGGATCGCTCATCATTGGACGACGTGTTGCTGGCGTTGCCCCACAGCGACCAGGCGGTGGTATTACCATACCAGGTCAGGGTGGAATCCGCCGTCATCGAAGAGCTCTTGGTGTTGCCGGACTGCGCCAGGTAGCCTGCGTTAACCACCCCTTCGAACGGTTTTTTGGCAGCGGAAGGGTCATCCATGACGGTAAATACAGAATCATCGGCCATTGCGCCAACAGACGCAAAAAGCCCCCCCGCCAGCATAACCGCTGCGGGTACTGTCTTTAAAAGCTTCATTATAACTCTCTAAAATACATTTTTTTAGGACAGTACAAATGATGAACAGGCATAATCTCGCCGGCTCATTGAATTTAGCGTCCGTACAACATAAAAGAGACCTGAGGGTCCCGGAAACTTTCGCGAGGATCGCGGAGTGCAGGTCCTAAGAAAGGTAGCAAATTATAAAAAAGCACGAATAACATAGCAATCACTTACTCTTTCGTTTTTTGAATAAGACAGCTCCGGAAACAATCTTTATTTCATAATGAAAATAGAGGCATCTTTGCAAAACTGTCAGGAACTGGACTTTCCCTCCCCGAGTCATCGTGCCATGCTTAAATTAACGACAGTCGCCGTATTAAGGAGGAGAAGGAATGACCAAAATTTACACGCTCACGCTGGCCCCCTCGCTGGATAGCGCCACGCAAACCCCACAGATCTACCCGGAAGGCAAACTTCGCTGCAGCGCGCCGGTATTTGAACCTGGCGGCGGCGGGATCAACGTGGCCCGCGCCGTGACCTTTCTCGGCGGCAAAGCCACCGCCATTTTCCCGGTCGGTGGCGCTACCGGCGAGCATCTTGCCGCCCTGCTGGCCGATGAGCAGGTGCCGGTCGAGACCGTCGAAACCCGCGACTGGACGCGGCAAAACCTGCACGTCCACGTGGCCGCCAGCGGCGAACAGTATCGCTTCGTTATGCCCGGCGCGGCACTGACGGACGATGAATTCCGCCGTCTGGAAGAGAAGGTTCTGACTATCGAACCCGGCTCTCTGCTGGTGGTCAGCGGCAGCCTGCCGCCAGGTATTAGCGTCGATAACCTGATGCAGCTGGTGAAAAATGCGCAACAGCAGGGACTGCGCTGCATCATTGACAGTTCTGGCGATGCGCTGGCCGCCGCGCTGGACGTCGGCAATATTGAGCTGGTGAAACCGAACCAGAAAGAGCTTAGCGCCCTCGTGCAGCGCGATCTCAGCCAACCCGATGACGTGCGCCTTGCCGCTCAGTCGTTGATCCAGTCCGGTAAAGTGCGCCGGGTGGTGGTCTCCCTGGGTCCGCAGGGGGCATTAGGCGTGGACGCCAGCGGCAGCGTTCAGGTAGTGCCGCCACCGATGAAAAGCCAGAGCACCGTCGGCGCTGGCGACAGCATGGTGGGCGCCATGACCTTGCGTCTGGCGGAAAACGCCAGCCTTGAAGACATGGTACGCTTTGGCGTCGCCGCCGGTAGCGCCGCGACCATCAACCAGGGCACCCGCCTCTGCTCGCGGGCCAATACGCAAAAAATCTATGATTATCTCTGCGGGCGTTGATCTTCCCTGCCCCCTCCGCGCCGGCGGAGGGGAATCACAATATAAGCAGGATGGTCTATGCTGGAAAGGCCATGCATAACAACGGGGTGTAGAGATGAGTAATGAAATTACCGCCTGGGTCGTCAGCGTGACCTTCCATGAACAGGCGCTGACGGAGATCAATGAGGTCAGCAACCATTTTACCCGTGCCGGGTTTGTACTGACGCTCAATGATGAAGAGGGCTCGCCCCATGAGCTGGGTACCAACACCTTCGGCCTGCTGAGCGGCCAGACGGCCGAGGAAGTTAAGGCCCTCAGCGCCGGCCTGGCGGAAGCGGCCCTTGGCCGCCCGGCGGAAATCGCTGTGGCCACATTCGCCGAGTGGTTAAAAGCTCAATAAGTGCGTTTAGCGCAACGGAAAGCGTCAGTTGTGCGTCAGTTCCAGGTTTACCCGGTAGTAATGCGCTAACCTTATGATATGGTGGAAAACATGGGGAGAGACAGCATGTGGCAAGCAATCAGTACTCTTTTACGCGATTGGCATACCGAAGACGCTGAAATCGAACTGAAAACCGAGCTGCCCGGTGGAGAGATCCATTCCGCCTGGCATTTACGCTTCGGCGGGAAAGATTACTTCGTGAAATGCGACGAACGGGAACTTCTGCCTATCTTCACCGCCGAGTCCGATCAGCTGGAGCTGCTGTCGCGAAGCAAAACCGTTCGCGTACCGCAGGTCTTTGCCGTCGGCAGCGATCGCGACTATAGCTTCGTGGTCATGGAGTACCTCCCTCCCCGTCCGCTGGATGCGCACAATGCGTTTCTGCTTGGCCAGCAGCTAGCCCACCTCCATCAGTGGAGCGATCAGCCGCAGTTCGGTCTGGATTTTGATAACGATCTTTCCACCACGCCGCAGCCCAACGCCTGGCAGCGTCGCTGGTCGGTTTTTTTTGCCGAGCAGCGTATCGGCTGGCAGCTGGAGCTCGCGGCGGAGAAGGGATTGCACTTTGGCGATATCGATACCTTAGTCGATATGGTACAGCAGCGACTGGCCAACCATCAGCCGCAGCCTTCGCTGCTGCACGGGGATCTGTGGTCCGGCAACTGCGCCTTAGGGCCGGATGGCCCCTATATATTCGATCCCGCCTGCTACTGGGGCGACCGCGAGTGCGATTTAGCCATGCTGCCGATGCATCCGGAACAGCCCCCGCAAATCTATGACGGCTATCAGTCCGTTTCGCCTCTGCCGTCGGGTTTTCTCGATCGTCAGCCGATTTATCAGCTTTATACTCTGCTGAACAGAGCGATTTTGTTTGGCGGCCAGCACCTGGTAACGGCCCAGCAGGCGCTGGATGATGTATTGATGGAGAAAATGCGTTAAACAAGCTTCACGGCGGACCTTGCCGGTCCGCCGCAGCGTTTTATCAGTTAATCTCGACGCCGTTCAGGCGGAATTTGATGGTCATCGTTACGCCGGTACCCGGTCTTCCCTGCTCATAACGCCATCTGCGCATCGCGCTTTTCACCTCGCGTTCGAACATATTCGCCGGCTGAGCAGAGAGGATCTGCAGATTATCAATGCGGCCATCAGGCGAAACGTCAAACTTCACCCGTACCGTCCCTTCAATGCGCAGCGCCTGAGCGCGCGGCGGATAGGACGGCTGAACGCGGCTGATCGCCCGCGGGCCGCTCGGAGCAGTAACGGTGGGTTTAGCCGCTGCGGTCGAGGTACTTGGCGCTGTACGCGCCGGCGCCGTATTGTTGTTTTCAAACGGCGAGGCCGGACGCGGCTCTGCTGCCGGCTTCACTTCCCGCTTCGGCTGTTCAACCTTTTTCTCCGGCTTAGGCTTGGGTTTAGGTTTGGGCTTCGGCTTAGGTTCCGGTTTATGGATCACCACCGGCGCCTCTTTCGGCGGTTCAGGCGCTACCTCTGGCTCCGGCTCAGGTTCGGGTTCAACAACGGGCTCCACGACAGGCTGCGCCGCCGGAGGCGGCTCAAGATCGGCCGGCGCCACCATTGTGATCTCTATCGGCTGCGTCGGAGAAGGCTGTTCAATAACCTGATGTACCGAGGTATAAAGCAGCCCCGCCACAACGGCACCGTGGATAGCCACGGACAGCAGCGTTGGCCACGGAAAGCGGCGAGGTAAATCAAGGGTCATTGCGCTCATAGTCGTTTCTGTTGAAAAATGATGCTCCGATTTTAAATGCAAATAGCAATCATATTCAATAAGGCGTCTTAACCTGAGTCAATTTTTGCCGCCATTTGCAGAAAAAAGCTGCGTCGGCAGTGCTTTCCACTCCAGAGCGCATCTTTGCATTGCAGTCCATCGCTGTTTAACTTAACGTAATTCGCCTGATTATTGATAAGGAGCTTTGCCGTGCTTTACGTTATCTACGCTGAAGATATCGCCGATTCTCTGGAAAAGCGGCTGTCGGTTCGCCCCGCGCATCTCGCGCGTTTACAACTCTTACACGATGAAGGCCGACTGCTTACCGCCGGGCCAATGCCGGCCGTTGACAGTAACGAACCGGGCGCAGCAGGATTCAGCGGCTCAACGGTGATTGCCGAGTTTGAATCGCTGGAAGCGGCCCAGGCCTGGGCCAATGACGATCCGTATATCGCCGCCGGGGTTTACCGCCAGGTCTCTGTTAAGCCATACAAAAAGGTTTTTTGAAAATACCCTTTCCTTTTTCTGGCTAACCACAAAAACACCCAGGTCATCAGAATGAAGGGCGCATTTTGGTACACAACATTGAAATGTCGCCCTTTTTAACCTCGCGAAAGCGTTGACTGTTATCCGCCTGAGAAGCCTGGAAGATGAGCACGCACTTTCTCCTGCTACCCCATCATCGACCATCGCCTCGCTTTTTTCGGCAATGGAAAATGCTGACAAAACATCGACGCCACGCGTGATAGTGAATTACTAATACCTTGTGTAAGGCTGTTAAGGAGGATCGCGTTGTTATTTAGCGCTTGCATTTAATGTCAGCACATCCTGATATAGCCCTATAAATCTACAATGCAATAGAAAGAAAATAATTACTGAAAGATAGTTGCTTAACGACAGATATGAAAGCCTGAAAAAAAATATTATTGGGCATCCACTGCGGATGCCGCGGAACCGAACGTAGCCCATCTTGCTATATTCAGGACCGTAGCCGCTTGAAAGCACGTGGAAATAACCCCCTGTAGACAAAGGTTTACCTGGCAGGCATAAAGGGATATTAACTACGCTGCCAGCGTTAAGTTGCTGAGCATCATTTTTAAAGCCTATTAATTTCGTTGCGTAAACTTCACGCAGAGTGATAGTAGGGGCATCACTGCTTGATTAAAAAATTTGAAAGGGAATAACAAATGTTTTCAATAAGCCCTGTATTTTTTTGGGCTAACATTTATGTACCTGCCGATTTTGAGGATTATTGTGTGAATACCCTGAAAAAAACCGCATTGCTTTCTGTACTTGCCTTATATATTCCTGTGTCGCAAGCCGCGGCTAAGGAATACAGTCTTGATCCACAGCATACCTCGGTTGTGATCTCCTGGAACCATTTCGGCTTCTCAAACCCTACCGCCTATCTCTCTGATGTTTCAGGGAAACTGGCCTTTGATAAAGAGAATCCGGAGAAATCCTCGGTGAACGTCACGCTGCCAGTGAAAACCATTGACGCTCACGTCAAGGCGTTAACGGATGAGTTTTTAGGCAAAGAGTATTTTGATGTTAAAACGTTTCCCGACGCCACTTTCCAGAGTACCAAAGTGGAAAGCAAAGGCGACAATAAATATGATGTGGAAGGTAATTTGACCATTAAAGGCATCACCAAACCGGTGGTCCTGCATGCCGTCCTGAATAAGCAGGATATGCACCCAATGGTGAAAAAAGAGGCCATTGGATTTGATGCCACCGGGGTGATAAAACGTTCAGACTTTAAGCTTGATAAATATGTGCCGGCGGTAAGTGATAACGTCACCATCACGTTATCCACGGAAGCCTATGCAAAATAAGTAAAAGCTGGCGCAACGATTGCGTTTTATTCAGGATGCTTATTGCATGGACTCTCTGGATAATATAACAGGCTCAGATTATTCATGGTCAGGATCGGTCGGTTCATTTAGCTTCAACGCGCTGGACCGCTTAATAACCCCCTTGCCTGTCTGAGTCTGTTTTCTCATTCCCTCAGTTCCCGCCTGGTTACCGCAGCTGGCCGGTCATATCATTAAGCATTTAACAACGCCATGCCCTTCCTGAGCGGCAATAAATGCTATCTGACGGTTAATTCCTGTCGCGCCGCAAACGACTTGGCTCTGGATCTTGTCGTCCGTCATTACAAGCCAGGCGTAGCATCTCTCTTTCACTGAGGCGGGAGCTCTGTTTTGTCGTCGCATAGCAGCATGAAAAACCATCATTGCCCTATGGAGATGTGCAACGGGAATTTAGCGCAGAGAGAAAACGACAACGGCACCGCGTACGGTGCCGTTTGCCTGCTCGCTTAGCTGTCAGGGAAGATAAACAGCAGGGCATGACGCTGCCGTTTCACCAGTCCCTTCCTGATAGCGAGGATCCGCATATTGCGGCGCGATTGGGCTTCCAGCCAGCGCGCTTTACGGCGATTCACCTGTCTCAGCATGCGCCAGCGCCCTACTTCCGTTCTACTACGCTTCATTGCAACGACTCTACGAGTGAAAACAGCCCCCATTATAAACCTCTGCCAGCAACTGACTACCGCTTTCGCTGCGTTTTTATTTGCCAGAAAAATACTGATGCGTAAACTCATCACATATCGTCATTCAAAAGGATTTTACATCTATGACAACCTTTTACACGGTGGTGAACTGGCTGGTCATTCTGGGGTACTGGCTGTTGATCGCCGGTGTAACATTACGAATTCTAATGAAACGCCGCGCTGTCCCGTCCGCCATGGCATGGTTGCTGATCATTTATATCCTGCCGCTGGTGGGGATCATCGCCTATCTCTCCTTTGGCGAGCTGCATCTCGGCAAGCGTCGGGCCGAGCGCGCCAGGGCGATGTGGCCCTCGACGGCCAAGTGGTTAAACGACCTCAAAGCCTGCAAACATATCTTCGCGGAAGATAACAGCCCGGTGGCCGAATCCCTGTTCAAGCTGTGCGAACGGCGTCAGGGCATTGGCGGCGTAAAAGGCAACCAGCTACAGCTGCTGACGGAATCTGACGACGTGATGCAGGCCCTGATCCGCGATATTCAGCTGGCCCGTCACAACATAGAGATGGTCTTTTATATCTGGCAGCCCGGCGGCATGGCCGACAGCGTCGCTGAATCGCTGATGGCCGCCGCTCGCCGCGGAGTTCACTGTCGGCTAATGCTCGACTCCGCGGGCAGCGTGGCCTTTTTCCGCAGCCCATGGGCGGCGATGATGCGTAACGCCGGTATTGAAGTCGTCGAAGCTCTTAAGGTTAACCTGATGCGCGTGTTCCTGCGCCGGATGGACCTGCGTCAGCATCGTAAAATGGTGATGATCGATAACTATATCGCCTACACCGGCAGCATGAATATGGTCGATCCGCGCTACTTTAAACAGGACTCAGGAGTCGGACAGTGGATTGATCTGATGGCGCGAATGGAAGGCCCGGTGGCGACCTCGATGGGCATCGTCTACTCCTGCGACTGGGAAATAGAGACTGGCAAGCGCATTCTGCCGCCGCCCCCGGACGTCAATATCATGCCGTTCGAAGAGGCCAGCGGACATACTATTCACACGATCGCCTCCGGACCGGGCTTTCCGGAAGATCTTATTCATCAGGCTCTCCTCACCGCCGCCTATGCGGCGAAAGAGCATCTGATCATGACCACCCCCTACTTCGTACCCAGCGACGACCTGCTGCATGCGATCTGTACCGCCGCCCAGCGCGGCGTTGACGTGAGCATTATTTTACCGCGCAAGAACGATTCGCTGCTGGTAGGCTGGGCCAGCCGGGCCTTCTTCACCGAGCTGCTGGCGGCCGGGGTCAAAATCTATCAGTTTGAGGGCGGACTGTTGCATACCAAGAGCGTGCTGGTCGATGGCGAGCTAAGTCTGGTGGGGACCGTCAACCTGGATATGCGCAGCCTGTGGCTCAACTTCGAGATTACCCTGGTCATCGATGACGCCGGTTTCGGCAGCGATCTGGCGGCGGTTCAGGATGATTATATCTCGCGCTCGCGCCTGCTGGATGCCCGTCTCTGGTTAAAACGTCCGCTGTGGCAGCGGATCGCCGAGCGACTGTTTTACTTCTTCAGCCCGTTGCTGTAAAACGTGCCCATCAGATACCGAATGAGTAGCAATCATGGATATGGATTTAAACAACCGCCTGACCGAAGACGAAACGCTCGAGCAGGCTTACGATATCTTCCTCGAACTGGCGGCCGACAATCTCGACCCGGCGGACATCATTCTGTTTAACCTGCAGTTTGAGGAGCGCGGCGGCGCCGAACTGTTCGACCCTTCGGCAGACTGGGAAGAGCATGTGGATTACGATCTCAACCCGGATTTCTTCGCCGAAGTGGTGATTGGTCTGGCGGATACCGACGGCGGGGAAATCAATGATATCTTCGCCCGCGTTCTGCTGTGCCGCGAGAAAGATCATAAGCTGTGCCATATTCTGTGGCGTGAATAACCTTTAACATCCAGTAAAAAGCCTGCCGCGGTACTCCCGGCAGGCTTTTTTTACGTCGCCAGCTTACTTCGGCAAGGCATGACCGCAGGCATGGCAGAAACGGGCGTTATCGTCATGGTCGCCCTGCTGACACTGCGGACACAGGCGCTGCTGTCGTCGACGATTCAGGGCGCTGGTCATATGCGTGGTGATAAGTCCGGTCGGTATGGCAATAATGGAGTAGCCGATCAGGATAAGAATGGAGGCCAGGATGCGACCCAACGGCGTGTGCGGCGTGATGTCTCCGTAGCCGACGGTGGTGATGGTCACGATGGCCCAATAGACCGAGGCGTTAAGCGTGGTAAAGCCGTATTCCGGCCCCTCAATCAGATACATTAACGAGCCGAAAATCACCATCACAATGGCGATAAACGAATAAAACAGGATCAGCTGATGGCGCGCGCTGACAATCGCTCGCCAGAACACGTTGAGCGAAGGCATAAAGCGCAGTAGTTTGAGAATACGCAGCGCGCGGATCGCCCGCATTGCCCGCCAGGCGAATACATAATTGAGGCTAATTTCCGGCCATAGCCACATCACATACAGCGGTAAAATCGTCGCCAGGTCAATCAGCCCCCAAAAGCTGAAAATATAGTGGAGCGGATTGGGCCAGGTAGCGATACGCAGCAGGTATTCCAGGGTAAAGACCGCGGTCACCAGCAGCTCCAGCCAGACGAAAATATGCCATTCATCTAATGTCAGGTGATATTGCGTGCCCAGTCCCGACTCGATAAATATCACCAGTACGCTGAGCAGGGCGAAAAGTCCGCACAGCCCTTCAAAGCGGCGGCCGGAACGGCGGTTCTGATCGAAAAGTAAATGATAAAGCCGCAGACGAGCGGCAGAAAGCATACCCACTTCGTTAACCTCGCAAAAAAAAGGCTGACCTGCGTCAGCCCCTGAGATTATAACGGGTCTACCTTAAGGCAGGAAACCGCATGGCGGAAACTGCCTTCCAGCACCGGGCGGGTTTTGGCGCACTCCGGTCCGGCAAGCGGACAGCGGGTGCGGAATACGCAGCCTGAGGGCGGATTAATCGGCGAGGGTAATTCGCCTTCCAGCAGTTGGATAGTTTTCGTTTTCTCGAGATCAGGATCGGGGATCGGCACCGCCGACATCAGCGCTTTGGTATAGGGATGCAGCGGATTATGGTACACCTCGTCGTAGGTCCCCAGCTCCACCGCATGGCCCAGATACATTACCAGAACCCGATCGGAGATATGCTTAACCACCGCCAGATCGTGAGCGATAAATATCAGCGATAGCCCCATCTCACGCTGCAGTTGCTGCAGCAGGTTGACGACCTGCGCCTGAATCGACACGTCAAGCGCGGAGACCGGCTCATCGCAGATAATCAGCTTTGGCTCAAGGATCAGCGCCCGCGCGATGCCGATACGCTGACACTGACCGCCGGAGAACTCGTGCGGATAGCGGTTGATCAGGTTGGGCAGCAACCCAACTTTCATCATCATCGCTTTGACGCGATCGCGCACTTCCTGACGGGGCATCTTCGGATGATAGGTACGCAGCGGTTCGGCGATAATTTCTCCGATGGTCATGCGCGGGTTCAGCGAGGCCAGCGGATCCTGGAAGATCATCTGGATATCGCTGCGCACGTCGCGCCACTCTTCCTGCTTCATGCCCAGCAGATCTTTACCCAGCCAGGCCACTTTGCCATCGGTCGCTTTCACCAGACCAATAATGGCGCGGGCGAAGGTCGATTTGCCGCAGCCCGACTCCCCTACCACACCGAGGGTTTCACCCTCGTAAAGGCGCAGCGTCACGCCATCCACCGCTTTCAGCGTTTTCGACGGCTGCCAGAACCACTGCTTGCCATCTTTGATATCGAAGTGCACCTTCAGGTCGGCAATTTCGAGCAGGACTTTTCGTTGTTCAGTTACGGCGTTCATAGCAGATCCCCCACCGGTTTAAAGCAGGCGCGCAGGCGGCCTGGCGCGAACGATTCCAGCGGCGGCGCGCTGCTGCACTGCTCCATGGCATGCGGGCAACGCGGCTGGAATGGACAGCCTTTCGGCAATCGCAGCAGGTTCGGTGGGTTGCCGGGAATGGTCAACAACGCATCGCCTTCCGCATCCAGACGTGGAACCGCATTCAACAGCCCAATAGAGTATGGGTGCGACGGTTGATAGAAGACATCGCGCGCCTGACCGTACTCCATGGTGCGCCCGGCGTACATCACCAGCACTTTATCGCAGATACCTGCCACCACCCCAAGGTCGTGGGTGATCATGATAATGGCCGTGTTGAATTCGCGTTTAAGCTCATTCAACAGCGTCATGATCTGCGCCTGCACGGTAACGTCCAGGGCAGTGGTCGGTTCATCCGCAATCAGCAGCCGGGGCCGGCACAGCAGCGCCATGGCAATCATCACGCGCTGACGCATGCCCCCGGAGAACTCGTGCGGGAACATTTTCATGCGCTTACGCGCTTCCGGCATTTTTACCGCGTCGAGCATCTTCACCGACTCTTCAAACGCTTCGGCTTTACTCAGCCCTTTATGCAGCATCAGGACTTCCATTAACTGCTCGCCCACCCGCATATAGGGGTTAAGAGAGGTCATCGGATCCTGGAAAATCATTGAGATTTGTTCAGCGCGCAGTTTGTTCAGCTCACGCTCGGGCAAATTGAGGATTTGCCGACCGTTAAAGGTGGCGGAACCCCCGATGCGACCGTTGGCCGCCAGCAGTCCCATCAGGGCGAAGGCGGTTTGCGATTTACCGGAGCCGGATTCGCCCACAATGCCGAGCGTCTCGCCCGCCTGCAGGGTGAAGTTCAGATCATTGACGGCGGTGACGTCGCCATCCGGCGTTTTAAAGGTGACGCGAAGATCTTTCACGTCCAGCAGTAGTCCGCTGTGGCTCTGCGCTTGCGGCGCTTTTGCCGTTTCAATCATGGTCATGGCAGCGCTCCTTAGCGGTCTTTCGGGTCGAGGGCATCACGCAGACCATCGCCGATAAAGTTGAAACAGAACAGGGTCACCACCAGGAAACCCGCCGGGAACAACAGTAGCCAGGGCGAAACTTCCATTGAGTTGGCGCCATCGCTGAGCAATGCCCCCCAGCTGCTGAGCGGCTCCTGCGTCCCCAGTCCCAGGAAACTGAGGAAGGATTCGAAGAGGATCATGCTGGGGACCAGCAGCGAGGCATACACCACCACCACCCCCAGCACGTTGGGGACGATATGGCGCAGCACGATGCTCGCCGTCGAGACCCCGCCGACCTGCGCGGCTTCGATAAACTCTTTGCGCTTCAGGCTTAGCGTCTGCCCGCGCACGATACGCGCCATATCCAGCCAGGACACCATGCCGATGGCGACAAAGATCAGCAGGATATTCTGACCAAAAAAGGTCACCAGCAGGATGACGAAGAACATAAACGGGAAGGAGTTGAGGATCTCCAGCAGACGCATCATCACCGAATCCACTTTGCCGCCGAGATAACCGGAGAGCGAACCGTACAGCGTGCCGAGGATCACCGCCACCAGCGCCGCCGCCACCCCGACCATCAGCGAAATGCGCCCGCCGATCGCTACGCGCACCAGCAGATCGCGCCCGGAGGAGTCGGTTCCGAAGTAGTGGCCGGAGGCCATATCCGGGGCATTGGACATCATGCCCCAGTCGGTATCGAAGTAGGAGAACGACGACACCATCGGCGCGAAGGTAACGAACAGCGCAATAAGCACCAGCATAATCAGGCTGGTCACCGCGGCGCGGTTATGCATAAAGCGACGACGCGCATCCTGCCAGAGGCTACGCCCCTCCACTTCCAGCTTCTCACTGAAGTTTTCCAGCGCCTCGCTATTTTTCTTACTTAACATCATGGCGAACTCCGGCTTCAGTAGCGAATCTTCGGATCGATAACGGCGTACAGCACGTCAACGATGGCGTTGAACAGGATAGTCAGGGCGCCAACGAGGATCGTCAGGCTGAGCACCAGCGAGTAGTCGCGGTTAAGCGCCCCGTTAACGAACAGCTGGCCGATCCCCGGCAGGCCGTAAATGGTTTCAATGACCATTGAGCCGGTGATGATGCCCACGAAAGCTGGCCCCATATAGGAGAGCACCGGCAGCAGCGCCGGCTTCAGCGCATGGCGCAGAATAATGCGACGCATCGGCAGCCCCTTCGCCCGCGCGGTGCGGATAAAGTTAGAGTGCAGCACTTCAATCATTGAGCCGCGAGTAATACGCGCGATGCTGGCGATATAGGCCAGGGAAAGCGCCACCATCGGCAGGATCATAAATTTCAGCGCCCCGCCGTTCCAGCCGCCGCCCGGCAGCCAGTGCAGGGTAATGGCAAAGATCATCACCAACAGCGGCGCGACCACAAAGCTCGGAATAACCACGCCGGTCATGGCTACCCCCATCACCGCGTAGTCCCAGCGGGTATTTTGCTTCAGGGCGGCTATCACCCCGGCGGCAACGCCGATCACCACCGCCAGTAAAAAGGCGGCGAAGCCCAGTTTCGCTGAAACCGGGAAGCTGGCGGCCACCAGATCGTTGACGGAATAATCTTTGTATTTAAAAGAGGGACCAAAATCGCCATGCGCCAGCTGCTTCAGATAATTGAAGTACTGCGTCATGATAGGGTCGTTTAAATGGTATTTTGCTTCAATATTCGCCATGACTTCCGGCGGTAGCGTGCGTTCCCCGGTAAAAGGACTTCCCGGCGCCAGACGCATCATGAAGAATGAGATGGTGATAAGAATAAATAGCGTCGGAATCGCTTCCAGACAGCGACGTAAGATAAATTTTAACATTGCCCGTACCTTCTGGCGTGTGCCTTTGCACTGCTCTCAAATAAGACACGATGGAGCGAGCCGAGACCCGCTCCACGTATTGCCATTAATGTTTGATAACGTAGAGGTCTTTGGTATAGACGTTATCCATCGGGTCTTTACCGGTATAGCCACCGACCCATGGTTTCACCAGGCGGGCGTTAACGTAGTAATAGACCGGTACGATCGCGCTGTCTTTGTCCAGCTGCTGCTCTGCTTTCGCATAGGCCGCCGTGCGCTGCGCTTCATCGGATGCTTTTACGGATTCAGCCATAATCTTGTCGAACGCCGGGCTCTTATAGTGCGCGGTGTTCATTGAACTGTCAGAGAGCATGGTGTTCAGGAAAGAGGTTGGCTCGTTATAGTCGGCGCACCAGCCCGCACGCGCCACGTCATAGGTGCCCTGATGACGGGTATCGAGGAACGTTTTCCACTCCTGGTTGACCAGCTTCACGTCAATGCCCAGGTTTTTACGCCACAGCGAGGCGGCGGCAATCGCCAGCTTCTTGTGCAAATCAGAGGTGTTATACAGCAGGTTGAAGGTCAACGGTTTATCGGCGCTATAGCCGGCTTCGGCCAGCAGTTTCTTCGCTTCTTCGTTGCGTTTTTCCTGCGACCAGGTAAACCATTCCGGCTCGCTCAGCTTCGCGCCATCGGTGTAAGGCGGCGTGTAGCCGTAGGCCGGCAGATCGCCCTGTCCTTTCACCTTATTAGCAATAATATCGCGATCCAGACCCAGCTTCAGCGCGGTACGCACGCGCACGTCGGTGAACGGGGCCTTCTGGTTGTTGATTTCGTAATAATAGGTACACAGATAGGGGTCAACGTGCAGCTCGTTGGGGATCTCTTTTTTCAGCTTCTGGAAGAGTTCGATTGGCAACTGGTTATAAGTCATGTCCAGTTCACCGCTGCGGTAGCGGTTAACATAGGTCACTTCGGAAGAGGTCGGCAGCCAGGTAACGGTGTTAATGACTGTTTTAGCATTATCCCAATAGTGCGGGTTACGCTCCATTACGATCCGCTCGTTGACCACCCAGTCTTTCAGAGTATACGCGCCGTTGGTAACGATATTGCCAGGCTGCGTCCACTTTTCGCCAAATTTTTCGATGGCCGGTTTGTAGACGGGAGACATCGCCGGGTTAACCAGCAGTTTATAAAAATAGGGTACCGGTTCGCTGAGGGTGACTTCCAGCGTGTGGTCGTCAATGGCTTTTACGCCCAGCTCGCTCGGCGCTTTCTTGCCGTCAATGATTTCGTCGACGTTAACGATATGACCATATTGCGGATAGCTGGCATAAGGAGACGCGGTTTTCGGATCCACCAGACGCTGCCAGCTGTATACGAAGTCCTGGGCGGTAACCGGCTCGCCGTTAGACCATTTTGCATCTTTACGCAGATGGAAGGTCCAGACTTTAAAATCTTTATTATCCCAGCTCTCCGCCACGCCAGGGATCGGGTGGCCATCTTTCGGCGAAGTATTCAGCAAACCTTCGAACAGGTCGCGGCTAATATTGGCCTCTGGCACCCCTTCGATTTTATTTGGGTCCAGCGATTGCGGCTCGGCGCCGCTATTACGTACCAGGGTTTGCTTCTCTGCCAGCTGCACACCAGCCGGGACATCCGCTGCCATTGCCATATTGCCGGCGATCAGTGCGGATAGCACTCCCGCGGCGATTAAACGCTTTTTAGTGATGATGGTCATTGTGTTGTAACTCCAGTCATTATAATTACTGGTTTTTTAACCAGCCTGTTTTTCCCGTTTTCGGGTTCTGTCCAACGCAGGAGTTTGCGATTGGCAGATTGCTATCACCGACTTATTTATTACGACCGCTCGAACGGCAGTCTTAACGTCGATTCGTTGCCCTCGCTGGAGGGTCGTTCTGGCGAAATGAGTTAATTAAAAATAATTCTCATTTGCGTACATAATTCAGCAGACGATAACGGCGGAAAGTACCAAAAGGTAAACACCTCCGCCAATGCAATTTGCAAATATGTTACCGAATTCTCTTTTATTGCCGGTTTTGCCAGCGTGACAAGCGTTTGCCATAAAACGTCGATGTAAAAATATTATTATTTATCAGAGCATTACGATAATTTCATCAGCCGGCATACTGAGCAGCGACCACAAGATGGTTTTTTGTACAAAAATTTAACAATAGATTACTTTTTAGCACATTCATCTGCCGCCTTGTTAAAATTACTAATATCATTTCGATGATCCGACAGCAAGTACCAGAGAATGATGTGAAGAAAATAACATCACAGGAGTGGGAGGCGTGAGGAGAATGTTAAGAGAAATGTTTCATATCTTAATGAAAAATATGAAATTAATAGCGATATCGCAAAATGTTATCCCTACCGCCAGCTCCGCGCTGGCTAATAGGTTTTGCTAATAATCGCGCAGGCGTGAAGCGAGACTCCCCGCCTGCTGGCGACGAACTAACTCAGCAGCCCTGGGAAAAGCGCTTTAATCCCGGTCACAATAAACTCAATGCCGAGGGCCATCAGCAACAGGCCCATAATACGGGTGATGACGTTGATTCCCGTCTGCCCCAGCAAACGGACCAGCCACGGCGCCATACGGAAAATCCCCCAGCAGCAGAGGGCAAATACCGCTATCGCCAGTGAGAACCCGACCAGATGCACCCAGGAGTGGTACCGGGTCCCCCAGACGATAGTTGAACTGATTGCCCCTGGCCCGGCCATTAATGGAAGCGCGAGAGGAACGACGCCGATGCTCTCCCGGACCGCCGTCTCCGACTTCTCCTGCTTGTTCTGCTTATCTTCGCCGAGCTTACCGCTGATCATCGACATCGCGATGGTCACCACCAGGATGCCGCCGGCGATACGGAAGGAGTCAATGGAGATACCGAAAATCTGCAGAATGCCATCGCCGAGGAACAGCGACGTCAGGAGGATGATCGCCACCGACAGGTTGGCGGTGAGGTTGGTCTTATTACGCACCGCAGCCGGCTGATAGCTAGTCATACTGATGAATACCGGAATAATGCCAACCGGGTTAACCAGGGCAAATAAGCCGATGAAAAACTTGAAATATGCAGAAAAATCGAACAGTGATTGAGTCACATTGGGCTCCGCAGCATCATCAAAATTGGCGGTTGACTGTTAACAGCATAAAATAACTGCGCGAAACATACGCTTTTTACCTGCAATATTCATTATAAATATGCATAACCCGGTGATATGTATCGAATGTTAGCCATTTGTATATTTAATGCTAATCGTTTTTTTAATTTCAAAACCCTCCCATCACACTTGATCGAACCGGTCAAAAAGCAGTCAGCTGAAAGGTATCAGCAGCGACAATACTTGATCTAAATCACGTAATTTGTACTCAGAAGTGAGTAATCTTGATGACACCAACAGAGTGGAAGGCAGCAGTACCTGAAAGCGAAAGAGATAAAGCTTTTTTAGTAAATCGGTGAAACAGCGCCCTGATTTTTCTACATAAACATTTACATGCAAGCTGTTAACGGCCTGTCTATAATGTCGAATCGAGCGACTGATTTACTAAAAAAGTTTAACATTATCAGGAGAGCATTATGGCTGTTACTAATATCGCTGAACTGAACGCGCTTGTTGAGCGTGTCAAGAAAGCCCAGCGTGAATATGCCAGTTTCACTCAAGAACAAGTCGACAAAATCTTCCGCGCCGCCGCTCTGGCCGCTGCAGATGCTCGAATCCCTCTCGCCAAAATGGCCGTAGCCGAATCCGGCATGGGCATCGTTGAAGACAAAGTGATCAAAAACCACTTTGCTTCCGAATACATTTACAACGCTTATAAAGACGAAAAAACCTGTGGCGTTCTGTCAGAAGACGACACCTTTGGCACCATCACTATCGCTGAGCCTATCGGCATCATCTGCGGTATCGTACCGACCACTAACCCGACTTCAACAGCCATTTTCAAATCGCTCATCAGTCTGAAAACGCGTAACGCCATCATTTTCTCTCCGCACCCGCGTGCAAAAGAAGCCACCAACAAAGCGGCTGATATCGTGCTGCAGGCTGCCATCGCGGCCGGCGCGCCGAAGGACCTGATTGGCTGGATCGATCAGCCGTCTGTAGAACTGTCTAACGCGCTGATGCATCACCCGAACATCAACCTGATCCTGGCGACCGGTGGTCCAGGCATGGTGAAAGCAGCATACAGCTCCGGTAAACCTGCTATCGGCGTCGGCGCCGGTAACACCCCGGTAGTCATTGATGAAACCGCCGACATCAAACGTGCCGTAGCGTCCGTACTGATGTCTAAAACCTTCGATAACGGCGTGATCTGTGCTTCTGAGCAGTCCGTTGTGGTGGTTGATTCAGTCTATGATGCGGTTCGCGAACGTTTCGCCAGCCACGGCGGCTATCTGCTGCAGGGTAAAGAGCTGAAAGCCGTTCAGGACATTATCCTGAAAAATGGCGCGCTGAACGCGGCTATCGTTGGTCAGCCAGCGGCCAAAATCGCTGAACTGGCAGGCTTTACCGTGCCGGCCACCACCAAAATTCTGATTGGTGAAGTGACCAACGTTGACGAGAGCGAGCCGTTTGCTCACGAAAAACTGTCTCCGACGCTGGCTATGTACCGTGCAAAAGATTTCGAAGACGCGGTAGCCAAAGCAGAAAAACTGGTCGCCATGGGCGGTATCGGCCACACCTCTTGCCTGTACACCGACCAGGACAACCAGCCGGCTCGCGTGGCTTACTTCGGCCAAATGATGAAAACCGCGCGTATCCTGATCAACACCCCGGCTTCTCAGGGTGGTATCGGTGACCTGTACAACTTCAAACTCGCGCCTTCCCTGACTCTGGGTTGTGGTTCCTGGGGTGGTAACTCCATCTCTGAAAACGTTGGTCCGAAACACCTGATCAACAAGAAAACCGTTGCTAAGCGAGCTGAAAACATGTTGTGGCACAAACTTCCGAAATCTATCTACTTCCGTCGTGGCTCCCTGCCAATCGCACTGGATGAAGTGATTACCGATGGTCACAAACGCGCGCTGATCGTGACTGACCGCTTCCTGTTCAACAACGGCTATGCCGATCAGATCACTTCCGTACTGAAAGCTGCGGGTGTTGAGACGGAAGTCTTCTTCGAAGTTGAAGCTGACCCGACGCTGACCATCGTACGTAAAGGTGCCGACCTGGCGAACTCCTTTAAACCAGACGTGATCATCGCCCTGGGCGGCGGTTCCCCGATGGATGCGGCGAAAATCATGTGGGTCATGTACGAACATCCGGAAACCCACTTCGAAGAACTGGCGCTGCGCTTTATGGATATCCGTAAACGTATCTACAAGTTCCCGAAAATGGGCGTCAAAGCCAAGATGGTGGCGATCACTACCACTTCCGGTACCGGTTCTGAAGTGACGCCGTTCGCCGTGGTGACCGATGACGCGACCGGTCAGAAATACCCGCTGGCAGACTACGCGCTGACCCCGGATATGGCCATTGTCGATGCCAACCTGGTGATGGATATGCCGAAATCGCTGTGTGCTTTCGGTGGTCTGGATGCGGTGACTCACGCCCTGGAAGCTTACGTTTCCGTACTGGCTTCTGAGTTCTCTGACGGCCAGGCGCTGCAGGCGCTGAAACTGCTGAAAGAGTACCTGCCGGCTTCCTATCACGAAGGTTCCAAGAACCCGGTTGCCCGTGAGCGCGTACACAGTGCCGCGACTATCGCCGGTATCGCGTTCGCTAACGCCTTCCTCGGCGTGTGTCACTCGATGGCGCACAAACTGGGCTCCCAGTTCCATATTCCGCACGGTCTGGCCAACGCCCTGCTGATCTGCAACGTTATCCGCTATAACGCGAATGACAACCCGACCAAGCAGACCGCGTTCAGCCAGTACGACCGTCCGCAGGCTCGTCGTCGTTACGCTGAAATCGCCGATCACCTGGGCCTCTCCGCACCAGGCGACCGCACCGCAGCGAAAATCGAGAAACTGCTGGCATGGCTGGAAAGCATTAAAGCTGAGCTGGGTATTCCGAAATCTATCCGCGAAGCTGGCGTTCAGGAAGCTGACTTCCTGGCCCACGTTGATAAATTGTCTGAAGATGCATTCGATGACCAGTGCACCGGCGCTAACCCGCGCTACCCGCTGATCTCCGAACTGAAACAGATCCTGCTGGATACCTACTACGGCCGCGAATTCGTCGAAGGCGAAGCCGGTGCGAAAGCCGAAGTTGCTCCGGTAAAGGCTGAGAAAAAAGCGAAAAAATCCGCTTAACCAACAGCGATAGCATCGCGACAAGCCCCGTCACCTGACGGGGCTTTTTTTATCCCCGCTATCAGCCATTCTTTATCGCCAGCTACGCCAACCTATAGCAGACATTAAAAAGGCGCCCACAGGCGCCTGTACGAGCTTCTGAGGGTATCAGCAGGGACGGTGCTGGTTTTGTACCTTGGTTAACGAACCGACGCTCAGCGCCTCTTTATAATGCTTACGGCAGACCGATACGTACCGCTCATTACCGCCGATGACGACCTGCTCACCCTCATTATAAGGACGCCCCTCCTGATCGAGGCGCAATACCATGCTGGCCTTGCGGCCGCAGAAGCAGATCGTTTTCAGCTCAACCAGCTTATCTGACCAGGCCAGTAAATACTGGCTGCCGGTAAAGAGCTCACCGCGAAAGTCCGTCCGCAACCCATAGCAAAGCACCGGAATATCCAGCGTATCGACAACTTCGGACAGCTCATGAACCTGTTCACGCGTCAGAAACTGGCTTTCATCCACCAGCACGCAGTGAATCGGCTTTAGCTGGTGCTCCGCCGCAATATCGTCAAATAACGAGGTCTGTGGATTATACAATCGGGCCGGCGAGGAGAGCCCGATACGTGAACTGACTTTTCCGGCGCCAAAGCGGTCATCAATCTCAGCGGTATAAACGACGGTACGCATCCCCCGCTCCTGGTAATTGTACGAAGATTGCAACAGAGCGGTCGACTTACCTGCATTCATTGCAGAGTAGTAGAAATAAAGTTGTGCCATCGGCTGCGTGACCCCAATCAAAGTGTTTTATCGCGGCGACGATTGTACCATATTTTATGCGCACAGCCGCGCTTTCAGCAGGGGTATTGTCGCGAAGCTGAAGGGCCTGCAAACCGAAAGGATTAAGAAGATGAATTGAATTTTCAGGGCCACTATTTGTACGCCCCGTTACGCTACTGGCGCGGTAACCATTGTCTTTTCGTGCTTATAGACCGGTTGCCCATGGGCTATAAGCAGGGCTGCCGGTTGTTTTATATTAAGCCTTGTAACCAAAAATGCGCTAATACTGACGAGGGTTATTTACCCATGTAAAGGATCATTTCTCTCACTGAACCTCTCAAAAAGCATACCGTCTCAATGTTTTAGCTTGCCTTCGCCTCATCGCTATAAGCGATGAAAGATGTGAAGCGGCACGGGAATTTTAACTTAAATTAATTAATTCTCGCGACAAATAACCAGTAATTTTGAATTCCTTACATTCCCCCCTATTGCACAACGCATTTTATCGCTCTATTATTAGTTCAACAAACCACCCCACAATATAAGTTTGAGATTACTACAATGAGCGAAGCACTTAAAATTTTGAACAACATCCGTACTCTTCGTGCGCAGGCAAGAGAATGCACCCTGGAAACGCTCGAAGAAATGCTGGAAAAATTAGAAGTCGTCGTTAACGAGCGCCGTGAAGAAGAAAACGCTGCCGCGGCAGAAATTGAAGAGCGTACGCGTAAGCTGCAGCAATACCGTGAAATGCTGATTGCTGACGGTATTGATCCGAATGAACTGCTGAGCACCATGGCTGCCGTTAAAGCCGGTACCAAAACCAAGCGTGCTGCACGTCCGGCTAAATATAGCTATGTTGACGAAAATGGTGAAACCAAAACCTGGACCGGTCAGGGCCGTACCCCGGCTGTGATCAAAAAAGCAATGGATGAGCAAGGTAAATCACTGGACGATTTCCTGATCTAATCTCCGTTGATCGCTATAAAAAATCCCGCTGCGGCGGGATTTTTTTTGCCCTCAGGGCCGATATAAAAAAACCGGGAGTCGCAGATGCGCTCCCGGTTTGTGCTTTCAACCGCGCGGCGGATTACTTCGCTACCGCCGTTTCCAGCCAGGCTTTAAAATCGTCGCCCAGCGTTTTGTGACGAATACCATATTCGACAAACGCCTGCATGTAGCCAAGCTTATTACCGCAGTCATGGCTCTTGCCTTTCATATGATAAGCTTCAACCGTTTCTTTCTCGATCAGCATATCAATGGCGTCAGTCAGCTGAATTTCATCACCAGCGCCCGGAGGGGTTTTCGCCAGCAGCGGCCAGATATCGGCGCTGAGGACATAACGCCCCACCACCGCCAGGTTGGACGGCGCAACGTCAGCTTTTGGCTTCTCAACCACGCCCACCATCGGTACGCTTTCGCCCGGCTTCAGGGATTCGCCTTTGCAGTCAACCACGCCATAAGCGGTTACGTCTTCGACAGGTTCAACCATAATCTGGCTGGCGCCAGTCTCATCGAAGCGAGAGATCATCTCAGCGAGGTTATCGCGGCTCAGATCGGATTCATATTCATCCAGAATAACGTCTGGCAGAATAACCGCGACCGGCTCATCTCCCACTACCGGATGGGCGCACAGCACCGCGTGACCCAGACCTTTCGCCAGGCCCTGACGAACTTGCATAATAGTCACGTGCGGCGGGCAAATAGACTGCACTTCTTCCAGCAGCTGGCGTTTTACACGTTTTTCCAGCATCGCTTCCAGCTCAAAACTGGTATCGAAATGGTTTTCGATAGAGTTTTTCGACGAGTGCGTTACCAGAACAATTTCAGTAATTCCTGCAGCGATACATTCATTAACAACGTACTGAATTAACGGCTTATCTACCAGCGGCAGCATTTCTTTTGGAATCGCTTTGGTGGCCGGCAGCATCCTGGTGCCTAATCCCGCAACCGGGATAACCGCTTTTCTGACTTTAGAATTAAGGGCAGCCATTGAAATCTCCTGGACTGTTTGTTTTTTAAACTTCTCGTTACAAATAACGTGTCGAGTATATCAGTCAACCGCGTATTTACTGGTCTGAAAAGCTGCCGATAGCCTCGAATTAGGACTTTTACGCATAAAACTGCTCGATGTTACCACCGCTAAAGGGCAAGAGGTAATCCCGTCTGCTTAGATATAAACGCAATTGCTCATTCCGCAGACAACATTAAGCGTAAACGACCGCCAGCCCCCCAAATTTGGCACTGCCACGAGGTGCAGCGTTGGCTAATTTGGTTAAGATAAGCATCACCCAGTGTCCCCAAAGGAACGCCATTACTAATCTGAATTTGATGCTCCCCTGTATTCAGCGTGCCATTAAGTCCCGCTGACACCAGAATTAAATTTTTCAGCCCGCTGTGGTAATACCCTACTAACAGAGGGAACTGGCCCGGAAGATTTGCCTGACGCAGCAGTTGATTCACCTGTTTTAACAAACTTCCCATTTCTGGTAGCCGTTGTCCCTGGTGCGCCAGTTGCTCCTGCAGCAGACCATTAAACAACGCGCGCAGCAATAATGCTGCCAACACGCCATTATCGCCTGCGCGTGTGACATCCAGACAATAGAAAGCCAAATCATTTTCCGAAAGCGGCGCGATATCGAGTACCAGACCGGGCTTGTCTGCCGACACCAGTTGTCGATAATGAATACGGCAGTGCGACATTTCCTGTTGCACCGGCGGCTGTAATTCCTGCAATAGTCTTGAAGCGGCGATGGGATTACTGACCAGCGCATCCCAGTCCTCAAATAAACGCTCTTCCTCTTCCACGCGCGAACTGAACATCGCGGGATAGAGACAGGCGTAAACGGTCTCGCGCAGGCGATCGAAATCTTTTACTGGCTTTAACAGCACGTCCTGGACGCCAAGTCGCAACGCTTTAGCTATATCCGCCATGTTTTCGGTGGCGGAGATCATCAGGATCGGTAACTGTTCGCCGCGGTTACGCAGCGTTTCCACCAGCTCCAGACCGTTCATTCTCGGCATAGAAATGTCGCAAATCATCAGGTCCGGATGCACCTCCGTCATTTTATGCAGGGCATCCTTGCCATCTTCCGCCTGGAAGGTTGTTGCTCCCAGCGAGGTCAGCCATCCATGCAAGAGTGAGCGGAAAACGGGTTCGTCTTCAACTATCAGAATCTGTTTTCCCGCCAATGGCTGCGTCATGATATCTCCCCTGGCTGACGATAATTCAATAGTGGCACGCTATTCTCACTATCGCCTGTCAGAATTTGCTTAAGTCAGTAACTCGTACGTCAAACGGCTGTACGCACTAATGGTAATAATTCATCCATTTTCTTTTCTACCGCCAGTTGCCCCGCGGCGATCGCCTCTCCGGCGCGATGAAAATCAAGCGTCGAAACTTGCGGACAGTATGGCTGCAACAGGATATCCGGCGGGTCACCCGCCATACGATTGCGTTTAAGACGGTTTTCCAGTACCTGGATAGAGGTGGTCATGATCTCCATCGCCGTCGGCGTCACGGCCGTACGGCGGGAACTCATTCGCGTCAAGCGCGCGCGCAGACGAGTATGCCATGGCCCCTCCTTCTCTTCCGCTTCCTGCCGCGGCGTTTCAAGGGAGAACAAATCCTGCTGCATAAGATGGGCATCATGTTGCAGGTCGACGGCAATCACAATATCCGCTCCCATTGCCCGGGTGAGCGACACAGGAACCGGATTGACCACCGCGCCATCGACCAGCCAGTAACCATTATGCCTTACTGGCGACATTAACCCCGGCATACTGCAGGAGGCGCGAATGGCTAAATGTAGATCGCCTTCGGTAAACCACAGCTCCCTACCGGTGCTTAAATTGGTGGCAACAGCGGCAAACCGGCGCTCGCAGCGTTCAATCTCGGTGACGGGCATAATGCGGCGGTAATGATTGAATACCTTTTCCCCCCGCAGCAGTCCCCCCCGGCGCCAGGAGAGATCCATCAGCTTCAGGACATCCCAGTTGCTGAATGAGCAGACCCATGATTCGAGTGCCGGGAGTCGGTTACAGGCATACGCCGCCCCTACCAGCGAACCGATAGAACAACCGGCTACGATATCAATCTCAATACCGGCCCGCTGGAGGGCGTTGATGACGCCAATGTGCGACCATCCGCGAGCGGCTCCCGCACCTAGCGCCAGACCAATTTTAAGCTTTCTCATTAGTACTAATAACTATCCTTCCACTCTGAGCGTGGCAACATTGTCACGGCTCAGTTAACATAATGCCCTTTGGCGTAGAAGCGCCGTTACTCTTTCTTCCATGGAGGCAGTTTTGTCGCAATTATGCCCCTGTGGCAGCGCACTGGAGTATAGCTCATGTTGCCAGCGATATCTGTCCGGCGCTGAGCTTGCGCCGGGCCCGTCACAGCTTATGCGCTCCCGTTATAGCGCGTTCGTCATGAAAGACGCTGACTATCTAATCAAAACCTGGCACCCGTCCTGTCAGGCGCAGCAATTTCGCGCCGAACTGGAGAAAGGGTTTTCCCAGACCGAATGGCTGGGCTTAACCCTGTTCGCCAGTGATGAGGGGCGAGCTCCAAATGAAGGTTTTGTCAGCTTTGTCGCCCGCTTTAATGACAATAACCGCCCTGGCGCCATTATTGAACGTTCCAGATTCTTAAAAGAAAATGGACAGTGGTACTATATCGACGGGACACGACCGCTGATTGGCCGTAACGACCCCTGCCCCTGCGGCTCAGGTAAAAAATTTAAAAAATGCTGCGGCCAGTAACGCTGGCGCAGCGCTTGCAAACATTACAGGATTTTCCTCGCGATGCATTCATTACAACGTAAAGTACTACGCACTATTTGCCCTGATCAGAAAGGCCTCATCGCGCGTATCACCAATATCTGCTACAAGCATGAACTCAACATTGTGCAGAACAATGAGTTTGTTGACCACCGTACCGGTCGTTTCTTTATGCGCACCGAACTGGAAGGCATTTTTAACGACGCTACTCTGCTGGCCGATCTCGACAGCGCCCTGCCTGAAGGCTCCATCCGCGAACTGAATCCGGCAGGCCGTCGCCGGGTGGTGATTCTGGTGACGAAAGAGGCGCACTGTCTGGGCGATCTGCTGATGAAAGCCAACTACGGCGGGCTGGATGTCGATATTGCCGCGGTTATCGGCAACCATGACACCCTGCGCTCGTTGGTGGAGCGCTTTGGTATTCCGTTTGAGCTGGTCAGCCATGAAGGACTGAGCCGCGAAGAACACGATCAGCGGATGGGCGATGCTATCGCCGCCCACGAACCGGATTACGTGGTGCTGGCCAAGTATATGCGCGTCCTGACGCCAGAATTTGTCGCCCGCTTCCCGAACAAAATCATCAATATCCACCATTCGTTTTTGCCGGCGTTTATCGGCGCCCGTCCCTATCATCAGGCCTATGAGCGCGGCGTGAAAATCATTGGCGCTACCGCCCACTACGTGAATGACAATCTGGATGAAGGCCCGATCATCATGCAGGATGTGATTCATGTCGATCATACTTATACCGCAGAAGATATGATGCGCGCTGGGCGCGATGTCGAAAAAAACGTCTTGAGCCGAGCGCTGTATCAGGTACTGGCGCAGCGCGTCTTCGTTTACGGTAACCGGACGATTATTCTTTAATCGACTGAGAAATGAATTGGTTAGCTTTACGGCGTTACGCGTAAAAATCAGGCAACCAGTTTATTTTTGTCAAACGAATGCTTTACAGGGGCGCATCATTTGGTATGATGCGCCCCGCTTCCCGAGAAGGAAGCAGGCCAGTACCAAGCATTACCCCGTGGTGGGGTTCCCGAGCGGCCAAAGGGAGCAGACTGTAAATCTGCCGTCATCGACTTCGAAGGTTCGAATCCTTCCCCCACCACCATCTTCTTAAAAAACACCTCAATCCAATTACTCTACGATATTCTATATTCTGCCCCATGGGGAAGGATGAGAAGCTTCGACTAAGGTTCGACTCGAGCGAAGCGAGAGAACGTTGCCGCAGGCAACGGCCCGAAGGGCGAAGCGCTTTAGCGCCGAGTAATCCTTCCCCCACCACTGTTGCACTCTCAGCCACCTGTTCTGCTGTCTCATCGCTCGCGCTTCGCTTAGCGAGGCTACAAGTGGTGCCGTCTGGTAGCCCGGACAGGTGCGCAGCACCGCCTCCGGAAAAACTCACAGCGGTGGCAACCGCCTTTTTACCGGCGAGCTTTTCACCACCGAGGTGTTACACTGCGCATACTCCGCCAGACCGTCCAGCAGGGTATCCAGCTGGGCAATATCGCGCACCACGAGACGCATCACAAAACAATCTTCCCCGGTCACCTTGTCACTTTCAATACATTCCGGCATCGCCTGGATATATTTATCCACCTTCTGCAGCAGCCCAGGCAGCGGCCGGACCCGCACCAGCGCCTGCAGGCTATAGCCCAGCGCGGTGAGATTTACCCGCGCCCCATAGCCCTGAATGACACCCCGCTCCTCCAGGCGCTTCACCCGCTCGGCGGTGCTCGGCGAGGTCAGCCCCACTCGTGCGCTCAGGACCTTGAGCGAAACTCTGGCATCCTGAGTCAGGCAGGTGAGGATCGCCCGGTCAATTTCATCAAGTACGTCATTCATATATTTCACCTAATTATAAAAGGCATTTCCCCCCTTCTACCTTAATTCAGCCATATCACCCTGTCAGGGTTTTTCGCACAATAACTAAAAAATGGTGGAGGTGAAAAATGCAACTTACCCGCGGCGTCTGGCAGATGAGCCTGGCAATGATAATCTCCGGCTCGATCGGCGCGTTCGTGCTGCTCTCTGGTTTGCCGGTGACAGATGTGGTGTTCTGGCGCTGCCTGATTGGCGCGCTAACCCTGCTGGTGTTTATCGTGTTAAGCCGCCAGCCCTTCAACCGGCTAACGCGTTTCACTCTCGCTCTGGCGGTGATTGGCGGCGCGGCGCTGGTCGTCAACTGGCTGCTGCTGTTTGCCGCCTATTCGCGGATCTCAATCGGTATGGCCACCGTGGTCTATAACACCCAGCCGTTTATGCTGGTACTGATGGGGATGGTGCTGGGGGAACGGGTCAGCGCCGTGAAATGGGGATGGTTACTGCTGGCCTTTGGCGGCGTAGTGATCCTGTTGTCGAGCGAGCTGACGCCTGCACACGAAGAGGGGCTTACCACCGGCGTGTTGCTGGCGCTGGGCGCGGCATTCTTCTATGCCCTGACCGCCATCATCGCGCGCAAACTGCATCCGCTCCCCGCGCAACATATCGCCTTCATTCAGGTTCTCGTCGGCGTCGTGATGCTGCTGCCGCTGGTGCATGCCCCCGAATTGACGGCCAGCTTCCCCTGGCGCTATCTGCTGATCCTCGGCATCGTCCATACCGGGATCATGTATCAGCTTTTATATAGCGCGATACAGAAACTGCCGACGCCCGTTACCGGTTCGCTCTCCTTTATTTATCCGCTGGTGGCGATGGTGGTTGACTATCTGGTCTTCCACCATGCGTTATCCGCGGTGCAATTGCTCGGTGGGATGCTTATTCTGTTTGCCGCCGCAGGGAATAATCTCGGCTGGGGCGAAAAAAAACCCCGCCGCGGCGGGGTCAGTGAGCAGTCGCGGGCCAGTTAGCGACGGGCGCGGACAATCTGGTATTTGCGCGTCAGGTATTCGACCGGCGCGCTCCAGATATGAACCAGACGGGAGAACGGGAACAGCAGGAACAGGGTCATGCCCAGCACCAGGTGAACGCGGAAAATAAACGCCACGCCATCCAGATGCTGTGACGCGCCGCCGTGGAACGTCACCACCGACTGCGCCCAGCCGACCAGTTTCATCATTTCACTGCCGTCCATATGCTGAGCGGAGAACGGGATCGTCAGCAGGCCGAGCGCACACTGCACCATCAGCAACGAGAGGATCAGAATATCCGCTCCGGTGGTGGTGGCGCGAACGCGCGGGCTGAGCAGACGACGCTTGAGCAGCAGTAACCCGCCCACCAGGGTCATCACGCCGCAGGCGCCGCCGGCGATCATCGCCATCTTCTGCTTGACGTCGATCGGCAGGAAGGACTCATACATCCAGTGCGGGGTCAGCATGCCGAGGAAGTGGCCGGCGAAAATACCCAGGATGCCGATATGGAACAGGTTCGACGCCAGGTTCATCCCCTTACGGTCCAGCATCTGGCTGGAGGCGGCGCGCCAGGTGTACTGGCCATAGTCATAGCGCAACCAGCTGCCAATCAGGAACACCGAACCCGCAATGTACGGATAAATGTCAAAGAAGAACATATTCAGGAAGTGCATTATTGCTGTCCTCCGTTAGAGATATTCAGATATTGCGGGGCCACGGCTCCGGCAAAACGACGCTGGTGAGCGGAAATTTCCGACTCGCCGCAGCCCTGGTCGGCAAAGAATTTGACCTGTTCTTCTTCCCAGACGGCGTCCAGCGCCTGCGGCGTATCGTCGCGCGCTTCGTCGGCAATCTTCTCCGCCACCTTCTGGCTGTCGACCTGAGTATTGGCCAGCTTCAGCAATAGCTCGAACAGCACCGCATAGCGACTTTCGCGCTGCTGCAGGCGCGCGCTGAGCAGACCGAGGATCGGCGCGACGTCCCGCAGGCCGCCAAGCGCTTCCTCTTCCGGCAGCTGCGCCAGATACTCCAGATATAGCGGCAGATGATCCGGCAGCTCATGGCTATCCAGCAGCAGGCCGTGGCGCTCGTACTGCGCCATGAGATCCACCATCGCCTGCCCGCGATCGCGGGATTCGCCGTGGACATGTTCAAACAGCAGCAGCGAGGTGGCCCGGCCGCGGTCAAACAGTTCGCTATAGGCCGCCTGGGCGTCCAGCGGATCCTGAGCCACTAAATCGCGCAGGAAAACGCCCAGCGCGTGGGCATCCTCTTTGCTGAGTTTCTCTGATGACGCGAGCGCCTCGAACATCTCCTGCTGATGCTGCCATAAGGCAGCGTCAGGATATTCGAGCAGACGCGATACAATCACGAGTTCAATCATGCGTGCGGCTCCGTTTTGCTGGTCACGTCGATGGCGTCGATGCGACGGCTGTTGAACAGGTTGAACTGACTGTCAGAGCCGTGGCAGCCATCGCCAAAGCTAAAGCCGCAGCCGTTTTTCTCCGGAAACGCTTCTCGCGCCTGTTCACGATGGCTGCTCGGCACCACGAAACGATCTTCGTAGTTGGCGATCGCCAGATAGCGATACATTTCCTGGGCCTGCGCTTCGCTCAGCCCCACCTCTTCCAGCGCGCGGGTATCAACGACGCCGTCAACGGTTTCCGCACGCTTATAGTGGCGCATCGCCAGCATTCGTTTCAGCGCCAGCAGTACCGGCTGGGTATCGCCCGCGGTCAGCAGGTTCGCCAGATATTGCACCGGAATACGCAGGCTTTCCACGTCCGGCAGGATCCCGTTGCTACCCAGTTCACCCGCATCGGCGGCGGACTGAATCGGCGACAGCGGCGGCACGTACCAGACCATTGGCAAGGTGCGATATTCCGGGTGCAGCGGCAGGGCCAGCTTCCAGTCCATCGCCATTTTGTAAACCGGCGACTGCTGCGCAGCTTCAATGACCCCCTGCGGTACGCCATCTTTCAGCGCCTGCTCGATCACTTTTGGATCGTTGGGATCGAGGAACACGTCCAGCTGACGCTGATACAGATCTTTCTCGTTCTCGGTGCTGGCGGCGTTTTCAATCGCGTCCGCGTCGTATAGCAGGACGCCGAGATAGCGGATGCGACCCACGCAGGTTTCGGAGCACACCGTCGGCATCCCGGATTCAATACGCGGGTAGCAGAAGATGCATTTCTCGGATTTCCCGCTCTTCCAGTTGAAATAGATCTTCTTGTACGGACAGCCGGTGATACACATCCGCCAGCCGCGGCACTTGTCCTGGTCGATCAATACGATGCCGTCTTCTTCACGCTTATAGATGGCGCCGCTCGGGCAGGTCGCGACGCAGGCCGGGTTCAGGCAGTGCTCGCACAGGCGCGGCAGATACATCATGAAGGTGTTTTCGAACTGGCCGTACATCGCCTTCTGCATGTTGTCGAAGTTCTGATCTTTGGCGCGTTTTTCAAACTCGCCGCCGAGGATCTCTTCCCAGTTCGGACCGCTGGTGATCTTGTCCATCCGCTGGCCGGTGATCAGCGAGCGCGGACGGGCGATCGGCTGATGTTTGCTCTCCGGCGCGTTATGCAGATTCTGGTAGTCATAATCAAACGGCTCGTAGTAATCATCGATGCCCGGCAGATGCGGGTTGGCGAAGATTTTACCCAACAGCATCGCGCGATTGCCCATGCGCGGCTGCAGTTTACCGTTGATTTTGCGGATCCAGCCGCCCTTCCATTTTTCCTGGTTTTCCCAGTCGTTCGGGAAACCGACGCCCGGCTTACTTTCCACGTTGTTGAACCAGGCGTATTCCATCCCTTCCCGGCTGGTCCAGACGTTTTTACAGGTCACCGAGCAGGTGTGGCAGCCGATGCACTTATCGAGATTCAGCACCATGCCGACTTGTGAACGAATTTTCATTTTACGCTCTCCTGTACCTGGTCGTTGCCTTCGCCGTCTAACCAGTTAATGTTCTTCATCTTACGTACCACCACAAACTCATCGCGGTTGGAACCGACGGTGCCGTAGTAGTTAAAGCCATAGGCCAGGTGGCCGTAGCCGCCGATCATGTGGGTCGGTTTCGGCGTAATACGGGTGACGGAGTTATGGATCCCCCCGCGCTGACCGGTGATTTCAGAGCCCGGCAGGTTCACGATACGTTCCTGCGCGTGATACATCATGGTCATCCCGGCTGGAACGCGCTGACTCACCACCGCACGCGCCGTCAGGGCGCCGTTGGCGTTGAAGACTTCGATCCAGTCGTTATCTTCGATACCCAGATCTTTCGCATCCGCTTCGCTCATCCAGACAATCGGCCCACCGCGCGACAGGGTCAGCATCAGCAGGTTATCGCTGTAGGTCGAGTGGATACCCCATTTCTGGTGCGGGGTCAGGAAGTTCAGCGCCTTCTCCGGGTTGCCGTTGGACTTCTCGCCCATCACCGCTTTCACCGAACGGGTGTCGATCGGCGGCCGATAGACCAGCAGGCTTTCGCCGAAGTCGCGCATCCACTGGTGATCCTGATACAGCGACTGACGTCCGGACAGCGTGCGCCACGGGATCAGCTCGTGAACGTTGGTGTAACCGGCGTTATAGGAGACATGCTCATCTTCCAGGCCAGACCAGGTCGGGCTGGAGATAATCTTCCGCGGCTGCGCCTGAATATCGCGGAAGCGGATCTTCTCGTCTTCTTTGTTCAGCGCGAGGTGCGTATGCTCGCGACCGGTGATCTCGCTCAGCGCTTGCCACGCTTTCACCGCCACCTGACCGTTGGTTTCCGGGGCCAGGGTGAGGATCATTTCCGCGGCGTCGATGGCCGTTTCCAGCTTCGGCTGGCCTTTCGCCGGGCCTTCCGCCTTGGTGTAGTTGAGCTTACGCAGCAGATCCATCTCGCTCTGGGTGTTCCAGGCGATGCCTTTCCCGCCGTTGCCGATGGTTTCCAGCAGCGGGCCGATCGAGGTGAAACGCTCGTAGGTCGCCGGGTAATCACGCTCAACCGGAATAATATGCGGCGCGGTTTTCCCGGGGATGAGATCGCATTCGCCTTTTTTCCAGTCTTTGACATCCAGCGGCTGCGCCATTTCCGCGGCGGAGTCGTGCTGGATCGGCAGGGTCACCACGTCGGTTTCTTTACCGAGGTGGCCCACGCACACTTCAGAGAATTTCTTCGCGATACCTTTATAGATCTCCCAGTCGCTCTTCGATTCCCAGGCTGGATCAACGGCGGCCGACAGCGGGTGAATAAACGGATGCATATCCGAGGTATTCATGTCGTCTTTTTCGTACCAGGTGGCGGTCGGCAGCACGATGTCGGAGTAGAGACAGGTGCTCGACAGACGGAAATCGAGGGTCACCACCAGATCCAGTTTGCCGTCGAGGCCGTTATCCCGCCATTCGACTTCTTCCGGCTTCACGCCGCCCTGCTTGCCCAGGTCTTTGCCCTGAATGCCGTTCTCGGTACCCAGCAGGTACTTGAGCATGTATTCATGGCCTTTACCGGAGGAGCCCAGCAGGTTGGAACGCCAGATAAACAGGTTACGCGGGTGGTTTTTGCCATTTTCCGGCTGCTCGGCCGCAAAGCGAATCGAGCCCTCTTTCAGCGACTTCACGGTGTAATCCACCGGGGTCATGCCGGCTTTTTTCGCTTCGTCAGCGATACGCAGCGGGTTGACGCCAAGCTGCGGCGCCGACGGCAGCCAGCCCATCCGCTCTGCGCGCACGTTAAAGTCGATCAGGTGGCCGCTGTAACGGGATTTATCCGCCATCGGCGACAGCAGTTCCTGCGCGGTCACCGTTTCATAGCGCCACTGGCTGGAGTGGTTATAGAAGTACGAGGTACTATTCATGTGACGTGCCGGACGCTGCCAGTCAAGGGCGAACGCCAGCGGCTGCCAGCCGGTCTGCGGACGCAGTTTTTCCTGGCCCACATAGTGCGCCCAACCGCCGCCGCTCTGACCGACGCAGCCGCAGAAGATCAGCATATTGATCAGGCCGCGGTAGTTCATGTCGAGGTGGAACCAGTGGTTGAGGCCCGCCCCGACGATAATCATCGAACGACCGTGAGTTTTATCGGCGTTATCGGCAAATTCACGGGCGGTACGGATGATATGCGCGCGGGAGACGCCGGTGATCTTCTCCGCCCACGCCGGGGTGTAGGCTTTCACTTCATCGTAGCCGGCGGCGCAGTTGTCATCGTTCAGACCGCGCTCCAGGCCGTAGTTAGCCATGGTCAGGTCATACACGGTGGTGACCAGGGCGGTAGAGCCGTCGGCCAGCTGCAGGCGTTTGGCCGGCAGTTTGTGCAGCAGAATGTTTTCCAGATCGACTTTGTTGAAGTGCTCAGAACCTTCGCCGCCGAAGTACGGGAAGCCGACGTTCGCCACTTCATCATGGCTGCCCAGCAGGCTCAGACGTAGCTCAATCTCTTCGCCAGTTTTACCGTCGCGCTGTTCGAGGTTCCATTTGCCTTTGTCGCCCCAGCGGAATCCGAGGGAACCGTTCGGTACGGTCATGTCGCCCTTCTCGTCAAAGGCGACGGTTTTCCATTCCGGATTGTTCTCCTGACCAAGGGAATCCACGAGGTCGGATGCGCGCAGCGTACGGCCGGCGGCATAATAACCGTCGCGCTCCTCGAGCATCACCAGCATCGGCATGTCGGTATAGCGGCGCACATAGTCGGTGAAATACTGGCTCGGCTTATCGAGGTGGAATTCACGCAGCATCACATGGCCCATCGCCAGCGCCATCGCGGCATCGGTACCCTGCTTCGGCGCCAGCCACAGATCGCAGAGTTTGGCGATTTCGGCGTAGTCCGGAGTGATGGCTACGGTTTTGGTCCCTTTATAGCGGACTTCGGTAAAGAAGTGCGCATCCGGGGTGCGGGTCTGCGGCACGTTGGAGCCCCAGGCGATGATATAGCTGGAGTTATACCAGTCGGCGGATTCCGGCACATCGGTCTGCTCGCCCCAGGTCATCGGCGAAGCCGGCGGCAGGTCGCAGTACCAGTCGTAGAAGCTCAGGCAGGTGCCGCCGATCAGCGACAGATAACGGGCGCCGGACGCGTAGGAGACCATCGACATCGCCGGGATCGGCGAGAAGCCAGCCACGCGGTCCGGACCGTAGGTTTTGACGGTATAGACGTTGGAGGCGGCAATCAGCTCATTCACTTCCTGCCAGGAGGAACGTACAAAACCGCCGCGACCGCGGGCCTGTTTGAAGCTTTTAGCTTTGTCGGCGTCTTCGATAATCGACGCCCATGCCTCAACCGGATCGCTATGCTGAACTTTCGCTTCCCGCCACATCTTCATCAGGCGTTTACGCATCAGCGGGTATTTCAGGCGGTTAGCGCTGTACAGGTACCAGGAGTAGCTGGCGCCGCGCGGACAACCGCGTGGTTCGTGGTTCGGCAGGTCCGGGCGGGTGCGCGGGTAGTCAGTCTGCTGCGTTTCCCAGGTCACCAGACCGTTTTTGACATAAATCTTCCAGCTGCATGAGCCGGTGCAGTTGACACCGTGAGTGGAACGCACAATTTTGTCATGCTGCCAACGTTGACGGTATCCATCCTCCCAGTCCCGGTTGGTGTTTAGAAGCTGGCCGTGCCCATCGGCAAAGGTTTCACCCTTCTGTTTGAAGTAGCGAAACCGGTCCAGGAATTTACTCATCGGGTTTCTCCTGATATGGAGCCTGACGGCTCTCTGATAAATCGACATTGCTGGATTTGCAGCGAAGGTAACGCTATGAAAGAGGGCGAGAATTGATAGCGATCAATCCGAACTGGCTTGTTACTGCGCAGCAAAACCTCGATTACCACCAAGGTGGTATAAGATGTTGTTTTTTAACTTGTTGTTTTTTAATGATTTTCACCTCAAAAAGCGGCGCCTCACCGGGATTTGTTAACAACGGAGGTATTAAGGGGTAGAGCCATTTCACTGGCAAGCCCACCTGTTCTGGCTCAGCGGTCGATGCGGAAAATATCCTCCGTTAGTATGTTGTAACTAATAAAGCGGTTAAAAAAGGCGCCTCCGTGGGGAGCGCGCCTTTTTATACGCCAACGTTACCGCGGCCGATTACTGACGCTTACGACCGTATACCGCCCAGGTGATCACCACGCAGGCAATATAGAACACGAGGAACACTTTCATCGCCCCGGCCGGCGAGCCGGTCAGATCCAGCGAGATACCGAACGCTTTCGGAATAAAGAAGCCGCCGATAGCGCCAATGGCGGAGATAAAGCCCAGCGCCGCCGCGGTATCGGTCGCCGCCTCGCGCATCGCCTGCGCTTCGCTGCCGCCCTGGGCCTTCACGCGGTCCATAGTCAGCTTACGGAAGATCACGGAGATCATCTGGAAGGTGGAGGCGCTCCCCAGCCCGGCGGTCAGGAACAGCACCATAAACACCGCGAAGAAGGCGATAAAGTTACCGCCCTGGCCGTTGGTCGGCAGGGTCAGGAACAGCAGCGCGCAGAAGACAGCCATCACCACAAAGTTGACCAGCGTTACGCGGGTCCCACCGAGGCGGTCGGAGATCGCCCCGCCCATCGAACGCGCCAGCGCGCCAATGAACGGGCCGAAGAAGGCGTAATGCAGGATCTGCACATCCGGGAACTGAGTTTTTGACAGCATCGCGAACCCGGCGGAAAAGCCGATAAAGGAGCCGAAGGTCGCGAGATAGAGCAGCGCCATAATCCACAGATGCAGGCGCTTAAGTACCGGCAACTGCTCGCTCAGCGACGCTTTCGAAGCCGACAGGTCGTTCATAAAGAACCACGCCGCCAGAGTGAAAATAATCAGGAAAGGTACCCAGATCCACGCGGCGTTTTCCAGATACAGCATCGAGCCGTCCGGTTGCTCGCTACCGTTACCGCCAAAAACGGCAAAGATAGAGATCGAGACCACCAGCGGCGCGACCAGCTGCATCACGCTGACGCCCATATTGCCAAGTCCGCCGTTAACGCCGAGCGCCCCGCCCTGCTTCGCTTTCGGGAAGAAGAAGCTGATGTTGGCCATACTGGAGGCAAAGTTGGCTCCGGCGAAGCCGCACAGCAGAGAGATAATCACGAAGATGCTAAACGGCGTAGAGGTATCCTGGACCGCGAAGCCCAGCCAGACGCACGGCACAATCATGATCCCGGTGCTGAACGCCGTCCAGCGACGGCCGCCGAACAGCGGCACCATAAAGGCGTAAGGCACGCGTAATAAGGCGCCTGACAGCGCCGGCAGCGCGGTCAGCATAAACAGCTGATCGGTTGTAAACTGAAAGCCTACTTTGTTGAGGTTAACGGCAACCGCGCTGAACAACATCCAAACGCAGAACGCCAGTAACAGACAGGGAACGGAGATCCATAAATTGCGGCTTGCCACACGATGGCCGCGCTGTTGCCAGAATTCAGGATCTTCAGGCCGCCAGTCGGTTATGACCGAGCGGTTAGCCTTCTCCGGGAGGGAAGATTGACTCATAGATACCTCTGATTATTCATATTTCCTGCCGCTACCTTAGGGGTTACCCGGGGCGGTAAGTTGATATAAATCAAAGGAAAAGCGCGAGCTAATTTGTGCAAAAATAAACCATGCCTCCAAGTGAGTAGAGAATGGCGGGGAAAAAAGTGTGGTTTTTCACGCTGCTGCCGGGTTGCGTATAATCCCCCCCCTAACATCGCCTACCACCGACAATTAAGGAGTAACTCTTTAGGGGTATGGGTATACTCCAGGGGATAGTCGAGAATAAGCGCCACTCCCGGAGACATGACCGGTCAGGAGCCACGCATTCCATGTTAAAACGTCTTTTTACCCCGCTGACGCTGGTCAATCAACTGGCGTTAATCGTGCTGCTCGCCACGATTATTGGCGTCGCCGGCATGGCGATCTCCGCGCGCCTGGTGAACGGCGTGCAGGGCAGCGCGCACGCCATTAACAAGGCCGGTTCATTGCGTATGCAAAGCTACCGGCTGCTGGCGGCGATCCCGCTGAATGAAAACGATCAAAAACTGGTGGCGGACATGACCGCCACCGTCTTCAGCCCGGAGCTGCAAAATTCCGCCCGCCGCGACGGCCAGGAAATCCAGCTTAAAGCCCTGCAGCAGTACTGGCAGCTGGCGCTGGCCCCCGGGATGCAGCGCGCAGTCAATCAGGCGGAAGTGGCCCAGGATGTCGCCGACTTTGTCGATCGTATCGACCAGTTGGTCACCGCATTCGACCACACCACCGAGCAGCGTATCGAACGGGTGGTCTGGATCCATCGCATCCTCGCCATTGGTATGGCGCTGCTGCTGATCTTCACTATCATCTGGTTACGCGCCCGCCTGCTGCGGCCGTGGAAACAGCTGCTGAGCATGGCGCGCGCGGTGAGCCAGCGTGATTTCACCCAGCGGGCGCACATCAGCGGACGCAATGAAATGGCGACCCTGGGCATGGCGCTGAATAACATGTCGGAAGAGCTGGCGGAAAGCTACGCCGTGCTCGAGCGGCGGGTGCAGGAGAAGACTGCCGGACTGGAGCAGAAGAACGAGATCCTCGCTTTCTTATGGCAGGCCAACCGCCGGCTGCACTCCAGCGCCCCGCTCTGCGAACGTATTTCGCCGGTACTGAATGGCCTGCAGGGTCTGACGCTGCTGCGCGATATCGAGGTAAGGGTTTACGACCTGGAAGACGAAGATAATCACCAGGAGTTTACCTGCCACTCGGATGATGACTGTGATGATAAAGGCTGCTACCTCTGTCCACGCAATCTGCCGCCGCTGCCGGATGGCGGAACAACGCTGAAGTGGCGGCTGTCAGATGCGCATAGTCAGTACGGCATCCTGCTGGCGACGCTGCCGGTTGGCCGCCATCTCAGCCACGATCAGCAGCAGCTGGTGGATACCCTGGTGGAACAGCTGACCAGCACCCTGGCGCTGGACCGCCATCAGGAGAAGCAGCAGCAGCTGATCGTCATGGAAGAACGGGCCACTATCGCCCGCGAGCTGCACGACTCCATCGCCCAGTCGCTATCCTGTATGAAGATGCAGGTTAGCTGTCTGCAGATGCAAGGCGACGCCTTGCCGACGGAGAGCCGCCAGCTGCTGGGGCAGATCCGTAACGAACTGAATACCTCGTGGGCCCAGCTGCGGGAGCTGTTAACCACCTTCCGCCTGCAGTTGACCGAGCCGGGGCTGCGCCCGGCGCTGGAGTCCAGCTGTCAGGAGTACAGCGCCCACTTCGGCTTTACGGTGCAGCTTGATTACCAGCTCCCGCCGCGCTTTGTGCCCTCGCATCAGGCGATCCACCTGCTGCAGATCGCTCGCGAAGCGTTGAGCAACGCTCTGAAGCATGCCAGCGCGACCGAAGTGACCGTGACGGTGTCACAACGCGATAATCAGGTTCGTCTGGTGGTAGCGGATAACGGCCGCGGCGTACCGGACCACGCCGAACGGAGTAACCATTACGGTTTAATTATTATGCGGGATCGCGCCCAGAGCTTGCGCGGTGACTGTCAGGTACGACGCCGGGAAACCGGTGGAACCGAAGTGATCGTCACGTTTATCCCGGAAAAAACGTTTTCCATCCAATAAGGAGACCCTCATGAGTCAACAGGAACGGGCAACTATCCTTCTCATTGACGACCATCCGATGCTGCGCACCGGCGTGAAACAGTTGATCAGCATGGCGCCGGACATCCAGGTGATTGGCGAGGCCAGCAATGGCGCGCAAGGTATCGAGCTGGCCGAGTCGCTGGATCCTGACCTGATCCTGCTGGACCTTAATATGCCGGGCATGAACGGTCTGGAGACGCTGGATAAGCTGCGTGAGAAATCCCTTTCTGGCCGGGTAGTGGTCTTCAGCGTCTCCAACCATGAAGAGGACGTTGTCACCGCCCTGAAGCGCGGCGCCGATGGCTATTTGTTGAAGGACATGGAACCGGAAGATCTGCTGAAAGCGCTGCAGCAGGCGGCCGCTGGAGAGATGGTTTTAAGCGAAGCGTTAACGCCGGTGCTGGCCGCCAGCCTGCGCGCCAACCGCGCCACCTCCGATCGGGACATCAGCCAGCTGACCCCGCGCGAGCGCGACATTCTCAAGCTGATAGCTCAGGGACTGCCGAACAAAATGATCGCCCGTCGCCTGGATATCACCGAAAGCACCGTCAAAGTACACGTGAAGCACATGCTGAAGAAAATGAAGCTCAAATCCCGCGTGGAAGCGGCGGTATGGGTCCACCAGGAGCGAATCTTCTAAGGCGAGTCCGTCCAGGAGACGCCTGGCGTGGTAAACTTGACGAGCGGCTCGGTCAACGCCAGGGCGATCTCATTGGAGGAGACGCGCTGCCCCTGTTTATCCTCCACCACCACCGACAGGCGCCAGCGGTTCGCGGCGCCCGGTTCACTGTTCCACACCGGCATAATGATGCTCCAGCCATCGGGGCTGCTGGCATCTACCGGCGGCGTCAGGCTGAGGGCCTGGGTGTCTCCCTGCCAGTGCAGCGCCTTGATGCCATGCAGACTATGGATCTGCAGCTTCAACTGCACCGTCTCCCCGGACTGCAGATCCCAGGGCGGCGTGGCCAGATAGACCGTCAGATTTTTGCGCTGACGATACTCCACCACCGGCAGATTATCCCGCTCCGGACTATCGAAGCGGCTCCCGCGCAGCGAGTTGCTGATCGCCACCTCGTCTGCCGCAAGCTGCTGCTTAAGGGGTACGCCAAAGCGGTAGTTTAGCTTCAGGCCCACATTGTTCTGGCTGACGCCATTTTCCCCCTGCTTATGCTTAGCGGTCACCGTGACCAGCGGGACCGGGGTGTAATTGAGCCCAACGGAGACGGCCACCGGATTATGGTAGCCGGTGCCGGAGTGAAACAGATCGACGCTATCGCCGAAATACTGTTCGACGCTGACGCTGGTGTTGATGTGCTGGTAGAACGGCAGCCGCGCCTGGGCGGTGACGTCATACCCTGCGGCCATCCGCTGCTCCTGAGTCTGATTATCGCGTAGCTGCCAGTCGCCAAGCGGATGGTAATAGTTTGCCGACAGGCGGAGATATTCTCCCCACGCTTCGGCGCCAACGCTGCCGCGCGCCAGGCTTTCGCTCAGCACTTTATCGTAAAACGAGTTATAGCCCAGCAGCCAACCGCCGACCCGCCAACGCTGGCCAAGCCCGATGTTGCCCACCAGATCGTGCTCGCGCCGGGTCACCGAGTACTGGTTCCACGTCAGATAACGGTCGTTATCCTGCAACGGCACGAACCAGCTCCCTTTACTGCCGGTGAATTTCCCCTCTTTATCGACCAGCAGGTCGACATTGGCGTTGCCCCACGGCGAGAGCCAACTCTCCAGCTGATGACTCACTTCATTGCCGATTTTACTGATGGCAAACAGCTGCGCCTGTTCACCCGCCGTCAGACCATTGTCGCTCATGCTGGCCTCGCCAAACTTCTTCGCCACTTCGGCAAAGTGCCGGGCGTCGTCATCAACCTGGGGAGCAATCCCCATATCGGGCAGCGGATCTTGCGCTTGCGCAGGGCGGGTGGTGTCGCTGGCGGTCAGCGCCCAGACGGGAACGCCCGGCAACAGCAGGAGAAAGGTCAACGTTGGCAACAAACGGAACGACACAGGCATTAACAGAGTTTGCGCAAGCTCACAAAAATGGATAGAAGTGTTAGTTTATCGTTTTTTCCCTGCTCCCGCAGCCCTGTGGGCAATTCCAGGAATAAGCTGAAACCGGTTGGGTAAGGTGCCGCCCAACCGGAGGCGTCGCCGCGCGCCACCGTTACGCCCGGGTTCGCTGCGCCGCCAGCAGCGCGTTGAGCTCCGGCACGCAAGAGCCGCAGTTGGTCCCGCATTTCAGCTTCCCACCCAGCGCCCCGACGCTGGCGCAGCCGCTGGCGATGGCCTCGTTAATTGACCATTCCCCCACCCCAAAGCAGCTGCAGACGATCCGCCCCCGCGGCGCGACGGCGGCGCCCGGTCGGCCGCTAAGCAAGGCATGTCGTTGGACAGCATCGGACGGCGGCGCGGCAAAGGCAGCGCTTATCCATGCGCAATCCACCGCCGGCTCGCGCGCATCGCTCCACCAGCCGAGCATCAGCCTTCCCTGATGCCAGGCCAGCAGGTTCCACACCGCGCCGCCGTCAGCCACCTGTAACTGCCAGCCGCGCCGGGCGCACCACGCGCTGAGCCACTGTCGGGCAGATGCCTCCCCGGCCAGCGAGTAGTGCAGCACGCCTGGCGTCGCCCGCCGCCGCCAGTGCCAGGCCGCAGGAAATGGTAGCGGTTCGCGGCAAAAAAGCTCGCTGTGCCAGGCCGGTTGCCAGGCGGCGATCGCCACCGCCGCCTGTTTACTTTCCGGCTGGCCGGAATACGGGTCCGTGACGGCGGCCAGCAGGTTATTCACCCGCCCCTGACGGGCAAACTGGTTGTTCCAGTGCATCGGAACAAACAGCGAGCCGGGGCGCTGCCCTTCGCTGATCGCCACTTTCGCCACCATCACCCCATGCCGCGACCAGATCCGCGCCAGCCCGTCAGCGGGAAGCTGATAGCGAACGGCATCCTGCGGCGCCACCTCCACCATTGGCTCCGCGATATGCTGCATCAGCCGCGGCACTGCGCCGGTACGGGTCATGGTGTGCCACTGATCGCGGATCCGCCCGCTGTTGAGGATCAGCGGATAAAAGGCATCGGTTGTCGCCCGGGTCGGTTGAGGCGTCACCGGCACCATCCGCAGCCTGCCATCGCCATGCCAGCCGCGCGTGATATCCCAGGCGGCCTCGCTGCGGCTGACCGGCCAGCGCACCGGCGGCATGGCGTCCCACGCCTCACGGCTGAGATCAGCCAGCGCGCCGATATCAAACGCCCGCTGGCCGTCGTTTTCGAAACCGGACAGCGCCGCATGCTCGCGGAAGACGTCATGCGGATGCTGCCAGGCAAACGCCTCGCGATACCCCAGCGCCTGGCCCACTCTGGCGATGATCCACCAGTCCGCTTTCGCCTCCCCCGGCGGCGGCAGAAAGCTGCGCTGACGGGATATCCGCCGCTCCGAGTTGGTGACCGTGCCATTCTTCTCGCCCCAGGCCAGCGCTGGAAAGCGGATGTGGGCGAAACGTCCGGTATCGGTCTGGGCGGCGACATCTGAGACGATCACCAGCGGACAGGCGGCCAGCGCCTGGCTCACCGCGTGGCTGTCAGGGAGCGACACCACCGGGTTGGTACCCATGATCCAGACCGCTTTGACCTCGCCGCGGCCAATGGCGGCAAACAGCTCCACGGCGGTCAGCCCGGGGGTCTGCGCCAGCCGTTCCGTCCCCCAGAAGCGGGCCAGCCGCTGCAGATCGTCTGGCACAAAATCCATGTGCGCCGCCAGCATCGTCGCCAGCCCGCCGACTTCGCGGCCGCCCATGGCGTTGGGTTGACCGGTCAGCGAAAAGGGGCCGCAGCCGCGGCGGCCATACTTCCCGCTGGCCAGATGGACGTTGATGATGGCGTTACATTTGTCGCTGCCGCTGGCGGATTGATTGATTCCCATGGTGTAGAGGGTGATCGCCCGCGGGGCGGCGATGAACTCGCGATAGAATCCCGCCACCTCATCGGCAGGCAGACCGCAAAAGGCCGCCACCCTCGCCACGTCCCAGCCGCGGGCGGCGGCCA